>NZ_DGCW01000005.1:1044016-1381378 GCF_002385115.1 Exiguobacterium sp. UBA3968
CCTCTTGTCTTTTTGATTATACAGTTTCTGTATCGGCTAACGCCCGCAATCGGTTACGCACCGTCTGTCATCATCATAAAGTATGAAACGCGTTTCATAACAAGATTAAAAAAGATTCATTTTTGATGTTTATTTCTTCAATTTAATGGGAAAAGTAATATTCGGAGTTAATTATAACTTATCTTGTTTTGGAAGAAATAAAGGGAGGAACGAAAGATGACATATTCTTTGATTGAAACATTTAAGCACATCGTAAGCGAGGCGACCCGTTTCAAGCGTGTTGATTTCGGAGGTTACGATATTTATATGCAGACGACAGACGGACGGACGATTACGGCACATATCCGCTATGACGGTGGTGGCACTGATTTTAATGAGGCTTATCTAATGCTCGAATCCAGCACTGGGCAACGTCGTACAGCAACCTTAACGCTTTATCAGTTCGAACACCTCTCTTCTTATACAGCACACAGTGAACGGACACGTGCCCTTGTCACAACGAGTGCTTGATGATTATAAAACACGCCTCTCGTGCGAGAGACGTGTTTTTTAGTTCTCTTCTCGTTCTAAGCGTTCGAGTTCAGCATGGGTTTGTGGAAATCCATTCGCTTGCCAGTCTGCGCGATGAATGGAATCGAGTTGCGTCAACCCTACCTCTGCCGGATCACGCTTTGCATCAACACTTGGTCGATGATCAATATCGTTAGAAGTCGTTTTTCGCTGTTGGTATTGTTGATAAGCGATCGTTGCAATCGCCGCTAGACCACCTAAAACGACACCTGTCTTAAATGTTGCTCGCATGAATTTTCCCCCTCTGTGATCGATACGTATACTCTTGATAACTGTACCCATGTTCATTGATTTCAAATCCTTTTCATCTGAAATCGCTTGATTTTCAAAAAAATTTTTAAAAAATTTTTGCTCTTTTTTACCGTGTTCCTACATATTTAACAAGCAAATGAAGAAACGGCTCCATCCCTTATGCTTCAACGCTTCACGTCATGCATGAAGGAAAAAGATACGCTATACTTGATTCAGAAACATCTTCGACGAACAAAATGAATCGTGTCTTCTACTGGACAGTTCCGAGCTTCAACAGCTTGCGTTCGCGTCCCTTTTTTCATTTTTGGTCGTCGATGTCACAAAGGAGGGAATTTCGTGTCCGTGATGCATGGGGCGATCCTACTGCCCATATTGATCAGTCTTTTCATCCCGCTTTTAGCGAAGCGCCTTCCGAACATTCATACCGGTTGGTTTGTACTCGTCGTACCTGTACTGCTCGTTTCGTATTTTAGCCGCTTTCTCCCTGGTACGATGTCAGGTAAGACCTTTACGGCACGCATGCCGTGGATACCATCGCTTGGAATCGATTTCGTCACGTATCTTGACGGACTCGGCTTATTGTTCGCATTATTGATCACAGGAATCGGCACACTCGTCGTTCTCTATTCCATTTTTTATTTAGATGCGAAAAAAGAAGCACTCGGTACATTTTATGTCTATTTATTGATGTTCATGACCGCCATGCTTGGGGTCGTTTTGTCAGACAACATGATCGTCCTCTATCTGTTTTGGGAATTAACATCGATTTCGTCATTCTTATTGATCGCCTACTGGTACGAGCGAGAACGTTCTCGTTACGGCGCTCAAAAATCGATGCTGATCACCGTCTTCGGTGGACTAGCGATGCTTGGGGGAATTGCGATTCTCTCAACACTTAGCGGATCGTTTAGTATTCGTGAGACCTATGCGTCGCTTGAGTCGATTCAAAGTGAACCTTTCTTTACAGTCGCCCTTGTTTTATTCTTGCTAGCGGCATTCACAAAATCGGCTCAGTTTCCGTTTCACATCTGGCTTCCGGATGCGATGGAAGCACCGACCCCCGTTAGTGCCTACTTGCACTCGGCAACGATGGTCAAGGCAGGATTGTATCTTGTCGCTCGCTTCAGTCCGATTTTCGCAGGTGAGTCGCTTTGGTTTTATCTCGTCTCATCTGTCGGAATATTCACCTTATTCTGGGGTTCACTCAATGCGGTGAAACAACATGATTTAAAAGGGATTCTCGCCTACTCGACGATTTCTCAGCTTGGATTGATCATGTCCTTACTTGGACTCGGGGCCGCCGCCCTGCACGTCGACGCGTTAGACGATGGACTGTACACGATTGCAACAGTTGCTGCAATCTTCCACCTGATCAACCACGCGACGTTTAAAGGCAGTCTCTTCATGATGGCGGGAATCGTCGATCACGAGACTGGTACTCGCGACATTCGGAAGCTCGGTGGTCTTGCGCAATTGATGCCGATCTCGATGACGATCGCAATGATCGGGACCCTTTCGATGGCGGGAATTCCGCCGTTCAATGGTTTCTTAAGTAAAGAGATGTTCTTGACGGGTGTTCTTCAAGTATCAGGATCAGACTTGTTCCACTTACCGTCTTACGGATGGATCATTCCTGTTCTCGCCGTCGTCGGAAGCATTTTTACATTCGTCTACAGTCTCTTGATCGTCCGGAGAACCTTCTTCGGTAAACGCCAAGACGACCAGTTGCCGAAAACACCACACGAGGCACCGATTGGTATGTTGATCCCACCACTCGTCCTTGTCTCGCTCGTCGTCATCATCGGACTTTTCCCGAATATATTGTCGAATACGTTGATTCGACCAGCAGTCGAAGCGATCTTACCGCAAGTCGTTAATGCCGGTGGCAAGATTGATGTCCATATTTCAATGTGGCACGGATTCAATACCGAGTTATTTCTGACACTCGTGATCATCAGTGCTGGCGTAATCTTGTATAAAACACTCCCACGCTGGCAATCGCTTTACCACCGGATGCCACGTGCCGTCTCACTGAATCATCAATATGACGCCTTGTTACGTCGTGGTGAACAGACATCGACACGTATTCACGATACGGTCATGACGGGGTATATGCGGTCGTATCTCGTCTACATCTTCGGATTCGTCGTCATCTTGATTTTGACAGCACTATACGGGTTCGACGCTTTCCGCTTCGCGGTAGATCCGATTAGCTCGATTCATGCTTATGAGATCATTCTCGCTCTCGTTCTTGTCTCAAGTGCTCTCTCAATCACTTTTGCACGATCACGACTGACATCGATCATCTTACTCGGTGTGACAGGTTATACAGTTGCCCTGTTCTTCGTGTTATTTCGAGCGCCAGACCTCGCCTTGACGCAACTCGTCATCGAGACGGTATCGGTCGCTCTGTTCCTGCTCGTTTTCTATCGTTTACCGGAAATCAGCCGGAAAGAAGAGCGCATTCCGTTCAAGCTCGGCAACGCCTTGATTTCGGCACTCGTCGGATTGACAGTGACCCTTGTTGCCCTTGCTTCGCTCAGTCAGCGATCGTTTGCTTCGATTGCCAAGTACTACATTGACAATGTCGCAGATCTTGCCGCCGGTGGGAACATGGTCAACGTCATACTCGTTGACTTCCGTGGCTTTGATACGTTGTTTGAGATTGCCGTTCTCGCACTTGCCGGAATCGGTATTTACACGATGATTAAATTCAGACGAACAGGAGGGATGGATAAATGAAAAAGCAGGCAAAAAAGCATACGAATGACGTCATCTTAGAGTCCGCGACTTCCTTCATTACGTTCATCATCTTCCTGTTTGCTGTCTACTTGTTCTTTGCCGGGCACTATACACCAGGTGGCGGTTTCATTGGTGGTCTCGTGACGGCGTCTGCTCTTGTCTTGATCTTACTCGCTTACGACATCAAGACGTTACGCCGGATTTTGCCATTCGACTACAAATGGATCACGGCGCTTGGCATGTTGATTGCCGTACTGACGGCTTCAGGAGCGCTTGTCTTTAACGTCCCGTTCTTCACACATGCCCATGACTATTTCAACCTACCGTTATTCGGTAAGACATCACTTCATACGGCGATGTTGTTTGATCTTGGTGTTTATCTTGTCGTCGTCGGTGTGACGATGACGATTATTCAAACGATTGGGGAGAGTGATTAATATGGAAATCATCATGGCGATCGCCGCAGGCATCCTGACGATGTGTGCCATTTATCTCATTCTTTCGAAAAGCATTCTTCGCATTATCATCGGAACAGGGTTGCTCAGCCACGCTGCCCATCTACTCGTCATGACGATGGGTGGATTAAAACGAGGCGCGGCTCCGGTTTTAAAGGACGGCGTGACTTCCTATACGGATCCACTGCCGCAGGCACTCGTCCTGACTGCCATCGTCATTAGCTTTGGTGTCACTGCCTTCTTCTTGGTGCTTGCGTATCGCGCTTATCAAGAGCTCGGGACCGATAATATCGAAGAGATGAAAGGAACCGATTCGAATGATTAACTTACCGCTATTACCGATCATCATTCCTTTGTTGACCGGTGTCATCTTGATGTTTTTCCCGCGATACCTCAAAGGACAACGGATCGTTTCCATCATTTCGACGATTTTAACTGTCTGTGCTTCCATCTACCTCGTTCTGACTGTCCGTTTGAATGGCATTTTAACCGTCACACTCGGTAGCTGGCCAGCACCTTTCGGGATTACGCTTGTCTCTGACATGCTATCCGCTTTACTCGTCACGACGACGAGCATTCTTGTTCTTTGTATCATCTGGTATGCCATTGTCTACTTGAGCGTTTCCTATCAACGGTACTACTATTTCATTGCCGTTCAATTCCTGCTCGTTGGTGTCAATGGTGCCTTTACGACAGGTGATATCTTTAACATGTTCGTCTTCTTCGAAGTTTTCCTGATTTCGTCTTATGTCTTGATCGTTCTCGGCGGGAAACCGGCACAGTTACGAGAATCGCTGAAGTATCTTTTGATTAACGTCATCTCGTCCGCATTATTCGTCATGACGGTTGCCTTCTTGTACGGGATCATCGGTTCACTCAGCATGGCGGACATCAGTCAGAAGATCACAGAGATTGGACAACCAGCGATTCTAAACGTCATCGCCTTGTTGTTCCTGATCGTTTTCGGATTAAAAGGCGCGATTTTCCCACTCTACTTCTGGTTACCTGGTTCTTATCAAGTACCACCGACACCTGTTCTTGCCTTGTTCGGTGCCTTGTTGACGAAGGTCGGGGTATACGGAATTTTACGGACGTATAGCTTGTTCTTCTCAAACGAGATCGGAACGATTCATCAAATCTTAAGTGTCCTTGCCCTCAGCACGATCATCATCGGTGTGATTGGCGCATTAGCGACACGGGATGCGAAACAGATCATCATTTACAACATCATCGTCGCAGTCGGGGTCATCTTGTATGGGGTTTCCCTTATGACACCGCAAGCACTAGAAGGTGCGATTTTCTACCTGCTTCACGATATGGTGATCAAGGCTGCATTGTTCCTGCTCGTCGGCATCATGGTCGGAATTGCCGGATCAACTAAACTAAAGGATATGGGTGGCATGATCAAAGCCTTTCCGGTGCTGGGTTGGACATTCTTCATTGCAGCGTTATCGCTTGCCGGCATTCCACCGCTTAGTGGGTTCATCGGGAAGTTCTTGATTGTTCGTGGCGGCATTGAAGCTGGTGAATTGGTCGGACCGATCATCGTTCTACTATCCAGTCTGCTCGTCTTGTATTCGGTCGTCCAACTGTTCATGCGTGCTTTTTGGGGGATACCCAAACCGTACTCAGGTGAGAAGCAAGCGCTCGTTTCTCGACTGCTTGCACCTGCGATTGCCTTAGTTGCGCTTAGCATCCTCTATGGCGTAGGCGCTGAGGCGATGCGTCCACTGATTCAACAAGCCGTTGAACCTCTGACGAATCCAACGCTCTATATCGATGCCGTACTCAAAGGAGGTCGTTAATTCATGGCATTTCAAGTCTTGCTCAACTTATTTCTTGCTTTCTTGTGGATGTTTCTTGCGAATAATTTCTCGGCCTCCGGTTTCGCCATCGGCTATGCATTAGGTCTGATTGCGATGTTCGCTTTCCGTCGCGGCTTTAAGGGTCGTTTTTATCTCGGACCTGTCGTCGCACTCGTCTTGTTGTTTTTCCGCTTTCTCTATGAACTTGTCGTAGCGAACATCGATGTCCTAAAAATCATTTTAAAGCCGAAGTTAGATATTCAGCCTGGTATCTTTGCCTATGAGACGGAACTCGATCAACCGTGGCAAGTCACATTGTTATCGATGCTGATTACCTTGACACCTGGAACACTTGTCGTCGATATCTCGGACGATAATAAGATTCTCTATATTCATGCGCTTCATATGCCGGAAGTCGACGAAGCCGTCGCATCGATTCGCGATAGTTTTGAGAAAGCCATTCTGGAGGTGAGTCGGTGATGTTCGATATTTTAATCTATATCGCACTCGGGGGTGTCTTCCTCTCGATGCTCGGTCTATTCTACCGTGTCATTAAAGGTCCAAGTGTTGCGGATCGTGTTATCGCCTTAGATTCGATTGGTATCAGCTTGATTTCAATCGTTGGTCTTGTCTCAATCATCTTACGGACGAGCGACTACCTCGAAGTCATTCTTTTGATTGGTATACTCGCCTTCATCGGTACGGTTGCCTTTTCAAAATATATCGAGAAAGGAGAGATCATCGAACGTGATCGCAATCAATGAATGGGTCGTCGCGGTCTTCGCCTTGCTCGGTATGGGATTTAGTCTCGTTACCGCGCTCGGTTTGATCCGCTTACCCGATGTCTATACGCGTGCGCATGCCGCATCTAAAAGTGCGACATTAGGCGTCATGTCGATTTTGATCGGCGTCATTATTTATTTCGTCACTGAAGATGGATTTTTCTCCTCTCGTGTCGTGCTTGGTATCCTATTCGTACTCATCACGGCACCGATTGGTGGACATTTAATTGCGCGTGCTGCTTACTATAGCGACGTGCCATTATGGAAATCGTCTGTCCGTGACGACCTGTCTAAGAATAAAGAACATGTGGAACCGAAGAAACGCCAAGATGACATGTGAGTATATCGACATGACAAAACCCTCGCTTCCGCTTACGGAAACGAGGGTTTTTGATTAGGAACGCTGTAAGGGTGAAGCAGCAAATAAGAGCGCCAACTCATCACGATTATCAAGCAACTCTTCTAGTGTATGCTGTTCCAGTTCTCGGATAAAGGCTCGCAATGCTCGCCCAAGCACACCTTTTAATCGACACCCAGGTTCGATGACACAATGACCGTTGCTTCCGAAGCATTCAACGATATCCATCGGTTCCATTTCACGAACGACTTTTCCGATGTTAATGTCCTTTGGATCACGAATCAAACGGAGTCCCCCTGAGCGACCTCTCGTTGATTCGACATATCCAAGTTTCGCTAACTGTTGTGTCACTTTCATTAAATGGTTGGATGAGATGCCATAATGCTGGGCAATCTGCGGCATTGGTGTGATAACATCCCGGTGCACACCGAGATACATCAACACGCGTAAACCATAATCCGTATACTGTGTAATTCTCACAATCCTCACTCCATTCCTTCCCAAAACTGCACTGTTATCGTAACATGAAACACTCTAACGACTACATAGTTTTGTCTCACTATTCATCTCATAATTCGAATTTGTCATCATGCTCTACACAGATTACGTAAGGAAGGAAATATTGGATTTAAAATACGAGATTTCATCAAAAAAAGAGCAATTCCTTATTTCGCATTCGAAACGAGGAATCACTCTTTGAATTATTTTGAAATTTTTTTGGACGATTCTTTAATGACTGCATTAAAGCGATCCGCGTAGTTCGTGAAGACACCTGTAACACCATAGTCAAGCAAGCGAACCATTTCGACTTTTTCATTTACTGTATACGGATGCAACAGCAAGCCCTGTTGACGAATTGCTTTAACATTTTCACGTGTCAATGCTTTATATGAAGGACCGACTCCAACTGCATATTTACGGATTTCCTTTAATTTCGTACTGGTTAAGGAAGACACCTCCTTTGCTTCCATCAATTGAATCAACGGGACTTTTGAATCGATGGATCTGACTTTTTGAAGACTTTCTGCACTAAACGACTGAATCAAGACTTGTCCTGATTTCACACGATCACTAGACAATCCGTTCCGTTTCAATAAATCGAGTAATTTCTTTTCCATTCCTGGATATACTTCAGGGGACTTCGTCTCAATGTAGTAATTCGCATGTTTCCCGTACTTATTCACGACTTCTTGGAGTGTCGGGACTTTTAATCCTACATATGATTTTTTAGCGAGTGTTGGATTTGCTTCATTAAACCAACTACCCGCATCAAGTTTCTTGATTTGAGCTAATGTCTTCTCTTTGACAGCACCCGTTCCGTTCGTCGTCCGATCGACGGTTTCGTCATGCATCGCAATTAAATGACCGTCTTTTGTCATCTGTAAATCAATTTCGATGTAATCTGCTTTAAATTTCTTATGTCCCATTTCGTAAGCTGGCATCGTATGCTCCGGCGCATAACCTGAAGCTCCACGATGAGCAACGTTAATGATTCGATTTGAATCGAGTAACGATTTGCCTTTTGATTGTGCACCGACATCTTCTGTCGGAAGTCCTGTACTTAATACGGCTCCCGCTACCATCGTCAATCCGATTTGTTTCAGCATCATCTATTCCCCCTTGAAATATTCTTACAACACTTATCTTAAATTGTTTGTATGAAGATGATATAGAGAAGCTGTTAACGTCATTTCTTGATTTGATGACAAAACGATATCATTCCATAGAAAAAAGACCCGCATCTAAAACGGGTCTTTTAATGATTACGCTTCGAAAATCAATGACTCTGGATCTTCAAGAAGATCTTTAATGTGTTTCAGGAACGTAACAGCTTCTTTTCCATCCACAATCCGGTGATCGTAAGAGAGAGCAACATACATCATCGGACGATTTTCCATGCGTTCTGCATCAATGGCAATAGGGCGCAGGTTGATTGCGTGCATGCCGAGAATCGCGACTTGTGGACCGTTTAAGATCGGCGTCGACATGAGTGAACCGAACGTACCACCATTCGTGATTGTGAACGTACCACCCGTTAAGTCAGATAGACCAAGTTTATTATCACGCGCTTTGACCGCTAATTGAATGATGTCCTTTTCAATTTCAGCGAAGTTCTTTTTGTCCGCATCACGAACGACTGGAACAACGAGACCGTCTGGTGCTGAGACGGCAATGCCGATATCATAGAATTTCTTCAGGACGATTTCATCGCCTTGAATCTCAGCATTCAGGTATGGCATCTTTTTGAGTGCTGCGACTGCTGCTTTCGTAAAGAATGACATGAAGCCGAGTTTAACTTCGTTTTCCTTCACGAACTTTTCTTGACGGCGTTTACGGAGCGCCATGACAGCAGACATATCGATTTCATTGAATGTCGTCAACATCGCTGCCGTTTGTTGAACTTCAACAAGGCGATTCGCAATCGTCTTCCGGCGACGTGACATCTTGATTCGCTCTTCTGGTTTCCCAGGAGCAGCCGCTTGAGCTGGTGTCGGCGCAGCAGGCTTCGTAGGAGCAGGTTTTGCTTGTTCACGTGGCGCTACTTCAAACGTCGCGACATCTTGGACACGGATCCGACCAAGTGGATCTTGCGTCGCCACTTGTGCTAAATCAATTCCTTTTTCACGAGCCAATTTACGGGCAGCAGGTGAAGCAATCGGACGATCTGCAACGGATGTACTTTCCGTCGCTGCTGCAGCCACTGGTTGTTCCGCTTTTTCTTCTGCTTTTGGTGTCTCTTTTGGAGTTTCTTGTGCTGTTTCTGTTGCAGCCGGTTTTGAAGCTTCGCCACCAGCAGAGATGACAGCAATCGTTTCCCCGACGCGGACTGTATCTCCCTCAGCAGCCATTACTTCCGTTAACGTACCCGCTTCATCTGACGGTACTTCGATGTTGACCTTATCTGTCTCGAGCTCAACGATGGCTTCCCCTTTTTCCACGTGATCACCTGGTTGTTTTAACCAAGATGCCACCGTTCCTTCAGTAATTGATTCGGCAAGTTCTGGTACTTTGATTTCCATCGTATTCTCCCCCTATGACTCGTTTCTATCTTACGTTATGATGTGTGATTCGATACGTGTGATGGTGCTGTTGGTGTAGAAGCCGTTGCTGTGAGCGCATCATTGATTATACGTGCTTGCTCTACTTTATGACCTGCCGGGTCACCTTCTGCTGTACTTGAACGGCGACGACGACCAATGTAACGAACATTTTGAATTCCGTTCGGTGCGACTGTTTCAAGCCGTGGTTCCATAAAGGACCACGCCCCCATGTTTTTCGGTTCTTCTTGCACCCAGACCATCTCTTCGACGGATTCATAGCGCGCAATGACTTCTTGTAAGGCTTTCGCTGGGAACGGATACAGTTCCTCAACCCGGACGATTTGTAACCAGTCGAGATTCTCCTCTGATTTCGAGACCGCTTCCGCTAAATCAATTGCCATCTTACCAGAACAGAACACAAGACGTTTGACACGATCTGGTGCTTCTCCAAGTCCCGCTTGTTCAATGACACGACGGAAACTACCCTCCGTCAATTCAGAGACGTCAGATGTCGCAAGCGGATGACGCAAGAGACTCTTCGGTGTCATGACCACGAGCGGTCTAACTTCCTCTTTTCCGAGGATTGCTGCTTGTCGACGCAACAAATGGAAGTACTGCGCAGCACTCGATACGTTCGCAACTGTCCAGTTCTTCTCACCGGATAACGTCAAGAAGCGCTCTAAACGACCACTCGAGTGTTCTGGTCCTTGTCCTTCATAACCGTGCGGAAGCAACATAACGAGACCTGACGTTTGTCCCCATTTGGCTCGGCTCGCAGAAATAAACTGGTCAAAGATGACTTGACCTGAGTTTGCGAAGTCTCCGTATTGCGCTTCCCATAAGACAAGCGTTTCTGGTGCAAAGACATTATAGCCGTATTCAAAGCCAAGAACACCCGCCTCAGAGAGTGGACTGTTATAGACCGAGAACGAAGCTGTTGCCGTTGATAAAGCATGAAGTGGCGAGAATCCTTCTCCCGTTTTCACATCATGAAGATTGATATTCCGTTGTGCAAACGTTCCCCGTTCAGAATCTTGCCCGCTTAATCGGATTGGTGTTCCATCCGAGAGAATTGAAGCGAATGCCAATGTTTCGGCGTGTCCCCAGTCAATCCCGTTCTTCGTCGAGAATGCATCTGTCCGGCGCTTCAGGACTTTCTCAAGTTTATGGAACACTTGGAAGCCATCTGGCCACTGCAACAATTCTTCATTGTATGCAGTTAATGTTTCGATCGCTACTCCTGTTTCGATCGTCGGAACGCCTTTAAAGACGACGTCCGGCATGACCCCACCATACTCTTTCTCTACATTTGGGACTTTTTCTCGAGCCGCCTTCATGTGATCATTGATTGACGTCTCAATCGATTGAATTTCCTCAGCTGTCGCATCCCCGTTCGCGACAAGCGTCTTTCCGTACAAGACACGAATCGGATCATGCTTATGGATCAAATCGTATAAGACCGGGTTTGTATTCATCGGTTCATCCATTTCGTTGTGTCCAAAACGACGATATCCGATTAAATCGATCATGACGTCTTTCTTGAATGTTGCACGGTACTCGCTCGCGAGTAGCGCAACAGCGAGACAGCTTTCAGGTTCATCGGCGTTGACGTGGAAAACTGGAATCTCATACCCTTTAGCCAGGTCACTCGAGTAACGCGTCGAACGCGAATCTGTCGGTTCCGTCGTGAAGCCGATCGTATTGTTCGCGATGATGTGAATCGTTCCGCCTGTGTTATATCCTTTGAGATTTGCTAAATTCAAGGTTTCAGCAACGATTCCTTGACCTGGGAACGCTGCATCCCCGTGAATCAGGATCGCAGCAGCGGCTGCCTGCTCTTGACGTGGTGCGCCTTTTTGGGTCCGGTCATCTTGTGCCGCACGCGTGAAGCCCTCGACGACTGGGTCGACGAACTCTAAGTGCGACGGATTGTTCGCGAGCGTCATCCGGATGTCACGTGTCTTTTGCTCGAGTTTCCGGTTTAGTCCGAGGTGATACTTCACGTCGCCCGTCCAACCGTATGTGATACCGATTGATCCTTCAGACGGTACGAGATCATGATTTGGTGCATGCTGGAACTCAGCAAAGATCATTTCATATGGTTTACCGAGTACATGAGCTAAAACATTTAATCGTCCACGGTGCGCCATTCCGATATTGATCGTCTCCGAGCCGTTCGAAATGAGGTGTCCGACGATCGTATCGAGCAATGGCACCATCGCATCGAGCCCTTCGATCGAGAATCGTTTTTGACCGACATATGTTTTGTGCAGATATTTTTCGAAAAGGTCCGTTTCAGCCAAGCGTTTGAACAATTGTTTCTTTTGCTCAGCATCAAGCGTCGCCGTCAAAGCACCTTGTTCGATTTTTTGACGGAGCCATTTCTTTTCCTCTAAGTCATCAACATGCTGGAACTCAACAGCCGCTGCTCCCGTGTATTGCGCTTTCAAGTGCTCGATGCCTTCAAATGCATCTTGAACACCCTCTGGCGGCTCAGGACAGACGAGTGAAACCGGCATTTTCCGAAGATCTGCCTCTGTCAGTCCAAACTGATTTAGTTCGAATAATCCTGTTTCTCGCGGATGGTCCTTCAGCGGATAGATATCCGCCGCAAGATGTCCTTTTGCACGAATTTGTTCCGCTAAACGATTCGCCGCAAGATATTTTTCGAAATCTCCCGTCTCGACTTGCATCGGTACTACTGGTTCCGTCACAGGTGCACCATGCTCTTCGAAATAAGTACGTGTCTCCTCATCGACGGATGTTTTGTCTTCTAAAAAACGCTCGTACAATTCAATGATGTAGCCAAGGTTTGGTCCATAAAATGCTTGTTGATCTTGCTCGTGGCCTGCCATGTACGGTTCCCCCCGTTTCTATATTTCTCCCCTCACATTTAGCATCGGCTAAATGTGTTTCCAGCCCTCTACCTGTTAGCGCTTTCAAAAGAAATTGCATGAATGATGCGCTAAAACGTCATGAGAAGGAACGAACGTGCCATTCTTCCATGAAAGTGCCTTCGTTACTATATTACTACTCTTTTCCTGCGTGTGCATTTCGAATTCCCAAATTCTCACGCTTAAATGTATAAGTTTTTCTTATGAGCGCTTAGCCAGTAATTTATGAATAAGCAAAAAACCGGCGTATCTGCATTTAGATACGCCGGTTTAATCATAACACTTTACTGAGGAACGATTGCGTCCGTTCATGCTGTGGAGAATCAAAGAGCGCTTGTGGCACATTCTCTTCGACGACATACCCACCATCCATAAACAACACGCGGTCTCCGACTTCACGAGCAAATCCCATCTCATGGGTCACGACGACCATCGTCATCCCTTCGAGAGCAAGTTGTTTCATGACGGCAAGCACGTCCCCGACCATTTCCGGGTCAAGCGCTGACGTTGGCTCGTCAAACAACATGATTTTCGGATTCATCGCGAGCGCTCGGGCAATTGCGACCCGTTGCTTTTGACCCCCGGATAATTCGCCTGGATAATTATTCGCTTTTTCCCGTAACCCAACTTTATCGAGTAGTTCCAAAGCTCGCTTTTTCGCCTGGTCCTTATCCGATTTACGTACTTTGATCGGTGCGAGCGTGACGTTCTCAAGCACGGTCTTATGCGGGAAGAGATTAAAATGCTGAAAGACCATTCCGACCTCCTCCCGAACTTTGTTGATATCGACCTTCGGATTTGTGATGTCGAAATCATCGATGATGACCGTTCCACCCGTAATCTCTTCCAGTCGATTCAAACAGCGTAAAAACGTACTTTTCCCAGATCCCGACGGACCGATGACACACACAACTTCTTTTTCGGCTATCGAGACGTTAATGTCTTTTAAGACTTCGTTCGAGCCGAATGATTTCTTTAGATTCTTCACTTCAATGATACTCATCGTAATGTAAACCTCCGTTCCAAGAACTTCGCCACTAATGACAAGAGATAAATGATGACGAAGTACATCAATCCGACGACAGACCAAACGATGAATGGCTCAAACGTCGTCGATTGCTGAACTTGACCTTGTTGCGTCAAATCAGCGATGCCGATGATCGATAACAACGATGTATCTTTTAAGCTAATGATCGATTGATTCGTAATCGTTGGTAACATCCGTCGGAATGCTTGCGGTAAAATGATTTGAACCATCGTTTGACGTCCTGTCATACCGAGTGAACGTGCGGCTTCTGTTTGTCCTTTATCAATCGACTGGATACCTGCTCGAATAATTTCCGCGAAATAAGCACCAGCATTGATCGCGACCGTCAGTATCCCTGCATACATCCGGTCCATCGATAACCACTCAAGCGAGTTGAGTCCAAAGTAGATGAAGAAAAGCTGAACGATGAACGGTGTACCACGAATGACATCGATATAGATGATCGCGATTGCGTTCAAAATCTTTAACGGTGACAACCGCATCAATGCGACGACTAAGCCAATCAGAAAGCCGACGATGACCGCAATGATGAAAATATACAATGTGACTTGAAGCCCTTCCAAGAAAAATGGAAATGCGGTTTTGACCACTTCCATTGGCTATCCCACTCCCTTATCGCCTTGCGACTTATTTCAGATACGTGTCAACGATTTTATCGTATTCACCGTTTTCTTTCAGATTCGCAAGTCCTTTGTTGATTTTCTTCAGCAGATCCTTATTCTCACCTTTTAAGACAGCGATCCCGTAGTTATCACCGTTGAGACGATCACCGACAAGTTTCAATCCAAGATTTTGTTGTTTGTTTGCATATGAGATGACCGGATAATCTTCAATCAAGGCAGCTGCGTTACCGTTCTTTACTTCTTGGAACATCGCTGGACTGTCATTGAACTGTGTAACAGTGAAGCCAAGTTTATCCGCGTTGTCCGTTGCATATTTTGCACCCGTCGTTCCCTTTTTGACGGCTACTTTTTTCCCTTTAAGATCGTTAACGGATTTAATACCATTCTCATCTTTTTTGACGACTAAAATAAGACCAGCTTTGAAATATGGGTCTGAGAATGTGACGACTTTTTTCCGTTCTGGTGTAATACTCATACCGGCAATGGCAACGTCCAATTGATTTGCTTGAAGTGCTGGAATGATACCGCTGAAATCCATTGCTTCAAATTTAATCTTGAAGTTTTGATCCTTAGCGATTGCTTTCATAAGATCGATGTCGATTCCTTTGTACGTGTCCCCGTCTTTGTACTCAAATGGTGGATACGTGACGTCGATACCAACTTTATACGTCTTTCCTTCTGAAGACCCTTCATCCTTCGAACCGATACTACATGCACCAAGTACGAGAATACAGCTCATCAAGAGCGCTAGCAAAATACTTCCTTTTTTCATGTTTGTTTCCCCTCTCCTATGTGTTAAAGATTGTCGACTCCACTTAGTACTTTCCCTGAAGAGTACCCTCTTTAAAACGTATTTTACCAGAAAAGTTCTAAAAAGATAAACATTTCTGAATTTTTATTCGATGCAACCGTTTTCTATTCATTATCAAAAAAGGAGGCAACCCCTTGATGGGATTGCCTCCTTCAATCATTTATGCCGCCGAGAGGACTTGAACCTCCACGGTGTTGCCACCACTAGATTCTGAGTCTAGCGCGTCTACCAGTTCCGCCACGACGACGTTGATTTATGATATTAATATAGCGGGTAACGAACTGAGTTGTCAATCATTTCGCAAGATGTTCCGGACGAACTTCTCAACGACGTCATCATATAATGCCGGATCCTCGAAATATGCCATAGCGTGTGCGGCATTCGGAATGACGACCAGTTCCTTTTCCGTTGGACAGGCTTCGTACAGCTCATACACCATATCTGTCGGTACGAACGTATCCGCACCACCATGAATGAAGAGAATCGGAACCTGTGCCTTTTTGACCTGTTTCAGCGCTGATGCTTCACGGAACGTATAACCTGCCTTTAGCTTCGTCAATACGCTCGTCATCCCTAAAAACGGGAAGTGTGGTAGTCGATACATCCGCTTCATCTGATACGCAAGAACAGCATTGACGGACGTATAGGCACAATCAGAAATGATTCCTTTGATTTGTGGTGGAAGTTGTTCGCCACTCGTCATCAATACGGTCGCCCCTCCCATCGACACACCATGTAAGAACAGTTTCGCATCCTGTCCAATCCGTTCAATCAGATAGTTCGACCAACTGAGACAATCTTCACGATCATGCCATCCGAATCCGATATAATGACCGTCACTCATTCCGTGTCCTCGATTATCGGGCATCATGACATGGAAACCGGCCTGATGGTACAGATAGGCGAATCCGGCTAAATCCGTTCCGACGCCTCCGTATCCATGCACGAGAATGACAATCCGGTCTGACGGAACAGGAGACGGGAGGAAATGTCCGCGTAACGTTAAACCATCTTTTGCTTCAATCTCGATCCGCTCGAGCGGCTGCTCCTTGATCCATGTCTGTCCAGGTTGCATCAACCGGACCATCTCATCACTCAAATCCCGATTATTCGATAAGAACGGCTTCGGATTCGTAGCGATTGCCATCTCATAAAAATAATAACTCGCTGCTACTAATCCGAATCCGATGACTCCGATTCCAATTTTTGTTCTGCGACGCATCTGCCCCACTCCTTCTTTCCGTTATAGCTCGATCTTCAGTTGAGCAGCATGGTCATCCTCTTCATCCTGCAAGACTTGTTGACGTAATCGTTGTTCCTGTTGCTGACGCCGGTAGGCAAACTCTTGGACAAGCTCTGTACCCGTGAATCCATCTTCTACGAGTTCACTCAATAAATCCGTTTCTGTCTCGACGACTTCCCCCGGACGACGCATGACGAGAACATCTCCGACTTGTGCAATCAGCAATTCATCTTCTAGACGAAGTGCATCGTAAAACGGTTCCGGTAACGTCATTCGACGTGTTTCCGGGTTAATATGGACGCGTTTATAAACGCCTAATGCTTGAAACTTACGACGTGCCATTGCGTGCTCTCCTTTTTAGTTGAACGTAAGATCGATTCGTGAATCTTTTCCTTGAATACGAACCGTACCCGTCGCTCCATTGATTAACGTTAACTGTGGTGGCTGATGACCGATGTCAAGATCATATAAGACTGGTAAGCCCGTTTCATCGGCTAGATAGTGATACACGTCTAGCCATGTCAGATCTTCTGTAATCCTTGCAGACGTACGGCCAAATAAAAAGCCAGCCGCATGGTCGAACCACCCAGCATACGCCATTTGTCGAAGCGTCCGATGCACCTCGGCAGAACTCGCTTCAGACACCTCGAAGTACCAGAGAATCGGTTCTCCGTTGATCTCTTCATGTTGGAAGCGCTTCACATCTCCGTACGGTGTCCCAATCAGATGGCGAATCGTCTCCAGACAACCCCCAAGTAACCGTCCGGTCACTTCTGTTCGCTCATCAAGTGCTTTCCATTCTGTCGCTTCCGTCAGCTGAAATAACGAACCTGCTGGACGTTCTTCGTCTGTCCACGCGGTTTGATAACGATCGGAAGCCCACTGTGTGACGGTTTCTCCAGATGGCGTCGCGAGAACCCGTCGCCAGGCACTTGTCGTCTCGTCCCATTCTTTACTCCGAAGCTCAACGAAGTTCGGACCATGTGCTGTCGCAATTCCCGTCTGAAGCGTCAAACTGAGCAATAACGTACTGATATCGGAATAGCCAAGCAACCATTTTGTTTGGTAAGCAGTTGGTGTCAACTCGGGTAAAAGATCAATGGCGCGTTCCCCACCAAATGGCGGGATAACAGCATCAATCGTCTCATCCGTCATCATGTGATTGAATTCTTCGGCGCGTTGTTTGACCGGTGCACTCTCAGCAAGTTGATGCGACCAAATCGTTTCACCTAAACGGACGTTCATTTGCCGTGCTTGTACCTGTTCAACTGCTCGTTCGACCCATTCCTGTTGCTGTTCACGTAATCCGGAGGAGGGCGCCGTCACTCCGATCGTGTGACCTGTCCAACCTAAAAATGGATATTTCATGGTGACCCCCTAAATGTCATAGTATGAAAAAATCTTCTCGTCAAAATATGAGTTCATTATACCGTTCTTATGCCGCATTACCAACTTTTATCCTGTTAGAACGCTGTAATACGAACAAAAACACGATTCTGTACAAGCGACCTGAATGAACAAGTCGCCTAGACAAAATCGCGTTTATATCCTTCATTAACTTGATGCTGATAGTTCAGCGTATTCCTCTTGCGTGAACGCACGGGAGCGTGTCAAAAAACGTTTTCCTTCGACACCCTCAAGAGAGAACATTCCGCCTCGACCATCCACGACATCAATGATGAGTTGGGTATGTTTCCAGTACTCATATTGATCTTCATGAATATAAAACGGGCAACCACCGATCTCTCCTAGTTTTTTATCCTGATCTCCCAGGAATAAATCGCCCTGCGCAAAACACATCGGGGAACTGCCATCGCAACAACCACCAGATTGATGAAACATCAACGGACCGTGTTTTTCTCTCAACTGGTCGATCAACTCAAGACAAGCTGCTGTCGCCTGAACACGTTCAACCATTTGCATCCACGTCCTTTCCGACTTAGAAGAAACCGAGTTTATTCGGGTTATAGCTAACGAGTAGGTTTTTCGTCCGTTGGTAATGGTTGAGCATCATCTTATGGTTCTCGCGTCCGATCCCTGACATTTTGTAACCACCAAACGCCGCGTGAGCTGGATATTGGTGATAACAGTTCGTCCAGACGCGCCCTGCTTCGATCGCACGACCAAACCGATAAGCACGGTTCATGTCACGTGTCCAGACGCCGGCACCAAGACCATATAACGTATCATTCGCAATTTCGAGTGCTTCTTCTTCCGTCTTGAATGTCGTGACCGATAGAACCGGTCCGAAAATTTCTTCCTGGAAGATGCGCATCTTATTGTGTCCTTTAAAGATCGTTGGTTGAATGTAATATCCTTCTGCGAGATCTCCTTCGAGCATGTTGCGCTCTCCACCGATTAGACACTCTGCGCCTTCCGACTTACCGATTTCAAGATACGAAAGGATTTTCTCCATCTGTTCGTTCGAAGCTTGAGCACCCATCATGACGTCGGCATCAAGAGGATTTCCGATTTTGATGGCTTTGACGCGCTCTAAAACACGTTCCATGAACGGTTCGTAAATCGATTCTTGAATCAAGGCACGCGACGGACACGTACAGACTTCCCCTTGGTTCAACGCAAACATCAATAATCCTTCGATTGCTTTATCAAAGAATGCATCGTCTGCCTGCATGATATCTTCAAAGAAAATGTTCGGTGATTTCCCACCGAGTTCGAGTGTGACCGGGATCAAGTTCTGCGAAGCATACTGCATGATCAAACGTCCTGTCGTCGTCTCACCCGTAAAGGCGATTTTGGCGATTCGTTTGCTTGAGGCGAGCGGTTTCCCTGCCTCAAGACCGAATCCATTGACGATGTTGAGCACACCTGGTGGAAGTAAATCTTCGATGATCTCAACGAGTACCATGATGCTCGCTGGTGTTTGTTCTGCTGGTTTTAAGACAACACAGTTTCCTGCTGCGAGAGCTGGTGCTAATTTCCAGACAGCCATCAGGAGCGGGAAGTTCCACGGAATGATTTGACCGACGACGCCAAGTGGCTCATGGAAGTGATACGCAACCGTATCTTGATCGAGTTCGCCGACTGAACCTTCTTGTGCACGAATGACCCCAGCGAAATAACGGAAGTGGTCGATCGCGAGCGGTAAATCGGCGTTAAGTGTCTCACGAACGGCTTTTCCGTTCTCAAGTGTTTCCGCATAAGCGAGCATCTCGAGATTTTCTTCCATTCGATTGGCGATCTTATTTAAAATATTCGAACGTTCGGTTACAGATGTTTTTCCCCATGCTTCTTTTGCCGCATGTGCTGCGTCAAGAGCGAGTTCGATATCTTCCTTTGTAGAACGAGCGACTTGGCACAACACCTTACCAGTAACAGGTGTCACATTATCAAAATATTCTCCCCCGACTGGTGCCGTCCATTTTCCATTAATGTAGTTTTCATACCGTTCCTTGTACTGTACTTTTGACCCTTGCTTGTTCGGAATGTCATAAATCATGCGTTATATCCTCCCTCAACTAAAATGGTCAAGCAGTGAGACGGATGCTTGTATGCGCTTACATTTTAATATAGGCTAAAACAGTCCTCTCGATACCATCGTACCAAAATTATATGAAAAGTCAAAAAATTCTGGTAAATACCTGTGATATTTTTCGAAAAAAAACATCTCCATTTTCGGGAGATGTTTTGCCGGTCAAGACCGTGTCGGATCGATTCCATCTTCTTGATCAGACGGTGTATCAGAACTACCAAAGTCACTGACTTTCGAGAATCCGTCCGTATCACCGTCGATGTCTTTCCCGCGAGCTGTGACAGATGGATCTAGTACATCTTCTTCGCTTGGTCGCGAATTCGGATCGTTCTCGTTTTGTTCTGCTTCTTCTTTTGCATGCTCAATGCATAATAGGGTTTCTGGAATGATATCAAGGCGTTCGATTTCAATCTCTTTTCCACAGACTTCGCAAATGCCATACGTTCCGTCCTCGATCGCTTTTAATGCGCGATCCACATCTGATAGCATATCCTCTTGCATATCCGTGATTGCTTGATCACGTTCCCGCAAGAACAATTCATCGCCAGAATCGGCAGGATGATTATCGTAACTCGACAATTCACCTTCATCGTAATCGGTATCGCGTTGTTCGATGTTTGATGTCGTCTTTTCTTTTTCCTTCAATAACCGTTGCTTGAATTCTTCCGTCTGTTGTTTAGATAACATGATTGTTCGACTCCCCTTCGTTAGAACCTCTGTTAAGAATGTAGCCTATTCGAAGAAGAATTAAACCATCACGAACACTTATAAGACCGAATTGATCCGTGAAGATCACAGATAACCGTCATACATTCATTCCCATCGTTAAAACAAATCTGATGTGATCGTCCATTCTTGGATGTCGTGATGTCATCAATCCACAGTTGCGAAGCATCTGCTGAAGACAGCATCGCGATTTTGTCGCGAATCATGAATAAATCAAACGGTAACAGATTCAAGGATTGAATCGTCAAACCATGTTTACGGAAGAGTGGATCAAGCTGATATTGCGAGAGACTGTACAAACACTTCTCGGCCCCACCAATCAACAACTGAATCGAATGGGAGGGTTCATGACTATCGATTCGCTCCTTGTGCAGGATAATTCGTCCTCGAACACCAGACTCATTGAAAATTCGTTGCGTATCCTCTTGTGAAAGACGTGGTCCACCTTCCTTAACCTTTAAGACGATGTGAGCGAATTCTGCGAAATCCGGTTTTCCGATTTCAAGCGCTGGGATATGACGAACTTCTTCACGTTCAATGATTTCAATCAAGTCACGCTCGACTTGGATGCTGACCGTATCTGTTGAAAAGACACGGACGTCGATCACGAATTGATCAAGTACCGCATTTACTTCGATCGTATACGTTAAATCCAGGTTTTTTTCTTGCTCAACCAACAATCGATTCAAGATGAGTTGATGCAATAAATGGACTGGTGTACGTGAAGAAAACTGACTCGAATAAATCAAATGCTTCGGTCCGGTTCCTTTTGTTGCTTTTGGTCGTGCTCCGTTTAATCTATATACATTCACTTTATAATTCAACATATGATCACCTTCTCTTACCTGAAAAATCGGAATAGAGATGTTCCGTTCATATAGCGTACAATGTATTTTAATCGCTAAATATTCGTTTTCGAATATTCCAAATTTAATATACAAATTGTAATCAAATTGTGATAATAAGATTTTTAGAAACTGCTTATTTTGTCGATACCATGACATATTTAAATCGTAAACTAAAAACACCCTCCACAGATGTGAAAGGTGTTCGGCTTACAGAGTTATTCATTCTTAAGCAATCGAATTGACTTGTTGTTGCATCGCTTCATAATGCTCAACGATCCGAGATCCAAGTGGATCCGTTGCTGACAGTTGTAGATATGCGTTCAGCGCATCTTCGATTCCATGTTTCGTAATATATGCATTTAATTCTGAAGATTCTGAATCATTTGGATCGAAATAGGTTAGGGCTGCTGCGATCCCACGTGCTAATCCATCTGCTTCGATCCCACGCTCCATCAATTCCTTCGCTGGTTTGACAAGTCGGTCACTTGGACTCAATTTACGAATCGGTGAACGGGCGACACGAATGATTTCATCATGAATTCGCGGGTTTTCAAAGCGTTTCATATTCTTTTGGATGTACGCACTATGATCGACCGGATTAAAGCCGTACTTTTCAAGTAACAACCACCCTGTTTCGTAAAGTGCCGTCTGGACACCCCGACGGATGCGTGGATCCGTTAAACTTTCAGCGATCGTCTCTTTATGAAATAGTGCTCCGAGGTATGAAGCAATTGCATGTCCCGTGTTGACAGTGAACAGCTTCCGCTCGATGAACGGTTCGATGTTCTCGACATAGGTGACGCCGTCGATCCGTGGATAGGCTTCCGGTAGTCCAGTCGTTTCGATCACCCATTCGAAGAATTCTTCCACTTCGACGTACAACGGATCTTCGTGATGCTGAAGTGGAACGATCCGATCAACTGCTGCATTCGGGAAATACCAATTCTCCGCTACCGGTTGATGTTTCGCCACCTCTGTTTGTAAGTGTTTTGACCCACCAATCATGTTTTCACACGCAATGACGTAGACAGGTGTCTGTTGATCCCGTTGACGTAACCCTTCCGCGATCAAAGGAGCTACTTTCGACAACAAGCTCGGTCCGACAGCTGTCGTGATTACATCTGCTTCACGAATCGCTGCAATGACCTGATCTGGTTCAGATAAACTGTTAAGTGCCGTCACGCCGTCGACCCGTTCACGCCCTCCTCTTTCAGAGGCATAACCCACCTCATAGGTATGTCGTGCTTTTAATGCATCGACGACCGTCGTATTGACATCTACGAAACAGACTTCGTAACCCGTCTTTACGAGTTGTAAGCCAATGAATCCTCGTCCGATGTTACCGGCACCAAAATGGATGGCTTTCATGGTTACACCTCCGCTGTCAATAACGCGATGATTTCTTCTTTTGATGTCGCTGCCACGATACGCTCGACGTTCTCCTCATCGGAGCAAATGACTGCGATATTTGATAACAACTCGAGATGTTCATCACCGACGCCAGCGATACCGATGACGAGTCGTGCTTGTTCCGTTCCGAACGCTACGCCTTGCGGTACTTGTAGAATCGATAGCCCCGTTTTCTTGACTTGTGATTTAGCCGACTCTGTTCCGTGTGGAATCGCGACATGGTTACCAATGTAGACCGTTGATAAGGCATGACGTTCCTGCATTGAATCGATATACCCCGCTTCGACATATCCGTGATCGACGAGGAGTTGACCGGCAGCCGTAATGGCTGCCGTCTCGTCTGCGAATTGTTGATCAAGTAATACAAGTTCCGGTGAAAGGTTCATTGTCGTTGTCATGTTTATTCCTCCTTGAGTGTCTCTATCTTTATCTTTAAGAAATCTTATTTCTTGCTGTTTCGATCTCGTGGACGAGTTGATCATAATATCCGGCATTTAAGAAATTATCGACTGATCGGTGTTCTGCCGTTGGTACCTGTTCCTTCGCCCGCTCCGTCAAATCACGATGCGTGATGATCAGTTCGGCGTTTTGCGGCAATTGACTGATCGACGTATTCGTCACTTTGATGGGTAAGCCCGCTTTATTGATCTTATTGCGAAGGACGGATGCTCCCATCGCACTCGATCCCATACCAGCGTCACAAGCGAAGATGATATGTTCGACTTCCGCAAGTGGTTTGGCATCAGCTGAAACGAGTGTCGAGGCAATCGATTGTTTTCCTTTCATCGCACTGACGTTCGCGCTCGCCTCTTCAAGCGACGTTTCTTTTGCCTTGCTAGTTTTTAGCAGGACAGTCGAGACAACAAATGTCACAGATGCTGAAACAAGTACACCTGCAATCAATCCGACGTAAGAACCGCGTGATGCCATTGCGAGGACCGCGATGATACTACCTGGTGAAGCGGGTGCGACTAATCCGACATCAAACAGGACGAAAGTGAGGATACCACTCATGCCACCTGCAATCATCGCAAGCAACAAGACTGGCTTCATCAAGACGTATGGGAAATAGATTTCGTGAATTCCACCGATGAATTGGATAAATGCTGCACCGGGTGCTGTCTTCTTCGCTGCACCAGAACCGAAGAACGAGTAAGCAAGTAACAATCCAAGACCTGGACCTGGGTTGGCTTCGAGTAAGAAGAGAACTGATTTACCCGCCTCGTTTACTTGGTCGAGACCAAGCGGGCTTAAAATACCGTGGTTGATCGCATTATTTAAGAACAAGATTTTTGCCGGTTCGATGAACAAACTCGCTAATGGTAGCAAATGTGCGCTGACGATCGCACCAACTGCTGCGGCCATGATGTCGTCAAGACCTGTCATGAGTGGTCCGAACACTTTGAATCCACCGAGCATCAACAAACCACCGATGATTCCGACTGAGAAGTTATTGACGAGCATCTCGAGACCTGGTTTGACTTTTCCTTCAATCAACTGATCGAACTTTTTGATGACGTATCCACCAAGTGGTCCCATGATCATGGCACCGAGGAACATCGGAATCTCTGTTCCGACGATAACCCCCATCGTCGCAAGCGTCCCGACAACGCCTCCCCTGACGTCATGCATTAATTTCCCGCCCGTGTATCCAATCAGCAACGGTAAGAGATAAGTGATTGTCGGACCGACAAGTTCACCGAGTTCCTTATTCGGTGCCCATCCAGTCGGGATGAAGAGTGCCGTGATGATCCCCCAAGCGATGAATGCACCGATGTTCGGCATGACCATACCGCTTAAAAAGCTACCGAACCGTTGAACTTGTACACGGATACCCCGTGCTCCATTTTGAGCTGTCGCCATTGCGTTAGCCTCCATTTCGTGTATGAGTTGATAAGATGATTGCTTTGCTATGCCCTTATTGTAAGACCATTGCAAGCGCTTACTCAATCTTTCCTAGTTCAGTCTTTGTCCAAGAAGTTGGACAGACTGGAAAGAAGCCTGCCTGATCCAAGAAAAAACCCTGCCACTTCAAAGATCAAGTGACAGGGGTTTTTCAAGTATTGCCTAGGAATTGATCAATTACCGTTCGAAACGTTCGATTTAAAAGCAGACGAATTGCATTTTCCTCTCCGAACTCAAATTGATCCATTTGTTCGGGACTTTCAATGATTGCGGCACTAATCGAACTGAGTAATTCAAGCAGTTCGTTCGAGGTCTCTTCCGGTGCGACAAGGACAAGAAGCCTTTCGACGGATTGCAACTGTTGATCCATCCCGAGTAAGTCGATTGGTTCAGGCAATTCAAAAATGAGAAATCCTCCTCTTTGAATTGTCGCATCACGTCCGTGGAATAAAGCAAGCCGTGTTCCTGGAATACCAAGACCCGACATCTCATGACGACGCAACAATTGCGCCGAGAGTGAAACAGCTGATTTTGCTAATCCTTGATCGACCATTCGTGTGCTGATCTCAAATAATAACGATTCAATCCCATCGTCCACACGCTCCAACCGTTCCATTTGAAATCCGTTCGACACTTGTATCGACGATGCAACGAGCCGATGCAATTGCTCGAGATCGAGCCATTCTGTTTTCGTCTGCCGTGGTTCTGGTTGGAAGGATTTTGGTAAGGCAAGAATCAATTTTCGGATCCGTTCGACCTCATCCTGAGGGAGCAACGGGTTGACAAGAAGATGTGGTGGGCGGATGTCAGGCAACGGAACGGTCGATAAAACGAAGTCATACGATTCAATCGGTAACCGTTCAATGCCAAACAGCGACGAGTTATCGATATGTTCGAGTTCAGTAAATTCTTGCCGTAACCGATTCATCAATAACTTTGAAGAGCCGAGTCCAGCAGAGCAGACGACTAAAACGCGATATGGTAGTTTAGGTGTCGGTTTGCTGAGAACAGCCCCGAAATGCATGACCCAAAATGCTAAATCCACGTCTTCAAATGTCGCATCTGTGAAGATCGACAGCGCTGCTTGTTTGACCGCATCGAACAGACGTGGATATTCCCGTTCAATTTGTTTGATGACATAGGACGGATTGACGCTATTTTGACGCGTATAGGATTGTATATGCGACACGAGCCCTCGCTCCAAAGCATAATCTTTCGTAAAGTTCGTTCCATATAATAAAGAGACGTGTTCAATCAATCGTTTCACACGGAGGCGTGTGACGAGTTCTTCCGTATCTCCTGCGTCCGATTGAAAAAACGCGCGCAACTCTTCTGATAACCATTGACGTTCGGCAATCGACAATGTGTCAGGTAATCGCTCTTCGACGCGTTCCACCCATTTGAGAATTTCGACTGGGTACGCTTTTAACTCGTAACGCATCGGAAACTGATCTTTGCGCAACGCTTGTAAAGCTAAGCTGAGTGTGGCACGCATGATTTGTCGGTCATTGAGACGTCCTTCTTTCGTCAACGGTGCAATGACTGCATACGCTTGATTGATCATCTCAAGCCATGATGTTCGGTTCATTTGTAACAGATGGGGTAACTGATCGACATCTCCTTGCAACAACCGATAGAAAGCAAGAACATCCCATTGTGTAAAGATCAATGAGATCAATAAGCGTCGTTTGTTGATCTCTTCGCCGATGACTTCGGCACCAATGCCTTTTTTGCGCTTGATTTCAAGGTCATATTGCATAAACCACTCATCAATCCGCTCTAAATCCTGGCTGATCGTACTCGGTGCCACGTACATCGCATGGGCGATCGCCTGTAATTTGACCATCCCGTCTTCTTGCAGTAGCCGATACGCTAACTCGACTTGGCGATCCTCAGCAGTCGGTAATTGTTTGTGTGATAACAATAATTGGTCCCGTAGTACGTGTTTGGCTTCATCCGTTCCCTCAATCAACAGACCTCTACCGCGGACATATGTCAAACGTAACTCATGGTCTTCTAAAGACTGGGCAAGACGATCCCGTTCACGCTGAATCGTTCGTTCCGATGTCTCGAGCGTTTCCGCGATTTCTTGTATTTGAACAGGTTCCTCACGTGATAAGAGGAAAAATAAGATATCGTGTTCCCGTGGTGTGAATTCAGTCATGTAGCCTCACTCTTTTCCGCCAAGATTCGAGGATGACGTCATATGCAGTCGGATCCAGAATCCGATCGACTGGATGAACAGAACAATACGCTTTCCAGACGTGTCGATGGATAAGTTGTGCTTCTCCGACGATAAAAGATGCCTGATCAGGAAGATCTACGATTCGACATGTCTTGACGTCTGTCGTAATCCCACATTCAAGTAAGCGTTTTCTAAAAATCGTAGCCGCTATGACACTACTTGCCATTCCACTCTCGCATACGAAATAGATGATTTCTGGATTCATCCGTCATTCCTCCCCTTCATTTTATAAGAATATCAGAAATAGTTTCGGGGTTTTACCTTGAAACAAAATCAATAGTTATTTTTGAACTGGCAGATTTCCTTGCCAAACACAAAAAAGCCTGGATTTCTGAAGATGCCAGAAAATCCAGACTGCGTGATTTAGCCAGTTTGTTGCATTGTTCTTAAATATTGACCGACGGCTTCCGCCACTTCACGACCTTCTCGAATTGCCCAGACAATGAGCGATTGACCACGTCGTGCGTCACCTGCGGCAAATACACCTGAACGGTTCGTCGCATAACGAATCGTCTTGATTTTTCCGCGTTCCGATGCAACCGCTAAATGCTCGAGTATACTCTCTTCCACACCGCTGAATCCGATAGCGATCCAGACTTGATCGACCGGGAAGTAACGATCGCTCCCTTCGATTTCCTCAAAGATCACCGCACCCGATTCATTTTTTGTTTTCGTCGTCTGAATCGTCCAGACACCGGTGACTTGACCCGATTCACTTGTCGTGAATCGCTTGATGGCGATCAAGTATTCACGGGGATCTCGACCGAATTGTTGGAATGCTTCCGCATATCCATAATCGATCGAATAAAGCAAAGGTGTATCCGGCCACATGTTTCCTGTTGCACGTGTCGTACCTGGTTGTTCATGCTTGCCGAATTGGACGACGGAGCGGCAGCGTTGACGGAGCGCCGTCGCTACACAGTCCGCTCCTGTATCGCCGCCACCAATGACAAGAATATCCTTATCTCTCGCATCGTGATCAGGAGACAACGGTTCTTTCGAGAGCACGTGGCGTGTCACTCCAGTCAGATAATCCATCGCATAACCGACTCCTTGCGTTGGTGCTTCTGTCAATTTTCGTGGTTCCGTCGCACCGACACACAAGATTACAGCATCATACTCTGCTTCAAGTGTCTCGAGCGTGATATCTGCGCCGATCGTAACATTCGTCCGAAAGTGGATTCCTTCTGCTTCAAGCAAATCAACACGACGCTGTACGACCTCTTTATCGAGTTTCATCGCTGGTATACCGTATGTCAAAAGCCCGCCGACACGGTCCTCTCGTTCAAAGACGGTGACCTGGTGCCCTGCTTGATTCAGCTGATCAGCAGCTGCAAGACCGGCAGGACCAGATCCGACGATGGCAATAGAATGCGACGAACGTATCATTGGAATTCGAGGCACGACCCATCCTTTTTCAAACCCGATATCAATGATCAATCGTTCAATATCCTTGATTGCAACTGCAGGTTCATGAATTGATAACGTACACGATCCTTCGCACGGCGCTGGGCAGACGCGACCCGTGAATTCAGGAAAATTGTTCGTCTCAAGCAGTCGATCGAGGGCCTCTTGAAAACGTCCTTCTTCTACAAGTAAATTCCATTCTGGAATTAAGTTATAGACTGGACAACCGATCTTCACTTGATCAAATACTTCCCCTACATGGCAAAACGGGGTGCCACAATCCATACATCGACTTGCTTGTTGACTCGCTTCCGCTTCCGTCAAAGCCGTCTTGTATTCACTAAAATCCCCCACCCGTTCGCTTGGGTGTCGTTCCGCTCCGCTTGAACGAGCAACTGTCATGAATTGATCGCGTCGTTTCATCGTACTCCTCCTGTTCTTCGACCAAGATGTGTCTCGAATGCGAGTAACATCGCTTCTTCAGTGTTATGTCCTTGTTTTGCGAAATCAGCCATCAATGTTGTCACTTTCTCGTACGTCGATGGAATGACGCGGATGAACGAATGGATGACATGATCCCAGTTCGCTAGAATCGCATCGCCCTGCTCACTTCCGGTCCGTTCGACGTGCCGCTCGATGAACGTCTTCAGTCGCGTGATCTCTTCGGCATGCGTGACGGGTCCAGTCGAGACGAGTTCGCGGTTGACACGTTGTAAAAATTGTTCGGGATTACGCGGTAAGACATAAGCGACACCGCCTGACATACCGGCTGCAAAGTTTTTTCCGATATCGCCAAGGACAACGACAGATCCACCGGTCATATACTCGAGTCCATGATTGCCGATTCCTTCGACGACGGCGACGGCTCCACTGTTTCGAACCGCAAATCGCTCACCTGCCTGACCGTTGACATAAAGTTCTCCACTTGTCGCTCCGTAAAGTGCGACATTACCGATGATCGATTGATCGGACGAGACGAACGAAATCGAACGTGGAGGATGAACGGCGATGATACCCCCGGACAACCCTTTCCCTACATAATCATTCGCTTCTCCCGTGACATCAAGCGTCATCCCACGTGGGAGATACGCACCTAAACTTTGCCCAGCAGATCCCTGCAGTTCAAGTTTCAATCGATCCGTCGGAAGACCAAGTGCCCCAAATCGTCTGGTCAGCATCGCACCGGTCTGCGTGCCAATCGCACGGTCTGTATTTTGAATCGTTAAACGTAGTGTCTGTGGTTGACTGAAATCTGCCGACTCTAAATACGGTGCGACTTCACGGGCGTCAAAGGAACGCTCGACGTGATGCTGTTGTTGTTCAGCCGGACCGTGTGACACATGAACGAGGAGACGAGAGAAATCAAGACTTTTCGCCTTCCAATGCGTTCGTTGTCGTTCCGATGGTTCGAGTAAATCCGTACGCCCTACGAGATCTTGCAACCGTCTCACACCGAGCTTTGCTAAATGTTCTCGTACTTCCTCAGCGATAAATGTCATGAAATGGACGACGTCATCGGCAGATCCGGTAAATTTCTTGCGGAGCTCTGGATCCTGTGTCGCGACACCAACAGGACACGTATCGAGATGACAAGCACGCATCATGATACAGCCGACAGCGATAAGTGGTGCTGTCGCAAACCCATATTCATTCGCTCCGAGCATTGCTGCGAGGATGACATCACGACCGGTCAATAGCTTTCCGTCCGTCTCGAGAACGACACGCTCGCGTAACCCGTTTAATGTCAACGTTTGATGTGTTTCAGCAAGACCAAGTTCCCATGGCAGTCCGGCATGTTGAATACTCGTCTTAGGTGAGGCGCCCGTTCCGCCGTCATGACCACTGATGACGATAACATCTGCTAACCCCTTCGCAACGCCAGCAGCAATCGTTCCAACGCCTCCTTTGGCGACGAGTTTGACGCTAATCCGGGCTTGATCGTTGGCACGTTTTAAGTCATGAATCAACTGGGCTAAATCTTCAATTGAATAGATATCATGGTGTGGAGGTGGTGAGATCAATCCAACACCCGGTGTCGATGCACGCACCCGTGCGATCCACGGATAGACTTTTTCACCAGGCAATTGACCACCTTCTCCGGGCTTCGCACCTTGTGCCACCTTGATTTGTAATTCATCGGCATGTACCAGATAATGACTCGTCACTCCAAAACGACCAGAGGCGATTTGTTTGATTCGGCTCATCCGGAAGTCACCATTTTCATCCCGTTCGTATCGTTCTTCTTCCTCCCCACCTTCACCACTGTTACTCTTTCCGCCTAAGCGGTTCATCGCGATCGCAAGCGTCTCGTGCGCTTCTTTTGATAACGAGCCATATGACATCGCACCCGTCTTGAAGTATTTGACGATTTCGCTGACAGGCTCAACTTCTTCGATTGGGATCGCCGTCGTCTCCTTGAACGTCAACAGATGTCGTAGCACCGTTGCCGGTTCCTCCTGAATGCGTTGAGCGTACTTTTGATAGAGCCGGTAATCATTCGTACGGCATGCGTGTTGCAATAAATGAATCGTTGCTGGGTTAAAGGCATGATGTTCTCCCGCTTGACGGTACCGGAAGACACTACCGGACTCTAAATGAATCCGTTCATCTGCAACCTGTTGTGCTCGTCGGACTTCTTCTTCCATCAGTTCAAGCGTCATCCCGCTCAATTGAGAGACCGTACCAGTGAAGTGCTCATCGATGACGGAGCGATCGATTCCGACTGCTTCAAAGATTTGCGCACCACGGTAGCTGAAGACCGTCGAAATGCCCATCTTCGACATGACTTTGACGACGCCTTCGGTGACTGCTTTTTGGTAACGTTTGTCTACATCCGTAAAACGATCCCCTACCGCTTCTTCAAGCGTCGCATATGCCAGGTACGGATAAATCGCATCCGCACCATATCCGAGCAACGTCGCGACATGGTGGACTTCACGAATCTCTCCACCTTCAACGATCAAGCTGAGATTTGTACGTAATCCCTTACGGATCAGCGCATGATGAATCGCACTCGTCACTAAGAGGATTGGCATCGGCAATGTGCCGGGGCGTACGAGACGATCCGATAATGTCAATAATTCATACCCGTTTCGTGCAGCGGTCACAGCCTCATCAACGATCATGTCGAGCGCTTCTGCAAGCGAGTCGGTGAACGTCGTCGAAATCGTTTTTTGCTTAAGTCCACTTTGTTTAAGCGCATGGGCTTCATCTGGTCGCAGGATCGGCGTCTCTAAGCGAACACGACGACAGTTCGCACGGTTCGGCGTCAGCAGCTCCCCTTGTCGACCAAGCCATGTTAGCGTCGAGGTGACGATCTCTTCGCGTAACGCATCGATCGGTGGATTCGTGACTTGTGCGAATAGCTGTTTGAAATAACGGAACAAGGATTGAGGACGTTCACTTAAGACCGCTAGCGGTATGTCCGTTCCCATCGCGCCTAACGGATCCTTTTGTTCTTCGACGAGTGGAATCAAGTATTGATCGATTTCTTCACGCGTGTATCCAAAATGCCGTTGTTTCGTTCCAATTTCAATGAGTGTTTCCTTGAAGTCGTTACTTGAGAGGGAAACGACTTCTTGAGCGAGCCACTCCGCGTAAGGGTGACGTGTCGCTAACTCCCGCTTGATCTCTTCATCTGCGATTAACTGACCGGACGCAAAATCGAGTAAAAGGAGTTCACCCGGTGCTAATCGTTTTTTGTACAAAATGTCTTGTTCACGAAGAGGGAGTACTCCTGCTTCTGACGACAACATGAAGTGACCATCGCGTAACAATACATATCGCGCCGGGCGCAAACCATTTCGGTCAAGCGTCGCACCAATCTGTTTTCCGTTCGTGAAGACGATGGCAGACGGACCATCCCACGGTTCCATCATGCTACTGTGATACTCATAGTACGCGCGCTTCGCCGGTCTGATTTCGGCATGTTCGAATGGTTCCGGCACGAGCATCAGTGCTGTCTCAGCGAGAGAAAGACCTGACAGATGAAGAAACTCAAACGCATTATCAAGCATTGATGAGTCGCTACCTGTCTCATCCAATATCGGTAACACTTCCTCTGCCCGATTACCGTACGTCGTCTCAGCAAGTCGACGTTCTCGACCGCGCATTGCCCGAATGTTTCCTTGCAACGTATTGATTTCGCCATTGTGAATCAAATAACGGTTTGGATGGGCACGTTTCCAACTTGGGAACGTGTTCGTACTAAAACGTGAATGTACAATACCAAAGCCTGACTGATAGCGTTCGTCTCGTAAATCATCAAAGTACGCACGTAGTTGATCCGTCGTCACGAGTCCTTTATACACGATTGTTTCACTCGAGCTACTCAAGACGTATTGTTCGAGACCAAGTTGCTCCGATTCACGTTCAAACGCTCGTCGAATCAAAAAAAGTGTTCGTTCAAATGTCAATCCTTCCATCGCCTGTGCACCAATGAAGCATTGACGAATGACTGGCTCCGTACGACGTGCACCTGATCCAAGCACTTCGGACCGAACAGGTACGGTCCGCCACCCTAATACGTCTTGTCCTTCTGTCAAAATGATTGACTCTAACGTTCGTTCGAGTCGCATCCGTTCCCGTTCCTCACGTGGCAAGAACATCATGAAAACGCCATAATCCCCTTTTTTAGGGAAGGAAATGTGCCGAACCGTTTCACGAAACAACCGATCTGGTAATTGCGTTAAAATACCCGCCCCGTCTCCAGTCTTCGCATCACTCCCTTGTCCACCACGGTGTTCCATTTGACAAAGCATGGCCAATGCATGTTCAACGATTTCATGACTCGCTCGTCCTGTTTGATGTGCGTAAACCCCGATCCCACACGCATCATGTTCCATACGAGGGTCGTATAAGCCCTGCTGTTCAGGGTATTTATGAAATGTCATAGTAGCACTCTCCTTGCCTTCTTAATTTTCTGTATATTCAGTTAAGTTATACTTTACACCCTTTTATGTTTATTCGCTACTATGCATAATCACCATCTTGTCCACCCTCAGGAGGTAGAATTACCATATATCAACATTGATAACGCTTACATACACTTGGATATTCATTCAATATTTTTTTTAATTAAATCCAACACTTTATGCGCGTATTGCTTTGCCCGAACATGTGATTCCGTGGTATTTTTAAGTAGGAACAGCGTTACTGATTACGGAAATAAAGAGAGGAATAATACGATGAAAAAAACAATGCAATGGACGGGACTCTTGATTGCAGGAAGCTCGATTCTATTAAGCGCATGCGGTCAACAAGACGAGAAAGCAACCGCATACGATAAAATCCAAAAAGAAGGCACAATCGTCGTCGCAACAGCAGGTACACTTTACCCGACGTCCTATCATGATGAAAAAAGTAATAAATTGACGGGGTTTGACGTTGAAGTCGTCAAAGAAGTAGCCAAACGGCTTGATTTGAAAGTAAAGTTCAAAGAGATGTCTTTCGACGGTATGTTGACAAGCGTTAATACAGGTCAGGTTGACCTTGCGGCTAACGACATTACGATCACCGATGACCGTAAAGAAAAATTCGCTTTCTCAAAACCATATAAATATACGTATGGTACGGCAATCGTCCGTAAAAGTGATTTGTCAGGCATCAAGTCTCTAGAAGATCTAAAAGGAAAAAAAGCTGCCGGAGAAGCAACAACGACATATATGCAGATTGCTAAAAAATACGGTGCAAAAGAAGTCACTTACGATAATGCGACGAACGATCAATATCTACGAGATGTCTCAAATGGTCGCACAGACGTCATCTTGAATGATTATTACTTGCAAACACTGGCTGTCGATTTCTTCAAAGACTTCGATATCACGATTCATCCGGACATCGCCTATAACCCGAGCCAAGTCGGTTTAATCATGGATTTAGACAATAAAGAACTTCAATCCAACATTAACGAACAACTCGATAAAATGAAGGAAGACGGTACATTAAAAGACATTTCGAAGCAATTTTATGCCGGAAAGAATGTTTCCCAAATGCCTGACGTCAAAACGACGATTGTCGATGTGAACTAATGATGTCATCGATTGATTGGCGGTCCGTCTTCAATCCTGAATTGGCGGTTGATTCGTTTCCATATATTTTAAGTGGACTTGGACAAACATTATGGATTTCTTTGCTCAGCATGGCGATTGGTCTTGGAATTGGGTTAATTCTTGCGCTTTGTCGTCTCTCTCATTTTCGAGTATTGCGTATTGGAGCGAGCGCCTACATCTCATTTATGCGTGGTGTACCCATCCTTGTGCTATTGTTCATGTTGTATTTCGGGCTGCCAGTCATCAATATTCAACTGAACGCGTTGACTGCTGCGATTACTGGTTTTAGTTTAAATAGTGCGGCATACATGGCAGAAATCATTCGTTCTTCCTTACTCTCGATTGATCGTGGGCAGGAAGAGGCAGCGGCGTCCCTCGGTTTATCTAGGTATCGGACGTTTGTTGGCATCATTTTGCCGCAAGCGATTCGAATTGCCATCCCACCGCTTTCGAACGTCTTGCTAGATCTTGTTAAAGCTTCGTCGCTTGCTGCCATGATTACTGTCCCTGAAATTTTTCAAAAGGCAAAAATCGTTGGTGGGCGTGAATTCGACTATATGACCGTCTATTTTGTCGTTGCGTTCATTTACTGGGGTATATGTTCATGTATCGCAGTCATCCAAGAGATTCTCGAGCGTCGTTTTGCCCGGTATCTCTGATTTATTATCTCCTATATGGTAATACAAACAGGCGATGGACATGATCCTTCGCCTGTTTGTATTTTCAATTGTTTGATATCTGTTTAGCCTTCTCGATACATCGCTAAAAAATGTTCTAATTGTTGCGGCTGTAGCGGTCGATAGAATAGATATCCTTGCAACGTATGACACCCCATCTGTTCGAGCAATGTTGCCTCTTCTTCAAGTTCGATTCCTTCTGCTACGATTGTCATATTTAATCGTTTTCCTAACTGAATGATCGTCTCGATCATTGCTCGTTTCCTTTCAGAATGAATCGCTTCTTGAACGATTTCTTTTGGAATTTTTAATTGATCGAACGGTAGTTCCACGAGTGGTTGCATGGATGAGAATCCAGTTCCAAAATCATCAAGAGCGATTCGAATGCCATACAAATGGAGTGCGTTTAATGTTTCGATAATTTGCTCGGTTCCTTCGATAAAGATATGTTCTGTCATCTCGATTTCAAGTAGGGATGGAGGAAAACCTGTTTGCTTTAATATAGTGAGCACTCGATTCGTAAAATCAGCTTGTCGTAATTCCCACGGTGAAACATTAACCGAAATCGTCAGAGGTTCCTTCCCTTCCTCCAACCAAGCTTTTCCTTGAAGACAGGCTTGACGCATGACCCATCGCCCTAATGTCTCAATAAATCGTGTTCTTTCCGCGAGTGGAATGAACTCAACTGGTGGAACAAGACCGTATTCCGGATGATTCCAACGAATTAAAGCCTCTACACCTGTAATTTGACGCGTTCTCGCATTGACTTGAGGTTGAAATAAAATAAAGAAGTCTCGATCCAATTCTGCATCATATAAATCGCGCGTTAACTGGAGTGCTCGCTTCCGTTCATTTTGTGTTGCTAAGTCTGTGATCGCATACGTGTTCTTTCGATTTGCTTTGGCTGTAAATAATGCAATCTCCGCGTCATTGATGACATGGTCCGTCGATTCATCATTAATATAGGAAACACCAATACTCGCAGTAACATTGATTTGCTTAAAGTCAATTTGTACACGTTCTGATACACTTGATAAAATATCGTCACAGAGGACTCGTGCATCATGATGATAAGGCGCATGAAGTAAAAAAGCACTACCGCTCGCTTTCGCAATCGTACAATCTGAAAAACGATTCATCAATCGTCGACCAATGATGTGTAATGAACGGTCACCAGTTCGGTAACCGAATGCATCATTTACTGTTTTAAAATCATCCAAATCCACGAGACAAATCATATCGCCATCTTGTTTTTTCTTATCTACTTCAATGACAAACGAAGAGCGGTTTGGTAAACCTGTCACGGGATCCGTAAATGCTTGTTCCTGTAAACGGGCTAAGTATTCAATATTTCGTTCAAGACGGGTAACATATTGATTATGGATCAGTAAACTAATTATCGTCGTAATCAAGATAAGTCCAATACGCGCGATGTGATCGGATACAAACATCGAAGTGTTTTCAAGTGATGGAGTTTGATACCAAATATAAAGAAGAGAAACCGTCGTGATGCTTGTTGCGTACAGTAGCATCGTTCGGTTGATGACGACTAAGGAAGCTAATATGAATAGAAGGGCACATGCCCAAACTGTCTGGACTCCCCTACCGATGAATGGATGATAAATATATGGAATCAATAAAAAAACGCTAGACATCATATGTGGCTTTAGTCGGTCTGATAATGTACTTTTACCGATGAAGTATTGAACACTCCCAGCACTCGCAATGACAAGTGCACGTATCCAATCTTCCCCTTTCAAACCATAACTACTAAATGTATTGGCAACGATATATAAAACGGCACCACAACTCGTCAAAATAAAAATGATCATCCCGAACAATTGATAATTTGCCCGAATTTCTCGATGATATTGCTGACTATTGGAAGAACGTCGCTGTGCATTCATCGCCATCCCCTCTTTCAAGTTCCTGTCGTTTATTTTCCTTATCAGAACCAAAATAAAACTTGAATTTTCTAAAAATAATAAAATAATGGGAAGTCATGATTTTAAGTAAAATGGGAATAGATAGGTATAGAAAGGAGCGATCACTATGTCTCATTTACTATTCATCGAAGCAAACGATAGCACGCATCAAAAAAAAGGCATTAGTTCTGAATTAAACGATGCCTTTCTGAATGCTTATCGTGAAAATCATCCTGAGGACAAAATTACGGTTTTGAATTTATTCGAGGAACGTCTTCCCTTCTTTGATCTAAAACTTGCGAACGCGGCAGGGCGGCTATTTAAAGGGGAAGAATTAACTGGAGATGATGCAACTCATGCACAACGGCTTCAAGAATATTTAAACGGATTCTTAGATGCCGATAAAGTTGTCTTTTCATTTCCGATGTGGAACTTAACGGTTCCGGCACCGCTTCACAATTACATGGATTATCTCGCCCAGGCTGGTCAAACGTTTCGTTATACAGCCGAAGGTTCGATCGGACTTGTTGAAGACAAACAAGTGCTGTTGATTCATTCACGCGGTGGTGATTACTCGACAAAAGAGAAAGCCCCAAGTGAACACGCGGTTCGCTATATGTTGGACTTGTTAGCATTCTTTGGGATCAATGATGTATCAACTGTCATTTTAGAAGGACATCAGCAATACCCAGATCGTGCATCTGAATTGATCGAACAAGCGCTTCAAGAGTGCCGACAATTCGGTCGTTCGTTTTAAATTGGGAATAGAACATACTCTGCATATTCTTCCAGAAGACGTTTTTCATGAATCGGCATATCAAATGCACAAAATAAGGAATAGGCCATCGTAAAATCACGCTGGATATCTGAGAGATCACCATTTAATTGCTGCTTAAAGTATCCACTTTGAAAGTAAAAGTGACCTAAGAAATGACCGTCTTCCAACTGAAGACTCTCCTGAATACCTTGTTCGGTGATTTTTAGACCGGCAAGGTATTTTTTTTGCAGTGAAAGCTGTTGTCCATAGTTATATAAAATCTTGATTCGAACTTTTTTTAATTCGATCGTTTCGTATTTTGCTTGAATCAAATTCTGAAAAAGATCATCCGCTAATTCAAAGTCACCGTGTTCGACATACAGATTCGCCATCCCCATCTGAATCCGTAGATACAAGGTAGCTGATTCAAACCAGAGTTGTTCTTTATTTAGTAACCGTTCGAGCGATTGAACAGCTTTTAAGTAATGAATTTGACCACTTCTTTCCTGCACGATGACTTGATAATATCTTGCTAAATTACGTACCTGTTCATATTCAGTTGTAGACAGTACGTGTTCGCTCAATTTCAGAGCATCTACATATTGATTAGTACGTAACAAGTCCGCTAATTGTTCATCATATGATTGAAAGACATCACTTCGTAAATGATCTTGAAACAACATCGATAATGGTACTTTCAGCCGTTTTGCCACTTGTTGGAGTAAATCAATGGTAGGTGAATTTTTACCGTTTTCGACTTTACTAATTTCAGCTTGGCTACAGATGCCTTCACATAATTCTGCTTGTGTGATCTTTTTTTCTTTTCGAAGTCGCTTGATTTCATAGCCAATGGAGACGGGTAAATGATTCAAATTATACTCCTTTCTTTTACTTCCATGATTACATTTGAAAGTAGAGAAACTGGTTTTTTCCTTTTAATACTAGCGCGGCATGATTTTCATTACCAAAAGCAGTAAAAAGAGAATAAGCGTAGGTAAACGCGTCACGAATATCACGTTCTGCGTAACTCAATTCTTCATAGAAACATCCCTTTTGATAAAAGAAGTGTCCTAACATCGCTGTATCTTTTCGCTCAACGGATAAGGCGATTCCTTTTTCAGTAATCTCTAACCCTGTTACAAAATCATTTTGAAAATAGAGCTGTTGCGCATGATTATATAAAATTTTACATTGTAACTTTTTCAGCGTATCCGTCGAGTAATCATAGGTTAGTAATTCTTGATAAATTTTTCTCGCGTACGGATACTGACTGTTTAAATAATAATAGTTTGCAACAGACATCCGGATACGTAAATAAAGAACAGGGTACTCTGTTTCCATTTGTTGTTCATCCGATAACCGAAGCAACTGTGAGATACATGTTCGATAATCGATATCTTTGTTCCCTTCGCGAGCGACCCATTCAAAATAACGAATCAATAACTGAACAGAAGGAGGAAGACTAGTTGGTAAACATCTCATGAAATCAAGCATTTCATCATAACGACGTTGTCTAGAAAAGTCCGCTAGTTGTACCTCATAGCGCTGAAATAGTTTTACTTCATTTGAATCGATGAAAATCTGATCCATTGAAATATGTAACTTTTGAGACAAACGCTGAACAAGATCAATTGTTGGTATAGTCTTCCCGTTTTCAATCTTACTTAATTCAGCTTGACTGCATACATCCTTCGCTAATTCTTTTTGTGTCAACTTCCTCTCGATCCGTAGTTGTTTGATCTGTTTACCAAATGATTCAATACGCAACGTTTCTCCTCTTTTCTCGTTTGTTAAGCAATGACCTCATTCAGGCATAGACTGCAAAAAAGAACGTTTCACCTCTAGAACGATGTCAGCATATTGTTTCATCTGAAAGGCAGAGAATAATTCGTAGGCCATCGTATAATCATGTTTCGTCTGCAAGATATCTACACCCATTCGCTCATGAAATTCACCACGTTGATAATAGAAGTGCGCTAAATAGGATGTCTGTTTCAATTTTCGACTGAGCAGTATCCCTTCCTCGATGATACGAAGTCCCTTTTCTGACTGATTAACTTTATATAATAATTTCGCATAATTATAAAGAATCTTAAGTCGTTCTTCTTTTAAACCGCTAATTTCTGTCGTGAACTGTAATACGTCAGTATATATTTTTTCTGCTTGTTGATACTGTTCGCACTCCGCATATAAAATGGATAGTGCCATCTTGACTCGAAAGTAAAGAATCGGATCCTGCACCTGTAAACCTTCTTGATCGATCAATCGTGCAAATAAGACAGAGGTCGTTCGATAATCAACGTGCTGTTGCCGATAGGCGATCACGATTTCATAGTATCTCACTATTCGCCTTACTTCGTCAGAAGATCGACTGGATGAGACTTGTTTCATTACACGAAGGCATTTATCAAATTTATTTTCTCGTACTAGCTTACGAAGTGCTTGGTCAAGAATACGAGCTTGTTCCAAACGATGTTCAGCACCATCTTTAACGAGTTCGGATATAGGCACACAAAGTTTTATAGCAAGTTGCCGTAATAATTCAACGGTCGGCATCACCTTACCGTTTTCAATTTTACTAATTTCAGCCTGACTACAGATCCCTGTACTAATGTCTTTTTGTGATACGTTGTTCAAACGTCGATAAAATTTCAGTGTCTCCCCAATTGGATGTACGTTTTTCATCTTATCACCTCTCACTACTCATTTGATTGCACTTTTAATAAAAAAACCTTCCTGTTTGGCAAGAAGGTTACGCATCCTATTTATCACTTCTCAAAGGTAAATAACATATACTTTTCCTTCATGCGAAGAATCATCTGTTTTCGAACATCATGCTCAAACGCATGAAACAACACATATGCGATGGAATACTGTTTTTGAAGTGACATTTCATCTTCACCCGATTGTTCGTGGTAGTGCGCGAGTTGATAATAAAAATGTCCAAATAAAAATGTATGGTTATGCATCAAACATAGTTCGTATCCTTTCTTAGCGATGACGATACTATCCTCAGACTTTTCTTGGTATTCAAGAATCTGACAATGATTAAAATAAATTTTCAGTAACGCATTCAGATGAGCAGTCGACTGGAGCGCTTCAATTTCTTTTTCTAATTCCTGGTATACGGATTCTGTTAAATGAAATAGATCCTGTTCTGAATACATATTCGCAATCGCCATTTTGATTCGAATGAACAATTGAATGGAATGCGACCACACTTCTTTTTCATTCAACAAGTTACTGAGTAGGCTAGCAGCTGTTCGAAAGTCAATCCGATTTTGTTTTAGATCAATGATCGTTTTAATGTAATTTTTTAAAATATCGACTTCAGTGATCATATTTTTTTCTTGCTGATTAATTCGCTCCATTGCTTCTTCGTACTTCTCTTCTCGAAGCAAATCGGATAAGAATTGATCAATTTGAAAAAATTGTTCTTCATCCGTAAATTCTTGAAATAATAAAGAAATGGGCACCTTTAACCTTTTGGCAATTTGTTGCAACAAATCAACAGTCGGTGAATTTAAGCCGTTTTCGATTTTACTGATTTCAGCTTGGCTACAAATATCTTCACATAGTTCATTTTGTGTCATCTGCTTCTCAATTCGCAGTTGTTTGATTTTTGTACCAATCGATGAAGTTAGTGCAGTGATCTCCATCGTTTACTCACTCACTTTCATTAAGCGGAAATAAGAGATGTTCGGAAAAATACGTTTCAAGGATTTTTAAATAAGAGTGATTCTGAGTCGCAACAAAAAAGGAATAGGCGGTCGTATAGGCTTCCGTTGTATCTCGTTCCGATGCTTTTAACGCCTCTAACAAAATGCCTTTTTGAAAATAAAACTGTCCAAGATACGTTAAATCTTGCAATTGTTTCGTTTCTTTAATTACCTGCTCAACTTTCTGCAACCCTTCTTCGAATCGTTCAAACTCTACTAAGTTACGAATGAAATTATACATGATCTTCATTCGAATTTTTTTATATTCTCTCGTTTGATAAGGTAACTCTAATAATGCCTTGTAGATTTGATGAGCACGATTATATTCTTCATGGTTCGTATAAAGTACCGCTATCACCATCTGAATTCGTGTATAAAGTAAAAATGATTTTTCTTCCACCCGTTCCTCACTGACAACTTGCAACAAGGACGCAATACAGGTCCGAAAATCAACATTTCCTCTTTCATATTCAAGTAATTCTTGATGATAACGAATTAAAATTTGAGTTTCGACAGCGTTTTTTGATTTTTCATATAATATTAAGTCCTTTGCCATATCTGAATATGTTTTTTCGCGTAAATGACGAATCATTCGTTGATCAATTTCGTTTAACTTATGTGACACGATTTCATCTTCAAAAAACAATGAAATCGGAATGCGCAGTCTTCGACAAATTTGCTGTAGTAAATCAATCGTCGGAGAATTTCGACCATTTTCGATTTTGCTGATCTCAGCCTGACTACAAATTCCTTCACAAAGTGCTTTTTGTGTCATTCCTTGTTTTTTTCGTTCTTGCTTGATCTTATCGCCAACAGAATGAATGACTGGATGCATGAAGTTCACTCCTCAATCAAAGATGAATCCATCATAAAAAAAGTCTTTCGTTTCAAGTATATATCACTTGAGACGAAAGACGCGTGTATGCTTCCGGCGAGAATCGAACTCGCACTGCAGCATTACCATTGCTGAGGTCTGCCATTAACCTACGGAAGCTTGTAAAATCTGTTTCTAGTATAACTTATAAAAAAAGACAAGACAAGAAGTCGACGTGATTTCCACGCAACTCCTTGTTACTTTTTTACAGTGTCGTTTTTGTCAATGAATTATCATAGACGACTAAAACCGAATAATGTTCATCCGCTTTAGACGCGACGAATGTTGAAAACTTCAACGTGATGATGGCGTTTGATCCAACACCATTGTTCTCAAAAAATTCGTTCAATCGTTCTTCTAATTCTTCAGGCGTTCGCCCGACAACTACTTTAGAATGTAACATGATCATCACTCCGTTCTGTTATGGTAGGTTCGAGTTAAATAATTGCCTGATCGAATAAATGTTAAACCTTTTATTTTCCGACTTGCTCCTTCCTCTCTTTATCCGCTATGGTGAAATGGAGCAGTTTAACTTAAAAAGAATAGGAAGTGAAGTCTGATGGAACAGATTAATTTCGATGAAACGATTGAGAAACGAAATACAGGGTCCGTCAAATGGGACGGACTTCATTCACTTTATGGATCCGATGAGCTGATTCCGATGTGGGTCGCCGACATGGATGTCCGTCCACCGCATCATCTCACAGAACGGTTGACAAGACGTGCTGCTACAGGTCATTTCGGTTACTCGATGTTTGAAGAGGAAGCAAAACAAGCGATTCAGCATTGGTTTCTGAAGCGATATGACGTAACGATCACTACCGATTCCATTCTTTATTCGAACGGTGTTGTTCCAGGACTTGCCCATACAGTTCTAGCGCTAACTGAACCTGGTGATTCAATCATCATCCAGACACCTGTCTATCCACCATTTCATCAGATCATCCAGTCTAACCAACGGCAGATCGTTGAGAATCCACTTCTTTTAGAAGAAGAGACGTACCGGACGGATTTCTCGCTTCTCGAACAACAAATGCAGACTGCGCAGATGATGATTCTGTGTAGTCCTCATAATCCAAGCGGAAAAGTCTTTCCTAAAGAGGAATTACAGCGCATCGTAGCACTCGCGAAACAACACGATATCTACCTTGTATCCGATGAAATTCATGCGGATCTCGTCTATAAGGGTTCTGTGCACACACCAATTCTTGCCTTAGATTATGAAAAAATCATTTTGGTCAGCGCACCATCCAAAACATTCAATATTCCTGGACTTTACGCGTCTTATTTGGTCGTACCAGACACTTCGATTCGTCAACGGATCGAGCGTGTCCAGCAACGTCATTTTGTTCATCCAAACGCATTGGCTTCAACTGCTATTTCGGCGGCGTACGGAGATCATGCGAGTGAGCAATGGTTAGCGCAACTCCTTGTTTATTTGGAAGACAATCGTGACCATGCCGTCCGTCGTATTCGTCAAGAAATGCCGAAATTAAATGTCATCATTCCAGAATCTACATTCTTGTTGTGGATTGATTTCAAAGCACTTAATCTCGATAGCAAAACGCGCGCCGATTGGCTCGTTAAGGAAGCAAAACTCGCTTTGACACACGGTTCTTCATTCGGTTCCCATGGAGAAACGTTTGAACGCTTAAATATCGGTTGCCCTCGCGCACAGCTCGATCAAGCTCTAGACCGCTTAAGCGCTGCGTACGAACGATTTTGGAGCAATTAATTTGACTCGAATGACCTTAAATCATTAAGGTCATTTTTTAATGCAGTGAATTATTCGGAATATTTTGATTAGAAGAACTTTAATAGGGACTAAAACCGTTTCAATCTCTTGAGGCACTAGGCATGGTGGCACTTTTCCTGAAAATGAAGTGGCTTGCAAAGTCGTTTTATCCTCTGTAAGGTGGGGAACATATCATTTGGCGAACAGGTCAATGTATGCTTGATCGTAAAAAAACTATTGTATTTGGAGGATTTAACTTTATGACGCAAGAATGGATTTCAATCATTCTGTATCTTGTTCTCATGTTGGCAATCGGTTATTTTGCCTACAAACGAACGACGAACACAGAGGATTACATGTTAGGCGGACGCGATCTCGGTCCTGGTGTTACAGCACTTTCTGCTGGTGCATCGGATATGAGTGGATGGATGCTCATGGGACTTCCCGGCGCCATGTACGCGACAGGTGTTTCAGCACTCTGGCTCGCACTCGGATTATTGATTGGATGTTACGTAAACTATTTAGTACTCGCTCCACGTTTCCGACTCTATACGGAAATGGCAAATGACTCGATTACAATTCCTGATTTCTTAGAGAATCGTTTTGAAGACAAATCACGCGTGCTTCGTACTGTGTCAGCACTCGTCATCATCATCTTCTTCACGTTCTACACATCAGCTGGTATCGTTTCAGGCGGAAAATTATTTGTCAGCTCATTCGGATTTGATTACCACTATGGTATGCTCTTGACGATTGCGGTCGTAATCGCCTACACCTTATTCGGCGGTTTTCTCGCAGTTAGTTGGACCGACTTCGTCCAGGGCTGTATCATGTTCATTGCACTCGTGCTCGTTCCTGTCGTTGCATTGACCGACGTCGGCGGAGTCGATGGTGCATTCAACTATGCTGAAAAATTAGACCCTTCGTTGTTTGATCCATTTAAAGGGACAACAGTTCTTGGAATCATCGGATTCCTTGCTTGGGGACTTGGTTACTTTGGTCAACCACATATTATTGTTCGTTTTATGGCAATTCGCTCTGTCAAGGACTTAAAAAGTGCTCGTCGCATCGGTATTGGATGGATGTTCATCTCTATCATTGGTGCCATGATGACAGGTCTAGTTGGAATTGCCTATTTCGAAGGACAAGGGAATGGACTAGGTGATCCGGAAACAGTCTTTATCCGTTTCTCGGATGTACTATTCCACCCGTATATCACAGGGTTCTTGATGGCTGCGATTCTCGCGGCAATCATGTCGACGATTTCCTCACAATTACTTGTCACATCAAGTGCGTTGACAGAAGACTTTTACAAGACGTTCTTGAAAAAGAATGCAACAGATAAACAACTCGTCTTAACAGGTCGAATTGCTGTTCTTGTCGTAGCTATCGTTGCGAGTATCCTCGCTTGGAATCCGTCAGCGACAATTCTTGCACTTGTCGGTTACGCTTGGGCTGGATTCGGTTCTGCCTTTGGTCCGATCATCTTGCTTTCCCTCTATTGGAAACGGATGACGAAACAAGGCGCATTAGCAGGTATCATCTCAGGTGCCTTGACTGTCATCATTTGGGTGCAACTCGGGCTTAGCACGACGCTTTACGAAATGGTACCTGGATTCTTCACCAGCTTGATCTTTACGGTCGTCGTCAGCTTGATGACGAAACAACCGGTCAGTGCCGTTCAGGAAACGTTCGAAGAGATGGAAGACGAATTAAAAGACGCTATTCAATAATCACTATCAACAGTGAGACCTCTGCCGCAAAATCGGCAGAGGTCTTTTTTGACTTACAGTTCAATCACGCCATAATGCAACTTCGACGTCTTACGCTTGGATCGTTCAAATCCAAAGCGCTCAAACAGCGGGCTCTCATAATGTGCTTTTAATACGATGCGCTGACGTGCCACACGCTTCGCCTCAATCATCGCTTCAACAGATAAGGCTTCATAATTCGCAAGTTTTCGTAAAGCGTCTAGATGTGTCGATTCTTCAACAGTCTGTTCAAACATGGGGTCAAAGTAGATGACATCAAAGCAATTATCCGGACATTCTTTCAAAAATGCGAGATGGTGTCTGACTTTTACTTCGATTCGTCGCATCGCCTGATTGATTGGTTCGTAAGATTCTTCCCAGCGTTTTAATCCGTCCTTGACGACAAAGGCTGTCTCAGTCTTGCTTTCTAGACCGATGATCCGCCCCTGCTCTCCAATGGCATGACTCATGACAATCGCATCTGCACCTAAACCGAGTGTACAATCTAACACATGCATCCCTTCTGATAGGCGTCCCATCGCAACGAGAGGATCTCTTCCACCTGCATCAATTTGTTTGATGCGAAAGACCGCACTTGAAGGATGGAAAAAGAACGATGTCGTTTCGCCTAGTGGGTATAAATCTAGTCGTTTCTTATCGACGACTAATACCGGCAATCTCGTCTCCTGTTGTAGGTGTTCTATGCTTTTTTTTTGCCGTGCGATATAGACGAAGTGTATCGTCTCATCCGCTAATAACTGCTTCACACGATGATGCACGACGTCAGTCGGACGAAGACACGTCGTCAGTCCAATGGTTGGTTTCATACTTATTTCCCCCATAAAAAATAAGCCAGCCGCAGCTAGCTCATTTCTTTTTCTTCAATAATCCTTCAATATCTTCGATCAATGCTTTTTTCGAAATCAGGTCTTCTTGCTTTTCCTGTTCGACTTTTGCATCGACCGTAGTCCGTTTCATGAGAGCTTGAAGTGTCTCATCGATGCTTGACTTCAAATGATCACGATCTTCTTTGTTAAGAGAAAGATCATGTTGTACTTCATCCCCTTGTTCATCTAATTGGCGTAAGCGTTCCGTCAATTGTTTCGCTTCACGATTCAAGTCCGAATACAATCGTTCGATTTGCTCTAAACGCAATTTGATTCCGTCACGTTCTGTGAACACGTTTCCAGCCCCTTCCAGTATGCAGTTGTCTACATCATTACTTTACCATATTTCGAGGTAATTAAAACAATCACAAGATGATTACAAAATGATTTTTTTAAATTTCTTCCTGCGGATCGGTTCCAGTTAATTTTTGCAATTGCAAGGAGGGTATCGCTATAATGTAAACGAAGCATCAATTGGGATGAGGGAGGATTTTGTGATGGAATTAAGACGTCGAGCATTACGTCATGTCGATCAAGCTGAGTACGACCATTTCTTGAAGTATGGCGAGCAAGCATATGGGCTGTCTCCGCAAGAAATCAAAGGGTATGACCATGAGCTTGGAGAAGAGCGAGCTTTTGATTCCGTCGAGCACAGTTATCCTGAAGATTACTACTTTGATATCGTTGAAGCAGATACGATCGTCGGGCGGGTTCTACTTTTGAAAATGGGTCACTATTTTCAACTCGACTTTATGGTGTTTGATCCTTATACACGACGTGGTATAGCTACTCAAGCAGTTGCCGAAGCATTAAAGCATTCGGGAGTACTAGATCGTCATGAAGTACGCGCGCGTGTTCTCGATCAATCACCACACGCTTTTTACGCGAAACGTATTTTAGAAGCAAATGACTTTACGTCGATTGAGAACTATTACGTCAAAGGGAGACGACGTCGATATTCTTTACAACGACTCGGTTGAACACTATTTGAAAGACCATGAGATTCATGGTCTTTTTTATATTGGTCACATGTGTAACTCACCTTTGACAGGCGATCGATTTCAGCGTACAATTTTCATCTGTATGAACAGAAAGGAGTCTACCTCATGAACGAATGGTTATGGATCCCTTCCATTTTATTAACGATGGGATTATTGATTTTCAGTTATTATCTATTTGGAAAGACCGGATTGTTGATGTGGATTGCCATCGCAACAATCATTGCAAACATTCAAGTCACACAAACCGTCGATATTTTTGGTTTCGTCTTCACGTTAGGAAATGTCGTTTATGGCAGTTGTTATTTAGCGACGGATATTCTCAATGAGAAATATGGCAAACAGGTCGCTCGAAAAGGTGTTTATATGGGTTTCTTTTCCTTGATCACGACGACCGTCCTCATGCAATTCAGTCTCTTGTATACCCCCCTCGCCGATAAAGCAGCACTCGAAACATCTGATTCTTTACATCTACTATTCGGACTCCTGCCATGGATTGCTGTCGGTAGTCTTGCCGCTTATCTCGTGTCGCAATTGTTTGATGTCTTCATTTATTCGAAGATTCGTCAAAAGACAGGCGAACGAAAACTTTGGTTACGGACGACGGGATCAACTGTATTAAGCCAATTGCTCGATACGTTGACATTTTGTGCGATCGCCTTTCACGATATGCCATTCTCTATTTGGTGGCAAATCTTCATTACGACATATCTCGCAAAATTCGTCGTCGCCTGGTTCGCGACACCATTCATGTATTTAGCAAAGCGCATCCATCCGACGAAACGATCCACAGATGCTGCAGCCTGATAAAAAAGACTAGAAGAGTTTTGCGAATTGTCGGATAATGGGAATGGAGGTGCCTAGATGAAGATTAAACGTAATGAACCGTTTCGCTATACATTGAAAACACCCGTAACGGGCGAGTTTTATTTGCTAAAAAATGAGCAACGGACACCAAAAGGCTTGATGAAGATTCATAACATCTCACCAAATGGAATCGCAATCACTACTGCATTAAAACTGCCTCTTCAAAAATCAATGAAAATCGTTGTTGAGTTCTCGTTAATCGAAGGGCACGAGCCGCTCTGCATCGATGGATTTTTATTGCATGAGAAGCCTTCTGGTCCTGAGCGGTTGTACGGTATCCATCTTAATTCGACAATAACTGATCGCGAAAAAATTATTTCACAAGTGAAACAGATCGTGCAATTAGAACGGTCACTTCATAAAGACTAAAATGGCATCGCCCTACATTTGTAAGGGCAATGCCATTTTTTAATCAGAAAATTTAAGCGTCAAACGTTCGGAAAACGACAGATTCATATGGTCGTAATGTCAAGCCATCCGATGTATTGGTGTCAGCGTAGTTACCAATCACGCGATCCGTTGTCGCGTGAGAAATTGGTACATGAATGTCATGATCTGCAAACGAACAATAGATATACCACGTTTCTCCTTCAAGCGTCCGCGAATACGCGTAGACTTCCGGATGATCTTCAAGTAAGAGTTCATAGCGACCGTATACGACGAGTTCATGATCATGTCGTAGTCGAATCAATTGCTGGTAGTAATAGAAGATGGACTGTTCATAGGCAAGCGCCTGTTCCACATTGATGTCTGCATAATTCGGATTGACCTTCAACCACGGTGTTCCCGTCGAGAAACCAGCGTTCTCCGACGCATCCCACTGCATCGGTGTCCGCGCATTGTCGCGTCCTTTGATATGGATGGAACGTAGTAGTTCCGCCGGTGATGCTCCTTGTGCCGTACGTTCTTTCCACATGTTCCGAATTTCGATATCTTCATAGTCCGTAATGTCTTCAAACGCGACATTCGTCATTCCGATTTCTTCGCCTTGATAGATATATGGCGTTCCTTTTAGAAGGTGTAAGAGCGTAGCGAGCATTTTAGCTGACTCGACGCGATACGTCGTATCATTACCAAATCGACTGACGACTCGAGGTTGATCGTGGTTGTTCCAATAGAGGGAGTTCCAGCCTGTTTCATGCAACGCTGTTTGCCATTTGGTGAAATTTTGCTTGAGTTTAAGCAAATCAAACGGAATGACATCCCATTTTCCGTTCGGACCTGAATCAAGATCCATATGTTCGAACGTAAAGACCATGTTGACCTCTTTACGTGCCGGATCCGTGTAAAGAATGGCATCATCTGTTGTTGCTCCCGGCATCTCACCGACTGTCAGGACATCGTACTTTCCAAACGATGCTTCGTTCATCTCATGTAGAAATTCATGGACACGTGGTCCATTGATATAGTGTTCTCCACCATCTCCATACAATGCTCCTGGATGGACCGTCGCATCGGGTAATCCAGGTGTCTTTGAAATCAAGTTGATGACATCCATCCGGAAACCATCGATTCCTCGATCTAACCAACGACGGATCATCCCATAAACCTCTTGACGCATCTGTTCATTTTCCCAATTCAAGTCAGGCTGTTTTTTCGAGAATAGATGTAAGTAATACTCATTTGTTGCCTCATCATATTCCCATGCAGGACCAGAGAAAATCGAACCCCAATTGTTCGGTAATGAACCGTCTGGATTTGCTGGACGCCACATGTAATAATCCCGATACGGATTGTCCTTGCTTTGACGCGATTCCGCAAACCACCGATGTTCATCCGACGAATGATTGATGACGAGATCCATGACAATTTTGATATCTCGTGCATGCGCTTCATCTAGAAGACGATCAAAATCATCCATTGTTCCGAATTCCTTCATGATGGCTTCATAATCTCGGATATCATATCCATTGTCGTCATTCGGTGAATCATAGACTGGACTTAACCAGATGACGTCGATGCCAAGTGTCTTCAGATAATCCAATTTTTCAACGATTCCGTTTAAGTCACCGATTCCATCTCCATTCGAATCCTTGTAACTACGAGGGTAAATTTGATAAACGACACTATCATGCCACCATTTACGTTCCATCTTCTACACTCTCCTCTTTTATGTACCTGTCGTGCTACATATTGAGCAAACGATTGCATCAATTTGTAAAAGCGCTTTCAATTCTCACAACGTCATCTTAACATGTTCATAAGAGGGTGCTCAAGTGAGAACTTTTACTTATTTGATATCATGGAATATGAAATAGGGGCGTTTACCACATCTAATATAATGGGAAAGAACGGTATGAGAAAGGAGTGTGGGCGAATGTATCGTCGGTATTTGCTCTTCTTGGTCTGGGCGATTGCCATTGTCTTTATCTTGTTATTTGGAAATAATCGTGTCTTTCCGGAAGGTTTCTTAATTTCATTTTTACGTTTCGATCAAAGTCAATTTGATACTTCCGCATTAAGTTTGTTTGCTTTACTTGGCATTTATCCATTTGCTTTCTTTTTATTATTTTTAGATGAAAAACGATTCATGCGACCAGGACCGCTCGTTGCAAGCATAGGGTCGTTCTTCTTAGGTGCATTCGTTTTAATGCCCTATGTCGCACTCGCTATTCCAAGGAAAACCTTTTTACCGTTTCAGCGTCGAGGTTGGATTCCAACTGTCGTCGCTTTACTGAGTGTCGTGACGACATTATTGCTTTGGCTTGCCCTCGCACGTGCCGATTGGAATATTTTCCGTATTTATTTCGAGACGAATCAATTTGTTCGAACGATGACAGTCGATTTATTACTGTTTTATATTCTTCAGATTTATTTATTACGACGCATTCGTCTTCGAAATGAACAATCATTGCAATGGCAAGACGGCATTCCTCTTTTTGGTCTATTCCGCTATCTGTTCACAAGACATCTGCCAGCTTCCTCAAAATCGTGATGGTTTATGATACAATGGAAATTGGATTTTTTTAAAAGGAGCTGTCATCCGATGGAACAATATCATGCACTTTGCGAACACATTTTAGAACACGGAACAAAAAAGGAAGACCGGACAGGAACGGGAACGCTGAGCGTGTTTGGTCACCAAATGCGCTTCTCCCTTCAAGATGGCTTTCCGCTTATCACGACGAAAAAGCTACATATGAAGTCAATCATCCATGAGTTGATCTGGTTTATTTCGGGTGATACGAATATTCGTTACTTGCAGGAAAACGGAGTGCGCATTTGGAACGAATGGGCAGATGAGAATGGGGATTTAGGACCTGTGTATGGGGCACAATGGCGTTCTTTTCCACGTCCTGACGGAACAACGGTCGATCAACTCGCACAAGTCATCGAACAAATCAAGACGAATCCGGATTCCCGTCGTTTGATCGTCAGCGCTTGGAATCCTGGACAAGTCGATGAGATGGCGTTACCTCCATGTCATCTCTTGTTCCAATTTTATGTCGCTGACGGAAAACTGTCCTGTCAGCTGTATCAACGTTCTGCCGACGTCTTTTTAGGCGTACCGTTCAATATTGCATCCTATGCCTTACTGACACATATGATTGCTCATGTGTGTGGACTCGAAGTCGGTGACTTCGTCCATACGCTCGGAGATGCCCACATCTATTCGAACCATGTGGAACAAGTCAATCTTCAGTTGACGCGTACCCCTAAAAAATTACCGACGCTGCGCTTCGCTCGAACAGTCGATCGTATTGAAGACTTCCGCTTCGAAGATATCATCATCGAAGGATATGATCCTGATCCGCATATTAAAGGTGTAGTGGCTGTATGATTACACACATCGTAGCGTACACGAAAAATCATGTCATCGGACGCGATAATGCCATGCCGTGGCACCTTCCATCTGATTTAGCACACTTTAAGCGTACGACGCTTGGTAAACCGATCATCATGGGGAGAAAGACGTTCGAATCAATTGGACGCCCGTTACCTGGTCGAGAGAACATCGTCATCACGCGTGATCAAAATTATGTAATAGATGGCGTGACAATTTGGCATGATTTATCTACCTTACACCCATATGTTGATTCAGAGGAAGAAGTCTTTTTGATTGGTGGAGGAGAATTATTCGCTCAAACGCTTCCTCTCGTACGGCGCATCTATGTAACAGAAATTGATGCGACGCTTGAGGGAGATGTCTATTACCCCGAGATCCCGTCTACTTTTCAAATCACGTCTGAAACGCATTATGATGCAGTAGAAGGAAATGATTACTCCTTTGTCATTCGTCAATATGATCGATCATTATAAAACCAGCCTCTTCCATCCGAATAGCGGAAGGAAAAGGCTGGTTTTTTTACGGTATTTGCATAATCCACTCTGTGATCCATTCTTCCACTTCTTGATCTACATGAGTTACCATCACATAATCGGTAGCACCTCGAGATAAGGCTTCTGCAAGACGATCATCTTCTTGTTCTGTCACGACCAAAACATCAATGATTGAATCTCGTTGTTTTCTCCATTCTTCTAGTCGCAGAAAGTTCTCGATCGCTAATTGATCAAGCGAAAGAATCGCCAGTTGTAGTTGTGTTGTCTGCTGATCGTCTAATGGAACCACTTCGAAGTGGTATTTGGGATGATCGGGTAGATCCAACTGACGGACTTGTTTAAGCAATCTTTCCTCGACACGGATAGACACAGATAATTTTTCAATCGATATTGCCGTAGAATAGGAAAGGACTTGGTTACGCCCATTACGTTTTGCTTGATATAACGCTTCATCTGCCTCCGCCGTCGCTTGAGCAAGCGTCGTATGTATATCAAATGAAAAGGATAGACCAATCGAAACAGTAATTTTTAATCCATTCGCAAAAACATGTCGTTCGATACGTTCACGTATTTTATTCATATTAGCGATTGCTTGAGGCAATGTTTCTGCTGAAAACAGTAAAATGAATTCCTCACCACCGAAACGAATGAACTCATCGTCGAGACGAGCCGCTTGTTGAACGACGGTCGCTAGTTCGGATAAGACTAAGTCTCCTGTCGGATGTCCATGTAAGTCATTGATTCGTTTGAAGTGATCAAGATCAAAAATCGCTAATCCAAATGTTCGTTGTTCACGTTCTAAACGTGCTGTGCGACGATCAAATGCATTCTGAAGGTATTTCCGATTATAAGCCCCTGTCAATTCATCGACCAAAATTGTTGACGATACAACTCTCAGTTTTCGTAAAAGTCGCGCAAGGCGGACATGACGTTCTTCATTCCTCACAGTTTCATCCCAATAATCATCGGCCCCCATCTCATAACTACTTTGTCGGACTTCTGATTGACTCGGACCGACGATGATAATCGGAACGAATGCGGATTCCATCTGCTTAATGAGCTTTTTGAACACTTCCACTGAATCAGTGATACATGCATAATCGATGATGACGGCGTCCATCGTAATGTCGTGTGACATTGATAAGGTATCTTCTACCGAGCTAAAAAAACGTGACATATAGCGCGCTTGTTCCAGTGACTTTTTCCATTTGATATTCTCAAGAAAACGTTTTGTCACAGTGACGACTAATTCCTTTCGGACCCGGTTAGCACGTGAGCGCTCTGATAACTGATCGACGATAGGTTGCAATAATTCTTTGACGCTTGACTGATCAATGACAACGTCTACTCGTTCCCAAGTAATTTTTTCATGGCTTACTTGATCGGCGAGTCCCTTAAAGAGTTCCTCTCTGCCGAGTCCTTCCATCCAGCTCGCCAATGCAAGCAATTCTGATCGTGGTACAGCCGGCATCCGAAGTAATGTCTCTACCATGTTGATCGTTTGCTGTAATTGTTTTTCTGCCCGCTTTCGATTTTGCTCCATGCAATTCCCTCTCTTTCTATAGATCCGAATAACATTTCTCGGATAAAGAGAAAGCGAGGGAATATCCCCCGCTTTTTCAACTCATGCTTTTAAGTTCGGACGAACCATGTCTGCTGGTACAATCCATTGATCATATTGTTCTTCTGTTAGTAATCCTGTCGCAAGTGCCGCTTCTTTTAATGTCGACCCTGACTGATGCGCCGCTTTCGCAATTTTTGCCGCATTCTCATATCCGATATGCGGATTGAGCGCTGTTACGAGCATCAGTGACCGTTCGACGTTCTCAGCGATGACGGACTGCTCAGGTTCAATGCCGATCGCACAATGGTCATTGAACGAATGCAAGGCGTCTGTAAGTAAACGAACGGATTGAATAAAGTTATACATGATGACCGGCTTGAAGACGTTTAGTTCAAAGTTACCTTGACTTGCAGCAAAACCAATCGTTGCGTCATTTCCAAGGACTTGCGCAGCGACCATCGTCAATGCCTCACTTTGAGTCGGATTGACTTTTCCTGGCATGATTGAGCTCCCTGGTTCATTTTCTGGAATCGTGATTTCACCAATTCCTGCTCGTGGACCAGATGCAAGCCAGCGGACGTCATTTGCAATCTTCATCGCGTCCATCGCTAGTGCTTTGACAGCACCATGTGTGAAGACGAGTTGATCGTGGCTTGTTAAAGCGTGGAATTTGTTTTCCGCACTCGTGAATTCATAACCCGTCTCTTCACTCATCTTCTTCGCTGCCAAATCACCAAACTCAGGATGCGCATTAATCCCCGTACCAACTGCCGTACCGCCGATTGCTAGTTCCGTTAATGGATCAAGCGTCCGTTCGATCATTTGCTTCGAAAGCGCAAGCATCCGGACCCAGCCGCTGATTTCTTGACCAAGTGTGATTGGTGTAGCATCTTGCAAGTGTGTTCGTCCGATTTTAACGATATCCGCAAAAGCCTTTGCTTTTTCATCAAGGGTCGCATGCAGCGCATCGATAGCTGGGAAAAGTGATTCCAATAAGACTGTTTTTGCCGCTAAATGCATCGCTGTTGGATATGTATCATTTGAACTTTGTGATTTATTGACATCATCATTCGGATGAATCGTCGTTTCACTGCCTTGTTCCTTTAATTTGCGTGTCGCGACCCGAGCGATCACTTCGTTAACGTTCATATTAGACTGAGTACCTGAACCCGTTTGCCAAACGACAAGCGGAAACTCATCATCGAATTTCCCCGCGATGATTTCGTCACATACTTCAGCAATGGCACCAGCTTTTTCTGTCTCAAGCACACCTAAGTCGCGGTTCGCAAGCGCCGCTCCTTTTTTCAGGACTGCAAAGGCACGAATGACTTCAATCGGCATTTTTTCCGTTCCGATCTTAAAGTTTTCTAGACTACGTTGTGTTTGTGCGCCCCACTCCTGCGCTTCCGGTACACGAATTTCCCCCATCGTGTCACGTTCTACACGGTATTCCATAAACAAATTCCCCCTTTTGATTACTTCTCTTCTAGTTTACCGGAAAGCTCGCAGAATGGGAATGAGGGAGACAGTTTTGGGGAATAGTTTATTATCGAAAAGGAGTGAAGATTTCATGTGGTTAATAAATTTAATAATTGTTTTATTATTGATTCTGGCGAACGGTATATTTGCGATGACCGAACTTGCTTTGCTCTCTTCCAAACGATCGAAATTAGAAAAAGCAATGGATGATGGTAAAAAATCAGCCCATGTCGCATTAGAGTTGCTGGATCGACCGACTGACCTGTTATCGACTGTTCAAGTCGGCATCACGTTAATTGGAATCGTCAATGGTGCATTCGGTGGTGCCGCGCTCTCTGGTCCTGTCATCAATTGGCTCGCTCAATTTGAATGGATCGCTCCTTATGCCAGTACAATCGGTTATATTCTTGTCGTGACAATCATCACCTATATTTCGCTCGTCATCGGTGAACTCGTTCCTAAACGTGTTGCTCTTGTCAGTCCAGAACGAGTTACGATGTGGCTCGCCCCACCTATGCGCTTCTTCTCGATCGTTCTTCGACCATTCATCTGGGTTTTGAGTAAATCGACGAGTTCCATCTTCCGCTTGATTGGCCTCGATCGATTGCAGACGAAAGACGAGACGGAAGACGAAGTCCGGCAATTACTAATTCGTGGCACGAAAGAGGGAACATTTAATCGTTCAGAAGCTGAGCAAGTTTCTCGTGTCTTTGATTTTCATGATTTATATGCATATGAACTGATGGAGCCCAGAACGGTTACGGAGTGGATTGACTTAGCTGATGAACCCGACACGATCCTACAAGAGCTCCGACAAGCGCGACACCGAAACTTACCGGTCGGTCACGGGGATTTGGATCATTTTGTCGGATTCATCGATGCAAAAGAAATACTATCAACGGAACATCCTGTCAAAGAACTTGAACGATTAATTCAATCTCCACTGATTGTTCCCCGCCAACTGAAAGCAACCGTTTTACTTGAACGGATGCGGAAGGAAACTGTATCGATTGCATTCGTTTTAGACGAGTACGGTGGTTTTCTTGGCATGATCACCTTGTTCGATATTCTCGAAGCATTCGTCGGCGAGATTTCAAGCGTCGAGGAAGAACCGGAACTCGTCATGCGGAAAGACGGTTCGTTCCTAGCGGACGGATTATTGCACATCGATGATTTAAAACGAACGCTCGGCTATACAGATGACTTACCCGGTGAACAGTTAAACGCCTATCATACAGTTGCCGGTTTAATCCTGTATATGTTAGGTGATGTACCAACGCGTGGAAGTGCTGTCGTGATTGGATCATACCGATTTGAAGTCGTTGACTTAGACGGACGTCGCGTCGATCAAATCCTGATTGAGCGCATCGAACATGAACAAACACCCCTTCCATAAGGATAGGGGTGTTTGCCTTCAATTATGCTTCGTATAATCGTAATGCCTCGCGTGCGACGCGATCTGCTTTATTCTCAGACCGCGGAATCCACTTCACGAAGGCGAGTGGTAAGAGTTGATAGCGTTCAAAAGCAGGATCAAAGATCGTCTGCGTTCGTTTATTCTTGACGAATTCACGTTCGACCGCTAATGCAACCGCTTCTGAATCCGTCCGAAACGAAATGACGCTTTCTCCTTGAGTAATTAGTTCGTGCGCCCACTCGACGGCTTTTGCAAATGCGATGAATTCTGCCTCATGATTATTAATTGCTTGAATTTGATACATTTTTTCTGTGACTTCGCCCTCGGAGCTTTTGCTAAACAGTCCAACCGCTGCTTCGTCGTTTGAGGGACGGACCGTTCCGTCAAAATAAAGTTCAACCATGTTCAATTGCCGCCTCGATTCCTTTTCGTATCGCTTGCTCATCTAGCCCTTTCCCAATGAAGACGAGCGTCGTCTTTGGTTGTTCGCTAAATGGTTCTCGGATTGCTGTTCCGTAAATCATCCCTGTCCCTTGTAAGATTACTTTTCGTTCTGTATCTGCAAAATGGATGATCCCCTTATAACGATAGAGATCTTCCGCGTAGGCTTCTAACACCTCACGTAGGACCATACCGAATCGATTTCGATTCAATGGTCGTTCCTCAACGATCGTTAGTGCCGTAAAATCTTCGACGGATTGATGAATCTGATCTGTTTGTTGGCTGAGTCGCACTTGTTCTTCTTTTGGAAAATGGAATGTTTCAAATAGTCGATTTGATTCCAGTTGTCCCTGTTCCGTTTCAATGATGGCTGCAGATGGATTTCGTTCGCGCAGCAAAGCAATCAACGTTTCGCGTTCTGATGCTTTAATTAAATCCATCTTATTTAATACAAGTACATCAGCAAATCCGATTTGTTTCACATTTTCTTGGAACGTCAATTGTCGTTCTAAGTGATACGCATCGATGACTGTGACGACACTTGAAATCTGATAAGACTGTTCAACGGCTGGTTCAAAATAAAATGTCTGAAGAATCGGTCCTGGATCAGCGACACCAGTCGTTTCGATCAATAATCGATCGAATGATAGTTCCCCATCACGGCGACGTTTGGCAATCCGTAGCAATGCATCCCGTAAATCACCTCGAATAGAACAACAGATGCAACCATTTGTCAATTCGATCATCTCTTCATCGCTTCGCTCAATCAATGCTTCATCAATGTGAACAGAACCTACTTCATTGACAAGCAACGCAAACTTCTCTGTCGGATGAGAAACAAGATGGTTGAGTAACGTGGTCTTACCAGCACCTAAAAAACCAGTAATGACGGTCGTACGTATTTTGTCTTGCATGATTTCACTCCTTAGCGTCCTTGTTGCTGACGCCATTTTTCTTTTCGTGCATCGAGCAGATCAATCGCATGAAGATACCAGGCATCCGCCGTTTGCGGCGTAACACTTGATCCCCACTCGCGTTTCCCATGGTGTGATAATACCATATGCATGAGACGGTGATAGACCGCTCGTGGTAACCGAATATCTTCTTCTCGAAGCGTTTGTTCGAGCACGAAGCATCCGTATGGCATATGTCCTATAAGAACACCATCTGGATCAAGCGCAATACCTGCTAGTTCTTCTTCTTCTTCGGTTACGTGTAACAGTCTCGAAAAACGATCTGTCGATGCACCTGCATGTGTATATTCCCATAGTTTACCGATATCGTGCAATAAAATACCGAGCAACAATTCATTCGGATTCGGTCGTTGATCTAACAGAGCAATTCCTTTTGCTGCTTGATAAAGCGCATCAAAGCTGTCATCCCAAGAAAATTGACGCATCTCTCGTTCAGATGCTTGGAATAGTTCATTTTTGTGATCGGCCTCTGCTTCTTGGATACATTTCAGCAATGTCAAATACGGTTGTTCACTATCACAGATTCCTTGACCAATCGTCATCATACAGGCAGTATGTTTTAATAATCCACCGATATAGGCATGGTGATGAAATAAGGCAGCCGGTCGCGTTGAAAAGTCCGCCCAGTACTGTCTCAGAATCGATAGCGCGATTTCTCGGTAAGGCGTATCTAGTTGATCGATCAATCCAAGTAACTGATCACGATAAGTTTCAAGCGACTCCTCTGACGGTAGCTGCGGCAAGAACTGCGTAGGTGAAGCATCATAAATCGGTGTGACGCGTTGAACCGTCAATGATTTATTACCGGATTGCGGCGGATACTCTTCTACTTTTGCTTCGACTCGAACAATTCGTGTCTCGAGATATGGACGGAGTGCTTCTTCTGCTGTTCCTTGATTGATCCATTGTTTTCCTTTACAAGATCCAGCAGGCGAGTTGAATGTAAACTGTAACCACTCTCGTCCGGTTTGACCTGTGCGAATTTCACCCGAGGCAACGAGTAGTACTTCTTCGATTCGCTCACCAGGAACAAGTGTATCTAGTGAAAGTCCAATCGGTTGATTTGATTGATTGATAGAAAAAGCGTCATTTTCATTAGAAGGCATCGTCACTTCTGGAAGCGCCTTGAATAATTGTATCACTTCATCTCACTCCTTTTTCTTCATCCATATCATAGCAGAGACGATTTCATCACGACTACTATCAAACATATATTGTAAGCGTTTTCTAAATGAATTATGATGAACGTGGAAGTCAATTTTTATGCTTAAAGGAGGAGAAACGATGATTCGACCACTTACTCATTTATACAGCGAAGCTGTCGTCACACACGATCAATTGGATCCATCCAAAATCGTGACACGCGACCAGATTCGGCAAGCTGTTCAATCGTATGATCCGTACCAATCGCATACGTCGCATGCACTGGAAGAGTTGTTGCTTCATGAGTTACGTCAGGCATGTCATTGTGTTAAAGAAGAAGGACTATCCTTGGCTGATATGCAGACGGAATTGTTGATCCTCTCTGCTTTCCAATGTGATGCAGGTTATTTAGCAGAAGAAATTCAACATATGTCACCGACCGCTATCAAACGACATCTTTCTACACTTGATGCCGCTTTCAATCGACTATTGCATCAACTGTTTTTACATCAGTCGCAACCAGACATTCTTTGTCAACGGTTTATGACAATCCTCGCGGGTGCAGTCGCTACGAAATGTAAAATCCGTGCTAAGCGTCTCAAGGAAACCATGCTTGTTCATCCATAACAAAAAAATCCTGACTCGTATGAGTCAGGATTTTTCATTCAACGACCTGGCATTCCAGCTCCTTGATTGGTTTTGTATGAAAATGCGGCGTTCCGCTTCGTCATATTCTATTGTCATCATGCCAAACTATTCAAGTCTTGTCAATTCTTTTCTAAAAAAAGTGGACCGATTTTCGATTGAAAATCAGTCCGAATGGAAGAGTGAATAATTACCATGGCAATGCTTGATTTCATCATACAATGCAATGGAAGCGTTTACAACCCTTTTCCGTTAAATTTTTTCAAGAAAATATTCGTTTGCGAGTGGTAAGTGGATGACTTCGATTCCACTTTGTCGCATCAGGTTCAATCCGTCCCCATATTCATATCCTGTCGAATAGACGACACGATCAATTTTAGAGGCAATGAGCGCTAAACTACACGCATGACACGGACTATGTGTGACGTATGCTGTCGCATGACGCGCACTCGTCGAATCGGCAGCTAGCTTACCGAGTGCATTGATTTCAGCATGAATCTCATGCTGCTTCGACCATTCATGATGTTCCTCTTGATTTTTACAACGATAAAAGAGAATCCCGTTTCGTTCAATCGACTCTTCAGTAATCGGATGGTCGGATCTTGATGTATAGAGAATACCCTCTTGCTTTAAGTAAATTTCATTACAATTCACATGCTGACTGGGTGTTCCGTTTATCCCGATCGAAATCGGCTTTTCGTCTTTGACGATGACACAGGCAACGGATTTTGAGGCGCATTTTGAATGACGATCTGCCATCATCCGCGCAAATAATAACCATGTTGTGTCCCACTTCAATTGCTTCTCTTCTATATTCATTTAAAATCCTTCCTTTCATGAAGGAAAGGAACACGAAAATTCGTGTTCCTTAGTATGGTCGATTCGGTAATTCTCTACTTTTTGAGGCAACTTCGATGACTTTTTGTTTCAATTCGTTTTCCATTCGTTCTAATTCATGCTCAGCGTCGCGACGTTTTTGTTTTCCTTCTTGTTGAATGCGTAATGTCTCATCAAGTGTCTCAATCAAGTTTTGGTGTGCCACTTTTAATGATTCGACAGAAACAATTCCTTTTTCGTTTTCTTCCGCAATTTCAATCGACGATTCTTTCAGTAACTTCGAATTTTGCTCAAGTAGCTGATTCGTCGTGTTGGTGACATCCTTTTGCATTTCGAGTGCTGCTTTTTGACGTGATAAACTTAAGGATAAGACGACTTGGTTCTTCCAGAGCGGAATCGTATTGACGACTGCCGATTCGATTTTTTCCGCTAATATTTGGTTGTTTTGTTGAATGACGCGAATTTGCGGCGCCATTTGCAAACTGATCGTTCGTGATAATTTTAAATCATGGATTTTCTTTTCGAAACGGTCCGTCAATTGAATCAAGTCATTTAATTCCTGTAACTTCGTCTGATCCCGAGATATCTCGACTTCTGTCCGTAGCGGTTCGATTTCATGCTGACGCACATGAGCGATTTTCGTCTCGCCAGCCGCAATATAGACGTTCAATTCTTCAAAATAACGTTTATTTTTTTGATACATTTGGTCGAGTAAAGTGATGTCTTTCATCAATCCAAATTTCGATCGATCAAGATTGTGTACGACTTCTTCGAGATAAGCACTCATTTTCTCATACTGCAAGAAATACGTTTCTGCTTTTTTCTTTGCTCGCCCAATAACCGGAACGTTCGACCAGAAACTCTTTTTTTCTTGAAGTGTGTCTGGATCCATTTGACGTACACGTTGCATTAAATCACTCAGCAGTTTTCCTGCCTCCCCGCCGTCCTTCATTTTTACTTCACTTAAGACTTGATCGGAGAATTGAGAGAGTTCACGCTGGACGGGTGCTCCAAATTGCATGACGGCATCCGTCTTTTGAAGATCGATTACTTGCAGCAAACGTTCGATCTTTTGTCGTTGTTCTGCTGGAACATCCGAAGGAATCATCTCTTCGACAGGGCGTGCCGGCATTTTAGGAGGTGTCTCCGCTATATTTAGATCGACCGACGGATCGGAGATCGTTGGTTGATCTTGCTCATCAGGCCATTGTTGCCACGTTTCTTTATCAGAATGGGTCATGTCGGTAACTCTCCTCCTGTTTTTGTTGTTCGGTCTCTTGTGCTAGAACCTTTTCAATCGTCAAGAGTTCCCGTTCTAAATCAACGGTATCCCCTTCGAGCAATAAGGTTTGTTGTTGTTTTAATTTTTGACCAATCATTTTCAAATTCGAAATCAGTTGATTTTTCGTATCAACTTGAACTTGGGCACCTCGGCGTTCCAGATCGGCGTATTTTTCTGAAATCGATAATAAGGAATCTAGGTAGAATGTAAAGAAGTCTCGGACTTTTTTGACGTCTCGTGGACTTTCATATAACTCTTCGAACAATACATGGGCTTCGCGTGAAACCATTCGCATCTCACTTCTAATTTCACCATCTCGTATGGAGGGAACGATTTGATCATACGTCTGGATTTTCACAAATCCTTCCTCAATCGTCCGTTGCAAGACTTGAAGTTCTAAATCATCCGTCTCCTCAAAGCGTCGTGTCGCCCGCTCGGGTTTTAAGATGACACTGCCCACAAACTCATCTTCGTCATCGAGTAGTAGTTTCTTTTTGACATTTTTCCGCTTGATTTCGGTCGATTTTCGTTCAGTCCGATATCGTCGTCCTGGTTTAGTCCGGTAACCACTCCAAATGAACCATAACCCAAGTGCGATGAAGATTCCCGAAAAGTTGAACGTATCAGCCAATTGTAAAAATACGAACATCATACCGATGGAGCCAAATATCCACCATGAAGACTTCATATCATCCCCTCTTCCTTCTTGCTGATTCTTTTATCAGGTCTACGTGTCTTTATTTTAACATTACGTAACGTTTAACAAAAAGTTTCCCGTTTTCCCGAAATGTTACGCCTCGTATATTTATATTTCAACATACTTTTGCAGTAATGACATCAGACCGAAGAACGAACTGTTCGCCTTTTTTTATATCAACTCTTACGATAAAGAAGGTAGTCGACACACGTTGTCGACTACCTTCCGAGAGTTTTATTTATATATCATCCAAAAATTGGCCAGATGAGAATAATCAAAATCGCAATCGGACTCAAGTAGCATACGCTTACCCGCCACACAGGAACGATTTTTTTCATGAATGGACTTGTTACTAGCTCCTGCTCGATAAGAGTTCGGTCGAGTTTGTAACCGGCAAAAATTGAAATCAATAATGCACCAATCGGCATCAAAATGTTTGAGACGAGGAAATCAACACTGTCAAAGAATGTTTTCCCCATGAATTGTGCATCACCTAGAATTCCAAACGAGAGTGCAGATGGAATCCCGACGATGGCGATTGCGAGTGTCGCAAGCCAAGTCGTCCGCTTTTTATCGCGCATCGTCGCGTTTTCTTTTCGATCCGTCAAGGAAGCAACGACGACCTCAAGCATCGCAATCGATGAAGTGATCGACGCGAAAGCGAACAACAAGAAGAATAGTATCAAGAACAACGAACCAAATTGAATTTGGCTGAAGACGGTCGGCAAGACGATAAACAGTAACGCTGGACCTTCTGCCGGGTCAAGACCTGAAGCAAAAACGGCTGGGAAAATCGCAAATCCTGCTAATAATGAGACGGCTACATTCATCGCAACAATCCATGCTGCCGAACGGTTAATTTCTCCACGTTCCTTCATATAGGATGCATATGTCAGCATCGCTGATACACCGAGCGATAAGGAAAAGAACGCTTGCCCAAGGGCACTCAGGACAGAAGTTCGGTTGAGCACCGAGAAATCAGGCTGAACGAAAAACTTGACGCCTTCCATCGCACCATCAAGCGTTAACGATCGTAAGACAAGAATGATGAAACACACGAATAATAATGGCATCATGATCTTACTCATTTTTTCAATACCAGATTGAACACCACGTAAAACGATCCAACATGTCAGGGCGAGAAAAATCAATTGCCCCGAGATGACATAAAGCGGTGAGGCTGAAATCGTTCCGAACAATTCACCGAGTGCTCCACTATCCATTGTCGTTAACCGACCTGTAAAACCAAGAATGGTATAAATTAAGACCCAGCCTCCGATGACGCTGTAGAAAGAGAGCAAAAAGAAACAGGCGATGACACCCAGGACACCAATGAACGTGAACTTCTTATGACCAAGCGCCGAGAACGCTTGAAGTGCCGTTTTCCCACTCGTTCGACCGATTAAAAACTCAGCAATCAAGACAGGCAATCCAAGTAGCAAGGTAAACACGAGGAATAAAAGTAAAAAGGCGCCCCCTCCGTTTGTTCCAGTCGTATACGGGAATTTCCAAATGGCCCCCAGACCAATGGCGGATCCCGCTGCTGCTAAAATAAATCCAACTTTTGAAGCCCATGCGTTTCCTTTCATGGTGCTCCACCTCCTTTTCAAAATACTTTTTCATTGTACAGAAAGAAATCATGAAAGTCATCCTTTATCAAATATTTTCTTTAAAGCGTCAAAGCATAACCGCATATACGCATTGCATGAAAATAAAAAAGAAGGTCGAATATTATCTCGACCTTCTCTCGACTCAATTTGTATTAATCAGTGCCGCCATACATTCGAAGATATTCCGGTAACACTTTGACGGTAATTGGCGTATGGATGGCTTTTTCACCATCTGTATCAATGACTTTTGCTTCTTTTGTCTTTAATTGAAATCCGCTCGTCAAGATATGGGTAAAAGATGGATCATTGGCGAGACCAATTTTTTGAAGGATGACGTCCCGGATTGTCGTCAGATTTACCTCATCAACAATTACCAAATCTAGTTTTCCATCATTATAAGCTCCATCCGACAAATTCGTCTCGATTCCACCCAGTGATTCTCCATTTGCTGCCAGAATCAATACTGCTTCACCTGTCATATGACGACCTTCATCTAAAATTAATTCATATTCGAATGGTTTTGCTTCTAAACTCGAGCGAATCGTCGATAAATAATACCCCATCTTCCCAAGACGCGCTTTTTCTTCTGTATCGATCCCAATCGATGCTTCGGCGACGAGACCGACACCGAGAAAGTTCAAGAAATAGCTATCTCCGACTTGCCCAAGGTCGACTTGAACGACATGTTGCATAGCAATTGCTTCTGCTGCAAGCCGTGGCGCCATCGGTAAGCCAAGTGTTCGTGCAAAATCATTACACGTACCTCCAGGAATAATGCCAAGTATCGGGCGATTTTCTAATTTCGCTACACCATTGATCGTCTCAAAGACCGTCCCATCTCCACCGATGACGACGACAGCGTCAAACGCGGATGATTCTTCCGCAAAATGCATCGCATCTCCTGCTTGTTTTGTATTTCGAATGACGATCTCGTCGAACAACGTACTTAACGGTTCGATGACTTCTCCAAGTAATCCTGTACCATTCGTACCGGCTGTCGGGTTACTGATCAGTAATAGTTTCATTGGATGATGCCTTCCTTCTTCAAGTAATCGCGGGCGACCGCATTTGCAGTTTTTCCACCATACGCGACAGCTTCGTTCATTTTCGACATCTCTTCATCGGAAATCTTACCCGATAATTGCTCAAGCGCTTGTTTTACCTCTGGATACTCATCGATTGTCTCTTGACGAAGTAAAGGTGCTCCTTCGTACGGTGGGAATAATTGCTGATCGTCTTTTAGAACAAGCATGTCGTATTTCGCAATCTCTGGATCGGTCGAGTACGCATCAATGACATCGATTTCACCAGATTCAATCGCTTTATAACGCAATTTCGGTTCCATCGTGACGACCTTATTGAAATTGACATCATATTTATCTTGGATTCCTTTATAACCATCTTGGCGATCCTTGAATTCTAATGTAAATCCAGCCGTCAGTTGATTCGCGACCTGTTTTAAATCAGAAATCGTCTTTAAATCGTAGCGTTCCGCTAATTTCTTCGGAACGGCTACAGCATAGGTGTTGTTATAGTTCATTGGTGGCAATAAGGTCAAATCTTGTTTTTTCAGACCGGTTTTCGCCTGTTCGTATACTTCTTTTGCATCGTTTGATTTTGGTTTTTCATTCGTCAAACTAGCGAGCACCGTTCCTGTGAATTCTGGATAAGCATCAATGTCTCCTGACTCGAGTGCTTTATAAACGAATGTCGTCTTCCCGAAGTTTGGTTTGACTTGAACCTTTAAATCCGTTTCATCTTCGATGACGATTTTATACATATTCATTAAGATTTCCGGTTCCACACCCAGTTTTCCGGCAACGACGAGATCTGGTCGTTCGCTACGTCCGAATGCGAAAGGTGCGATGACGATTGCGACCATTAAGACGACTGCTGTCACGAGACGTGCCGTCTGCCGCTTACGAGTTGCGACTTCCGTTTGGCGTAGTAAACCGTCAAATAGAAGAGCAAGAAGAGCTGCTGGAATCGCACCAAGCAACAGTAGATAGTTATCATTACGGTCAATTCCAAGGAGAATGATTGACCCTAATCCACCAGCACCGATCAAGGCAGCAATCGTTGCCGTACCAATGATCAATACCATCGCCGTTCGAATTCCGGCCATCATGACAGGCAAAGCTAACGGAAGTTCGACTTTCCATAGACTTTGCATCGGGGTCATCCCACATGCGCGTGCCGCCTCTTTGATTGAAGGATCGACTTCGGCGAGACCTGTATATGTGTTTCGAACGATTGGTAATAAAGAATAGAGAACAAGTGCAATGATAGACGGGACTGTACCAATTCCGACAAGTGGAATCATCAGACCAAGTAGCGCTAATGATGGAATCGTTTGAATGACGGAAGTCACACCAATCGACCACTCACTCAGACGTTTATTCCGTGATAAGTAGATCCCAAGCGGAATGGCGATGATACATGCGATAAGTAACGAAATGACCGATAGTTGAATATGCTCAATTAACGCTTGAAGCAATTCACTTTTCCGATCTTGATACGTTTCAATCAAGCCGTTCATTCGACTTTCCCCCTAACTTGACGCATGAACTCTTGAACAAATGGATCATTACTCGCTAGTACTTCTTCCTTTGTTCCGATGAAAGCAATCTCCCCAGCATTCATCAGACAAATGCGACTGCCCAGTTTTAATGCCTCGTTCATATCGTGCGTAACGAATAAAATTGTTTTTCCAAGCTCTTCGTTTAGATGCAACAAATCATTTTGTAATTGTTCACGTGAAATTGGATCAAGGGCGGAGAAAGGTTCATCCATCAAGATGACGTCTTGCTCTGCTGCGAGCGCACGCATGACACCGACACGTTGTTGTTGCCCCCCCGAAAGTTCACTCGGGTATTTCTTCTTAAGCGATGTGTTTAAACCTGTCAGACGGAATAATTCATCGACTCGACGCGCCACCTTTTCTTTGTCCCACTTTAATAATTCTGGCACGACACTGACATTTTCTTCGATCGTCATATGTGGAAAGAGGGCAATCTGTTGTAAGACGTAACCGATTCGCCGCCGCAATTCATGTTCGTTGATTGACATGATCGGCTCACCGTCGATCCAAATTTGACCCTCTGTGTGATCGATCAATCGATTGACCATCTTCATCGTTGTTGTTTTTCCGCAACCCGATGGACCAATCAAACAAAAAATCTCACCCTGATCAACGGTGAAGTTAACGTGTTGCACCGCTTTTGTTCCATCCGCATACGTTTTGCCGACATCTTTGAACTCAATCACTCCTCATCCCTCGTTTCCCCTGTTTATTATCTTTGTAAAATTCCCCTTTCTCTCGTATTCTAAAACCTATTTTGACCAATTGATCTCTCGTTTCCTAAACAATTTGTTTTACAACCGAATACTGATTCATCTTTACTAACACAAAAAAAGACGATGGAGTTTACCCATCGTCTAGTCTCGATATTCATTTATTCGAACGTTACCGTCACTTGGCGGCGTCCCCATTCTAGTGCTTCTTGTTTTGATCCTACTAGAAGGTCCATGATTCTTCCACGAATCGCACCACCTGTATCGAGTGCGATTGCGTCACCAAAACCTTCTACATGAACTTTTGTTCCAAGCGGCACGATAGATGGATCAACAGCCACGATCCGACGACCTTCATATGTAATCGTATTCGTGACGTCATAACCTGATGCCGTTAAGGCACGACCATTATACAAGCGGCTTCCATTGTTTTCTGGATTTGTCGTATACGCTGTCGTTTCAAATGTTACCGTACGTTTTGATGAACGATCCGTCTTCACTTGCTTCCGGCTTTGCTTCGCAGCTTGTCGTGCTCTCTTTTTAGCATTTGCATTTGCTTTCTGCTCCGCTTCTGCTTTTTGTTTGGCTACGGCTTGTAATCGAGCTCGCTTTTCTGCCTCAGCTTGTTCCCGCTTTTTTTGAGCAGCTTGACGTTTCATCTCTAACGGATTTTGTACGATCGTCTTCTCTGTTCCAATCCCGATTTGTGCCGCTGAAGCTTCATGATGCGGCAAAAGAATAAATATGAATCCCGCTAAACAGAGGGATAATAGGAATGATGTTCGTTTCATGTTGGTGCCAACCTTTCTCGCCGTTTTACGACCCGCACACCGTATCACGGCGACAAACCGTTTGAAAAGCGAACACCATGATTTGAAATATATCTGTCAAAAAGTAACGAAATGGTTACACGCTTACAAAAAACGCTCTCATTCGTTGTGTAGCAACGTTTTTATATTTTGTAACCGTTCTGTTACGATTTATCTTTTGTTACTCTTTTGTAATAAATGTATCTTTTCGATGTTTTCAGTCATTTAGATTGACCTATCAATACTCCAGCCAATATCATATTTCATTATTATTCATTTTTTTGAATGAACATAAAAAAAGCACACCATAGTAGCTTGGTATGCTTTCATGTATTATTTTGTTTTACGTTCTAACAATTCGATCTCTGACTTTAACAAGACTTGTTTTTCAAATTCTAAGCCGAGTGCCTCAAAGTTTTTCGTATGGGATACATCACCGACGACCGTATTTGTCAATACAGCTGTTACTTCCGCAACCCAGCCTTCTTTTGTTTTTACCATATCACCAACGATATAATCGAATAACTCTTCTGTTTCTTCCATTTGACTCATCTCCTGACACGTTCAATTACAGTTAATCATATAAAATAACGACCAAAAAAGCTAGTCACGCGTCAATTGAGCTAAGAACTGGCGCAAGATTTTAGCGGTTAATCCCCAAATTAGATAATCCCCGTGCTCATAGAAATGCTCCGTGACTGTATACGTACGATCGAGATATGCTTCTCGATTCGCCATTCGTTCGGTCGGCACTTCCTTACCAGGGCGTATCCGCCACTCCATGTCCCCTTTGATTGGTTTAGAAGTCATCAATTCTGTCAAGGATACGAGAAAGACATGATCGACTTCTGCCGGTGAAGGATTAAAATCCGTTGCATGTAGAATACCAAGATACGGATAAATAATTGACCGGTTCGGTGTCACGAGTGGTTCGAGCGTTCCAATCACTTCAATCTCGGAAGCACTGACATTTAATTCTTCAACCGTTTCACGGATGGCTGCTGCTTTCGGTAATTCACCGATATCGATCCGACCACCCGGAAAAGCGATTTCGCCTGGTTGCGAACGTAGGGTTTTGGCTCGTACTTGAAATAACAGATAGACTTCGCCATCCTGTTCAACCAAAGGAACGAGTACGGCTGCTGCATGTCGAGGTAAACGTTCTTCTGAATCTACATAGTGTTTTCGGATATCGGCTAAGTTCACCTGCTTCATCGCCCTTCTTGTGCAACATGATGATACGCTTCTTCAAGATGGCGCATACGAACGATCAGATCCGCATTTTTAGCGATCCGGTCCGATAAAATCGATCCCGCTACCGTCTTGTAGTAGGCGTTTAAAGCGTTGCGCTTTGTCAGATGAGCCTCGTTCTGACGGATATATTCCTTAAAATTCGCAATCAATCGTTCTGTCGTAAAAAGTTGTTCGTTCACAAGTTTCATCCTTTCACACGTCGAGCGTGTCATCAATAGTTTAATGGTAACGAGTTTTGGCTAAGATGTAAATTAAGGGGGGTTATCCGTGAATAAAAAATTAGATGTCCTCATTATTGGTGCCGGACCAACCGGTTTAACACTCGCACTCGCACTCTCGCGCTATGGATTATCCTTCCGCATCGTCGAACGTGCAAGTGGACCATCTGTCGTCTCCAAAGCCATCGGCATTCAAGCACGTTCCCTTGAATTGTTCGCAAGACTTGGCGTGGCAGAAGATTTAATGGAAAATGCGATTAAAATCAATCAAGGAAACCTCTATGTTAATGGTGCATGGCAGGCAAAGCTTGATTTTACTGATTTAAATACACCTTTTCCGTTTGTTACGCTCTTGCCTCAAAGTGAGACGGAACGGATTCTCGAAGCACGACTCGCCACTTACGGACATACCGTTGAACGAGAGACGGAATTAACAGGATTCGCTCAATTCCCAACGTTCGTTACTGCTACCTTACAACATAAAGGAGAGACAGAGACGGTAGATGCTTCCTTTATCATCGGAGCTGATGGTGCGAATAGCTTTGTTCGTCGAGAACTTGGACTTCCATTTAGCGGAAAATCGTTCAAAGAGTCGTGGGCATTGGCCGATATCGAAGTCGACTGGCCACTCTCTTCCGAAGAGGTCCACATTTTCTTCTCTGATCATGGGGTCATCGAGTCTTTCCCACTTCAGTCGAATTTATTCCGCATTACGGGCAACCTAACGAGCGGACCTGTTCCGACTGATCATAAAGCGATTGATGATTTTTTACAAAATCGAGCCAAAGTACCGTTCGAGCTAAAAAAAGTCCATTGGTACTCCATGTTCCGTGTCCATAATCGAATTATCGAGAAATTTGGTCACCATCGAATTTATTTGATTGGGGATGCGGCACACATCAATTCCCCTGTCGGTGGTCAAGGAATGAATACAGGGATTGCTGATGCGATGAACCTTGCTTGGAAACTTTGGTGTGTGCATCAGTTCAAAGCGAGTTTTCCGTTGCTTGATTCTTACAGTGTCGAACGCCGCGAAGCGGCACAAGGTATCTTACGATCAACGAATTTAGCAACCGAACTCTTGCAGATCAACATTCCGTTTTTGTTGCCTCTACAAGAAAAAGTCATTCGAAATAGTCTCAAGATCGCACCCTTACATCATTTCGTGACAAATCGAATTGCTCAACTCAACAGTCACTACCCAGCAAGCCTGACCTTTGTCACGCAAGGACACTTCAGTCCATTGACACCTAAGCCGGGTGAACCGATGCCCTACAGTGAAGTCGTACATCCGCGGACGAAAAAAAATGAACTCTTGTTACGTCGCGCGGATCGAAATTTCTTATTACTGTTGTTCTTACCAAAAAACGCAACTGACGATCTTCTTGAGCCATTTAAGGAACTCGCCTATACCTATCCAGATCTATTTGAGACAGTACCCATCCATCAATCCCTTAAAGAGGATGGTGTCGTCGATCAAGGTGGCGAACTCGCACGACGCTTCGGCATTAAGCAATCCGGACTATATTTGATTCGCCCTGACGGTTATATCGCGTATCGCCAGCAAGGTTTAAAAAGTAAATCGTTCGCCCGTTATGTTGAACGTTTACTTTATGCGCGCTAACTCGGTATGATAGAAGATGAGGTGAAGGCAGATATGGATATACAACTGATTCGAACGATTTTGATCATTCTTCTGATTGTGGCATTTCTTGTCATCGTCAGTAGACGAGCGAAGGAAAATCTTCGATGGTCGCTTCTCGGAGAAGCATTCGGTGAAAAAGGAGAAGATTTATTGAAGGATGCTGCTCGACTTGAGGCAGCTGATCTAGACATTCGAGTCGAACGCGGCGTCAAGACTTCGTTTTTATTCCGACGCTTCAGTAAAGATTTAGACGATCGCGTAGCGGTGTATGTCTTAAAAGAAGACCTGGATCAAGCCGAGAACATCCTTGCGTCTTGACCAAGACGATAAATTTAAATGAAAGGCAGTGAAGCGTTCGCTTCACTGCCTTTATTCATTCCTGTTGCTGCGCGAGATAAAACGCGACTTGTTTTCGTTCTTGCTCTTGAACAGGAGAGGATTTCTTTGAAACAATGAACGCTCGCACATCTTTGAATGTATGACCCGTCGGAAATTTAATTCGTTCCGTCCGCATCTGTGGTGCATTCGGAAAAAGTGTGATGCCATGAATCGGTATGACGATCCCTTGTTTTTTTAGCGTTTTTCGAACCATTTGGACAATTCGTTTCGATTGATTAATCGGATGGGGTGAAAACACCTTTTTCCCATGCATAGGATCGCTGACATGACAGGATTCTTCCGTCATCCATTCTACGACTGCATCGTTTTGCAACACAAGAAACAACCCTTTTGGACCAATCAAAGCAAAGGGAATGATAATCGTTTCAGTTAGACGTATACGTTCAAATAACATCCAATCAAAACGACATACATGACGGATTTCATTGCAGAGCGCATCTGTTTCATGCGTCATCGTATTCACTTGCTTACTTGCAAAAAAGCGACGGCGTGGTGGTGCCGGAACAGAAGCAGTCATGACTTGTAACATGATTCATCATCCTTTGTAATATGTATTAGTAGTTATCTTAACACCGTTTTTGTATACATGACGATTCTTTCAAAAAGAAGGAAATCAAAAAAGACATTTCTGACGATTGGCAGAAATGTCTTTTTTCATTAGTCTTGATGAGGGCGACCGAAAACCGCCTTCTCAAGATTCGAAATACGACGTAACATGTCATAATTGGATGAACTCGACACTTGTGGTTCAACGTGTTCGACACGACGCTCTTCCCGTTTTTCTGGTTGAGCAGGTGCTTGTTTCAACGCCTCATTCTCTTTCTTCAGACGCTCGATTTCACGTTCGAATCCTTCATAGTCTTTAATGATTTGATCCAAGTATCCATCGACATCCTCGATGACATAGCCACGGAGGCCGGTCTTGAATTCCTTTTTGTAAATATCGTCCGCTGTCAACAATGGCTTATACATCCTCTTCACTCCCACTGATCATTGTATTGTAATTCTTGTTCGAGCCAAGATAAATCATCTTGTGTAATCAAAAATAACTGATAATCGGATTGTTCCATTTCCATTCTAGCACGCTCTACTAAAAATTTCGCTGATCCTCCATGCTCTTCATCAAAAACCGACAACAATCCTTGGCTTTTTTGGATCATGAATTCAGTTTTATTACGCAACTGCGATGGATCCGTATACGGTTTCTGACTGATTGCTTCGACAAAGTCAGCTTGTTCAAGAATCGAAAGATACTGTGCTTGGACTGGTTCTTTCCAGCGCGCTTCCTGTTCTAAAAACGGCAAGAGGATACCAAGATGAATATCTGGATACTCTTCTTTTAATTCAAGAACGACCTCGCATGCCCAGATTTCGCATCCAGGCGAGGCATTCGTAATGAACCACTCTGTTCCACGGTCTTCAATCAAGCGAATCATCCGCTCTCGGTATGCTGCCTTTAAGACCCGGATACCCGGGTGTTTTTGATCAAAGATGCCTAGTTCATTTGGTTTGTATCCTGTGATGGCGACTACTTTCACGAGTTACACTTCCTTTTTAACCGACGTTCTCGATGATCCAGTTCAGCTAATATTCGTTCTTTTTTAGTGATTAACCAATGATGCCGTTCGACGTGTTGTCGTGCTCGTTCCGTATAATCATAAGCAAGCACAGGATTTTTTGCAATGTGCTCTGCCCACTTCGCAAGTTCGAGATACCCCAAGTAACTATCGCTTTTTAAAAAGCAGTCTCTAGCTTGTTCATGGTTCTTCATTTTTTTATGCAAATACCCTTGGCGTAGCCATCCTTCTGCTGATAATTCTTTAACTTGCTGAAAATGAGCATGGGATCCTTCATGGATTCCAAGATCCGCTAACCAAATCGCGATGTTCTCTTGAATAGGAGAAGGTGCTTCCGCCCGATGTGTGACAAGACGGTTACACGCATCATACAGTCCAACGAGCGTTAAACAGTCATCTAGATGATGTTGTAAGACGCCCGTCATGATTTCCGGTTGCTGATGTTCGACATATTGGAAATAATGCATTGGTGCCAAAAAACCAGGTAGGTCACCTTCCCGCTCGAATCCAATCCGCTCTTCCATCGCTGTCAATCGATACGAGTCATACATTCCTTTAAAAATGCGCCGCGCAACATGGAGTAAATCAAGATGACCGACTTTCGGTAATCGTGGAACACGTTCCCGAACGAAAACGTGTCGTGTCTTGATTTGCGGCCAATCAAAGCTTTTTCCATTATAGGTCACGAATCGGACATCATCCCCGATATCATGCAGGAAGTGATGGTAAAAGGCAGCCTCAAAGTGCGGATGCGGTAAGAAATATTGTCGCATCAACAATCCTCCCTGCTCAAAGCGCGCAAACCCGAGTAAAAAAATCGTCGTTCCGGCTCCCCGCAATCCTGTCGTCTCCGTATCAAAGAAGATGACCTGCTCAAGTGGGACATCCAGCGCAAGTGGTGGATGAGGAAGCTGTAAAGACTCATACACTTCGGCAAAACTCCGGTCTCCATGCCGGTCCGTCAAAGCATAGCGTTTGTCGACCCTGACAATCCACTCTTGTTCGAATGTTAAGATATCCGCCCCACGATCAATCCAGGCTTGTTGCTCTTCAGTCCATCCACTTGTTGGCTTTAGCGTTTCCACTTCGAGGACAGAAGGCTCTATATTCTCCGATGAGACGTCTGATGTAGATTTCAGCATTCGTCTAAGACGATTTTTCATGATAATTCCTTCTCCATTTCTGCTAACAACTGAATCGTTCGTTCTTTCTCGTTTGCTACGCCGACCATGCCGATACAAGCAGGACAACCGTCCTGGCAAGGACATGTGACAATCGAATCACGCGCTGCGCGTAGCATGACACCGCGTTGTTTGTAGATTGATTCCGCGAGACCAACGCCTCCAGGATAACGATCATATAGATAGACGGTCGGTTGCTGCGTGTGTGTCGCCTTGACTTGCGGCACGACGAAGACATCACTAGCGTCACACATCAAATAAAGCGGAGCAACACGTCGTAAACTATTTGCGACACCTTCCAACACTTGTTCAAGCTCCGTCGAGGAGCGTGCATGATCGGGTAAGGTGAACCAGACACCTGTCGTATGAATCTCTCGTTCTGGTAAGTGAATCGGACCAGACCCGATGTTCTCATGTGTTCCGAACTTGATCTTCTTGAACATCGTCGCCATCCCCCGAACACTGACATCTCCACGCGCAACACTGTATTCTCCCTCTGCATACTGTTCATCTTCTTCGAGAACGGAAAGGTCGACTGAAAAATTAGCATCTGTATAATAATCAACGTCTACTGCACGGACGAATGCTTTTTTCTCCTCAAAATCCAAGTACTCGACTTGGTATTGATCAGCCCCATGCAAATAAATGGCCTCGTCATGTAACAACGTCATTGCACTAAAGGTATCCATCTCGCCGATGACTCGATTCGGTACCTCGGTCTGATCGACGATGATGACATTCTCTTGATCACTGGACCGTAGCGATATCCCGTGTGCTGGAAACGCGTCATTCATCCAATAAAAACGATCGCCTCGCTCGTGCAGGACACGCTCTTCGACTAAGTACTCGAGGATGTCTTCCGTCTCAAGCGTTCCAAATGATTCGCCTTTCGTAAAAGGCAGTTCAAACGCCGCACATTTGACGTGATCGACGGCAATGATCAAATTATCTGGATCAAGTCGCGCTGCTTCCGGGGATTGATTCAAGAATAACTCTGGTCGTTCCGCAACATATTGATCGAGCATACCAGATGAGGCGACAAGAATGATTAGTGCATCATCTTGCCGACGCCCCGCTCGTCCTGCTTGTTGCCAAAGTGAAGCAATCGTACCCGGATAGCCGTTCATGATACACACTTGCAGTTGACCGATGTCGACACCGAGTTCAAGAGCATTTGTCGAGACGATACCTGTGATTTCTCCTTGGCGTAACCGTCGTTCGATATCGCGACGTTCACTTGGTAAATAACCACCCCGATACCCTTCGATGGATCGAGGACCAAGCTCGTGCGGATAGATACTTCTCAGATACGTCAGTAAGACTTCGACGCGGACGCGAGACCGTGCAAAGACGATTGTCTGAAACTTGTTCTTGATGAAGCGCATCGCTAATTGTTTTGTCTCAAGTGTCGCCGAGCGTCGAATACCGAGTTGTGCGTTGACGATCGGTGGTTGATAGACGAGAAAATGTTTACGTCCTGTCGGCGCACCATTCTCATCAATTAGTCCGACTGTTTTCTCCGTTAATCGTTCGGCTAGTTCCTTTGGATTTGCAATCGTTGCACTTGTCATGATGAAGACGGGATTACTGCCATAATACCGACAAATCCGTCGTAAGCGACGAATGACATTCGCGACATGACTGCCAAAGACACCGCGATACGTATGAAGCTCATCGATGACGATATATTTTAAGTTCTCAAATAGTTCGATCCATTTTGTATGATGTGGTAAGATTCCGGAATGTAGCATATCTGGATTCGTAATGACGATGTTCCCGGCTTTTCGTACTTTTGTTCGAATCGTCGGTGACGTATCTCCGTCATATGTGAAACAACGGATTGGAGCCTCTAATTGATCGATCAGTTCGAGTAATTCACTATTTTGATCTTGTGCCAGCGCTTTTGTCGGGTACAGATACAACGCTCGTGCATTTGGATGTTCGAGCAAGTGTGATAAGACCGGTAAATTAAAACAATAGGTCTTTCCCGAGGCGGTTGGTGTGACGATGACCGTCGACTCGCCTGCTTGTACGCGTTCATACGCCAATCCTTGGTGACGGTATAACTGAGTGATGCCACGTGTCCGGAGGGCTTGGCGCAAGCGTTCCGGTAACTGTTCTGGAAAATCGACATAGCGTCCCGCTGTCGCTTCCATCGTTTTCATATACGTAATCCGCTCCATGAATGAACGGTCCTGTTTCAATTCTTCAAGAAATGCAACGAGCGTTTGTTTCGCTTGCATGCCTTCACTTCCTTCCACTTTTCATTATACAAAAAAAGAAGCAAGACCAAAGAACGATCTACTCGTCTTTGGTCTTGTCTTTCTTTACAAGTCGTGCTTATGGTGTTGTAGAATTCGTAGCGTCGTTTCCACGACCATTATTTCCATTATCATTCGAGTTGTTTCGTTCCGTTGAACCGTTCGAATTGTTTTGTGCATTCGCACCATCATTTGAATTCGGTGTATCTGTTGACGGTTCATCCGTCGTTGGTTCGTCTGTCGTTGGCTCGTCCGTCGTTGGCTCGTCCGTCGTTGGCTCTTCCGTCGTCGGCTCGTCCGTCGTCGGCTCGTCCGTCGTTGGCTCGTCCGTTGACGGTTCGTCCGTCGTTGGCTCGTCCGTTGACGGTTCGTCCGTCGTTGGCTCGTCCGTTGACGGTTCATCCGTCGTTGGTTCATCCGTCGTTGGCTCGTCCGTTGACGGTTTTTCTTCTTCAGGATCGGTGACCGTTACCGTCGTCGAGACTGGTCCCGATTTTTCTCCTGACGCTTTCGCTACGACTTGGAATATCGAGCGACCTGGCTTTAATCCACTGATACTGATTCGATTCGTCGTACTCGTTCCGACTGTCGATGATTTACCATCAGCATCTGTCATCTTTACTTCAAATGATACATTATCATACCCATTGGCACGAAGCGCAGCGTCATTGTAGTTCCAAGTCAGTTCACCGCTCTTTTTGTCTTCATCGTAAGATGCTTGTAATCCAGTCGGAGCGGGTACCGTCTTTTTTTCAACGACAGGTTCCTTCGTCCCTTTCACGTATAATTCGTTTCCGATACTGAGGACAGAACTTGGTTGTTCAAATGGCGCTGGCGTTCGATCGCGTGTTTTCGTGATGAAATCTTTCCAGATTTGCTGTGCCATCGTACTGTTATACGGACCACTGAGTCCGGATCCATTGTTGTTTCCTGATTTCGTTGTTCCTGTCCAGACACTGATCGAGACATCAGATGTATATCCTGCAAACCAGACATCTTTATAAGCATTAGTTGTCCCTGTCTTACCGGCTGCATCAAACGACAACCCAGCACTTGGGAACGTACCGCCTGGTTTCAAGACATCACGAAGCATATCCGTCAACATATAAGCTGTGTAGTCTTCCATCGCCTTTTTCGATTTGATTGGTGACTTGATTTTAGATCCGTCACTGTACTCAATCGATTTAATGACGTGCGGTTTGATATAATCGCCCCCATTACCCAGTGTTGCATAAGCTCCTGCCATCTGAGTCGTATTAAAACCATGCTTCATCCCACCAATTGCATAAGCTGGTGAAATCGACTCATCGTCTTTCATTTTCAAGCCAGACTTTTCAGCGAATGCTTCGACTGCATCCCCACCAATTTCTTGGAACGTTTGAATGGCAGGTGTGTTAGCCGAGATTTTCAACCAATGACGAATCGTATTCGTACCACGATATCCATCATAATAGTTTCCAATCTCTTTTCCGTTGACTTCTGTCGGCTTATCCGTCAATTGTTTCGCAGTCGACCATTTGTCATTTTCGATGGCCGGACCGTATGCAAAGAATGGTTTTGCGGATGATCCCGGTTGATGGGGTTCATTTGCATAGTTTCGTCGCGCTGTTCCTTTACCTGGATTTTTACCATCGACGACTGCAAGAACTTCTCCGGTTTGCGTATTAATTGCCGTAGCAGCCGTTTCAGCATATTCCGGTAATTGAACGATTTGATCTTTTTTGATCGCTTCGTTCATATAGTCATGCATCGGCTTATCAATCGACGTATAGATCTTTAACCCTTGACCATAGATATCTTTTCCTTCTAGACCAAAATCATCTTCTAACTCTTTTGATACCATGTCGAAGATGACACTATCATATGATTCATCCTTCGTTGACTTCGGCGCCGGATTGATTAATTTCGAAATTGGTTGTTTGACCGCTTTATCTCGTTGCGCTTTTGTAATGACGCCTGTCGTTTGCATCGCATTGAGGACTTGTGTCTGACGCCATTTCGTTAGCTTCGGATCTCCTTTGATTGGATCATAAGCTGTCGGACGTTGCGGTAATCCCGCGAGCATTGCAGCTTCCGCATAATTCAACTTATCAACTGATTTATTGAAATAGGCTTTTGAAGCGGTCTGGATGCCAAATGAGTTTTGACCATAGTAGTTTTTATTCAAGTACATCTCTAAAATCTGATCTTTCGTATAATCCTGCTCTAAGCGGATCGCAAGCCATTGCTCTTGGACTTTCCGTGTGATTGTTTTATCAAAGCTGAGGAATGATTGTTTAACGACCTGTTGCGTAATCGTCGAAGCGCCTTCAGAACCAAATCCATCAGTGACGTTCGCGATGATGGCACCTCCGAGACGGCGGAAATCAATCCCGTTATGCTGATAAAAACGACGGTCCTCGATCGAGATGAATGCGTCCTTGACGACTTCTGGTACTTCATCGATCGACACATATTCTCGGCTCGTTCCACCTTTTGTGATTTCCTCTTTATTACTTGCATAAATCTTTAACGGTAAAGCATCACGAAGCTCTGCTTCATCAAGCTCAGGTGCCGTAGCAATCGCATAAGCCGCAAATCCGCCTCCGATCAACATCATCAAGATGAATAATCCGGTAGCAATCAACAATAACTTTTTCCAGAGTGGACCTTTCCCACCGGATCCTCCACCTGATTTTTTCTTTTGGGGACGTTTCGTCCGTTTCATCTTTTTCTCAGATGACTTCGTCTCTTCACGACGTGCGACACGACTTCTTTCCATATGCTATCCTTCTCCTTCAATCAAAAAGTGTCTGAATTGAAATATAGTTCGTCCACTGCCTTTAAATAATCGATAGCAGGGTACGCGCCAGTCTCGACTTTGATACCGTCTCGTTCGATGATCGTCAGCGGAATGGATTTCCGTCCGCTTTCGAGTTGATCCCACCAGGGGAACACGTGCTCGACTGAAAGCACATATTGCACATTATACAGACTGAATCGAATGATGACAAAACAAATTCCTCCATGTTCGACACATTGACGCATGTGTGCGATTTGATGGGAATGAAAATTTTTTATCGGGAAGGACGTTTTATTTGTCGTCTCCTTCGCTTCGAAATCAATATATTTTCCGCGGTAGACACCATTATAATCGGTCGTCGATGGTTGCTTAAAATAAGCTTCTTTGACGACAGCTGCAGATCGCTTTGGATAATCCACTTGAACGATTTGTAACGGAGTGGGTTTCTTGTGAATGATTGCCCGATTATGAGTCAGATAAAACGTATTACTTTCATTCAATAATTTTTCGAGCGTCATCCCACGATTTGAAAAGGTTGAATCGGTTGATCGTGCCTTCTTGATTCGGGTTCCGTGCGACTCGAGTGGCTTTTGAAATTTTTTCCCATTCGGGTAATTCAAAACGATTCCCCTCCTATCGCGTTTATTGTACCATGATATGTGATTGTACCGTATCGGCCGAGAGGAGTAGTTAAAAACCAATGACAATTGAACCGTTATTACAAGAGATTGAACGTATATATCAAGAAGGACGTGCCGGAACCGAATATGACTTCAATCGAGACGTCGTACCGTTCGTCGAACGAGCAGATCAACTGATTGCGCAGTGGCAAACGAATGCCCAAGATAGTCCTTACTTACGTCCGAGCATGGTCGAAAGTGCTGTGGATCAACTGAAGCAGATTTCTGTCCAAGCCTTTCAGCCAAAGACGAGTCTGAAACGTTTCAATGAAACGATTAAATCCGTCCGCTATATCGATCGATTGATGAATGGCGAAGAATAATAATTAAAAACAGGAATTATCTTCCTTGAGTCGAACACCTAATCTATAAGGGAATGTTTCACCGGTTTCACTTGCCAGGCTATAGCTTTTCAGTCGCCTAGCGTGTAAAGTGGCATCAAGAGCATTTCTTTCTTAAAGACTGTGTAATTATCGTGCAATTGGAGGAGATTCATTTGAACAAACGGGTACAATCGAACGTCAAAGGCGTTGATGTCAAAGGATTTCCTAAGAACTCAACCCCTGCCCCGAAGAAATACATCATGTTCGTTGACGAGACGGGAACACCTAAGGGGAATACACAATTCAATCTAACAGGTGTCTTGATGGAATATAAATATGCCATCGATTCGGATGAGACGGGCGAACCGAGTCCGCTTCGTCAACGTTTGATGGACTTCAAGGCAAAAGTCTTTGAGGATCCACATATTCCGCTTCATCTCAAAGAAATTTTAAAAGCCGAACATCCATATGGAAAAGAAGACGGGATCACGATCGATATGTTGCGTCACTTCTGGATTGCCTTACCGGAATTTTTAGTCGATATCGATTGTACGATCGTCAGTGTCGAAGTCGATAAACAGAAGCTGCAAGACTTCTTCTCGACACCGAAGGATCCGTATGTCGTTGCCTTCGCTCATCTGATGAAATCGTTCTATTCCTTCCTTGATGAGACAGAAGCGACGAGTGCACGTGTTGTGCTTGAAAGTCGTGATGATTATCAGAACTTGCTGATTCAAAAGGCATTCTTCGATATCTTCAATTCAGGAACGGTCCATCTCGACGTTGAAAAAAGCCGTCAAAAAATCAAGGGCTTCATCTTTGCTGAAAAAGACAGCGACCTCTACCAATCTGGTCTTGAGATTGCCGATTTGGTCTGCTTACCTTTGTCCCGCGTCCGTCGTGGTGTCATCGAGGTAAAACCACGGTTTGTCCATTATGGGGACGAAAACCGGATTTTTAAAGCCATCAAAGATAAAATTTACATTCGCCGCGATAGCCCGGACCAAGATTTCCGAAACTGGGGTTTCAAAAAAGTACCGATCACGAAAAAGCGTCGTGAATGGTCCGATACCCCTTGGAATGGTTGATGACTCAAAAAAAGTGGATCCGATAGGGATCCACTTTTTTATGGTGTCGCTAATCCTTTTGTCCGCTTTTTCCCTTCTCGACACATGTCGAGTAACGGGCAAGCTTCACAGTTCGGACGTTGCGCCTTACAGTGATAACGTCCAAAGAAGATGAATTGATGATGGAGTTTTGACCAACGTTCTCGTTTGAAACGGCGCATGAGTGTCGCTTCAACCTGTGTGACATTATCCTTCCACCGACAGATTCCGAGACGTTTCGAGACGCGCTCGACATGTGTATCAACCGCAAATGCCGGGACGTCGAAGGCGACAGACAAGACGACGTTCGCCGTTTTACGCCCGACACCAGGTAATGCTTCAAGTCCGGCTCGTTCCGTCGGGACTTCACCGTCGTGTTGCGCAAGGAGTTGTGCTGCCAGTGCCTTGATGTTTTTTGCTTTATTCCGGTATAATCCAAGTCGTTTGATCTTGTCCTCGATTTCCTCAACCGGCGCCGCAGCAAGTGAAGCAGGATCCGGATACGCAGCAAATAATCCAGGCGTCACCTGATTGACGAGTACGTCGGTCGCTTGCGCACTCAGTGCGACCGCGACGACCAGTTCAAACGGATTGCGGTGAATCAACTCGCAAAATGCATCCGGAAACATCTCTTCTAACGTCGCTTCAATCCGATCGATTTCTGCTTTCCGTAACATCTACTCAGCCTCCTCGCCCGGCAAGATCCTCAAGTGTCTTGATGCCTTCGCGTTCCCACGTTCGTAAAATTTGATTGATATAGGTCATCTTGCGAACGTTATGATAGACCGCTTCTCGAAGTGCAGCGAGCACGAGCTCTTCCGAAATATTTTCGATCGTCAACCACTGAATGATTTGCTCCATCTGAAACGGTGACATCATGCCCAGTTCCCGCTCGAATTGTTGGAAGACGGATGGGTTGATCGTATCAAAGTTCGGTGCTTCCTGTTCCGGTGGTGCCATCAGTTTTTCGTAAAGCGGCACAAGCGAATAACGTTCTGATCCGTTGACGTTCTCCATCGCTAGTAATCCTTTTTGTAATAAACCGAGTGTCGTCTCGATTGTTTCCGTCTCGGATAGTCCAAGTCGATTACTTAACTCTTCCGGTGACGGCATCTCCATGCCCTCTGCCCGACAGGCAAACAATTGACCAATCAACGTGAACTCGACAAAACTGATGCCTAACCGTTTTGCCTCGGTGAACAATCGTTTCGGTAAGACGACCGTCCCTTCCTCGAATAATTGCACTAAATTATGATTCATCGTAATTCCTCGATTCTCTAGTCTAAACAAGAAATCGACCCGTCGAGACGATGGGTCGATGTTTTTCCTTACTGCTTATGGATAGAGGCGGTTCAGCAGACGTGGGAACGGAATCGTTTCCCGAACGTGCTCGACGCCTGTAATCCAAGCAACTGTCCGCTCTAAACCAAGACCGAAGCCACTGTGTGGAACAGAACCGTATTGACGTGTTTCAAGATACCATTTATAGGCACCCGTCTCATCAAGACCATGTTTCTTCATCTCAGCGAGAAGTTTGTCATGATCTTCTTCACGTTGTGAACCACCGACGATTTCCCCGTATCCTTCAGGGGCAATCAAATCATCACATAAAACGAAGTCTGGATTTTCCGGATCTTCTTTCATGTAGAACGGCTTAATTGCTTTTGGCCAATGCGTGATGAAGACAGGGCGCGCAAAGCTGTTTGCGATTGCTGTCTCATGTGGTGCACCAAAATCATCCCCGAATTCGATATCGTCGAATCCTTGCTCTTTGAGCATGTCGATTGCTTCTGTATACTTGACGCGTGGGAACGGTGCTTTAATGTTTTCAAGGACCGTCAAGTCACGTCCAAGCAACTCAAGCTCCGCACGGCAGTTCTTCAGTGCCGATTGCACGAGGTGCGAGACGTAATTTTCTTGGACTTCGAGGTTCATCTCGTGATCGTGGAATGCCATCTCTGGCTCCATCATCCAGAATTCGATCAAGTGACGACGTGTTTTTGATTTTTCAGCACGGAACGTCGGACCGAACGAGAAGACCTTTCCAAGTGCCATTGCTGCCGCTTCCATGTAGAGCTGACCAGATTGTGAAAGGTATGCATCTTCATCGAAATATTTCGTATGGAACAATTCTGTTGTTCCTTCTGGCGCACTACCTGTTAAGATTGGCGGATCCACTTTGATGAATCCTTCTTGGTTGAAAAATTCGTACGTCGCACGAATCAATTCATTCCGAACGACCATGACCGCATGCTGACGCTTTGAACGTAACCAGAGGTGACGGTTATCCATCAAGAAATCCGTTCCGTGTGCTTTTGGTGTAATCGGATAATCGATCGCTTCATGGATGACTTCGATTTTTGAAATTTCCATTTCATGACCGATCGCTGTCCGACCGCCATCTGATTTGATGACACCTGTTACCCAAAGTGACGATTCCTGTGTTAAGCCTTTTGCTTGTTTAAATAAGTTTTCGCCGACCGTTTCTTTAACGACGACACCCTGCATGAATCCAGAGCCATCCCGAAGTTGGAGGAAGGCGATTTTACCACTCGAGCGTTTGTTTGCTAACCAACACCCAATCGTCACTTCTTCTCCTACATATTTATTTACATCCCGAATCATTGTTTTCAACAGTCAACATCCTCTCTCTATTAAACGGCTGTATGGGCCGTGATGAATCCTTCAATCCGGTCGAGTGCTTCTAAGACACGTGCCGGATCCGTTGCATAAGATAGGCGGACATAGTCCGGTGCACCAAATCCTGAACCTGGAATCAAGGCAACCTTCGCTTCAGATAAAACAGCTGTACACCAGTCATCGACATTATCGAATCCACACATCTCAGCAGCGTGCTTTGCATGTGGGAACAAGTAAAATGCCCCTTCCGGCTTCAGACACGTCAATCCTTTAATCTCGATGAGTCGTGCGTAGATTTTTTCAAGTCGTTCTTCAAAGATGACACGCATCGCTTCGACCGGTGCATCACCCTCTGCATACGCAGCAACCGATGCTGCTTGCGCAATCGATGTCGGATTCGACGTTGAATGGCTCGCTAAGTTCGTCATCGCTGCGATGATATCTTTAGGTCCAATCGCATACCCGATCCGCCAGCCTGTCATCGCATGTGATTTTGAGACACCATTGATGATGACCGTCCGTTCGCGCATTTCTGGTAAGGACGCGATCGAGATATGTGTCACACCGTTATAGAGCAACTTTTCATAAATCTCGTCACTGATGACGAGTAAATCGTGCTTGATTGCAACATCTGCTACCATCTCAAGCTCTTCTTTCGAATAAACCATCCCCGTCGGATTCGATGGTGAATTCAAGACAAGTGCTTTCGTCTTCGGAGTGATATGTTGCTCGAGCAATTCCCGTGTCACTTTGAAGCGAGACGATTCGTCCGTCTCGAGAATGACAGGGACACCGTCACTGAGTTTAATTTGCTCTGGATAACTGACCCAGTATGGTGCTGGGACGATGACTTCATCGCCTGGGTCGAGAATCGCTTGGAACAATGTCGAGAGCGCATGCTTTGCGCCAGAAGCGACCATGACTTCTGAACGTTCATATGGCATCCATAAGTCACGGCGTGTTTTTTCAATGATCGCATCCTTCAAGGCAACCGTTCCGCCAGACGGCGTGTATTTCGTATCGCCTGCTTCTGCTGCCTCGAATGCTGCTTGAATGATGAATTCCGGTGTATTGAAGTCGGGCTCTCCCGCACCTAAACCGATGATGTCTTGACCTTCTTCACGTAGTGCCTTAGCTTTCGCAGTGATGGCTAGAGTCGTAGATGGTGTCAATTGTCGTACGCGTTTCGATAACATGTCGCCCACTCCCTTTACTTAATTCGTAATCGTTTGATGAAAGAACCTTCTTGATACGTGTAATACGAATAATCATAGCCTGTCTTCGTCTTTGAAACGATCTCAATGACAGCACGGTCCTCAAAACCGTATTTAGCAGACACGATATCTCCGAGTTCCGGATGATCCGCGATGACCGTTTTAATGGCAATACCATCAGCAACTGGTCGCGTCTCAATCGTTCCTTTTTCCGGAACAAACGCCCGTACCGCCTGTCCACTCTGCTTCATCGTAAAAACGACATATTGGCGTTTTCCGCTAAAGACAGATTCGAACCGGACGTCTGTCGGCTTTAGTTCTTTTTTCAGACGCGTCTCTGCTTGTTCCGCGACGCTCTGTTCTCGGTCTTTTGCCTCAGCGATCGTCACCTGATAAACAGCTGTTCCAAGAACAGCCAAGATGAGGAGTGCACTCAGTAGAGCAAGCGTGACTTTCCACTTCATGTGCGATAGATGGTGAAAACCATCTGCTCCTTGTCTTTTTCATCGAGAGCAAGACCGAACATTAAATCTTCCGTTTTCAGCGTCCGGTTCAATAAGTCGACGATTTTATACGTATCGTCATGGCGGTTCACTTTGACGGTCGCAAGTGTTTCAATTTTTGAATCCATCTGTATGTCCTCCCTCATTTTTCTCTATCTATTATAATGCGATAGGGTTTATCTGAATAGACTCAATCGCCATCATTCAAGAACAATTCAAGTTCTGCGGTCAGTTCATCAAGCGGTTTTGATAAAACAGGCACTTTCGGCAGACTCGTAACGAATCGTTTTCCGTATCTCGTCGTCTCAATCCGGCGATCGAGCACGAAGACAACACCACGATCGTTCGTCGTCCGGATCAAGCGACCAAACCCTTGTTTAAAGCGAATGATTGCTTGCGGTAGGCTGTATTCGAAAAATGATGATTTTCCGAGTTTTTCGATCCGTTCCGAGCGTGCTTGGACAATTGGTTGATCTGGTGGTGCGAATGGTAGGCGGACGATGACGAGACAACTGAGATCATCTCCCGGGATATCGACCCCTTCCCAAAAACTAGCCGTCCCGAACAAGATACAGGCATCGAGTTGCTTGAACTGTTTCATCAGTCGTTGCCGTGAACCTTGCGTGACCCCTTGCGAGAGTAATGTAAACCGGTCTGGCAGCAACGGCTTCGTCGCCTCATGCGTTAGTCGTAGCAAGTCGTTCGAGGTAAATAAGACAAGCATCCGTCCCTCCGTCACCTCTGCGATTTGTAAGATTGCTTCCGCAATCGTCTCCGCGAATTCTGGCAATGGCACATCCTGTAAGAGTGGGAGATCCGTCGGAATCATCAGTCGCACATTATCGGCATATCCGAACGGCGACGGCACGACGAAACGACGAGTCTCAAAAGCATCGAGTCCTAATCGGTTCTCAATGAATTGGAATTTGTTCGAGACAGTCAACGTCGCAGACGTCAGGATACACGTGCGTTTTGAAAAGACATCGCGTCGTAATCGCTCTGAAATGTCAATTGGTTGTGTGTATACGCGTGTTAGCTTCCGGTTCTTAACGGACGTCTCGATCCAAGATACCGTCTCATCGTGCGGAGCAAGCATCGTCTCGAAGATCGCGAGCTCTGCTTCTTCGATTTGTGCCGTGATCGCTTTTAAATCCGCGACGAGCGAACGCTCCCGATAACTCATTTGCTCCCGATGTTCATGGAACAGTTTATGAATCGCACGAATTGCTTGACGCAAACGCCGCAACACCAATTCAACCCGCTTGGCACTCTCTTGGACGGCACGCATCGAACGATTAAGTCGCTTAAAGCGAATGCTGACCATTCCTTCCCGTCGTGCTTTGCGGGAAGCCAGTTCGAGCCCATATGCTTGAACGATCATCAGTAGGCCGTCCGCTTCTTCGAGCAACGTCGTCAGTGCTTCATCGACCGTCTCACTATGGGCTTCAACCATCTCGGCAATATCCCATTCTTCCGACAGATCAAGCAAACGGTGCAATAATTTTTTGTCAGATGAATACCCGAGTTGGCGGAACAGACGATCAAACGTATGACCATCAAAAACGAGACCAAAATGATGGCTCGCGACTTCTTCGATTTGGTGTGCCTCGTCGAGAATCAACGGGCTTCCTTTCGGTAAGACCCCTGCTTCGAACTGCAGATCACTAAACAACAACGCATGGTTCGTGACGATAATCGTCGCATCTTTCGCTTGGCGAATCGCATGCTGGAAGAAGTCCCGACTGTACCAGGGATCAAACCGTCCAAGCTGCGATTGACTATCGGATTGAATCAATTGCTTGATTCCGATATTGCCTTGCGCTGCACCACCCGGTAAGCTGACTTCCTCTAAATCTCCTGTTTCCGTCTCCGTCAACCATACGAGAAGAATCGCTTTTGCGAGCGTAAAGTTATAGACATCCTCTTGATCATTCAAGAAAAACTCGAATTTCCGTAAATCGATATAGTTACTTCGTCCTTTAAGCAATGCAATCTGGACCGGCGTATCGAACAATTGACGCAATAGCGGTAAATCACGCGCAAACAGTTGCTCCTGTAATTGAATCGTGTGTGTACTGACGACAATCGGCACTTCGTGTTCGAGCGCGTAGTGCGCTGCAGGCACGAGATAACCGAGCGATTTCCCGGTCCCTGTTCCCGCTTCGACAAGTAACGGCGTTTCTTGATCGAGCGACTGATAGACATGACGCATCATCTCGAGCTGCCCACGCCGTTCTTCATATCCTTCAAATAGACGAGGGAACGTCACGGCATTTAATTCATCAACGAACGGTCCGAACGGTTCAAGAATGGGCGGATGTGACAAACGTTCTATTGTCTGACGCTTTTTCAAAGCGATTTTACGAAAACGATCGAATCGCTCATCCTCTTCGATGCCGACTAAACGAATCGCATGGTCGATTTCCTCTTCGATGGCACTAAATAGACGTGGTGATAACCGTCTGAGATGTTTTAATGTCTCGAGCGGCAACGTATGTAGTCGCTTGAGTAGTTCAAGTAACAATTCAGCCGTCGCCGAAGCATCACTTCCTGCCCGATGTGCTTCTTGATGAGCAAGATGCAATGATTCTGACAGATGCGACAACGCATGGCTTTCTGCTGTTGGAAGTAAGATTCGCGCAAGTTCTACCGTATCAATGACGGGACCTGTGTACGGCAAGTATCCTTCTTCTTCTAACGCATCGTTTAAGAAGTTTAAATCGAACTGCACATTATGTGCGACGAAGACGCCACCATCGAGCAATGATAAAACTCGTGGTGCGATGACATCGAACGTCTCGGCATCTTTGACATCTTTATCCGTGATGCCCGTCAACTGGGAAATGAATGGAGGAATCGGTTGGGTCGGACGGACGAAGGCAGACAGTTGTTCTGTCAACTGTCCATCTTCAATGACCGCCATTCCGATCTCAATCATCTCATCGCCAGCCTTTATGGAATGACCTGTCGTTTCCAGGTCGACTACGACGTACTTTTTCTTCAACACTGATCCTCCACCTTTAATCCATCCTATCCATGATTGGATGGCATCTCATTCTTCATCTTAACAAAAAAGAGACCCGCTGACATAATCGGGTCTCTAAAATTTCATAAGATCGTGTGGGCGATTTCTTGAGACAACATTTGTTTGATGTCATTCTGCTCATTTAGAACAGCCACTTTTGGGACATGTGTCGCAATTTCTTCCGTCGACAATTGCGCATACGCCATGATAATGACCTCATCTCCAACTTGAAAATGGCGTGCTGCAGCACCGTTCAAACAGATGACACCTGAGCCGCGAGCCCCTTTAATCGCATACGTTTCAATCCGCGCACCATTCTGATTGTTCGTCACTTGGACTTTTTCATTTTCAAGGATCCCGACAGCATCGAGTAAATCCTCATCAATCGTAATCGACCCAACGTAGTGTAAGTTTGCCTCGGTGACCCGGGCCTTGTGTAGTTTAGCATGCATGAATGTGCGTAACATCGTCATACTCCTCTCGTATATAGTAAATTATCGATTAAGCGTGCCGATGCGAACTGCACGGCAACAGCTAAGAGAATCGTAGTCGTTTGTTCAGTGGCAGGTCGTAGTGATGGATAGTCGACAGCTTCGACGTAATCAATCGTCGTCCCCTCAAATTGAAGTGCTGCGCGCGTCTGTTCGAGAACCTTTTCAACAGGCACTCCTTGATCGAGTGCTTGTTTCGCTTGTTGCAACGCCTGTTGAATTCCCGGTGCTTGCGTGCGTTCCGTCTCCGAAAGATAGACATTTCGTGACGATTTCGCTAGACCATCCGCTTCGCGAATGATTGGGCAACGGACGATTTCAACCGGAACGAAGTAATCAGCGACGTACGCTTCAATCAAGGCGAGCTGTTGTGCATCCTTTAAGCCGAAATATGCACGGGTTGGACGGACGACGTTCAACAGCTTACTGACGACCGTCAAGACACCGTCAAAATGTCCTGGTCGCGATGCGCCGCATAAGACATCATCACCAGACCGTACTGTGACCCGTGCCATATCAAGCGGATACATCGTCTCGTTCGTCGGATAAAACAGATAATCGACACCTTCTGCCTCCGCGATCTTCTGATCGCGTTCCGCGTCTCGTGGGTAACGATCCAAATCTTCGTTTGGTCCGAATTGTGTCGGGTTGACGAAAATACTTAAGACGACGACATCATTCTCTTGTCGTGCTTGTTTTAGCAATGAGGCATGCCCTTCGTGCAGGAATCCCATCGTCGGTACAAATCCGATTGAACCGGCTCCCGCTAGACGTTCTCGTAACATCTGAATATCTTGAACAATCTTCATTCCTTGTTTCCTCCATAAAGCGCACCGATCAGTTCCTCGTCCATCTGGAACGAATGTGCAAGTTCAGGGAAGGCACCGGCTTTGACATCTTTGACGTAAGCAGCGATTGCTTCTGTTCCTGAAGTATTCCAGTCCGTATACGCTTTGACGAACTTCGGTAAACGTCCGACGCCATACGTCAAGATATCATGATAGACAAGTACTTGACCGGCGACATCTGCACCGGCTCCGATGCCGATGACGGGAATCGAGAGGAGCTCTTGAATTCGTTTCGCGAGCGGATGCGGCACACACTCAAGGACAAGCATTTTCGCTCCGGCACGCTCTGCTTCCAAACTATCTGCAATCAGTTGTTCGGCTGCTTCTAGTGATTTCCCTTGGACCTTGAATCCTTCAAGAACTCCAACGGATTGTGGTGTTAGTCCGAGATGTGCGACGCAAGGCATCCCAGCGTCCGTCAAACGACGGATCGTTTTTAAGATCTCCCCTGCCCCTTCTAGTTTCAAAGCATCCGCCTGTGATTCTTGGAAAATACGGGCCGCTGATTCAAGCGTGCGATCAAATGAACCATGATAACTTGCGAACGGCATATCGACGATCATGAACGTCTGTGGTGCGCCACGGCGAACAGCACGCGCATGGTGGACCATGTCGTCGACCGTGACGGCAATCGTTGAGTCATAGCCGAGGATGACGTTTCCGAGGGAGTCCCCGACGAGTAACATATCTACCCCTGCTGCCTCTGATAATTTTGCTGAAGGATAATCATACGCCGTCAACATGACGAGCTTCTCTCCAGCTTGTTGTTTTTTTAATAATGGACCCATTGTGTGCATCGTGTTCTCTCCTTACGTGTGTAGGGAGGACAAAAGGAAAACGCCTTCTTCTCCAAAATAAACGCATGCGGAAAAGAAGGCGGAATAATTGAATATCGTCCTTCTGTCCCTGTCCGTTAAGATCAAGGCAGTTGAAACAGCTAAAACTGGCACCTGTCGATTCGGTATGATTCCGACGAGCGGATACCATCCGTGGTTTTATTATACATGACGGGAAAAGCTCTCTGCAAACCGTCTGATTCAAACCCTCATTCTTTTTCCCAGTAAATCAGCTCTGCCGAATGGAAACGGGTCTCACCTGCATCCGTCTCAATCCGGATCGTTCCCGTCTCGTCAATACCGAGCAATGTTCCGGAAGCGGTCGCTTGACGTGTCCGTAGCGTCACTTGTTCATGTAGGCGATCAGCGAGTGTTTCCCATTCGAATACGAAAGGTCCGAACCCTAGCTCGACCCACTGCGTATATAGTCGTTCAAATCGATTCAAAAAAGCTGCGACGACTTCCGCACGTCGGAAAGTTCTTCCTGATTCTCGGACAAGTGAGGTAGCACGATCTTTGATCCCTTCCGGAAACTGTTCATGATGCACGTTGATTCCGATGCCGATGATGACTGAACTGATCCGGTCTGCCTCGGTCTGCATCTCTGTTAAGATGCCAGCTACCTTGCGACCGTTGATCAAGATATCATTCGGCCATTTGATTGTAACCGGAACATCGAATGTCCGGAGAGACTGCGCAAGCGCAATACCTGCTACGAGCGTCAGTTGTCCCGCTTGGTGCATCGGTACATCTGGACGGACGAGCAAACTCATCGCGATCCCCTCATTCTTCGCCTCATGCCACGTTCTCCCTAGCTGTCCGCGTCCATTCGTCTGATGATCACATACGACGAGTGTTCCCTCCTGCGCCTGCTGTTGTGCTTGTTCATGTGCGATCCGTTGCGTCGTGTCCAGTTCTTCGAAATGAAGGATGTGTCGACCGAAACGCACTGTTGTTAATCCGTGCTCAATTGCAATCGGTGTCAACAAGTCACCTTCATCGACCAATTGATAGCCTTGTTTTTTATTGGAGATGATCTGGTATCCTTCTTCCTTTAAGGTTTGCATATGTTTCCAAATAGCGGTACGTGAAATATTTAGTGTCTCCGCTAATTCCTGTCCGGAATACCACGTCCGCTTGCGCAGTGCTATCAAGATTTGTTCTCGGACTGTGTGTGCCATCGCTCTACCTCCTTCATCAATACCGTTCGGTCGTTTGGACAAGACCGTATGACGACGCTGTACTCCAAGTGCAAGAGTGCTTCTTTAATCTGTTGCTTTCGAAGACCAAGACGAATCATGTCTTTTCCGTCAACAGCGAGCTCTTTGCGACCGCGAATCGGTAAATCCGATCGATCCGGATAATCCATTCCAGTCATCTCCCGCAGAATCGCCAGTTCTTCATCCGACAATTGATAACGATCCCAGTCCTGTAACGGTCGGTATAACAGAGGGACTAAACGCACAGCGAGCTGCATTTGATGTTTCGATCGTTTCCAGCGTGTCAATTGATCGCGCGTTAGACCGGCATCAAGTACGAGTGTCCAGACGGCATCCTTTGAAACACCCCGAAACGATTGCTTGGCGAGTCTCTCGACGATTTCTGAAGTCATGCCGGGTAGATAGCGTTCGATCCCTGTCCGGAGCATCGCCTGTAACGCCTGCTGTTTCCCTGGACCAAGTAAGAGCTTCTCAAACTCGGTCGCGATCCGCTCAATCGCAACGGCCTCTAGATGCGGAGCAAGTTCAAAGATTGCTTGCTCGGTCGTCTCGTCAAGCGAAAAATCAAGTTGACTCATAAAGCGGAACGCCCGCATCATACGGAGTGCATCTTCATTAAAACGTTCGACTGGTTCACCGACCGTGCGGATGATCCGCTCTTCGATATCGCGCGCTCCGCCGAACAAATCCACACGTCCGGATGGTCTGAGTGCCATCGCGTTGATCGTAAAATCACGCCGGGTCAAATCCTCTTCCAAACTAACGCCAAGCGTCACCGCATCCGGTCGCCTACGATCGCTATAGGTTGCTTCCGAGCGGAACGTCGTGATTTCATACGGTACGTGGTTGAGAACAACCGTTACGGTTCCATGCTCGAGCCCTGTCGGAATGACGACAGGGAATAAGTCGATGATTTGTTCCGGTAACATCGAACTCGCTAAATCATAGTCTCCTGGTGTCCGGTCGAGTAACATGTCGCGAACGGCACCACCAACGATATAAGCCTCACCACCCGCTTGTTCGATCGTCTGAATGATATGATGCGCGCCTTCAAGCAAGTTCATGACGCGCACACACCCGTTCATAGACTTGTTCATAACGACGGACGATCTCATTCGAATCAAAACGACGACGAGTATCGCGAATACCCTCTTCTGCCATCCGTTCTCGTAACAACGGATCATCCGCAAGTTCACCGATGCGCGCCGCAGCGACCTTAACGTCGTAAGTCGGAACGATATATCCTGTCACGCCGTCCTGAATGACTTCTGGTAATCCACCCGCTGTCGAGACGACACTTGGAACACCAATTGCCATCGCCTCGAGGACGACGAGTCCAAACGCTTCTTTTTCCGACAGCAACACATGAATGTCACTGATGGCGAGCAGCTGCGCGACATGTTCCTGTTTACCAGCGAAAATGACTTTGTCGTCAATGCCAAGTTCCTTCGCACGCCGTCTCGTTTGTCCCATCTCTGGACCATCTCCGACGAGCAACAGACGCATCTTCCGATCTTTTGCCGCGATTGCGAATGCCGCGATTGTATCGTCGATTCGTTTGACCGGTCGGAAGTTCGAGATATGGATGACGACGACTTCATCCGATTCGATACCGTAATGCCGCTTCAATCGTTCATCCCGCATCGGATAATAGACACTCTCATCAATCGAGTTCGCGATGACATCGATGTCGTAATGGGCGTTAAGTGTCGCATTCGTCTCAAGCGCAAGACTCTCAGAAACAGCCGTGACCGCATCCGATTGTTCGATACCATACCGAATGGCCGGTTGCATCTCTAAGTCCTGACCGATGACGGTGATGTCTGTTCCATGTAATGTCGTGACGACGGCGACGCCTTTTTTCTTCGCCATGTTTCGTCCGAGTTCTGCACAAACGGCATGCGGAACAGCGTAATGGGCGTGGATCACATCGAGATCGAATAAATCAATGATTTCTGCGACTTTTGACGCTAACGTAATGTCATAGGGTGGATATTTAAAAACAGAATACTGGTTGACCTCAACCAAATGGACCGTGATGTTTGGTCGATATTCCGTCAGCCGAAACGGCATACTCGATGTAATGAAGTGAACGTCATGTCCACGATCTGCTAGCTTCATACCAAGTTCAGTCGCGACAACCCCACTACCGCCGACTGATGGATAACAGAGAATCCCAATTGCTTTTTTCATGATAAAACCACACTCTCTTTATGACTTCTATTCGTCTCTATTCTAAGCAATATCGATCAGAATGACCATACTGATCACTTTTCGACTGATTTTCGTAGGAAAAGCTAGTCTTTTTCCGACCGTGCCGTTACCCTAGAGAAAGAGTCTTGATTTGAAAGGAGCACACGGAAATGGCACCTCCATTCCAGTTTCCGATTCGGGTTCAGAACATTCTCTGGATTTTAGTCGGGTCATTCATCTTTGCTTTTGGTATTTATCATTTTAACGTCCAAAACGAATTGGCAGAGGGCGGTTTCACCGGAATCACGCTGATTCTAAAAGGACTGTTCGGGTTATCACCATCGATCACGAACTTAGTGCTGAACGTTCCTCTCTTTTTCGTCAGCTATAAGATTTTAGGGCGAACGACGTTCGTCTATACGTTGATTGGTACATTTAGTTTTTCCTTTTGGTACGGAGTGATTGCGAAGTATTCACCACTCGTGATTGATTTACGAGAAGACATGGTCCTTGCTGCCCTGTTTGCAGGTGTGTTCATCGGGGTGGGACTCGGAATCATCTTCAACAATGGCGGAACGACGGGTGGTGTCGATATCATCGCGCGTCTGACGAAACGCTACTTTGGTTGGTCGATCGGTCGAACGTTCTTAGTCTTTGACTTCTTCGTCATCGTTGCTTCTTTGACGTATCTCGATTATAAGCAGGCAATGTATACGTTACTTGCCGTCTACGTCGGTGCCCGTGTCATCGATTGGATGCAAGAAGGCACTTACGCTGGTAAAGCGGCGATGATCATCAGTGACCACCGGACGGAGATCGCGGACGGCATCCATGCGACGATGAACCGAGGTACGACCCGTCTGATTGCGAAGGGTGGATACTCGGGACGCGACCTCGAAGTATTATATGTCGTCGTCGCTCGAAACGAGATCAATCGCTTGAAGACACTCGTTAAAAGTGTCGATCAGCATGCCTTCATCACCTTGCATGATGTCTATGAGGTGACGGGGGAAGGTTTCACGTTCGATGAGAATCGGATTCCGATCAAAGAAACGTAAAAAACACGGATCGCTCGTTTGAGCGATCCGTGTTTTTCGTTTTAGTCATCACTTGACGGGTTGAAGACGATTAGTGCGAGACGAAGGAACTCGGCGACGGCAACGAGTGTTGCCGCGACGTATGTCCAAGCGGCTGCGTTCAAGACACGGCGTGAACCACGTTCTTCTTCCGCGTCGATGATTCCGTGATCTGTCAATTGCGCCATTGCTCGGTTCGAAGCATCGAACTCGACCGGTAACGTGACGAGTTGGAAGATGACCGCTCCAAGCATCAGGACGACACCTAGCATCGCAAGACCAGTGAACCCAGCGAATAGACCAATCAACAACAGAGGGAACGATAAGTTCGACGTGATTGAGGCGACAGGTGCAATGCGGTGCCGGACACGCATCATGTTATAATCCGTCGCATCTTGGATGACGTGACCAATTTCGTGTGCCGCAATCGAAACGGCTGAGACCGTCGAACCGTAATAGACGTCTTCTGAAAGCCGGACGACTTTATTTGTCGGATCATAATGATCGGACATCGTTCCACCAATCGGCTCGAGCCGGACGTTCGTAATCCCGTTCTGCTTCATGATGAAGTCAGCGACCTGTGCTCCTGTCACCCCACTCTGAATCGGAACATCTTGATATTTTTTATAGGTGCTCCGCACCCGCAACTGAGCCCAAATCGGGACGATCATGATGATCGCGAGATAAATCAAATAGTTTGCCACGAGACATCGTTCCTTTCTTTTTTGTTTATAGGTCTATTTTATGTTCAAGCGACCTTATTGTCAATTGAATCGCGTGCGACAAACAGATATCCCATCAAAAGACATAATCCAGTCAACCAGAAAGAACCGTATCCGATCCATTTGATGTGCTCTGCAAGCGCCGGGTACCGGGGCCATTGCCCAAGGACATAATCGACGACATCGTTATGAACGACCCAAATCGCAACGAGAACAAGTTCCTTGATGCGAAATGTCATCAAAGGACTGAATAACAACGCCTGAAACGCCATCGCTCCGTGCGACACCATCAGCATCAGTGCCATCGTTGTTAAGTAGGCGTTTGATGTGCCGAGTTCGTTCAACATCAAGGCATTCATGACGACCGCCCAGACACCATATTTGATCAATGTCACGAATGCGAGCGCTTCAAACAAGTGGGAACGTCGTCCGAAAATCCATAGAAAAACGATGATCGTAAAGAACAGCGATGCGGTTGGGCTATCCGGAATGAACGGATAGAAGTACCACTTCGATGTCGCGAGTTGTGGTTCATACCAGTAGTAGCCGTATAAGGTGCCTGCTAAGTTGATCAATCCGACGATCCAAAGCACGGCTTTATGACGGAGTAAAGTAAATATTCCTTGCAATCGTTTCACCTCATCATCGACAAAAGCCGGAGGATTGCTCCCCCGGCTTTTGGCTTATTTATTGTTTTCGCCGCCTTCACCGTATGAAGCGATGAATTTCGCAAGTTCTTTATGATCGGCATCTGAGCCTTTGAACTGACCAGCCGGCATCGAACCGACACCTTTGACTGCGATATCATAAATCTCTTTTTCAGTCTTTTTCGTTCCGACGAGCGCTGGAGCTGCTGCTCCACCTTCGAGGTTCTTACCATGACAGTTGACACATGACTGGTTCGAATAAATTTCGTATCCTTTTGCCGATGTATCAATTTTTGGTCCTTCGTTCATCGTCAACTCACCTTGCTTGTGGATTGTATCCCAGTGTGTCGTTTGAACAGATTCCCATGTCAAGAAGACGATCGAGACGACTGCGAGGAGCATCATGCTGACGGCGACTGGCCGTTTCGCAGGACGGCGTTCAAGACCTTGGTCGAGCCATGGCGCGACGAGAAGTGCTGTGAACGCAAGACCTGGAAGGATGACTGTTCCCATCAAGATGTATGGACCTGCAGCGAATTGGTATTTCAAGAGCTGATAGAGGAATAGGAAGTACCAGTCCGGAAGTGGAATGTACGACGTATTCGTCGGATCGGCAATGTTTTGAAGTGGCGCTGCTTCTACGATTGTCAGAGTCATGAAGCCGATCAAGAAGACCGCTCCAACCATCCATTCGCGAAGTAAGAAGTTCGGCCAGAACGCTTCCGTTCGACCTGGATATTCCGAATAGTCTTTTGACTTGTTCGGCATCCGGTTATTGATCGACACCCGTGAATCGGTGACGAATTTCATTCCTTTACCACGATGCATCGTGTTCTCCCCCTTTTTGTTGTCTAGATGATAGTCGGTTTAAAGTGGTCCAGAGATCCCTTGTTTACGGATCATCATGAAGTGGGCCCCGAGCAAGACGAACAATGCTGCAGGAAGGAAGAAGACGTGAATCGCAAAGAATCGAGCGATTGTACTTGCGCCGACGATTTCTCCACCCGCAAGGAGGGTCTTCGCGATACCACCGATGACCGGGATACTTTCAGCAATCTGAATCGTAACTTTTGTCGCGAACAACGCTTTCATGTCCCAAGGCAATAGGTATCCTGTCAGACCGAGAGCTAAGACGACGAAGAACAAGAGAACTCCGACGACCCAGTTCAATTCACGTGGTTTTTTGTATGAACCAGTGAAGAAGACACGTAATGTATGTAGGAACAACATTACGATAACGACAGACGCACCCCAGTGGTGCATACCACGAACGATTTGTCCGTGTGCGACTTCGTTTTGTAGATAGTAGACGGACGCGTGTGCGTTGATGATGTCCGGTACATAATACATCGTCAAGAACATCCCCGAAAGAATCTGGATGACGATCGTAAAGAACGTCAATCCGCCAAAACAATAAACGAAAGCTGAAAAGTTATGTGCCGGGTTGACGTGCTCCGGTACTTCATGATCGGCGATGTCTCGCCAGAGCGGCGTAATATCAACGCGCTCATCAATCCAATCATAGATTTTTTGCATCATCGCTTACGCACCTCTTTCGACTGGTTTACCAAGGTAGAGGTAACCATCTTTCTGTTGCATTTCATACTCATCGAGTGGTTTCGTTGGAGGCGTACCAGGTACGTTCGTGCCATCCTTCGTATACCGTCCGAAGTGACATGGGCAATAGAATTGCTCCGGGTGCGTTGGATCTGCGCCGAAGCTGACTTGGCAACCTAAGTGTTTACAAATCGGTGAAAGGGCCAAAATTTCTCCCTTATCATCTTTGAACACCCAAGCCGACAACGTTTCTTCGAACTCATACCACGCATCTTGCGTTTGTTTCTTGAAGTCGACCCGTTTTGGTTCTGTCGTGATATCCGACAACTTCATTACTTTTACTTTATCGCCTGCTCCTGATTTCTTCAGGACTGGATCAACTGCGAAGTTGACCATCGGCATGACCATTGTCGCAGCCATGAAACCGCCGACGCCTGTCAATGTATACGTCAAGAATTGACGACGTGTTACGTTAGACCCGTTTTGAGCCATCTCGATCCCCCCTTGTGATGTACGCTGTGCCCCAAGACGACAGTACTTCACACAAATTTCTCACATGGTAATAGTATCTTAATAAAATCATTGCGTCAACCGCTTCATAGCGCGGTCCAACGGTTTCCTAACTGTTCGAGAACTTGTCCAACAAAATTCCCGACCATCTGACCTTGTTGGTCACGACTCATCGTCTCAAGAGCTAGACGTGGCACGTAGATAATCTCTTCTGCGGCAGTCTCCTTCCACCTTAAATCAGCGGTGATGAAGGTGATGAAACGGAATTGCCCGGAAGCAGCCGCTTGACGCCATCCTTCCAACTGTTCGATCGACGGTACATCGATGTAGGTCATGGCAGGTAAGAGCAACGCCCGTCCAGATAGCTGGCGTTCGACTTCGGACGCCACCGTCAATGTCATGTCTGCGCATTCCGCATAAGCATGCATCGCCTCATCGAAACCGATCGGAAGCAAAGGCACGATTAGCGTGTCGATATACGCTTGCTCGCTTCGTGTCCGCTGTACGTCGGATGGTTTGAAACGCAAGTCATTTCCCCCTTTCTTTCTTACTTACAATTCGTCACATTTAATGTATCATATCCACATTTCCTCCTGCTCTCTTAATGTGAACGTTTTATGAAATTCCACCCTATTTTTCTTCATATTTTGCACAAATCTTCACATACGAAAAAGACTCTATCGCCTGTTATAAGCAATAGAGTTCTTTGATTAAGGGAGTTGATTTCGAACGAGACGTAACTGTTCGGAAAGGGAGTGGAATCGATGTTGATCGCGTGCATCAAGTGCTTCATCGATCAATCGGACCAACCGTTCTTCTTCTTGTCGATTGACCGTGACAGCGATGAAATGAGTCGCTTCATCTGCTAAACGCGGTTCAACAGCGACTTCCGGACGAAATGGATTTTCTTCCAGTAAAGACAAGTATTCATCGTCCATCATCATGCCTTGGAAGTTTAGCTCGATGTAGATATCTTCCGATGTCAAACGAATGTCATGATACGCTTTTTCTGGATCTAGCGTCGTGACGTCCCCTTTTTTAAAAAGAAACGGTTCCGCATCGAATCCATATGTCGTCATGATAATGGCTTTCGGAGCGAAAGTCGCATTTTGAACGAAGTGTACCTGCTCGAGTTTTGCCTCGTTACGCAACCAGTAATCGATGATCCATTTTGCTTCCCGTCGCTTTAACGTGTAATAGGTCAAGATGCGGCGTAAGAATCGCTGCTTTCTCTCTATCATCTCAATCCTACTCCCTTCTCCCGTGAAGTCATCCATCCATTCGTTCAACATAGTCGACGAGTTCGTTATCCTCCGGTGTCAACTGTGTAGCGCGTCGTAAGAGACGTTGTCCCTCTTCACGCCGTCCTTCCTCGACGAGTGCAAAACCATACTCTTTCAAGAAAAGCGCGTCTTCCGTGAATGCGCCTTCGACTATCGCATAGTTCTCCATCGCTTGCGTGTATTCCTCTAACGCATATAAAGCGCGCGCCCGGTACCATGTCAGAATTGGAGCCGTGACATGTTCTTCAATGGCTGAGATCGTCTCAATCATTGCTTCATGATCCTCGTCTTCTGCCAGTAACGAAAGCAAACGTTCCGCTGCGACGATTGATTCCGGGTTTAAAGCGAGTGCTTCACGTAACGCTTGAACACTTCCTGCGCGATCGCCGAGTTTGAGAAGGAATAAGGCTTCCATCGTCCGTAACTCGTCATTATAATCATCGCGCTCCATCCCTTGCTTGATGACGTTCAGTGCTTCTTTCGTCAGCCCAAGTTCGGCTTGGCTTTCTGCGTACGGTACATACGCTGATGTATAATCCGGATCCTGCGCAATCAATTGTTGGAATGTCTCGACTGCTTTTTGGTGTTGACCGATACGGTGAGCCGTCATCGCAAGACCAAACAGCGTATGCAAGTCGGAACGTTCTGCGACAGCACGTTCATACAGTGGAATCGCATCCTCAAATTGTCCTGTCATCGCGAGTGATTCCGCGTACAGGGCATCGAGCGGCAATTCAGCACGTAACTCTGGACGCTCTGCGATTTCAGCGAATAGTGGTACCGCTTGATCAAACGCACCGAGCGTCATGTAGAGCTCGGCTAATCCGTATGCCAGTAATGGTTCTTCAGGAGCGAGATTACGTGCTTCCTTCAGCTTCGCTAATGCCACTTCGTCAAGACCTTGTGACTGATAGAGGTCAGCGAGTAATACGAGAGAACGGGGACCATATTCCATGTCCGTTGTGTCGACCTGCTCAAGGACAGAAATCGCTTCCTCTTCCCGGTCCAAATCGATATAACATTCTGCCAGTAACAAGGCGACTCCGGCGTTACCTGCGTATTCGACGTAAAGCGGTGCCAATAGATTAACTGCTCGGTCTGATAATCCAAGTTCGATATAGAGATCGGCAACCGCGAGGCGATCCTCATCCGTCCCTGTCTTTTCGAGTTGTTCTAGTGTCGCTAAGGCTTCCGAGGTATGGCCGTGTTCTAGTTCTTCGATGATGCCATTCAATACTTGTTCATTCAAGGCAAACGCCCCACTTTCTATCATCCGCCTATTTCTTACTCAGATCGGTCGGATTGAAGTTTCTTTAAATCATCATAGAACGTTGGGTAGCTGACTTCAACTACTTCGCGTCCATGCACTATAATTTCCGGGTTGATTGTCGCCGCGATCGTCAACATCATCGCGAGTCGGTGATCACCTGCACTGTCGACTTCCGCTGCTTGCAAAGGTGTCGGTCCTTCGATAATCATACCGTCATCCGTCGCCTCGATATTCGCCCCGAGACGCCGTAACGCCGTCACGACCGTCTCGATCCGGTCCGTCTCCTTGACACGGAGCTCTTCCGCATCGCGAATGATCGTTCGTCCCTCTGCTTGCGTCGCAAGCAATGCAAGTAACGGGATCTCATCGATCAAGGAAGGGATTTGTTCACCTTCGACCGTGGTCGCTTGCAACGATGTCGTCTCGACGGTCACATCTGCCGTCTCCTCTCCACCATCTTCTGAGCGATGATCGATTTCGACACTTGCCCCCATCTGGCGCAACGTCTGTAAAAAACCGATCCGTGTCGGATTCATCAAGACGTGCGTCGTCGTGATCCGACTATCCTGCCCGATCGCCGCTGCCGTCCACCAAAACGCTGCTGACGATGGATCCCCCGGGATGTCGAGTGACGTCGCTTGTAAATGTACAGGACCTTGAACACGAATATGTCGACCATCTTCGTAGTCATCGATCGATACGTCAACGCCAAACTGCGGCAGCATCCGTTCCGTATGGTCCCGTGATAGAATCGGCTCGATGACCGTCGTCTCGCCCGTCGCATGTAAACCTGCGAGTAAGACGGCACTTTTCACTTGCGCGCTTGCGACCGGTAACGTATACGTCGTTCCGACAAGTGGCGTTCCCGTAATGTGAAGCGGCGCCGTCTCACCTGTTATGTTCGCTCCGAACAAGGCAAGTGGTTCCGTGATCCGTTTCATCGGACGTCTGCGCAAGGAAGCATCTCCATCGAGTACATACGTTGCTTGACCGCCTGCTAGAATCCCACTTAAAAGACGGATCGTCGTTCCCGAGTTTCCGCAATCGATCGTTGCTTCATGAAACGTTTCCGTACCGGTGATGCGAATTTCTCCTGCTGTTCGCTCGACGTGTGCCCCAAGCGCTCGCATCGCTTCTAATGAAGCGAGACAGTCCGCTCCTTCGAGTGCATTTCTGACATGTGTCGTTCCTTTAGCGATCCCACCGAACAGAAAAGCACGGTGTGTCATTGATTTATCGCCCGGTACTTGTACTGTTCCTCTTAATCCCATTCTAAACACCTCATTGTTTGATTGAACGCTTGTTGCAATCGTTCTTCACTGATTGCCTCTAAGTCAAAACGTCCTTCTTTCTCAAGGACGAATCGGATCGTAGTTTGGTGATTCTTTTTGTCGCGACGCATCAGTTCCAGATATGTCTCGAACGATTGTCGGTCCGGCAATCCGGTTCCGAGACGGTGGAGCAACCGTCCGAGTTGTTCCGCCTGTTCCTCATTTCCTTCCAAAAACTTGACGAAGACGAGTCCAATCCCTACTGCCTCGCCATGCGACAGACCCAGGCTCGCATATTCAACGGCATGCCCGAATGTATGCCCATAATTCAAGAAGGCACGCATCCCTTGCTCCGTCTCATCTTGTTCGACGATATCCCGTTTAACGTTAATCCCTCGTGCGAGCCAGTCTTCAAGATCAAGCCCTTTGATAGTATCCAACGAGACATCGAGTAACGTATCTGCAAACGATGGTCGTGCGAGGAATCCATGTTTGACCAATTCAAAGAAGCCGCTCCGCCATTCCCGATCTGGTAATGTCTGAAGAAGCGTTAAATCATACACGACACCGCTCGGTTGATAAAATGCCCCGACCAAGTTTTTTCCAAGCGATAAATTCAAACCGACCTTTCCACCTACACTCGAATCATGTGCTAAGAGTGTCGTCGGAATTTGAATGAACGGGATGCCGCGCAAAAAAGTCGCTGCAACGAATCCCGCTAAATCACCTATCATGCCACCACCAAACGCAAGTATGATACTATGTCGTGTCATTCCATGACGTATTCCCTCTTCCAATAAAGAACCGTAGACCGCAAGTGATTTACTCTGCTCCCCAGTTGGCACAGTGCTGACATGAATGCTTGTTGATTGAGATATAGACCCTAATGCCTCTTGCAACGTGTGCAAGTGCAAGTCTCGAACCGTCTCATCCGTAATGATCCAGATGCGATCCGCCTCGTTCAGCGCCGAAAGATGCGATAAACGTGCTAATGCCCCATTTCCGACAAATACTGGATATGACGTTTTCAACCGGATATCAAGCTCGATCAAAACGTTCGAACCTCCTCTGTATAAGCGGCAACGGCAGCTTGAAGACGATCAATCGTTGATGTTCCGAACATTTCAAGGATAGCGACCGCAATCTCAAACGCAACGACGGCTTCTAAAACAACAGATGCGGCAGGAACGGCACAGGCATCACTTCGCTCGATTTGTGCCGTGAAGGCTTCCTTCGTCTCAATATCGACTGATTGCAGGGGACGATAGAGAGTCGGAATCGGCTTCATCGCGACCTGGACGCGAATCGGCATCCCTGTCGACATCCCTCCTTCGATTCCACCTAGATGATTCGTCCGTCGATGATATCCGGATGCATCATGGACGATCTCATCTTGGACGGTACTTCCTTTGCGACGACCGAGCTCGTACCCGTCACCAAAACCGACTGATTTCATCGCATTGACGCTGATGACAGCTTGCGCGATTCGACTGTCGAGCTTTAGATCGTTTTGGGTAAAGGATCCAATGCCTGGCATCATGCCCGTCACGACGACTTCGATCTCACCGCCGAGTGTATCGCCTTCTTTTTTGGCAGCATCAATTTCCTCCATCATTCGTTGCCCTGCAAGTTCGTCGGCACAGCGAACAGGTGAAGCATCAATGGTTTCCTGATATTCTACAGGATCTTTCCAAGGGGCATCAATCCCACCGATCGATCGTACATGCGAGAATACTTCAATTCCGAGTTCATTCAGTAATTGTTTAGCGAAGGCACCGACGGCAACACGTGCTGCTGTCTCACGCGCTGAAGAACGTTCCAGCACATCGCGTAAATCGCGATGACCGTACTTCAATCCTCCGACGAGATCCGCATGTCCGGGACGTGGACGCGTTAATGTCCGTGGGCGTTCCAACTCTTCTTCGAGCGGTTCCGCCTGCATGACTTGTGTCCAGTGCGTATGATCCTTATTCTCGATGAACAAACTGATCGGTGATCCCGTCGTGTATCCGTGGCGAATCCCACCACGTGCATCAATCTGATCTTGTTCGATTTGCATCCGTCGACCTCGTCCATATCCCCCTTGACGACGCGTCATTTCACGCTGAATGGCTTCGAAATCAATCGTGAGTCCTGCCGGCATCCCGTCAATGATGACGGTCAATCCTTTTCCGTGCGATTCTCCTGCTGTCATGTAACGCATTCGCTTCATCCCTTCCTGTTCAACCGATTTTTTCGTAAAAGAAGCTTTGTTTCATCTTTAATCCAAATCGTTCTGGTTGGAAAATTTGTTCCGTTCCTCCAACGAACAGAATACCGCCTGGTTTTAATGCCTCGACGAACGAACGATAGACATGTGCTTTCGCTTCTTCCGTAAAATAAATCAGTACATTACGGCAGATGATTAAATCAAAACCGGTATCGTACCGGTCGCCTAACAAATTATGTTTACTGAAACGAACAAGTCGTTTGATTTCTGGAACAACTTCGAATGTCTGCTCTTGCTCGATGAAATATTGCTTTTTCCGCGCTTCTACGACCTCATTCAATGCGGAAGCTCCGTATCGACCAAGCTTCGCTTTTTCAAGGACAAGCTCATCCAAATCCGTTGCTTGAATCGTAAAAGCCGACGAATCGAGTCGTTCACTTAAGATCATCGCTAGGGAATACGGTTCCTCTCCCGTCGAACAGGCAGCACTCCACGTTCGAATTCGTCCATGTGCACGTGATTCCAAGACCGGTAAGATGTCTTGCTCCAATTGTTGCCAACGTATCGGATTACGGAAGAATTCACTGACATTAATCGTCATCCGATCTAAAAATTCTTCGTATAACGAGGTACTTTTGTCCATTGCCTGCATATAGGACGCAAACGTACTGTACCCTTTTTTGTCACGTAACGCTGTCAACCGTCGTTTCATCTGTGCTTCTTTATACTGACCGAGATCAATCCCTGATTTGATCTTGAATCTTTGAATGAAAAGTTCGTAATCTTCCAATTGGCACACCTCGCTCACTCTCGATATCAAATGGTCATCTCTTTGACCGGTTCAACTTATTTTCTATAGTAGCATAAAGCTATAGGCATTCCAAAAAGCAATTAACCAATCCGGTCAGTCCGTTTTACAAGAATACGACAAAAGGGATTCGATTGAATCGAATCCCTCCCCGCTTGTCCTACTATTCATGTATTAGACATTAACTGGCTGTCCTTGAAACCAAAGACCAAGCTCACGCTCCGCACTTTCGATACTGTCTGAACCATGAATGACGTTCTCACTCATCGTGTTCGCAAAATCACCACGGATCGTTCCAGGTGCTGCTTCAAGTGGTTTTGTTTTTCCGATCATCAAACGAGAAACGGCAACGACGTCTGCCCCTTCAACACGCAAAGCGACGACAGGACCTGACGTCAGGAAAGTGACCAACTCTCCAAAGAATGGTTTCTCCGCATGTTCCTCGTAGTGTGCTTTTGCGAGTTCTTCAGTGACGTTCATCATTTTCATTTCACGAATGATGAATCCTTTGCGTTCGATCCGTCCGATGATTTCCCCAATCAATCCACGTTCTACGCCATCCGGTTTGACCATTAAAAATGTCTGTTCCATCTCTAGTTCCCCCTATGAAATGCTTTTAGAAAAGCGCTTACATAGTCAGTTTACTGGCTTTTTAGAAGAACAGCAAGAAATTTTTGACAATCTTTATCCTTTTCGTTTACCAACGTAGCGCGCCACTTCTTCGAGCGATCGTTTAGCGGAAGATTTAGGTAAGGGTTCGAGCCGGTTGATGGCACGACGAATGTAAAGATCGACCGTTCGTTGTGTTCGTTCGAGGGCACCTGAAGTTTGAAGAAATGCTAGCAATGGTGCAACTTCTTCATGGGTAGGCATCGTCTCGATTTTCGAAAGACTTTCGTAAAAGGCAGCATCTTCCGCTCCATAAAAGACGGGTAACGTCTTATGTCCATGACGTAGATCCTCTGCCACTGGCTTACCAAGTTGCGTTCGATTCGCTGTGAAGTCAAGCAAATCATCAGCAATCTGAAAAGCGAGTCCGATATCTCGTCCAAACAGTCGTAACGCTTTCGTATCGGCCGCTGAACAATTCGCAACGATTGCACCTAGATGGCAACTTGCTTCAATGAGAATGGCTGTTTTTCGTTCAATTCGTTTGATATAACGTTTAATCGACTGTTCCCAATCATATTGATCATAGATCTGTTCAATCTCACCCTCGCAAATTTCACGCATCGTATGGACCATGACTTGGACCAGCTCTGGTTTTCCGACTTCTCCAATCAACCGAATCGCTTCCCCAAACAAATAATTGCCTGAATAAAGCGCCACTTCTTCATCGAAGTATTGCATAACGGTCGGTTTTCCTCGTCGTAGTTCAGCGTCATCAATGACATCATCGTGTACAAGCGATGCCATATGGACGAGCTCAAGACTTGCTGCTACACGGATCAGTTCATCTCGATCTGCCTCACCGAATTTAGAGGCTAACAATACGAACGCTGGTCGAATCCGTTTTCCACCAGCTTTCAGCAGTTGTTTTCCTGCTGCATCAATCGTTGGTTCCTCCGAAGCGATATGACTGATCAGAAAACGATCGACTAAATTAACTTCCTTCGTGACATCACGGTAGATGGAATGCAGTGACATCTCACCACTTCTTCCCAAGGTGCATCGCAGCAGCCCCACCCGCGAATGCTTTGACTTCCACTTGCATGAAGCCTGCCTGTTCGAAGAGTTGTTTCAGTTCGACACGGTCGAGGAACACTTCCGTTGATTCTTGTAACCAGTTGTATTGATCATACGATTTAGCAAGCAAACGACCTACTTGTGGCATGATTTTTCCAAAGTATAGCGAATATGCTTCTCGGAAAATCGGTGCCGTCGGTTGACTCGTTTCCAGACAGACGACCGTTCCACCTGGTTTTAAGACGCGATGCATCTCTTTAATGACCTGAAGGTAATCAGGAACGTTCCGTAAACCGAAACCAATTGTCACGAAATCAAATGAGTTGTCACCAAACGGTAAATCCATCGCATTTCCGTGAATCAATTCGATGTTTTTCATATCAAGCGCTTCTACTTTCTCCACGCCGACTTTTAACATGTTCTCTGAAAAATCAAGTCCCTTGATGACACCAGTCGGACCGGCTGCTTTTGCCAGTTGAATCGTCCAGTCTGCCGTTCCACAACAAAGATCAAGACATTTAGCACCTGGGAAGACTTGCATCCGGCGCATCGTTTCGCGTCTCCACAATTTATGCAGTCGGAAGCTGATGACTGAATTCATTTGATCATAGTTCGTTGATATCGATTGGAACACTTCATACACTTTTTTTTCTTTATCTTTTGTCTGCACACTGCTCACCCTTTCCAAGATCTCATGCTACCGCCATCTGTTCGAGATGCGATAACAGTAATTTCTGTGCGACCAGATCTAGCTGCTCTGCCTGTTGTTGAATGATCTGCCGTCCTTGTCGTGTCAGCCATTCTCGTTTGGTGATTGCCGCGAGTCCTTGCATTAATCCGAACTCTGCTGTTAACCATAAGAGAACCCGTTCTTCCGTTGATTCATAGTTCATTTCGTGTAAGGCACACTTCGCTTCATTGACACGTTGAATGGTCCGTCCGAGTGAGACAAGAATCTCTTTCGGCAAACCCGCTAATTGTTCGAAGAAGTAGCTCGAGAAAAGATCTCCAGCTAATACAAGAAGCTGTCTTTCCTTCGAACCGCGTAATGTTTTACTGACGCGTTCATGCAGACGTAAAGCGACTTGTGCGAAATGAATCGCTTTGACGAGTGCTTCTGAATCTAGCTTGTCATGTTGAGCGACATCAATCAACCAACGGATCTGTTCACGATCGATGGAAGGGAAATCCACATGTCGAGCCAATCGTGTCGTTTGTTTAGTGGTGAGTGCAGTGATGATTTCATCCACGCGCAGCTCATGTTGTTCCATGCTTTTACCCCCCGATCTCCAGTGCCATCTCGTTGATGGACGTTCTTCTTTTTTAATATACCATAATCGGCGGGCTTTCACGCTTCTGAATGTCCACAAAAAAGCCGCCCGAGAAAATCTCGGGCGACTATGTAGCCGGATTACTTCACAGCATCTTTCAATGCTTTACCTGGTTTGAAGGCAGGTACTTTGCTTGCTGGAATCTCGATATCTTCTTTCGTACGTGGGTTGCGACCTTTACGGGCTGCACGCTCACGGACTTCGAAGTTACCAAATCCAATCAATTGGACTTTCTCTCCAGACTGAAGTGTCTCAGTGATCGATTCGAATGTTGATTCAACAACTTTCGTCACGTCTTTTTTTGTAAGACCTGATTTTTCGACGACTGCTTGAATGAGTTCAGTTTTGTTCATTACTTTCACCCCCTCCCAATCACTTCTTCGAGGGTAATCATACCCTATAAACGTTGCTATTACAACATTTTCGTGTAAATAACGTTCAATTTTCAGATTCTTCGCTCGATTTCTCTGAAAACACAGGTTCGCCTTTTTCGTTTATCGTGTAGCTTTGAGAATAGGCAGGAACAAATGGTTGATCTTCATAAAGCAAATACCGAATATCCTGACCGACTTTCGGCTTTTTCTTCGCAGTTTGTACAGCTTTCTTCAACTCTGGCAAATAGTTGATGAAAAGACGACCTTGACCATCGACATAGATCGATAGCTTTTCATCTGAGTACGGACTTGGGACAGTCGGTTCTTTTTTGATGAATAACTTTTTATAGTCAAGGGTAAACTGATTTTTTCCGATGGAGCCTTTAAATGGGTACTTATCATTCTTCTTGCGATACGCATCAATTCGGACTTGAAGCTTCTGTAGTTCTTCCGCGACAAGCAAATCCATCAATTTGACAGTCGGCTTCGTCTCAACGTCGACCAACAAATAGATGAATGTTCCCCCGCCTTCGAAACTGTTCGTTGGTGGATCACTCATATAACGAGGTATCAGACGGCCCAGTTCGATTTGATAACGTTCCATGAGTGGCGTATCTGCCTCCATCGTTTTGATCGGCAAAACACCTGTGTCTTTCTGGTATGCATCGACGGCATCCTGAACGGTACGTAATTGTTGCGGATACGGCACGCGGTTCGACGGTTTCTGGCTGTCCGGAAAGAGACAACCTGATAATAACGTCACCGGAATGAGCATGAGTAGTACGAACCACTTTTTCATGCGCTCGGTCCCGCCATGACGATAAATACCATGATGATCGACGCAACGATGAAACAAACGAATGCCAAGGTTGACACGAGAATCTGCCAAATCCCTTTCAACTTCGTCCGACTGACCGTGACCAGCAAGACACTGATCGCAAAGAGTCCGATGCCAGCGAACGAAATCCACATTTTTAATAATCCTGGACTCAAGGTTTCCACCCCACTCCGTTAATCTTTCGTCGTGAAGAGATGCTCGATCTCATTTTTTTGTGGTCGTTGCATCAACTTTTTGACTTCTTCTTCCGGTGTATGACCGTCAAAGAGAACATGGTATAAAGCAGAAGTAATTGGGAGTTCACATTGTTTCGACTCTGCTAGATCATATGCAGCTTGTGTCGCACGAACACCTTCTACGACCATTCCCATGTTTTCAAGCACTGTCTCTAGTTTTTCTCCTCGACCGATGGCATTTCCCGCACGCCAATTTCGGCTATGGACAGAAGTACAAGTGACGATTAAGTCACCCATTCCTGTCAAGCCGGTGAACGTCATTGGGTTTGCCCCAAGCATCGTTCCAAGACGAGCCATCTCGACCATTCCACGTGTAATCAAGGCTGCCTTGGCATTGTCCCCGTAACCGAGACCATCTGTCATACCCGCAGCAAGTGCAATGATATTCTTCAGTGCTCCACCGAGTTCTGCCCCGATGATGTCCGCATTGAGGTAGACACGGAAGTTTTCATTTGTAAACAATTCCTGCACACGACCAGCCTCTTCTAAATCATCCGATGCAACGGTCACCGTCGTCGGTTTACGTAACGCAACCTCTTCAGCATGTGAAGGACCTGTCAAGACACAAACCGCTTTACGTTTCGCCGGGTCGACCTCTGCTTCGATCAACTCAGACAATCGAAGATGTGTCTTCGGTTCGATTCCTTTTGATGCATGAATCAGGACGACTGGTTCTGTCAATAGTTCATTTAGTTGACGAGAAACCGCACGAATCGCAGATGACGGTGTCACGATCAAAATATGTGTTGCGCCTTCGACCGCCACTTTGAGATCCGTCGTCGCCTTCAATGATTGTGGCAACACGACGCCCGGCAAGAATTGCGCATTTTCATGATGCTCATTGATACGGTCGACATTTGTTTGTTCACGACCGTAAAGAATGACTTCCTGATCATTATCGGCTAAGACGAGCGAGAGCGCTGTTCCCCAGCTTCCTGCTCCGATGACAGCGATTTTGGTCATACTGAATCACCTCATTATTGTTTTTGACGAGCTAAAATCCGGATTGGTGTACCTGTGAAATCAAATGCCTCCCGAATCCGGTTCTCGAGATATCGTTTATAAGAGAAGTGAAGCAATTCTGGATCATTGACGAACAAGACGAACGTTGGCGGACGCGACGCGACCTGAGTCGCATAGTTAATCCGTAAACGAACTCCTTTATCTGTCGGCGCAGGGTTCATAGCGACAGCATCGACGATGACATCGTTCAAGACACTTGTCTGAATCCGTTGCGCATGACTGTGCGCTGCTTGCTGAATGACTGGTAATAACGTTTGTAAACGACGTTTTGTTTTTGCTGAGACGAAGACGATTGGTGCATAGTCAAGGAAACGGAATTCTTCCCGAATCTCTTCTTGCATCTTTTTCATCGTCTTATCATCTTTTTCAACAGCATCCCATTTATTGACGACAATGATGACCGCGCGACCTGCTTCATGGGCATATCCTGCTACTTTTTTATCTTGTTCGATGATACCTTCTTCACCATCAAGAACAACACAGACGACATCTGCTCGTTCGATTGCTTTTTGAGCACGCATGACACTAAAGCGTTCTGTCGATTCATAGACTTTCCCGCGTTTTCGCATCCCTGCCGTATCGATGATGACGTATTCTTGTTCATCCCGCGTAAATGGTGTATCGATTGCATCACGTGTTGTACCAGCGATATTCGAGACGATGACACGCTCTTCACCAAGAATCGAGTTCGTCATACTTGATTTCCCGACGTTTGGACGACCAATCAAGGCAAACTTAATCGTACTTTCGTCATATTCCAACTCTTCTTTATCTGGTGCTAATTCAAGGACACGGTCGAGTAAATCACCAAGTCCAAGACCATGTGTACCAGAAATCGGGAATAAGTCTCCGAATCCAAGAGAGTAGAATTCATACATTAAATCACGCATCTCAAAATTATCCACTTTATTGACAGCTACGACGACTGGTTTGTTCGAACGGAACAACATGTTCGCGACTTCCTCATCCGCTGCTGTGATTCCTTCGCGTCCGTTCACCATGAAAATGATGACGTCCGCTTCATCAATGGCGAGCTCCGCCTGATGACGCATCATTTGAAGTAGGGGCTCATCCCCAACTTCGATTCCACCTGTATCAATCAAATGAAAATGACGATTCAGCCATTCTCCAGTTCCGTAAATACGGTCGCGGGTAACGCCTGGCTTGTCTTCTACGATTGAAACCCGATCTCCAATCACCCGGTTAAAAATCGTCGACTTTCCGATATTTGGGCGACCTACGATCGCCACGACTGGAATTGCCATCCCAACACCTTCTTTCTCTTCTCTCGCTTCATAGCCGTTCTATTGTATCAAATCAAACTCTCATATACCATAACAAACCGCATATAAAAAGCGGACACGCTTGTGTCCGCTTTGTGTCATCCTTTATTCTTTCGTCTCTGAATCGTCTTCTGTCAAGTCAGCGACAGAAAATCCTTCTGATTGATTCGAGTAATCCGAATAGTCCTCAGAAGACCCTTCTTCCTCTTCGAGAACACGTGTCGAGAGCGAGATCTTGTGCTCATCAAGACGCACTTCGAGTACCTTCGCTTCAATTTCTTGTCCTTCTTCAAGTACTTCTGAAGGCGATCCGATATGACGGTTCGCGATTTGTGAAATATGCAAAAGCCCTTCTACCTGCGGTGCAAGCTCAATGAAGGCACCGAACTGGACAAGACGACGTACACGTCCTTTGACAATATCCCCAGCTTCGATTTTCCCTTCCATCTGTTGCCATGGACCCGGTTGTGTTTCCTTGATCGACAACTTAACCTTTTCTGTATCACGGTCGACGCCAAGTACTTTGACTTCGACTTTCTGACCTTCCGTGACGATGTCCGAAGGACGTTCGACACGATGGTGTGCCATTTCCGAGATATGAACGAGACCATCGACGCCACCGATATCAACGAAAGCACCGAAATCTGTCAATCGTTGGACTGTTCCTTCTAGAACTTGCCCCACTTCTAGATTTTCGAGTGTCTCTTTTTTCTTCGCGTTCAATTCACCTTCAACGACGGCTTTGTGCGAGAGAATGACACGGTTCTTCTCTTGATCGAGTTCAACGACCTTGACGTCAATCGAACGACCGATGTAATCCGAGAAGTCCTCGACGTAATGCCGCTCGACAAGCGACGCTGGGATGAATCCACGGACACCGATATCAACGACAAGACCACCTTTAACGATGTCTTTCACGACAACTTCAAAGATCTCACCTGATTTATACTTCTCTTCAACTTGCTCCCACGCTTTAAGTGCATCAATTTCTCGTTTTGAGACGACGACCTCTTCATCCGTGATTTTCTTGACCTTCACTTGTAGTTCATCTCCGACGTTCAACACACCACGAATATCATCGAGATGAAGACTCGATACTTCGCTGATCGGTAAGATGGCTTCTGTTTTATATCCGATATCAATGAGTGCTTGCTTGTCTTCAATTTTCACGACCATTCCGGTAACTACCTGGTCCCGATGAATTTCAAAATCAGGCATATCTTTCATTTCTTCGACCATTCCAAAACAACCTCCTCACGATGAGTACAAGAAACGCCTGACACGTGTCAATGCGTTTATCCTGCTTCTAACTTCTTACAATTCTGACTATTTGTCAAGGTATTAAGCGTGATTGTAGTAGACGGATTTGATTTCGTCCATGATTCGATCAGAAATCGCTTTCGCAGCACCACGTTGATCACGTAAATCCGAAATATCGACCGGTTTTCCGATCGCGACGCGCATTCGTTTGAAAGGGCGATACGATCCAATGATGGCAATCGGTAAAATCTGAGCATTCGATCGTAAGGCGAAGAACCCTACACCGGGTTGTGCTGATGTGAATTCTCCTGGAGCAGAACGCGTTCCTTCTGGGAAAATGCCAACAGTCTCATCCGTATTTAACAGCTCGATCGTCCGTTTCAAGGCTTGACGGTCCCCTTGACCACGACCGACAGGATAGGTTCCTGCCGCAATCATCAGCTGCTTTAAGGCAGGGACTTTAAACAACTCCTCCTTCGCCATATAACGAACCGAACGTTTCGGTGGAATCGCACTGACGAGGAAGACGGGATCCCAATTTGAACTGTGGTTGGCACAGATGAGTAAGGAACCGTCTTTCGGAATATTCTCTTGCCCCGTCACCTTCAATCGGAAGACTGTTTTGGCTATGACCCAGACGACAAACCGCGCAATCCGATAAACGGTATCTTGACGTTTCATTTTAGAACACCTTCCGCTAGTTCCATCAGGCGAACAACGACTTGATCAATCGTCATCTCTGTCGTATCTAGATATAATGCGTCGTCTGCTTGGCGTAGAGGAGAGACTTCACGTTCACTGTCCCGTTTGTCCCGCAGCGCGATTTCTTCTTGAAGAACTGTGATATCGCTAGCCATCCCACGCGCGATGTTCTCCCGGTGCCTTCTAGCTGCACGCTCTTCCACAGTTGCCGTCAAGAAAACTTTTAATTCAGCATCAGGTAATACGACTGTACCGATGTCACGACCGTCCATGACGATGCCACCCTGATCTGCTAATTTTCGTTGCGCCGTGACGAGTGCTGCTCGAACTTCTTTTTGACGAGCGACGAACGATACATTATTCGTGATTTCGATGGAACGGATCGCATCCGTCACTTCGCGATCACCAATAAAGACACGTTGCCCGTTTTCGCCTGGTGTTAAACGAATATCAAGCGATTTCATCAATTCGCCAAGCACTTCTCCGTTGTTCAGATCAAGCGATTGTTCGAGTGCTGCGAGCGTAACGGCACGATACATCGCCCCTGTATCGATATATACATAGTCAAGGCGTGCCGCCAGTTGTTTTGCGATCGTACTTTTCCCAGCACCTGCTGGTCCATCTAATGCAATTTGAATCTTCTTCATCATCCATCCAATCCTTCCATCTTCCCCATATTTGATGGGGATTCATTCTTCCGAACGTTATCATAGCAAAAAAATGCGGTCAGGTGAATGGATTCATGCCCCTTCTTGAACTTTTCATTTGCATTTGATAACAGTGACGCAATACTAGCTCACGACTTCTGTCAGGAATCATTGTAAATTGGAATGCGAGTTCATACCGTTCTTCCCGTCGATCGATACGGACGAGCTCAGCAATAACATCTAACGTACTCGAAATACCGTCACCAGTAGGTAGAATGAATGTCATCTCTACCTCTTCCTCTTTTTGAATCGGTAACTGATCTGACAAAATCATCATGCCACCAGCCGATAAGTCAAGCGTCACCGTCGTAAACGGATCAAATTGCGTTTTATGCGGATGAACGGCGACATCGAGCATTTGTGGTACTCGAACGAATTGACGTCGTTGGATGCGCTCGATTTGATCATCACTTGGTCGCTTTAAGGCGTACCGCTGACCACGAAGTGGATCATTTTGTCGTTCCACGACGACCGTATCAAATCCAAATAATTTACCTTTTTCTTTAAAGAAGTAAAACGAAACTTCTTCGTGGTCTGACAAGATGAACGTTTTTAATGTCGCGACCTCACTTGGTGCCTCGATCCAAATCAATCGATTCGTTACGGCTGTTACTTTTGACCGTCCTTGTCGATCTTCACTATTCGAAAGCATTACTAAATCCCCGATTTCCATCATCCTACTTCGCTCCTACTTTCTATTCGATGCCATCTGAATGTTGTTTTTTTCGTTTGAATCGACGATTCAAACGGTTGGCACCTCGTACTTGAAATAATCCGATCGTCCATAAAATGATCATGAAGACGATTGGCAAAACAGATATACCACCATTTTCCAATATTAACAAATTAAATAAGATATGTGCAAATACCGGAATCGTTATCGATAAGGACAACCACCGATACGGGTGAGGCGAGAATTTCGCCATTCCCATGAAGAAACCCATGATGACAGCAAACAAAGCATGACCGGATACCGGTAGTAAAGCTCGGAATAGCATGTGTTCGACCGTTCCATTCACCATCAGATATAAGATGTTCTCAAGGGTAGCAAATCCAAGCGAGCACGCTACGGCATAGATGATCCCATCATAATAATCATTAAACCGTTGATGGATATACACGGTATAAAAGACGACGAACCATTTTGCAAACTCTTCTGTGACTGCTGTTCGAACCAATTGCACCTCTTCACGCCCACCAAACTCCGTTTGAACGATATAGTCGATGAACATCAAGGGAAAAACGAGTAAAATTCCAAAAATGAAGCTTCGAAGGATATATCCAACAGGCTCTGATTCATGTTCGTGACGTAGATAAAAATAAGTTAGGAGTGCGATGCCTGGGGCAACTCCGGAGAAAACGATTTGAATCACGCTTCCTCTCCCCCTTTCTTCCTCTCCATAAGAATAAAGGTTTCTTGGAAAAAAGAAAACGTCCTCGTTGTTTCGGGAGGGAAAAAGGTTACAATATGGAAGAACTAATTGAATATGCTATAGAAAGTAGGTGAAGGTCTTTTGTCTTTTGACACAGACCATTTAGAATGAAATCATTATTATTAATTCATACGGGTGGAACGATTGCGATGGCGCAAGATCACTCCGGTCACGTCTTACCGAATGACATCAATCCACTGGATGCTTCACTACCTCGAGCGACGGATATCGCAAACATCACAACGCGTCATTTTTCAAATTTACCTTCTCCACATATGACGCCCGACATCATGCTACGTTTGGCACACTTCATCGAAAGTGAACTTGCTAAGGAACACTACGATGGAGTCGTCATCACCCATGGGACGGATACACTTGAAGAGACCGCTTATTTCTTGCATTTGACAATTGGTGCACCTGTTCCGATTGTTTTGACTGGAGCCATGCGTTCATCCAACGAAGTCGGATCGGATGGCGAGTTTAATTTGATCACGGCACTCCGTGTCGCAGTTAGTGAAGCAGCGCGTGAAAAAGGTGTTCTCGTCGTCTTTAATGGTGAGATTCATTCGGCATTCAACGTCACGAAAACGCATACGTCATCCGTCGATACGTTTAAATCGGTTCACTTCGGAAATCTTGGCATGGTGACGAAAGATCACGTTTACCTATTCAACACGCCACTTCTGAAGCAAACACATATGGTAACCTCGCTCTCTAAACGTGTTGCTGTTTTGAAAGTATATGCCGGAATGGAACCAGATTTATTACTAGCCGTGAAACAACTCGGTTACGATGGACTCGTACTTGAAGTTCTCGGTCAAGGGAACGTCCCTCCGAGTATCGTCGATGCCATTGCCGAATTGATCGCAGTCATGCCGATCGTCATCGTTAGTCGATGCTTCAATGGAATCGTGCAAGATGTTTATGGATATACAGGTGGCGGTCAACAGTTAAAAGAGATCGGTGTCATTTTCTCAAATGGACTGAACTCACAAAAAGCACGACTTAAATTAATGATTGAACTCGAAATCAATGCGACCCAATCAGAACTCGAAGAGTCATTCAGGGTCGAATAAATGAAAAAACCTCTTGACTCGGAACTCATCATTCCGAATCAAGAGGTTTTTTTAGACGTGAATTGATAGACCACGTAATCGTTCGACGAGATGATTCGCGATGTTCGCGCCATGAAAACGTCCGTTTTCAATGAATATCTTATTGGCATCGTATCCTGCTGCAACGACGCCGGCAATATAAATCCCAGGAACATTCGACTCCATCGTCTCTTCATCATGACTCGGAACACCTGTCTTGCGATCGATTGCGATACCAGCATCAGCGAACAAGCCGACGTCTGGTGTATAACCCGTCATCGCAAATACGAAATCTGCTCGGACAGTCCGCTTGTCTCCCTCCACTCGGTAAACGACTTCTTGGTCCGTGATTTCCTCGATCATCGCGTCAAACACCATCTTGACCTTTTCCGAACGAACGAGTGATTCGAAGTTCGGCAAGACCCATGGTTTGATCGATGGACTATACTCGGGTCCACGATAAAGTACAGTTACGCGTGCTCCTGCTTTTTCAAGCTCGATTGCTGCATCAACACTTGAATTCTTCCCACCGATGACGACGACATCCTGATCAAAGTATGGATGCCCTTCCGTAAAATAGTGCGATACGTGGGGTAACGTTTCTCCTGGGACGTCCATTCGGTTCGGTAACCCATAATAACCTGTCGCAAGCACAACAGATCGTGCTTCTCGCTGTTTCTTCACTCCAGAGCGTTCTGAATGGATGATGAAGCGATCCGCCTGACGTTCAATGTGCTCGACCGTCTCAAATGGACGAATCGTCAACTGCTTTCGTTTGACGACTTCTCGATAATAGACGAGTGCATCGAGACGACGTGGTTTTAATTCCTTATTGATGAACGGCACGCCACCGATTTCTAATTTTTCACTACTTGAAAAGAACGTTTGATGCGTCGGATAACGATAGATCGCTTCAACGATATTTCCTTTTTCGAGCACTTCGACGTCTAGTCCTCGATCTTGCATTTCGATCGCTGCCGATAAACCACATGGTCCTGCACCGATTACGATACAATCTAACATTCGAATATCTCCTCTTCCGGTTGCTTTTTTTTATATCTTAGCAAATCTCATCAAGAGACGAAAGAAATTGCAATAGGAAAACACCCGCTCCTCATCTAGAGGAACGGGTGATACGTATTTTTAACGTTTAATTAGACCCAACCACGGAAACGGGATGCTTCTGCCATTTTCCGCACACCTACCATATAAGCGGCGAGACGCATATCGACATTTCGCGTCTGTGCTGTCTGATAGACTTGGTTGAATGAGTTCACGAGGACCTTTTCGAGTTTCTCGTGGACTTCCTCTTCCGTCCAGTAATACCCCTGATTATTCTGTACCCATTCGAAGTAAGAAACCGTTACGCCACCACTCGAAGCAAGAACATCCGGAACGATCAAAATGTCACGTTCTGCAAGAATTTTCGTCGCTTCGTTCGTCGTTGGACCGTTTGCTGCTTCTACGACGATCGCTGCGTGGATATCATGTGCATTGTCTTCTGTAATTTGATTCTCGATTGCCGCAGGAACAAGAATATCACATTCGAGTTCAAGCAATTCTTTATTCGAGATCGTATTTTTGAACAATGTCGTAACCGTTCCGAATGAGTCGCGACGGTCCAGTAGATATGGGATGTCGAGTCCGTTCGGATCATGAAGTGCACCGTAAGCATCACTGATGGCGATGACTTTTGCACCTAAGTCATACATGAACTTCGACAAGAAGCTACCTGCGTTCCCGAACCCTTGAACGACGACGCGTGCTCCTTCAAGTGTAATGCCTTTTTTTGCTGCCGCTTCTCGGATCATGATTGCGACACCTTTCGCCGTTGCTGTTTCACGACCGTGTGAGCCACCAAGAACGAGCGGTTTTCCTGTGATGAAACCAGGAGAGTTAAATTCATCGATCCGGCTGTACTCATCCATCATCCAAGCCATGATTTGTGAGTTCGTGAAGACGTCAGGTGCTGGAATATCCTTTGTCGGTCCAACGATCTGACTGATGGCACGGACATATCCACGGCTGAGACGTTCGATTTCGCGGAAGCTCATCTCACGTGGATCACAAATGATCCCGCCTTTCCCGCCGCCATATGGTAAATCAACGATACCTGCCTTCAGACTCATCCAGACGGATAATGCTTTGACTTCGACTTCCGTCACGTTTGGGTGGAAACGAATTCCCCCTTTTGTCGGTCCAACAGCATCGTTATGTTGCGCACGATATCCTGTGAAGATTTTCGTCGAACCATCATCCATTCGCACCGGAATCCGGACTGTCAACATCCGGAGTGGTTCTTTAAGTAATTCATACATTTCGTCTGGATACCCTAATTTCCCTAGTGCTTCCTTGACGATTTCTTGTGTTGCTTCCAGTACGTTCTTGCGATGATTCGCATGTTGTTGGTCAGTAATCATTCCAACGTTCCTCCCCATAAGTGGCATCCCCTATGCCGTTTCCTTGTTCGGATAAAGTATACTCTTTTCTCGAACGTAATGAAAGGGGTTACGCCCATATTTGTAAGCGCTTTCTCACTTCTTTTCCTAGGATATCAATGATTGGATTACTTGATTTGGGCGTGGCGTTCAATCGCTAATTCCATGAAATACTCGACCAATTCCGGATATTCGATACCAACTGCTCGTGCTCCGTCCGGGAATAAACTCGTTGACGTCATACCTGGCAATGTATTCGTCTCTAAAATAACTGGATTTCCGGACTCAGGAACAAGGAAATCTGACCGGGAATACCCAGCACAACCCAGTACTTGATGTGCTTTGACGGCCCACTCCTGAAGTGTTGCTGTCGTCGTCTCATCTAGTTCGGCAGGGCAGATATGCTCTGAACCTCCGATTGCATATTTCGATTCGTAATCATAAAAGGCATTCTTCGGAATGATCTCGATGACCGGTAATGCTTTTTCTGCACCTTTATGACCAACGACTGGAACCGTCACTTCGCGTCCTTTAATGAATTGTTCGACGAGAACCGCATCATCGGCTTCGAACGCTTTTGCAATCCCCTCACGTAACATCGTCTCGTCTTGTGCGATTGTCAATCCATTCGATGAACCTTCTTGTGCTGGTTTAACGACACAAGGGAATTGACCATTCCATTCTGCGATTTTCGCCTCGACATCATCTTCACGTTCTAATAATACATCACGTGCAATCGTGATACCCGCTTTATCAAAGTGAACTTTTGAACGTGCCTTATCCATCGCAAGTGCTGACGCTAACACACCTGAACCTGTGTATGGAATATTCGCAAGTTCAAGTAACGCCTGCACGCGTCCATCTTCACCAATTTTCCCATGAAGAGCGATGACAGCCACATCTACATCCAGCTGGAAGAGTTCATGTGCTCGATCAGGATGGAAATCAACAGCCGTGACTTCATGTCCTTTACTGTTTAACGCTTCCATGATTGATTTTCCACTGTTTAATGAAACCTCCCGTTCACCTGAAGTCCCACCATATAACACTGCCACTTTCATCCTACTTCACTCCTTCTTCTTACGTTCAATGATTATCATACCATCCTTCTGACCACGAAAAAATACAAAATGGTGCCACTTCTGGTAGAAGATAAAAAGGTGCGACATTGCCTGACGAGGCAATGTCGCACCTAATGTTCTAAATGTGGAATTGTTCCGCAATCGTGGCAATGGCTTGTTTCGATTGAATCGTTTTTCCGTACTCTGACATGACGAGCGGACTTTTCGGGCTCGGTTCCCCGTATTCTGACAAAATCGTCGTCACCGTACGCTCGAGCGCGTCATTCATTCGTTCCTGGAAATAGAGATAATAGCTGCCTTCGAAGAAATAAAGACTACCGCCTGTCTCCGTGTACGACATATGTCGTAATAACCCATGGCTCGCTTGAATGACATCTTCGAGCGAATTCAAGGCATACAAGACATGATGGACGATGTCGACCGTCATGCGAATTTCGACTTGATCAAATTCGTCATTCATCTCTTCCGGTAGATCACCTTCACGACGCACATCAACGAGCATGCCGTCATTCGGAAAGAATGTGACGAAAAATTCGAGTGTTCCTGCTGCCTGAAAACCAAAATTCGATTCAGCTTCCTCTAATAAATTGCGCAATAGAGCTTGTCCCTTCCCAACGGCCAACGTTTCTGGTCGGACATCGTGAAGTGATAACTCTTGCTTCGTAATGAAGACACGAAGGTGTCCTTGTTTCATTTGTTCAAACCTCATATAGACTCCTCCAGTCAAGACCGGAAACATAGGTGTCTCCGTTCGCTATGAACCATACTATACACCAGATACCGGAGTGAGTCGACTTAACCAACTTTTCCACGATTGATCGTCCGCACCAAGTAAGTGTGGTCCGTATCGTTCCGGAAGCTGATCGACCGCGTATCCTCCAAGTCCAATTTCAAGATTCGGAAAATCAGCCATCAAACAGTCTAATGCTTCATCAAGCAATGGTAAATGATCGGATAACGTACACGATAAGATGACAGCTTTCGGTTGCAATTGATGTGTCACGGCTACTAAGTCCGGCACCGGAATACCGGAACCGAGAAAAATCACATCAAAACCCGATTGCCGCAAGTAGAGTGTGAAGAAGAGTAGTCCGAGCTCATGTTCTTCTTCTGGTGCACAGACACATACGATTCGCGGCAAGAACGGATTGATCGGCATCTGTAGTGATAACGTCGAAAGACGGGCTCTTAAGAAAGCTGTTGCAAAATGTTCATGCGCAATTGTAATCTCTCCTGACTCCCATTTCAGTCCGATTTCATGTAAGAGTGGACCAACGATATCTTGAATGACTTTATCGAAACTAAACATCGAGAACGCTTTATTCATGATGTCATGCGCGTGTCGTTCTTCGAAGTTCGTCAATGCACGGAATAACTGATCTCGTAGTTCGACTCCGTAATCATGGGGCACTTCAGCTCGATTGACAGGCATCTCATATAATTGAATTGCCTTTGAAACCGACAATCCTTCTTTTTGTTTATCGACGATCCAACGCAATTTCGCAACGTCACTATCACTATAAATGCGATGCCCGGATTCACTTCGATCCGGATCAAGCACTTGATATCTCCGCTCCCAAGCACGAATGGTCGTCGGGTTGAGTCCCACCAACGCAGCGACTGCTTTGATATTGTATTTCCCACGATCCATGCATCGTGCCTCCTTCCCCTTCCTTTCTAGTATACGCTGAAAGGAAAAAAATCTCCGTTCACAATGTGCCTTTACATCATGAAACCGATGGAGACGAAGGCGATGATGATCGTGATCATGAGTACCGTTAGCGTGATTGCTAGCGGATTTTTTCGAAATGGTTGCTTCAGTCGTTCATTTCGAACGTGTTCGATTCGCGAGGAACGTGGTGGTAAGAGTTGCTCCTCTTCGTTCTGATGTAACCGCCGTTGATCTTGTTTACTCAATGTTCATCACCTTTTCTTGAAAAAAATAAGGATATTTTCTAGTTTACACCGAATCTAGTGACGAAAAAAAGACTTGTTCTAAACGCTTTTTCCAATTTACCGTTTGAAGCACCTTACTCTTCACGGGATCCTGCCATTCGATCGTACCGCATATATCACAACAACGTGGCTGAACGATTGCCGGTTCATCAAAATGATGCAATAACATCTTACGGCGACATTCATTCCGGTGAATATAGTCCATCATCTGGCTGACTTCTCGTCCTTTGAGCTGTTTTCGTTCCACCTGCCATTGCATGATACGTTCCTTCGACCAGCCATTCTCAAGTTGCGATTTCAGTAACCGATATGCTGGATCTTCCGGATTGAGGTGTAGACGAGTCTCGATTTTCGCGTAGGATTCACCTCTTCTCCCCCCTTGTTGTAACTGATCAATCCAAAGGACAGGCGCATATTGTGTCTCAATCAGAAAGGTTTGTAATTGTTCATCCTGAGGAGCATAAAGCAAGATCGCCGTCGCCTCTTTTCCGTCCCGACCGGCACGTCCGATTTCCTGCATATAAGCTTCAAGCGTCGCCGGCATCGTGTGATGGATAACTGTACGAACGTTTCCTTTATCAACACCCATTCCAAATGCGCTCGTACAAACGAGACAGTCCATTTCATCATGAAGAAACTGTTGTTGAACAAGCTGACGGTCTTCCATCGTTAATCCGGCATGATAGTAGGTTGCCCCTTCAATGATTCCTGCAATCCGTTCCGCTTCTTTACGCGTTGTCGTATAGATGACACAGGGACGAACGATACGTGTCATCCAACGGTCGAGTGCTGCGTCTTTTTCTTCTCGATCGACGCGATCCACGATGTATTGGATTTCCGGTCGATTGACGGAACGACGGATGACATGCGGTTCTCGCATCTGCAATTGTATTCGGATATCTCGTTCGACAGCTTGAGTCGCTGTTGCGGTTAAGGCGAGGCACTGCGGAAAACCTAGTTCCCGGCGAATTTGCCCAAGTCTTGCATACTCAGGTCGAAACTCGTGTCCCCACTGCGAGATACAGTGGGCTTCATCGACGACGAATAGCGCGATGTCGACCTGTTTCAGACGAGCCCGTATTTGTGGTAACGCGAGTTGTTCCGGTGATAAGTAGAGATACCGTAGATGTTCGAGTACGGATAAGATTTGCTCTTTTTCTTCTCGCGTCTCAACAGATGTTAATTTTGCGACAGAACGTTCTCCCCGACGTTTGATTTGCATGACTTGATCCTCAATCAAAGAGAGCAGCGGAGACAAAATCAATGTCAGTCCCTCTCCTTTTACATACGAAGGAAACTGATAACAAACAGACTTTCCTCCACCTGTCGGTAAAATTGCTAACGTATCTGTTCCATTCAGGATGGATTCGATGATTTGGCGTTGTCCAGGTCGGAACGCTTCATAACCGAAATGTCGATGCAATAACGCTTCCATTAACTTCCCTCCCATTTACTACGAGCTAAGACCAATCGAATTTGAAAATAGGATACGTCTGATTGCATCACGCTTTTGATTCGCTTGAGCGCATAAGTTTTGAGTTGTTGTGCGATATGTCGAATTTCTTCTTGTTGAGCCGTATCAACGAAATGATCTAACGGAAAAGTGGGTGCATACATTGCAATTTCAACAAGATGGTCTTCCATCGTGCTATTTTTTAGACGTCTTCTGACCGCAACATCTTCAGCAGTGAGTCCTTGTTGCAATAATTCCCAAGTCGTTTGAGCAGACTGCGTCATCTTCGGAGTGTGGAGACTGGCTCCGATTTGTTGAATGAGCGGTGTACTTTTTAAGTCATTGATGCATCTTCGCCAAGCTATGATAAATTCGAACTGGACCGTCTCGACATCTACCTTCATCATTCGTGCCAATTGAGGATATGACCATCCCGTTTGCACACCTGATAATCGATGACTGATCAATGTCGCATCTCGTTCCGGTAAGCGCTCAAGGAGGAGCATCAATTCTTGATACATCTGCGCTAACCAATCTGCTCGATTCGAGATGGTCGGAAGAACACTCTTGACCCACTCCCGAACGATCGTCTCTTGTTGCACGGGAATGAATGGTTGTTGCGCTTCTAGACAAATTACCGTTTGAACGAGAAGACTGAGCCGTTTCCACATCATTTCAGCATATCCCCGAAGTTCACCACCAAGTTGATCAATGATTACTCCATCCATTTGTCCTACTAGTCGAGCGCCTTCGCTCGTCAGTCGAAGTGTCTCTTGCCGTTCGATCCACTTTTTCTGAGCGAGTTCCGTTAAAACCGACTCGAATCGCTGTTTACTGACTAATACGGTACCGAACGTCGACTCTAAATCATAAAAATGAGCATCTTGAAGAGAAGTGGCTGACTTCTTCCCTTGAAAAACATGATAAAGACTCCGGTCCGAACGTTCGTCTCGAAGACGCTGAATCGATTCTAGAAAAATGCGCTCTAGTAATGAAATTTCCATCTGCCACGCTCCTTTCTGATATATAGTGTTTATCGATTTGAAGATGATACCTCATCCATTTTCTTTTCGTTACGTTTTAGACATACTGTTTGCGGGCATGTGATGATATATACATTTTCTGTTATCACTTACGCTTCGTCATTGAAATGCAACGATGAGTCCGATACAATGACATATAGATGAGAACAGCGTGTTTCAATAATGTTTTCGTATAGAGAGGAGACCGTTCAATGGCTAAATTTACGATTGTCGACAAAGATACTTGCATCGCTTGTGGTGCTTGTGGAGCAGCGGCACCAGATATCTATGATTATGATGATGAGGGTTTGGCATATGTCATTCTTGATGATAACAATGGTACTGCCGAAATTCCAGAAGCATTATTCGACGATATGATTGATGCATTTGAAGGATGCCCGACGGATTCAATCAAAGTAGCAGATGAATCGTTCGAAGGCGATGCGTTAAAATTCGAATAAGTGAATAAAAAAAGATGTTTCCTTGCGAAACATCTTTTTTTATTGGTCTTTTATTCACGCGATATATCTATCAATCATTAAAAAAACCGGGTGTCGCCATTTGGCAACATCCGGTTTCTAAGTGGTAAAAAATTTAGCGTTTTCCTTTGATATATGGTACGCCAACAGCTTTTGGTGCATCCGCCCGACCAACGACACCAGCGAGTGCTAGGATCGTCAAGAGATACGGTGCAATCAATAGATACACTTGCGGAATTTGATCGAGTAACGGCAATTGCTGACCGATGATTGAAATCGCTTGAGCGAATCCGAAGAATAGTGCAGCACCCATAGCCCCGAGTGGATTCCATTTTCCGAAGATCATCGCCGCAATCGCGAGGAACCCTTGACCGAGGATCGTCGTCACACTGAAGTTCAGTGAGATCGATGTCGCATAAACAGCACCAGCAAGACCACCGAAACCACCAGAGATCATGACACCGATGAAACGCATCTTCGTGACGTTGATCCCCATTGTATCTGCCGCCATCGGATGTTCCCCGACAGAACGTAAACGAAGACCAAATGGCGTCTTGAAAATGATGTACCACGCGACGAAGGCAAGGATGATCGCGATATACGATGTGTAGTAGACGTTCGCGAAGAACATCTTCAGCACAGGAATATCGGACAAGAATGGCACGTTCTCTTTTGAGATTCGGTTTGGAATCGAATCCGTTTGTCCTTTTCCGTAAAGCGCCCGGACGAGGAAGATGGCAAGACCGACTGCAAGCAAGTTGATCGCAACTCCAAGAACCGTTTGATCAGCCCGGAAAAGGATTGCCGGAATCGCAAGGAAGAGCGAGAAAACTGCTCCGACGACAATCGCAATGAGCATCGCAAGCCAAGGACTCGCAGCACCCAAGCCCATTTTTGATAGCGTCAATGCCGTGACGACACCCGTGAAGGCACCCATGACCATTAAACCTTCTAACGCGATGTTAACGACGCCAGAACGCTCACTGAAAATGCCGCCAAGTGCTGCAATGATCAACGGAGCCGAATAGGCAAGTGCGATTGGCACGATGATATAAAGTACTTCAAGAAAGCCCATTACTGACCGGCTCCTTTCGCTTTTTTAGATTCTTTCTTAACTGCGAACTTCTCGATGACGAGACGAATCGCGTATCCAGAAGCCACGAAGATGATGATGAACGCAATGATAATTTTGATCAGTTCCGGTGGAATACCAATCTGTTGCATCGACAGACCACCGATATTGAGTCCTGCAAATAGTAATGCAGCGAGCACGACGCCGATCGGATTATTCGCACCTAACAAGGCAACCGCGATCCCGTCGAATCCAACACCAGTGAAGGACGCATTCAGCGTCATGTTTTGGAACGTCCCAAGACCTTCCATCGCCCCAGCAAGACCAGCGAACACACCTGAGATGACGAACGATAAGATGATATTGCGGTTAACGCCCATCCCTGCATATTCAGCAGCATTCTTATTGAATCCAACAGCTCGAAGTTCATAACCGAGTGTTGTTTTCCAAAGAATAAACCAGAAGACGAGTGCAGCGATGATTGCGATGAAAATTCCGTTATGAAGACGTGAGAAATCCGTGATCTCTTGTAAGAACGGCGACGCAAGTGATGCTGATTCCTTGATTGTCTCCGTCCGCTCATTCGTAATGCCGATGACATGACGTAAAATATCGTTCGTGACGTATAACGCGATATAGTTCATCATGATCGACGTGATGACTTCATGTACGTGGAATTTCGCTTTTAAGATACCAGGAATCGATGCCCAAAGCGCACCTGCTAAACCTGCTCCAATCAAAGCGAGTGGTAAATGAACAACTGTCGGCAAATCAAACTTGATTCCAATCCAGACTGCAACCATCCAGCCGACGAGTACTTGACCTTCGACACCGATGTTAAAAAGTCCTGTCCGAAAAGCAAACGCGACAGCAAGACCCGCGAAGATCAATGGAGCCGCCGCACGCAATGTTTCACCGATGCTGTACGGTTCGCCAAAAATACCATAGAATAATTGATCAAACCCAGCAATCGGATCATACCCACCAATGAGCATGACGATTGCCCCGACGACCATCCCAAGCACGATGGAAAGAATCGGAATGAGGATGCCGTAAAAACGCTCTAACTTCATGAATGACCTACCTCCTCTTTCTTACCGCCGGCCATCAGGAAGCCAAGCTCAATTTCGTTCGTTTCTTTCGGATCCAAGAAGGCCACTGTTTTTCCTTCATATAACACGGCAATCCGGTCAGAGACTTGTAGAATTTCTTCGAGTTCGAATGAAATCAACAAGACAGCACGACCTTTTTCGCGCTCAAGAACCAATTGTTCATGAATGAACTCGATTGCCCCAACATCAAGACCACGAGTCGGCTGAGCCGCAATCAGCAAATCTGGTGAACGATCGACTTCACGCGCGATGATCGCCTTCTGTTGGTTACCACCAGACAAGGCACGAGCGAACGTCTCTGGGCTTGGAGTTCGGACGTCGAACTTCTCGATGAGCGTTTTGGCTTTTTCCATGACTTGTTTATAGTTCATGATGCCTGCTTTTGAGTACGGTTGTTTGTAGTACGTTTGTAAGACCATGTTATGTCCAATCGAATAATCAAGGACAAGTCCATGTTTATGTCGGTCTTGTGGGATGTGACCGACACCTGATTCCGTTACTTTCCGTGGCTTCAGGTTTTTAATCGATTTGTTGTTGAGGAAGATTTCGCCACTGTCTGCTTTACGAAGACCTGTAATGGCTTCAATCAATTCCGTTTGTCCGTTCCCGTCGATTCCGGCAATTCCAACGATTTCTCCGGCACGAATGTCGAGATTCAACCCATCGACTGCTTTGATGCCACGACCGTCCTTGACGACTAGATTCTTGATATCGAGGACGAGTTCTTGTGGAGTTGCCTTGGAATACTCCGCATTAAAGTTGACTTCACGACCTACCATCATTTCAGCAAGACGCGACTGTGTCATCGTCTCATCGATATCGACCGTGCCGATATATTTACCACGGCGAATCGTCGTACAGCGATCAGCTACTTCCATGATTTCTTTCAGTTTATGCGTAATGAGGATAATCGACTTTCCTTCCGCAATCAAGCGATTCATGATTTGAATCAATTCTTTGATCTCTTGCGGTGTCAAAACAGCAGATGGTTCATCAAAGATCAAGATGTCTGCCCCACGGTACAACGTCTTCAAAATTTCAACACGTTGTTGCATTCCGACTGAAATATCCTCGATTTTTGCATCAGGATCAACAGCAAGACCATACTGTTCAGAAATCTGGCGTACCTTTTCACGCGCCGATGCACGATCAATCTTAATCCCTGTACGTGGCTCTGCACCTAAAATGATGTTTTCAGTAACAGTGAAATTTTGAACGAGCATGAAGTGTTGGTGCACCATGCCGATTCCAAGATCATTCGCGACGTTCGGACTCGTAATATTGACTTTTTCACCACGTACACGAATTTCTCCAGCCTCAGGCTGATACAAACCAAATAAGACGTTCATCAGCGTCGATTTTCCGGCACCGTTTTCACCAAGTAAAGCGTGAATCTCACCTTTCCGAAGCTGGAGCGTGATATTATCATTTGCGACGAAATTGCCAAACTCTTTTCTGATGTTCAGCATCTCAATGACGTATTCCAAGAAAATCCACTCCCATGTTTAGTTTAAAAGGGGAGTCGCAATGCTAGCGACCCCCGCTTTCATTATTATTTAAGTGACGCTTCGTACTCTTTATACTCGTCGTCAGTCGATGGAACTTTAATGTCACCATCGATGATTTGTTTTTTGTACTCTTCGACTTTGTCGAGTGCTTCTTTTGAGACATTGTCTTTTGAAGGAGCGATATCGACACCGCCGTCTTTTAGACCGAACTCAACGACTTTACCTGCTGGGAAGTTGCCGTCCTTCGTGTCTTTCGCGACTTGCTCTACTGCTGTATCCACACGTTTGACCATTGATGTCAATGTGACGTTCTCTGGCATACCTTCTTCGACTTGGTCACGGTCTACACCGATAACCCAAACATCTTCACCGTTCTTTTTACGGTTTTTCGCTTCTGTGAATACCCCTTGTCCAGTACCACCAGCTGCGTGATAGATGACGTCGACTTTTTTACCGTACATACCTGAAGCGATTGCTTGTCCTTTTTCTGCAGCGTTGAAATCTTCTGCGTATTGAATTTCGATTTCCGCTTTCGGGTTAGCCGCTTTAACACCTGCTTTAAATCCGCTTTCGAACTTTTTGATCAAGTCCGAGTTGACACCACCGACAAATCCAACTTTATCCGTTTTCGTCGTTAGACCTGCAACGACACCAACGAGGAACGAACCTTCGTTTTCTTTGAAGACGATTGAAGCGACGTTTGGTTTATCGACGACTTGGTCAACGAGTGCGAAGTTGTTCTTTTTGAACTGATCCGCTACTTTACCGATATCTTCAGCCATCAAGAAACCAATCCCGAGAATTAAGTCGTATTTTGCACGTGCTAATTGCTGAAGGTTCGGTTGATAGTCTGATTGTTTTGCAGATTGGAGATATTTATAGCCAGTACCTTCTTTTAAGTCATTGTCTTTCCCGAACTTTTGGATACCTTCCCAAGCAGATTGGTTGAATGATTTATCATCCACGCCGCCTGTATCTGTAACCATACCTACTTTAAAGCCTTCTGATTTGCTGCCGCTACCTGAATCTTTCGAATCGTCGTTGCCACCACATGCTGCAAGGACGGAACTCATTGCTAAACCTGTTGCTGCTAATGCGAGAAGTGACTTCTTTTTCATCTGGAAAAATCCCCTTTCGAATATGGTCATACAAAGTTCAAGACTACGTCTAGCACCTGAGGCTGGCGATGAGGAGCGTTACGTAGGTTTTGACGGGAAGCGCTTTCAGTATTCATCCTAAAACAATGGCTCACACACGTTTACGGATGACGTGGAAATCGAACTTATCTGCTCGGAAATAGTTCGCTGAAAAAAGAACGGAACGGTCGAGCTCATCATAATGCGTCTGACGCAAAGCGAGCAGAGGTTGGTCCGTATGTAATTGTTCAGCGATTTTCGGATCAATACGCGGCTCGATATGCGTCACAGCATGTGTGACACGTCGTCCGAGTTCTTTTTCTAAAGCATCAAACAATGATGTCGAAGAGGTGAACTGCTCTTCATTTTTAATATAATGGCTTGGAATCTTATCGATACAATAGACGACAGGAACATCTCCTGCGAGTCGGATTCGTTCGATTCGATATACCAATTCATCCGGACCAAGTTGAAAGCGTTCTCGGTCGCGCTCAGTCGGTTGGACCATCTCGGATGATAGCACTTCTGAGGTCGGAATCATGCCTGCGCGCGCGATCATCTCTGTCACGCTGTATAACTCCTCGATACCAGAAGTAAACGGTGGTCTTGCATTGATAAACGTACCGACACCGTGTTTACGGATGACAATGTTCTCATCTTCAAGAATTCGTAATGCCTCTCGAAGAGTAGCTCGACTGACGCCAAGTTGCTTTGAAAGTTCAAACTCTGAAGGGAGCTTCTCGCCTTCCTTGTAAACGCCGTCATCGATGTCTGACTTGATTTTTTCAATCACACGTAAATAAAGCAAACGATGATCTAGTTTAATCGACATGACGCATCTCCATCCTCTATCTAGTTGTAACCAGTGCTCAGACTTCTGACGTATGAGAACTCCAGCCAAGATAAGTATATGATGCTTAACACAATCCTGCAATCATTTTGTAACAGGTTAGAAGTCTGACTTTTGGCGCTTTTGTAACCCTTTTCATAACGTAATCAATAATGGAAGAAAATAGGGCATTCTACCTAAGAATGCCCTTTATCTTTTCAACGCTTATTGCTCAGGTACTTCGATTTTCCCTGAAACGACAGCCGCTTTTGCTTTCTCAAGCGCAGTCATCGTCTTCTTCGAGATTTTTTCAGATGGGACGATATCAACGCCGTCTTCTTTCAGACCATAACGAACCGTTTTACCACCTTCGAGTTTTCCATCTTTCGCTGCGTTAGCTGTATCTTCAACTGCGCGGTCGACACGTTTGATGACCGATGTTAACGTCACGTCTTCCGGCATACCTTCTTCTTTTTGATCACGGTCGACACCGATGACCGATACATCTTCTCCATTTTTCTTACGGTTCTTCGCTTCTGTGAAGACACCATTTCCTGTACCGCCTGCTGCTGGGAAGATGATATCCGCTCCTTTACCGTACATGCCGGCTGCGATGGCTTGACCTTTTTCAGGTGCTGCGAAGTCCTCTGCGTACTGAACATCGATTTTGATTTTTGGATTGACGGATTTCGCTCCAGCTTCGAAACCAGCTCGGAACCGCTCGATGACGTCCATTTTCATGCCACCGACGAAACCGATGTGATCTTTTTTCGTCTCCATAGCAGCAACGATCCCTGCAAGATACGCCCCTTCATTTTCCTTAAATGTGATCGATGTGACGTTTTTCCCTTCAACGACATTATCAACGATTGCAAATTGTGTATCCTTGAATTGATCTGCTACGGTTTTAACATCTTCATTGAATGTATTCCCGATACCGAAAACGAGATCTTCTCCACCACGTGCAAGACGAGACAAGTTCGGTTGATAATCTTGTTGTGATTTAGACTGTAAATAAGAGAACCCTTCATTTTGCTTGAGTTTGTTATCTTTACCGTACGCTTGCAGACCTTCCCAAGCTGATTGGTTGAACGATTTATCATCGATTCCACCTTTATCCGCTACCATAGCGACAGAGAACTGATCTTTTTGGTCAGCTTTCTCACCTGAACCGCCGCAGGCTGCAAGTCCAACTGTTGCTACTGACATCATCGATACGATTACCTGTTTTTTCTTCATATCATCCATCTCCTCTGCATTTATGAGAGCGCTTTCATTATCTATTTGTGAAAAAGTCGCTCCCAGCCCTCATGTTGAAGGTCGGTCACTCATATGTCTGAGTATGCCAAAAAAAATATTGAAAATCAACAGACGTCTGACAACTATTTTCATGAAAGCGATTTTATTTTATTTTTGTCTTTTTTCCTTCCTTTCATTTCTAATTTTCTCATCTCATATACGACTCCTGTGTCATTTTTTTGAGCACATTATACGCTCATCCATATATATCCATTATTTTAATAAAAAAGAATCACGGTGGATACCGTGATTCTTGATTAACGTCCCATGACGCGGCGTGGTTTTGATCCTTCAGAAGGACCAATCAGACCATTTTCTTCTAGAGCATCAATCAACCGGGCAGCTCGGTTGTAGCCGATACGATACTTTCGTTGAATCATCGACGTCGATGCCGTCTCTTGGGTCAGAATGAACTGGACGACCTCATCATAGAGTGAGTCATCGACCTCTGTTTCACCTTCAGGTACATCTTTTGGAATCATCGCTTCAACATACTGCGCTTTTTGTTGACTGATGACATGATTGACAACCTTCTCGACTTCTTCGTCTGATAAGAACGCACCTTGTACACGGACGGGTTTGTTCATGCCGTTACCGAGCAACAACATATCCCCTCGTCCAAGCAATTTATCAGCGCCTCCCGTATCAAGGATCGTCCGTGAATCCGTCGCACTCGACACACTGAAGGCGATACGTGACGGAATATTCGCTTTGATGACACCAGTGATGATATCAACACTTGGTCGCTGGGTCGCGATAACCATGTGAATCCCAGCTGCTCGCGCCATTTGTGCAAGTCGCATGATTGCATCTTCAACTTCGTTTGACGCGACCATCATCAAGTCGGCTAACTCATCAACGATGACGACAATATACGGTAATCGTTGATGCACTTTTTCCTCTGCGTTCATCTTATCGATTAGTGCATTGTAGCCTTCGATGTTGCGAGCTCCGTTTTGACTGAAAATCTCATAACGACGTTCCATTTCCGAGACGACCTGTTTTAACGCCTGCGCCGCCTTTTTCGGATCGGTGACGACCGGTGCCAAAAGATGAGGAATACCGTTGTAGACGTTTAATTCGACCATTTTCGGGTCAATCATCATCAGGCGGACTTCATCCGGTCGAGCTCGCATCAAAATTGAGACGATCATCCCGTTAATGCAGACCGATTTACCGGAACCGGTCGAACCGGCAACTAAGACGTGTGGCATCTTATTCAGCTTTGCTGTCACCGTCTCACCAGAAATGCTTCGTCCGAGTGCGACGAGCAAACGATCATTGTCGGATTGAACGCTCTCCGCTCCTAACACTTCTCGAAGTGATACCATGGCGACTTCACGGTTTGGCACCTCGATTCCGACAGCCGCTTTACCAGGAATCGGTGCTTCGATTCGAATATCTTTCGCCGCTAACGCAAGCGCTAAATCATCGGCGAGTCCTGTGATCCGACTAAGCTTGATACCTTGTTTTGGTTCAATCTCATACTTCGTGACACTTGGTCCGAGATGAATCTTCAACACTTTCGCTCCGATCCCGAACGATTTTAAGGTCGCAATCAATTTCGTCGCATTATCCTTTAGTCGCTTATTCTCACCCGATAAGTCCTTGGACGTCGGCTCTGCTAATAAATCAAGCGACGGCAATTGATATCCGTCCGGTGTCTCCGTCATCGTCAGTGGTCCTTGTGTCTCCGCTGCTTGCGGTTCAACGTGATCCGTAAAGCCGATAATTGGAACGTCTTGAATGTTGACCGAAGGATCCTCTGCTTCTTGCTCTGTTTCGATTGGTTCCTCAACAGTTGCTGGTCGCAACGTCTTTGCTTTTTTCTCGCGGACCGGTTTCGGTGTCAGGTCTTTTTCGATCCGAGGACGAGGTGTCCGTTCACGATTACGAAATTCTTCTGCGCGTTCCCGCAGTCCAAGCCATAGTTCTCCATAAAACGAAGGGTGTAGTAGATGAACAGCTGCGCCGATGAAGAACAGACCAATCAAGAAGGCACCGCTACTTGAAATGTAATATGCTGCGTTTTGATAGAGCCATCCATTGAGAATACCACGCGGTGCTCCGAGCATTAGATCAATCCAGACGACTGAACCCATTAGTAGCATCGACCATGCCCATTTCTGAGCCCGTGACGCGTTCGATAGTAGCAAGAGTAGCACGGCACCTATCCCGCCGTATAATAAGGAACCGAACTGACCGATTAATCGTTCTCCTCCATCAGCTAGCGTCAGTCCGACTTTCCCGAATTCCCCAAATGCGAGAACGAAGGCAAGTAGTGAAACGATTGCGATGATGGTCGCATATGTACGATACGCAATCGGCTGACGTTGTTTCTTCGCTGCCGGTCGTTTCCGTGGCGGCGTTTTTTTTCGTACGGTTTTTCGTTTCGTCGTCGCCATATGTCATCCCTCCTGATAAAAAAACGGCTCAGTGGACCAGGTATTGGTCAATCTGAGCCGCTCGTTTGTTAAATCTCCATGATGATTGGAAGAATCATCGGGCGGCGTTTCGTCTGTTCATAGAGATAAGCACTGAGTTTATCTCGAATCAACGACTTCATCTCCGTCCAATCCAATTCTCCGTTTAATTTACCTTGTAGTTGTTTCGCGACGATTCGGTTCGCTTCATTGATCATATCTTCTGATTCACGCATATAGACGAATCCGCGAGAAATGATTTCGGGTCCCGAGACGATCGTTTTGTTTTTCCGGCTAATCGTAATGACACAGAGGACGACACCATCTTGTGACAACAAGCGACGATCACGAAGGACGATGTTTCCGACATCACCAACACCGATTCCGTCGATCAAGACGTTTCCGGCGTTCACTTTGCGTGACATCCGTGCTTTACGCTTCTCAAACTCAACGACATCTCCATTCTCGATGATGAAGATATTGTTCGCATTGACGCCAACCGTCTGTGCGAGACGACTGTGTGCCTTTTGCATCCGGAATTCTCCGTGAATCGGTAGGAAGAATTTCGGTTTGATCAAGTTGAGCATCAGCTTCAGATCTTCCGCATGACCGTGACCGGAAACGTGTACTTTCCGTTGGTTGTAGATAACATTCGCACCCGCACGGAATAAGAGATCGATCGTTTTCGAAACCGACTTCTCGTTACCTGGAATTGGGGAAGCCGCGACGACAACCGTATCATTCAAGCGAATATTGACTTGCTTGTGTGCGTTACGTGCCATTCGTGTCAAGGCTGCCATTGGCTCACCTTGAGATCCCGTCGTCAAGATGACGACTTGGTTATCATCGAGGCGATTGATGTCAGATAGATCAATCAATGTTTTCTGCTTGAAGCGTAAGTAATTCAAACGCTGTGCCACTTCAACGTTGTTGACCATGCTACGACCGACGACCGCTACTTTTCGATTGTTCGCTTCTGCTGCTGCAAACACTTGTTGTAGACGATGAATGTTCGAAGCGAATGAAGCTACAATCACACGACCCGGTGCTTCATAAATGACGTCGTTCAATTCAGAACCGACAATCGATTCTGACCCAGACATCCCTGGTCGCTCTGCATTCGTCGAGTCAGACAGCAAGCACAGTACGCCCCGTTGACCAATCGCTGCAATTTTCCCGAAGTCTGCTTGTTTTCCATCGACTGGTGTGTAATCGAACTTGAAATCCCCCGTATGAACGATGGCACCTTGAGACGTTTGAATACAAACCCCAACTGCATCCGGAATCGAGTGGTTGACCCGGAAGAACGTAATAAAATGACCTGCGACGGTTAATTTCGTCTTGGCATCAATTGGACGAAGATCTGCCTTTTTCAATAAACCGGCTTCTTTTAATTTGTGTTCAATCAAACCGAGCGTCAAACGTGTTCCGTAAACAGGTACCTTCAAGTCACGCAAGACGTAACTGAGTGCCCCGATATGATCCTCGTGACCATGGGTAATGAAAATCCCTTGAATCCGCTCTTTGTTTTCTTTTAAATAACTGATGTCTGGAATGACTTTATCGATTCCAAGCATCTCATCTCCTGGGAACATTAACCCGGCATCGATGACGAAGATGTCCTCGTCGAGTTCGACGACGTACATGTTCTTACCGATCTCACCGGCGCCACCAAGAGCAAAGACGCTTACTTTTTCCGTCTTCTTCTTTGACACGACATGACCTCCTATAATTCATATTCACTTTTCGTGAGCCGTCCACTTATCACTATCACTATTCTAGCCGAATTTTCACAATCTGCCAACAATCGGACTAGGAAATCTAAAAAAAACGTCATTCCTGCCACATTACTCCAGGAATGACGTTAATCATGTATTCAACAAATCTTCGACTTCTTCTGTTCGTTTCGCTTTTTCCGAACGGCTTGGACGTTCACCAGCCTTCAGTTCGTCGAGCGAATACTCGAACGTCATCTCAAAATGAGGGTAATCGACGAATCGCTTCCAATCGCCTCCCCATTCAAAACCGAGTGCTTTCCCGATATCAGCGACTTCACGCCAATCACTTTTCCCTGACCGATTCCCATCATACTCAAGATCATACGAAATCTGTCCATTTACGAGTTGCACGAAATCAATTGCAAGTCCGTAGTTATGCATCGATTCACCGCCTCGTGCATTCGTGACGACTTCACCTGCCTCAGAACGCCCTTGTTCAAAAAGTGCGTTCTGTTGCTGGATCGAGCGGTACCCTTGCGTGATCTTGATATCGATATTGTAGCAAGAATGTGCAACACGGATCAGATCCTTTGCCCCTGCCTCGACAGCTGGATGGAGACGCTTCAGGTTCGCCTCGCTTGCATTGATCAAACGGTTTTCCCCTGCTACGTCTCGTGGGCAACTATCAATCCCGAGTTCCGGTTGGTCCATCAAAATCGTCGGCATCCGGTTCATGGATGCCGCAAGAAACAATCCAATCGCAAACATCGTCAATAAAAATACGATCCAACCGAAGATTGTTCCCCGTTTCATCAGCGGCGAAGCTTCTTCCGAAGTTTTTGTAGAATCGGTAACCCCGTCTCAAGCAACAGATAGAGCGGACGATTGAGTACATAATCAAACTCACCGATTTTTTCAATCATTCGGCTACCCCACCCAGATTTAAAGGCATAGAGTCCCGCGTAATGATCATCCGGGTCGGTCGAACCACTGACTCCACCGAAGTCATAGGAGAGCGCACCATGTTCTTTCGCATATTGCATCATCGTCCATTGCATCAAATGGTTCGGCATGAATTCCCGGTACTCGTTCGATGAGGCTCCATATAAGTAATAGGAACGACGACCAGCAAGCGTCAAAAGACCACCAGACAGGATGACACCGTTTGGATGTTTGGCAGCAATCGTCATCAGTTCCGTTTTCGACTTTTCTGCTTTTTCGATTTGTGCTGTCGTCTGCTCCAAGCGATTGTTTAAGCTTTTTAGCTTCTTCTCGGCCGTCTCTTTCTCAAGCTGACGGTGAATCTTCGAGAGTTCCTTATCGGCTTGAAGTAATAAGGCTTCCGTATTCTCAAGAGCACGTACGACATCAAGTTTCGTCAAAAACAAGACCGCATCACCCTTTGGATGGAGATGATCATACAGATTCTCGAAATAATCCAGACCGCGGATCGAGAACCCATCCCGTTCGCCCGTCTCGACCATCAGCTTCGCAAATGTCTTGAGTCCTTCACGATCCGCTTGCTCGCATACGATCCCTTTGCGTTCAGCAAGACGGACGTTGTAGCGGAACTTCGAATGGAAACCGTCGAAGATCTCTTTTTCTGTTCCTTCAAGATTCGTCTCCATCGTAAAGCGTGGTTGCGCGTAGTCAAAACCGCCGCCAAAACCGTTATGTTTGAAGCCAAGTCCTTGCATCTCCTGTAACAGACCTGGATATTCTTCCCGCTCGACGTTCGGATCGAATTTAATCGCAATCGCCTTCTGTTGTTTTGCGACACGTATCGCTTCATCACGAAGAGCACGAAGTGCGTCCGTATCCGTATAATCGACGACGAAACCGCGCGGTGCATAACAAAGCGTGAACGGTAGCTTCGGTACTTTCTTAAACAAGAGCAGACCAACTCCGGCAATCTCACCAGAAGTTGTTCCGACCGCGATCCGTTCATGTGTCCATCCTGTCGCGCTTTTGACTTCTCCCCATGCTGGAAGCTGAAGTAAGTCGCCTTTTGGATGTGTTTTTACGAATGTTTCAAATTGATCTATGGTTACAACGATTGGTTGATAAGTCACTTCTGTTCCTCCATTTGCCGTATCATCTCTTTGACGATGACTTCCTCATCGAGAGGGATTTTCTCATCCCCAATGATTTGATATTTTTCATGACCTTTACCGGCTAAGATGACGATATTATCTGGTCGTGCGAGTCGTGCTGCATAACGCACGGCCTCTTCCCGATCACCGATTTCAACGAACTGATCGTGGGTCATCCCTTTGGCGATGCCGGATGTAATTGACTCATATGCTTCATATCGTGGATCATCCGTCGTGATGACGACGGTTCCTGCGTAGGTCGAAGCCAGTTCGCCCATCTTCGGTCGTTTCGTCACGTCGCGGTTTCCACCTGTCCCGATCAGGAAGACGATCTTTTCCTTCGGTACGTCAACGAGTGCTTTCAGACACTGTTCAATGCCGTCAGGAGTATGCGCGTAGTCGACATACACGTTATATCCTTCGATTGGTAAGCGTTGCATCCGACCTTTTGCCGGACGGATTGCTGAAATCGCTCCTGCAATCGTCGTTAGGTCGTATCCGCAAGACAAGAGGATCCCTGTCGCAAGCAACAGATTGTAGACGTTAAAGCGACCGATGAAATTCGCCGTGACGTCGACTTGTTCTTCTTTGTACATCATCGTGAACGTCGTTTGTTGAAGTGACTGTTCAATCGCCGTTGCTCGGAGGTCAGCTGCGTTGTCGATACCGTACGTCATGACACGAGCACCTGTCATCATTTCGTACAGTTCGCTCGTCGGATCATCGGCATTCAAGACCGCGACTTTCTCTGTCGACAGCCGTTGTCCGAGCTGTGCGAATAACAATCCTTTGGCACGTGCATAGTTCTCAAACGTTTTGTGAAAATCGAGGTGATCATGCGTCAGATTCGTGAATCCCGCAATGTCGTAATCGACACCCGTTACTCGACCAAGCTCTAGTCCATGCGAAGAGACTTCCATGATGACGTCTTGGACATCTTCTTTATGCATTTGATGCAAAAATGCTTGTAATTCGGAGCTTTGTGGTGTCGTATTGCGACTTGGTACGACGCGGTCACCAATCTTGACTTCGACCGTTCCGATGATACCCGTTTTCCGACCAAGGTGCGCTAATATATCACGGACAATCGTCGTCGTCGTCGTTTTCCCGTTCGTTCCTGTAATACCAATCATCCGCATCTTTTCAGAAGGATAATCATAGAATTTGCCAGCCAATTCGGCAATGGCACGTGATGTACTACGAACGAGAATGACAGGAATCGACACATTGACCGGTTGTTCCGCAACGATTGCGACCGCTCCTTGTGCTTCTGCCTGTTTGGCATAGTCGTGTCCATCAACAGTATACCCTTTGATGGCGACGAACAATGTTCCCGGTTTAACATCCCGTGAATCGGTCGTGATGGACGTGACGTCCACTTCTACCATTCGTTCGATTTTTTGCGTCTGTATGACTTGAATCAGTTCAGCTAAATTCAACGGTATTCCTTCTTTCTCGACATCGTCATTTCATATATTTCATCTATTCCGTTCTGCTGTCATGCTTCCTCTTCCTGGTCTGCCGGAAGAATATAGGCCTTTGCCGGTTCCTCCGAAAAGATGTGCTCAATCAGCCCTTCGATGTCCGATGGACGAATTCGTTCTACATCCGCTAGTACTTCTTCGAGTGACGGGTGACGATGCAGATGCAACTCATTTCGGGCATTTCGGTTCATATGGCTCGATGTGCCTTCGTTTCCTAAAATCAGAGAACCTTTTAGCTGTTCAATGCCATCTTCGAGTTCCTTAGCGGATAGTCCGTCTCGCTTCAAGCGATCAATCTCAGCAGCGAGAACCTGTTCGACCTCTTCGACTGATTCCGGAGACGTACCGACATAAATCGTGAACGTTCCATGATCGTCAAACGTCGTATAATAGGAAAAGACTGAATAAGCAAGACCGCGTTCCTCTCGGATTGATTGGAACAAGCGACTCGACATCGTCGCACCGAATGCATTGTTGAGTAAGGCGAGGGCAGGCAATCGTGAATCAGCAGAAGGAATCGCACGGAAATTATAACAAATATGTGCCTGTTCCGTATCCTTTTCCTTACGAATCACACCATTTTGTAACCTTGGTGACGCTGTCTCACGGGTCTTCGATCGTGATATGAGGATCGACATCCGCTCTTGAATCTGCGTAATCAACTCGTCTGAGACGTTTCCGGCAACGGAAATGACGATTTGATCCGGAGCATATGCTTCTTCGAGATACTGTTCAATCATTGTACGATCAATCCGAAGCACACTCTCTTCCGTTCCAAGAATCGGACGAGCCATGACATCCTCTCCGTAAGCCGCAACAGCTAATAACTCATGGACGAGATCATCTGGTGTGTCATCGTACATTTTAATCTCTTCAATGACGACCTTTTTCTCTTTTTCTAGTTCCTCCGCGTCAAACGTCGATTCGAGGAACATGTCCGCCAACACTTGAAAGGCTTCACCTGCATGTTCATCTAATGTCTTGACGTAATAACACGTTTGATCCTTACTCGTGAACGCATTAATATTTCCACCAAGTCGGTCAAAATAAACCGCAATCTCTTTTGCCGTATGGCGTTTTGTTCCTTTGAACATCATATGCTCGATGAGATGACTGATACCATGCTCCTCGATCTGTTCCGTCCGACTTCCTGCTTGAATGAAGATTCCGGTCGCGACGCTGCGTGCTTCTGGCATCCGTTCAACGATTAGTCGAACCCCGTTTTCTAGTTGTATCCGTTCGATCATAGTAATTCCTCCAAATATAGGAAACAAGGTGGCTCTCGTTGCATTCTCTGCACCGTCGAGCCACCTTGGATTCATTAGTTACGACGTGGTGGACGTTGTCCGTCACGTGGTGGGCGTGAACCCTGATCCCGGCGTGGCGGGCGGTTCTCACGCTCTGTCTTTTTCTTTTCTTCGTATGCGGCACGGTCTTCTTCGCTTAATCCTTCGACGAGCAGGACTTTGTGCGACGCGTTAACGCGTCCTTTGTCATCGATTTCTGTGACACGGACTTTTAGCTTATCTCCAAGTTTAACGACATCTTCCGTTTGACCAACACGGTCAAGTGCGAGTTCCGAGATGTGGACGAGTGCGTCTTTTCCTTTGAACAATTCGACGAATGCACCGAATTTCTCAACGCGACGGACCGTTCCATCGAACTCTTCACCAACGACGACTTCACGGACGATATCTTCGATCAATTGACGGGCACGATCGATGCCAGCTTGATCCGTCGAAGCGATAAAGACTGTTCCGTCTTGATCGATGTCGATCTTAACGCCTGTCTCATCGATGATACCGTTGATAACTTTACCACCAGGTCCGATGACATCACGGATTTTATCTGGATTGATTTTAAGTGTGACGATTTTCGGCGCGTATTGCGACAATTCGACACGCGGTTCAGCAATGACAGATTGCATATGCTCAAGAATATGCAGACGACCAAGACGTGCTTGTTCAAGTGCTTCTTCAAGAATTTGACGCGTGATTCCGCCAATTTTCATATCCATTTGGAGAGCTGTGACGCCTTCGTGAGTTCCAGCGACTTTAAAGTCCATATCTCCGAGATGATCTTCCATCCCTTGGATATCTGTCAAGATCGAGTAATTTTCGCCTTCCATGATCAAGCCCATCGCGATACCAGCGACAGGTGCTTTTAATGGAACACCCGCATCCATCATGGCAAGGATCGAACCACAGATGGAAGCCTGTGATGAAGAACCGTTCGACTCAAGCACTTCTGACACGAGACGAATCGTGTACGGGAAATCAACTTCATTCGGAAGAACTGGTAAAAGTGCGCGTTCTCCAAGTGCCCCGTGACCAATTTCACGACGACCTGGTGCACGCATCGGACGTGCTTCCCCAACTGAGAATGGTGGGAAATTATAATGGTGCATGAAACGTTTCTCTTCCTTCAGACCAAGTCCATCAATGATTTGAGCGTCACCCGCAACACCAAGTGTCGCTACAGACAAGACTTGTGTCTGACCGCGTGTGAACAGACCTGAACCGTGTGCACGTGGCAAGAGACCGACTTCTGAATCAAGCGGACGGATCTCAGCAAGACCACGACCATCTGGACGAACTTTGTCTTCCGTGATGAGACGACGGACTTCGTCTTTGACGAACTTGTTGAGCACGCCTGATACTTCTGCCAGTTGCTCTGCTGTGACGGACTCGTCAGCTGCATACAACTCGATGTATTTTGCGATGACTTCGTTGATAGCAATGTCACGCGCTTGTTTTTCTTCAACTTGAACCGCTTGTGTGACTTCTGCTAATGCTTCTGCTTTCAGGCGATTGACGATTGTCTCATCGAAGCTTGATACCGTATATTCGAACTTCTCTTTACCGACTTGTGCGACGATTTCTTCTTGGAACGCGATCATTTCCTTGATGACATCGTGTCCAAGTAAAATCGCTTCAAGCATTGCTTGTTCCGATACTTCCTTCGCACCTGCTTCAACCATGTTGACGGCATGTTTTGTTCCGGCAACTTGAAGGTCGATGTCGCTGACTTCCATTTGCGCTGAAGTCGGGTTCACGACGAATTCTCCGTCGACGCGACCGATCGTCACGCCTGCGATTGGACCGTCGAATGGAATATCCGAGATCGAAAGCGCAATCGAAGCCCCGATCATCGCAGCGACTTCTGGTGAATTGTCAGCATCTGACGAAAGAACCGTCGTCGCCACTTGTACGTCGTGACGGAAACCATCCGGGAATAATGGACGGATTGGACGGTCGATCAGACGCGAAGTCAAGATCGCGCTCTCTCCAGGACGTCCTTCACGTTTAAGGAATCCACCTGGGATTTTCCCTGCCGCATATAATTTTTCTTCATAGTTCACTGTTAATGGGAAGAAATCTAAGTCCTTTGGTTGTTTTGATGCAACGACCGTAGCAAGAACGGCTGTATCACCGTAGCGAATCAATGCTGCTCCGTTCGCTTGTTTTGCTAATTGACCGATTTCAATCGTTAATGGACGTCCACCGAGTTCGGTCGAAAACGTCTGTTTTGTTTGTGACATGCACAAATCTCCTCTCACTGCTATCCGTTTTTTCATTCAAATCTAATTATGTAGGTTCTTGCGCAAAAAGTCCATGAATCGGCAAAAAAAAGAAACAGGAGACGATGCTCCTGCTTCCCTACCTCGTTCTCGTCGGGATTAGCGACGGAGACCAAGACGCTCGATCAACGAACGGTAACGTGCAACATCCTTGTTACGAAGGTATGTGAGCAAGTTACGGCGACGACCGACCATTTTCAAGAGACCACGACGTGAGTGGTGATCCTTTTTGTGTGTACGTAAGTGATCGTTCAAAGTTGTGATCTGTTCAGTTAAAACAGCAACTTGTACTTCCGGCGAACCAGTATCGCCTTGTTTCGTAGCATATGCTTCGATGATTTCGTTTTTACGTTCTTTTGTGAGTGCCATTGTCACTCCACCTCCATCTTATAAATGACCGTATTCCCGAGCATCGGATGGTGAGACCAGATGCCAAGTGAATCGGCTGTACGTGATCGTACTGACCTATCATAACGAACCCTGTCCGTACTGTCAAACGCTTAATTGTACATTTGCTTCTTCGCGGTCCCGCGCCAATTGTTCTTTCAATTGATCGATACCGTTGAAGGCTTTTTCATCGCGTAAGTAAGCGATCCATTCAAGCGTCAATTCTTGACCATAAAGATCTTCATCAAAGTCAAGAAGATGCGTCTCGATACTGACGTCTCCCGTCTCATAGAACGTTGGGCGTCTCCCGACATTCGTCATCGCCTTGAACCGGCGACCGTCTGCTAAGCGAACGAATGTCGCATACACACCAAGTTTCGGAATGACGTAGGCGAATTCCGGTCGCATGTTGGCTGTCGGGAAACCGATTTGCCGTCCGCGTGCGTCACCGTGAATGATCGTGCCTTTGATTTGGTAGGGTTCTCCAAGCAAACGTGCAGCCGGTTCGACTTCTCCTGCAGCAAGTAAACGACGAATCCGGGTTGAGCTGATCTTTTCAGCTTCTTCTTGGAATTCTGCTACAACGGTATGCGTAAATGTGCCACGACTATGAAAATCAAGCGTCGCCATTTTGCCGGCTCCGAAGCGACCGTAGGAATAATCGAATCCAGCAACGACGTGTTCTGCTCCAGACGCAATCAGATATTCGTCGACGAAAGCTTGCGGTGATAATTCCGAGAAAGGAATCGTAAACTCAATCACATAAACACGATCGACACCAAGCTGCTCGAGTTTCTCTAATTTGCGTTCAAGCGGCGTGATGTAGTGGACTGGTTCATCCCCTTTACCAAGCACTTGTTTCGGATGGGGATCAAAGGTCATGACAGCCAAAGGCAGGCGACGAGCCTCCGCTTCTTTTAGTGCTGCTGCGATGACTTGCTGATGTCCGAGATGTACACCGTCAAAAAAGCCGAGTGCGATGACAGCAGGGTCTTTTTGAGGTTGTTCCGGATATGTTAAATGTATGATGTCCATGATGCTCTCTCCGATCTTAATCGATTTGTAGCATGACCTCAACGCGTGCTACCTGTTCTTCTGGAAGACGTCGATATAGCGCTAAAGGTACGTCTTCTTCATTATAGACAGTAAACAGCTCGAATTCGACTGGAATGCTTGTCAGCTTTGCTCCGTTCAATACACGCTGTGCAGTCGACGCATCGACCGTCAAGCGTGGCCATTTTTGGATGACGTGTTCAATCGGTAGAACGTGTTGCATCCGTTCTTCGACCGTCTCATACGATTCGAGTGTCTCAAGAGTCACTGTATCCGTCTCAGCAATCGCACCAGAGCCTGTCCGACGTAGTTCACTCATGTGTGCCGCGTAACCAAGTCGTTCTCCGATTTCTACTGCTAATGTCCGAATATACGTTCCTTTTCCACAAGCGATATCGAGACGGAAACGACAAAGACCACCTTCGAACACAAGGTCCGATGTCCGTTCTAATCGATCGATGCGGACGATTCGTGTCGGTCGTTCGACTTCAATGCCTTTTCGGGCATATTCATATAATTTTTTCCCATTCACTTTAACAGCTGAATAATACGGTGGCGTCTGCTCGATCTCTCCTGTCAATTGAGTCAAGATGTCTGCAATTGCTTCCTCGGTAATAGTTCCCGGTTCAACCGCTGTTTCGCGAACTGTTTCCCCGTGCGCATCTTCCGTTGTCGTTGCAAAGCCAATCGTCACTTCCGCCGCGTAGCGCTTTCCTTCATCCGTGATGAAGCGGGCAAGCTTCGTCGCTCGACCGAGACAAATCGGTAAGACACCCGTTACTTCCGGATCAAGCGTACCTGTATGTCCGACTTTTTTCGTTTGAAACAAGCGACGTAGACGAAAGACGCAATCATGACTCGTCATACCCGCTGGTTTATCTAACGGTAATACTCCGATGGGTTCCACGTTATTTCCTCCTTGAAAAAAGGCAACCACACACGTGGTTGCCTTAGATGTTAATCTTTGTTCAAATTCCGAAGCAACTCATCAATGCGTGATCCGTATTCGACAGAAGAATCGACCTCGAACAATAGTTCAGGTGTTTTCCGTAGACGAATCCGCGATCCGATTTCCTTGCGCATGAAGCCTTTTGATCTTTCGAGACCGATGCGCGCATCCTCACGTGCTTTTTCGTCACCGAGGACCGAGTAGAAGATCGTCGCTTGTTGTAAGTCTCCTGTCACTTCGACACCTGTGACGGTAATCGTCTTGACGCGAGGATCCTTGACATCTTTGATGAGCAATTGCGTAATTTCCTTACGCATCTGTTCGGCGACACGATTCGAGCGTAAACTCATAGTTATTCCCTCCAGTTCGGAAGAATGGATTCCGTTCTGTTACTTCCGTTTGACTTCTTCCATGATGAACGCTTCGATGACATCATCGACTTTGATATCATCATATTTTTCAATCTTAATTCCACACTCATAGCCAGTAGCGACTTCTTTGACATCATCTTTGAAACGACGAAGTGTATCGAGTTTTCCTTCGTAGATGACGATACTGTCACGAACGACACGGACGCCTGCATCACGCGTCAACTTACCTTCTGTGACATATCCACCTGCGATCGTACCGACTTTCGATACTTTGATGACATCGCGGACTTCAGCTTGACCGATGATTTTTTCAACGAATTCAGGATCAAGAAGACCTTTCATCGCTTGCTCGATTTCTTCGATTGCGTTATAGATGATCCGGTGAAGACGAATTTCGACTTTCTCCTGATCCGCCATTGATTTCGCGTTACCATCCGGACGAACGTTGAATCCGATGATGATCGCATTCGCTGCCGAAGCAAGGATGACGTCACCTTCCGTGATGGCACCGACACCTGAGTGTACGATGTTAATTTTAACACCTTCGACATCAATTTTCTTCAATGAACCGGCTAAGGCTTCAACTGAACCTTGTACGTCACCTTTGATGATGATGTTGAGGTCCTTGACTTCGCCTTCTTTAATACGATCGAAGAGATCTTCTAAGCTGACTTTCGCCGAATCACGACGTTGTGCTTCGATTTCACGCTGGTAACGCGCTTCACCGATTTGGCGGGCTTTTTTCTCATCTTCGAATGCGAAGAATTGATCGCCTGCTTTCGGTACGTCGTTCAAACCTGTGATTTCGATTGGCGTCGATGGTCCAACTTCTTTAACACGACGACCGATATCGTTGACCATTGCCCGGATACGACCGAACGTGTGACCGACAACGATTGGATCCCCAACACGAAGTGTTCCGTGTTGTACGAGAAGCGTCGCGACTGGACCGCGTCCTTTATCGAGTTTCGCCTCGATGACTGTTCCGCGACCGTTCATTTCTGGTGTTGATTTGTATTCTTGTACTTCTGAAACGAGAAGAATCATTTCGAGCAATTCATCAATGCCGTCACCTTTAAGTGCTGAAACGGGTACGAAGATCGTATCGCCACCCCAGTCCTCTGCAACGAGTTCGAACTCTGTCAATTCTTGTTTGACACGGTCTGGGTTTGCGCCTTCTTTATCCATCTTGTTGACAGCAACGATGATTGGAACGCCAGCTGCTTTCGCGTGGCTGATCGCTTCTTCCGTCTGTGGCATGACACCGTCATCCGCTGCAACGACGATGATCGCGATATCCGTGACATCTGCTCCACGTGCACGCATTGTCGTGAACGCCGCGTGACCTGGTGTATCAAGGAACGTAATTTTCTTGCCGTCGATCTCAACTTGGTAAGCACCGATGTGCTGTGTGATCCCGCCAGCTTCGCCTGCAGTGACCTTCGTGTTACGAATCGAATCGAGCAATGTCGTTTTACCGTGGTCAACGTGTCCCATGATCGTAACGACCGGTGGACGCTCAGACAATTCGTACTGGTCGAGATTCAATTCGTACTGATCAAAGTCCGTCTCATCGACTTGGACTGTCTTCTCGACTTCAAAGCCGAACTCTGTCGCGAGAAGTTCCACTGTCTCGTCATCAAGATCTTGGTTGATGTTCGCCATGACACCGAGACCCATCAATTTCATGATCAGTTCATTCGGTTTTTTCGCCATTTTTTCAGCGAGTTCACCGACTGTCAAGTTGTCAGAGTATTGAACGACGTTTGCCATCGCCTCTTCTTGTGCACGGCGAGCAGCTTTACGTTGACTCGACTTCGAGTTCGGATCCGCTACTTCAAGTTTACGCGGTTCTGCTTTCTTTTGGTTCGGACGACGTTTGCCGCCACGGTTGTTACGGTTGCCGAATTCTGGGCGTCCGCCTTTGCTGTTACGTGATTGGTTACCTGCTGGTTTGTTTGTACTTCCTGGTCGGTTCGGTTTATTATCTGATTTCACTTGTTTTGGAGCCTCCGTCTTTTGAGCCCGATATTTCTCGGGATTAAATACTTGATCGAGTTGCTGTACTGTCTGTTCATCTAATACTGCCATATGATTCTTGACTGGTTTCTCCAGCTTTTCAAGCTGGGTGATGACCTGCTTACTTGTTACATTTTGTTCCTTGGCGAATTCGTATACACGTTTACCCAAAGGATCCACCTCCAATTAGTCGTTCGAGAGGAGTTCAGTTAGCTTTTTCGCAAATCCGGCTTCATTGACTGACACGACAACACGCGCATCCTTTCCTAATGCTTGACCGAGAATCGTACGGTCGGCGACTTCTAGGTAAGGAACCTGATAACTCGTACATTTATCTGTGACTTTCTTACGCGTGGCAGCCCCCGCATCTGCTGCTAAAAGAACAAGCTTCGCTTGCCCTCCTCGTACTTCTTTCAGTACGAGTTCTTCTCCCGTCGTCACTTTTCTAGCTCGATTCGCGAGACCGAGAAGGGATTCCCATTTACTCATTTGTACCTCCCGCGATTTCAAGCAATTCATCGTATAAGGCATCTGTCGTCTTGACCTTTAAATGATGATCAAGCGTCCGTTTTTTCTTCGCCGTCGCAATGACTGCCGCATCTTTCGATAAATAGGCACCTCGCCCATTCATCTTACCATTTAAATCGATGACGACCTCTTGTTCAGGTGTCCGGACGACACGAATTAATTCTTTTTTCGGTTTCATTTCTTGTGTGATGACACACTTACGTAATGGTACCTTTTTTTGCACGAATTATTCCTCGCCTTCGACTTGGACCGCTTCTACTGCCGGCTCTTCCGTCGCGAAGACATCTTCGAGATCCATCGCTTCCGCTTCAGACTCGCTCTTGATGTCGATTTTCCATCCTGTCAATTTCGCTGCGAGACGCGCGTTTTGACCACGTTTCCCGATTGCAAGCGACAGTTGGAAATCCGGAACGACGACGATCGTCGCTTTCGCTGGTTCGTTGACATAGACTGCAACGACTTGAGCTGGGCTGAGTGCGTTCGCGACATATTCTTTCGGATCATCCGAGTAACGGACGATATCGATTTTTTCCCCGTTCAAATCATTGACGATGCGTTGAACACGCGCCCCTTTTTGTCCGACACATGCACCGACTGGATCGATGTCGTCCGCTGCGACTGCGATTTTCGAACGGTCGCCCGCTTCACGCGCCACAGACTTGACTTCGACTTCGCCACTTGAAATCTCTGGTACTTCGATTTCGAAGAGACGTTTTAAGAGACCTGGATGTGTCCGTGATACGAGAATCGATGCCCCTGATCCCTTGACCATCGGATCAACCTTCGTGACGTACACCTTGATGCGATCACGAATCCCGAAACGCTCGTTCGGCATTTGCTCGTGTGTCGTCAAGACAGCTTCGATACCTTCTAGGTTGACGTACAAGTTGCGTGCATCTTGACGCTCGACGATACCTGTCATGATCTCGTCTTCACGATCCGCGAAGTGATTGTAGATGCGTTCGCGTTCTGCTTCACGCATTTTTTGTGTGACGATTTGTTTTGCTGTTTGTGCCGCAACGCGACCAAAATCGCCTGGCGTCACTTCGACTTTATGGAAATCGCCGAGTTCATATGTCGGATCGATCTCGTGCGCCTCTTCAAGCGAAAGTTGCTCTTCTGGTTGTGTCAATCGTTCGACGACTTCCTTGAGCGCGAAGACACGAATGTCTCCTGTCTGCTGGTCGAATTCGACCTTTACAGCCTCCGACTCTTTTCCGAAGTTGCGTCGGTACGCTGAAATCAATGCCTGTTCGAGCGCATCGATGATGATGTTCTTGTCAATTTCCTTCTCTTTCGCGATTTGATTGATCGCCTCGAGTAACTGTGGTCCCATCGTTCTCTTCCTTTCCGTCAGAACATTACCGCAAGTCGCGCAAGTGAAATCTTGTCGACCGGTATCTCAATTTTCAATTTTCTTGTTTTGACACGCACTTCGATTTCAAGCATCTCAGGTGTGTACGCGAGCAACGTTCCTTCGAATTCAACCGCATTCTTTACTGGATCGTGCGTTTTGATGTACACATGTTTCCCAATCGCCTTTTCGAAGTCCTCATCTTTCTTCAGTGGACGTTCCGCTCCTGGACTAGCGACGTCGAGGTAATACGGCTCGTCGATCGGATCATTGTCATTCAATGCTTCCGATAACTGTTCATTGATTTTGACGCAGTCTTCAAGATCTACGCCACCCTCTTTGTCGATGGAGACACGTAGGAACCAATCCGCCCCTTCTTTGACGAATTCAACGTCGACTAGCTCCATCCCCTCTCGTTCGACGATTGGTTTTGCGAGCGCTTCGACCTTTTCCGTTACGTTCGTCATCTTCATCCTCCTTCAAAAAACAAACAAGAAAGGAGCAGGTCCCCCTACTCCTTCCAAGTCGTAGTATAAAAAACATTTCCTCACTCAATATAGCATAGGAAAGCGCTCAAAGCAAGTGTTCCTAAGGGCTTACAAGTCGAACAAGGAGAGCTGATTCTCGTCTGGTAACCCTTCGAGACAGCCTAGGTTATCGAGCGTCTCGATGATCGATTTCGACAATTTGGCGCGTTTTTGGAGGTCTTCCTTCGAGAGGAATTCGCCGCCTTTACGTGCTTCGACGATTTGCTTCGCAGCATTCGTCCCTAGACCTGTCACGGCATTAAACGGTGGTAACAACGTATCCCCGTCAATGAGGAATTCCGTTGCACTCGAGCGATAGAGATCGACCTTTTGGAACGTAAAGCCGCGTTCGATCATCTCAAGCGCGATTTCAAGAACCGTGTACAATCCCTTATCCTTCGCCGTCGCTTCGAAACCTTTGTCCTTGATGTCTTGCAAGACTTTCCGAACGGCAGCAGAGCCCTTATTCATCGCACCGATATCAAAATCACCCGCACGTACCGTAAAGTACGAAGCGTAGTAATACATCGGATGATGGACTTTATAATAGGCAATCCGGACAGCCATCAAGACGTAGGCAGCAGCATGGGCTTTCGGGAACATGTACTTGATTTTCTTGCAGGAATCGATATACCAGAGCGGCACATCGTTCTCGATCATCGCCTCTTCCATGTCAATCGAGAGTCCTTTTCCTTTACGGACCGACTCCATGATTTTAAAGGCAAGTGACGGTTCAAGACCGGCATAAATCAAGTAGACCATGATGTCATCTCGACAACCAATGACATCTTTTAGTTCACACGTTCCGTTGTAGATCAATTCGCTGGCATTTCCGAGCCAGACATCCGTTCCGTGCGAGAGTCCTGAAATCTGAACGAGCTCTGAGAACGTCGTCGGTTTCGTCTCCTCTAACATTTGGCGAACGAACTTCGTCCCAAACTCCGGAATACCGAGCGTTCCCGTTTTTGAATCAATCTGTTCCGGCGTCACACCGATCGATTCCGTCGAACTGAAGATTTTCATGACTTCCGGGTCATCGACCGGAATCGTCTTCGGATCACGTCCCGATAAATCCTGTAGCATCCGGATCATCGTCGGATCATCGTGACCGAGAATATCGAGTTTGAGTAAGTTATCGTGAATCGAATGGAAGTCGAAGTGTGTCGTCTTCCATTCAGAACCCATATCGTCTGCCGGATACTGAATCGGACTGATATCATAGATATCCATGTAGTCCGGTACGACGATGATCCCTCCCGGGTGTTGACCAGTCGTCCGTTTGACGCCAGTGACACCACTGACAAGACGATCGACTTCCGCATTCCGATACGTCAGCTCATTCTCCGACTGATACCCTTTGACATAGCCATACGCCGTCTTCTCGGCGATCGTTCCGATCGTTCCGGCACGGTAGACGTAATCGTCACCGAACAAGACTTTCGTATAGGCATGGGCTTGCGGTTGGTATTCTCCACTGAAGTTCAAATCGATATCCGGTACTTTATCCCCTTTAAATCCAAGGAACGTCTCGAACGGAATATCATGACCATCCTTAAACAACGGGATATCACATTTCGAACAGGATTTATCCGGTAAGTCGAATCCCGAACCAACGGAACCATCATCGAAGAACTCCGATTCCTTACAATTTGGACAGACATAATGCGGTGGTAATGGATTGACTTCCGTGATCTCCGTCATCGTCGCAACGAGACTTGATCCGACCGATCCCCGTGAACCGACCAAATAGCCGTCGTCGAGTGATTTTTTTACGAGTTTATGGGAAATCAAATAGATGACAGCGAATCCGTGACCGATAATCGACTTCAACTCTTTTTCGAGTCGGGCTTCGACGATCTCCGGTAACGTCTCGCCGTAAATCCGGTGCGCCATATCGTACGACAGATTCCGAACTTCTTCGTCTGCCCCTTCGATTTTCGGTGTATAAAGATCTTTTGGAATGATATCGATGTTCTCGAACTGTTCCGCGACGGCTTGACTGTTCGTGATGACGAGACGTTCCGACACATCTGGTCCGAGGAACTTAAAGTCGTCCATCATTTCCTTCGTCGTCCGGAAATGCGCCGGTGGCAATTGTTTTCGCATGTTCAGCATGTTCGCTCCACCTTGCGTCCGGATCAAAATTTCTCGATACGTGGCGTCATGTTGATCGAGATAATGTACGTTACCAGTCGCGACTGGTAAGATGTCATGTTCTTCCGCGACACGGATGATCTTTTTGATTAGCTCGCGCAGTTCAAGTTCATTCTGAACGATTTCCCGTTCGATCAAATGACCATACATCGCTGGTGGTTGAATCTCGATGAAATCATAGAACTGCATCACTTTTGCTAAATCTTCGTCCGACTTATTCAAGGCGGCATCAAATACCTCGCCGTTATCACAAGCTGACCCGATGATCAATCCATCCCGATGTGCGATGAGTTGCGAGCGTGGTGTCCGCACGACACGGTGCACGTGTTTTGTGTGAGCAATCGAAATCAATTGGTACAGATTCTTCAAGCCCGTCCGGTTCTTCGCATAGACCGTCGCGTGGTATGGTCGTGCCCGCGAGATATCTTTTCCCATCTCTCGGTTGAGTGAGGCATGTGTCTTCATGTTGAACATCTCATCTGCCATTTGAAGCAACTTGACCATCAAATATCCTGTCGCTTCCGCATCATAAATGGCGCGGTGATGCTGCGTCAATTCGATGTCAAATCGTTTCGCGAGTGTGTTCAACCGGTGGTTTTTAAGTGTCGGCATCAGGACACGGGCTAACTCAAGCGTATCAATGACCGGTAAGACTGATTCATCGTGACCACCAGACCGGAGTGTCGCATTCAAGAATCCAATATCAAACGAGGCATTGTGGGCAACGAGAATCGAGTCGCCGACCCAGTCCATGAATTCCTTGACGACTTGTTCCGGGTCTGGTTTTCCCCGGACCATATCATCGGTAATCCCTGTTAAGTCAATCGTCGTCGCCGACAATAGATGCTTCGGATCCGCGAATGCTTCGAACTTATCGATGATATCACCATCGTGGATTTTAACAGCTGCAAGTTCGATGATCTTGTTGTACATCGCCGATAAACCAGTTGTCTCGACGTCAAAGACGACGAATGTCGCGTCATCCAAATTGCGCTCCACCGGATGGTAGGCGACTTGCACCCCATCATTGACGACGTTTGCTTCAATTCCGTACAGTACCTTGATATCGTTTTTCTTTCCGGCATAGTAGGCATCCGGAAAACTTTGTGCACCGGCGTGATCCGTGATCGCGACAGCAGGGTGACCCCATTTTGCGGCACGCTCGACGTATTTTGTCACGTTCATGACGGCGTCCATCTGGCTCATTTGCGAGTGTGCATGTAACTCGACACGTTTCTCGCCTGCCCAAGGGTCAGCAGGGGCTTCCATCTTCACTTCTGACAGTTGGGCAATCATCATACAGAGATCGCGCAGGAACGTATCGAACTCGACACGACCTGCTGCTTGAATCCACATGCCTTTTTTGATGGCTGAGAGGATTTTGACGTCTGTTTCGTCACGCGCAAACATTTTGACGACGAGCGAGTCCGTATAATCTGTCATCTTGAACGTAAAAATTGTCTTCCCACTTCGTAGTTCACGACTCTCAGCTGAGAAAACAAGACCACGGATCGCAATCCGTCGTTCCTCATCTTGAATCGTCTTGATCGGAACGATCTCATCTTGAATTGGTTTCCCGATCCGGATTTCGACAGGGCCATCATCGTCATCTCGCGATTGTTCCCGTTTGAATTGCAACTCGAGCATCCGTTTTGCTTCTTCCATGTCTTCCTGTTTCACCTGATTTCGCAACGCTTCTTGTTTCGATTCGTTGATCTGAACAATCGGTTCACAGTTGAATTTTGGGAATCCGTAAGCACTATAGAGTAATTGTAATTCCCCACATAAGCTACTCTTTAAGAAACCTGCTTCCGGTTCACTTCGGACCGGAATGAATAGTTTCTGTTCTTTAAACTCCGGTAAGACACGCCCGAGTTGTGTCCGCATTGCCGATGAGACATCTGCGAGATCCTGCACGACATATGGCCAGTAATCATGATACATCCGTTCATCTGGACGGCTATCTGCGTGTAATATGATTTTGACTTCGGCAAATTGCTGATACCGACTTGTCAAACGACTCGTAAAGAGTTGATAGACGTTTTGGGGTAAAACATGTGGCAAGCGAACTTCAAATGTCCAGGTTGCCTTTGCTTTATTGACGCGAAGCTTCTCGAGAACTGCTTCGTGAAAGTATTCTTCAATGATACCGTTCGGTAATTCCAAGTCACTGAGCAACAGTGACATGCGTTGTTGTGTATCCACTCGCAATTGTGCTGTCTGATCGCTTCACACCGTGACAGCAACTCCTCCTCCTCTTGCGGATTGCCCAAGGGGCGAATGGGTGTGAGACAAGAAAACAGTCACTTTATGAAAAGTGACCGTCTCCATTCTTTATTCTAAACCTTCATAGAGTGAACGAACAGCCTCAACGACTTGTTCCTGTCCAACTTCTTCTGCATCGCCACCACGACGGGCTTTTAATTCGACGATTCCTTCTGTCGCTTTTTTCCCGACGTTCAAGCGAACCGGTAGACCGATCAAATCAGCATCGGCGAACTTGACACCTGCTCGTTCTTTCCGGTCGTCAAGCAAGACGCTGAATCCTGCAGCCGTCAACTCACGGTATAGTGTCTCTCCGAGTTCGAGTTGTTCTGCATTTTTACCGTTGACGACGATTAAATGAACATCGTATGGCGCGATTGCTTTTGGCCAAATGATTCCACGCTCATCATAATGTTGTTCAACGACTGCCGACAATGTCCGCGAGACACCAATGCCGTAACAACCCATGATGAGAGGTTGTGCTTTACCGCCCTCGTCGAGGAACGTCGCTCCCATTCCTTCTGAGTAACGTGTTCCGAGTTTGAAGACTTGACCGACTTCAATCCCGCGAGCGAACTTGACTTGACCGTTACCGTCTGGTGACGCGTCACCTTCTTCTGCGAAGCGCAAGTCTGTATATTCTGCTTCGAAATCACGGCTTGGGTCGACATGGATATAATGCGTTTCCGCTTTATTTGCACCACAGACAGCGTTCGTCAAGGCACGAATCGCGTAGTCCGCGACGACCTTCATATCTGCCCCGATTGGTCCAAGTGTTCCAGGCGTTGAGTGAAGCGCTGCTTCAATCTCTTCGTCGCTCGCCATCGTGATGTCGAGTGCACCGAGATAGTTTTTCAACTTGATATCGTTGACTTCGTGATCGCCCCGGACGAGTGCCATGACAAGCCCTTGCTCCGTCTTGAAGATGACGGTCTTGATCGATTCGTTTGCTGGTAAATTCAAATGTGCGCTGACCGCTTCGATCGTCTTCGCATCTGCCGTATGCACTTCTTCAAGTGCTTCTGGTGCTTTGTCTTGCTTCGGATAGGCATCGATCGACTCTGCCATCTCTAAGTTTGCCGCATAGTCCGACTGATCCGAATAGACGATCGTATCTTCACCGATTGCTGCTAACGCATGGAACTCATGTGTTCCACTACCACCTATCGCACCTGAGTCAGCGACGACTGGACGGAACTCAAGACCGACACGTGTGAAAATCCGCGAATACGTATCAAACATGTTTTGATACTCTTCGTCTAAGCTCTCTTGTGAAGAATGGAACGAATAAGCGTCCTTCATGATGAACTCACGACCACGTAATAAACCGAAACGTGGACGACGTTCGTCACGGTACTTCATTTGAATCTGGAAGAGATTGACCGGTAACTTTTTGTACGAGTTCAATTCATCACGAACGATCGAAGTGATCAGTTCCTCGTGTGTCGCTCCGAGCGCGAACCGGCGATCATGACGATCCGTCAAGCGCATTAATTCAGGTCCATAGATATCCCAGCGTCCTGTTTCTTCCCATAGTTCAGCTGGTTGAATCGCTGGCATCAGTAATTCTTGCGCACCCGCCGCTTCTAATTCCTCGCGGATGATCGTCTCGATGTTTGCGAGTACTCGTTTTGCGAGGGGTAGATACGAATAGATCCCAGCGGCATTTTGACGCATGAATCCTGCACGAAGCAAGAGTTGGTGACTGATGGCTTCTGCATCAGATGGTACTTCACGCAACGTTGGCATGAATAGTTTTGATTGTTTCATAATGAGTCACGAACTCCTTTGACTGAGTGATTAATTAAAAGAATTTTTGAATGTCGTTCCAAGTGACGACGAGCATGAGTAGCATCAAAAGCGCGAAACCGACGAAGTGAACCAATCCTTCTTTTTGAGGATCAACTGGTTTACCGCGTAAGGCTTCAAGGAAGAGGAACAACAATCGTCCTCCGTCAAGTGCTGGAAGTGGCAATAAGTTGAAGACTGCTAAGTTGACGGACAACAATGCTGTCCATGTCAATAGCATCGAGAACCCACTATCTGCGACCTGATCGGTCATTTTGACGATCCCGACTGGTCCTGATAATTGATCGACGCCGACGACACCCGTCACGAGATCTCCAACAGCTCCGACAATGAGCGTCGACATCCGCCATGTTTCTGAAACTCCGGTTTGGAGTGCTGTCCCGAATGATTTTTCTGTCTCATTCGTGACGCCGATGATGCCGACCTTCTGTTCTCCTTGCTGTTGTACTTTTGGCGTGATTTGTGTTGTCGTTTCTTTCCCATCACGTTCGTATTTCACTTCTGTCGCTTTACCGGCACGATCTTGGAATCCAGCACGTAAATCAGTCCATTTGGCTGTATCCTGACCGTTGACCGAGACAATCCGGTCACCTTCAACAAGTCCAGCTTGATCGGCCGGAGAACCCTTTTGAACTGTTCCGATGACGCTGTCCCCCGTTGGAGAGCCATTATATAAGGCAAGACCGAACAGGATAACGAACGCGAGGACAAAGTTCATGAACGGTCCTGCAGCGATCGCAAGGACGCGCTTCCATACGGATTTCGAACCGAATGTACGATCGTACGGTGCAATTTGTGTCCGTGTCTGACCTTCAACGAGAAATGCTGTCGGTGAAACGGGGTAGCGAACCGATGTCTCGTCTTGTAATCCAACGAGTTCGAGTTGACGCAATAAGTCAATCCGTTCGACAGTAACGACTTGGTCGACTTGTGGCTGATCCGCATCGAAATAAATCGTCTCGATGACGCCGTCCTTTAACTGTAATCCGACGGTTTGACCTGATTTGATCTCAACGAGTTCCGGTTCTTCACCCGCCATCTTGACGTAACCGCCGATTGGCAACAGACGTACCGTATACAACGTCTCATTCTTAAACACTGAAAAGATCTTCGGTCCAAATCCAATCGCGAATTCCCGACAGAGAATACCTGCCCGTTTCGCCATCACGAGATGACCCCATTCATGGACGGCGACGAGTACACCGAACATCAGCACGATTGAAATAAAGGTCGTCATTACTTATCCCATCCTTAGTTAGCGAATGTAAGAGACGATACGAACTCACGCGCCCATCGATCAGCCTCAAGGATTTGATCCAAGGAAGGCTCCTCGATAAGTTCATGAGCTTGAAGCGCCGCCTCAACGCTCGCTTCGATTTCTAAAAAGCGAATGTCTCCTTTTAAGAAGCGATCCACCGCTTGTTCGTTCGCAGCATTGAGTACTGATGGCATCGATCCGCCGGCTTGACCTGCTTCAAAAGCAAGTCGCAACAACGGATAACGCTCGAATGAAGCATCAGCAAAGTGTAGGCGTCCGATTTCCTTTAAGTTTAACCGTTCTCCCCCTTGAATTTCAAGGCGGGACGGATATGTAAGAGCGTACTGAATCGGTTCTCGCATGTCAGGCATACCAAGTTGTGCCATGACCGCACCATCGTTGAATTCGACCATCGAGTGGATGATGGATTCACGGTGAATGACGACATCGATATCTGCATAATCGACATCAAATAACCAATGTGCTTCAATGACTTCGAACCCTTTGTTCATCATTGTCGCAGAATCAATCGTGATTTTTGCTCCCATCGACCAGTTTGGATGCGCTAGTGCTTGTTCGACCGTAACATTCGCTAACTCATCCCGCGTTTGGTCGCGGAAGCTACCACCTGAAGCCGTCAAGATGATTTGACGCACATCTTCACGACGTTCCCCGTTTAAGCATTGGAAAATCGCCGCATGTTCACTGTCAACTGGTAAGATCGTCACGTTTTTCTCACGTGCCAACTTCATGACAAGATGACCTGCCGTGACGAGTGTCTCCTTATTCGCAAGACCAATCGTCTTACCCGCCTCGATTGCAGCAAGCGTTGGACGTAAGCCAACAGCTCCTACGACCGCTGTAATGACCGTATCGACTTCGGGATGCGTCACGACATCAAGCAATTTTTCTTCACCGACAACGATCGTTGGCTGATAAGTCAAGTGTTGCTCGAGTTCTTGACGTGTCGTCTCATCTTGGACGCCGACAAGCATCGGTTGCAGACGGTTCAACCACGGTATGGCGACCGTCGTGTTTCGACCAAATGCAAAACTCGTCAATTCAAAAAGGTCTGGATTAGCCGCAATGACATCGAGCGTCTGCGTACCAATCGATCCTGTACCACCGATGATACTGATTTTCTTCATAATGAAGTGCCTCCTCAAGCAAAGATATCAAGTACGACGAGGACCGTAAAGACGATCATCATGCTGTCGAACCGATCTAGAATACCACCATGACCCGGTAGTAACGTTCCAGAATCTTTCACACCATAATGGCGTTTGTAAGCAGACTGGACCAAGTCACCAAGTTGCCCAACGACGGCAACGATGATGGCAAGGACAATGACTTTCCCAAAACCGACTGTCGGTTCGATACCTTCAAATACGACACCGAGTAAGATGGCAAGCAGTACGCCACCGACTGCCCCTTCGATCGTTTTGTTGGGACTGATCGACGGCCACAGTTTATTCTTACCGAATCGTTTCCCGACGAAGTAAGCGCCTGAATCCGTGAACCAGATCAAGAGGATAATCAACAGTGACCACGTTAATCCGTGTTCGAGTAAGCGGATATAGGCGAATGATGCAAAACCGACACCGACATACACGGCCGTCAGCAGTAAAAACGCAACATCATCGAACGTAAAGACATTTTTTGAGAATACGTTCCAGAAGAGACCGATCAATAAAATGATCATTGCCCAAGCGATTGGCGAAAGTCCGATCGGAAGCGTCTGATCGACTGCTTCTTCATAAATACCAACGAAAGGCAATAACGTCCCAATACCAAACAGAATCCGAGGAACGCGTGAGCCGCTCCATTGTCGCATCCGAACGAGCTCGGTATATCCGAGAAGCGTTAAGATTGCCATAAATGCTAAAAAGGGAAGTCCGCCGAGATACAGAAGTGCCAAAAAGATAGCACCAGCCCATATCCCTGTGATGATTCGAGTTTTCATAAGCTAGTTCCTCATTTAATCAGACGCCACCGAATCGGCGTGTCCGTTGATTGTAATCTTCAATTGCTGCTAAGAAAGCATTTCGGCGAAATTCTGGCCACAAGACGTCTGTGAAATAAAACTCCGCATATGCCGCTTGCCAAAGTAAAAAGTTCGATAACCGTTGTTCACCACTCGTTCGAATGACGAAATCGACGTCGGTTACGGATCCTGTCATCAACTCGCGTTCAATCGTCTCCGTTGTAATCGCATCCGGTGACAGTGTTCCTGCCTGAACCTGTTCGCCCAGTTTTTGCATGACTTGAACGAGTTCATCGCGTCCTCCATAATTCAGAGCGAAAATCAGACGAAGTCCTGTATTATGTTGCGTATCCAGTTTCGCTTGTTCCACTGCCTCACGTGTGAAATGAGGGAGGCGTGATACTTCTCCTGCTACCTCGACTTTAACATTTTGCGCGTCTAACTCTTTTAAATCCGACTCTAAGAATTGCGCCGGCAGCTTCATGAGAAAACTCACTTCTTCTTCCGGACGCGTCCAATTCTCCGTCGAGAAAGCATATAATGTCAGACTCTTAATGCCGAGTTCATTTGCAACCCGAACGACTTCACGAATCGATTTCATACCTTCGCGATGTCCCATGATACGCGGAAGTCCGCGTTTTTGTGCCCATCTACCGTTTCCGTCCATGATGATAGCGACATGCTCTGGTACCCGATCATAGGTTTCGGTTTCTTTCGTCTGATTCAACCATTGAAACATCCGCACTTCCTCCTCTCTCAATTATGAAGAAAGGGACTCTTCGTGTGACAAAGAGTCCCCCCCATGACGATCCGTCGCGTCATACTTCCATGATTTCTTGTTCTTTTTCCGTTGCCGTCTGATCAAGTTGTTTAACGAACTTGTCTGTCAACGTCTGAACATCTTCTGTGTATCCACGCAGATCATCTTCTGTCAATGCACCATCTTTTTCTTGTTTCTTTAACTGCTCGTTCGTATCACGACGAATATTACGGAGGGCAACTTTACCTTCTTCCGTATACTTCTTGACGAGTTTGACGAGTTCCTTCCGGCGCTCTTCCGTTAATGGTGGAATCGCAAGACGGATGACCGTACCATCAGACGACGGCGCAAGACCAAGATCAGCACGTTGAATCGCTTTTTCGATTTCGCTGACCATTGATTTATCCCAAGGAGTGATCAAGATCAGACGTGCTTCTGGTGTGTTGACGTTCGCTACTTGATTGAGCGGTGTCGGTGAACCGTAGTATTCGACTTGAACGGGATCCAAAATCGCAACGTTTGCACGACCTGCGCGGAGCGTCGCAAGTTCTTTCTTAAGTGAAAGATGTGCTTTCTCCATCCGTTCTTCGGCTTGTTTTAAGATTTCTTTTGACATATTATTTCCCCCTTACGATTGTCCCGATTTCGTCACCGATGACGACACGTTTGATGTTACCTTCTTCCATCAACGAGAAGACGATGAGCGGGATGTCATTGTCCATACAAAGTGAAGTTGCTGTAGAATCCATAACTTGAAGTCCATCTTTTAAGACGTCCAAGTAAGAGAGCGTCTCGAATTTCTTCGCTTCTGGATCAACATTCGGGTCAGCTGAGTACACACCATCGACGTTGTTTTTCGCCATTAAGATGACCTCTGCTTCGATTTCAGCTGCACGAAGAGCAGCTGTCGTATCTGTCGAGAAGTACGGGTTCCCTGTACCTGCTGCAAAGATGACGACGCGTCCTTTTTCAAGGTGACGCATCGCACGGCGGCGGATGTACGGTTCTGCTACTTGGCGCATCTCGATAGATGTTTGGACGCGTGTCTCGACACCTACATCTTCCAAGCTGTCTTGAAGCGCAAGCGAGTTCATGACTGTCGCTAACATCCCCATATAATCGGCGTTGGCCCGGTCCATCCCAAGTTCTGCACCTGTTTTGCCACGCCAAATGTTTCCAGCTCCGACGACGACCGCTACTTCAACGTTCAGTTCAACTAATTCGCGAATCTGTTCCGAGATAGATTTGACGATGACAGGATTGATTCCAAACCCTTGATCTCCTGCGAGCGCTTCTCCGCTCAATTTTAACACAATCCGGTTATATTTCGGTTGCATGACTATGTCCCCCTTGCTAAATTCCGTAAAAAAGGAACACGAACCACTTCCACACGAAAGTGGATTGAAGCATACGTGTTCCTTCTCTTGTCATCAGGATGATCCCGATTCTTATTTTTTAAGTTGGTTCATAACTTCTTCAGCGAAGTTCTCTTCGCGTTTTTCCATACCTTCTCCAACTTCGAAGCGTACGAATGACACGACTTTACCGCCTTTAGACTCTACATATTTACCAACTTTGAAGTCTGGATCTTTGACGAACGTTTGATCGACAAGGCAGATCTCCTCGAAGAACTTGTTCATACGACCAACGATCATTTTTTCAACGATGTTAGCTGGTTTTCCTTCGTTCAATGCTTGCTCAGTGAGGACTTTTTCTTCACGTGCTTTTTCTTCTTCTGTGACAGAAGTACGGTCAACGTAAAGTGGACGTGCTGCTGCGATGTGCATTGCAACGTCTTTTGCAACTGTTTCGTCTGTCGTACCTTCGATGACGACGACTGAACCGATGCGTCCACCCATGTGGAGGTAAGAACCGAAGACTGCATCATCTGCTTTTGTGAAGAGCGCTACACGACGGAGTGAGATTTTCTCTCCGATTGTTGAAGCTTCTTCTGAGATGTATGTGTCGATTGTTTTACCTGCTTCATATTCAGAAGCAAGAGCCGCTTCAGCTGTTTCTGAACCGTTACGGAGAACAGCGTTTGCGATGTTTTGAACGAGCGTTTGGAAACGTTCGTTTTTTGCAACGAAGTCTGTTTCTGAGTTGATTTCGACGAGTGCCGCTTTGTTGCCATCAACTGCAACTGCAGTCAATCCTTCAGCTGCGATACGATCGCCTTTTGCTGCTGCTTTAGCGATTCCTTTTTCACGCAAGAAATCTACTGCTGCATTCATATCACCGTCAGTTTCAACGAGTGCTTTTTTGCAGTCGAGCATACCTGCACCTGTTTTTTCACGAAGTTCTTTAACCATTGCTGCTGTAATAGCCATTCGATATTCCTCCTTATAACATCCTTAGTTTCAAAAAAAAGGTGATAAAAGGTCGATTCCCTTTATCACCTGGCATCACGAATTACTCAGCGTCTGCTACTACTTCTTCAGTAGTTTCAGGTGCTACGTTATCTTCGCCTTGTTTAACTTCGAGGATTGCGTCAGCCATTTTACCAGTGAGCAATTTGACTGCACGGATCGCATCGTCGTTCGCTGGGATGACGTAGTCGATTTCGTCTGGATCACAGTTAGTATCAACAATCGCAACGATTGGGATGTTGAGTTTGTGTGCTTCTGCAATCGCGATACGCTCTTTGCGTGGGTCAACGATGAAGAGTGCATCCGGAACGCCTGGCATATCTTTGATACCGCCGAGGAATTTCTCAAGACGAGTCATTTCTTTTTTAAGAATGATGACTTCTTTTTTAGGAAGAACTTCGAATGTACCGTTCTCTTCCATTTTTTCGAGTTGTTTCAAACGGTTGATACGTTTTTTGATTGTAGAGAAGTTCGTGAGAGTTCCACCTAACCAACGTTCGTTGATGAAGTATTGACCTGCACGGATCGCTTCTTCTTTCACAGTGTCTTGAGCTTGTTTTTTCGTACCAACGAAAAGAACGTTTCCGCCTTCAGACGCTACTTCACGGATGAAGTTATATGCTTCGTCTACTTTTTTGACCGTTTTTTGAAGGTCGATGATGTAGATTCCGTTCCGTTCTGTGAAGATGTATTTTGCCATTTTCGGGTTCCAACGGCGTGTTTGGTGACCGAAGTGTACACCAGCTTCTAACAATTGTTTCATCGAGATTACTGCCATGATGAATTCCTCCTTTTGGGTTTTGGATGTCCTCCGCGATGATCGTCTGTCCAGCTAACCTATTAAAGGCACCGCAGCTGGCGATACATGCGTGCGTAATTAACACCGTAGACTAATATAGCATAAAGATTACCGAGGGGCAACCTTCGTTTGATGAGAAAGTTTAGCAATCAAAGCCACCTCGCCGGTCCCCCGATTCAAAGATCGTGCAAGCGTCTCAAGATCTGCTCCTTCTCGTAGCGCCTGCTTGATATCCGTTAACGATGGTTCCTTTGAAACGGACCGTTCGACTTCGACGGTTTCTGGCTTCTCATTTGTAGCAACCTGCACTATTTGTAAAGACGCATCCGGTACTTGATCAACGGGTTCGGTTGTCTCATATATAGATGTATCCGTCATGGCGTTGACGTGCTCCATGAAATGTAATAACACTTGTTCCGTCTCGTTTTTTTCGCGTTCTAAATGTGTGATCCGGTCTTTGAGCGCCGCCTGCTGACGAAATAAAACTAGCAGGGCATAACAGACGAGTGCAGCTAATAAGATATAAACGACAGTCATAATTCTCCCTTTCACATGGCGACACGATCTGCTAAATAGGCACTTCCGAGCGCATTTTTCAACTTACGAAGCGCTTTGGAATGGATTTGCGAAATACGGGAAGTCGAGAGCCCGAGGACTTCACCAATTTCAGTAAGCGTCAATTCCTCATAGTAGAACAAAGAAACGACAAGTTGTTCTTTTTCTGATAACCCTTCGACTTCCTCTGCCAGTTTAGCAATCAACTCACGCATTAACAACATATCTTCTGGTGTAGCGGTATCCGGATCAAGATAGGAGACGGTCATCGCTTTTCCCTCATCTTGTAACGTGACTGCTTCATCGATCGATAATACATTCGCGAAATAACTTTCTGCTAACGCACCCTTGACCTCGTCTGGTGTCATATTGACGATAGAAGAGACTTCTTCTATCGTCGGCGTCCGTTGCAAGGATTGTTCTAGGATCTCGACAGCTGCCTCGACCCGCTTTGCTTTTTCGCGTAAGGAACGTGGTAACCAATCGATTTTACGAAGCCCATCTAAAATAGCTCCTCGAATCCGAAAGGCGGCATACGTGTCGAATTTATTATTATGATTTTGATCGAATTTTTGAAGCGCATCGTACAATCCCATCATCCCTAAACTTTTCAACTCGTCTCGATCGACACTTTTAGGCAATGTCGCACTTAAACGCTGAACGTGGTATTGAACAAGTGGTTCATAATTGTGAAGTAACAGGTCTGCCACCGCAATATCGCGTGTGGTCAGCCATCGATCCCAAAGTTGTTGTAATTCCTCACGCATGACCATTCCTCCTCTAGATTTCCAGCGTCCCGACATTCACCGTCCGGATGACGAGACGCCCTGATTGTGAGTGGAACTCGATCGTTCGTCCATTCGTGCCGCCAACATCTTCAGCAACGAGTGGAATTTTGACTTGTTGAAGCATTGCTTTGACCGCAGCGATGTTTCGCTCACCGATCCGCATTGATTCATGTTCATATTTAAATTGAAACATCTGAGCCCCACCAGCAATCTTCGCACGTAATCGGATGGCACCACTTGCTCGAAGTTGGCGGGCTACTTCTAGAATTGCCGTATCGGCAAACTTCCCGACTTCAAGCTCCCGATTCCGACTGATAGCTGAATCAGGTAACATGACATGCGCCATACTCGATAACCCTTGTTCCAGGTCGTAGATGACAACGCCTACACACGATCCAAGACCTGCCGTTCGTAAAATGACGGGGTGCTTACTGATGGCGTACTCCGCAATGCCAATCCGTACGATTTCATCCATTCATGTCCACACCCAATCGTTCAAAGACCGTCTGAAAGGCGTTAGCTTCAGGCAACAAAAGTAAATGTCCGGTCAAATCGTTTCCTGCACTAGACAAGTGCGTGTCAATATAGACAGCCATATTTCCAGGAGTCGTTGATTCAAGTAAGGCTACTTCAAGTAACGCACCTACCATATCAAACGCCGATGCAGGAACACTGACATGTAACGATAAGTTAAGCCAATCGGAGATAGCCCGAGCATACGCTCCTATTAAAATATTCCCAATTTCTTCCCATGCGGAAACCCCCATTTCGTGGGACTCGGAAAAAAAGTGGAATTCCGTCTGCATCAATTGACTCACAAGTTTTTCTGCATCGCGTAGTGGCATCAAAAAGAGTAACGTGGCTTGAATGTCTCCAGAAAAACGTAATAATGCACCAGCAGTATACGTCTCAGCTCCTCCACTTCGCTCGACGATCGTCGTGAAATCCTCCAGCTCAGCGGAAGGGACTTCGATCTCAATCGGCTGTCCGAGTAAAGTAGAAAGTGCCGTTGCCGCGTGACCGGCTCCAATGTTGCCGACTTCTCTCAAGATGTCACGTTCGTTTGGGTTAAGCATGAACGATGTCCTCAAATAAGCGATTCGGTTCAATCAACGAGAACAATTGCTGATCGCCTTTGGCGACTGCAGTCAAATATGAGGCATCCTCCTGCTTTTGTTCACTGAGCGGTTCAATGCGAACATCCGTTGATTCGACGACTTCGTTTGCCCGGTCGACGATGAATCCAGCATCTCCATGCTCTAAAGTGGCGATGATGATGCGTGTCTCTTCTGTCTCTTTCGCTAACTCGAATCCAAGACGAGCACGCAAATCAATCACGGGCGTAACGACACCGCGTAAATTGATGACTCCTTTGACATAAGATGCAGCGTTCGGAATCCGCGTGATCGGGATGAGCCGTTCGATTGAACGAACAGACTGTACATCAATACCGTATGCATTATCTTCTAATTGAAAAACAACCCATTTTTGTTCCATCTTCGTTCCCCTCACTTCCGTAATAGTGCATTGCTGTCAATGATCAACGCGACTTGCCCGTCTCCAAGAATCGTCGCACCAGAAATGGCACGGATTCCTTCAAGATAACTGCCAAGTGGTTTCATGACGATCTCTTGTTGACCAATCAATTCAGATACAATCAAACCAGCTAATTTTTCACCACTCCGGACGACGACGACCGAATAGGCTTCTGCCTCATGTTGCGGCAACCCATAAACCTCATTTAACGAAATAAGCGGAACCAACTGCCCACGGAAATCAAATACTTTTTCCCGGTGTGCTTGTAGAATGGCTGATTTACGTAAAGAGGTTGTTTCGATGATGGCAGTCAATGGAATCGCATACGTCTCTTGTCCGAGTTCTACGAGCATGGCTGAGATGATCGATAGCGTCAGTGGTAAACTGATTCGGAAAATCGTTCCTTCTCCTCGACGTGTCTCGACGAACACTTCTCCGCCCAGTGACTCGATCTTCGATTTGACGACATCGAGACCAACACCACGACCAGACAAGTCGGTGACTTCTTCTGCCGTTGAGAAACCAGGTGCAAATAACAGCATCGAAGCCTCTTCCATCGTTAATTGCATTGCTTCTTCTTCCGTGATCAATCCTTTTTCAATCGCGATCCGTGTGACACGTTCGTGATTGATACCGGCTCCATCATCTTCAATCTCGATGAAGACCCGGTTTCCTGAGTGATAAGCACGTAGCGAAAGATTTCCTTCGACCGGCTTATTTGCTAAAATACGTTCTGCCTTGTTCTCAATCCCATGATCAATGGCATTTCGGATCAAGTGGACGAGTGGATCACCGATCTCATCGATAACTGTACGGTCAAGTTCCGTCTCGGCACCCGTAATGTGTAATTTGATATGTTTTCCGACATCTTTCGAAACGGAACGCACCATTCGTGGGAATCGGTTGAACACTTGTTCGATCGGCATCATCCGTAACGTTAGGACGAGCGATTGCAATTCATTCGTACCTCGTTTGATCCGTTCGACCGTATCTGTCAATTCAGGTGAGCTGACTTCTGCTGCAATACGCTCCAAACGTCCGCGATCGATGATGAACTCTTCGAACAGGTTCATCAAACGATCGATTCGCTCAAGGTTAACACGAATCGTTTTCGAAGCGACAGGCGCAGATAGGTCTGTCTGGTCGGATGATTCTGGTGAAGCTACTGATGCAGAGAATGATGTCGTCACAGGAACTTCCTGCGGCAGTGTGGACGTCGCCACCTCCGCTTCAGGTGTTGTCTCGAATGTGTCGATCGTTACTATCGCAACTTCGGATACAGAAGCAATCGCTTCTTGAATCGTCACCTGATCTTGTTGCGTCACGAACAAGACTGAGAACGTCGTCTCAAAATGCTCCTGCTCCAGTTCATCAGATGTCGGGTTCGATAAGATGACATCTCCGAGTTGTTGTAAACGATCAAACACCATATAAACGCGTGCCGCTTTTAAGATGACGTCCGCCGAGAGTTCGACGTGGACGATATACGCTTGATAACCGGATGCAATCGATTGTTTGACGACTGCCTCCGAGTAAACGTCGCACTCAAAGGTTTGTGAAGCAACTATAGGTGTAACTGGAACGATTTCTTCTTGCTCGGGACGAATGAACTGCTGTAAACGTCTCACTGTTTCAGTGACGTCAAGCTTTCCTTTCCCACCTCGACTGATGTCTTCTACCATCGTCTCTAGTTGCTCGGCGGCTACGAAGAGAACATCGATCAGTTCAGCAGTAGCAGGTTGTTTTTTCGATCTGACTAAATCAAGGGCACTCTCCATCTCGTGCGTTAAATCAGCGATTGCGTCGTATCCCATCGTTCCTGCCATTCCTTTTAACGTATGGGCAGAACGGAAAATTTGATCGATGACCGCCTCGTCGTCTAGCCGCTCCTCAAAAACTAATAAGCTTGTATTGATTGCTTGTAAATGCTCCATCGACTCATCGAGGAACAACCCTACATATTCATTTAAGTCCATGACTGATACCCTCCTTTAATCTTAACGGACATGATCTTTTCTTTTTTTCAGACGATGTAACAATCGATCTAAAAACTTCCGTTCCTTGACTTGTACACCTGTTAACGATGTCGTGATGTGATCGAGCCGCCAACTGACGTCGCTCGTTCGATCCATTAAATAAAATGGCATCTGTGCCTTGACTGCTTTAACGACTGTCGGATCTTCTGGTAAAAAACCGGTAAAGCGAAGAGGTTTTTGCAAGAACTGTTGGCTGACAAGTGCTAATCGATCAAACGTTTCAAGCGCTTCCCCACCATTCGTCGCCCGATTGACAACAACGGAAATCGGAAGATCCGTCGCATGATGGTGTGCCAGTTTGACAAACGCATATCCGTCCATGATCGAAGTCGGCTCTGGCGTGACAATCAACCATGCTTCGTCTGCACTACTGATGAAATCAAATGTCTGATGATTCGCACCGGCTCCTAAATCGAGTAACACATAGTCATATTCATAGAAAAATTGGAACTCCCGTAGAAGGAACATCACGTCTTCCTTCGTCAGATTCGTCAATTCTGCAAAACCACTTCCGCCATGAATGAAATGAAGAGACGGAGACTGTTCCACGATTGCGTGCTGGAGTGATTCTCGTCGTTTGACGCATTCCATTAAAGATGATTTCGACGTTTTACCGAATAGAATCCCGATGTTCGCCATTCCAATATCAAGATCAATCAAAAGCACTCGTTTTTCTTGCAACGATAATGCCACGCCAAGATTCACCGCGACATTCGTTTTTCCGACGCCACCTTTTCCACTCACGATGGCAATCGTCTTCGTTTCCTTGACGGTCACTTTAGATCGTAAGACACGTGCTTGATCTTCTCGCATCATCTCATCCCTCTCTCGACAATCATTCGGGATAACTCATCCGCCGTAGCGAACGTGATGTCTTCCGGCACTTCTTGCCCCGTCGTCACACAATAGATCGGCAACTTCGTCTCGGTCGCGAGTCCGAATATCGACCAGAGTTCACTTGTTTCATCTGCTTTCGAAAAGACGATTCCAGATAAGGGAATCTTGCCGAAACGGTCGTGGATTTGTAATAAATCTCGGTATTTCGAGGTCAAACTAAGAACCAAGAATACATCCGTATCCGCAAAATCATGCCGACTTCGTAACTGCTCCACATACGCTTCGTCTAAGAAATTTCGCCCCGCTGTATCGACAAGTACGATGTCACACGATGCTAACGCCTGCTTGGCTCGTTCGAAATCATCCAAGTCATATGCGACATGAATCGGAATGCCTAATATGTCTGCATATGTTTTTAATTGTTCAATCGCTGAGATCCGGTATGTATCGGTCGTGATGAGTCCAACTCGTTGATTTTTAATGAGAGCATGGTGAGCAGCAAGCTTAGCGACGGTCGTTGTCTTTCCGACACCAGTCGGTCCTGTCAACATGACATACCGTGCAGTCGACGGTGTCACGCGTAATGACGCTTTCACTTCTTCCGTCAAGAGATCCGTTAACTCCGTTTGTTGTGTTTGATAATACGCAGTCAATAACCGTTCGTGTAATCGTTCAGATACCTGCTGTAACGCTGGTTCAGCCAGTAACGGCGCATAATGTCGCAATTCTTTTGGCAATGGTCGCTCGCCGACCGTAACAATCGTCGGACGCACTGGTACTGGTTGGATAATTTCCACAACCTCCTGTCGACTCGTTGCTTGCTTCGAGACGACAGGTTCGCTTGAGACATGTTCATCCACCGATGCAACCAATTCCACTTTTTTCTTCGCAAATAAACCAAAGAATCCGCCCACTTTGATGTGGCGAGTATTTAATATAATGGCATCGTTCCCGAGTTCGCGTTTGATCCGTTCCATGGCCTCGCTAACAGAATCCGCCGTGACTTTTTTGACTATCATCTCTTAAATCACCCCAATACTCTTGACTTCGATCGTCGGCATTAATTCGTTATAGGACAAAATCGGAATATCTGGAAAATAGCGTTCTGTCAATTGACGAACGAACATCCGGATACTTGGAGAAGTCAGGATGATCGGATGCGCCCCGTATCGTTCGAATTCCATTGCTCGCTCTTGCAACGTCTCGATGAAACGTGTCGCCTTTTCGGGATCAAGCGCTAAATAATTACCGAACTCAGTCTTTTGGATGGCCGACTGGATATCCAGTTCCATCTCACTTGAGATCGTCACGACGTGCAAGACATCTCCTTGCATGACCTGTTCCGTAATTTGACGCGATAAGGATTGACGAACATATTCCGCGAGCAATTCGCTGTCTTTCGTCACAGCTGCATAGTCTGCGAGCGTTTCGAAAATCAATGGTAGATTTCGAATCGAGACTTTTTCTTTTAGTAATTGAACGAATACTTTTTGAAGTTCACCGATCGATAACAGCTGTGGTGTGACTTCTTCGACTAGAATCGGATGCGATTCCTTCAAATGGTCGACCAATTGTTTCGTCTCTTCTCGTCCGAGTAATTCAGCGGCATGTTTCTTCAAGAGCTCCGTCAAATGTGTCGCGACGACAGATGGTGGATCAACGACCGTATACCCTGACATCTCTGCTCGACTACGTGTCTGTTCATCAATCCAGAGTGCTGGCATACCAAAGGCTGGTTCGACCGTTTCGATACCTCGAATTTCTGGATCATCGACACCTGGGCTCATCGCTAAGTAATGATCCAGTAAAAGCTCACCACTTGCCATCTCACTTCCGCGAATCTTGATTCGATACTGGTTCGGGGATAACTGCAGATGATCGCGAATCCGAACGGTCGGTAGAACGAATCCAAGTTCAAGCGCTAGCTGCCGACGAATCATGACGACACGATCGAGTAAATCGCCGCCTTGGGCTTCATCAGCGAGTGGAATCAATCCGTAACCGAATTCGAATTCAATCGTATCGACATTGAGTAAGGAAATGACTGATTCGCTTGATCGTAAGTTTTCACTCGGTGCTTCTTCGACCGCAACTTCTTCTTGCATCGTCTTCGTCGTCTGCTTCATCCGCCAAGCGAAGAAGCCGAACAGGGCTGCAATCGGCATCGTGACGTAGTCGGGAATCGCCGTGAACAATCCGAGAAAGAAGATCGCCCCAGCTGCGATTCCGACAAGTAAAGGTGTCCGTGCCAATTGACCGATGACATCCTCACCGAGGTTTCCGTCTGAAGTCGAGCGCGTGACGATGATCCCGGTCGCCACCGAAATTAAAAGGGCTGGGATTTGACTGACAAGACCGTCTCCGACCGTCAGTAACGTGTACAGTTCGACTGAATCTGCCATCGGTAAACCTTGCTGAACGACACCGATGATCATTCCGAAGATTAAGTTGATGATGACGATGATGATCCCGGCGATCGCATCTCCTTTAACGAACTTCGAGGCACCATCCATCGCACCGTAAAAGTCTGCTTCAGACTGGATTTTTTGGCGGCGGGTCCGAGCTTGTAATTCATCGATCATACCGGAATTCAAATCGGCATCGATCGCCATCTGTTTCCCTGGCATCGCATCAAGCGTAAAACGTGCCGACACTTCCGAGACCCGTTCCGAACCCTTCGTGATGACGAGGAACTGGATTAAGACGAGAATCAAGAAGACGACGAAGCCGACGAGCGGCTTACCGCCGACCACGAAGTTACCGAAAGCCTCGATGACTTCGCCACCGTTTCCGTTTGACAGGATTGCCCGTGTCGTCGAGACGTTAAGCGCAAGACGAAACAAGGTAACGATCAATAACAATGTCGGAAAGACAGAAAACTCTAGTGCCTCTTTGGCATTCATCGCAACGAGTAATACCATCAAGGCAATGAGAATATTGATGATGATTAAAAAGTCGAGCATGATAGCGGGCAGTGGAATGACGAGCATGAAGACGATCATGATGACGCCTAGCAGGACCGTTAAATCTCTTGTTGATATACTCATGATGCTTCATCCTTTCATTTTGCTTGTTTCAGTTGATAGACAAAGGCGAGTGTTTCAGCGAGCGCCTGATAGAACGTTTCATCCACTGCCATACCAATTTCTGATTGAGCGAACAACGCCCGCGCGAGCGGACGGTTTTCAACAATCGGGACCTCAGCTGCTGTCGCCTTCTCCCGAATCCGGAACGCGACAGCATCTACGCCTTTCGCAACGACGATCGGTGCCATATGTTTACCGTCATCGTATTGGATTGCTACCGCATAATGGGTCGGGTTCGTGATAACGACGTCGGCATTTGGTATTTCTTGCATCATCCGCCGCATCGCCATCTCCCGTTGTTGTTGTTTAATCTTTCCTTTGATTTGAGGGTCACCCTCTGTGTTTTTATGCTCATCCTTTAAATCCTGCTTACTCATTCGGATCGACTTCTCGAAATCAAATTTCTGATAGGCAAAATCAAGAATGGCTAATGCAATCAAGGCGATACTGACCGATAAACCGAGTAAAAATGTTAAATGACCAATGATAGCTAACGCATCGCCAATCGGTTCAGAGGTCAATCTCGAAATCTCGACCTTGTTGTTCCATAAGACTGTTCCACTTGTTACACCGATCACCAGCAGTTTAAAGACCGATTTCAAAAACTCGACGAGTGCTTTGACGCTCACAATCCGTTTGACGCCTTGAAGCGGATTGATCCGGTCCAGTTTCGGCTGAATCGCCTCACCGCTTAAGAGCACACCGATTTGGACGAAGTTTCCGAGAATACCAATCACGACCGCTGTTAAAAAGAAAGGTGCGACTAAAATCCCCATTTGCATCAGCATCTCGATGAGAATCTGTTCAACTCGTCCTTCTTCAACCGCTTGCAGGACTTGACTAGCACTAAGACCATCTTGCAGGACGAGAACGAAACGCCGTCCTAGAAACGGACCAAAAAAATAGAGGACGAGAAACATGGCGAACAACATGAAACTGCTTGTTAAATCTGCTGATTTTGCGACTTGTCCCTTCTTACGGGAGTCATCCCGCTTTCGAGGTGTCGCCTTTTCCGTCTTTTCACCAGCGAAATACTGAAGATCAAGGCGTAATCGATATGAATGCATGTCCTCAACCTCCTAGTAATCGAATGGCATCTGCAAGTACATCCTGCAACAACGGAACGAATCGACCGATTCCTGTGATCGTTGCACCTGCTAATAAAAATAGAATCACATATCCCATCAGCAGTTTGACGGAAAAACCAATTGCAAAAATGTTGAACTGAGGTGCCGTCTTCGCTAAGAAACCGAGTGCGAGATCCACTAAAAAAAGGGAAACGACAAGTGGCATCGCCATTTGTAACGCAGTTAACATGGCAAGCCCAACGACCCGAATGACAAGACTCATCCCAGCGTCGCCCGATACCGCAAGCAGACTGCCCGGCGGAAAGATTTGAAAACTCGTGTAGATTCCGTCAAGCAGGATTAAATGCATATCAGAAGCGAGTAGAACAAGTAACGTCAACATGTAATAAAATCGTCCGACGATCGGTGACTGTCCACCAAACATCGGGTCATAAGCGGAAGCCATCGCGAGACCCATCTGCAAATCGATGATCGAACCAGCAATTTGTGGCGCATACAATAAAAAACTAGCAAGTAAACCAAGCGCTAGACCCACTAAAACTTCCGTTCCCATCCGAAAGAAAAAATCGAAGTCTTCTACTCGAACGTCTGTCTTTACAGCGTAACTCGCAAAGTAAGCAAGACCGGCCGCAAGCGCTAATTTATGTTGCGCTGGTAATTGCTTTGAGGAAAACAATGGAGCCGCGACAAGAAAACCGACGATTCGTCCAAAGACGAGCAAAAAAACACTCAGGAAAGATAATAACGTCATTTGCGGGAAACCTCAGCGATTTGCTTAAATAAGTCAATCGTAAAGGTCTGTAATTCCTGCATGATCCATGGTCCGAAAAAAACGAGTGCTAAAAATACGGCAACGATCTTTGGAACGAACGATAGCGTCTGTTCCTGAATCTGTGTCGTCGCCTGCAAAATACTGACGAGCAGACCGACGACGAGCGAGACCAGTAATAAGGGAGCTGATACTTTTAGTAATGTCCAGACAGCAGAGCTTGCCAACTGAATAATCATTTCTTGAGTCATCTTCTCTCCCCCTAACGCATACTGACGAGCAGTGATTCAACGATCAGGTGCCAGCCATCGACTAAAATAAATAACAAAAGTTTAAACGGTAAGGCAATCATGACCGGCGGTAACATCATCATCCCCATCGACATCAAGACACTCGAGACGACCATATCAATGACAAGGAATGGAATGAAGATCATGAATCCGATTTGAAAAGCCGTCTTCAATTCACTAATCGCATATGCTGGAACGAGTGCGACGAGTGGGATATCTTCAATCTTTTTCGGTTTTTCATAATTGCCGTATTTTAAGAACAACTCTAAATCATTCGTTCGCGTGTGTTTTGACATGAATCGCTTCATCGTATCCCCAGCTTTATCAAATGCCTCATCTTGACTGATTTTATCTGCCATATACGGTTTCAAGGCTGTCGTGTTCAATTCTGATAAAACGGGTGACATGACGAACAGCGTGATGAACAGTGCCAGTCCAACGAGTAGCTGGTTCGGCGGCGTTTGTTGTGTTCCAAGGGCAGAACGGACAAAAGACAACACGACGACGACACGCGTAAAACAAGTCATCAAGATCAGTAATGAAGGGGCTAACGACAATAATGTCAGCAATACGAGTAGTTTGATCGATGTCGCCGTTCCTGAAGGAGTATCAAGTGAGATTAGATTTTCAATCGTGTTCATGAGCGTCCTCGATTCTTTTGCAATTGTTCGAGTTGTTGTTTGAACGTCTCAAGAAACGGTGAAGATCCCGTTTTAGATGAAGACTCTTCAAGATCCATCGGCTCATATCCCTCTAAATCATCAAGTGTATCTAACAACTGTACGTTCTCTCCAACACCTACGACATAAATCCTGTCCTGCACCTTCACTAACTGGACGGATCGATCCTTTCCTAGTGGTACACCACCTAGGTGAGTCAATCGACCAGAATGTCTCACACCTCGTGTCCGTTCATGAATGAATCGTGTCACAAGGATGAATCCGCCGATCAAAACGACGAGAACGACGACTCCTTTGAAGATAGTCAACGCCATGGAAGGACTCTCATCGACTTGCTGAGTCGTTGGTGTATCGCTCTGAGTTGGATTCAATTTTTCTTCGACTGTTTCCGCTTGCACAGGAAGCGCAAGCAGAAACAGGAGACAAATCAGCAAAGTCACTTTTTTCATGACGAGACAGTTTTCGAGACCGCTTCAAGCACACGATCCGCTTGGAACGGTTTAACGATGAAATCTTTTGCACCTGCTTGAATCGCATCGATGACCATCGACTGTTGCCCCATCGCTGAACACATGATGACTTTAGCGGCAGGGTTAAATGCTTTGATTTCTTTAAGCGCAGAGATTCCGTCCATTTCAGGCATCGTAATGTCTAGCGTGACGAGGTCCGGTGTCAATTCCTTGTACTTAGAGACCGCTTCGCGTCCGTTTTCTGCTTCACCGACGACATCATAGCCGTTCTTCGATAAGATTTCCTTGATCATCATCCGCATGAAAGCGGCGTCGTCTACGATTAATACTTTTGCACTCATATTAGTTCCTCCTTAGAACATCCGAAGACGTTCTTTTGTATTTACGATTTCTGTAATGCGTACACCGAAGTTTTCTTCGATGACGACCACTTCACCTGTTGCGATCAATGTATTGTTGACGAGAACGTCAACCGGTTCTCCTGCCAGTTTATCCAGCTCAATCACGGAACCTTGTGTCAATTCCAATATGTCACGAACGGAGCGACGTGTCCGTCCTAACTCAACCGTGACGTTCAACGGAACGTCATATAACATCCCAATATTTCCTGGCGTACCCTCTACTTCCATCTCACCTAATTGGCTGAATTGAACCGGACTGACACCGACTGGCGTTGCTTTCGGTTCAGGTGATGCAACTGTAGTTTGTTGTGCCATTGCTGGTGCCGATGGTGGTGATGGTGATGGTTGTGCTTGCTCCGTTACTTGTGGTGCAGGCTCTGCTTGTTGAGTCGTACTCGCGCTAAAGAGTTTTTGAATCAATTGTTTCGAGAAGTCCAGTGGTGCTAATTGAACGATTTTTGAATCGATCATCGTGCCAATCTTAAGATCAAACTCGATGATGACCATGTTCTCCCAAAGAGAAAAGCTATCGACGATACTCTTATCTTGAGAAAAGTCGAAGATTTCAACTGCTGGCGGCGAAATATCGATTCGCATCGAGAATACAGTCGACATCGAGGTAGCAGCTGCTCCCATCATCTGGTTCATCGCTTCCTGTACGGCAGATAGAGCAATCGGGTCCATCTCCAGTGACTCGTCGATGACGCCATCGCCTCCCATCATCAGGTTCGCGATGACGGAAGCATCTCGCTGTGTCAGGATCAGGACGTTTTCTCCTTTGAATCCTTCCGTATAACCGACACGTAGCGCGACGTGCGGGATCGGATAACGACTGCGTAATTCTTCCATGGAGATCATTCGGACGTGCGGTGTCGTAATCTCTACTTTTTGATTCAACAATGCCGATAAGGCCGTTGCCGAATTACCAAGTGAGATATTTCCGACCTCCCCTAATGCATCAATCTCCATGTCATCTAGTATTTCCTTTACGTCTGGCTCTTGCGGTTCATCGGTGGATGGCGTTCCGCGTAATAACGCATCGATTTCATCTTGCGAAAGCATATCGCTCATGTTATTCCTCCTCAATTCGTTGTAAGACTTGCAAAGCGAGGTGTTTCCCGTTTAATCCCGGTCGCGCCTTGAACATCTTCCGGTCGTCGACGAATACATCGACGGCATCCGAGGCTCGTGTCTTCAGGGATAAACAATCGCCTACTTCGAGGTGTAACAATTCACCAAACGAAAGCTCTGTTTGGCCGAGCACTGCTTTTAAATCGACGACGGAACTCATCAACTGCGTTTGCATGTGTTCAGACTCTTGATTATCTGCTGTCGTTCGCTTTTCTTGTTGCATCCAATAATGACTTGATAATTTCGGAAGAACGGATTCAAGGGTCACGAACGGCAAGCAGACATTCAACGTACCGCTCACTTCTCCGACCGTTACGTAAATCGAGACGAGAATGACTGTCTCATTTGGAGAGACCAGTTGCAGAAACTGCGGATTGATTTCCAAATCATCGTATTCCGCTTCGACTTCTGTTACCGACTCCCAAGCCGCCCCGTATTGAACGAAGGCACGCTTGAACAGTTGTGTTAGTATACGTGTCTCGATTTCCGTCAAATTCTCGATCTTGTTCATTCCTTCACCTGGTCCCCCAAGTAAACGATCGAGCATCGCATAGGCGATGTTCGGATTGACTTCAAATAAGACTTTTCCATCGAGCGGATGAAGATTGACTAGATTGATCAACGTCATGTTCGGAATGGAATGAATGAATTCATCATACGGAAGTTGTTCGACCGTATTAACCGTGAACTGAACATATGTCCGAAGTTGTGCAGAAAAATGTGTCGTCAAGACTCGGGCGAACTGTTCATGAATACGCGTCAAATTCCGTAATTGATCTTTTGAGAAACGGAGTGCTCGTTTAAAGTCATAGACCTTGACTCGACGCTGCTCCTCTTGACTTCGGATTTCCTCGACTTCCATATCTCCGCTTGAAATGGCTGATAGCAAGGCATCGATTTCATGTTGGGATAATACTTCGCTCATGCTGCCACCTCACTGGATGATTTTTTTCGTCGTGTAGACACGCTGGACATCGCCTTCTTGGATGAGCTTTTTGAATTGCATCCGTAACCGCTCTTCAAGCTTCTCCATATCCGCTTTTGAGTCTAAGTCCGACTTTTTCATAGCCGAAAGGTCACCCAAGATGATGTTATTGATTTGAAACTTTCGTAATTCTAAATCGTCACGCGTTGCTTGATCATCGGTGACGATCGTGAACTGGACATTTAAGAAACGTTCGTCAGCGATGTTCGTTGTCAAGTCGTCCGTTTGCAGACTTCGTGCATCAAGTTCTTCACCTGTCGGTTGTTCAACTTTTGCTTCCGTCGTGTCATTTGCTAAAAAATAATTCATGATCATGTATCCTGCCCCGATCATCAATGCTGCAACAATGATCATGATCAAGGGGATTTTCAGTTTACTCTTCTTCTTTTCCTCGGCCATCTTCGAGCCTCCTTACACTGTTCAAGCCCGCTAATCCGATTTGTTGATAAAAAGCGATTGCGATTGCTTTGACCTCTTCCATTGATTCCTTCACGACATAAATCTGTCCTCCGATGAGTTGAATCGTCGTATCCGGTGTAGAACGGACGGATTCGATCAACACGGCGTTCAGTACGAGTGGTGCGTTACGTAACGTCGTTAACGTGATCATCGTTTCAAATTGACCAGTTCCTCAAGAACCTGGTCCGATGTCGTGATGATTCGTGTATTCGCCTGGAAACCACGTTGAGCAATGATCATCTCCGTGAATTCTTCTGATAAGTCGACGTTCGACATCTCAAGCGTTCCCGACGTCAACTGTCCCATTCCGTTCAAGCTCGGTGTTCCGAGTACCGGTGGACCTGAGTTCTGTGATGCGGCGAATACGTTGACACCTGATTTTTCTAGACCACCCGGGTTAGCAAAGTTCGCGATCGTGATATAACCGACGTTTTGCAATGCTCCCGTCGTATCGACGTAAGTGACGAGACCGTCTTTACCAATCGATAAGTTACGTGCATCCGTTGGTACTTTTAGTTTTTGGAATCCTGCACCACCTGCTTCCGGGAGTGGTACTGGCGGAGTACCGTTTGCAGCTGCTTGTGTCCCGGTACCGATTAAGTAGTTTCCGTCACCTGTAACTAAGTTTCCATCAAGATCCGTATAGAAGTTACCTGAACGGGTATAACGAATCCCTTCCGCCGTGACGACCTGGAAGAATCCTTCCCCAGAGATCCCGACATCGAGGACGCGACCTGTATTCTGAAGCGCACCTTGGTTATACACATTATCGACTGTTGACATCGATGCTCCAAGACCGACCTGTTTCGGGTTCGTCCCACCGACATTGCCGCCTGCACCAGATGATGAGCCGACCGATTGACTGACGAGGTCTTTAAACGTCACCCGTCCTTTTTTATAACCGAACGTGTTGACGTTCGCGATGTTATTCCCGACGACATCCAGTTTTGTCTGGAAGTTCTTAAGCCCACTGATTCCTGAATACATTGAACGTAACATTATTTTTCCTCCTTTGATTGAATCTGCGTCAACTCGTAAACACTGATCTGTTTTCCGTTCGATAGTTCGGCCATGATATCCAGCCCATCCCGTTTTACACTAACGACACTGGCTGTCTCTTCGACGGTGGTCGTCTGCTCAGCACCTGAAGCATCCGTCGTCTTCGACTCCGCTTCATAACTGACTTTTTTACCAATCAGATTGCTGTAGGACAGCAATGCTGTTGCATGTTGGTTCAAGACCATCGTATCCATCGTCTTCCCGATTGCTTGCATCTGTTCCAGCGAAGAAAACTGGGCCATTTGAGCGATGAAATCCTTGTCTTCCATCGGTGCTGTTGGATCCTGATTCGAAAGCTGGGCAATCAGAATTTTCATGAACATATCCTTATCCATCGCTTTATTCGTCGGTACCTGTGATTTTTCAGGAAGCTGGTATGAACTACTATCCGTTTTGATTGCGTCAGTCATCGTCTTCCTCCTCTTCTTCGTCTACTGGAACGGGTGTCTCTTGATACGGTGACTCATGCTCCTGCTGATCACGTGTGAAAGATTGTTGGAACTCCCGCGCACTCGAAGCAATCATCCCCGTCTCGATCTTTACGACTGGTGTCTGTTGATGCAAGACGGTTTGTAATTTCCCAAGTTGTTGCTCGATTGATTGTTTTGCTTGCTCGGTGCTCGCAAATAGTTTGACAGTCAATGCCCCTTCTTTACGATCGAGTTGAACGACAACCTCACCAAGTTGCTCTGGGTACAGGCGAATCGACAATCGTGTGGACCCATCCGCACCTTTTATGAATGGTGCTTGCTGCAGTGCGGCTTCAATCCGTTGTTGAATCTGTTCTGGGACAGGTAGCGGCACTGGACGAATCGTTTGCAACGGAGTGCCTCTGTAAATCGGCATACTCATCGGAGGCGGTGCGGCTTTTCCTTCTGGATCGACGGGCATGGTCGCTTTTCGCATGAGTGAAGCGAATGCTAACGGAAGCGGTGTTTTTCCTTTTGCCTGCTCGGCTACAGCTACAGTGTCCGGCTTGATCGTTTCGACAACAGAACCAGTTTGCGGGAGTGTCTGTTTCACTGGCATCGCAGAAACCACTCCGTCCATTGTTGAAACTGGCGACTGCTTTAACATGTTCGTGTCATAATCTTTTACTTTGATCGTATCATTCGTCATTGTCTGCAAGACGAACTGTTGAAGTGATGGTGGCAATTGATCGAACTGACCTTTCGCCTGCTCCATATTTCCTTCGAGCAATTGTTTGACGAACGCTAGAAGTTGCTCCATTTTCTTTGGGTCTTGTTTTAACGCCTCTACTTCTGGTTGTTTCAGTAAGGAGAGAATCTCATCCGGCTGGTCTACAAGTTGTTGCATCCAGTCCGGTAAGGGTTGCGTCTCCGTTTCCGGCTCGAGTGTCATCGCATCCGCTGAGACTGATGACGGTAACGCCGTCGGCAGTTTTGTCAGATAATCAAGTAATGAGGCGAATTGACCACCAACCGTAGTCATCTCTCCTTTTTTTCCTGATCCTGTATTTAAGGTCGGGAAGGATGGTTGTGTTACTTCCGTCATGTTCATCAGGCTTCCCTCCTTACTTCGTCGCGAGTAACTGTGTCAAGGCGGCTGCTTTCTTAGCATCCATCTTGGCAATGATCGCCGCCTGTTGTTCCGCATCGATGTCCTCGATGATTGGTACGACTTCGGTCGGACTGAGTTCATTTAAAATCAGCGCAGCATCCTTTGGTGCCATTTCAGCATATACATCCGTCACGGATGCTGTTTTTTTCTTCGTCGTTTTTGTTTGATCCGTTGTTTGCGCAGGTGTCTGTTTTAACTGATCCCTCTCAGCAATCAAACGTTCAACTTCCTGCTCTTTCGCTTTTAAGGTATCCGATTGTTCCTTACTTTGATTGCGTAATTTTTTGATCTCTTGATTCGCTACTTTCAGACGACGTTCGAGTTCTGCTGATGGATTCGCCTGATTCGTAGTCGTTTTTTCGGTTGCGAACGGTAAGGATAGTAGTGGACGTCCATTCGCATAATTCAATACGAAATAAGCCGTCAACAAGATTAAAATCAAAGGAATGACCAATAAAGGTAAAATCCACCCTTTTGATGTTTTATTTTCACTCATATCATCCGTCCTCTTCCAAACTGTAACAATGCCAGTTCATCTAATTGATTTTGTTCCGTCAATGCTTCGATTCGTTTCGTTTCGACTGAATGATTCTCTTGGAGACGACTAAATTTCTTCTCTTCGATTAACGCTCGTTCGAGTGCTTCTTGTGTACGTTCGTAACGATTTTTCGATTGTGTCACGTACAATTGCTGTCGTTCGATTTCCTGCTTCACGACATCCCGAGCGCGTTCTCGATATTGCGAAGACGTCAGTTCCACGACGCCAATCTCATCTTGTGCCTTCAGAAAGGACTCATATCGAACGAGCAGATGATATAATTTTTCGACTTCAAGCTCATATTGCTTTTTATGAAGGCTCAGTTCTTTAGCGACGCGATCCTTCTCCGCTTCAGCTAAAGGAATGATTCGTTCATAGATCGTCTTCATCATTCGTCCTCCTTACTGAATCGTTGCCATGAGTTGATGACAAGCCGCTTCGAAATCACTGTCTTCATGAATTTGTTGTTTCAAGAAACGAATCAGCTCCGGATACGTATCGACGGCACGGTCAATTTCCGGGTTCGTTCCTGTTTTGTATGCTCCGATATTGATTAAGTCCTCCGAATCGAGATACGTCGATAACAATTGTCGAAATGCGACAGCAGCGGTCTTTTGTTCAGATGTCGTAATTTGATTCATGACACGGCTGATGGACCGTAAGACATGAATCGCTGGGAACTGCCCTTTGTTCGCAAGGTTACGATCCAGAACGAAGTGACCGTCTAAGATCCCTCGTACGGCGTCGGCGATTGGTTCATTCATGTCGTCTCCATCGACGAGGACTGTGTAGAAAGCAGTAATCGAACCGTCTTGTGTTTTCCCGCTCCGTTCAAGTAGCTGAGGAAGCAGAGCGAATACGCTTGGTGTATATCCTTTCGACGCAGGGGGTTCACCTGTTGCAAGACCGATTTCCCGCTGTGCCATCGCAAAACGAGTAACTGAGTCCATCATCAAGACCACATTTTTCCCTTGATCTCGAAAATATTCAGCGATTGCCGTTGCCGTATAGGCACCTTTTAGACGAACAAGTGGAGGTTGATCGCTCGTTGCTACGACTAAAATAGATCGTTTCATCCCCTCTTCACCAAGTTCTGCCTCTACAAATTCCTTGACTTCACGTCCTCGTTCACCAATCAAAGCGATGACATTGATGTCTGCTGTCGATCGTTTCGCGATCATCCCGAGTAATGTCGATTTTCCGACACCTGATCCTGCGAACAAACCCACACGTTGTCCTTGACCGACTGTCAACAGTCCATCAATGGCACGAATGCCAGTCGAGAGAACATCACTGATGCGAGGACGTTCGAGTGGACTAGGTGGTTTACGAACGATCGATGTCGTGCGTAAATTTTCTAATGACTCACCATCTAGTGGTCTTCCTAGACCATCAAGCACCTTACCAATCAGTTCGTTCCCTACTGGAACGTGGAGTGGTTTTCCTGTCGCAAGAACAATCGAGCCTGGAGCAATCGATGTCGTTTCACCGTATGGCATGAGTAGGACATGCCCTTCTCTAAATCCGACGACTTCTGCTTCGATTGTCTGACGTTGTTGGATTTGGATTAAACACCGCTCACCGATTGCCACTGCTGTCGGTCCTCGCGATTCGATCATCAACCCGATCACTTGGACGACCTTACCAGAGTGCTGTACAAGTTCTTCTGAGCGAATTTCTCGAACCGCGGCCTGCATCGCATTGAGATTAAACATGATGTAAAACCTCATTGATTTTGGTTTGCAATGCTTCAAAGCCACTGGTTAAACCGCCAGTGATCGCTCCATTCTCCGAATCAATCCGATAATCGCGTGCCTTTAACGCTGGATCAAATCGCAATTGAATCGTTGCGTTGGCACCTAGAACGCCTTGTAGTCGTTCTTCAAGTAACACGACCCGTTCAAAATCCGCCGGTGACGCATAGATGATGATTTTTTCACGATCGCGGAACTGAATGATCAATTGATGTAACAATTGGTATAACGCTTCTTCCTCTTCATCATGTAACTGTTCTAAAAATTGATGTGTCACTTGGAGTCCGAGGACACATAATTCATGTTCTAGTCGCATCAATCGTTCTTGACTCTGCTCTTCTAGGCGATCAGCAAACGAATTCGTTTTGGCAATCCGCTCTTCAAACGTTGCTTGTCCTTCCGCATGTCCTGTTTCAAATCCAGCTTGATACCCTTGTTGACGTGCTTCTTCTAACGCTTGAAGGCGTTCTTGCTCGAACTGCTGTTGACGCTGTTCGAAATCTAGGAGCATCGCCTGTCTAAGGCGCTCTAACTCAGCGTGTCCTTCTGCCATCTTCTCTTCGTAGAATGTATCTGGAACGATCGTAGGCTCTTCCTGACTAGTCCGAACCTGCACGAGCGTTCGCTCCTGTCGTTCAATTACTGCTTGTCTTTTGATGACGTTAGACAACAATATCATCTCCTCCACCACGAGCAACGACGATCTCACCCATGTCCTCTAAGCGGCGGATGATTCCGACGATTCGACTTTGAGCTTCTTCGACGTCTCGGAGACGCACAGGACCCATGAATTCCATGTCCTCTTTGAACGACTCGACCATCCGTTGTGACATGTTGCGATAGACCATGTCTTTGACATCGTCTGACGATACTTTGAGTGCCAATAGTAAATCCTCGTTTGAGACTTCGCGAATGATTCGCTGTATCGCCCGAGCATCGAGTGTGACGATGTCTTCGAAGACGAACATCCGTTTTTTGATTTCTTCCGCAAGTTCTGGATCCTGAATCTCGAGCGTATCGAGAATCGTTCGTTCCGTTGTGCGGTCGACGCCATTTAATACTTGAACGACAGCCTCGATGCCTCCCGATTGAGCAAAATCTTGCATCCCTGCTTGTGATAGATTCCGTTCAAGAATTTGTTCTACCTCGCTGATGATTTCCGGATTCATCCGGTCCATCGTCGCAATCCGTCTTGCTACATCGGACTGTGCTTCTGCCGGGAGCTCCGAGAGAATCTGACCTGATTTTGCAGGATCGAGATGAGCAAGAACAAGTGCGATCGTTTGTGGATGTTCATTTTGAATGAAGTTCAGAAGCTGTTTCGGATCTGCCTTGCGTGCAAACTCAAACGGACGGACTTGTAACGTCGACGTCAGGCGATAGATGAGTTCCATCGCTTTTTCTTCGCCAAGTGCTTTTTCAAGGACAGATTTAGCAAATCCGATTCCACCTTGCGTGATATAGTTCTGCGCCATCGCTAGTTCATGAAACTCATCAAGGACGACTAACTTCTCTTCTGGATCAATCCGTTTCATGCTAGAGATTTGAAGGGTTAACCATTCCATCTCTTCTTCCGATAAATGTTTATATACACTGGCAGCGACTTCAGGACCTAACGAAATCATGAGAATCGCAGCCTTTTCACGACTGTTCATTTCTAGCTTCTTCATCTCATCAATCCTCCGCTAACCAAGTACGTAATAATTTTGCGAACTCATCCGGATTAGACGCGGCGAGTTTCTCAAGCTGTTTGCGTTTGACCGCACCATCGCTTGTATCTTCTGTTGAGAGTTCAGGAATTTCGGTTTCGATCGGCGTCCATTCCTCAAGTTCTTCGATTTCATTCGCTCTCCGTCGACGCATGAGGAGAATGACTGCTCCAATGACGAGGATTGCTGCACCACCAAGCGCGAACCATACCCACATCGGTGTCATTGTCGTCGTTTTCGTCGCCGTCGTTGTTTTAGCGAACGGTCGAGACATGACAACGACTTTATTAGCAAGTTCTGCATCCGTCAGCGTCGTTTTCGCATCCGTCTTCGTTAACGACGTCCGGATGATGGAATACATCATCGTTTGTAAATCCGTCTGTAATTGCGGATCGATTTGATTTTGACCTTTTGGCGGCTCGACGATGATTTGAATTCCTAAATCCCGAATTTCATAAGGAGCACCTGTAATCTGTTTCGTGATGCGATTGACTTCATAGTTGATGATGTCGTGCGTCTTCTCACTCGTATCACCGGTCGTTCCAGTACCTGCTGGGAAGTTCGTCGTCTCATTTTGTCCCGTACCTGCTGTTCCGGCATTCGCAGACCCTGTATACGCCTCTGCTACTTTTTCTGCCGATGTGACAATCCCTTCGATTTTATCGGGATCTACTGGTTCAACAAGCTTTTGTTCTTCCTGACGTTTCGTGACATCGACATCTGCCGTAACCGAAACGAGTGCTTTTTGTGGACCGAGAACGACAGACAACATTTGTTGAATCTGTTTACGTAAATCGTTTTCCGTCGTTTTTTTCAGCGCCATCGGATCTGTCCCGCCCGCTGTTTGCGTAGCGTTACCTGGCTCGTAGTACGTAAAGTACTGATCCATGATCGTAATATTTTCTTCTTTTAAGTTCGGGATACTCTTTGCAATCAGATGGTAAAGACCTTGGACTGTTTGATTGTTCAGATTACTACCCGCACTAGAAGTCAAGACGACAGAAACCGTTGAAGATTCTTTTTCATCGGAGAGAAAGACGCTCTTTTCTGGAAGAGTAATCATGACTTTTGCAGACTCGATTCCGTTAACTTGTGTAATCAAGTTTTCAAGTTCTGTCTGCATCGTATCGCGTTCAAGAATATTCATTTCTTTATCTGTCGTACCAAATCCAGCATTCTCACTAAAGAAGGAATAATCAATCTGACCAGACTTCGGAATACCTGCCGTTGCTAATTCGACTTTCAAGTTTTCCACGTTTGCTTCCGGAACGAGAATCGTCACACCGTTTGCTGAGCTGACGACTTCCGACGCGATTCCATCCTCATTTAGCTTTTCTGTTACTTGCCCTGCCTCTTGAGGTGACAATTTCGAATAAAGTGGCGTCATCGTTGGTTTAGATAACCAGATAGTGGCGACAATCAACGCTGCTAAAACGACGACGATGCTTCCAAGAATCATCGCTTTTTTCGCAAGTGACCACTCTTTCCATGTCGTATTCATAGCTCCGAATCGAGCTTTTATTCGTTCGTTCATTCAACATCTCCCACGCTTTCCTTAACAGTCACAGTTGCATACGCATCATTTCTTGGTATGCTTCGATGCCTTTGTTTCGGACTTCAAGGGCGAGTTGCATAGAAAGCGATGCCTCTTCTGTTTTAATCATGATGTTATGTAGATCCGTCGTCTTCCCTGTCGCTAGGTCGACACGCGCTTGAGATGAGGCTTGCTGTGTTGCATTCAGTCCGTTCATCGCCTCGCTGAGCACCTCACTGAAATCACTTGGTGTCGTCTTCGCGATTGTCTGAGTGGGTAAGACCATTTGCATGTTTTGAATAGGTTGAATTGCCATCCCGTCATCTCCTCTATTTATTTACCGATCTCCATCGCTTTGACGAGCATCGCTTTTGTTGCATTTAAGGCCGTTACGTTCGCTTCGTAAGAACGTGTCGCTCCCATCATGTCGACCATTTCTTTCAATAGATCGACATTCGGCATCTTGACGTATCCAAGTTCATCCGCATCTGGATGCGTCGGATTATATTCTAATTTGAATGGTTCAGGATCTTTCTTCAATTCGCTGACCGTGACCCCATTAGCAGTTTCTTTTAAAACAGCAAGTTTCCTTGCATAGGGTTGCCATTGACCGTTGACAAGCTCACCACGTGTCGTTTGAGCATTGGCGATGTTTGCTGAGACAGTATCCAGTCGTAAACGCTGGGCAGTAAGCCCAGACGCAGATGTATGAAAGCCATTGAACATACTCATCGATTATTTTCCTCCCCGGATGACAGACTGGATACCCGAGAACTTACGATTTAATTGCTCCACGAGCGCCTCATACTCAATTTGATTGCGTGATAATTCAGACATCTCAAGATCGATATCGACACCGTTTCCATCATTACGCATCGTATTTGGTCGATCGACGATACTACCGGTCGTTCCGATTGTTGCATGACGTTTCAGGCTCATCTTCATCTCTGAATCGAGAACATCTCCAAACGCCACTCGCTTCGCCTTATAACCCGGTGTATCGACATTCGCGATATTTTTAGCAATAACTTCTTGTGCCATGACCGTTCGATTGACGGCTTGCGTCATCAAACTGTAGTCAGACCCTAACCAATTCATGTTCTTTCCTCCACTCATGGAACTAGTATTCGAATTTGCGACAAATATTAAGTCATTAGTAACACATCTGAAATAATTGAAACAAATAGGTCAATGTTTGAAAAGAAGTTTTTTGAAAAATAGGGTAATGAGATGCTAATATTCTGTTTTTTATTCCCTTTTCTTATAAAAATGATAAATAATACCTAGTCAAACAAAAGAGACCTAGTACTTTACTAGGTCTCTTATTTATTAATATCCATTTTCTATTTTTAGTTTGATTTAATTCGCTCTAATTCATATAGGAAGTTATCATTTAAGATTTTAATATACGTTCCCTTCATACCAAGCGAACGTGACTCGATGACTCCTGCACTTTCGAGTTTACGAAGTGCATTGACGATAACAGAACGCGTAATACCAACACGATCGGCAATTTTTGAAGCGACAAGTAGTCCTTCATTACCCTCGAGTTCTTCGAAGATATGTTCGATTGCTTCGAGTTCTGAATAAGATAACGAATTGATCGCCATCTGAACGACTGCTTTCTTACGTGCCTTGTCTTCCGCTTCATGAGCCTTCTCACGAAGGATTTCCATCCCAACGACTGTCGCCCCATACTCTGCAAGCACGAGATCTTCTTCGTTGAAATCTTCTACCATACGGCCTAGGACAAGCGTACCAAGGCGTTCTCCACCACCGATGATTGGTACGATCGTCGTTTTCGACGTTTCGAACGTATCACGGTTGTCGACTGGGAATGCCGTGTGTTCGCTATCGATGGCAATGTTTGCTGTCGTTTCAGTGACGTTAAATAATTTTTTCGTGTAATCTTCCGGGAATTGGCGTTCTTCCAAGAAACCACGGACCCGGTCATTTTCGATTTGTTGCTTAATTGCGATACCTAGTAACTTACCGCGTCGACTTACGATGAATGTGTTCGATTCCATGACTTCGCTGAGCCGATCAGCCATGACCTTGAAATCAACATGTGTGCTTGCTTCTTGTTGTAACATCGTATTCAGCTTCCGCGTTTTCGCCAATAAATTCATTTTTTCTTCCTCCACTTTATAAGATGAACTGACTTAAGTCTCGATCATCTGCTACTTTTCCAACACGATCCGTCACGTATTGTGGCGTGATCGTTACATCCGTTTCAGGCATGTCTGCTGCTTCGAAGGATAATTCTTCAAGTACGCGCTCCATGATCGTATACAAGCGCCGCGCTCCGATATTATCCGTCTCATCGTTTACCTGTGCAGCAATCCGTGCAATTTCACGAATGGCCTCTTCTGTAAAGGTGACATGAACGTGCTCTGCCCCTAGTAATGCTTTATATTGTTTGAGTAATGCTTGATTCGGTTCAGTTAAAATTTTAACAAAGTCATCTTCCGTCAAACTGTCGAGTTCGACACGGATCGGGAAACGACCTTGGAGTTCAGGAATTAGATCAGACGGTTTCGCCATATGGAATGCACCGGCAGCGATAAACAAGATATGATCCGTCTTGACTGGTCCATATTTCGTGACGATCGTCGATCCCTCAACGATCGGCAAAATATCTCGTTGAACACCTTCTCGTGAAACACCTGCTGAATCATGTCCCTTTGTCGCAATCTTATCAATCTCATCAACGAAAATGATGCCCATTTGTTCTGCACGGCGGACCGCTTCGTCATGAACTTCATTTAAGTCAAGCAATCGTTCCGCTTCTTCTGCGGTCAAAATCGGACGTGCTTCTTTAACCGTGAGCTGGCGCTTCTTCGTTTTCTTCGGCATGACTTGTCCAAGCATATCCTGAAGATTTGCGAGCCCCTCCATGCCTTGTTGTCCGGAGAATAAATCAACTTGACGTTCTTCAACATCGACCTCGATCATTCGATCTTCGAGTTGACCTGTCAGCAATTGCTGACGGAGTAGCGAACGATCAGCTGTTGCTTCCGATGTATCTGGCTCTTGTTGCTTTTGGTTCCCACCGAACAACATCTCAAACGGATTCGTTCCACCACCGAGACCAGATGACGCTTTTTTGCCAGACAACGCATCAACGATTCGTTCGTTCGCCACTGCCTCCGCCCGATCTTTAAGCGCTTCTTTTTTCTCATCTTTGACAAGACGTAGAGACGCTTCCACAAGATCTCGTACCATCGATTCTACGTCGCGACCGACATATCCTACTTCCGTGAACTTCGTCGCTTCGATTTTGACGAACGGCGCTCGGACGAGTTTCGCGAGACGTCGCGCAATCTCTGTTTTTCCGACACCGGTAGGTCCGATCATCAGGATATTTTTTGGCGTGACTTCATCCCGCATCGATGCATCGAGTAATTGTCGACGGTATCGATTACGTAAAGCGATCGCCACCGCACGTTTAGCATCAGCTTGTCCGATGACATGTTCATTCAACTTCTCGACGATTTGTCTTGGCGTCAATTCATGCATGGTCATTGCCTCCGATCGTTTCTAAGATGATTTGATCGTTCGTAAAGACACAGAGTTCTCCAGCCGTCTCAAGCGCCGCACGAGCGATTTCTTCTGCCGTGAGATGACTTGCGTGTCGAGCTAACGCGCGACCTGCAGCAAGCGCATAATTACCACCTGAACCGATCGCAAGAATGCCGTCATCCGGTTCGATGACTTCTCCGTTTCCGGATACAAGTAACAGATGTGTTCCATCCATGACGAGTAAGAGTGCTTCTAGTTGACGCAACATCTTATCGCCTCGCCATTCCTTCGCCAGTTCAACAGCTGCCCGTTGTAAGTTCCCGTTATACATTTCAAGCTTCGCTTCGAATTTTTCAAAGAGTGTAAACGCGTCCGCGACACTTCCAGCAAATCCGGCAATGACTTTGCCACCATAGAGGCGCCGTACTTTTTTCGCACTTTTCTTCATGATGACTTGGTTTCCGAAAGTCACCTGTCCGTCTCCACTCATCGCGGATTGTCCGTTATGTTGAATCGCAAAAATCGTCGTTGCATGAAACATCAATGTTTCCTCCCTTAGGCACGAGGATGTGCTTGTTGATAAACATGTCGTAATCGTTCCGTTGTTACGTGTGTATACTGACCGGTCGTCGAAAGAGATGCATGTCCAAGTAGCTCCTGGACCGCTCGCAAATCGGCTCCTCTTTCTAGCAAATCCGTCGCGAAACTATGACGAAGCGCATGGGGTGTCACATGTTTCCCAACGAGTTGTTCTCCTTTTTTCATGATTTTCCGAATCGCATCCGTCGTCAATCGACGTCCTGAATGAGACAAGAACAATGCTTGCTCATGACCTGCAACTGGATCTCGTGATGGTAAGTACAGTTCTAATGCATCTTTCGCAAAGGTTCCAATTGGCGCAATGCGCTCTTTCCCACCTTTTCCATACACATGGACGTAGGAATGATCAGTTGCGAGATCACGAAGATCCAGTTGAACGACCTCGCTGACTCGCATACCCGTCGCATATAAAAGTTCCACTAACGCGACATTCCGGTTACCAAGCGTATCACTCGATCGAAATGCATCGAGGAAACGTTCATATTCCGTTGGGACAAGGAATGTCGGAAGTCCTTGTTGTCGTTTTGGTGCTTTTAATCCATCAAATGGATTAGGTTCATCGGTGTCACGTGTCAAAAAACGACCAAATTGTTTGAGGCAGGAAACTTTTTGCGCAATCGTTGCTCGCGCCAGCTCCTGATCGTAAAGAGCATACAAATAACGCCGTGCACTTGCCAATTCAATCGATCGTAATTGATGATCGCGGCAAAAAGCGGCGTATTGTCGAAGTGTTTGATCATAAGAGCGACCTGTATTCGGAGATAATTGACGTTCAATATGAACATACCGCATGAAATCTTCTAGCAGTCGCTCAAAAGCAGTGTCTATCCCCATGAATGCGCCCCCTTCTGACCATTTCATTCTCGAATCGCCCTTAGCATAGCACAGACCAAGTAGTCTGACAATAGACCAAAAACCGAAAAATTAACGAAATTATCACGCTTTTATGACAAATTAAGAAATGGGGAGAAAGAGCGCTGAATCACGCCTTTCTCCCCATCAACAATCACATATCCGTGAAATCTTTGATCGCTTCAAGCGCTCGCTCTGCATAGAGCGCATACTTCTCTGGTTTTTTCATCCGAACCGGGTGACCGACAAGTGCCGGAACCAAACCGAAGTTGGCATTCATTGGCTGGAAATTTTTCCCCTCCGTCGTCGTGATGTAATGCGACATTGCACCCATCATCGTCTCTTGCGGGAATGTAACCAGTTCTGCCTCGTTAACAAGACGCGCCGCATTGATTCCGGCAGTCAAGCCGGATGCTGCTGACTCGACGTATCCTTCGACCCCTGTCATTTGACCAGCAAAGAACAAGTCGTCACGCGTACGTGTTTGATAAGTCGGTTTCAACAAGTTCGGTGAGTTGACGAACGTGTTCCGATGCATAACACCATAACGGACGATTTCTGCATTTTCAAGACCTGGAATCAAACGAATGATCCGCTTTTGTTCGCCCCATTTTAAATGTGTCTGGAAGCCGACGAGATTAAACAGTGTCCCTGCTGAATTGTCTTGACGCAGTTGAACGACAGCATATGGTCGTTTTCCTGTTTTCGGATCTTCGAGTCCGACTGGCTTCATTGGTCCGAATAAGAGCGTTTTCGGACCACGAGAAGCGAGTACTTCAAAAGGCATGCATCCTTCGAAGTAAATCTCTTTTTCGAATTCCTTCAACGGAACGACTTCCGCATTGATTAGCTCGTCATAGAAGAGTTGGAATTCTTCTTCCGTCATTGGGCAATTCAAGTAGGCAGCTTCCCCTTTATCGTAACGCGATTTTAGGTACACCTTCTCACGATCGATTGTATCCCCGTCGAGAATCGGTGCCGCTGCATCGAAGAAGTACAGGTAATCTTCGCCTGTGAATTGTTTAAGTGATTCCGATAATGCCGCACTCGTCAACGGACCCGTCGCAACGATCGTCGGACCATCTGGAATCGCTTCGATTTCTTCATGGTGGACTGTAACGTTCGGATGGTTTTTCAACGTTTCCGTCACGTATCCTGCAAAGTCATGCCGATCGACAGCAAGTGCTCCACCTGCTGGGACGCTCGCTAAGTCTGCCGCCTTCATGATCAAGGAATCGAGCTGACGCATTTCTTCCTTTAATACACCGACTGCGTTCGTCAGCTGATTTGCCCGAAGTGAGTTCGAACAGACGAGTTCTGCGAATTGGTCTGTATGGTGCGCGGGTGTCTGTTTGACTGGCCGCATTTCATATAAATCTACTTGTACGCCGCGTTTTGCAAGTTGCCATGCTGCTTCAGAACCTGCAAGTCCCGCGCCGATTACCGTTACACGTTTCAACGGTCATTCCTCCTCTTGCTCCTGATCGATGCGTGTTTCATGATGTCCACAAGATGTACATTCTACTTTCACACCGTTCTTGATTTTCTTTTGTACCATCATACTGCTACATACCGGACATGGTTCTTCGACCGGTTTATCCCACGAAACGAACTCACATTCCGGATAGTTCGAACAACCGTAGAACAAACGTCCTTTTTTACTTCGTCGTTCGACGATATCGCCCGTTCCACATGTCGGACACTTCACACCAATCTCGACTTGGATCGGTTTCGTGTTACGACACTCTGGGAAATTCGAGCACGCCATGAACTTACCATAACGTCCCATCTTTATGACCATCGGATGACCGCAGACTTCACAATCTTCTCCAGCTGGTTCATCTTTGATTTCAATCTTCTCGATCTCTGCTTCCGCTCGTGTCAGACGTTTCGCAAAGGATTTATAGATTGGATCGACGACTTCCGTCCACTGCATGTCGCCTTTTTCGATCGCATCGAGTAAAGCTTCCATGTCTGCCGTGAACTGGACAGTGATGAACTCTTGGAAATAGTCGCTGATCATATCGATGACGAGTTCACCAAGTTCCGTTGGTAAGAATTTCTTCTCTTCAAGCGTCACGTAACCCCGTTTTTGAATCGTATCAAGTGTCGGCGCATACGTCGACGGACGACCAATTCCGAGTTCTTCCATCGCCCGGACAAGACGCGCTTCCGTATAACGTGGTGGTGGTTGAGTAAAGTGTTGCTTCGGTTCGATTGCTGATTGTTTCAACTCTTCCCCTTTATCAAGTGGAGGAAGTAATCCTTCCTTGACGTCGGTGACGGCCTCATCATCGGTATCTTCGATGTAAACCTTCATGAAGCCTGGGAATTTAACAGTTGATCCGTTCGCACGGAACATAACATCGTTCGAGACAAGGTCGATTTTGACGGTATCGAGAATTGCTGGCGCCATCTGACTTGCGACGAATCGTTCCCAGATCAGTTTATATAAACGGAATTGGTCACGCGATAGATACGATTTAACGAGTTGTGGTTCACGCATTGTCGAAGTCGGGCGAACCGCTTCGTGCGCATCCTGTGAGTTCGCTGATTTTTTTTCTTTGCGTTTTTCACTTGCGATGTATTCTTTTCCATACGCCTGCTCGATGAACCCGTGTGCTTCGAGGTTCGCCGATTCAGACGTCCGTGTTGAATCGGTACGCATATACGTGATCAAACCGACCGTACCTTCTTTTCCGATCTCGATTCCTTCGTATAGCTGTTGTGCGATCATCATTGTCTTCTTCGCTCGGAAATTCAGTTTACGTGCTGCTTCCTGTTGCAAAGAACTAGTCGTAAACGGTAACGCTGGATTCCGTTTCCGCTCTTTTTTCGTGACGGAATCAACTGTGAAGTCTTCTGAGAGTTGATTCAAGATTTGATCGACTTCTTCTTGCGAATGAAGTTCACGTTTCTTACCATCCACTCCGTAGAAGTTTGCTTCGAGCTTTTCACCGTTTGCATCGAGTTCGAGTTTGATCGTCCAGTATTCTTCTGGCATGAACGCATTGATTTCTTGTTCCCGGTCGATAATCATCTTAACGGCAACCGATTGTACACGTCCTGCAGATAAACCTTTTTTGATCTTCTTCCATAATAACGGACTCATGCTATAACCAACAAGGCGGTCCAAGATACGACGTGCTTGCTGTGCATCCACAAGATCATAATTGAGCTTGCGTGGTCGCTTGAACGAATCCTTGATGGCATCTTTCGTGATTTCATTGAAAACGACGCGGCACTCTGTTGATTCATCAACGCCTAATGCTTTGGCTAAATGCCATGCGATCGCTTCCCCTTCACGGTCGGGGTCGGCTGCGAGATAGATTTTTTGTGCTTTTTTCGCAGCTGTCTTGAGTTCTTTTAAGACCGGACCTTTACCACGGATCGTGATATATTTCGGTTCATAGTCATGTTCGACGTCGACTCCCATTTGGCTTTTCGGCAAGTCAATGACGTGCCCCATCGACGCTTTCACGGTATAGTTGGATCCGAGATAACGTTTAATGGTTTTTGCCTTAGCGGGTGACTCGACGATTACTAGATATTTTGCCATTGCAATCGCTCCCTATTAGAGGCGTACTCCGTATTTTAATCTCACTTATCATAGTAGTCTCGATTCCCATTTGTCAACGTTCAGCCGAATAGTTTTTGAAACTTCTTCCGGATCAAGGAGTGGAATCGCTCCTTCTGCGATCAATTGATTCGTTCCGGCAAAGAACGTTTCAGTCGGACACCCCGGTAAACAATAGACATCTTTTCCTTGATCAAGCGCGTGACTTGCTGTGTTCATCGTACCACTTCGTTTTGCTGCCTCGACGATGATCAACGACGAGGACAAGCCGGCAATAATCCGATTTCGTTCTAGAAATTGAAATTTTTGAATGGGTGTGCCAGGTGGATATTCGGAGAGAAGAAGACCATTCGAGAAGATACGTTCAAAAAGAGCAGCATGGGAAGTAGGATATAGACGATCAAGTCCGCCGGCCAGAACCGCAATCGTTGTCTGTTGATGTTTTAAGGATAGACGATGGACGAGGGCATCGATGCCATATGCGCCTCCGGAAACGGTGGCGAGATCTGGATGAAAGAAGGGTTGTAGAAAATGCATGCGGGAAAGGTGTTGCGGTGAGGGAGTTCGACTACCGATGATACTGATGCGTGGAAGAGTTAGGCGGGACGGATCACCGCGGTAAAAGAGGGCATAGATAGGTTGAGGAATCGTCAGTAGTACGGTTGGAAACAGTGGATCTCCTTTAACTAGAATCGACTCTTCGATCCGATCAAGTTGCAGTGCTTGTTCATATCGTTTTCGAAGCCGATTTGAAACGGGTAATTCATGACTTGGAACGATTCCGAACCGTTCAATCAATTGAACAATCGGATACGGTACCTGACACATGGCGAAGCGGACATACAGTTCTCGATTCATGAGATCAACGCTCCTTCTTTAAGCTTCTTATTTATATAGAAGAAAGCCGTCCTGATTTGATCAGGACAGCTCTTTTTTTGATTTATTTGACTGTGCTGTTCGTCACGCACTCGTCATAGATCCCTGCTTCTTTGATGACACGGATTAACGTCTCACCAATGACAGCTGGTGTTTCTGCCACTTCAATTCCGTTTGCACGGAGTGTCTTGATTTTTTCAGCAGCTGTTCCTTTACCGCCGGAAATGATCGCACCTGCGTGACCCATCCGTTTACCGGCAGGAGCCGTTTGACCACCAATGAAACCGATGACTGGCTTCGTCATGTTCGCTTTGACCCACTCAGCCGCTTCTTCTTCCGCTGTTCCACCGATTTCACCTAACATGATGACGGCTTTTGTTTCTGGATCTTCATTGAACGCTTTTAGTGTATCGATGAAGTCTGTTCCATTGACTGGGTCGCCCCCGATACCGACAGCTGTCGATTGACCGATGCCTGCCGTCGTCAATTGATGAACGGCTTCATACGTCAACGTTCCAGAACGCGAAACGATTCCGACATGTCCCGGTGTATGGATGTATCCTGGCATGATACCAAGTTTTGCGACACCTGGAGTGATGACGCCTGGACAGTTTGGTCCGATAAGACGAACTGGCTTGCCCTCAAGGTAACGTTTTACTTTAACCATATCAAGAACTGGAATACCTTCCGTGATACAGATGATCAATGCGATGTTCGCATCTGCTGCTTCCATGATCGCATCTGCTGCGAATGCTGGTGGCACGTAGATAATCGATGCGTTCGCACCTGTTTTGTCGACCGCTTGTGCGACCGTATCGAAGACAGGAACACCACCAAGTACTTCCGTACCGCCTTTTCCTGGTGTGACACCACCTACGAGGTTTGTTCCGTAGTCGATCATCTGTTCACCATGGAACATCCCTTGATTACCTGTAATCCCTTGAATAATGACTTTCGTCGATTCGTTCACCCAAATACTCATCTTTAGCTCCCCCTTACTTCACGAGCGCAGCAATTTTTTCTGCGCCGTCTGCCATTGATGTAGCTGCTGTAATCGCTAGACCTGAATCTTTGAGAATTTGTTTTCCTGCATCAACATTCGTCCCTTCAAGACGAACGACGAGCGGCAATTCGAGACCGACTTCTTTTGTCGCCGCAACGATACCTTCTGCGATGACGTCACATTTCATGATTCCACCGAAAATGTTAACGAAAATCCCTTTAACGTTCTCATCCGACAAGATCAGTTTGAAGGCTTCTGTTACCTTCTCCTTCGTCGCACCACCACCGACATCAAGGAAGTTCGCAGGATCACCACTGAAGTGTTTGATGATATCCATCGTTGCCATGGCAAGACCAGCACCATTGACGAGGCAGCCGATATTTCCATCGAGCGCGATGTAGTTCAAATCACTCTTCGATGCTTCGACTTCGCGTGGATCTTCTTCTGTTTCATCACGTAACGCCACGATGTCCGCATGACGATATAATGCGTTCGAGTCGAAGTTCAACTTCGCGTCCAGCGCGAGAACTTCGCCATCCTTCGTCGTAACGAGTGGGTTAATTTCTGCGATTGAACAATCCTTGTCGACGAAGAAATTATAAAGTTTCGTGACCATACCGACGAACTTGTTGACGAGCTTCACAGGAACACCCATTGCGAACGCAAGTTTACGCGCTTGGAATCCTTGAAGACCAACTGCAGGATCGACGACTTCTTTAATGATTTTTTCCGGTGTCGCTTCCGCCACCTCTTCGATGTCCATACCACCTTCGCTTGATCCCATGATGACGACACGTCCTGTCACACGATCAAGTACGATTCCAAGATAGTATTCTTTATCAATCGCACAGCCTTCTTCGACGAGAAGACGTTGAACGACTTTTCCTTCGGGACCTGTTTGGTGCGTGACGAGCGTTTTGCCGAGTAACTCCGTCGCATATTCCTTCACTTCTTCTTGCGATTTCGCAAGCTTGACGCCACCTGCTTTACCGCGTCCCCCCGCGTGAATTTGAGCTTTGACGACTTTAATCGGGCCTGACAATTGTTCTGATGCATCGACCGCCTCTTCGACGGTGAAGGCTGCGATTCCGTTTGGTACGGGTACCCCGTACGAACGAAGTAATTCTTTTGCCTGATACTCATGTACATTCATGAAAAAATCCCCCTTAACCCCTTTAGTTTCGGCTCTTTCATTGTAGTTAAAATTGGAAGCGCTGTCTATCGTTATCGACCGAAAGCTTTATTTTTTCAGAATTCCATCTTGATCAAGACGATATAAAAAGGCGAATAATTCGGCAATGACACCGTATAGTTCTTCTGGGATCTGTTCTGATACTTGAACAGCATCCAGTAACGTCATCAGCGTTTCGTCCTGCCGGATCGGAATATCGTGCTTTAATGCCTCTTCTAAAATCCGTTCCGCGATGTGTTCTGATCCCTTAGCGACGACTTTCGGCGCATGCATTTGTTCTTCGTATGATAGAGCAATCGCTTTTTTCATATATGGAGATCCACCCTTCCATTACGCGTCGAGATATCATGTGGTATGCGTTCTTTCGTCTGTTCGACCCAATCGAATCGTGTCAACGCATAGCCCTGTTCCTCGAGTCGTGCTTGAATCTGAGGCGTATAGGCTTGCATGAACGTATTGACGTGTGCGTTTGGATGAAAGACGGAAATCGAAACGTTCCGGTCTACGATCAAGACATCAATTGCGACCTCACCAAGCGTCGGTAATTGTAAGTATAAGACGACCAGGGCATGATTTGGATCAAACGTTCGTTCGAACGGTGCTTCCATCATGAGATCAACATCTTCGAAAGGTCCGAATTGAGGTAATTGAAATAAATATACTCCTTTTCCTACTTCATTTGTTGCTTGAACGAGTTGTTGCGCCAAAATCTGATCACTCGTCTTTCGATCAAGCGATCGACCTGCCTCGTCGCCCTTTGCCAATTGAACGAGTTCAGTAAGAGCGTGTTTTAACTGCTTCGCTTCTCCTTCCGTCACGGGTTGACCGATTTGCCTTAGTAGTTCCCGTGTTTCCGCAGTCGGTACCGTCTGGCGCTGTAAAAAGGAACCGAGTAACTGGGGTAATGCTGATTTTTGCGGGACAGACTCAGTCGAGATGATTTTTAAGACCGGTTGTCCTTCTGCTGAAACGACTTGAAAGCGATACATGCTCCCTTCTTTTAGTTCAGCCGTCGTCCCTGCCGTCAAGACGCGTTGACCGACCTGTAGTTCCATTAATCCGTCCGGCAACAGTTTTAAGACTTTGCCGACGATGTTTGCGCCTTCCCGTAACGGTAAGTTCGCATGATCGATGATTTTAAATGGTAGTAAGGCACGATGTTCGATGTGCATGCTCGATCCCTCCTAGAGACGTTCTTTGACAGGACGGAATGTTTTTCGGTGAATCGGTGTGACGCCCAGTGTATCAAGCGCTTGTAAATGCGTCGCAGTCCCGTAACCTGCGTGAGTTTCAAATCCGTATCCCGGATACTCGATCGCGTATTGTTCCATCATCGCATCTCGTGTCTCTTTTGCGACGACGCTTGCTGCTGCGATGGAGACACTTCTCGCATCTCCTTTGATGAGAGAGAGTTGTGGTGTGTCATCGTCGAGTGTCATTGCATCAACCAGCAAGGCATCAGGTTTGAGTTGACGAACCGCGACTTGCATTGCCCGTTTCGATGCTTGATAGATGTTGATCTCGTCAATTTCAGCTGGTTCGATGATGCCGACCGCAATCTCTGCAACGTCTTGTAGGTGTTTAAATGCCGCTTGTCGTTGTATTTTACTCATTTGTTTTGAATCTGTTAGTCCTGGATGATAGAACCCTTCTGGTAAGATGACAGCTGCCGCGACGACTGGACCAGCAAGCGGTCCCCGTCCCACTTCATCCACTCCGGCAATCCGTCTATATCCTTGCTGATGATACTGTTCTTCGAACGTGAACCGCTCCTTGAAATCGATCCGTTGTTGCTCTTCGAGGGCAAATCGTCGTTCTGTCTGACGAAACAGTGTATGCACCCCTTTTCGCGCGTCCGATGCGAGTTCCTGCTTCAATTGTGAAAACTCCTCGATCGTGATGTCGTGTAGACGTTCCTTTAATTCCGTAATCTTCATCTGTTTCGCTCCTTTGAAAAAAACTTGGACATCAAAGGATGTCCAAGTCCGTTATGCATGCGTTTCCCATTCTTCCACTGTTTCGAGCGTCACACGCCCTAGCTTTTCCGTCCGTAGTTCATGCAGAAGCATTTCACTCGTCCGTTCGAAATCGACGTAGCCACCCGAAACGAATCCGCGCTTTTTACCGATGGCTTCGAGTACATCAACCGCTTCTCCTGATACTTCGTCGAGACGATAACGCTCACGTAACTGCTCTGGATAACGCGTCTTTAGCTCACGAAGGGCAAACAGCGCGATATCGTCGATGTTTAAGATATCATCCTTGATCGCTCCTGTCGCTGCCAACCGATACCCGACGACTTGATCGTCGAACTTCGGCCAGAGGATACCTGGTGTATCGAGTAATTCCATCTCACCTGTCTTCATCTTGATCCATTGCTGGCGTTTCGTCACACCTGGGCGGTCACCCGTGATCGCAATGTTCCGACCGGCGAGTCGATTGATGAGTGTCGACTTCCCAACGTTTGGAATGCCGATGATCAAGGCACGAATCGCACTCGGATTCCGACCTTTCTCCCGCATTCGTGCATGTTTTTCTTTCATTAGTCGTAAAGCACCTTCATGAATTTGATTCAATCCTTTATTGTGCTTCGCGTCGACCGCGACGACATCGACACCATCTGCCCGTAATGCGTGCATCCACTGTTCTGTCACTCGTTTGTCCGCCATATCCGCTTTGTTGAGGACGATCAATCGTGGCTTACCTGCCGTGATTTGTTCGACCATCGGGTTACGGCTCGACATTGGAAGACGTGCATCGACAAGTTCGATCACGACATCGATCAACTTTAATTTTTCTGTAACTTCCCGCCGTGCTTTGGCCATGTGACCGGGGAACCATTGAATCGTCATATCCTTCACCTCGTTCATATATTCCTGGACTTCTTGCTGATCATACGATACTTGAAAAAACATCCACTCTCTAGTATACGCAACTTAAGACAAGAAAAGAAGATGAGGTACTTACTTTTCACGGTAAGCGTCTCATCTTCTTTCGTTTTAATCGACAGAGCGTACATCATTGAATGGATAGAATACGAAGTTCGTCGTTCCGACGATTTGATCCTCATCCACAAAACCGATATCACGACTATCTTTTGAATTTTGACGATTATCTCCCATGACGAATACCTTCCCTTTTGGAACAGTCGTTTTTCCTGTCCGTTCCTCAAGTGTAAAGTCCTCCGTCAATGGAACACCATTCATCTGAGCTTTGTACTCTTTTAAATACGGTTCAGCTACTTTCTTATCGTTGACGTACAACGTATCGTCTTTATAATACATCGTATCTCCCGGAACAGCGATCACTCGTTTGATATAGTCGCGTGTTTCCGTTGCATGAAAGACGACGATATCGCCTCTTTCTGGTTCATTAAAATAATACGGAATCTTATTGACGATCATCCGATCCGCATTGTGTAAGGTCGGCATCATCGATTCCCCATCGACGATGACGGGTACGAACAGGAACGTTCGAATGATGAACGCGATGACAAGCGCTACGACGAGCGCTTTTACCCAACTGAATAACTCCTTCACGAATTCCACTCCCTTGATTAACGCAATTTCTTCCTATGGACTAGTATACGCATAAACAACAAAAAAAAGAAGCTTGTCCGGAGACAAGCCACTTTTTCACATGATTAACGACGAATTTCTTTAATACGCGCCGCTTTACCACGAAGGTTACGGAGGTAGTAAAGTTTCGCACGACGGACTTTACCGTAGCGAACAACTTCGATTTGTGCAACACGTGGTGAGTGGAGCGGGAAAGCACGCTCAACGCCAACTCCGTAAGAAATTTTACGGACTGTGAATGTTTCACTGATGCCGCCACCGTGACGTTTGATGACTACGCCTTCGAAGAGCTGAATACGCTCACGCGTACCCTCGACGACTTTAACGTGTACACGGACTGTATCCCCAGGACGGAACGCAGGGACGTCTGACTTGATTTGTTCTTGTGTAAGTTCACGGAACAATTGTTGTGTGTTCATGAATGATTTCTCCTTTTTTCACCAATGTTCTTATCTTCATTTGCTTTCAGCATCCGACAGCGGAACATCGTTAATGGGTGGCTTTTGCCACATGTTTTAACTTATCATAGATTCAATCGTTTGACAATCCTGAAATCGATTCTAAATAAAGACGATCATCCTCGGTTAATGGAGCATCAGCCAACAGATCCGGACGACGCTCAAATGTCCGCTTCAGCGACTGTTCCCGTCGCCATTTTGCAATCCGGGCATGGTTGCCTGATAACAAGACGTCGGGTACCTGGTATCCGGCATATTCAGCAGGACGTGTATAGTGTGGATATTCAAGAAGTCCCGTCGAAAAGGAATCATCTTCATGACTCTCAGACGCACCGAGGACATCCGGTAAGAGGCGGACGACAGCGTCAATCATTGTCATCGCAGCCAGTTCCCCTCCCGTCAAGACGAAGTCCCCAAGCGAGACCTCATCCGTTACAAGGTGATCATGAATCCGCTGATCAAATCCTTCGTAATGACCACATAGGAAGACCAGTTCTTCTTCTTGTGCCCACTCTTCTGCCATCCGTTGCGAAAAACGTTTACCGGTCGGTGTCATGACGATGATTCGTCGTTTTCGTTCCGGCAGACTCGCCATCGCGTCGAAGACGGGTTGAGGGGTCAACAGCATGCCTGCTCCCCCACCATACGGATAATCATCGACTTTACCATGACGATTCGTCGAGAAGTCTCGAAAATTGATTGTTTCAAGACTGACACGTTCATCATCTTGCGCTCGTTTGACTATTGAATGATCGAGCGCTGAAAACATTTCCGGAAACAGCGTCAACACTCGTATGTTCATTCTTCAATCAATCCTGGAAGCGGTGTGATTTGGATACGTTTTTGCTCGACATCGACGGAAGCAACGACTTGCTCGATATACGGGATCAGGACATCCTTTTTCCCATCGCGTTTGATCGTCCAGACGTCGTTTGCGCCTGTTTCAAGAATGTCGGATACGATTCCGATTTTCGTCTCACCGTCATAAACCGTACAACCGATGATCTCATGATAGTAAAATTCATGCTCGTCTAAGTCTTGCAAATCTTCTGCGTGGACATAGAGTTTCAATCCTTTATACTTCTCGACGTCATTGATATGGTGCATCCCTTTGAACGTCACCATGATGAATTGTTTGTGTTTTCGGTAACCACTGATTGTCACCGGTGTGTACGTTCCGTCAGATCCAAGAAAAACTTCCTTCCCGACTTTAAAGCGTTCCTCCGGAAAATCCGTGCTCGCGAGTAACTTTAATTCACCTTTTAGACCATGTGTATTGGCGATTTTCGCAATTTCCAACCATTCCATTCATTTCACTTCCTTTCTTGAATTAAAAAAAGGAGGTAAGCTTTTGCTCACCTCCTAACGTCTTACTTCGCGAGTTTCGCGTTGTGGAATTTCTCCATGATACCAGCTTGTGAGAAGAGGTTACGAACTGTGTCCGAAGGTTTAGCACCTTCAGAGAGCCATTTAAGAGCTAGCTCTTCGTTGATTTTAACTTCTGCTTCTGGTTTAGCAACTGGATTGTAGTATCCGATTTGCTCGATGAAACGACCATCACGTGGTGCACGTGAGTCTGCTACTACCACACGGTAGAAAGGTGATTTTTTTGCGCCCATGCGCTTAAGACGAATTTTAACTGCCATTCGTAAGTCCCTCCAAATAATAGATGATTTTTTCGTTTAGTCAAATTGACAACTTCATTAGTATACAACGTTACAGCAAAAGAGAAAAGACTTTTAAAAGAATGGAAGGCCAAAGCCTTTCTTTTTCCCTTTGCCCATCTGTCCGGAAAATTGTTTCATCATTTTCCGCATGTCTTCGAACTGTTTAATGAGACGGTTGACTTCTTGGATACTGCGTCCGCTACCACGGGCAATCCGCTTCCGACGACTCGCATTCAAGATTTCAGGTTCAGTCCGCTCTCGTTTCGTCATCGATTGGATAATCGCTTCGACATACACGAGTTGCTTCTCATCGATTTGGGCGTTTTTCAACCCCTTCATCTTCCCTTTACCTGCCCCAGGGATCATTCCCAACAGTTCGTCGAGTGGACCCATCTGTTTCACTTGCTGCAACTGCTCGATGAAATCATCGAATGTAAACGATGCATCGCGCATTTTGCTTTCTAACTCTTTGGCACGCGAAGCGTCCATTTGTGACTCTGCTTTTTCAATCAGTGTCAGCATGTCTCCCATGCCTAGAATCCTAGAAGCCATCCGCTCGGGATAGAATGGTTCGATGGCATCGAGCTTCTCTCCAAGACCGACGAACTTAATCGGTGCTCCGGTGACTGCCTTGATGGAGAGTGCTGCACCACCTCGCGTATCTCCGTCGAGCTTCGTCAGAACAACCCCCGTCACGCCAAGCTTCTCATTGAAGCTTTCTGCGACATTGACGGCGTCCTGACCCGTCATCGAATCGACGACAAGGAAGATTTCATGCGGTTTGGCGATCTCTTTAACATCAACGAGTTCCTGCATTAGTTCCTCATCGACGTGCAGACGACCTGCCGTATCGATCAACACGATATCGTGATGATGCTCTTTTGCATAATCGAGTGCACCGGTAACGATTTCTTGCGGACTGACCTGATCTCCCATTGAGAAGACCGGCAACTCCAATTGTTTCCCGAGTGTCTCTAATTGTTTGATTGCTGCCGGACGATAAATATCCGCCGCAACAAGCAAAGGACTACGATTATGTTTTTTACGTAAATGATTGGCAAGCTTACCCGTTGTCGTTGTTTTACCTGCCCCTTGCAGACCTGTCATCATGATGACGGTCGGAGGACGGTTCGCAAGCGTCAATGGTGACACTTCCGCACCCATCAGATTCGTCAATTCATCATGGACGATCTTGACGACTTGTTGCCCTGGCGTCAAAGATGTCATGACGTACTGTCCGACGGCACGTTCCTTTACATCATTTACGAATTGTTTGACGACCTTGAAGTTGACGTCGGCTTCGAGTAGCGCTAAGCGAACTTCGCGCATCATCTCTTTGACGTCTGCTTCAGAAATCTTACCTTTACCTCGCATTTTAGCGAGACTGGCTTGAAGCCGTTCCGATAATCCTTCGAATGCCATTAAGAATGCCTCCTACTCTAATTGCTCCAATGTCTCAATGATCACTAGGGCTTCACCCGGAAGGTCGCATTGCTTCAGCTGATCGAGTAACTGCTTTCGCCGTTCGTGTTTCTTGAACAGGGATAGTCGTTCTTCATACTGCTCGAGCATGGCTTCCGTGCGTTTTATGTTGTCGTAGACTGCTTGTCGGCTGACTTCAAACTCATCGGCGATCTCACCTAAGGAAAAGTCATCTAAGTAATAGAGTGACATGTAATTCCGTTGTTTTGGCGTCAAAAGCTCCTGATAAAAGTCAATCAGATAGTTCATCCGGTTCGTTTTATCAAGTGTCATCCGAGCACCTCCGCAATGTTAAGTGAAATTCCTTTACAGATAGTATAGTACAGCCCTCACAGTGTGTTGTCAAGTTTTTTTCTTTACATGAAACGTCGCTTATTCTGCGCTTTCTTCCGTGTCAACGTTTTCTTTTTCTTCAAAGACATCACCGAACAATCCATACACGAATTGTTCTGCATCAAACGGTTGTAAATCATCGATTTTTTCACCAAGACCAACGAACTTGACCGGGAGGTTCAATTCGTTCTTGATCGCAAGGACGATTCCACCTTTTGCCGTTCCATCAAGCTTCGTCAAAACGATCCCGCTGACGTTCGTCGCTTGTTTGAAGGCTTTCGCCTGCACCATCGCGTTTTGTCCAGTCGTCGCGTCAAGCGCCAGCAATACTTCGTGGGGAGCGCCTGGAATTTCACGTTCGATGACACGTTTGACCTTTTCAAGTTCGTTCATCAGGTTGACCTTGTTTTGAAGGCGTCCTGCCGTATCGCAAATCAGGACATCGACCTTACGTGCTTTAGCTGCTTGGACAGCGTCGTAAACAACAGCGGCCGGATCCGATCCTTCTCCTTGACGGATGACCGGTACACCGGAGCGTTCGCCCCAGACTTGCAGTTGATCGATTGCACCCGCACGGAACGTATCACCCGCTGCTAACATGACGCTCTTGCCTTCTTGTTTCAAGCGGTTCGCAAGTTTCCCGATCGTCGTCGTCTTCCCGACCCCATTAACACCGACGAAGAGAATGACGTTCAGCTCATGATCGAGATCGAGTGCTGTCTCTTCCTCTTCAACTAACATCTTCGCGACGACTTCAACGAGGACATCACGTACTTCTTTTGGATCCTTGACGTTACGTCGTTTAACTTCTGTCTTTAACTCCTCGACCAAATCCATTGTCGTCGTCACGCCGACGTCGGCTTGAATCAATACTTCCTCTAATTCTTCGAAGAAATCCTCATCGACTTCGCGGAAACGATAGACGAGATCATTGACGGCACTTGCCAGTCCATCGCGTGTCTTTGTCAGTCCTTGTGTGAATTTCGTCGTGACTTCTTGCGTCGAAGTCGTCAAGCGGTCTTTCAGTTTTTTAAAGAAACTCATTGTTTAATCTCCTTTGGTTCTTCACTTAATGTACGTCGTGCCTCTTCTAGTTTAACGGATAACACTTCAGATATCCCGTTTTGCTGCATCGTGACGCCGTACAAGACGTCTGCCGCCTCCATCGTTCCTTTCCGATGGGTGATGATGACGAACTGTGTCTCGCGCGCTAGCTGATGGACGAATTCGCCGAATCGCGCGACGTTCGCTTCATCAAGTGCCGCCTCGACTTCATCGAGGACACAGAATGGGACAGGACGGGTCTTTAGAATCGCGAACAAGAGAGCGATCGCCGTCAAGGCACGCTCTCCACCTGACAAGAGCGACAAATTTTGTAGCTTTTTGCCTGGCGGTTTCGCGACGATATCGATTCCGCTCGTCAGTAGATCAGTCGGATCGACGAGTACAAGGTCGGCTTCTCCACCCCCGAACAACTCCCGGAACGTTTCTCGGAAATGCTCACGGACGGCATCATACGTTTGTCGGAACAATCGAATGACTTCCCGGTCCATCTCTTCAATGACACCATAGAGATCCGTTTTAGCGGCGACGAGATCATCTCGTTGCGCCGATAGGAACGTAAACCGCTCATCGACTTCCGCGAATTCTTCGATTGCACCGATATTGACGATGCCGATTTCTTCGAGTTGACGCTTGAGCAGATGAATTTCCTCTTTCGCCTCATCATACGATTGATCGAGCGGAGCGATCAACTCGAGCAGTAATCCCATCTCTTCGAGCATTTCTTGTCTTGTCTCAAGACGCGTGCTCGTTTTCCCTTGCGAGAGTCGTAGCTGCTCGAGTGCCTGTTTCGTCGTTTGTTGATCGTCCTTCGTCTTCGCTTCGCGAATTCGAATTAAGCGCAAGGATTCTGCCTGCACTTGAATCCGTTGCCCGATCGCGACAATTTCGGTCTCGACCCGCTTCTGCTCCTGTTCCTGTTCACGCTGCTCGCCGTGCAAGGCATCGATTTTCGCTTCATCGAAGCCTTCAAGGACATGACGCAAGTCACGGCGTTTATGACCACGTTCAAGCTTCGCGTGACTGACCTGTTCCGTCAGACGCTCGATCTCTTGCGTGAGTTGCGCTTGTTTCATTTGAATCGTCCGCTCTTCAAGAACTGCTTCTGCTTGTTCCTTCTTCAGTTCGTCCATCGTGACGGCACCACGGGCTTGAGCATCCTTAAGACGATCAAGTGCTTGTCTGAGCTCTGTTTGACGTTCCGTCCATTTCGCGATCTCGACTTCTGACATTTCGATGATACGGCGTGCTTCCTGTTCTTGTTCGAGCACACGTGCCATCTGCCGATCTTCAACCGATAATTCGGACGTCATGACGGCGAGGTGACGCTTCGCATCTGCCAACGTATCCCGCGATTGCTCGAGTTGTCCTTGTAATTCTTGAATCGTTTCTGTCCGCGTCCGAGCAGTAGCATCAAGCGTCTGAATCGCCGCTCTTAGATCTTCCAAGCGGCGCATCTGCTCCCGAATGACCGCTTGCCCTCGCGTCAGTCCCTCTTTTAACTCGTCGAGCTCGCGCGATTGACTGAACAATGGTGTGCCTTTTTTCCGACTTCCGCCGGTCATCGTTCCACCGACGTTGACGACATCTCCTTCGAGCGTGACGAGACGATAGCGATGTCCTGTCGAACGGGCAATTTGGTTCGCTTGTTCAAGTGATTCGACGACGAGTGTCGTACCGAGTAAGTTCATCTTTAATTTCGTCAGCGTCTCGTCTGTCGTCACAAGATCACTTGCGATCCCGACGAATCCAGACATCTCCCCGACTTGTTCTCGCACCGAACGGTTGACTTCACGTGTTTGGAGTGAGGCGAGCGGCATGAACGTCGCTCGACCGGCATTTAAGCGTCGCAGTTCCTGGATTAGACGACGTCCTGTCGCATCGGTATCAACGACGATGTTTTGCATTGCCCCACCAAGCGCCGTCTCGATTGCCGCTTCAAATCGCGCAGGGACCGAAATCAACTCCGCGACCGCTCCGTGAATACCTGGGTAATGATCTCGTTGTTTTAATATCGTCTTAACGGCACCGAAATAACCGCTATAGTCGGCTTTGACGGATTCAAGAAATTCAATCCGATCTTCCGTCTTATGACGACGTCGCTCTAAATCCGCAACGGACTGTTCAACTTGGCGTAACGCATGTTGTTGTTCGTCTCGTGCTGCGAGTGCCGTTGCCTCTTCCTCAGTCGCTTGATCTAATTCTGTCCGGATCGAAGCAACGTCCGCTTCTAATCGAGCGACGTCTTCCTCAAGTTGACGACGGGTCGACTGCTTCGTACCGCTATCCACCGTAAAGGAACGTTGTTGTTCTTCTGCCTGCATGAGATCTTGCTTCGCCCGATTATAGGCATTATTCGTCGCAGCCAATCGACTCGCCACTTCAAAGGCTTCCGAACGTAATGCTTCGGCTTCCTTATCAAAATCACGATCAGTTTGTGTCAACGCTTGATCAGCTCGTTCTCGCTCAGCCGTAATCCGTTTTGCTTCCTGATCGACTTCTGCTTGGCGTTCCTGTAAAGCGGTTAGTTCGAGTTCTAGTTCCTTGACGCGTTCTTCGACGATCGCGACCTCTTGTTCGAGTCGCTCTTTCGTCTCGGTACCGTGTTTTTCACGTTCTTTTGCTAGGTTAAGGGCACCTTGGATCTCAACAAGTCGCGTCGAGACATGTCGAAGTTGCTCCTGCAAAGCGTTTTCTTGTTGTCGTTCTTCTTCAAGCGTCGCTTCTTGTTTCTCCCGGGACACGACGGTCTCTTCGTGAGTTGTCTTTTGAGATGCAAGACGTTCTTCACATTGTGCGATATCACGCGCCAGTGTTTCGAGCTCCGTCTGATACGTCGTGATTTCATGCGCCAAGATGCCACGTTCCAGTACATCATGCCGTTCTCGAGCGACGAGATACTCTTTCGCGAGCGCTGCTTGTTCACGTAACGGCTCGATTCGTCCACCAAGTTCATATAAAATATCATCGACACGCGATAGATTCGCTTCCGTATCACTTAATTTCCGCTCGGCTTGCTTTTTGCGATGACGATACTTCAAGACGCCTGCTGCTTCTTCAATGACAGCACGACGTTCTTCCGGTTTTCCGGAAATGACTTGTTCGACCCGACCCTGTCCGATAATCGCAAAGGCGTCACGCGACAAGCCTGTGTCCATGAACAAATCAAGGACATCCTTCAGGCGACATGGTTTTTTATTTAAAAAATAATCGCTATCGCCATTACGGCTGACACGACGTGTAACACTGATCTCCTGATAAGGTAACGCGACCGTTCCCGACTCGTTATCTAAGACGAGCGTCACTTCTGCAAATTGTTTTCGGTGTTCAGACAAACTGCCGGCAAAAATGACGTCTTCCATCTTCGCCCCACGTAGTGACTTCGCAGATTGTTCTCCGAGCACCCAACGGACAGCGTCCGATATATTTGATTTTCCACTTCCGTTCGGTCCGACGACTGCCGTGACACCCGGAAGGAATTCTAGTTCAGTTCGACTCGCAAATGATTTGAAGCCATTGATTTCAATTCGTTTTAAGTACATCTTGATCACCCGTATGTTTAAATTTCTTTTGAATTTCTTTCAGTTTACCATAGCCGAAACGCTAGCAACATGATAGGTTTTAAGGTAGTATCATGCGAAACAAGAAGAAGAGGAGCGAATAACACGATGACGATTGAACAAATGATTGAAGCAATCTTAGATAAATTGAATATCATCAACAAAGGGGTCATTAAAGCAGAACAGTTCGATGGCTCAAAAAATGAGGACTTAAAAGAGATTTATGAGTTCGTCATGATGCGAGACTCGCTATCACTTGCAGAGGTCGACGCGATCGTCGACGAACTGAAATCCCTTAAGACTGTTTAATCGAGTAAGCACCACACGATAAAAGCCGATCATCTCTTGTGCGTTCGAGAGATGGTCGGCCTTTTTTTGCTTAAAACTGTTTTTTTAATTCAAGTAAGGCTTGTTTTGCCGCCTGTTGTTCTGCCTCTTTTTTCGAACGCCCCGTTCCAATCCCTTCGAGCTCATCCGCGACTTGAACACGAGAGATGAACTCCCGACTATGCGCCGGACCGCGTTCCTCTATAATTTCATATTCGATGACACCTAAGCCGACACGTTGAATCGCTTCCTGTAATTGACTCTTGAAATCTGTCTGTTCTTCGAAAAAGCCTGTCGCCACTTTCGGAAAAACCGCTTCGGCGAGGAATCGTTCGGCTGCTTCGATGCCTTGGTCAAGATACAAGGCGCCAATGAAGGATTCGAAGACATCCGCAAGTAAGGCTGGACGATTCCGACCACCGGTCAGTTCTTCCCCCTTACCTAACAGAATCATATCAGAAAACTGATAGTGATTCGCAAATTGGACGAGTGACGGTTCACAGACGATCGCCGCTCGCAATTTCGTTAATTCCCCCTCGGAACGTTCCGGGTAGTGTTCGAATAGATAGCGTGACACCGTCAACTCTAAGACAGCGTCCCCTAAAAATTCTAGGCGTTCGTTATCCCCTTCCGACTCACGTTGTTCATTGACGAACGAAGAGTGCGTGAAGGCTTGTTTCAATAGCTCAACATTAGAAAACCTGATATTCAGACGCTCTTGTAACGCTTCGAATTTTTGCTCGATCTGAGCGAGCGTCCGAGCATCCTTGCGTCGTTTTACATAGGGTCCTTTTCGGACACGACGTCCTTTTTGATTCGTCATAGTTCCTCCTAAACAGCTAAAGCCCACCGCAAATTGCGGTGGGTCAGCTTCAATGATCAGACTTGTGTTTCGATGTAGTTGACGACATCGCCGACAGTCTTCAAGTTTTCTGCTTGCTCATCTTCGATCGTGATTTCGAACTTGTCTTCTAAGTCCATGACGAGTTCCATGACTTCAAGAGAGTCAGCTCCGAGGTCGTCTTTGAACGACTTATCAAGTGTGATTTCACTTTGTTCTTTACCTAATTTTTCTGCGATTGCTTCTTGTACGTCTACTAAGATTTGTTCTTTTGTCATTTTAAAATCCCTCCATGAGTTGAGTATATAAGATGATTGCCGATTTGGCAAAGTACTACCGTTAGTTGTGTTACATTGTCATGCCGCCATCGACGGCTAGAGTTTGACCTGTGATGTATCGTGCTTCATCTGAAGCAATGAAGCTGACGAGTGAAGCGATATCGTCGGTTTGACCGAAGCGTTTCAACGGAATTTGCCCGAGTGACAGGTTCCGCTGTTCTTCTGTCAATTCATCCGTCATGTCCGTCTCGATGAAGCCTGGACAGATGGCATTGACTGTGACGCCCTTACTAGCGAGTTCACGTGCGACGGATTTCGTCAGCCCGATCAGACCCGCTTTCGCTGCGACATAGTTCGCTTGCCCTGGATTTCCGGAAATACCGACGACTGATGCGATATTGATGATACGACCGCTTGTTTTTAACAATGGACGTGTCGCGGCTTGTGTGACGAGGAATGCCCCTTTCAGGTTCGTATCGACGACGGCATCAAAGTCTGCTTCCTTCATACGCATCAGTAAACCATCGCGCGTAATGCCGGCATTATTGACGACACAATCCAGTTGACCGAACGCATCAATCGTTTGTTTGATCATCTGTTTGACAGCATCCGCTTCAGCGACATTCGCTTGAATCGCGAGTGCTTCACCGCCTGCTTTCTTGATTTCACGGACGACAGCTTCCGCCTTGTCCGTGCTTCCTGCATAGTTGACGACGACACGGAAACCATCTGTTGCCAATCGCTTTGCGATGGCAGCTCCGATACCGCGTGACGCGCCAGTGACGAGTGCTACTTTACTCAACGAATTCCCTCCGCTTCCAATTGCTCAAGTGTCGTGATGCTGATGATTTTCGCATCTTTTTTGATTCGTTTCACGAGACCGCTAAGTGGAGATGACGGACCGAACTCGATGAACGTATCCGCACCCTCTTCGATGAGACGCTCGACGCATGATTCGAACCGGACCGGCGAATAGAGTTGCTGAACGAGCAAACGAATCAATTCGTCTGGTTGATCGTGAAATGCACAATCAACGTTCGAGATGAATTTCGTCTTCGCCGCTTTAAACGGTGATGATACGAGAATATCTTCGAATCGTGGTGCGAAAGGTGTCATGAGCGACGAATGGAACGCACCCGAGACATCAAGTGGTAAGACTCGTTTTGCTCCGAGCTCTTTTAACTTCGCTGTGGCAGATTCGACCGCCGCGATTTGTCCAGAGATGACGAATTGTCCAGGACAGTTGTAGTTGGCGATTTGAACGATTTCTCCCGTTGCCGCAATTGATTCAACCGCGTGATGGGCTGCCTCGACATCATTCATGCCAATGACTGCTGCCATCGTTCCACCCGTGACTTGATTCATGAGTTTTCCGCGTTCGCGGACGAGATAGACGGCTTCAGACGGTGTGATGACAGAAGCTGCGACGAGCGCACTATATTCTCCAACACTGTGTCCGAGTACGAAATCAGGTGTATGTCCTTGTGCTGCGTACTGCTGTGCGAGTAATGCACTGTGTGCGACGATGGCTGGTTGAGCGATATCCGTCGCTTTCAATTCATCCTTCGTCCCTGTCGTCATCAGCGTCGTCAGATCCAGACCAATTCGCGTTCCGAGGTCAGCGAGTGCTTGGCGTGTCTCGTCTTGCGTGATGAGCGTCTGTCCCATTCCAGGCGTCTGTGACCCTTGTCCCGGAAACATCCAAACTGTTTTCCCCATCTCGTCTCACTCCTTCTTAACGTGCTTCAGTTGCTTTCGCCTGAACGATTTTGGCAACGACTTCTTGTTCGACCATCTTTTCAGCTTGAACGAGCGCTCTGCTGAATGCATAGGCATTACTTGATCCATGCGCCTTGATGACCGGAGCCGCAATACCGAATAGTCCGGCACCACCATATTCTTCATAGGCGAGCAACTGCTTCATTTTTTTCAACTTCGGTTTAAGTACGAGAGCGGCGAGCTTTGATGTCCACGAGCTCATGAATTGTTCTTTCATGACACCCATGATCATACTGGCTGCCCCTTCAGTACTCTTAAGTAACGTGTTGCCGGCAAAACCTTCCGTAACGATGACATCGACGTCACCGCTCATCGCTTCTCTCGCCTCGACGTTCCCAACGAAATGAATCGGTGCTGTCTCAAGTAGCGGATACGTTTCCTTCGTCAATGCATTCCCTTTACCGGCTTCTGATCCGATATTCAGGAGCCCGACTTTAGGACGTGTGATACCGCGAACTTGTTCTGCGTAGACAGACCCCATGATGGCATAATCGAGCAAATGCTCTGCCTTCGCATCCGGGTTGGCGCCGACATCTAAGATGACGACACCCTTCCCATTACGTGTCGGGAAAGTCGGGGCCAGTGCAGGACGGTCAACTCCTTCGATTCGACCGATGACGAACAATCCGGCAGTCATGAGCGCTCCCGTGTTGCCTGCTGAAATCAAGGCATCTGCTTCTCCTGATTTCACCAGGTTTGCAGCCACAACGAGTGAGCTATCTTTCTTGCGGCGAATGGCACGTACCGGTTCATCTTCTCCGGTGATGACGGATGCTGCGTGGACGATCGTCACGCGCGAATCCTCGATTGTGTATGAGCGTAACTTCAACTCATCTCCGACTAGTCGGATATCGATGTTGTCGTTTGGACGTTCTGCCAGATAGGCAACGACCCCTTCTACGATGGCACGGGGTGCATGGTCGCCCCCCATGGCGTCAACTGCTAAAATCATTTCGATTCCTCCTTACTACTTCGATACACTGTGAATTCGCCGATAAAGACACATTCTTCACCGACATAACTCTCTACCGTGATGTCAGAACGCCCATCTTGGCGATGGGAACTGACGAATGCCTTCGCGACAACGCGTTCTCCGACGTGGACGGAGCGTGTGAACTGAACGTTCGCACGGGTCGTTAACGCGAGTTCATCATCGATGAGCGCAATCGCAAGCGAGTTCGCCTGTGCGAACAAGATATGTCCACGGGCGATTGCATTTCGACTAAACGCATGTTCCGGCAAAACCTCAAGGATCGAGATGGCAGATGTATCAAGTTTCAGGTCAATCATATCACCAATGACTTCATTTTCAGTCAACGTACGCACATCATCCAGGCGTTCAGTCGCGACATGTTTAATTCGCTCCCGTAATTCCGGAATTTTTAATTCCATCCGGTCCAGACGAATCGTCTGGATACTGACACGAAATCGTGTCGCCAGCGCTTCATCCGTGATGAACGGATTTTGCTCGATCGTCTGTAATAATTCTTGTTGTCTCTGTTTTTTAGGTACCCGCATGTACGTTCCTCCCACAAGAAGGATGACTACTATTATTACCTGGTACTAACAGTAGTATATATCCCTTGTTGTTCACTTTCAAGTATTATTCGATTCTTTCTCCTTCAAGAAGCCCTTGCCGTTCGATATATTCACGTAAGACATCGTATTCCGGCGCTTGCCAAAAAGCATCCGATCGCAGTAATCGGACTGCATCTTGTCGGGCCGTTTCCATGACTTGAATATCAAGTGCTGGATCGGTTAAGACGAATCTCGGTAATCCACTTTGTTCGGTACCGAAGAAATTTCCGGCTCCGCGCAGTTTCAAATCCTTTTCCGCTAGCTTGAAGCCATCGTTCGTCTCCGTCATCGTCTTAATCCGTTCTTTTCCGGTATCGGAAGAGGGATCAGCAATTAGAATACAGTACGACTGAGCATCGCCTCGTCCGACGCGTCCTCTTAATTGATGTAATTGAGCTAGCCCAAAGCGTTCTGCATCATGAATGACGATGATCGATGCATTCGGAACGTTCACGCCGACCTCGACGACCGTCGTCGAAACAAGAATTTGAACGGTGTTGTCCTTGAACGCCTGCATGACCTCGTCTTTTTCTGAAGAAGTCAAGCGCCCATGCATCAAACCGACATGATAGGGCTTGAACCGCTCGGTCAATGTCGCATGTAATTCGATCGCATTTTGAACTTCGAGTGATTCGGATTCCTCGATCAATGGCGTGATGACGTAGGCTTGTCGACCTTGCGACAATTCTTTCTCGACGAACCCGAAAACGCGTTCCATCTGTTGCGGTTTCGCCCAGTAGGTCTCGATTTCCTTTCGTCCCGCCGGCATCTCATCGATGATCGAAACATCCATATCTCCAAAGACCGATATCGCAAGCGTACGCGGAATCGGTGTCGCTGTCATATATAATACATCTGCCTGTTCGGCTTTCGCGCGCAATCGTTTCCGTTGTTCGACACCGAAGCGATGTTGTTCATCGGTGATGACGAGGTGTAATACCTTGAACTGGACGGTGTCTTGAATCAGCGCATGTGTTCCGACCAAGACGTCGATTTCTCCTGTCACGAGGGCTTCTAGCAAGTGCGCGCGCGCTTTTCCTTTGACTGAACTCGTCAGCAGACCGACACGAATCCCAAGTGGTTCAAGCAATGGGGCAAGCGACGCTGCATGCTGTTCCGCTAAAATTTCGGTCGGCACCATCAAAGCGCCTTGTCTTCCCGCACGAACCGTCGCGAACAAGGCGATGGCAGCAATGACGGTCTTCCCGCTTCCGACATCCCCTTGCAGCAACCGATTCATTCGTTCGCCGCGACCGATGTCGTCTAGGATCTCTTTTGTCACACGTTGCTGGGCACCTGTCAGCGGAAACGGCAGGCTCTTGATGAAATTCGCGATATCCGTTTCATGTAAAGGCAAGGCCATCCCTCGACCTTTCCGTCGTCCAAGACGTAACGCCTGTAATTTCAGCTGGAAATAGAGGCACTCCTCGTAGACATAACTGCGACGAGCAGCCGTCAACTCTTGTCGATTCGTTGGGAAATGAAGCGACTTCAACATCGTCATCCGGTCTTGCAACCGATACGTCTTCCGGATGCTATCCGGGATTCGTTCAGCTAATGCCTCAGTCTCCTTGAACGCCAAGTCGACGACGCGTCGGAATGTCTTCATCCGCATGTCACCCCGGAGCGAGTAAACGGGTGTCAATTCGCCTTCGATTGCCCCGAATTGCAATTCCGTCGCAGAGATCGTCATCCGGTGTAAATCCCACTTGCCACTGACAGTCACTTCTGCTCCGAGTTGCAATTGGTCTTTGTAGAATGCCCGGTTGAACATCGTTACGGTCACACTATACCGTTCTTCAACGAGCAGACGGAACGTTAAACGATTCTTTCCTTTGCCATAATAGCGCACAAGTGGTTCAGACTGGACTTGACCCGTGAACTTGACTTTATCCTCATGGATTGCTTCCGTTAGACTTCCCGTCACGAAGTCGTCATAACGAAACGGGACGTGCTCGAGCACGTCCGCAACGGTGAGAATATTCATCTCTTCTAGTTTTTTCGCCAAATCCCGTCCGACACCTTTTAATGTCTTGACGTCACGTGATGGATTCATTCGATAACTCTCCGAAGATTTTCGCTTCGAGCCAGCGACCCGTCGGCGTATTCGCGAGTCCACCTTTTGCTGTCTCGCGAAGCGCAGACGGCATCATCTGACCAATCTCATGCATGGCTGAGATGACTTCATCACACGGAATCCGTGACGTGATTCCTGCGAGTGCCATGTCGGCAGCGACAACAGCATTCGCCCCGCCCATCGCATTGCGTTTCACGCATGGCACTTCGACGAGTCCTGCGACAGGATCACAGACGAGTCCGAGCATGTTCTTCAGTGCGATCGCAAAGGCATGTGCTGACTGATCCGGTGTTCCGCCCGCCATCTCAACGATGGCAGCAGCTGCCATCGCTGTTGCTGAACCAACTTCTGCCTGACAGCCACCAGCCGCTCCGGAGATCGACGCATTGTTCGCGACGACGAAGCCGAACGCACCGGATGTGAATAAGAAGCGTAGCATTTGCTCACGCGTTGGGTTTAAGCGATCTTTGACCGCAAATAACGTACCTGGCACGACGCCGGCACTCCCTGCCGTTGGTGTCGCACAAATTTTTCCCATCGCAGCATTGACTTCATTCGTTCCGATTGCTTTACTAACGGCGTCCAGTAATAAATCACCGGATAATCCTTTACCTGAAGCACGGTACCGCTGGAGTAAGACAGCATCTCCACCAGTTAAACCTGTCACCGATTGGACACCGTCGCCATCAAGTGAACGAGCGACCGCATCTTCCATCACTTGTAGGTTTCGTTCCATCATCGCATAGACTTCATCTCGCTCCAAATGACGAACCGTCATCTCTTGTTCGATCATGACTTCCGAAATTGGAATATTTCGTTCCGTCGCGATGGCGACGAGTTCTTTAACGGATTTAAACATTTCTTCACTCTCCCATCATGACGGCACGCTCGACTTGAGGTAACCGATCGATTTCTTCCAACACTTCTGCCGTTATCCGGTCATCAATCTCAATTGCCATAAGTGCTTGTTTTCCTTTTTCGTGCCGTGATACTTCCATATGCCCGATGTTGATTTCGTAATCAGCCAAAATGCTCGTCACGGCTGCAATTGCTCCGAACCGGTCATGGTGTAAGACGACAAGTGCCGGTCCCCCACCGGACAAACGAAGCGGTACGCCATTTAATTCCGTGATTTCAATCGTTCCCCCACCAATTGAAATACCGACCAATTCAAACTCTTCTACTCCATTCGTCAAATGGACACGAGCCGTATTCGGATGATCCGTCAACGCTTCACTCGTCTCGAAATGAATCTCAATCCCTTTCGACTTCGCGATATCGATCGATTGCGGAATCCGGTCGTCAAACGTATCGTATCCGAGAACACCGCCGATGATGGCGACATCCGTTCCATGTCCACGATACGTATCAGCGAATGAACCGTAAAACGTGATGTGGATGACAGTAGGCGTTTCCCCGAATAATTTACCCGCCATCAATCCAATCCGTGCAGCCCCTGCTGTATGCGAGCTCGATGGACCAACCATGACTGGTCCGATGATGTCAAAGACGCTACGATATTTCATTTCTTTTCCCCTCTCTATGAAACAAACGAAATCCCACCTCTATTATCGCAGATGGTGGGATTCGTGAAAAGGCTAGTCGCCCTTTTTCAGTATGATGGTTTTATTCGACGCTTAAAATGTACGAATAAAGTGGTTGTTTGCCGTCGTGGACTTCCACTTCAGCATCCGGATTAACCGATTCGATGTACGCGACGAGGTCGTCGACTTCTTCTGTCGAAACGCCTTCACCGTAAAGAACTGTGATGATTTCGTCGTCCTCTGTGACGAGTGTATCGACCAGTTTCTTGACAGCACCAAGACTCGAAGTGTCCGTAGCAACGATTTGTTTTTCAGCAATCGCCATGTGATCGTCTTTCTTGATTTCAACACCATCAATATTCGTATCACGAACGGCATATGTGACTTGACCCGACTTCACAGCTGCGATCGCATCCTCCATGTGTGCTTCGTTCTCTTCAACAGTCGCTTCCGGATTATAGACGATCGTCGCCGCCAAACCTTGTGGGACTGTCTTTGATTTCACGACAGTTACGCCACAATTCGCAACAGAAGCTGCTTGTTCAGCGGCCATGATGATGTTCGAGTTGTTCGGATAAACATAGACATGTTCAGCGTGTGCATCCTCGATCGCCTTGACGATGTCTTCCGTTGACGGGTTCATCGTTTGTCCGCCTTCGATGACGACACTGACACCGAGTGATTTAAAGAGTTCACTGATACCTTCACCCATTGCGACTGTCACGAGGGCTGCTTTCGCTTTTGTCTTCGGTGCAGCGACTGGAGTGACTTGGTTCGCGCCCTCTTCTTCGAGGATCGTCGAGTGTTGTTGACGCATATTTTCAATCTTAACAGCAACGAGCTCACCGAAACGTTGTCCTTTTGTGATGACTTCTCCTGGCGTTTCGACGTGGACGTGAACTTTAAGGAGCTCTTCGTCCGCGACGACGAGCAACGAATCACCGAATTCCGCTAATTCGTTCCGGAATGCTTCTTCACTGAACGGCGCATTTGCTAACTTGTCATCTTGGAAGCGAACCATGATTTCCGTACAGTAGCCGTAATGGATCTCTTCTGTCGACATGAAGCTTTGAGCCGATTTATGATGCTCTGCTTCGACGAGTGCTTCCATGACAGGCGCATGCGGTTTGTCGAGTTCTTTTCCTTCGAGTGTCGCGAGGAATCCTTCATAGATACAGACGAGACCTTGACCACCAGAGTCAACAACGCCGACTTCTTTTAATACCGGAAGAAGTTCTGGTGTACCGTCGAGCGATACTTTCGAAGCTTCGACGAGTTGACGCATCAACTCTAAGAAATCCGTCGTCGTCTCAGATTGTGCGATAGCAGCGACAGCTGTTTCACGGGCAACCGTCAAGATTGTTCCTTCGACCGGTTTCATGACTGCTTTGTATGCTGTATCGACACCTTTTTGTAACGCATCTGCGAATTCCTTCGTATCAATCGTTGTTTTGCCTTCGATTGATTTCGAGAATCCACGGAACAATTGACTTAAGATGACGCCAGAGTTTCCGCGCGCCCCCATCAATAATCCACGTGCGAAGACGTTCGCGACTTCCGATACAGAATCCGAAGTTGATTTACCTGCTTCTTTCGCACCTGAAGTCATCGTCAAATTCATGTTCGTTCCCGTATCACCATCTGGCACAGGGAAGACGTTCAATGAATCGACGAAATCTGCATTTTGATAGAGATTCGCCGCACCATTTTGAATCATCTTGACTAACTGCGCTCCTGTTAAACGATCTACACTCACTAAAGTTTCCTCCTCTATTCCCGCTTTAGACATTCGTCAAGCGGACTCCTTGGACAAAGATGTTCACAGATGTCACGTCAAGACCTAGTGCCTGACTGAGCGTGTATTTCACGCGACTCTGTACGTTGTTCGCCACCTCTGAGATTTTCGTTCCATAGCTTACGATGATATGCATATCGATATGGACCTGCTCTGAAGCCTGTCGAACAATGACACCGCGTGCAAAGTTCTCACGTTTTAAGAGTTCAGCAAGACCATCCTTGATTTGAGACTGGGATGCCATACCAACGACACCAAAACATTCCATTGCTGCGCCGCCCGCAAGTTGCGCGACGACATCATTATCTACATCAATCTTTCCATAGGTCGTTTTCATCTCGATCGCCACCTGAGTAGCCCCCTTTGAATATTGTATTCTTCTCATAATTCTACTATAAGGACCTACTATTGAAAAGTCGCCGTACTGACTATACAATGAATAAGTGAAAAATAGTAGCGGTCAAATGAACTTTTACCATCATCCTCATCCATTATTTTAAATTTCGAGGTTGTCTGTCAAGTTTTTTTCTTGTCAGCTACTTTTTTTATGTTGCAACCGCCCTGACACCATGCTAAGATAGCAAAGTGTCTATTAGGACGAACGCAAAACAACATAAAAGGAGGCGGAACGCATGGCACGTAAATGCTACGTTACTGGGAAATCGCCAAAGTCGGGTAACAACCGTTCACACGCATTGAACAAAACAAAACGTACTTGGGGAGTCAACGTACAAAAAGTACGTATCCTCGTCGACGGTAAGCCGAAAAAGGTTTGGGTTTCAGCTCGAGCTCTTAAATCAGGTAAAGTCGAACGCGTATAAGGCGCAACCACCGGATGGGAATCTTCCCTTCCGGTTTTTTTATGCCCTCATTTATTTTTCTCATAAACTAATTGTCGCTTTTATTGAAAACGCTTACAATAGGAACGTACTTTATTTTGTCAGAATTGGGGGAAGTCATCATGCAACTCAAACGAGAGATGACGAGTCGACACCTGTTCATGATTTCACTCGGCGGAATCATCGGAACAGGCTTATTTTTAGGGTCAGGGTTAACGATTTCACAAGCAGGACCTCTCGGGGCGGTCCTCAGTTACATCGTGGGTGGGACCATCATGTATCTGACGATGTTATGTCTAGGAGAATTAGCGGTCTATCTGCCGGTCTCGGGGTCATTTCAGACCTATACGACCCGCTTCATCGGACCAGGAATCGGCTTTGCCGTCGGTTGGATTTATTGGCTCGGCTGGGCCGTGACGGTGGCACTCGAAATTACAGCTGCCGGCAGTTTGATGGACCGCTGGTTTCCGAACGTACCCGTTGTCGTCTGGTGTACCGTCTTTACGGTCTTACTGTTCGGTCTGAATGCCGTCTCCGCCAAAGCATTCGGTGAAGCTGAATTCTGGTTCTCGAGTTTGAAGGTCCTCGCGATCCTGTTCTTCATCATTCTAGGTGGCGCTGCTTGGTTCGGCTGGTTACCGATGGAAGCAGATCGCCCAACATCGTTATTTGCGAACTTTACGGCAAGCGGTTGGTTTCCAAACGGGATTCTCGGTGTCTTGACGACGATGATTGCCGTCAACTTCGCCTTCCAAGGAACGGAATTGATTGGTGTTGCGGCTGGGGAGTCCGACACGCCCGAAAAATCGATTCCAAAAGCGATCCGCAATACAGTCTGGCGGACGTTCATCTTCTTCGTCTTATCGATTACGATCGTTGGTGCATTAATTCCGTATGAAACAGCTGGCGGAGTCAGCAGTCCGTTCATCATGGTCTTTGATGCGATCGGTATTCCGTACGCTGCTGATTTGATGAACATCGTCGTCTTGACGGCACTGTTGTCCGTCGGAAACTCCGGATTATATGCGGCGACTCGGATGTTATGGGCAATGGCGCAAGAAGGGATGATTTCAAAGAAATTATCTTACGTCAATGCACGTGGTGTGCCGATGCGGGCGTTGCTCTTTACGATGATGTTCGCGATGTTATCGCTTCTGACCGCATTTTTCGCAGAAGATACCGTCTTCATTTGGCTCTTGTCCTTAGCCGGACTCGGGGCTCAAGTCGGCTGGATTTCAATCTCTGCTTCGCAGCTTGCATTTCGTCGTCAGTTCGTCCGAAACGGACACGATCTATCCGAACTGAAATTCAAGACACCACTCTATCCGGTGTTACCACTGATTTCGTTGACACTTAACGTCGTCGTCCTCGTCAGTCTTGCGTTTCAAGCGGATCAACGAATCGCTCTATACATCGGTGTTCCTTTCTTCCTTGTCATGTGGGGAAGTTATCATCTCTTCGTCAAAGGAAAACATCTATCCGCTCAAAGCGACATCCGTGTCGCCCCTTCTCAACTCGAAGAATAATTTCATCTAAAAAGAGGCCGCGGAGTCATCCACGGCCTCTTTCCTATGATTGTGCTATTCCTTAAGCGTCCGCATCATCAATAGTTCTCCTTGATGGAGCTCTACCTTCGCTTCTGACGCACACCATTCATTACTGACGGTCAAGGAACCTCCGACCGGTACTGGATGTGCATCAAGTGGATATTTGACTCCGGATAAGCTTAAAGTCGATGGTACGAGTGGAATGAACGAAAGATAATGATAGCTCCCTGCTTCGACTGCATACGTTCCCTCAGCCAAGTATCGTACCTCTTCTCGTTTCGTCACGAGTCGTGCCTCTGGGTATCGCTTCAATAGATATACATTTTGGACGGTCATGTCGAGCCGCCCACCTGTCGCCCCGATAATGAAGGTATCCTCAAACTGTTTCTCCTCTGAGACTGTACGAAGTGCCAGTTCGAGATCCGTTTCATCTTTCTCGGCCGGATGAACGATTGCCCCTTCTGGTACATAACCAAGCGAATCAAAATCACCAATCGTCAGGTCGCATGTCAGCCCAAACGCTTCAATCGTCTGAACACCACCGTCGACACCGACGATAAAATCACCTGGCTGACAAAACGTCCGTAAATCCGGCGCTTCTTCTCGCGGACCGGCACAGACGAGAATCGCCCGCATCTCAGACGCCTCGTGCCGAATAACGGAGTAAGCGTGGCGCAGTCGTAAATAAAAGACCCGCAACGACACCACAAAGAACGTAAGACGGTACCATGTATGTCGCGTTATAAATCAATGAATACGGTACGACTGGACCTTCGGCATACTCGGCAAAAAAGACGATTCCACTGATGACATGACAGATATAACGGAGTCCTGCGCCTAATAACGTCGCCAGGAGAACGAACGCCATCAAGCTTTTCTTTTGTCCATTGCGTGCGGCTAGTCTGACTTGACGCGCGAACAGACCACTTAATCCGACGACACCATACGCAATCGTATAGTCAAGCATCGGTTGAACGATCGTCAAGACTTGTGGAGCGAACATCAATTGAATCGTACCGACAAGCGCTCCCGTGACGACCCCTCCGACGACCCCGTGGCGAAATGCCATGACGAAGATCGGTAACATCGCTAAGCTGATCGAGCCACCTTGTGGCATTTTGAATGGAATCAGTAAATCAAAGACGACTCCGAGACTGGCGAAGATGGCAATTTCCATCATCATTTGTAACCGTTTCATGCTATTTTCCTCCTTTATTGTACGAGAGGACGCAAAAAGGCAGTACGACGAACGCCGTACTGCCTGCGTGCGCCACATCCCTACGTCCGTTTGAACGGAACAGGTTCGAAGGGTTAAAGTCTAAAAGACTCCTCTCAGCCGCTTTTCAAGCGACACCCCTTGCGGTCATCATATTTCGTTTTCTCGTTCTTATTATACGGCAGCCCCTTGACGAATGCTAGTAATCGCTTCCGCATAATCTGGTGCATTGTAGATTGCTGATCCTGCGACGAGAACGTTCGCACCGTTATCGATGCAAAGCTTTGCCGTTTCCGGATTGACGCCACCGTCAATCTCGATTTCAAATGTCAGACCGCGATCTGCTTTCATTTGCGCAAGTGATGCGAGTTTTGGCATGACACGCTCGATGAAGGCTTGTCCACCGAAGCCCGGATTGACCGTCATCAATAAGACCATATCGACATCCTCAAGGACGTGTTCAATCGTTGATAATGGCGTATGGGGATTCAAGACGACTCCTGCCTTTGCGCCCGCTGCTTTGATTTGTTGCAAGACACGATGGACATGATTCGTCGCTTCGACGTGGAACGTCACGATGTCCGCCCCTGCTTTGACGAAATCCTCGACGAAACGTTCTGGCTGGTCGATCATCAAATGGACATCGAGAATCATATCCGTCTTTTGACGTAAGCTGCTAAGCACAGGTAATCCAAATGAGATGTTCGGTACGAACTGACCGTCCATGACATCAAAATGGATATAGTCCGCGCCTGCTGCTTCGACTGCTTTAACATCGCGTTCGAGATTCGCAAAATCTGCTGATAAGATAGATGGTGCAATTTTAATCATCTTCAATACCTCCGGGCTCGATTCTTGATTTCGTCTATAAACATACCATAGTTCTCATAACGAGAGGACATGATTTCTTGGGCTTCGACGGCTTCCTTGACGGCACAACCGGGTTCATTCAAATGCAAGCAACCTCGGTATTTGCAATCATCTTGTACAGCCACGAATTCAGGGAAGCTCCACCGTACATCCTCGATTTCCATATCATACGGAAAATCGAGGTTCGAGAAACCTGGCGTATCGGCAATCAATCCTTCGGCAAGCGGCATCAATGTGACGTGGCGCGTCGTATGACGTCCGCGTCCGAGTGATTTCGAGATGGCACTTGTTTCTAAATCAAGAGAGGGCTCCAGTGCATTGAGCAATGAACTTTTCCCAACACCGGATTGTCCGGCAAGAACGCTCGTTTTCCCGGCCAGTAACGGACGGACTTGTTCAACACCTGTCAATGTCTCACTTGATGTCTCGATGACCGTATAACCAATCTTCCGGTAAGCGGCAATTGCCTCTCTAACTGCAGGACCTTTGACATCATCAAGCAAGTCCATCTTCGTTAACAGGATGACGGGTTGGATTTCCTTCGCTTCGATCAAGACGAGGAAACGATCGAGCAAGTGCGCTGAAAAATCAGGTTCTGCAGCCGAGACGACAAGCAACGCTTGATCGATATTCGCGACAGGCGGGCGTACTAAAAAGTTGTCCCGCTCCTTCACTTCGAGAATATACCCGGTCTCACTTTCGATATGAAGAACGACTTCGTCTCCAACGACTGGACTGATGCCGCGTTTTCGGAAATTCCCTCTTGCCCGTGAACGGACCTCTCCTTCTGGTGTCATGACATCATAAAAGCCACCCTGCAGGCGTATGATCGTTCCTTCTCGATTCTCTTCGATGCGTTGTTCCGTCATCCTATGCACTCCTTTTTCATCACATTCACTGTGCGTCTTTTGCTTGATTGTACGTGATGGTTTTTGAACGATACACCGTATCGTCTTTATAAATCGTAATCTTGCCTTCTTCTCCCGGATCAATCGTCACCGGCACGTCGAATGTCTCATCTTGATCAATCGATTCCTCGATGACGGTCCGCTTCCCTTTCGCATCTTCCGTCTCAATCCGGATGACTTGTTTCGGTGGTTCCTCGTCCTCGTTCTCGCTGACCGCGTCATAGACGACCTTTTCAGGGAACGTCGCTGTCAACGTTTTTTCTTCCTCACCTTTTGAGATGAAGACCGTCACGGAGTCGTTCGGTTCGACTTGAGTCCCTGCTTGTGGGAATTGACGGATAACTTGATCGAGTTTCACGTCGCTAGAAAATTCTTGCTCGAACGTTCCATCGAGCCCTTTTTCGTCCAGGTAGGCTTTTGCTTCGTCACTCGATAAGTTCGTCAAATCCTTCAACTCGAAAGAAGATGTTCCTTCCGAGACGGTGATCGTAATCGTTTGTTCTTTCGCGATGACCTCCGTACCAGCCGAGATCGATTGCCGGATCACATTACCTCGCTCGATTTCATCCGACTTTTCACGTTCGACCTCGACTTTAGCGAATCCAGCCTCTTTTAGCGTCTCAATCGCCTCTTTTTCAGCGTCATCTGTCACATCCGGTACTTCGACCGGAGCACTTCCGGTAGAGACGACCAAGTTGACTGTCGAGCCCTTTTTCACCTGCGCGTTTTCACGCGGTGTCTGACTGATGACGTCTCCCTCATCGACCGTATCACTGTTTCGTTCTGTCGTCTCAACGACGAATCCAAGTTTCTCAAGCTTCGTTTCCGCTTCATCTCCATCCGTTTTGACGACGGACGGTACCGTAACGGTAGGATCCGGCCACATCGCAAACGTCGTAGCCGCTCCACCGAGTAATACAAGTAATAATAGGATGACCCACCAGCGTTTTTTCTTTTTCTTTTCTGACGGTTTCGGTTGAACGGTCGTGACGACAGGTGTGTCCGGTTCCGCTTTTGATTCTTCTGGCACTTGTACAGGTGATAAGACCATCGTCTTTTCCATCTCATCCTCTTCTGCACCTCGGATGCCTTCACTTGCTCGTTCGTCAGACAACGCCGTCACCATATCTGCCTTAAAGGCTGCGACGGACTGCTGACGGTCATGCGGTGCTTTTGCGAGCGCCTGCATGATACAGTTCTCAAGCGCTTGTGGCACTTTCGGATTCAAGACGGATGGACGACGCGGTGTATCTTGCAGATGCTTCAGCGCGATAGCGACCGGTGAATCACCCTCGAACGGGACTTGTCCTGTCACAAGTTCGTATAAGACAGCACCAAGCGAATAGATATCCGACTTCTCATCGGCAAATTTACCTTTTGCTTGTTCTGGCGAGAAGTAATGGACAGACCCAAGGACCGACATCGTATGCGTCAGAGTCGCATTCGACATCGCCACAGCGATTCCGAAATCCGTTACTTTGACGGTACCATCCTCTCGAATCAACATGTTTTGCGGTTTGATATCGCGATGGATGATTCGGTGTGCATGGGCATGATCGATCGCATCACAAATTTGAGCGATGATATCGACGGCCTGCGGCACAGGTAATGCTTGATTTTCACAAAATGTCTTTAATGTCATACCATCGATATACTCCATGACGATGTAATAGATGGCATCTTCTTCGCCTACATCATAGACGGCAACGATGTTTGGATGATTCAAGCTGGTAGCAGCATGCGCTTCACGTTCGAATCGACGAATGAACTGTTCGTCATGCGAAAATTCAGTCCGTAAAATCTTAATGGCAACATGACGCTTTAAAATCTCATCATAGGCTTGATAGACATTCGCCATCCCGCCACTTCCAACTAGCCGTTCTATGCGGTAGCGGTCATTTAATCGATCTCCGTATCGCATATTCAGACCCTCTTTCTTTCTTTGAACCGGATGGCGGCAATCGTAATATTATCCGCGCCTCCTCGAGCATTCGCTTCTTTCACCAATTGTCCGACGATCTCATCAAGCGGATCATCCCGTAAGATGATTTGTTCAATGACATCATCTGGCACTTCATCGGTCAACCCGTCGCTACACACAAGGACGAGGTCATAGTCTGGAGCATCTCTTACTTGAATGTCGACTTCGACCGTTTCGTTCGAGCCGACCGATCGTGTGATGACATTTTTACGTGGATGATTTTCGACTTCCTCGTCCGAAAGCTCTCCCATTTGTCGTAACATGTTGACGTAAGAATGATCATCCGTCAATTGTTTTAACGCCGTACCTTCAAGAGCATAGACCCTACTGTCTCCAACATGACCGATGACGAGCAAATCCTCGACCCAGCACACACAGGCAATGGTCGTTCCGACGATCGCAAGTTGTTCTTCTTTTGAAAACTGAAGAATCCGGGCATTCGCTTCGGCTACACGTTGTTCTATCCATTCGGACAATTCCATCGGGCGATTTGGCATGAGGGAAAAGGATGCTTCAAATACCTCGCGAACGATCGCACTTGCGATATCGCCAGCAGCGTGACCTCCCATACCATCCGCAACGACAGCAAGACCACGTTCAGCGTTCCCGATGAGTAATACCGTATCCTCATTTTTAGTCCTGACTTTCCCAGTGGTCGAAAGGTGAGCTAACTCCATGACAGTCCTCCGTTCGTATCAATCTTCTCGTTTCTTAAACGCGGCAATGTAGAAGCCATCCGTTCCGACTGTCGTCGGTAACAACTTGAGTTCTGCTCGATTCCCAATCAGATGTCGCACGGATTCTGGCATGCGTTCCGCGAAAGATGCATCAAAGTCAAAACCCTGATCGAGAATGAACGCTGTCTGCTCCTCGTTTTCGGTCGGATCAATCGTACAAGTCGAATAGACGAAGATTCCACCTTTTTTAACGAGTGGTAAGACAGATGTCAAGATGTCTCGTTGAATTTTTGGGAGTTGCTCGAGTTGTTCTGGACGTTTCGTCCATTTGATATCCGGTTTTCTCCGAATGACACCAAGTCCTGAACAAGGTGCATCGACAAGAATCCGGTCAAAGGATTCGCTTTCGAAGCGTTCCCCTGCTTTACGGGCATCTAACGCTTCTGCTCGAACAGTCGTAAGACCTAATCGTGTCGCTTGCTGTTCAATCAATTTAATCTTATGTGGATGAAGATCAAGTGCCTGTAGTGTACCCGTCGTCAAACCTTCAGCAATATGCATCGCTTTCCCACCAGGTGCGGCACAGCTGTCGAGTACATGATCGGATGCTTCTGCACCAAGCGCACGGGCGACGAGCATTGAGCTCTCATCCTGAAGAGAAAGATACCCACGGTCAATCAGATCAGTTTTTTGGACGCTTCCTCGTTCGATTTCGAGACCGTCCGGCGCGACCGTAGATGGTTTTGCCGTCACACCTTGATCGAGTAGAAGCTCGATTGCTTCCTCCCGCGTCGTTTTCGTGCGATTGATGCGGACCGTGACCGGTGCCGGTGTGTTATTTAATTGACAGATCTGAAGCGTTTCTTCCGGACCAAACAGTTCGATCCAACGTTCGACGAGCCACTGCGGGTGACTCGTTTCAATGCTGATTCGTTTTGCAGCAGGCTCAATCTCAGCGAAATGAGGCATTCCCGCCCGTAATACATTCCGTAGCACTCCGTTGACAACTTTCGAGACATGGACTTTCCCACGTTTTTTAGCAATTTCAACGGCTTCATGAATGACGGCATGATCCGGTACACGATCGAGATAAAACAACTGATAGACACTCATTCTTAACAATGGGCGCATGAATGGATCAAGTTTTTTCTGTTTCGCTAAATATGGTTCTAAAATATAATCAAGCGTCAATTCACGACTGAGCGTCCCGTAAACGAGTTCCGTGAACAAGCCGACATCTGACGCCGAGATGGCGCGTTTTTCAAGCATTTGGTGGACCGTAATTGTTGAGAAGGCGCCACCTTGTCCGATTTTCATCAGTGTCGTTACTGCTGCGTCGCGTACATTCATGCGTTCTCACCTACTTGTTGTCCGAGTTCAAGCGATTGACCAATCCCGCGCATGAACGTGGCACCATCCATCCGTTTTTTGCCGGACGGCTGTAAGTCGATCAGCTTCAACGCTGTTTCGGAACCTGTCGCGATGACGGGACCATCCGCTTCTAATGCGATGATTTCACCCGGTCGTCCCGTTCCTGAGACTTTCGTCGCGAAAAAGACTTTTAAGCGATCGTTCCCAAGCATCGTATACGTACTCGGGAATGGATTCATCCCACGAATTTGATCGTAGAGTGTCTCACCCGGTAGCGTAAAATCAAGTCGTTCCCGCTCACGTGAAATGTTCGGCGCAAATGTCGCTTCTTCCTCGACTTGTGCTTCCGGTGTCAATTCACCTGCTAACAGACGTGGTAACGTTTCAAGTAACAGGCGCGCTCCTGCGTCCGCCAACTTCTCAAACATCGAACCGGCTGTATCGTTCTCTTCGATTGGAACGATGATTTTTGACAACATATCACCTGCGTCTAGCCGATCGACCATATACATGATCGTCACACCTGTCTCTTTTTCTCCATCGATGATCGCTTGATGAATCGGTGCACCGCCACGATATTTCGGTAAGAGTGACGCATGGACGTTGATCGCCCCAAAACGTGGTGCTTCGAGAATAGCGGTCGGGACGATTTGACCGTAAGCTGCCGTGATAATGAGATCTGGTTTTAAATCGAGAACATCTTGATAATCCTCTCGAATTCGTTTCGGTTGCAACACAGGAATGTCGTGTTCCATCGCGACGAGTTTTACAGGCGTCGGTTTGACTTCCCGTTTTCGTCCGACTGGTTTATCTGGTTGTGAGACGACACCGACGACGTCATACCCAGCATCGATGACTTCACGCAGCGTTCCTGCCGCAAACTCAGGCGTACCCATGAAAACGACGCGCGGTTTTTCTTGCTCGACGAGTTTATCCGTGAACAGGACACCATCTAAATGATCCATCTCGTGTTGGATGGCACGTGCAAAAAAACCGTTTGCTTTGATTTTAACCGTCCGCCCGAGACGATCTTGAGACTTGACGACGATTCGGTCGAACCGTTCAACCGGTCCGAAGATGCCCGGCATACTGAGACATCCTTCATCATCGATTTGCGAACCGTCCGCTTCGATGATTTCCGGGTTGATCAGCTCGATTGGTCCCGTCTCATCATCGGTATGAACGACGGCTACACGAATCGGCTGGTTGATTTGCGGGGCGGCTAAACCAACCCCGTCATATTCGTACATCGTATCGAACATCCGGTCGATCATTTTACCGAGTTTTTTATCAAACTTCGTGACAGGTTCACACACCTGTCGTAATACATCATTTGGTACTTCTACTACTTTATACATACAGACACCTCACATGAATACAAATGGATTCAAGTCAATCGCGACTTGTGTTTTTGATTTTTGACGACGGGATAAGATATCACGGAGATGTGTCCGGACATCCTCCTGTCCTTTATGTTTAATTAAGACCTGTTGCCGGTACATATTTTTGAGTCGAGCGAGTGGTGCATCAAACGGTCCATTGACGACTAAATCCTCAGATTCAAAGGCACGAAGCTCGGAAGCGATTTGCTGCGCTTCTGCTTGTGCTTCGAGCGGATGCGCTGCTGAAACTGTAATCAGACCAAGGAACCAAAATGGTGGATGCCCACCGAGCTTTCGCAATTGCATCTCTCGCTTATAAAACGTTTCGAAATCATGCTGTTTGGCCGTTTGAATGACGTAATGCTCCGGGTTGTAGGTCTGGATAATTGACTGACCAGCGAGTTGACCCCGTCCGGCACGACCCGACACTTGGGTGATCAACTGAAACGTGCGCTCACTTGCTCGAAAATCCGGAATACCAAGCGTCGCATCGGCAGCAATCACTCCGACGAGTGTAACGTTCGGAAAGTCGAGACCTTTTGCGATCATCTGTGTTCCGAGCAGAATGTTTCCTTCCTTGCGTTCAAAGGCATCGAGTAATTTCTCATGCGCACCTTTACGCGACGTCGTATCCTGATCCATCCGGATGATTCGCGCCTCCGGAATCAAGTGTGCCAATTCTTCCTCAATCTTTTGCGTACCCGTTCCGAACTGACGAATTTTCGTCGATTCACAGGACGGACAAGTTTTCGGCATTGCGGCTTCAAACCCACAGTAGTGGCATTTCAAGCGATCTTCATGTTGGTGATAGGTTAAATTCACGGCACAATGCGGACATTGTAGCGTCTCCCCGCAATCCCGACATAAGACGAAGGTCGTATATCCGCGACGGTTCAGGAGTAAGACGGTTTGTTCCCCACGTTCGATGCGTTCTTTGATGCCTTCGACTAGCGCGAGGCTGAACGGCGTACGATTGCCCCGTTCGAGTTCCTTACGCATATCAACGATGTCGACTGGAGGCAGTTCCCCACCGAATCGTTCACGAAGCGGTAAGTAACGATAAACCCCTTTTTGTGCCCGTGCATACGTCTCGAGTAACGGTGTTGCACTTCCGAGCACGACGGGACAACGATGATAGGCTGCCCGCCATTTTGCGACATCACGCGTATGATAGCGCGGATTCTCTTCTTGTTTATAGGTTGTTTCATGTTCTTCATCGAGAATGATGATTCCGATATTCGTCAGCGGCGCAAACACGGCGGACCGTGCACCGACGACGACATCGACCTCGCCTTGAGCGATTTTGCGCCACTCATCATACTTTTCTCCGAGCGATAGACCGCTATGCAGGACAGCGACCCGTTCTCCGAAACGACGTTTGAACCGTTTGACCATCATCGGTGTCAGACTGATTTCAGGGACGAGCAAGATCGCTTGTCTACCGCGTTCGAGTTGTGCATGAATCGATTCAAGATAAACTTCCGTCTTACCGCTTCCTGTTACGCCATGTAACAAAAACGTTCCGGTCTCAGCTTCAGCCGTAATCGCCGAGACTGCTTCCTGTTGCTTTTCCGTCAAAGAGGACGGCACAAAGATGTCTTGGACGAGATGTTCGTAAGGATTTCGCCGTACATCGATCGTCTCGACTTGAATGATGCTCTTTTTCTCGAGAGCGTTCAACGTCGCGCTCGTTGCGCCCGTTGCCTGCTTGACTTCACTCCAAAGCGCATCCGGAAATTCTTGAATATACGAGTAAAGTGCCGCTTGTTGGCTCGCTTGTTTCGTAAAAGTTGCCTGTTCCTCTAGGAGACGAATACGTTTATCCGTCTTTGACGTCTTTTTCTCGCGAATGACCGGTTGAAGCGTCACGCCAGCTTGTTTCGCCGCTGTTAAGACGATTTGTTGGACTTCCGTTGGCAATTGACTCATTTTCTTGCCATGATATGCCCGAAGTGGGCCCGACTCGACTATGACCAGTTTATCATAACTCACCTTTAAGGCAGCCGGCAGCATCGCAAGCAATGCCGTCGCTTGAAAACACAAAGTCGTTTCCGATAGATACGCCGATAACTCGAGTAATTCCTGTGTATAGGTCGGGGTCTCATCTAAGACACGGACGATCGATTTGACGTTCGTCAAATCAGAGGTTTCTTTCGTTCCGACGACGATCCCAAGCAACGCCCGTGGACCGAACGGAACCTCTACGCGCATTCCGGGAACAATCAGCTCCTGCCAGAGTTCCGGCACGGCATAATCAAAAGGACGATCGACCGTTGCTGCTGCGACGTCAACGATGACTTCGGCTATCATGCCAATGCCTCCGCGAATTGGCGCATGAGCGATTTGGCGAGCGTCGATTTCAATTGTTGATCGTATCGCGTGACGGAATCGTTCTTTCCAAAAACGACGACTTCATTTTCATCACTGACGAATCCGATATCAGATCGTGACACATCGTTCGCGACAATGAAATCGGCTTTCTTTCGGACGAGTTTTTGTTTAGCGAACGTCTCGACATCCGTCGTCTCAGCCGCAAATCCGACTAATAGCTGATGTTGTTTCTGCTCACCAAGCGTCTTCAGAATATCGGTCGTCTCTTCGAGTTCAATTCGAAGTGGTCCGTGGATTTTTTTCTGCTTCTGATCGTACTGGATAGACGGTCGATAGTCAGCTACGGCAGCTGACATGATGACGATGTCTTGCGTTTCATAATCACGTAACATGGCTTCAAGCATCTCTTCTCCTGATTCAACAGCAATCGTCGCTATCCCGGTCGGTAATCCGATCCGAAGTGGTCCATGGACGAGCGTGACATCGGCACCTGCGTCTCTTGCCGCTTCTGCTAGCGCAATTCCTGTCTTTCCGGAAGAATCATTCGTCAAGTAACGAACCGGATCAATCCGTTCCACGGTCGGTCCCGCACTGATCAAGACTTTTCGTCCGGCTAGATACTTCTCTTCAAAGAACGTTGAGAGTGTTGCGACTAAGTCTTCCGGTTCAGGTAAACGACCTTTCCCGACCCAACCACATGCGAGATTTCCGACTCCCGGTGCAATCACCTGGACACCGTCCTGCTTCAGTTGTTCGATGTTGCGGACTGTCGCCGGATGTTCGAGCATGTTGACATTCATCGCTGGTGCGACGATGACGGGACATGTCGCTGCAAGGATCGTCGTCGTGATGAAATCATCCGCGATCCCGTGCGCGAGTTTTGCAATTAAATTCGCGGTCGCTGGTGCGACGACGATCAGGTCCGCTTCGTCCGCTAAATCGATATGGGCGATCTTTGACGGATCATGCTCGATGAAGACGTCATCATAGACCGCTTTTCGCGTCAGTGCTTCAAACGTCGTCTTACCGACGAATTGTTGCGCATTACGCGTCATCGCGACTTGAACGTGTGCGCCTGCTTGAACAAGCTTTGAAGCGAGTGCTGCTGATTTGTAGGAAGCGATTCCACCGCCGACACACAGTAGAATGTTTCGGTTGGTTAACATGTAGGTGTCCTCCTTATTGAAAAAAACAGCCACGATGACAAGTGGCTGCTTCAAAATTAGTCTTGCGGTTGGTTCGTGACGGATACTTCTTCGAAATAAAGCTCTTCTAAAGCTTTCCCGACCGGTTTATGCGATTTTGGGTTCGTGACTTTCACGCGTTTCCCGTCTTGGATTTGACGCGCACGCTTAGCGGCAACTGTAACGATTGTATATTTCGACGGTACTTTCTTTTGAAGCTTATCAACTGATGGATATAACATATCACTTAACCTCCATGGCTTTTTTATATAGGGACGCGACACGTTCCCGACTGCAATGTTCCGCTGTGACGATCGCTTGGATCCGGTCACAGGCTTTATGAATTTCGTCGTTCGTCACGACATAGTCATAGGCATCCATCATCTCGATTTCTTCCTTAGCGACGAGAAGACGTTGCTTAATGACTTCCTCCGATTCCGTTCCACGCCCTACGAGGCGGTTCCGTAATTCTTGGAGGCTTGGAGGTGCAAGGAATAAGAAGACAGCTTCCGGAAAATGTTCTTTGACCTGCATGGCCCCTTGAACTTCGATTTCGAGAATGACGTCTTTTCCTTCATCTAGGATCTGGTTCACCCATTCGACAGGTGTTCCATAGTAGTTCCCTACGAATTCAGCATATTCCAAGAGTTGATTGTTCGCAATCATCTCTTCGAATTCTTCACGCGATTTAAAGAAATAGTGGACACCATCTACTTCTCCTTCACGCGGTTGGCGCGTCGTACAGGATACCGAGTAATGCAGATCGTTATCCTGATCTTCGCGCAAGGCACGACAGACCGTTCCCTTTCCGACACCACTTGGACCAGATAATACGAGTAATAAGCCACGCTCTTTGAAAATCACTTCAAAAACCCCTCCATCTCACAAACTTCACATTGTTTCATATTAGCAGTAGAGATAGGAAGTTCGCAAGTCATCTTTTTTAGCTCGACTGCTTTATCATACCATAACGATGCCATTTCTGTTACCTTTAGAAAGTGAGAACGAAATCAAGAAAGAAGGTAATCGTATGGCTTTTGACGGATTGATGACGACACGCGTCGTCAAAGAACTCCAACCGCTCGTCGGAGGACGGATCAATAAGGTATACCAACCATATACATTGGATTTAGTATTCCAGGTCCGGGCCGAGCGAAAAAACGTATTGTTGCTCGCCTCTGCGAATGCCATGTATGCACGGATGCACATTACGTCGGAAGCGGTCAGCAACCCGAGTGAACCCCCACTCTTCTGTATGATGCTTCGCAAGCATGTCGAAGGCGGATTCATCGAATCGATCGAACAACTCGAACGCGACCGGATCATTGTCTTACGTGTCCGTTCCCGCAACGAACTTGGCGATGAGGAAGCGAAAAAAATCTATGTCGAGTTGATGGGACGACACTCGAACATCATTTTGACCGATGGACAAGATAAGATCCTCGATGCGATCAAACACTTACCACTCAGTCAAAATACATTCCGGACGATCATGCCAGGGATGACCTATCAACTTCCACCAGCACAGGATAAAGTGGATCCACTCACAGGAGATATCGAAAAGGCACTCCACCGAATCGACTGGAACGCTGGGAAACTGGATCGCCAGTTACTTGGTCTCTTCAGTGGTCTGTCTCCACAAATTGCTAAGGAAGTCGTCACGCGGGCAGGTCTTGCGAACCGGACGAATCTTGCTACCGCTTTCCAGGACGTCTTAAAAGAACTAAACGGTCCTTATGTATTGCAACGGATGGAAGGCGGCAAGGAACGCTTTGCACCGGTCCGCTTAACGGAAGGTTCAATCATTGACGAAAAGACGTTCGCGACGAGTGGTCAAGTCCTCGACGCATTCTTCCATCAAAAAGCAAACCGCGATCGTGTCAAACAACAAGCGGCCGATCTCGAACGGTTCATCAAGAGTGAGTACGATAAGAATATCTTAAAGCGCTCAAAACTCGAAAAAGATTTAGAAGCGACGTTACGAATGGATGAATGGAAGCATAAAGGAGAACTGCTGACGACTTATCTCTATCAGCTCGAACGCGGGATGAAGGAAGCAACCGTCGTCGATTACTATGATCCAGACGGTGCTGAAATCACGATCTCGCTTGATCCCCGCTTCTCGCCAAACGAGAACGCACAGCGTTATTACAAACGGTATAACAAATTAAAAACCGCCAAAGTCGAAGTCGCGCGCCAGCTTGAGAAGAACCAAGCCGAGATTGCGTACTTCGAAGGTTTGCTTGCCCAACTCGATGTCGCATCCCCGGAAGATATCCGGGAAATGCGCGAGGAACTCGTCGAAGAAGGTTATCTGCGCGAACGACAAAAGAAGAAAAAGAAACCACAACTCCCACAACTCGAAGAATATCGTTCTTCGACCGGCCTTCCATTCTTCGTCGGAAAGAACAATAAACAAAATGATTACGCGACGTTCAAGTTTGGACGTCGGTCCGATACGTGGTTACACACGAAGGATATCCCAGGATCGCACGTCATCATTCAAAGTGATGCACCGGATGAGACAACGTTAAAAGAAGCAGCGATTGTTGCCGCCTACTACTCGAAAGCACGTGAATCGAGCCAAGTCCCGGTCGATTTTACGGAGTTACGATATGTCAAAAAACCGAGTGGTGCAAAACCCGGCTTCGTCATCTATACGGATCAAACGACACTTTACGTCACACCTGATCCAGATGTCGTCCAATCCTTACGTCAATGACGCTACACAAAAAAGCGCTGTTTTTCCTAAATATCACTTAGGAGAGACAGCGCTTTTTCATCTTCACTTCATTTTTTCTAACTGTTCCCGATAATCGAGCAAATGCCCATGGATGATATCCTTCGCCTCGCTTAATTCTTGATTGAATGAGAACATCGCTTGTTTTCGTTCGTGGGAGAAGATGACATCGTAATGATGGCTGAGTAAGAAATCAATTTCCTGGCCGAGCGTCTTTTCCTGTTCTTCTGTCATCGGGATATCCCGATGACTGGCAATGCTTTCAAGCAAGACGAGCAACTTGTCTTCAAGATCGACAAGCTCCTTCAGTCGGATGAACGCTTCACTTTGACCGCTTGCCATCAATGGATATTTTTGATCTTCTTGAAGCATCAACATCATTTCTTCATGTTTGAGAATTTGTTTCCGAACGGCAAGCAGCCTCGTATCATCTTGCACAAGACTCCGCCAATCTTCCATCAACTGTTGCGTCGTTTTTTTGACAAGCAAGAGTAAACGATCCTCATAATGTGGCGGGAAGACGATGTAATTGATGAGGACAGCAGATAACACACCGACGACAGTCAACAACGAACGTGATAATGCATAGTGGACGTAGTCGGCGGTCGGACTCTCGAACATCAACACGATGGCAAAGGCCGCGAACGTCGACATATCCGTTCTTCCAATCATCGAATTAAGGACGAGCGAGACAATTACGGCGAGTCCAATCGTCAGCGGATTCGCCCCAAGTGTCGCAACAATCGCAAGACCACACATTAATCCAAGTACTGTTCCGAAAATCCGGTTGAAGACGATTTTAAACGACCGATGAATCGTCGGTTGCATGGCAACAATTGCTGCGACAGCCCCCATTCCCGAATAAATATCGAACACATACCAGGAGATACTAAGCGCAAGAGCTACCGCGATACCGGTCTTGACCGTTCGTAGTCCAATCCGAAACTTTAATTTCACTCGAGCGTCACCTGCCCGACTTCACTATTGACTGTCACTTCCGGTTTTTCTTGTTTCGACAGTTCATAAATTGTCTCATCCTTATTCTTTTGTTTCGTATATCGGTCAGAGGCTTTAATATCGCCTCCTGTGTCAATCGTAATCGTACCGGCTGATTTATTTGGTTTTAGCTTCGTCGCGCCGTCAATCGTTGCGACGTCGAGACTCAACTTCGCCACATATTCCGCAAGAGAAACACTTTCACCTGTCACTTGCGCATGGACGGCATCCATCTCTTTGATGGAAATCGCACGTGTTGCATTCAGTGTAATCTCATCACCTTTTACTTTATCGAGACTCATCGCTTCTCCGTCCATCTCGATCGTTTTTGCGTAGATGCCCATTCCTTTAAGTGTTCCAGCATCGACATCGACACGGTTCATATAACTCGGTAGTCCCACTTGAATCGTATAGTCTGCTGTTTTTTCGCTCGGACGATTGCCGAGTCGAGACAGCCAACCATCTCGTCCTGTCACCGTTACCGTATTCGTCGATGTACTGATTTTCAGTCGTTTTCCACTCGATGCACTATCGACGAGTTTGATTTGGACGTTTCCGTCTGTGCTTCGAACGAATTGTACCGTTGCGTGCGGCGCCTCGATGGCGAGAGACTTATAGCGATTCGTCGTTTTGAATGTTTCGCCGCGCGATAACAATTCCGTTGAGACGAGCAATGTAATCGAATAGATGACGACAAGTCCGAGAACGACACCACCGTATAAATAAAGCGGTCGCTTCACTGGTCCTTTTTCTCCAATGCGGTTCAACCGTGCATCCATCTTTTGTTTTTGTTTATTTTTTAAGCGTGTGAACGACGATTGTTTTCGTTTCCGCACACTCCTACTGTTATGCTCTTCCATGTCAGTCCCTCCATCTCATGTCTACCATTATTCCGAATATCTGAATCGGCTGTCAACAGCCCCTTCTTATCATAGAAGAAGTTCACCGTTTCGCCATCGGGCGGAAGAAGGAAGCATAATCGGATGAACTACAGATATTCCAGAAGAATAATCGACAAAAAGGAGAGGAACCTTGACGTTTCCTCTCCTTTGCTTAAGAACGGATTATAATTCGAGTGACTCGCCGATCGCGAGTAAATGACCAGTTTGACCTTGCGCTTCAATTTGTTCACAGAATACGTTCGCATCTTGTTTGATTAAATCAAATGTATCGTAGTGGATCGGTACGACTGCTTTCGCTTGCAACATATCTGCAGCGATCAACGCATCATCCGGACCCATCGTGAAGTTATCACCGATCGGTAAGAAGGCTAAATCGATTGCGTGATGGGCGCCATAAAGGGCTAAATCCCCGAACAGTGCCGTATCGCCTGCGTGATAGATTTCTTTGCCTTCGATTGTCAGCAAGAATCCAGCCGGCATCCCCATATACGTAATGGTTTGTTTCTCTTCATCGATGATGCTTGATGAATGGAATGCCTGTGTCATCTTTACTTTACCAAACGAGAATTCAAACTGTCCGCCAAGGTTCATCGGATGGACATTCAATCCTTTGAAGCTTAAATACGTTGCCAACTCATGCGTAGCGATGATCGTCGCCCCCGTTGCTTTCGCGATCCGCTCTGCATCAAGCATATGATCGGCATGCGCATGCGTCAAAAGAATGAAGTCCGCCTTGACGTCATCGGGATTCGTCGTCGCTTTATCGTTACCACTAAAGAAGGGATCGATGACGAGATGGTGACCATTCGTTTCAATCGTTACTGTTGACTGTCCATGATAAGTTAGCTTCATCTAGTTCACTGCCTCTCGATTAGGATTCGGATAATTGATTCCCTTCCCCCCATGCACATAAACCTTTCATAACCGGTTGTAGTGTAAATGACGCCTCTGTCAATTTGTATTCGACGTGCAGAACGGCTTCATCATACTCAATCTGCTCAATTATTTTGAGTCGTTCAAGTTCCTACAACTGATCAGTCGAGACTTTCCGAGAAATCCCGGGAATGGCACGTTGTAACTTAAAAATATTTCGTATCTTTCTCTAACGTGCAATATAATTGTGAACGCCATTTTCCGCCGATGATGGCGAGCTCCCGATTGACCGGAAATTGTTCAGTCGACATGTTGTTCTCTCCCCCAAAGTCGTTACTTCAAAGTGCGTACTATGAAATGGAGTGTAGCGCAGGTTAAAGTATGCTTAAATCATTTTGCAAAAAGAGTGTTAGACATGACGTATCCATATAATTTTTCGCACATCGGTCTTTCCGTGCCGAATCTCGACGAAGCTGTTCGTTTTTATCAAGAGATGAAGGACTGGTATATTATCATGGAACCATTTGATGTCCTCGAAGATGATTCTACCATCGGTGTCATGTACACAGACGTCTTTGGTACATGATGGGACAAGTTCCGGATCGCCCACATGGCGTCAGATGATCGCATCGACATCGAGTTGTTTGAATTCCCGAACAATGAACAATCCGAGAGTAATTGCGAATTCCTGAAACAGGTATCTTGCATTATACGGTTCAAGGCCCAGATGTCGAAGGGTTCGTCGAAAAAATCGTCCTCACGGCGGTAAACAACGGATGTCGATCTGCGAATACTATCCAGGAGACAAACCTTACCGGATAGTCTACTGTGAGGATCCATTTGGTAATCTCGTCGAAATTTACTCTCACTCATATTAACTCACGTATTCGAAAGGAGCTTATTAAACATGAAAGCATGGTTAAACCACTCAGGTACAGCCATTGATCAATGGACATTCGAAGAGGTCAAGACACCGACGCCAGGAGAAGGACAAGCCTTGATTCGCGTCAAGACGGTCGCACTGAATCCCGTCGACTATAAGGCAACCAAAAATCCAGCTTGGACGTTCCCGCATATTCCGGGCGTTGACCTAGCGGGTGTCGTCGAACAAATCGGACCCGGCGCAGAAGTGAAAATCGGCGATCGTGTAGCGATTCATACGAACCTGCAACGCGATGGTGCTTTTGCTGAATACGTACTTGTTGATACACGTGCTCTTGCCCCGATTCCAGAAGACGTCTCATTCGCTGAAGCCGCTGCGATTCTTTGCGCAGGCATGACAGCTTATGAAGCGATCGTCCAAAAGATGAATACGACAGGTAAAGAGACGATTCTCATCCATGCTGGTGCAGGTGGTGTGGGTGGCATCGGCATTCAACTCGCAAAACGCCTGGGTCTTAAGGTCGCGACGACTGCTTCGACGGAAAACCATGAGTGGGTCAAGCGACTCGGTGCCGATCTTGCCATCGACTACAAAAAAGAAAATGTAACCGAGGTCATTCGCGATTGGACGAATGATCGTGGCGCTGACTTGATTTTCAGTACGGTCGGTCGAAATGAAGCAACAGCAGATCTCGGACGTCTTGCCTTCTCGGGTCAACTCGCCTTCATCGCCGGCGGTCCTGATCAATCGGTCGTCAAGCCGTTCACGCTCTCCCCTTCGATCCATGAAGTAGCACTTGCGGCTGCTTATGCAAGCGAAGATGACCGCGCGATCCGAAACCTTGGTCATATGGCAAGTGAATTATTACAACTGGTCGCAACGAAAGAACTCGATCCACTCGTCACAGAGGAGATTCCAGCAGCGGACATCGTCAAAGGATTACAACGTCTATCTGAACGTCACGTCCGTGGTAAAATCATCGCTAAATTTAACTAATACTTGCCGCGGCATAAAACAGCCGACTGTCCTTAGATAATAGGACGGTCGGCTGCTGTCGTACTCTATTTTTTAATTCCTGAACGTTGACTGAAAAAGCATCAGCCATGTTCACCGGTAGCGTTCTTGTTTTTTGATATGTAAGGATCGTCCGACTAACTCGAAACCGACATGCTGATAGATTTTATTCGCTGTCTGGTTCGACCAATCGGTATAGAGCGTCACGACCGGATAAGACTGTAGGAGGTGTTCAGATAGTTTTGCGACAAGATAAGAAGCATATCCATTCCCACGTAGTTTTTTCGGCGTATAGACGTAAGAAATCGTAATCCCAGTTTGCGTGGGACGTGTCGCTGCCGCCATCGCGACGAGCGTATTTCCGCTAAACAATCCGAACAAGCTTCCTTGCTGAATGTGTCGCGTCATTGACTGATGGAGTTGCGTAAGCTGTCGATCAGATGGACGCGTTTCGACCTCATATAAAAATCCGGACGCAAATTCTAAGGCTTGTTGTCCTTCATCGTTCGAAACCGGTCGGAAGACGACGTTCTCCGGAACATGTGGCATCTCGACCTTCGTCAATGCATACATCCCTTGTTCCATATGTACCTCATACATGGAATGTGGGAGTAAAAGCGGCGCTAAGATGGCCTGTTCTCCGACGAATCCTGGACTATCCAGAATTCGCGCAAGCTTTCGAATCCCTTCTTGCGAGAACATATCCCCTGCGACGATGACTTGCTCCGGTATCGTTTGCAATATGACGAGACGATGATCGCCTTCTTGTGCCGTTGCCATCAAGAGCGGTTCATCCCCACGTTCTAATATACCTAGAATCAACTGATGCGTATCTGGACGTTCAAGCAGAAACGGGAGGACGACCATTTTGAATTGTTCATAATCACGATAATGCGTCACCATAGTCGACGACCTCCTTTATTTCTATAGTGTACCAAATCATGCACTAGAAATCGTAGGTCGTCCGACGGAATCTATCTGTTTTTACACGTTTGCGGTAAAACGTTCGCTCCAAGCAACTGGGTCCTTCGACCAATCTGCCAATTGTTCCTGTTCTTCTACCGTGATATCCCCTTGTTGTTGTGCCGTTTCGAGTAACGCTTCGAACGTCAGTAATGCATCCGCGTCAATCTTCGCGTCTCGGAGATTGTTCTTCAAGCGTTCCATCCCGTAAGAGAAAATCGCTTGAATCCGAATGACGTTCGCTCCCTTTGCTTGGAGTGCTTCCGCTGCCTCGATCGCAGACATCCCCGTTGATAATAAGTCTTCGATGACGACGACGCGTTGGCCTGGTTGAATAACACCTTCGATTTGATTACCTTTCCCGTGTTTCTTACTGCCACTACGCACGTAGACCATCGGTAACCCTAATCGTTCCGCGACGAATGCCGCGTGAGGAATACCTGCTGTCGCTGTTCCGGCAACGACTTCGATTCCTAAATCCTTCACTTTCTCAGCGAGGGCATCGGCAATCAAAGAGCGGACTTTTGGGTACGAAAGTGTCAACCGATTATCGCAATAGATCGGAGAACGGAGCCCACTCGCCCACGTATACGGATCGTTTGGAGATAACGTGACGGCTTTGATACGGAGTAATGCATTTGCAATTGGATTTAACATGATAATTGCCCCTTCCATTCTTCGAGTAACGCCTGATAGACCTGTTCTGGTTGTTTGGCACGTGTAATCGGGCGACCAATTACTAAATCCGTCGCTCCATTTCGACGCGCACCAAGAACGGTCGCGACTCGCTTTTGATCATCTGCTTCATTACTAGAAGGACGAATACCTGGTGTGACAAAACGGAAGTCCGTTCGGCAAACTTCGATTAGTTCAGGAAGATCGAGCGCCGAACAGACGATACCATCTAGTCCGGCTGCTTCTGCCAGTTGCGCATACTCACGAACGACTGCTGGCATCGCTCCTTCAACCTTTAAGTCGCGTAACATCGCTTCATCCGTCGATGTCAACTGCGTCACGCCGATTAGTTGTGTCTTAGCATTCGTTTCACGAAGTCCTTCTCGCGCTGCGATCATCATCTCTTTCCCACCGGCAACATGGACGTTCGTCAATTCAACACCTAATTGCCCGATGATGCGCATCGTCCGGCGCGCCGTCTCTGGAATGTCATGGACTTTGACATCGAGGAATACAGCGTGCCCACGCTCGACGAGTTTTTGGACGAACGATCCCCCTGCAGCATAAAATAATTCCATCCCAACTTTTACGGCTGGTCGTGTCTCTTCGAACTGTTCGAGGAACGAAAACGCTTCTGCTTCGGTCGGAAAATCAAGCGCGATGTAAAGTTGATTCATATGCTTTCCCCCTGATGTCTAAAATATGGTCGATGCCGAGTTCATCCATGCGATCCGGTAACTGCTGGATTAATTCTTGACAGATGTATGGATTGACGAAGTTTGCGGTACCGACGGCAACAGCGGAAGCCCCAGCGTATATCATTTCTAAGACGTCATCGACTTCCATCACGCCACCCATCCCGATAATAGGAATCGAGACAGCTTGTGCGACATCATGAATCATCCGAATCGCGACTGGCTTGATGGATGGACCGGATAATCCACCAATCCGGTTGGCAAGGATTGGCTGTCCCGTTCGGACATCGATTCGCATCCCAACGAGTGTGTTGATCATCGTCAGCCCGTCTGCACCTGCTGCTTCGACGGCACGTGCCATCTCGACGATTGAAGTGACATTCGGTGAAAGCTTAACGTAAACCGGTTTGGTCGAGACCTGTTTGACTCGACGCGTTAATTCAGCGGCAAGCAACGGATCCGTTCCGAACTGGATTCCACCTGATTTGACGTTCGGACAGGAGATATTTAATTCCAATGCATGAATGCCAGGGTGACGGCTCATTTTTTCTGCGACAAGCTCATACTCTTCTGGTGTCGATCCGGCGACATTCGCAATGATTGCTGTATCAAACGTCTCAAGGAACGGTAGTTTTTTCGTTAAGATACCATCGACACCCGGATTTTGGAGACCGATTGCATTCAACATCCCCATTCCACTCTCCGCGACACGCGGCGTCGGATTTCCGTAACGTTCTTCGCCCGTCGCTGCTTTGATCATGATTGCCCCAAGCTCTGATAGATCATATAACTTCGCGTATTCCTCACCGAATCCAAAACATCCAGATGCCGGCATGATCGGGTTTTTCAAGGAAAGTCCCGGCAACTCGACACGTAATCGTTCCATCATAATACGACCTCCTCTGCCCGAAAGACTGGACCATCGGAACAAGTCTTGACGTACCCTCCTGTTGGTGTTTTACAGACACAGGCAAAACAAGCACCGATGCCACACCCCATTCGATTTTCGATGGAGAGATACTTATGCTCAATCGGTTGTTGCTGGAGTGACCGCAACATCGGCTCTGGTCCGCAAGCGAGTAACACATCATAGCTTTCCGGATGTAAGGCAACCGTAACGAACCCTTTCATTCCATGCGTTCCATCAACCGTCGTGACCGTCGTCTTACCAAGCGCTTGGAATTCCGCTTCGTAAAAGACACTCGTTGCCGTATCAAATCCTAGAATCGCTTCACACGTCACACCACGCGCGACAAGTTGGCGCATCGTCTCATACAGCGGCGGTACCCCAATCCCTCCACCAACGAGAACGACCCGTTGATCTCGGTTGATGGCCTCGATCGGAAAACCGTTTCCGAGTGGTCCGAGGGCATCGATTTTGTCGTCGGGACGCAAGGAAGCTAGTTCTGCTGTCCCTTGTCCGATTTCTTTAAAGAGAAACGTAATCAGATCACGATCGACCCGAGCAATCGAGATCGGTCGGCGTAAGAGTGGACCGACGCGTAGATGCATGAATCGCCCCGGCGCAATGTCCTGCGGTTGCTCGAGGCGACAGACGAGTTCTGTCGCGCCTTGAGCTACCGTTCGTCGAGAGACGACCGTCAAGAGTTGCTTCATTGGATCACCACTTTCTTTTCGTGTGTGAAGGCTTGAATCGCACTCGCTTCGAACGAGCGACTCTCGATGACGCGTAGAATCGCTTCCGCCGTATCGAGTGATGTTAGACAAACGACTTGATTCTCCGCTGCTGCCCGGCGAATGATGAAGCCGTCTTTCGTGACTTGTGAGTCGCGACTCATCGTATTGATGACATACTCGATCTCCCCTTTTTCAATCACGTCGAGCATCGATTCGGAAGACGAGTCGATTTTACCGACCGTCTGAACCGGTAACCCTTGCTCCGTCAAGTACGCTGCCGTTCCTTCCGTCGCAAGCAACGTGAATCCAAGTGAGGCAAAGCGTCGTGCGAGATCCGTCATTTCTGCTTTGTCCGGGTCTGCGACCGTCAAGAGAACACGACCGTGTTCTGGAATCGCCATCCCTGAAGCAAGCAATCCTTTGTAGAGTGCTTTTTCAAGTGTTCGGTCTGTTCCGATGACTTCTCCGGTCGATTTCATTTCCGGTCCGAGCGTCGGGTCGACTTCTTTAAGCTTCGCAAACGAGAAGACCGGTACTTTGACCGAGACGAGCGATTCTTCCGGTAGGACACCACTTGTTAACCCGTAAGAAGCGAGCGTTTCACCGAGAATGATGTCCGTCGCGAGCCGCGCGACCGGAAGTCCCGTCACTTTCGAGATGAATGGCACCGTCCGGCTGGCACGCGGATTGACTTCAAGAACATAGAGTGCGCCGTCCGCATAGACGAACTGGATGTTGAGCAATCCTTTGATGCCGAATGCTTTGGCGATTCGTGTCGTGTAGTCGACGATCCGGTTCTTGATGTCTTGGGAGACACGTTGTGGCGGATAAACTCCAATCGAGTCACCTGAGTGAACACCGGCACGTTCGATATGCTCCATGATGCCTGGAATGACGACATCTGTTCCATCACAGATCGCGTCGACTTCGAGTTCGATTCCTGTCAGGTAACGGTCGACGAGGACCGGTCGTTCCGGTGAGGCGATGACCGCGTGTTTCATGTAATGTTCCAGTTCTTCTTGTGCATAGACGATTTCCATTGCCCGACCGCCGAGGACATACGATGGACGAACGAGGACCGGGTAACCGAGTGACGCTGCTGCCGTGACCGCTTCTTCGACTGTGACGGCCGTTTTACCTGGTGGCTGTGGAATGTCGAGCGCCGTCAACGCTGCTTCGAACTGTTTTCTGTCCTCTGCCCGGTCTAAATCCTCAAGCGATGTCCCGAGGATTTTTACACCTTCTGCTGCTAATGACTCAGCTAAGTTGATTGCTGTCTGTCCACCGAACTGGACGATGACACCGAGCGGACGTTCATTTCGGATGACTTCGAGGACATCCTCCGTCGTTAATGGTTCAAAGTAGAGTCGATCGGAAATCGAGAAGTCGGTCGACACGGTTTCCGGATTGTTGTTGACGATAATTGCTTCATAGCCAGCTTGACGAATCGCTTGAATCGAATGGACTGTCGCATAGTCGAACTCGACTCCTTGACCAATCCGGATCGGACCCGATCCTAAGACGAGGATCGAAGAACGATTCGTCGCGATTGCCTCATTTTCGCGTTCGTATGTTCCATAGTAGTACGGTGTATCAGAAGCGAACTCTGCCGCACACGTATCGACCATTTTATACACAGGATGAATCGCTTGCGCTTCACGCATCCGGCGAATCTCTGTTTCCGTTTGTCCTGTGATCCGGGCGAGCATTGGGTCACTGAATCCATACCGCTTCACATGAAGTAGCAGTTCAGGTGTCAAACCGGTAGCGACCGATTGCTCAAGTTGCCAAATGTGCTGTAGCTTTTCGAGGAATAAGCGATCAATTGCCGTCCAAGCATGAATCTGTTCGACGCTATAGCCGCGGACAAAACCAGCGTATAAGGCGAAAAGTCGATCATCTGTCGCCTGGCGAATCGCTTGTTGCAAAGCATCATCTGCCATTTCGATGAAGCGTGGCATGTACAAATCCGCTGTACCGATTTCAAGCGAACGAACGGCTTTCAGTAATGCCTCTTCCATCGTCCGCCCCATTGCCATAACCTCACCGGTCGCCTTCATCTGTGTCCCGAGCGTCCGATCTGCCGTTTCGAATTTATCGAACGGCCAGCGCGGAATTTTGGCGACAACATAATCGAGTGCCGGTTCGAACGAAGCAAAGCTCGTCTCGGTGATCGGGTTCTTTAATTCAGATAAGGCATACCCGACGGCAATCTTTGCAGCAAGTTTTGCGATCGGATAACCGGTCGCTTTTGAAGCAAGTGCGGACGAGCGGGAAACACGTGGATTGACTTCGATGACATAGTAGTCAAAGCTCGTCGGATCCAGCGCGAACTGGATGTTACATCCACCTTCGATACCGAGTGCGCGAATGATATCGAGCGAGACGTTACGTAGCAGTTGATAATCGCGATCCGATAACGTTTGCGTCGGAGCAAAGACGATCGAGTCTCCGGTATGAACACCGACCGGATCGAAGTTTTCCATCGCACAGACGATGATGGCTTGGTTCGTTGCATCACGCATGACTTCAAATTCGACCTCTTTCATCCCAGCAATTGATTTTTCAAGGAGTACTTGTGTTGCCGGACTTGCCTTGAGTCCCCCTTCGACGATTCGCGTGAACTCTTCCGGTGTATGAGCGATTCCACCACCCGTTCCTCCGAGTGTATATGCTGGACGGATGATGATTGGTAGACCAATCTGTTGTCGGAATTGTTGTGCTTCTTCGAGCGAATGCACGATTTCACTATCCGGTACGCCATGTCCGCGTCTAAACATCAGTTGACGGAACAAATCACGATCTTCTGCCTCTTCGATTGCTGATAATTTCGTTCCGAGCAACTCGACATTGTATTCAGCTAGGACACCAAGACGATCTAGTTCAACAGCCAAGTTCAGACCCGTCTGACCGCCAAGTGTCGCAAGTAAGGCGTCTGGTCGTTCCTTCCGGATGATCCGCGAAACGAACTCTGCTTGAAGAGGCTCGATGTAGACACGATCAGCAACTGTTGGATCTGTCATGATTGTCGCTGGATTCGAGTTGACGAGGATGACTTCATATCCTTCTTCCTTTAAGGCTTGACACGCTTGTGTTCCTGCGTAGTCGAATTCAGCGGCTTGTCCGATTACGATTGGACCGGACCCGATAACGAGAATCTTCTGGATATCTTGACGTTTAGGCATGAGAGACCTCCTGTTGTTTCGTGATTTCTTCTAAAAACTGTTGGAATAGACCGTTCGCATCCATTGGACCGGGTGATGCTTCCGGATGATACTGGACGGAGAAGACGGATGCTGACGTATGACGGATGCCTTCGACCGTTCCATCGTTGATTGCGAGATGCGTTACTTCAAGCACTGTATGTTGCAATGATTGTTCATCGACGGCATATCCATGGTTTTGCGACGTGATGTCGACGCGACCTGTCCGGATATCTTGGACGGGATGATTCGCACCCCGGTGACCGAATGGCAGTTTGAACGTATCCGCGCCATGTGCTAGTGCAATCAACTGGTGCCCAAGACAAATTCCGAAGATGACGACTTTCCCTGTTAATTCTTGAATCAGCGGAATCGCTGTCGGGACATCCTTTGGGTTCCCTGGTCCGTTCGACAGCATCACACCGTCTGGACGATAGCGTAAGACTTCCGTTGCACTCACGTCGTATGGTACGACGACAACTTCACAGCCGCGTTTGACAAGTTCGCGGACGATTCCGAGCTTCGCTCCGAAGTCGACGAGAACGATTCGTGGTCCAGCTCCTGGGATGATATACGCCCGTTCCGTTGAAGCACGTTTGACTTGATCCGTCTCGATTGGTGCATCTTGCAGGTGGCTTAATTCCTCTTCTAGGTCGAACTCTCCATCAACGAGTCGGCCGCGCATGACGCCTTTCGAGCGGATATGTCGTGTTAACTGTCGCGTATCGATTCCACTTAATCCTGGAATATCAAGATCTCGAAGAGCTGCATCGAGCGACATCTCACTGCGGAAGTTCGACGGTGTTTGGCAATGTTCGCGGACAATCAATGCTTTAGCGAGTGGACGCGTCGTTTCATAGTCTTCTCGATTGACTCCGTAATTGCCGATTAACGGATTCGTCAGCACGATCATCTGATCACAGTAAGATGGATCCGATAGCATCTCTTGATAACCAGTCATTCCGGTTTGGAAGACGACCTCTCCTGTTGTTGTCGTGTCCGATCCAAACGCCGTTCCTTCAAACGTCATACCATCCTCTAACACCAGTGTCCGTTTACGCATGTGCTATGTCCTCCTTGAATACGATTTCTCCCTTGACGAACGTCATGACCGGGAATCCTTTTAACCGTTCTCCTGCGAACGGTGTGTTCTTACCTTTTGAACGGAACCGTTCCGGTGAAACCGTCCGCTCCGTCTCTAGATCAAGCAGGACTAAGTCTGCTTCCGCCCCCACTTCGAGTTTGCCGTAAGGTAGTTCAAAAATCGCTGCTGCCTTGTCCGTCAAATTCCGAATCAGTGTCTCAAGTGTCATCTTGCCTTCAGCGACAAGCTTCGTATAGAGGAGCGGGAATGCTGTCTCGAATCCTGTGATGCCAAACGGGGCGCGTTCGATACCGAGTGCCTTCTCTTCTGCTGCATGAGGAGCGTGATCCGTTGCGATGCAATCAATCGTTCCGTCTGCTAATCCTTCGAGCAATGCTTGGCGATCTGCCTCACTCCGCAGTGGTGGATTCATTTTAAAGTTCGGATCCTGATTCGATATGTCTTCATCGATCAATACAAGATGGTGCGGTGTGACTTCTGCTGTCACTCGGATCCCTGCTCGTTTGGCGTCACGAATGACGCGAACGGATTCTTTCGTCGAGACATGACAGACGTGATAATGACAGCCGGTTTCTTCTGCAATCAGGACATCACGTGCGATGTGGATACTCTCAGCAAGCGATGGAATACCTTGCAAACCTTCCCGTCGACTGTAGTTTCCTTCGTGCACACATCCTGCTTTTAACGAATCATCTTCGCAGTGGGCAACAATCGTCTTCCCGAGCCGTGCTGCTTGTTGCATTGCCGTTCGCATGACGGCTGCCGTCTGGACCCCGACACCATCATCCGTGAATGCCACGGCATCCGTTAATTGATCGAACGCGACGAGTTCTTGTCCGAGTTGATTTTTTGAAATCGCCGCGTAAGGCAAAACCCGGACAGATGCCGTCTCTTCAATCTTTTGGAACAATGCATCAAGTGTTTGACGATCGTCCGGTACGGGACGCGTATTCGGCATCGGACAAATCGTCGTAAATCCACCAGCTGCCGCAGCTGCCGTACCTGTCGCAATTGTCTCCTTATGTTCGCCGCCCGGTTCCCGCAGGTGGACATGGATGTCGACGAATCCTGGTGCAACGAATAATCCGGAAGCATCGATGACCGTTTCCCCAACTTGCGGTATTGCTGCTAAGTCCGTGATTTTTCCAGCTTCGATTCGAATATCCCCTGTTCGAACTTGTCCAGCCTCGTACCATCTCGCATTTTCAATTCGTGTTGTCATCTGCATCGTCTCCTTTGATTGTTTTCATCGAAAAGCACCATTCCAGAATCGCCATTCGCGCAAAGACACCATTTTTCATCTGTTCAAAAATCCGCGATTGCGGGTGTTCGACGAGTTCGTCGGCAATCTCGACTCCGCGATTGACCGGTGCCGGATGTAGGACGATCGCTGAAGGTTTCAGTCGATTCATCCGCTCATGCGTCAATCCATGTGTGACGTGATAGACATCTGGATCAAACCGTGTCGTTCCGTCATGCCGTTCGTGCTGGACTCGAAGCAACATCAAGATGTCACACTGTTCAACTGCTTCGTCCATTGAAAGATACGGTATTCCCATCGCTTCGTCATACCATTCGCGTGGCCCTGATCCATAGACGATAGCGCCAAGTCGTTTTAAGATATCGGCATTCGACCGAGCGACACGACTATGTTGTAAATCCCCACAGATGACGACTACTTTTCCTACAATCGTTCCAAACGTCTCGACCATCGTCATCAAATCAAGCAAGGACTGCGATGGATGCTGTCCGCTCCCGTCTCCTGCATTGATGATCGGAATATCGAGTGTCTGAATCAATTCTTCATAATAACCGGTGTCACCGTGACGAATGACCAATCCATCGGCGCCAATCGCTTCGAGTGTTTTGCACGTATCGTGTAACGTCTCCCCTTTTTGCACGGATGACGTCGCTGTTTCAAACGGCAGTAGATGCATGTTCAAGCGATGCTCTGCCATTTCAAAGGAAGAGCGTGTCCGCGTCGAGTTTTCAAAAAACAGATTGACGAGTGTCTTGTCGGAAAAGTCTGGTGCCGGTTCGCCTTGTTTAAAAGCGAGACTACGTTCAATCAACGAATTGATCTCCGTTATGGATAAGCTTTCTAAATTGACGAAATGTCGGGTTTGCAAGATCGTTTTCATGTATTTCACTCCTTCAGGTCATGAAAAAGGCGCACCTTCTAAGTGAAGGTGCGCCGAAAGAAGACAGAGGAGTCCCTGCATCTTTTCATGGCCTTCACTTTATCGTTCTCTCGGAACGTCTTAAAAGTTGTTCGCTACAGATTGAGTTGTAGAGTTTTCCGTTGTTTCAGCTGTTTCTTCGACCTGTTCCGTCGTTTTCGGAAGGATCAGATTCAGGATGATCCCAAGAATCGTCGCCAGTGCCATACCTTCGAGGGAGAAGTTCCCGATTTTCAAGGCGGCCCCTCCGATTCCCGTGACAAGAATGACAGCTGTGATCGTCAAGTTCCGTTTATCAGCAAGGTCGATCTTACTTTCCGTCAGTGTCCGGAGACCGTTTGACGCGATGACTCCGAATAAGAGAATACTGATGCCACCCATGACTGGTGTAGGAATCGTCTTGATGAATCCTTCGACATATCCGAGGAATCCGAAGCTGATAGCAAGAACCGCTGCCCCACCTAGGACGAAGACACTGTAGACCCGTGTGATTGACATGACGCCGTTGTTCTCACCGTACGTCGTAACCGGTGGTCCACCAAGCATCGAAGCGACTGTCTTCGCGATTCCGTCGCCAAGTACTGTCCGGTGCATCCCTGGATCAAGGAGCGTCTCGCGCCCGATGATCCGTGATGTCACTTTTTGTTCGCCGATGTGCTCCGTCAGTGTGACGAGCGTCACGGGAACGATCAGAAGCAAGGCAGCTGTATTCCATGATGGTGTGTAATTCAAGAACGGAATCGTGAAGTCCGGCACGTGGAAGAACGTTGCCTGTTGAAGTGGTTTGAAGTCAATGATTCCGACCGATGCCGCAACGAGATAACCGACCGTGATTCCGAACAGGATCGGAATCGTGCTCCACATTCCTTTTAAATACGTCATTGCGAGAAGTGTGACACCGAGCGTGACCATCGCGACGAGGAAGTAAAGTCCGTTGTACTTACCGTCCGCTCCGTTCATCGCCATGTTGACAGCGGTCGGGGCAAGCGATAACCCGATAACCATGATGACCGGACCGATGACAACAGGCGGGAGTAAGCGAAGCAACCAAGCAGCCCCCGTGTAACGGATGAGAAGTGAGACAAGTCCGTAGACGAGTCCAGCTACCATTCCGCCGATTAAGGCGTCCTCGACACCCCACCGTTCACTGACGGCGATGATCGGGGCGATGTAGGCAAAACTAGAACCAAGATATGTGGGTACTTTGAAGCGAGTGACGGCGAGGAAAATCAGTGTGCCGACTCCGCTTGCGACGAGTGCAACCGATGTGTTGAGTCCCGTTAAGAGTGGGACGAGCACGGTCGCACCAAACATCGCGAAGACGTGTTGTAGGCTGAGCATCAGCCAATTTAGAGGGTGAGTAGGTACTTCTTGTACATCAAGTACTGCGGCATGTTTTGCCATATGGATGACTCCCTTTCTGGTCTCTCTGGACCACCTTAAAGGTTTTGATTTTTAGCGTTTAATGAATACTTGATCGGCTTCGTCGACTTCAGCGAGCGCGACGACGACTTGCTCGTCACGTGACGTCGGAACGTTCTTGCCGATGAAATCTGGACGGATCGGTAACTCTCGATGCCCACGATCGACGAGGACAGCGAGTTGAATCATACTCGGTCTTCCGTGGTCGACGAGTGCGTCCATCGCGGCACGGACGGTGCGTCCTGTGTAGAGCACATCGTCAACGAGGACGACGATTTTTCCGGTGATGTCTTCCGGTAGATCAGATCCTTTTATTTCTGGCTCTAAACTTCGCTTTGACAAGTCATCTCGGTACATTGAGATGTCGACGACACCGAGTAAGACCGGCTTTCCTTCGATCTGTTCGATCCGCTTCGCAAGGCGGCGCGCGAGTGTCTCACCACGCGTCTTGATTCCGACGATCATTAAATCAGCAATGCCTTTGTTACGTTCGATGATTTCATGGGCGATCCGTGTCAGTGCGCGTCCAATCGCGGCTTCATCTAAGATGACGGCTGGTTTCATAGTTTCTCCTTTCATACAAAAGACCTTCTGCGGAAATCCGCAGAAGGTCATCGAAGACAGAATCATGGCATACGTCTTGTATGCATGCCTACGCACGTTTGTGGTAGGTTCTCCCTTTCGCAGCCTCTCCGGACTCGATTAAAGGTGATACTAGTTTGGTAGGATCATCGCTCGGACGACCGAAGTGTCAGTAGAGGATGTCTCGCATCGCTCTCTAGGTGATACTCTACCGTTTTATTAGAAAAACGTCAAGACTCTAATTCAAGTTTTTTCAGTTGACCAATCTCGAATGTCATCTCTTCTGGGAGTGGTGCTTCAAAACGCATCCATTCGCCTGTCCGTGGATGTTCGAAGCCGAGAACCGCAGCATGCAAGGCTTGACCATTCATTTTCATCGTCTTACGTGGACCATATTTCGGGTCACCGGCAAGCGGGAAACCGATATAACGCATGTGGACACGGATTTGGTGTGTTCGCCCTGTTTCGAGTTTACATTCCACGACTGTAAACCCTTCGTACCGATCGAGAACACGGAAATGGGTTACGGCAGTTTTTGAATTCTTATCCGTTACCGTCATCCGTTGACGATCGTTCTTATCGCGTCCGATCGGTGCTTCAATCGTTCCGAGCTCGTGCGGAATCTCACCGTGTACGAGCGCAATGTAGAGACGTTCCGTCGTTTTCTCTTTCAACTGATGCGCGAGTGATTCATGCGCTAAGTCGTTCTTAGCAACCATCAACAGACCAGACGTGTCCTTATCGATTCGGTGAACGATTCCTGGACGTTTGACACCATTAATGCCCGAGAGATCTTGACAATGATGTAATAAGGCATTGACGAGGGTCCCTGAGACATGACCTGCCGCTGGGTGGACGACCATTCCTTTTGGTTTGTTGACGACAATGACATCTGAGTCCTCGTAGACGACCTCAAGCGGGATATCTTCTGGTAAAATCTCAAGTTCTACCGCTTCCGGGATATGAACGGCAATCGATTCTGTTCCCGATAATTTATAGTTTGGTTTAACGACACGACCATCGACTTCGACGCGTCCCGCTTTTAACCATTCCTGTACTTGCGAACGCGACCATTCATTTTGATCTGCGAGCCACTTATCAATGCGCCCTGTCGCTCCATCCGCTTGTACAGACCATGTTTCTACTTCATTCATTTATCCATCGTTCCTTTCTTAGTCAACCGTTCTTCGAACATGACGCTAATCAGCATCGTGATGACACCAAACGTCAAACAGACGTCTGCGACATTAAAGATCGGGAAATTATAGCCGAACGGGAAGAAGTGGAAGAAATCAACGACTTCTCCTCGAACCATTCGATCAATGAAATTTCCGATCGCACCACTAAGTAGTAGCGAGATACTCCAAGCAAATACCTTATTTTTCGTGCCTTCCTTGTAGAGGAAGTAAATCAATCCAATGACGACGATAATCGTGACGAAGAAGAAGAAGCCGAATTTACCTTCGAGCATTCCCCATGCAGCGCCACGGTTCCGATACGAGTTGAGATAAAAGAAATCCGGAATGACTGTGATCGCTTGACCGATCGTCATATTTTGAACGACGATCCATTTCGTCAACTGGTCGATTCCAACGAGTAAAGCAGCAATCCCTAAGTAAAGCCACATCCTATTGTCCTCCGCATCCAAAAATAATGAGGGACGTCCTGCGAAGTCGCAGTCGCCCCTCCCTTTGTATCATTATAAAGAATTGACGACTTCAGTACAACGTGGGCAAAGCGTCGGATGAGCCGGATCTTGTCCGAGTTCTGTCGAATATGTCCAACAACGTTCACATTTTTCACCGTCAGCTTTTTGAACTGTAATACCGGTCGTCTCATACATCTTATCCGTTGTATCCACGAATTCGAGTTGTGAGACTTGGAGCAACTGCTCAAGATGATCAATCGTTTTAAGCAATGCTTTTGTTTCTTCCTTCGGTGCAAGCAAGAGTTTTGCTTCAAGTGTCTTACCGACGAGTTTCTCGACGCGTGCTTCCTCGAGTGCTTTTAAGACATCATCACGGAATGTCAGGAACGCGTTCCATTTCTCGATGAGAGCAAGTCCTTCTTCTGAGACTTCGACCGTTTCTGGAAGGTCCGTCAAGAAGATACTCTTCGTCTCAACAGCTGGTACGAATTCCCATGCTTCGTCTGCCGTGTGTGGCAAGACAGGTGCCATCAATTGCAACAAGGCGACGACTGTATCATACATGACCGTCTGAACCGCACGACGCGATGTCGCGTCTGCTTTTTCGATATACAGGATATCTTTCGTGTAATCGAGGTAGAACGACGACAAATCAAGGACACAGAAGTTGTGGAGCAATTGATAGACCGACATGAAGTCGTACGCATCATAAGCCGCTTTTACTTTTCCAACAAGTTGGTCCAGTTTCGTACGCATGAAACGGTCTGACTCTGGTAAGTCTTCAAATGCGACTCGGTGCGTCGCAGGATCGAATTGATCCAAGTTTCCGAGAAGGAAACGAACCGTGTTCCGGATTTTACGATATGATTCTGAGACTTGTTTGAAGTTATCCATCGATGCCCGAACATCAGCTTGATAATCGACAGATGCCACCCACAAACGAAGGATCTCTGCTCCGAATTGTTGCATGACTTGGATTGGTGCAATCGTGTTACCAATCGATTTCGACATCTTGCGACCTTGACCATCCAGAACGAATCCGTGACTGACGACCGCTTTGTATGGTGCTTTCCCAGTCGTTGCGACGGCTGTCGATAGCGACGAGTTAAACCAACCGCGGTATTGGTCAGAACCTTCAAGATAGAGATCCGCTGGACGCGTCAATTCAGGACGTGTCGCAAGGACACCGGCATGTGATGAACCAGAATCGAACCAGACATCCATGATGTCCGTTTCTTTTTTGAAGATACCGTTCGGACTTGCTGGATGTGTGAATCCTTCAGGAAGCAAGTCGACTGCTTCGCGCTCATACCAGACATTTGATCCGTGAGTTGCAAATAGATTCGCGATATGATCAATCGTTTCTGGTGTGACGATTTCCGTTCCATCTTCAGCGTAGAAGATTGGAAGTGGAACGCCCCAAGCACGTTGACGGGAGATGACCCAGTCGCCGCGGTCTTTGAACATGTTGTGGAGACGTGTTTCACCCCACTCTGGTACCCATTGGACGCCTTTGATCTCATCAAGGATTTCTGCACGGAAGTCTTTGATTGAAGCGAACCACTGTGGCGTTGCCCGGAAGATGACCGGTTTTTTCGTCCGCCAGTCGTGTGGATACGAGTGTTTGATGAATGACAGTTTTAAGAGAGCGCCTGCTTCTTCGAGTGCGAGACCGATTTCTTTGTTCGCATCTTCATAGAACATGCCTTCGAATCCAGGAGCTTCTGCCGTCATGACACCTTTATCGTCAACTGGGCAGAGAACGTCAAGCCCGTATGCTTGACCAATACGGAAGTCATCTTCCCCGTGTCCTGGAGCTGTATGAACGACACCCGTCGCTTCAGCTGTAACGTGGTCGCCAAGCATGACGAGTGATTCACGGTCATAAAGCGGATGTTTCGCTTTCACGTACTCGAAGTCCGCACCGTTGAAGACACGTCCAATTGTCGCGTCTTCCCATCCGAGCGCTTCGATGACTTCTGGAACAAGTGTTTCCGCTACGATATATCCTTTTCCTTGATACTCGATCCGCGCATACGTCAATTCCGCACTGACAGAGATTCCAAGGTTCGCTGGGATCGTCCATGGAGTGGTCGTCCAGATGACGAAATGATCCGTCGGCTCAAGGATGTTTTTTCCATCCATGACTTGGAATGCGACATAGATCGCAGCTGACCGTTTGTCTTGATATTCGATTTCTGCTTCAGCTAGTGCTGATTCAGAAGACGGTGACCAATAGACCGGCTTTTTCCCTTTATAGATATAGCCTTTGTTCGCCATATCCCCGAACAAACGAATTTGAGCTGCTTCAAATTCTGGTTGAAGCGTGATATATGGATTGTCATAGTCACCGAGAACACCGAGACGTTTGAATTGATCACGTTGGTGATCGACTTGTTCGAGCGCATATTTCGCACATAACTCACGGAATTCCGCGACCGTCATCGATTTGCGGTCAACACCTGCTTTTTGAAGTGCTGTCTCGATAGGCAAGCCATGTGTGTCCCAACCTGGTACGTAAGGGGACTGGAAGCCATTCATCGATTTGTAACGGACGATGATGTCTTTTAAGACTTTGTTTAATCCGTGACCCATGTGGATGTCACCGTTCGCATAAGGAGGACCATCGTGAAGAATGAACGTCGGTTTTCCAGCATTCTTTTCTTGGACCGCAGCATAGAGATTCATCTCTTCCCATCGTGCTTGCATATCCGGCTCACGTTTTGGCAAGTTGCCTCGCATTAAAAACTCCGTTTTCATCATCAATAAGGTTTCTTTGTAATCCATCTGACCATCTCTCACCTTTCGCTTTAAAAGTACAAAAAAAGCCAAGCTCATCCCTGAGATAGGGACGAGCTTGGCTGAACTCGCGGTACCACCCTACTAATCCTGCTCGTCTGTTCGACGACGCAGGACCGCTTAAGAACTCGCTAACGGGAGTGAACCGGCATGACTTACTGTTCGGAGAACGTTCAGTCATACACTCTAAGGGGATATCCCATCTCTTTCGTTGCTCGGGCTTCCACCATTTCCCGATTCGCTGTCAACTGTCCAAGATGCGACGTGTCCTTATCATTGATTTTATTTATACGACATCGTCGTCATTATACGCAACTGCTGGAACATCGTCAAGCGCTCCACGAGAAGAGAAATCAAATGCATCCCAGTCGTGGCTCGTCAATAATTCCATTTGAGCATCGATCAACACTTTGAAGCGATTGCGATAGAGCTCGATTTTCTTACGCATCTGTTCCACTTCGAAGTCCGTCCGTTGTGCCCGGCGTTGTGCCGCATCTTGCAATTGCTCTGCTTCGCGTTCTGCCTGTTTCAAGATCAAGCTTGCTTCTTTTGAAGCATTCGCTTTCACTTCTTCTGCCGCTTCCTGTGCGACAATAATCGATTTATTCAATGTTTCTTCCATCGAACTAAAGTAATCGACACGCGCTTGCATGTTTTGGATGACTTCCTGTTGTTGACGGTTCTCACGTAACAACAACTCAAAATCCTTGATGACCTGATCTAGGAATTCGTTCACTTCATCCTCGTCATAGCCGCGAAACTTTCGTGTGAACTCCTTATTATGAATATCGAGTGGCGTTAATGGCATGATGAATTCCTCCTCCGCATTTTTTTATCCTTTTAAAATACCGTATTGTAGTTTGATTCGATCCCGTTTCGTTGATCCGAGAATCGCAATCAGTTTAACGCGTCCCGTTCCACGTAAGGAAAGCAGATCCCCTTCTTCAAGCATGAAACTCACGTCATCGACTACCTTATAATTCACTTTACTTTCACCCTGTTTAATGAGCGTCTGTGCCTTTTGACGGGAGAAGCCGAGAATTTCACTGACGACCGTATCGAACCGAAGTGAGCTGACGAACCCGAGCGTCTCTTCCCACTCTTGTTCCTTCACTTTCAAGCGATCTTCTGCGTCTACGCGCGAAAGACGAATCTTCGTCTTACCTGCGCGTTCGACGTTTGCTTCGATATATGTCGCAACTTCGTCCGCGACAGCAAATTGCACTTGATCCTGGATGATGACGTCGCCGAACTTGGCACGCTTCAATCCGACGTTCAATAATGTACCGGTGACTTGACGATGAGATAGTTCAACGAATTTAGTAGGATAATGAATGCGATAAATGGAAATGTCAAAGTCATCCGCGTTGTATTCATAATAGTCTGGTGCGAGGATTGCTCGTTTACGTTCGGCGCCTTCGAAACCGCCCTCAAAAAAGAGGGCGCATTTCGAACCGACGAGTTCTTGTGTAATTTGCTGTTCACGAGGGTCTAGAAAATCCGTTAATTTAAACGTATACGTCGCTTCCACGTGATCAATCCAGTTCAAGACCGAATCGACGAATTCCCGCTCGCTTCCACGATAATGATCATATACACTCATACGAAGAAGATAGCTCGGATACCGGATTGTGCCAAGTTCAAGACGAGAAAGGCAACAATCGGCGAGATATCTAGCATGCCTCCGATAGGCGGGATAATACGACGGAAGGGTGCTAGGAATGGCTCGACCAACATCGCGAGCACTTGTCCGAATTTCGAATCACGGGCATTCGGGAACCAAGATAGCAGAATGTACACAATCATGACATAACTATAATATTGTAATAACGTACTTAATGTACGACCAATCGCGTACATCACTTGTGAATCCATACTTACCACCCCTTATGATTAATATCATCTTCTCCTAGGAGATTCGAGATGCTACCAGCCAACTCGACATTGTTTGGAACACAGAGGAGGGTATTCTGACTGATCGTCGTGATCGTTCCATCGAGAGCGAAAACGACACCAGATAAGAAGTTGATCATCTGTCGTGATTGATCTTTTGACATACGTTGCATATTGACGATGACAGCACGGTTCTGACGAAGATGTTCCCCAATCTCTTGGGCTTCGTTAAAGACACGTGGTTCACTCAAGATGACCTGCGATTTCGTTTTTTTCGTCGCATGTAGCGGCACGATATTCGATTGTCTCACGCTGTCCTCCTTTTGAGTAACACTTGGGGTAGATTCCTCGTAATACTCTTCGTACTCTTGTTGTGAAGCACCTCTACCTTTATTTATTGTAGCATCATTTTCATATTCGAGTTCATCTAAATCATCGCTGTTGCCGAGAAATAGATTTTGCATTTTTGATTTGAAACCCATATCCATTCTCCCTTCTTCTCGTTTAGGTGTGAACGAGCGTCGTCCCGACTCGGACGAACGTCGCCCCTTCTTCGATGGCAATCTCAAAATCCGATGACATCCCCATGGATAACTCTGTACATGGAGCATACGACAATTTTTTTGCCTTGACCTCTTCTTGCAATGTTTTTAATGACCGGAATACCTCACGTATACGCGTCGTGTCTTCCGTCAACGGTGCCATCGTCATCAGTCCGATGACACGAATCGCGGGATACTGACCGATTTCGTGTAAGAACGACGGTACATCCTCCGGTGCAATACCTTGCTTCGATTCTTCTCCCGAGATATTGACTTGAATGAAACAATCAATGATTCGGTTCGTTCGTTTATTGATCTCTTCTGCCAAATGAAGACGATCGAGCGAATGCAGCACATCAATGGCATCGATGATCTGACGAACTTTACGCGTCTGTAACGTGCCGATGAAGTGCCATGTACAGGCTGTACGTCCAAGTTCTGCTTGTTTTTCGAGCAGTCCATCCGGACGATTTTCTCCAAGATGCGTTACACCGGCCTCTAATAATTCAGAAGCAACTTGACTTGAGACTGATTTCGTCACGCCAATCAACTGTACCTGCTTTTTGGATGAACTCTTTTCACTCGCTTGTTTTATCCGTCGTGTAACCTCTTGTACATTTTCAAGAATTGACATCCAATGACTCCTTTACGATCAAACTCGCGAACCGACCGCCGTGGTCGCCGTGGCGATAAGAGAAGTAATCTTCCGCCTGACAATGTGTACATAGACCTGAGTCAAGGACATCACCCACTCCACAACGCTCAGCAAGCGCAGCATTTGTTTTTTGTAGCGATAACATCGCTTTTCCATCTTCCTTGCGTATGTAAGAAGACTCATCGAGTTCAAGTGCGTCGATCGCATCGATGACGGGTTGATCGACTTCGTAACAACAATCACGAATCGATGGACCAATGACCATCTGAATCGATGAGCGACTCGCACCTGCACGCTCCATTTGTTTGACTGTCTCTTCAACGATATTGCCAACAGTCCCCCGCCATCCGGCGTGCGTATTCGCGATGATTCCTGTCGTCGGATCACAGAAGACAAGCGGAACACAATCAGCGAAGAGCATCATCAGTAAGACATTCGAATCAGTCGTCACCAATCCATCTGTACCCGGAATCGCTGTTTCGTAATCCAGAGCGCCGCGTCCGGAGTCAAGTGTCGTCACCTGTTCAACGTGATTCCCATGGATTTGCTGCGCCCAAATTGAGTTCTCAAGAGATAGATCAAGCTGTCGAGCAATGACTTGTCGGTTCTGGATGACGCCGTCACGATCATCGTTGACATGTAATCCTAAGTTACCGTTTCCATGTGGTGCTGCAAACTTCGTCGTAAAGGCGGCACGTACGGTACCTGTTGGTGTATCCCATTTGATCCATTGTCCAAACATGTTGATGCCTCCTTCGATTTTAAAAAAAGAGGCGCCGCTTTCGCGACACCTCTTGGTTTAGCAGTCGTGTCACTGGAACATCGATCAACGATTATTCCGGCGAAGGAAAGATGGGATGTCCATCGTTTCTTCGACATCTGGCGCTTTAGCTGGTTCAGGATTTGAGCTGACAGGCGTCTCTTCGACTTGTGGTTTAGACTCCTCTGTTGGTGGTGGAGTCGCTTGTTTTTTCTTCAATAGGTTTTTCATCATCTCTTGTGCGGATGGAATTTCGAAGTCGAGTGGTTCGTTTTCGAATTCCGTCGCGATGACTGTGACGATGATTTCATCTTCTAGGTTATCATTGATGACCGAACCGAAGATCAAGTTAACTTCCTCATCTGCTGCACTTTGAACGATCTGTGCGGCTTCCGTTACTTCATACAAGCTGAGGTTCGCACTACCCGTGATGTTCATTAGAACACCTTTCGCGCCTTCGATTGATGTTTCAAGCAATGGACTTGAAATCGCTTTTTTAGCGGCTTCCGTCGCGCGATGTTCACCTGTTGCGACACCTACACCCATCAAAGCAGAACCTTTTTCAGTCATGATCGTCTTCACATCGGCGAAGTCGAGGTTGATTAGACCAGGAACGGCAATCAAGTCCGTGATACCCTGTACACCTTGACGTAAGACGTTATCCGCTTCTTTGAACGCTTCAAGCATCGGTGTGTTCCGATCGACGATTTCAAGCAACTTATCATTCGGGATGACGATCAACGTATCGACTTTTTCTTTGAAGTTCTGGACACCAGAAACAGCATGTTGCATCCGTTTACGTCCTTCGAACATGAATGGCTTTGTCACGACACCGACTGTCAATGCGCCGATTTCTTTTGAAATCTCAGCGATGACTGGAGCAGCTCCTGTTCCAGTTCCGCCACCCATACCGGCTGTGACGAAGACCATGTCAGCTCCTGAAAGGATTTCTGTTAATTGTTCACGGCTCTCTTCTGCCGCTTTTTTACCGATTTCCGGATTTGCACCCGCACCGAGACCACGTGTCAATTTTGCGCCGAGTTGTAATTTCACGTCAGCTTGTGACATGTTCAATGCCTGAGCGTCTGTGTTTACAGCGATGAACTCTACGCCTTGGACACCGTGTTCAATCATTCGGTTGACGGCGTTCGAACCGCCACCGCCTACACCGATGACCTTGATTTTTGCTACTTGGTCCATCATTTCATCAAAATGCAACATAAAAAGGGCCCCCTAATATTTTTTACTCATTGGATTTTTTTGTAGGCATTAACCAAAGAATTTCTCAAAGAAACTACTGAATGACTTTTTCTCTTTTGGAGGCTGTTCACGCGTTGGTCGTTCTTCACGAGCAGGTGATGCCTGTTCGTTCATGAGCAGTGCATCCTGCTCACGTCCGGATGTTACGACTTCTTTCTCTTCTGCCCGGTCGAAACCTGATTTCGATACGGCGCTTCTTGAGAGTACATAACGTAACATACCAGCTGCAACGGCATACTTCGGATGACGAATACCAAGACTAGCAGGCTGATAAACATTGACGCTCTGCTTGAAAATCCGTTTTCCGAGCTGATCGATGCCAGGTAGTGAAGAACTTCCACCACATAAGATCAAGCCGCTATTCATGTGAGCGTATCCCGCTTGCGTCATTCGTTTTTGAATCATCTCGAAGATTTCCTCAAGTCGCGCTTCTAAAACGAATCCGATCTCTGATTGTGGTTCGAAACGATGTTCCCCGTTGATCGTGACGTATGAGACTTTCTCCTCCGGATCACCGAGTGCTTCGAGTGCAACGCCGTATTCTTCTTTAGCGAGTTTCGCATCTTGGTATTTGCAGTTCATCTTGTACGTCAAATCACGTGTCAGATGATCTCCACCGTAAGGCAACGTCGTCGAGTAGACGAGATCGTTCTTTTCATAGATGGAAAGCGTCGTCGTCTCATGTCCGATATCGATGATCCCAACACCGAGTTCTAGTTCATCAATCGATGCTGCGATTCTAGATACCGCTAAACTCTCCAGCACATATCCAGCAAGCTCTAAACCAGCCCGTTCAATGGAACGTTTAATGCTATGTAGGATCGTCTTCGCTCCGATGATGAGCTTCCCTGTTACTTCGAGACGATAACCAATCATTCCTCTTGGATCAGTGATTTCTGTTTGCTGATCAACCGTAAACGTCTTCGGCAAGACATCAACTACACTGAGTTCATTTGGAATTCGCATGACCATCGCAGAATGCAAGACATCTTTCACATCATCATCCGTGATTTCATTGTCCTCACCTTTGATTGACGTCATCCCCTGGCAATCCTTGACTTGAATGTGCTCGCCCGAAATAGCGACATATACTTCACCAATTGGTTCACCAAGTGTACGTTCCACTTCTGTGACCGCTTGTTTAATGGCATGTACCGTTTGATCGATGTCAACGATGACACCTCGTTTAACACCCGCGGATGGTGCAGAACCTTCAGCAAGAACGTTCAGCGTTCCACCAAGTAGTTCACCGACGATGAGCTTCACCTCCGATGTCCCAATGTCGAGTGCGGCAATCGTACCTTTCGTTTCCATGGGAGTGACACCTCCACTTTCATAATACTAATCCTTTTTATTCCTAATTATATTCTAGGAATAGATCAGGCTTCTTCTCGTTTAAGTCTACACTATATAAATACTTACGAAAAGAAGTTATTGCCCGTCTTAGCGTCCTAATAGATTACGATTTGATGACGATTCAAATAAAGGTCGACGAATGAAAACACATGTTTGTTTTTTTGTTCGTCAGCCCTTTACGAATCTTCTATTTTTTCCCTTTATATGGTTTGAAATAGATACCACCATCAATTGTAATTGTTCCTGTCTTTCCTTTTGGTAAGGCAGAAATGACCTTTACATATTCATTCAATGAATTAGAAAAGGCAGAAGTACTTAGCAAAACCGTATTCCCATCCGTCATGAACAACTTCAGACCACCTTTGTCAGTCTTATCATTAGCGACGATCTCGGATATCCGGCTCCGTACTTTCGGCTCGATTTTAACAAGCTCCTTCGTCAATCGATTTAGAGATTGATCGGTGAAGCCAGTCAGGATCGGAGCGTCAAACAATTCTTCCTTCGACTTACCGGGAATGATCGTTCCATCCGCAAGGACGATCCGGTCTCCCGGTTTATCTTTCGCATAGGCAATCTCTTTCTCTTCCGTCACCGTCACGCGATATTGGTGCAAAAATTGCTTTTGCATCGTTGCTTCTTGAATACCTGGGACCTTCTCAATCCGTTCAAGAACGTCTTCCTCTGACACATTAAAGGCATGTGTCTCTTTCACCTTGATCCCGGATGCTTGCAAAATATCCTCTGATTTCACATTGACGTTACCATCAACATCAAATCGAGCGACCCGGGAATAGCTTGACTGCAGATAAAAGACGACACCGACCAATAGACCAATCAAAATCAGGACATAAATGAGTCTTCGGTTAGCTTTTTTGCGACGTTGTTCACGGATATAAGGTATCTTATCCTCGAGACTGCGGACGTTCTTGTCCTCTTGCGGTCGTCCGACCGCTCTCCGTTCCCTCACGTCTCATTCCTCCTCTATACGTAACAGTTCATTTCCCTATCGGTCTTTTCCTGCAATAGTTTAGTTTTTTTGTCCTGTTAGTCGTAACAATTCATCAACTAAGTCTCGTGATGCATTCGGCATACCGAGCGCAAGTGCTGCTTCAGACATCTTTTGTTGTTGCGCCAATGCTTTTTCACATGCATCAAATAACCGTTCACCTGTCAGTTCTTGTTCACGAATCAATAGACTCGCACCTGTCTCGACGAGCGATGAGGCATTGACTTCTTGATGGTTTTCCGTCACGTAAGGACTTGGAATGAGGACACTCGGTAGCCCAAGCGTCGTCAGTTCTGCTAATGTACTTGCTCCCGAACGCGAAATGACAAGTTGACTTGCTTTTAGGATGTTCGGTAAATCATATACAAATGGACGCAGTTGAATGCGTTCAGGTACTGAGCCAACGCGTGAAACAATCGTATCGTAATGAATCTGACCCGTAACGAAGAGGAGCGACCATCCGGCTTGTTCAACTTTCGGCATCATGTCGACGACTGCTTCATTGATGGCAGGCGCACCACGACTACCACCATAGATGACGACGAGTGGACGCCCTTCCTCGAAACCGAAACGTTGACGCTCTTCCGTTGGGTTGATTTGTAACTCCGCTACTTCAGAAGCGCGTGGGTTTCCGATCAGAACCGTCTTTGTTTCGTTTTTACCGAAGTGATGACCGGATCCTTTGAAGGATAATGCGACACGGTCCACATAACGCGCTAAAAATTTATTGGTGATACCGGGAAGACTGTTTTGTTCATGAACGAGTGTCTTAAAACCCATTTTTGCTGCCGTGTACAGAACAGGTCCACAGACGAACCCACCTGTACCGACGACAATATCCGGTTGGAACTGGCGCAGTAGTCGGCGAACCCGTCGGACACTCTTGACGAACCGGATACCCGTCTTGACGTTCTCGAACGACAGCGAACGACGGATGCCAGAGATCTCAATCGATTCAAATGGAATTCCTGCCCGACGGACGATATCCGCTTCGAGACCGTTTTCTGTTCCGATATAGAGGACCTCACACGGCATGCGTTCTTCGAGCTCTCGGATCATGGCAAGTGCCGGATAGATGTGACCACCTGTACCGCCACCAGAGACGACGATTTTCATACTGTTGTTCCCCCTACTTCATGTACGGCACGAACGAAATGATCGCCGCGCTCTTCATATGTCTTATACTGATCCCAACTTGCGGATGCTGGTGATAAAAGAATGATGTCTCCAGGTTGTGATACTTCAAACGCTACTTTCACGGCTTCATCCATCGTCTTGACGACCGTTGATGAATAGCCGTTTTCAGATGCAAGCGTTCCGAAGCGATGTCCGGTTTCTCCCAGTCCGATGACATGTTTGACGTGCTTCATCGCATCGAGTAGCGGTGTCAAATCCGCTCCACGCTCGAGCCCACCACATAACCAGATGATGTTTGTCGTGAATCCAGATAGGGCTGCTTCTGTCGCGACGTTATTCGTCGCTTTCGAATCGTTATAAACTTTTCGACCAGCAATTTCACCGACGAACTGTGTCCGGTGCTCTACTCCTCCGAATGTCCGTAGCACATGCTGGACATTCGCTAATGGTAAGTCGAATGGTTCGACGAGCGCTAAGGCCGCGAGGACGTTCTCAACATTGTGACCACCACCGAGAGCAAGTTCTTTGACGGGTAGAATACTCGATCCATTGATCGTCAACACATCATTCACTATTTCTGCATAAGCAGATTGACGACGTGAGAATAGGAGCGGCGTCACATTTGCTGTCTTACCGAGCTCGTTGACCGATGCATCATCAGCGTTCAAGATAAGCCGATCCGAAGATGTCATGTTTTTGAAAATCCGAGCTTTTGCTTCTCCGTATGATTCAAAATCACCATGATAATCGAGATGTGCCGGTGATAGATTTAAAAAGGCTGCTGTGTATGGTCGGAACTGATCGATCCCCATCAATTGAAAACTCGATAATTCAATGACGATGATGTCATCTCGTTTCGCCTGACGTGCGATTTCAATTGCCGGGAATCCAATGTTTCCTGCCAAATGCACACGTCGAGACCCTGTTTTCAACAATTCATGAACGAGTGTCGTCGTCGTCGTTTTCCCGTTTGATCCTGTGATAGCAATCCACGTCGCATCTGTTGCGTGATACGCCAGTTCCACCTCTGTCCAAACGGGAATGTTGCGTCGTAATGCTTCTTGTAACAATTCGATCTGATACGGAATCCCTGGATTCTTGACGATCAAATCGATGTCATCGAGTAGTGTAAGCGGATGCCCACCATAAACCGTTTGGACATCGAGTGATGCAAGCACTGCTTGATCACTCTCGGACGGTGTTTTCCCGTCATTCACTGTCACTTCTGCACCTACGCTCGCTAAATAACGAGCGGCTGCGATTCCACTTTTCGCCGTTCCGAGAACGAGCACCTTTTGATCATTCCATTGTCGTTGTTCCATTGTTGAATCGCTCACTTTCTCTCTTCGTTTTTATCACATAAATACGTAGGCGATGAATGCCATCAAACAGCTGATTCCTGCGAATGTACCGACAATCCGCCATTCGCTCCAACCAACCATTTCAAAATGGTGATGAATCGGACTCATTTTAAAGATACGTTTCCCTGTCGTCTTAAATGAGATGACTTGTAGAATGACAGATAGTGTCTCTACAACGAAGACAATGCCGATCAAGACAAGGAGAAGTTCTAGTTTTAGGACAATCGATAGACCTGCTAGTGCGGCACCGAGTGCAAGGGACCCTGTGTCGCCCATGAAGATTTTTGCTGGATGAGCATTGAATAAAAGGAATCCAATTAGGGCACCAACTGCTGAGAAGGCAAAACAAGCAGCACCCACTTCATCCGCGATGAACCAACTGTACAAACCGAAGAAGAGGAATGTCGGAATCGCCGTAAACGATACGAGACCGTCTAACCCGTCTGTCAAGTTGACAGCATTCGAGAATCCGACTAACCAGAATAAGGCAACGAACGGATAGATGATACCAAAATCAAGTTTGAAGTCTGTGAATGGAATCGACAGATACGTCGCGTCACTCGTAAATCCACCACTCAACCAAACGAATAACAATCCGACGACGATTTGCCCAATCAGTTTTTGCTTCGAATTCAAGCCGAGATTACGCTTCTTGACGACTTTGATGTAGTCATCGATGAAACCAATCGCACCATATGCAAGTGTTAAAAAGAGTAACGATAACTGTGTCGTTGATAAATCACCCATGACGATTGCTCCAAGAACACTGACGATCATCGCGACGAGAATGACGATTCCGCCCATCGTTGGCGTTCCCGATTTGACCTGATGCCATTGAGGTCCTTCTTCCCGAATTTCCTGACCGAACTTCAATCGGTGTAGAAACGGAATTGCCTTTGGCATAACAAGTAGTACAACAAGAAATGCAAGAATAAGACTGATGAATAATGTGATCATAGCAGACACCCTTTTTCAAAAATTAGTTTTCGTTCAGATAGGTCAATATCCGTTCGAGCGCCATCCCACGTGACGCTTTCAATAAAACGATTGTTCGTTCTCCAAGCAGCGAACGCAATTGTTCAGCAGCATCCTCAACAGTTGCCGCAAATTGGATTTGGACGGATGGGTCGCTGATTCCTTCAGCAATCCACGCGCCTTTCTCCCCTACTAGAATAGCATGCGAGACCGGTAACGTAATCCGCTTTCCGACCGAGGCATGTAACAAGCGTTCCTGGTCTCCTAGTTCATACATATCGCCGAGCACGAGAACGCGCGTCGTATACCCTTCTAATGCAGTGATTGTCTCAATCGCTGCATTCATCGATGTCGGACTTGCGTTATACGCATCGTTGATGACCGCCGTCTCCTCAAAGAGCAGTCGTTCCATCCGCATTGGTGTCAGTTCAACCGCGTCGAATCCTTCTTGGATCCGGGCATCCGTCACGCCAAGCGCGCGCGCTGTCGCAATCGCGTACGCTGCATTTCGGACTTGGTGTTTTCCTAACACAGGCAGATGAAAGGCAGTACCATCGTAAGCAAAGGCTGTTCCGAAAAATGTTGCTTCTGTCGTCTCGATCCGGTACGTATTCCCAATCTGATAACCGATTTTCTCCGCTTCGACTTCTGCTAGAAGTGGTTCATCCCCATCAACGAACAGATGACCTCCTGGTTTAAGACCAGACCGAATCTCAAGCTTTGCTTTGGCGATTCCACTACGTCCACCGACTTGCTCCGCATGGGATTCACCGATGTTCGTGACGAGCGCAATATCTGGTTCAGCAAGATTCGATAAGAATTCGATATCGCCAAAACCGTTCATTCCCATTTCCAGTACGGCGACTTCCGTGTCAGCCGGCATCATGAGAATCGTTAACGGCATCCCGATATCCGAATTGAAGTTCCCTTGTGTCTTATGTGTCTTGAACGTTGTCTTGAGTACACTTTCGACCATGTCTTTCGTCGATGTCTTGCCATTCGATCCAGTGATGGCAACGATTTTTGGTGCAATCCGCATTAAGTATTGCTTAGCGATCTCTTGCAAGGCAACCAGTGGTTCATCGACTTCTAAGAAAACGACATCGATGTCCGGTCGATCAATCCCTCTCTTCCATAAGGTGACGATCGCTCCTTGATTTTTTGCGCCTTCCAGGAAGCGATGACCATCGACGCGTGCTCCTTGAATCGGAACATAGAGACCATCTTCAAGATGTGCGCGTGAATCCGTTGCGAAGTGGCGGACGACCCGCTCGTCTCTGACATCAAGATGCAGCCACTCAGCAATTTGCGTAATTGTTAACATGATATATACCTCCATTCGATGACAGCAAAAGAGGACGAATGCAAAAGTCAACGAATGACTCCTGTTCGTCCTCGTCTTCCTGTAGAAATCAGGAAACTTGCCCCACCGTTATTCTTTAGGTTCAGCTAGTTCGACCGTCAACTTTCCATTTTCCTTCACTAGTGTACCAGTTCGAGCTGATTGTTTGGTTACAAAACCTTTACCGATGACATCGAGCTTCAAGTCATATAAGCTGACGAGCTTTTTGACGTCTCGCTGCGACCACCCCGTCAGATTCGGCATCTTAAATGTGTTCGCCGTCTTCAGCAAGACACGTTCTCCACTGACGAATTCTTGACCACGAGACGGAATCTGCGAAACGACCTCCGCTCCATCCCCAAGGATGATTGGAACAGCTTCTTGTTCTTTCGCCAAATCCGTTGCTTGTCGAGCGCTCTTCTTGATATAGCTCGGCGTAATCTTCGCTTTGACATCCACCGAATCTTTTTGCGTTTCCGGTTGAATGCTCCGGTACTGTAATGCTGTATTCATGACACTTTTGAACACCGGACTCATGATGAGTGGTCCTGAAACCGATGATTCATTTTTTGACGGACGATCGACCGCGATGTACATGATCAATTCCGGATCATCTTTTGGTGCCATGCCGATGAACGAGTGAATGAATTTTCCTTGAATGTACTTTCCATTCTCAGAAATTTGAGCTGTACCGGTCTTACCGATGACACGGTAGTCTTTCAACTTGTACATTTGACCCGTTCCGATTTTACTGTTGACGACACCGTCCAGTGCATCCCGCGTCGCTTTGGCCGCCTCTGCCGAAATTGGCTTACCGACGACTTCTGTTTTCGCTCGGTAAGGTGCTTTATCCGTATGATCAGCTTTTTGGATGATATGCGGTTTGACCATTTCACCGTCACCAGCAATTGCTGTTGCCCCTTGGAGCAATTGCATTGGTGTGACTGCAGTCGATTGTCCCCATGAAGTGATGAGCGCATTCAGCGGTTTTGACAAATCAGACTGACTGTTTACTTCTCCCGAGATGTCTATACCCGTTCGTTGGTCAAAATGAAACTTCTTAAAGTATTCTTTATACCGTTCGATCCCAAGTTTTTCTGCTGTCAACTTCGAGAACATGACGTTCGAGGAGTGATAGACGCCCTCGATCATCGGAATTGTGCCCCAACCAACATCATTGTAATCCTTGATGACCGTTCCTTTGTAATTATAGCTACCCGATTTATACTTCTCGTTCGGACGGAAGACTCCCGCATCAATCGCTGCTGCGAGCGTAAAAATCTTCATCGTTGAACCCGGTTCGAATCGTGAGGATACGGCGAAGTTCGTAAAATCTTTCATGTCACGTAAATTCGGGTTGAACGATGGCCGATCCGCCATGGCAAGGATTTCACCAGTCTTCGCATCCATGACGATACCCGTTGCGTTTTTCGGCTTATACGTGTTGTACATTTTTTGCATCTGTTTCTCAAGCGACTGTTGAATGCGATGATCGATTGTCAAGTACAGATTCGATCCGTCCTTCGGTTCATTCGAGACACGTGAAGAACCTTGGATCAACGGATTACCACTCCGGTCTTTCTCGAAGACGCGTGCACCGTAAGACTCACTCAAGGCATTATCATACTGTTTTTCGATCCCCATTTGTCCCTGTAACGCGACACGACCATTCTCCTCGGTGATCTTTTGGACGAATCCGAGTGTATCGGACAAGAAGATACCGTTCGGATAGTATCGTTTTGGCTCTTCGATCATCCGGATTCCAGGGAGTTTTAACTTGTCGATCTTCTCTTTTTGATCGAGTGTTAAGTCATTTCCCTTTTTTCCGAATTCGATTTGCGAACGTTCTTTGTTCTCAATCAAATAGGTTTCCAGTTCTTTCGCCGTCATTCCAAGTATCGGTGCAAGACCTTCAGCCGTCTTTTTGAAGTCGACGATCGTCTCATCCGGATCCTTGACGCCACCTAGTCGGTAAATACCAATCAGGTGATACGACGGAACATTAATGGCGATTGGAGAACCGAGACGGTCAAAAATTTCACCGCGTTCTGCCCCAAGCGTCTCCTGGGACTCCCATCGCTTTTTCTCAGCATAGGCAATCATATCTTCCCCATGGAATTGTTTAGTTGTCGCTAAGTATAAAAATCTGCCAATAAACACAAAAAAGAGAGTAGCAAATATCACCATGATAAAGGCTACTCTCCAACGGGATTTTTTCAGTGGATTCATTTAGGAATCACCTTGATGTTCCCTTTACGCATATCAAGACCCTGTTCTTTTGCAATCTTATAAATCCGTTCCGGAGAGCTTAAGTTCGTGACCTCTAGTTGTAAACGTTCATTTTCTTTTTTGAGTGACTGTGTGACTTGGTTTTCTTTCGCTAAGTCACGACTGACATTGTACGCCTCGTTGTGCGTACTGATCGTCAAACTCCCAAATAACACAAGACCACCAATCATCGCACTGTATAAGAATTTTTCAAAGGGATACAAGCGATACTTCGGACGGACGGCGACGCGACGTGCGATATCTTCCGTCTTCCGTGGTTCCTGAACAGGTTGTTGACGAACGGGTTGAACCGTTTGGACCGATTTACGAAGTGGTTCTGCCATTGGAATGCTCCTCTCAAGATTCTTTCATTTTTTCAGCGATTCGTAATTTTGCCGATCGAGCGCGACGATTATCATCCAGCTCTTCGACACCAGCTGTAATCGGCTTGCGTGTGACGAGTCGGAGTTCGGGCTCCATCTCGACCGGTATCATCGGCAAGCCCGGTGGAAGCTCGGGTAGTGATGATTTTTCTTTGATCGCCTGTTTACACATACGATCTTCAAGTGAATGGAACGTAATGACACATAAACGTCCACCAACCCGTAATACATCAATTGCTTGGTGTACCGCACGGTCAAAGACGTTCAATTCGTCATTGACGGCAATTCGGATCGCTTGGAACGTCCGTTTCGCAGGGTGACCACCTTTACGTCGTGCTGGTGCTGGAATCGCATCCTTGATCAATTCGACGAGTTCGAACGTCGTCTCAATTGGTTGCTCTTCCCGCGCTTTTTCGATTTTGCGTGCAATTTGTTTTGAGAACTTCTCTTCCCCGTATGTAAAGAAGATACGTACGAGATCATTGTAAGACCATTCATTGACGACTTCGTAGGCAGAAAGTGGAGAAGATTGATCCATGCGCATGTCGAGACGTGCATCGTGATTGTAACTAAATCCCCGTTCCCCTTCGTCTAATTGTGGTGAAGAGACACCAAGATCGAATAAGATGCCGTCTACTTTCTCGACGCCATGTGCTGCTAATTGCTCTTTTAGATAAGCAAAATTACTCTTTATTAAAGTAAAGCGACCTTCATACGCCGCGAGACGTTCTGCTGCATGAGCAAGGGCGACATCATCTTGATCAAATGCGTATAGATGACCTGTCGTCAGTTGTTTGACGATCTCTTCGCTATGTCCTGCTCCACCTAATGTACAATCGACGTAAATACCGTCGGGTTTAATCGCGAGTCCTTCGATTGACTCCCATTTCAATACCGTTTCATGCTCAAACATGTCCTGCCTCACCTTTCACTGTCCTTGAAGGACGTTACTCTTTTTCAATGTATCACATTCTCTCATGAAAACGTTACGAAAATGAGACAGTTTCCTTGATTTATTTAACTTTTGTGTAATTTTCGCTAAAAAATCAAAAAAACCTGCTTGTTTCAGCAGGTTTAAAGGAAAATTTTCAGTTGTTCAGCCGCATTTGCCTCATAAGCGTTCCTTAAGTCCCGAACAAAATCAGGACCATGATGATTCAACCACGGTAAGATGGAGTGAATCCTTTCTTGTGGCGCTCCATCCGGTAGCAAATGATAGGCCGTTTCTTTATACTGTCGCGTCTGTCGATCAAATTGACGTCGATCTTCTGCTAACAAACTAGCAATCGATTGTTCGAGTTGTTTCTTGATTTTCTCACTCTTACTCGAAGTTCGCAGTAGCTGATGTTCGAGCGAAAGAAACTCGGAGACGAAGCTATCTTTCAGCATCGCTGCCGTCTGCAGGCGCCCTGTCATCTGCTCTTCCGAATAGACGGGAATCGGAACGCCTGACCGGACGATCTCTTCGAGTGATACGTCGAGTTTCATAAGCCGTTTTTCATCGCTATGACGCACGAGTAATCCGCCCATACGAGGGATCAATAACGGCATCGTCCACTTCAGATGGTGAAACAGTGGGCGTAAGCGCGTCCAGTAAGCTAATTCTCCCGGTCCACCAATGTAGGCAAGCGTCGGGAACAGATAATCCTGCATCAATGGTCGGGTCACGACACTGTTTGAGAATCGTTCCGGACTGGCGTACAGTAACGCGATTAATTCAAGTTCTGTATACTGCTTCCCTTGTTTCGTCTCAAATCCGCTTGCTGTCGGATAAAGCAACTGACGACCGTGATCATCGATGAAAAGATGCGCGGCCTCCTCGTTCAAGAATGTGTCGGGTAATTCTTTCGTCTGTGTTATTCCGTCCGTCAATGCCTGTCTGAATTCCGCATTGTCTTGAATCAACCGTTCAAAAAACGGAATCTCGAGTTCACGGACAGGGTGTGTATCAGCATCAAAGAAGACGATATCGAAATCGATCAATTCGCCGATTAATTGTGAGAAAAACATGCCATACGATGTACATTCTTCAACGAGTTGTTTCAGCCGCGCAACTAATCGTTTCGTGTGGATCGTCTCCGGCATTGCCCGGAACGTTTCTTCAATGATTTCTAGAAGTGCCGGCTGATCAAAAGACAAGCGACTGACCGAGCGGGCAATCGTTTCCGCAGGGGCGACTGCGATTTTTCGCGTTTGAAAATCTGCTGTCGGAACATAAACATGATTGATCTCATCAAAATCGTGATCTTCGGTCGCGAGCCAAAAAATTGGAACGACAGGGCGATCAAGTGTCGCTTCCGCCTGCTGCGCGACCTTAAGACAGGTCAACAGTTTATAGATGGCATATAATGGTCCGCCAAAGATGCCGGTTTGTTGCCCTGTGACCACAGCTTGTGCCTCACCTGTACGAAGTTTCGCGACACGCTCCCGCAATCGCTCCGTCATATTTGGATTTTGGCGTTCGAGTTCGTCCGTTAGCGCCGCAAGATGCGGATAGTGACGCTCTTCAAGTAAGCGGCTTCTCGACGCTAAACCACTCGTTCCGAGGTGATCGACATATGTTAAGAATTCTTCTCGTGAAGCACGATGCATCAGCGAGTTGTCATCATATAAGGCTTCAAATGGTTGTACCTTCAAACAAAATCCCTTCTTTCTTACCTAACTCGTCAGCTGATGAACAGTTGACGTATACCGAGCACGAACAACACGAAATGAACGGGTAACGCTAGCAAGATGATGATCCGCCAACTGTGCCGAATCATTTGTCTTAAATCGACATCAAGTTGCCGAATCCGTTGCCAGAGCGCGTTCAACGCAAACACTACCAACACGACGATGACGATCCATCCTAAGTAATTTGTTCCGGTCAAGGCAATCAATGCGACATGAATGGCATATAGAACGATGAATGTCCCAACGTCGAGTGCGAATCGGACTGCCTTCCCGTGTTTTCGAAACAGAAGTAAAAAGATGAGATACAACGCAAGTAGGCTGAATAAAGGAAAAATGATGAAGACCGTCACTGCGGACCCTCCCTCTGTTTGATCTGTTCATAATAAAAAGATAAACGTGGCGTCGCAGTCGTCGCCTGACGTAACGCGTATCCAAGTATCGGTTCCACTTCTGTTTGGCGTCCTTGCTCAAGATCTCGTAACATCGAAGAACGATTTTTACTCGTGTTCTCCATGATTCGCTCGATTTCGGAATAAGTAATGCTATGATTCGGAAAAATCGTCTGCATTTCGTCAAATAATTGACGTGCTTCTTGTCGATAAGGCATTTCTAACAAGGATCCATTCTCAACACCGTAATATGCCGTCACTGGATTGATGACGACGTTGATGAACAGTTTCGTCAATAAGACCGCTTCCATATCCGACTCGAATTCAAAACGGAGCTGTATTGACGACAAGTTCGAAATTTCTTGATTTCCATATCGAATACGTCCTTGTCCAGTATGCCTGACTTCAAACGGCGCAGTGCGCATGGCTCCATGTTCGACGACACCGAATAAGACTTGCGGCAATTGCTCTTTCCATTTCAAATGATCCATTCCATTTTGCAGGAACATGACGGGACACGTCAGCCGTTTGAGGAATGGAATCACACTTTTTATATCATACGACTTTGTCGCTACAAACACCAAGTCTTCTGACTCGAGTCGATCAATCTTCCGGATTCGTACAAGTCGACTTGCCTGTCCATCGCGAATGATCGAACGTTCCTCTTCTTGTTCTTGTCGAGTATAGAGCGTGACTGCATGCTCTTCCGATAAATAAGAGGCAAGCAATAAACCGATGGCTCCCGCGCCAATGATTCCAACGTTCATCTTCATCATTTCCCCTTTCATGAAAAAAGCGACCCCAAAACCGATTTCTCGATTCGAAGGTCGCTTTTATACCGATCAATCAGCTTACTTGCTGACGATTTCTTTACCTTTGTACGAGCCACATGCTTTACAAACACGGTGTGAAAGTTTCATTTCACCACAGTTTGGGCACTCGACCATACCTGGTACACGGAGTTTGAAATGAGTACGGCGAAGACGTTTGCGTGTTTTCGACGTTCTGCGGAATGGTACTGCCATCGTTGTCCACCTCCTTGAAAAAATACACTCGCCTTTACTTCAGAAATCAGGAATCCTGATCTTTTTTAAAGAACTGAGCGAGACCCGCGAGTCGCGGATCGATTTTTGGTTCGGTTTCCTCTGGATCCTCTTCAGAAAGAATCGTCCAGCCTTCCCCCTCAACCAACTGATTCTCTTCATCATCCCCATGCACTTGCACTGGCACATGAAGTAAAATCAATTCTTGCACGAGCGGTCGAAGATCGACCGTATTCCCGATCGGCACGTTGATGTCATCTGCTTCGTTCGAAACAGCATCAACCTCGAGCAGGAATGGCTCGATGGATTCAATCTCGAATGGATAAGCGACGTCATTTAGCGTCCGGGCATCCGGAAGCGTCATTTCGCCGGTAATCCGGAGATTGAATATTAATTGATTCGATGTAAACGATGCATTTGCACGAACGTGCACAGGTTGCACCGCCCGGATATCCGGATGGAGGGCGACTAGCTCATTGAGCTCGATCGTCTCGTTAACCTGAAGTTGACCCAGATTGCGCAATTTATTCAATTGCATCAGGGACCATTTCATCCGAATCACCTCAATTGCAACAATATGAATTATAGAGAGGACATCTTGTTTTGTCAATGTTTTTTCTTTACACTGAAATCGCTAGAGAACGAACACTTTTGGACGTCTTTATCCATATTACCGCACTTAATTCGGTTTGCAAAGGAGAAAGTTTTCATGAGGATGACAGCTATCATTTCAGAGTACAATCCGTTTCATAATGGACACTATTATCAAGCGACGACAGCACGACGGGAAACGGATGCCGACGTCATCGTCGCCATCATGAGCGGGACGTTCATGCAACGTGGTGAGCCCGCTTTTACAGACAAATGGACACGTGCTCAAGCAGCAGTCGCAAGTGGTGCCGTTGATCTCGTTCTTGAACTCCCCTTTTATTTTGCCGTCCAACGCGCAGATCGGTTTGCGCTCGGTGGGGTGACGATCGCTGAGACGATTGGTTGTGAGTCACTTTCGTTCGGAAGCGAATGTGGAGACATCCATCCCTTTTTGCATGCGGCATCGGAACAAATTGAAGAGACTCTTGCATATAAGCAAGCGTTACGTGACGGATTAACAGCTGGTCTTTCTTCTGCTCACGCTGCTAGTCAAGCGTTCAAGAGTGTCTCACAGACGCTTGATTTGACACAACCGAACAATACACTTGGTTATTATTATGCTCGCGCCGCGAAGACCGTTTCGCTTCATACGACAAAACGAATTGGAAGTGGCTATCATGACCTATCAACCGGAGCTATCATGAGCGCCACTGCGATACGCGCCCATTACCAGACGCACGGTCAGCTGCTCGCACTTCCCGAACAGACGGAGGACGTCCTTACAAACGCTTCTTTCGCTCATTTTTCGCACTATTATCCATGGATTCGACAACGCCTATTGACGACTCCCGTATCTGAGTTGATACGAATCGCCGGAATTGATGCTTCACTAGCTCCTCGTCTCATCGAAGGTGCCAAACAAGCAGAGACGTTCGATTTCTTTTTAAATCACGTCAAAACACGTCGTTATACGCGTACAAGCCTGCAGCGTGCCATTGTCTATCTGTTGACTTCAACGACAACGGAAGAGGTCGCACGGATTGATTATGATCATGTTGATTTCGTTCGCCCCCTCGCTTTTTCAGAACAAGGACGACTGGCACTTAAGAGTATCAAAACGCGTGTCCCTGTTTTAAGTACGTTCACGAGCCATCCTTGGCTAACAAAAGAAAGCCAAGTGACAGCTGCATACGCACTGCCCTTGGCTCGCTACGACGCGTTGCTCGAACACCGTCGTTTTCCTTATTTCGCTGGAAGTTCTTCCAAATAATCAATCGCATCTTCAACTGTCTTGATCGGAACGAGCTTCATGTTCGTTCCGAGTTTTTTAATGGATGGTTTTGCTTCTTTGTAGTTCTCTCCTGCTGGTACGAACATGATTTCAGCTTCTGCCTCGTCAGCAGCGACTACCTTTTGCCACGCACCACCGATCGGTCCAACTTTACCGCCTTCTTCAATCGTTCCTGTACCGGCAATCTTATGTCCTTTCGCCAAATCACCCGGCGTCAATTGATCATAGATTTCAAGCGTGAACATCATTCCTGCAGAAGGACCACCGACATCCTCGATCTGAAACTTAATAGCGGGGTCTGTCGTTACGTTTGAGATCGGTAATGGTTCATAAATACCAAGTCCGACACGTTTGACTTCTTTCGACAACTGATCCACTCGAATCGTCGTCTTCTTGACTTCCGATTTACGCGTGAACTGAATTGGAACGGCTGTTTTTGCTTTTTTCGATTGAATCGTCTTCATGAAGCCATCAAATGACGTAATCGATTTCCCATCGACGCCCGTGATCCGGTCTCCAGCTTTCAGTTTCCCTTCGGCTGGACCACCTGGAATGACACCGGACACATAGACTCCTTTAAAGTCGATATCGACCTTTTTATCAGCTAATTCATAGGCCTCGATCGTCGCATTATGTTGTGCTTCTTCCATGTATAGTTTCTGACGTGTTTCATACTGTGCATCTGACTCTCCGTCGTACAAATAATCACTTACGCTCGACGTTTCGGAAAACGGTAGGAAGAGGCTTTCTACGAGGAAGTAAGGGGTTGCTCGACGTTGGGCGATCGTCAGCATCATCAAATCGCCTGGCTCCTTGTCACCCCCAGACACATCAATCAAATCTTCAGTCGATGTCGCATCACCTGGATAGGAGATAAAATACGGAAGTGGCACGAAAAACACGAGCAAGGCAGCAATGACCGCTGCTAAGGCGGGTTTCCAAGCTTTCATCGCAGTTCTCCTCTCGTATATCTCTGACGTAGCGCCTCTTCGACGGAAGATGGCACGAGATCAACGACGGAAGCACCGTATTTGGCCGCTTCCTTGACGATCGAAGAACTTAAGAAGGAATACTGGTTATTCGTCATCATGAACAGTGTCTCGATTTGATCGTTCATCTTTTTGTTGATGGATGCGACCTGCATTTCATACTCAAAGTCCGAGACCGCCCGTAGACCACGGACGATCGCGGTTGCGCCGACTTCCGCTGCGTAATCGACGAGCAAACCATTGAAGGAATCGACCTTGATATGTGGTAGATGCGACGTCACATCTGCAATCAACTCCATCCGTTCCTCAACAGAAAAGAGCGGTTGCTTCGAAGAATTGTTCAATACGGCAACGATGATCTCATCAAAAATCGGAACAGCCCGTTCAATGATGTCTAAATGTCCGTTCGTGATTGGATCAAAGCTCCCTGGGCAAATGGCGATTCGTTTCATACGTGGTCTTCCTCCGCTTCCATAAATTCATATAACGTGATTGAGATGACAGCGGAATAACGAAGTCGACGAACGACCTCTAGCCGTCCGATCCGGTCCGGTAATACAACAGCAGAGTCATGTTCACACACGATGACACCATTGTCTGTCAGCATGTCGTGTTGCTCTATGTACGTGACGTGTTCCGTCAGTCGTTCTTTTGCATAGGGAGGGTCTAAATAAATTAATTTAAATGGCTTTTCGGAGGCTAGTTCCGTCAAGGCGATCGTAACGTCTTTTTTCAACACACGTGCTTGATCCGTATAGTGCGTCGTCTGCAAGTTATCTTGAATGGTCTGAATGGCTTTATGGTGTTGGTCGACGAATACCGCCTCATCGCATCCTCTCGAAAGAGACTCGATGCCAAGACCACCACTACCCGCAAACAGATCAAGCGCTCGTCCTCCATTGAAATAGGGACCGATGACGTTGAACAACGATTCTTTTACTTTATCCGTCGTCGGTCGTGTCTGATCCCCTGGTACTGCTTTTAGCCGCGTTCCTTTCCGTTCCCCTGAAATGACTCGCATTTCCTTCATTCCTTTCAACAAAGAAGCGACGAGGATGTCCTCATCGCTCCTTGGATTATGCTTCTTCTTGCATTTTACCTTTTTTATTCGCGAACGTCTCCGTGATGAACGGTCGTTCTGAACGTTTGATCGATTCGACGAACGGAAGAGTCGAAATGACTTCCATCACCTGTTCATGCTGATCTAAATCGACATACAGATGCACGTATCGTTCACGTTTAGACGTAAAGTAGACGTTCCCGTAACGGCGTAATTGACGGGATGCTTTCATCGCATTGACATAGACGATGAGTCCCACTCGTTCCTTGATCACGCCAGCCTGCCCCCTTCATCTTCATTATCCGCTACAACTGCAACTTCCACCGGTCGAACAGCCTCCGGCACATCCTTGGTCAAAGAATGGATTCCCCGTTGGTACTTTGATTTGCGGTGATACTTCACCAGCGAGTTTCAGACTAATTTGTCCAAGTAGCGTCTCGAGTTGTTTTTCTGCTTTTTTAAACTGCGCGACTTCCTCTTGTAGATCAAGTCGACGTTTGACTTCATGGACCTTTTTTGTGATCGTCTGATAGTCCGGATGGTACCGTCCAAATCGTTGCACGAGTTCGTAATCTTCTTTGACTTGATGAAAGTCTCGAATGACGGACTGTGCCTCCACTGACTCTTGCTGTGCTTGTTTCGCACATCTATATGCTTGCCCCGTTTCACTTTGAGCGAGAGATCGAATGAGGTCTTCCGCTGCGTTGATGAGGTCAATCGTCTTATCGGTATATATCACAACGAATCTCCTCCTTAACTTTACCATCTTATCATAACATTTCTCTCCCTCCTAGCCCGTTGAATTGTGTATAATTTGTTCAGAAGGAAGGAATGAACTTTATGCAACTGCTCTCTTTTAATATGTTCCGGACGATTGGAATCAAGACGGAACATGCCAAATCAGATTATCACTTTGATTCCTTGAAAAAGATTGAACAGGCGGACGTCGTCTTGTTCCCGGAATACTGGCAAATCCACTCGATCATCTATGGAATGAAGAAGCCGATTTTTCCATCTGCCGCTACGTTCCACCTAGGTCATGACAAAATCGAGATGACTCGGATTTTTCAGACCGTCATTCCGGACAATATCCCTCGGACAGGCATCTACGGGAAAAATGAGTTCACGGTCGATCGAGTCTTACGTGAATTTTCGTTTCCGTTCGTCGCTAAGACAGTCCGTAGCTCGATGGGGCAAGGTGTTCATCTCATCAAAAATGAAGCGGACTGGAAGAAATACACGGATACACACGAGACGTTCTACATCCAAGAGTACATTCCGAACGAAAAGGATTTACGTGTCGTCGTTGTCGGTGATCAAGTCCTCGCGGCATATTGGCGCGTCGGTGGTGCACAGTTCTTAAATAACGTCGCTCAAGGTGGCGTCCTTGATTTCGATGATGTGCCTCAAGGTGCAATTGATTTCGTGCTCGCGCTTGCGAAACAGCTTGATATCGATCACGCTGGTTTTGATCTTATCATCCGCGACGGACAATGGTACGTTCTCGAGTTCAACGTCTTCTTTGGTGGTGAAGGACTTAATCACCTCGGCATTCATGCACCAGATACGATCCTTGAGTACGTTGAACGAAAATACGGAAGTTCATGAATTCTTCAAAATGACTTCACAACTTTTACGTCATCGTTTCATTCATTATGGTATGATAGTTTGGAAAGACTAGTATCTACTAGCAAACTGGGGTATAGGGGGATTCAAACATGAAGTTTGAACAATATGGCATCGAAGGCAAGGAACTGAAGTTCGGTCTTCTTGAAACAATTATGGATCATCACCGTTTCGTTCGCGAAGGGCAATGGGATTACGAACGTGCGATGTACGACATGAAATACGAAAAACAATCAACAGGCGAAGTATTCTATCTCCGTGTTCCAGTCTATGCGATCCAAGGTGAGATCGAAGACCGTCACGCTGTCGTCCGTATGATGACACCACTTCTAGGGAAACATTACTATCCACACGGCGTCGAGTATGATGAGACGTTCCCACCGGAAATCGTCAAGGACTGCGAACGTCGTTTAGCAGCACTGCTTGAAACACTTGAAAAATAAGCTACACGTAGAGGTTCCAATCGGGACCTCTATTTTTTTCGGTCTTTTTTCCAATAAAAAAGCCGATGACTTCGTACTACTTATGAAGTCATCGGCTCATTACCTATCTGTATAGTGATTGCGCAGCGTTCGTGTGTTTTATCTTAGCGCGTGACGAATTGTACGTAAGATACGACGTCATCGCCGAGTTGAATCTTAAGTTGTTGACGTACATGTTGATAGAGCGCATGCAGTGACGTCGCTGAGACATCCACTTTTACACTAAAAGCAATCTCTTCCCAGTCCATCCGTTTAATCCTATAGTGTCGAACCCCGTAATCTTCGATCGTACAAGCGAGTAACTCCTCGATTGCTTGAACAGAGACGATCACATCTCCTTGCATGTAATCTTCATAAGTCATCTTCCTTCACTCCTTTGCTAGTTGTGTGACTGAAGACATGACTTCTTCCAAGTCGACTGGTTCGTCCGGTGTCTTCGCCATCGAAGAGATCGCCCGAACTTTGTTCTCACGGTCTAAAATAAACATTTGCGTCCCGTGTGTCACTAAGCCGCTTTCTGCTTTTGAATAATAGAAGTTCAACTGACGTGTCAGACGATCGATGACGACTGGGTCTCCTGTCAGTACTCTCCATCCTTCAGCATCTGCTTCGAAGTTGGAAGCATATGTTTTTAAGACTTTCGGTGTATCGACTTTCGGATCGACTGTCACTGCAACGAGCTCGACGTCACTTCCATATAGCTCTTCGCTACGAAGCTTTTTCTCTAGTTTCCGATAATCATTTAGCGTCAACGGACAAATATCAGGACAGTTCGAATAGAAGAATGTCAATACCTTGACCTTTCCATCTTCCGAGTTAAACGACTTACCGTTCACGGCGTTCGTTAATTCAAATGGTGTCGGTTCAGCGATAACAGGCAATTTTTCTTTCATGAAGAAATAATAATATCCCCCGGCTGCCGCAACTAAGATGAGGACAACGGCAGCAACCGTCAAGTAACTATTTTTTTTCAAGTTGGCTCCCCCTTAATGACTCCAGATCGCCCGGAATACGTTCGTCGTCTCACCAGGATCGTAGACGACATATAATAGACAATAGACGATGACGCCGGTGATTGCCGTCAAAAACCAAATGATCGAAGCAACTGGTCCGATTTTACGATGACGCGCAAAGTTCTTCTTATAGGCATGATAGAGCGCCATCAATCCAAGCACCCCACCGGATGTCGCAAGTAGGATGTGGAAAATCAAGAATCCTGTGTAATATGGCTTGACGGATGCAGGACCACCAAAAGCGGTATTACCAAGTAGAATCGTCCGTAAGGCGTACATAATGAAAAACAGTAAAGCGAGTGCAGCAGCGATTGTCATCACGGTTTGGTGAGCTTTCATGTTGCGACGTGTCTGAGCAATCAAGAACCAGCCAATCGCTACGAAAATCGCACTGATGACAATCAGCGATACACAAATCAACGGCAAATAACTCATGTTCCAACTTCCTCCAATTTAATCCGCTTTTGGTGTGAAGGACATGCCTTCATCCACGGCAGTACTTTTCGAACGGCGTACCCATGTAAAGAAGGTCAATCCGAAGAATAGACCGTATACGAGTTCTTGACCGAGCTTCATCAGGACACCACCGAAGCGTTGATCCTCTAGTAAGTCATCAGTCGTTCCAAGCAATCGTTCCAGATTCAACCCGCTCAAATCATTGTTCGGCATACAGTAAGCGAGTACTTTCGCGAACGTCGCTGGATCCTGATACGCTTGATACTGGAAACTTTGACTGAAGATCATGAACGCACAAGCAGGTGTCAATAAGACACCGTTCGCGACGATATAGACCATCTTCTTCAGGTCAGACAAACTATCGTTTTCGTTGACGGGTGCAATGATCGGATACCACATCGTCATGCTCAAGAAAATAAGTGTTCCATGGAACAGACGGTGAACGGTATAGTTCGTCAGGACATAATCAAAAATAAATGGCATATGATAAAACGTAAACAAGGCATTAAAGACGACGAGTGCAATCAACGGCTTGACGAAGAAACGAAGAATCTTCCCAAGATACGGTATATTGAACAAGCGCTTATAAAGCCACTCTGGTAGTGCAATCAACAAGAGCGGCGGTGCGACCATATAGACGAATACCATCTGCAACATATGTGCAGAGAAGGTGATATGCGCTAGCAGGTCTAACGGACTTCCAAAACCGATGTAAAAAACGACCAATGCCGCGAGCATCGAAAATTTTTGTCCGAGCGTTGTTTCCGGCTCGTCCGGACGACGCAGCTTTTCTGTCACGACAGCATATAGGATATACAATCCAACGAGTATCAACGCATAATACGGACTCCATAAGACAGTCCATTCGAATTGCGAAAGTGCTCCCCTTAAATTGCCTAACATATTTCTTCACCCCGTTCCTTTCTCTTACAAACTAAGATTACCGTTCCCCTATTTCATTGTAAAGGTTTCTCATAAAACGATTCCAAAATAAAAGACCATCCTGCTAAACGTTAGCAGAATGGTCACATTTCTTACCAGATTAACAGACGGAGCGTTGCGACGATTGTCAAGGCGACGAATATACCAAGACCCATCATAACTTTGATCCATGTGTTGCCTTTATTGTTCATGTGCATGAACATATAAAGCTGGAGATAAACTTGAACGATTGCCATGATGATCAAGAATCCACCAGCTGCCCAGTGAGGCATGAGATCTGCCATGACTGCACCGAAAGCGATGAGCGTCAAGAAAATCATGAGTGCGAAACTGATGAGTTGCAGTTGAGTCTCACGACCACGTTCTGCTTTCATTTCGAGTTCGACTTGATTGCGTGTTAATTGCGGTTCGTGTTTTTCCATCTTATTTCACCATCCCCATGAGGTAGACGACTGAGAAGATAAAGACCCAGACGACGTCAATGAAGTGCCAGTAAAGACTTGAAACATAATACTTCGGCGCGTTCACGACTGTAATGCCACGATTCCAGTTCCGGATCAACAATGTCGAGATCCAAAGAAGACCAAATAAGACGTGTCCACCGTGGAACCCAACGAGTGTATAGAAGGCAGAACCAAATGCACTCGACGTAAACGTATGACCGATGTGGTAGTAGTGATTGAACTCATAGATCTCACCACTTAAGAATCCAAGACCGAGAAGCAATGTGATGATGAGCCAAAGCTTCATCTTTTTCACATCGTTACGTTTCATTGCCATCATTGCAAGAACGCTTGTCAACGAACTTGTCAAGAGGAGCATCGTCATGATGAAGACGAGACCCATTTCGAAGATGTCATAACTGCGTAGACCTTCTTTAGCACCGGAGTTATGAAGTCCGATGTATGTTCCGAAGAGAGAGGCGAACAAAGTCGTCTCTCCTCCAAGGAAGAACCAGAAGGCTACATATTTATTCTTACCCTCAAGTGTTGCTTTTTCAACATGATCCGGAATACCCGTGATCGGGTTGTTTGGTACTGAATGATGACCCATCTTACTTCGCCTCCTTTTCTGCTTCAAGGCGTAGATCTTCTTCGACGACTGATTTCGGGATGTAGTATCCTTCATCGTCGATCCAAGAACGGAAGAACATCGCGATGAATGTCATCGCAAGACCGATCAAGGCAATGACCAGACCGACAGTACCGTAATCTAGGCGAAGAATGAATCCAAGACCTGCAAGGAACAGACCGACTGACATAACGAACGGCAAGATCGAGTTGTTCGGCATGTGGATATCACCGACTTCTTCCGAAACAGAGACTGTTTTGTTACCTGCCATTTTTTCGAGCCAGTACGTATCTAAACCTTTGACGAGTGGAATTTGTGCGAAGTTGTATTCTGGAGTTGGAACAGGAAGTGTCCACTCAAGCGTACGTCCATCGCCCCATACGTCGCGTTTTACATATTCTTTTGACATCAATGCGGCAACGATCGAGATGACGAGAATGATCGTCGACACACCCATGAAGGCTGCACCGATTGAAGAAAGTAAGTTCATTGTTTCCCAGCCTTGGTTTGGCAAGTACGTGAAGACACGACGTGGCATACCTGTAAGACCAAGAATATGTTGTGGGAAGAATGTCAAATGGAAGCCGATGAAGAACAACCAGAATTGAATTTTACCCCAGAACTCGTTGAGTTGTTTCCCGAACATGAGTGGGAACCAGTAGTAAAGACCTGCGAAGAGACCAAAGACGACCCCACCAACGATAACGTAGTGGAAGTGGGCAACGACGAAATAACTGTCGTGGTACTGATAATCGGCAGGTGCTACTGAAAGCATGACCCCTGTCATACCACCAACAAGGAATGATGGAATGAAGGCGACCGAATAAAGCATCGCGACTGGGAACGTCAACTTCCCGCCCCATAGCGTAAAGAGCCAGTTGAAGATCTTGACCCCTGTCGGTACAGCGATCGCCATCGTCGCTACTGCGAAGATCGCGTTCGCAACCGGACCGAGACCGACTGTGAACATGTGGTGAACCCATACCATGAATCCGAGGAAACCGATCAACATCGTCGCAAAGACCATCGTCGTGTATCCGAAGAGACGTTTACGAGCAAACGTAGGGATGATTTCAGAGAAGATACCGAATGCCGGTAAAATCAAGATGTAAACTTCCGGGTGACCGAAGATCCAGAAGAGGTGTTCCCAGATGACGATGTTCCCGCCCGCTGCCGGGTCAAAGAAATGCGCTCCGAAGAGTCGCTCGAACGTCAAGAGGAACAATCCAACCGTAAGTGGTGGGAATGCGAAAACGATCAAGGCAGAAGCAACGAATGCTGTCCATGTGAAGAGCGGCATCCGCATCAGTTTCATACCTGGTGCACGCATGTTCAAAATCGTAACGAGGAAGTTGATCCCCCCCATAAGTGTACCGAAACCAGAAATCTGTAACCCGAGTGAGTAGAAGTCAACACCAAGCGACTCTGGTACTGTCGAGAGTGGTGCGTAAGCTGTCCACCCTGCGTTTGGCGCAGCGCCGAAGAACCACGAAAGGTTCAGTAAGACTCCACCAAAGAAGAACAACCAAAAACCAAGTGCATTTAAGAATGGGAACGCAACATCGCGTGCTCCGATTTGAAGCGGTACTGCTGCGTTCATGTAACCGATCAACATCGGCATCGCTGCCAAGAAGATCATCGTCGTACCGTGCATCGTGATCAATTGGTTAAAAAGTTCACCGCTGACGAAATCGTTCATCGGTTTAATCAATTGAAAACGAATCATTAGGGCTTCTACGCCACCAACTAGAAGGAAGAACAATCCAGAGATGATGTAGAGAATCCCGATTTTCTTATGGTCGACTGTCGTTAGCCAGTCCATGATGCCGCTTTTTTTCTGCGGCATACCCATAGTATGTGTCCCCACTATGATTCCCCCTTAAAAAATTATTGGAGCTTTTTGTCCAATAGATAATCTGCCAATTCGCTCAATTCTTCATCGCTGATCTTATCTTCAGAGAATCCAGGCATTTTTGTACCTTGTTTCTCTTTTTGTGGATCGCGAATCCATTTTTCGAGGTTTTCTTTATCATGCTTGAGGTAACCCGCGATACGCTGACGATCACCGAAGTTCGTCAAGCTAGGTGCGACTTTCCCGCCGCCATGACAGCTGAGACAGTTCTGGGCGTAGACTTGCTCACCAGTCGTCCAGTTCTTTTCATTCTTTTTATCAAGCTGTTTTGTTTCTGCTTCTTTTGCAGATTTCATGTCTTTCAACCATTTGTCGTAGTCATCCTGCTCCATCGCAACGACTTTAAAGTCCATCAATGCGTGAGAAGGACCACACAACTCGGCACATTTACCGTAGTACGTGCCTGCTTCTTTTGCTTGTAACCACATTTCGTTATCAAGACCTGGGTTTGTATCTGTCTTACCAGAAAGAGCCGGTACCCAGAATGAGTGAATGACGTCTTTAGACGTCAAGTTAACCGCAACACGTTTACCGACTGGGATGACAAGTTCTTGTCCTGTCGAAACACCTTTGTCTGGATATTCGAATTCCCACCAGTAAAGGTTCGCTGTAACGTTGATTTGTTCGTTTTTCTTCGCTTCTTTTGCATCCGCAAGTTCAACCGTTGTTTTGATCGTCGGAATTGCAAGAACGATCAAGAGAAGGATCGGAATAACTGTCCAGATGATTTCAAGCGTGTGGTTCCCTTCGACTTGCTTCGGAACCGTGTTATCACCTGATTTACGACGGAATTTCATAAGTACGTAAATATAAATGACGGCTACGATCGCAAGGACGAACAACATGACCCACAAGCTAAGCTTGATGATCTCAAGTTGCATTTCAGCGCCTTCTCCGCGAGGCTGTAGCGCAGACAATTCCGGAATTCCACAACCTGATAACATGAGTGCCATCAAGCCGATTGGAAGAAGCCGGAAGAGCATTTTTACTGATTTTTTCACAACCATCCCCACTTTCTTTGTCCCCAATTTTGTCTTTCGTAATGGTGTACGTGAATTATGTCAAATCGTTTTAGAAAGAAACGAGTACGACCGTCACGATCCAAGCCGTGAAATAAAACAGTGAGAAGAAGAACATCTTCGACGCCCATTTGATTTCGGCTTGTTCATCTTGGATCTTCAGACCTTTCAGTCCCATATAGAGCCAATATCCACCGAGCAATGCCATGACGATCATGTAGATGATGCCATAGTGTGCTAAGAGGAGTGATGATGGAATAAGTACTGCAATCCACCATACAATTTGTCGTTTCGTGATCGCGAATCCGTTTACGACAGGTAACATCGGGATACCTGCTGCCCGATACTCCTCTGTCCGTCGCATCGCGAGTGCGAGGAAATGTGGTGGTTGCCACACGAACATGATGAGGAATAAAATCCACGCATCAATGTGAAGCGTCGGAGTGACTGCCGCAAATCCAATGATTGGTGGCACAGCTCCTGATATACCACCTACGACTGTATTGATCGTGTGTGTTCGCTTTAACCACATCGTATAAATCACGACGTAAACGAATGATCCGATCAATCCGAACACTGCCGCCACATGGTTGACGATCAACAACAATACCGTACCGGTCGCAAGAATCCCGAGTCCTAGCGCGAGTATTCGCTGTCCATCCATCTTCCCAGTAACGCTTGGTCTTCCCATCGTCCGTTCCATCTTATAATCGATGTCCCGGTCAATGTAGTTATTGAGGTAGCAACTTCCGGCAATGACTAATCCACTCCCGAGAAGCGTCCACAGTAACATCCACTTGGTTTGCCATAGATACAATAGGACATCATCCGTTATGTACGATGCCGCTACGACATACCCTGCGAAGACCGTAATCAGATTGGCACGGACGATCCCCATTTTTGCTAGGGTGATATAGTCCTTGAATGTGGGCTGATCCGCCTGCTCGATTGCCATATCCAGTGCCTCTCCAGTAACTTTCGCCATGCTGTTCCCTCCTTTTCACCATCTGCTTCCGTGTAGCACCTAGGCTTCACGTAATTTCTTCACAGAAATAACACAGACATGCCACGAAACGTCCTTTTCTCTATAAAAGATACCACATATTTAGGACCGTGACGTATGAAAATACTTTCGACATAATGAACAAAATGTGAAATCTATGTGATTTTCATCACAGTTCACCATATTTACCTAATACTAGAATAGCGTTGTTCTAAAAGATTGCAAGCGTTTCGAGACTTTTTATGCGATACTAGTCCTATGGAAATCCATGTATTTCGTATTTTTTAGAAAGGTGGTGTCCAAATCTTGAATCGAAAGCTTTCGATGTTTTCAGCCTTCGTCACGTTTACGATGATGATCGTCTTGCTGATGGGTGGGACAGTCACAAAAACGGACTCGGGAGATGGCTGCGGAACAGATTGGCCACTCTGTCATGGGGAACTCATCCCGACAAACCCAAGTGTTGAAACGATGATTGAATATAGTCACCGCGCTGTGACCGGAGTCGTTGGACTCCTAATCATCGCCTTATGTCTCTGGACGCTCGTTGCCTTTAAGGATCGATTAGATACGAAGATTTTTGCATTTCTTGCCTTCATCTTCATGTTGATTCAATCCATCGTCGGAGCAGGAGCTGTCGTTTGGCAACAATCAGATCTCGTCATGGCGTTACATTTTGGTATCTCCTTGATTTCCTTTGCTGCCTTATTGATTTTAACGATATTGATCATGGAGCGTCCTGGTCAGGAATTCAGGGAATCTGTCCCAGCATTCTTGCGGAAGCTCTTGTACGGTCTGCTCGTCTACACGCTGATCGTCGTCTATACTGGTGCTTACGTTCGCCATGTTGGCGCTACATATGCGTGTGTGGGTTGGCCCGTTTGTTCCCAACCGTCGATGACGTTCGAAGCCTGGGTCCAAATGATTCACCGAATCATGGCTGGGCTATTATTCCTCTATACGTTGTTCGTTCATATTACAGCCATTCGCTTAAAACACCGGACGACGACAATCGGCATGGCATTCGCGACGTTCTTCATCTCGTGTCAAGTTGCTACAGGTGCTTGGATCGTTCTCGGAGGGCATGCAACATATGTACCGTTACTGCACGCCTTCTTGATTACGTGTTATTTCGGTGTCTTATCCTACTTGACGTATCATGCATTCCGAACACGTAAAGCAAATAGCCGTCTTCAATAAGGTCGTAAAAAAAAGGATGTTCCTCCGCTGAGGAATATCCTTTTTTCATTATTTGAATCGAGCGATTGCACGCTTTCGCGCTTCATCATGTGCAACGATTGGTTCTGGGTATCCAGAGTCTTCTCGTTGTTGCTGCGTCGGTTCATGAATATATTGCTTCGACAGATCTTTGATTTCCGTGACATACTGCCGAATGAACTCTCCGTCCTTATCGAACTTCTTTGATTGTGTCGTCGGATTGAAGACTCGGAAGTACGGTACGGCATCCGTCCCGACCGATGCCGCCCATTGCCAACCACCGATGTTCGAAGCCGCTTCATAATCGACGAGTTTCTGTTGGAAATAACGTTCCCCTTTTTGCCAATCGATCAATAGATCTTTTGTCAGGAACGACGCGACGATCATCCGCAGACGATTATGCATCCAACCGGTTTGGTTCAATTGACGCATCGCTGCATCGACGATCGGATAGCCGGTTTTCCCTTCACACCAAGCCTTGAATCCGTCCTCGTTTTCTTCCCAATCGATTTCTCGGTACTGGGTGTTGACCGCTTGTCGTTTCGATTCCGGGAAGTGCATTAAAATCATGTAATAGAACTCACGCCAGATGAGTTCGGTGATGAACGTCTGCTTCCCTTTCGACTCTTTTGCATCTTGAATAGCTGCATAGACCGTTCGAATCCCGATCTCACCGGTCCGTAGATAACGTGAGAGTAAACTCGTACCGTCCATCGCTGGAAGATCACGATTCTCTTCGTAGTTTTCAAGCGATTGCTCGATGAATTTCTTTAAGCGTTGTTTCGCTTGCTTCTCACCCGGATGAAATGCCGCATCAGACTGTGCCTTTTTAAAATAGGCATCAATGAAACTATTAGTGTGCTGGCGCTTATGATAATGATCCCGTAGCGTTTGCCACTTCACATCATAGGGTGTTGGAATTTCTTTTTTCAGGAACGCATTCTTATACGGCGTGAATACTTTATAGAACTTTCCATCCTGCTTTTTAATGTCATGTGGATGGAGCAGATGCCGGTCTAACAAGCGCTCCGTTTGTCGTTCCTTACGTTTTTTGATGATTCCCTCATCCCGCGCCTTGAATGGTTCGACATATTCCGCGTTGAATAACAGAACGTCCGCATCATTGGTTGCATCTAAGAAAGCTTGTTCATCGCCTTCGATGAAGCGAATCGGCATCTCTTTTTCTTTACAATCATCTGAAAACAATTCGAGCGCTTGAAAGAAATATTGTTGCCGCGCTTCATATTCTCCAATGTAATCTGGATTGAGCCAAAAGACGAACTCGACTGTCGCTTTTGGATTTTCCTTCAGTAATTCAATCGCACGTGCCAACATGTGGTTGTCTTGTAATCGAAAATCGCTTCGAATCCAACAAATAATGTTCAACCGTATCCTCTCCCATTACATATTGAATGAAAAACAGGCAGCCCGCCGAGCGTGCGCCTGTTTTTCATTGTGACCTTATACGAATTCAATCAATAAGTCTTGACTCGCAATAGCTTCGCCTTCTTTAACATGGACGGCTTTGATCTCACCGTCTTCTGGTGCTTGGATCGTCGTTTCCATCTTCATCGCTTCCGTAACGAGAAGTTGTTCTCCTTTACGGACACGAGTGCCTGTCTCAACGAGTACCTTCAGCACACTACCCGGCATCGACGCACCGATCTGTTTTGCGTTACTTCGATCTGCTTTTGGACGGCTTGATGAACTTTCCTTAATACTGATGTCCTTGACTTCGACTTCACGAGGAACACCATTCATCTCATAATAGATTGTCCGCATCCCGTGATCGTCTGGCTGACCGATTTGAATCAACTTGAGATATAGTGTCTTCCCTCGTTCAATTTCGACCTCGATCGTTTCGCCTAGGCGCATACCGTGGAAGAATGTATTCGTATCAAGAACCGAGATATCGCCATATCGCGCGACATACGAACTGTAGTCCATGAAGACTTTTGGATAGAGCGCGTAAGCGAGAGCATCAAATTCAGTGACTGGTCGTTCAAGTTTCTCAAACAACTCATTTTTTATTGCATCAAAGTTGAGTGGTTGCATCATCTTACCAGGACGTTCCGTCAACGGAGCAGCTCCCTTCAAGATGGCACGTTGTACTTCTTGCGGGAAACCGTCCGGCGGAGTTCCGAGTTCGCCCTTCATCAGTTCAACGACTGAATCCGGGAAATCAAGTCCACTTGCTCGGTGCAGTACGTCTTCTTCCGTCAGATGATGTTGGACCATGAAGAGCGCCATGTCTCCAACGACTTTCGACGACGGTGTGACTTTAACGATATCGCCAAACAACATGTTGACACGCGCATACATTTCTTTGACTTCAGACCAACGATCCGCAAGCCCGACCGCTTTTGCTTGTTGCTGTAAGTTCGAATATTGCCCACCCGGCATCTCATGATCGTAGACGGTTGGATTTGGTGCGATCATATCAAGTTCGAATGCTTGATACAAATGACGCACGTCCTGCCAATAGTCCGAAATCTGTTCGAACTTCTGTGCTGAGACGAGTGGTTGACGTGGATGACCACTTAGGGCATGAATCAAGCTACCACCCGCTGGCTGACTCGTCAGTCCTGACATACTTGATGCCGCGACGTCAACGACGTCGACCCCGGCATCGATCGCACGCGCATACGTATAAATCCCGTTTCCACTCGCATCATGGGTGTGAAGATGGATTGGTAACGATACTGCATCTTTAAGTGCCGATACAAGCGCATAGGCTGCTTCCGGTTTCAAGAGACCCGCCATATCCTTGATGGCAATGATGTGAGCACCGCTCTCTTCCAGTTGTTTCGCCAGATTGACGTAATACGGCAGATGATATTTCGGACGATTCGCATCGAACAGATCCCCTGTGTAACAGACAGCTGCTTCCGCGATTTTACCTGTTGGCAAGACCGCATCGATGGCGAGTTGAATTGATTCCGGGTTGTTCAAGCTGTCGAAAATCCGGAAGACATCGACTCCCGCTTGCGCCGCTTCCTTGACGAAGGTATGGATGACATTGTCTGGATAGTTCTTGTAACCAACGCCGTTCGCACCGCGAAGTAACATCTGAATCAGGACGTTCGGCATCTTTTCACGCAATTTCATCAGACGAACCCATGGATCCTCTGATAAGAATCGATACGCGACATCAAACGTTGCCCCTCCCCATGCCTCGACTGAGAACAATTCAGGAAGCAGTTTCGCTTCCGCCTCTGCGATCGCAACGAGATCCTTCGTCCGCATTCGTGTCGCAAGTAACGATTGATGAGCGTCACGGAATGTCGTATCCGTTAACAAAACGTTGTCTTGTGCTTTCAACCATTTCGCGACAGCTTCCGGTCCTTCTGCATCAAGGATCGCTTTTGCGCCTGGCGTGTAGTCTGCCGGAAGATTTTTTGGAATTCGGACGTCACGCGCAAGTGGCTTGTCCAGTTTTCCGATTCCCGGGAATCCATTGACGGAAACCTCTCCGATGTACGTCAACAGCTTCGTTCCCCGGTCTTGACGTTTTGGGAAGATGAATAATTCTTGTGTATCATCGATAAACGATGTATTGTAATCGCCGCTGACGAACGCGTGGTGTTTCAAGACATTGCTCAAGAATGGGATGTTCGTCTTAATACCACGAATCCGGAATTCACTTAAGTTTCGACGCATTTTCGCGACCGCTTGGTCATACGTCAAACCGTGCGTCGAGATTTTAACGAGCAACGAGTCATAATACGGTGAAATTTCTGCTCCGACATAGGCATTCCCACCATCGAGACGTACACCAAAGCCGCCTGGTGAACGATACGCTTTAATCTTACCTGTATCCGGCAAGAAGCCGTTCTCTGGGTCCTCTGAAGTAATTCGGCTCTGGATCGCAAAACCAAGCATCTTAATCTCTTCTTGTTGTGGAATGCCGACAAGGTCGCTATGTAACGATTCGCCTTCAGCAACACGGATTTGAGTCTGAACGATGTCAACGCCTGTGATCATCTCCGTAATCGTATGCTCGACTTGTACACGTGGGTTGACTTCGATGAAATAGAACGATTCATCTTGTGTGACGAGAAATTCGACCGTACCCGCATTTTCGTATCCGACATGTTTCATCAACGTGACAGCCGCGTCACAGATCTTTTTACGCCCTTCTTCTGAAAGCGTGACACATGGCGCCACTTCGACGACTTTTTGGTGACGTCGTTGTACGGAACAGTCTCGTTCAAACAAATGAATGATGTTTCCATGTGCATCCCCTATGATTTGGACTTCAATATGTTTTGGTCGTTCGATTAATTTTTCAACGTAAATTTCATCCGAACCGAATGCTTTTAAAGCTTCAGATTTCGCTCGTTCAATCATGTCTGGAAGCTCTTCTTCTGTCCGGACGACACGCATACCACGTCCACCACCACCAAGCGATGCTTTGACCATGAGTGGATAGCCTGCTTCTTTTGCGAACGCATACGCTTCATCAATTGATGAGATCGGACCATCTGTTCCTGGAATGACAGGAAGACCTGCTTCAATTGCAGTCGTCCGTGCCCGTACCTTATCTCCGAACTTATACAGGTGATCTTCTTGCGGCCCGATGAAAATGATTCCTTCTTCGCGGCAACGTTTGGCTAGCTCAATATTCTCAGAGAGGAATCCATAACCAGGATGGATCGCATCACATTCGGCTTTTTTCGCTGTTGCGATGATATCTTCAATGTCGAGGTAGGCTTCGATCGGTTTTTTTCCTTCTCCGATCCGGTACGCTTCATCGGCTTTATAACGATGAAGAGAACCCATGTCCTCTCGTGAATAAATAGCAACGGTACGAATACCGAGTTCTGTCGCTGCACGGAAAACGCGAATCGCGATCTCCCCGCGGTTTGCTACGAGAATCTTCTGGATTTTAGTCAACTGATGCTCCCCCTTTAGTTAATGAGCTCGTGGCACTCATCGAACGTGCAGTTTGCACTTCTTTATGATAAGCCACCCGATATTTGTTTTGCATAGAAATGTTTGCCATTACACCAAGCATCGTACTCATGACGAGTAACGATGACCCACCGTAACTGATGAATGGCAAGGTGACACCTGTACCTGGAAACAGACCAGACATGGCTGCAATATTGATACATGTCTGGATGAAAATAATACCGGAAATCCCAAGTGCGAGCATGCTCGAATAAAGTGAGACACACCGGTTAGCGATGATCGCCCCTTGAATCATCAGGTAAAACAATAGACCGAGTACGACAAGGACCCCGATGAAGCCGAGTTCTTCCGAGATGATCGACATGATGTAGTCGGTTTCAGGCTCTGGCAGATAACCATACTTTTGAAAACTATTCCCAAGACCCACTCCGAACAATCCCCCATGGGCAATCGATATGACGGAGTTGATGAGCTGATATCCCTTACCTTCTGCGTCAAGAAAGGGATTCAAACTCGCTTGAATCCGTTGCATCTGATTATCCGAAAAATTGTTCCATGCGTACAAGAAGATGATCGGAACGGTAACGACACATAACATGATGTAACCACTCGGTAATCCTACTGCAAATAAAATCATCGCCGTGATGAGTAACAGAATGAATAATCCGCCGTCATCCGGTTGCATACGAATGATGATCGCGTAAGGTGCAAGTAACACAAGCATTGGAATCAAGATCCAGTCCGAGAAACTAAGTAAAATCCGTTTTCCGGGGGACGTCGCTGGAATTTGACGATGGATGAAGTGATGGACAATCCCAATCACGCCATCCATCTTTCCTTTGTGCTTTTGATCAAAATAACTGGCAAGCCCGACGACGAGCACGAATTTACAAAGCTCGATTGGTTGAATTAAGAAGATACCGAAGTTCAACCAGGCGCGAGCTCCGTTTAGGGGAGCCGAAAATAGTGTTGCCATCAGCATCAACCATGTAATCGCGTACAAGAGTAAACGAATGACTGGTCCACGAAATACTTCATGATTCACTTGCGAAACTAAAAGGAACAGCACGATGGCCATCGCATCGAACATCAACTGCTTCTCAAAGAAGGACGTATTCGCATAATCGCCACCGTTCCAAACGCTGGCACTATAGACCATGACTGTACTGATCGCCATGAGGATGAGCATCGTAAAGAAGAGACCGTAGTCAAAAAATGCTCGTTTTTCTTTAAACTTCGCTAACATATGTACACGTCCTTTTTTTCGTTTTCTAAAAAAAAATACCCAAACGCCGCATTTCACGTTTGAGTAGAAAATCAGCACGTCTCCGCATCATGTAAATCAGATAATTGCTGTTCAAGTGATTCGAGCAACTGTTTCCCTTCACCCGCATCAATCAGTTCAAGACGTACCGCAAAATCAATCTGACGGGACAATCCGAACATTTGTGTATCCAATACTTCCTCGTAAAGAGGACATTGTGGCATCGTTAAATTCGCAAGCTGGACCTCGATCAACCGGCGGATTTTTTGTGCATCCGCTTCTAGTAGCTCAAGAGCGCGCTGGCGATGAACTGTCTCGATTTCAGTTGACAATCCAATCCCTCCTCATCAAATGACGCGTTCCTGTTATAGCTAAACTTTACCTTACTTTCGCCAACAATTCAACGTTTCGGTATAATGGATTTGTTGGACTTACACATTTAGGGGGTATAACAAATGATTTTTCCGATTAACGGTAAAGTACGGCACCAGTTGACGATTGATCCGACAGTTTGGATCTTTGATGAACGAAAGGTTGCGATCGAGAAGATTGGCCAACCAGCAGATACGAGCGAACAAGAGGCGTACTACGCGAAAATGGGGGCAGCGTGGGATAAAGGCATCATGGAAGGCAGTCGTACGGATCATAATCGTCCGATGACACGCGCTGAAAAAGAAGCCGCGCTTCAAGGGTCATTCGCCATGGCGCTCGCACCGTTCATCCGGAATGCTGAACTCTTACCGGAAGCGACCGCTATTCGTTTCGAAGGTGAAGAAACGGTCGAACTTCCACTTGAGCAACTCGACGAAGTATACCTGCAGTTCTCACAAGACGGCAAAGTGTTAGCAGATGGACCCGTTCACCTGTTGCACGGACAACGGATCGTCAAATCTGTTCACACGGTTACCGTCATATAAGGAAAACGTGGTGCGCCTGAATAGACGCACCACGTTTTTTATAATAAGTCGGCTGCGAGGCGCGCCAGATTCGAGCGTTCCCCTTTGACGAGTTTGACGTGTCCCGTCATTTTCTCATTTTTAAGGCGTTCTACGGCGTAGGATAAACCGTTCGAATATTCATCTAAATACGGGTGATCGATCTGTTGCGGATCACCCACTAACACGATTTTTGAGTTTTCACCGACACGTGTTAAAATCGTCTTGACTTCGTGTTTCGTCAAATTCTGCGCTTCATCGATGATGATGAATTGCCCCGGCATGCTCCGTCCTCGAATATATGTCAACGCTTCCAGTTGAATCGTCTTCATTCCCGCGAGAATGTTACCAAGTTCGTCTCCTGATCCCGTATTAAAGAGATGTTCGAGGTTATCGTAGATCGGTTGCATCCACGGACGAAGCTTTTCCTCCATCTCACCTGGCAAGTAGCCAATATCATTTCCCATCGGCACGACTGGACGAGCAACGACAAGTTTTTTATATTTATGCTCGTCTTCTACTTGCAGGAGCCCCGCAGCGAGTGCAAGTAAGGTCTTTCCGGTACCTGCCTTCCCAACGAGTGTAACGAGCGGTACATCGTCTCGAAGTAATAACTCAAACGCCATCCGTTGTTGAACGTTTCGGGGAATAACACCCCAGACTTGATCGACATCGATCGAAAGTGCCCGGATGATCGGCAAATTCTGATCAACGACAGCAATGGCAGAGGCTTTTGACATATTACTTTTTAGAATGATGAATTCATTTGGTTGCACTTTTTCCGGCAATACATCAACTGAAAGTCGTTTATCCTGATAGAAAGCATCGATATATTCCTGATCGACGGTCACTTCGATGAATCCTGTATAAAGACCAGTCAAGTCAGCGATATGATCCGTCATATAGTCCTCAGCGACTAATCCATACGCATCCGCTTTAACGCGGACTAAGATATCTTTTGAGACGAGAATGACATCTCGTGGCGTCGCTTCAGTTTGTTGTTCACGATGAATCGACCATGCGAGCTCGATAATCTTATTATCGTTCGATTCATGGATAAACGGCGAGCCCTCGTAAATGGAGTCACCGATATCGACGCGAAGAATGCCACCGTTACCAAGCGGAACTCCCGCATGAAGCTGACCGGTTTCCCGCAATTGGTCTAAAATGCGAGCTGTTTCTCGTGCGTTGCGCCCCACCTCATCCATGTTGCGTTTTTTTCCATCCAGTTCTTCTAGTACGATCGCTGGTATGACGACATCATGCTCTTGAAACTGAAAGAGAGAAAGTGGATCGTGCAACATGACATTGGTATCAAGTACGTATATTTTTTTCATTCCATCGTTCGCCCCTTTAGAGTCGAGTTTGTGATGAATGTTACGCTTTTAGGATGCGATGAACAAGTTGATCCAACCGTTCAGCTGCCTGTTCATCGTATGTTTTTTCAATGGTCGGTCGTTGTGTGACAGCTGCTCCGTAAAATAAGATGTCACGTACCTCTTCGACGCGCCCCTCATAAAAAGAGAGCGAAAGTGGAAGTGGTTCTTGCGGCGTAAACACCTTGACGTCCGTACACGTTAAGCTGTGTGTCGACTGCTCTGCAAAGAAGATCAAGGTGAAAACCGGATGTTCTCGTAACGTTTTGACGAGATGAGAATCTGCTTCGATCGCAAAACGAACCGTTTGTGAATCCTTCGCATATACCCAACTAATTGCATGTGTGATCGGCCAATGTTTGGATTGATCATGCGTGATCAAAAAAACAAGTGGTAATTGTGATAACGCATCTAGTTGATGTGAGCTGAGATGTTGCTCTACTTTATTTGCCATGACATCACCTCCTCTATGACTTAGTGATGATATTTCGAGATATACTTCTCGATTCCCTTTTTTACATCTGAATAATCTTCTAATATGATATACTAAGAAAAAAAGGGAGGACCCGACATGCGAGTGAAATGTACGATTTGCGATAAGCGTGAGACGATTGATGATTGGTCCTTCACGGCGAAGCGATTACGCAATAAACCAGTTCGTGTCCATCTATGTGATGAGTGTCGATCTCGCGTAGAAGAACGGACACTCGAACGCCATGCCTCTGGACAATTTCATTTATACCCTACTTGGGAAACAAAACGAAAACACTGGTAAATAAAAGGTCTGTGGGAAACTTCCCTGGCAGACCTTTTTTTGTTCACCGCTTGATTCGAACCAATCGATCATCCTCGGTCGACGGAGTCCCTCTACCATCTGTATTGTTCGTAATATAATAAATTGACGTCTTATCAATCCACACATCGCGAATCCGCCCTTGATTTTCGACAATCGTTTTGACCTGTTTCGTCTTTAAATCAATCGCTTGTAATCGTTGACCTACAAGTGTTGCAAAATACAACGTATCATCCGCTTCTGCAATCCCACTTGGTGCAACGGATCGCTCTCCCACTTCGTACCACGGTGTCACGAGTCCCTCTGCTTTCTCTGTTCCTTCAATCGTTGGCCATCCATAATTTTTTTGTTCAATTCGATTAATTTCATCGTGTCCACTTTGTCCGTGCTCACTTGCATACAGTTGGTCATCGACGAAAACAAGCCCTTGTGGATTTCGGTGACCAAGACTATAGACATAGCCTTTTTGATTCCCCTTGAACGGTTTTCCTTCAGGTGTGATGCGTAAAATTTTTCCTGCAAGTGAATCGATGTCTTGCGCCAGTTCAGGATTTGCTGCGTCTCCTGCTGTGACGTAGAGTGCACCTTCTGGACCCCACTCAAGTCGTCCTCCGTTGTGAATCGTCGCTCCCGGAATATCGTCGAGTAACACACGCTCTTCGACCCACTGATGGCCTTCCTCTTTGATTGCAATGACACGATTGGTCGCTTGATTTTGTTTTGCATACGTATGATAGACGTATGCCGTCTTATTGTTCTTAAAATCAGGGTCAAGTACCATACCGAGTAATCCACTTTCTCCTTCAGCAATTACATCTTTCTTCAGTTGCAAGCGCATCCTCTCATAATCACCTTGTTTTCCTTTGACGATTGTTCCTTCGCGCTCTGTAATATAAAAAGTCTCTCCTTCGCGAACGATATTCCATGGGGCGTTTAGCTCTTTAAATACGACTCCTTCTTGCGTTTGTGATGATTGCGTATCTTCTTGATTACCTGAATCCTGTTGATTGTTTTTTTGTGTCTTCTGATTGGTTTCCTTTGTTGACGATTCTTCTGACGTTTGTGTACAGCCGATCAGAATACCCGCTAACAGCAGGGGTATGACATACCTTATTTTCACTGTTTTCTCCCCCCTTTTAGTATCCCTGTTCCCGCTACGCTTTAAATCATGCATCTGAATTAGCACAAAAAAAGAACGAACCTCCGAAGAGATTCGTTCTTTTGATTCATGACATGCTTCCGTCAAGAAGCTGTCCGTTCACGTTCACGCTTGACCATCCACATCCGGAAGCGATAAATACCAAGTACGAAGACCATCGCAAGGAGTACTTCAGGAATCGGCCATGTCCAGAAGACAAGCGTCAATGCTGCCGAGAAGACAGCGAGCAACAGATAGACGATCAGTGATTTCCACCATGCTAGTTCCTTAGCAAATCCTAACTTAAAGACGACAAGCGTCAAGATGACGACGGTGATCATTAAAGGATAAAATCCCGTTTCGATGTTATTCGGATCACTTCCGACACCGAGAAGTTTCGCGATGAACGGAATATCGTATTTCGGAAAATCAGAAGCAACGGCAGCTTGTGCATTCATTGCCAATCCCCCTATTCGTTCAAGACTCAATCTTTACCTAGACGACGACGTTTTTCTTGCTTTTCACGTTCGTTTTTGTTCAAGACTTGTTTCCGGAGACGAACCGATTGTGGTGTGATTTCACAGTACTCATCTTCATTCAAGAATGTCAACGACTCTTCAAGTGAGAAGACACGTGGACGTTTAAGAACGTTCGTTGAGTCTTTTGCAGATGCACGCATGTTCGTTAATTGTTTTGCTTTAACGACGTTGACAGCGAGATCGACATCACGGTTACATTCGCCGATGATCATACCTTCGTATACTTCAATACCAGGCTCGATGAAGATCGTTCCGCGGTCTTCAAGAGCTGAGATCGCGTAAGCAGTTGCTTTACCCGTTTCGATTGAGACCATAACACCACTACGACGTCCACCGATATCCGCTTGGATGAACGGACGGTATTCTTCGAACGTGTGGTTCATGATTCCGTATCCGCGTGTAGCAGAAAGGAATTCGTTACGGTAACCGATCAAACCACGTGAAGGAACGATGAATTCCATTTTCGTTTGACCGTTGTCCATTGTTTGCATGTTCGTTAATTCACCTTTACGGAGACCAATCGATTCCATGACAGAACCTGTGTACTCTTCTGGTGTATCGATGACGACGCGTTCGAATGGCTCGACTTTGACACCTTCTTCTTCTTTGATGATAACTTGCGGTTTAGATACTTGGATTTCGTATCCTTCACGGCGCATGTTCTCGATCAAGATCCCGAGGTGAAGCTCCCCACGACCAGAAACGATCCAGCGGTCCGGTGAATCCGTGTTTTCGATACGGAGTGAAACGTCCGTCTCAAGTTCTTTTTCAAGACGCTCTTCGATTTTACGTGAAGTAACAAGATCCCCTTCACGACCAGCGAATGGCGAGTTATTGACGATGAATGTCATTTGAAGCGTTGGCTCATCGATACGTAATAATGGGAGTGGATCAACGTGTGAAGTTGGGCAAACTGTTTCACCGACGTTGATGTCTTCCATACCAGCGATCGCAATCAAGTCTCCTGCTTTTGCAGTTTCGATTTCGACACGTTTTAGACCGAAGTAACCGAACAACTTCGTGACACGGAAGTTCTTCGTTGAACCGTCAAGTTTTGAAAGTGAAACGCTATCGCCAACTTTGATTTCGCCACGGAAGACACGACCAACACCGATCCGTCCGAGGTAGTTATCATAGTCAAGCATCGTAACTTGGAACTGAAGTGGCTCCATTGTGTTATCGACAGGTGCTGGTGTATGCTCAAGAATTAAATCAAGAACGTTCGTGATTGTATCTTCTTGTTTATCTAATTCAGGTTCGAATGAACTTGAGCCGTTGACTGCCGATGCATAAACGACTGGGAATTCGAGTTGATCTTCGTCAGCTCCGAGGTCGATCAAGAGATCCACGACTTCGTCGACGACTTCAAGAGGACGGACCATCGGTTTGTCGATTTTGTTGACGACGACAATTGGTTGAAGTCCTTGCTCGAGTGCTTTTTTCAAAACGAAACGTGTTTGTGGCATACAGCCTTCACGTGCATCGACAACGAGGATGACGCCATCCACCATACGCATGATTCGCTCAACTTCTCCACCGAAATCGGCGTGTCCTGGCGTATCAACGATGTTGATGCGTGTGTTTTTGTAGTCGATTGCAGTGTTTTTCGCAAGAATCGTGATTCCACGTTCCCGCTCGATGTCATTTGAGTCCATTGCGCGTTCTTCGACTTGTTCGTTCGTACGGAACGTACCAGACTGTTTTAAAAGCTCATCGACTAATGTTGTTTTACCATGGTCAACGTGAGCGATGATCGCAACGTTGCGTAAATCATTTCGTACTAATGTTGTCATAGGTGTGTACCTCTTTCTATTCATTTAAATAAATCTTATCATACTTTCGGTCAACTTTAAGAGTATAGCACAGGTAGAGTCCTAATTGGCAATGACTAAGATTCGACATCATCTCGAAAGCCTTTTCATTATTCTTCATTCACGCTACACTGTTAACGTACTCACGGGTAGAGGGGGAAAAAACATGCGTCTACTATTTTTGTTACTTGCCATGCTTGCAGTAGGATCCATGGCAGGCATCGGCATTTTCATCGCGGAACAAAACGTACCGATGACGATCGCCTCTGTCGTCTTGATGATAGTTGCGATGGGTGCCGGATTCGTTTTAAAGGCACGTTTGCGCAAACAAACATGACTGAGAAGGTTCCTTTCGTTTAAAACGAAAGGACCTTTTTTCAATCCTCTTGTGTTTGTACGAACGTCAATACATCTTCAACGAATGTCTGGCTCCCTGCTAATACACTCGTTTGCTCGAGAAACGACATCGGCTCTCCGGTAATCGTCCCGACACGTCCACCAAGCTCTTCAATCAATAATTGACCGGCTGCATAATCCCAAGGCATGTTACGCATCGTGATATATCCATCAACGCGTCCGGCAGCCGTCCATGCGAGTTCAAGGGAAGCTGCACCAATCGCTCGTACACCTACTGCGTGTCGCACGAGCGGAGCAAGACGATCCGTGTTAATTCGACGGTTCGGCGTCACCCAGGTAGCATTCATACAGATGATCGCTTCCTTAACGCTCCGTTCTGTCAGTTGAGGTAACCGAATACCGTTTTGATAAGCCCCTTGTCCTTTGATGACATGAAATAGCTCGTCAGCCATGACATCATAAACAAATCCGTACCGTAATTCCCCTTCCATCATGATCGCAATTGAGATGGCGAACATTCGCTTTTGACGGATGAAGTTCATCGTTCCGTCGATCGGATCAACGAACCAAATCGTACCTTCGAGTGTATCGGGTCGAGCGATGCGCCCCTCTTCACCATAAATATGATGATCCGGATAGCGATCTAGAATACCTTTAATCAATAAATCCTCGACGGCTTGATCAATCTCCGTCACTAAATCACTTTTTCCGGTTTTCTGTTCAATGTGATACGACACATCAATCTTTTCGCGAATGTATTTCCCTGCTCGCTTGATCAAGTCTATCGCATCCAACTCGATTTGCATCTTCCTTCACTCCTTCATCATCGTTTCCAGCTTCTTCTATAGTAACAAAAAAAGAAAACCAGCGAACGATTCGCTGGTTGAAGTAGTGATATTTTATTATAAGGTAGAGAAAAGGACGTTGAAATCAAGCTTCAAGACGTACCATCTCTTGACGATATTTTTCGAGGCGCTCTTTACTTGCACCAACAGCTTCTGCGTCACTTGCCACCATCGCATCATGTAATGTAGCAAGCTCATAGTCGATTTCGAGACGCAATACAGGAATGCGTTTTTCTGCATCTTTTCTCTTGTATGCTTCTATCACTTGTTTCACAGTAACCACACTCCTTCGCGGGATAAACAGAAGTTTAATTTGTCAGACAATCGCGACTTATCAGTGGATTGAATCAATAATAGTACGATTCAACTTAGATGTAAAGCATCTAATTTTAAAAAATACAGTTTCACATATTTGTAAGGATAACGTCTTGTATGTAGTATATAGCCGCTTCCCTTCCACTTTAAACAAATGATGATCATTTTCCGCACATTTCCAGTCCGTATAAAAGATAAGACTCCTATACGATCGCATAGGAGTCTTATCTTTTATGATGTCATTATTTTTTCATGCGCACGATTGGATCTTCTTGGCGTTTTGCCTGTTGCATCGTCCGATAACTTGAGCAACCTGTCTCTTCCATATAAAACTGATCCCACTGTTTTTCCTCGGATTTCGAGGTGACGATTTGCTTAAATTCCCGATATGCCTCGAGCAAACGTTGTCGTTCTACACCTGATTCATACGCTTGTTCGACTAAATTGAAAAAGTCGATGACTTTCACAATTTCTTCCGTCGACCAATCGGAATTGAGCGGATAATTCAATGCCATCATTCCCACTTCCTTTCTGCACTTTTCTATTTTACACGGAAAAGAAGCATAAAACAGTTGCAACCGCCCGAAAACTTGTTATAGTTAGCTTGTTTGATTGTATTTTTATTCGGTTTTAAGGGGGGGAAATCTGGTGCAAACAAAAAGCTTAACACAGCTCGATACACCTTTATTCGATGCGCTACTCGCGCATGCGAAACGTCAACCAATTCAATTTCATATTCCCGGTCATAAAAATGGTCAAGGAATGGATTCAGCCTTTCGATCGTTCATCGGTCAGAATGCGCTCGATATCGATTTAATCAATATCGCTCCCCTTGATGATCTTCATCATCCAAAGGCAATCATTAAGGAAGCTCATCAATTGGCAGCTCAAGCCTTCCATGCCGACGAAACGTTCTTTTCCGTACAAGGAACGTCAACCGCAATCATGGCAATGATCATGAGCGTCGTCGGACCTGATGATAAAATTCTCGTTCCTCGAAATGTTCATAAATCGGTGATGTCAGCTATCGTTCTTTCTGGTGCGCACCCGATTTTCATTCATCCTGAATTCGATGAAACATTTGGTATCGCACACGGTATCACACCAAGCGCGGTAGAACGTGCCCTTGCACTTCATCCTGATACAAAGGCAGTGCTCGTCATCAACCCGACCTATTTCGGCGTTGCTGGCGACTTGGAGAGCATCGTCAAACTTTCCCATAGTAAGGGTATTCCGGTACTCGTCGACGAAGCACACGGCGTCCATATCGCCTTCCACGAAGATATGCCATTATCTGCAATGCAAGCAGGAGCTGATCTCGCAGCAACGAGTGTCCATAAACTCGGTGGATCACTCACTGGAAGCTCTGTTTTAAACGTTCGCCGGGGTCTTGTCTCTCCGGATAAGGTTCAAGCGGTACTCTCGATGTTGACGACGACTTCAACATCCTATCTACTGCTTGCTTCTCTTGACTGCGCACGGCGCCATCTTGCAATCAACGGTGAAGCGATGAATCGTCGGGCACTCGAACTCGCGACACGGATGCGTTTCGGATTAGCGAAGCTTCCTTATCTCGCCGTTTTCGGCGAATCCGATCTTCATTCAAGTGCGACGTTCGCTTTTGATCCAACGAAAGTGCTCGTTTCCGTTAAGGGACTTGGTATTTCTGGTCACCTTGTCGAAGAGTTTTTGCGTGAAGAACATCGGATCGAAGTTGAACTTTCTGATTTAAATAATATCCTTGTCATCATCACTTCTGGTGACTCGGAAGAGACAATCGATGCATTCCTACATGCGATGTCTTTACTTGTTGCACGCTATCAGAATAATGGCGCTGAAACGACTGATCACTCAATCGTCCTTCCAGACATTCCAGCGCTCGCTCTCAGCCCACGTGATGCTTTCTATGAAGAAACAGAGACAATTCCGTTAGTCGATGCGGTCGGACGGATTTCAGCTGAATTCATGATGGTGTATCCTCCTGGTATTCCCATCTTTATTCCTGGCGAAATGATCACGGCAGACAATCTTGCCTATATTAAAGAAAACATTGAAGCTGGTCTTCCGGTTCAAGGTCTTGAGGATCATTCGCTCGAGACGATCAAAGTCATTCAGCAATCGAATGCAATTCGGTGAAGACAAAACAAAGCAGTAATCCTTACTAGATGAGGATTACTGCTTTTTTAATTGGATCGTTTCATTCTGCATATTCATCGTTTGGCGAACAAGGAATGAATGCCGCTAATGCTTCACCAATTAATGCAACATCCTCTTGCTCAATTGCAAAAGTACGAGCTAAAACTTCTCCATTTAACACATCCTGTTGATCAAATAACGCTGACTGACCACCGGTTAAACTAACGACGAGTACTTTCCCAAAAAATTGTCCTGTACAGATGACAGCGAAATCATAGCGAGCGAATGCGGTCGTCCAGCCTACAAAGCGAACCTTATCCATCTCTGATACGTAATACAGCTCCTCTAAGGCAGTCACGGATTCCATATGCGTCCACCCTCTCCGTTTTTTATTCTTTTCCTTTTTTGAATCAAGACAAAACAAAAAAAACACCTCATACACGGTCGGCTCCCCGTGCATGAGGTGTTTCGGAATTATTTAATGATATGGATCGGGCTACCGATTGCAACTTCAGCAGTTTCCATTGCGATTTCACCAAGTGATGGGTGCGCGTGGATTGTGAGTGCGATATCTTCAGCTGTCATACCAGACTCGATTGCGAGTCCCATTTCAGCGATCATATCAGAAGCGCCTGTACCAGCGATTTGCGCGCCGATCAAGAGACCATCTGATTTACGAGTAATCATTTTCAAGAAGCCGTCTGGCTCGTTGAGTGCAAGTGCACGACCATTCGCAGCGTAAGGGAATTTAGACGCGACATAGTCGAGTCCTTCTTCTTTCGCTTGTGCTTCCGTGTAACCGACTGTAGCGAGTTCTGGGTCTGTGAAGACGACCGCTGGAATCGCGCTGTAGTCGAGGTATGCAGGGTGTCCTGCAGCTGCTTCAGCAGCGATTTTAGCTTCGAATGAAGCTTTGTGCGCAAGTGGTGGTCCTGGAACGATATCACCGATTGCGTAAATGTTTTCGTTTGAAGTACGGCACTGATCGTCGATTTCAACAAGACCACGGTCGCTGACTTTGACTTCTGCCATTTCAAGACCAAGATCACTTGTGTTAGGACGACGACCAACAGTGACGAGGACGTAGTCCGCTTCAACTGTTTGTGCTTCACCGTTGACTTCGAATGTTACTTTAACACCATCTTCTGACTCTTCCACACTTTGTGCAAGTGCTTCGTTGTGGATCGTGATGTTACCTTTTTGTTTGAGCTTTTTCTTGACGACTTGTGTCATAGCAGGCTCGAAACCAGAAAGGATGTCTTTTGTTCCTTCAAGAATGACGACTTCTGTATCGAAGTTCGCATACGCTGTACCAAGCTCCATCCCGATGTATCCGCCACCGATGACGATGAGTTTTTTCGGGATTTCAGGAAGGTTCAATGCGCCTGTTGAAGAAAGAACGCGTTTTGACCATTTGAAAGCTGGAAGTTCGATTGGAGTCGAACCAGTCGCGATGATACATTTCTTGAATTTGTAAGGAGTCGAAGAATCTTCGTTGATGATACGAACTGTATCTTCTGATTGGAAGTAAGCTTCCCCAACGACAGTCTCGACTTTGTTGCCTTTAAGAAGACCACTAACGCCGCCAGTCAATTTGTTGACGACAGATTGTTTCCAAGATTGAACTTTCGAGAAATCGACAGTTGCATTCTCAGAAGTGATCCCCATATCGCTTGAACCTTTAGCGTGCTGGAAGTTATGTCCTGCAGTGATCAAGGCTTTTGATGGGATACATCCTACGTTTAAGCAGACACCGCCGACGTTTTCACGTTCAACGATTGTTACTTTCATACCAAGTTGCGCGCCGCGGATTGCAGCAACGTAACCACCAGGGCCAGCCCCGATTACGAGTAAATCTGTTTCTTGTGCGAATTCACCTACTACCATTGCTTATCCCTCCATGATGAGAAGTTGTGGGTCGTTCAATAGGCGTTTAACTAAGTTAAGCGCGTTTTGTGCAGTTGCACCATCGATGAGACGGTGGTCGAAGCTGAATGAAAGTGCAAGAACTGGTGCAGCAACGATTTCGCCGTTTTTGACGACCGCTTTTTCAGCGATACGACCGATACCGAGGATTGCAACTTCTGGGTGGTTGATGACTGGTGTGAACCATTGACCGCCAGCAGAACCGATGTTAGTGATCGTGATTGATCCGCCTTTCATCTCGTCGCCAGAAAGTTTTCCGTCACGTGCTTTACCAGCAAGGTCATTGATGTTGTCAGCAAGTGCGAAGATCGACTTACGATCTGCATCTTTGACGACTGGTACGACAAGACCGTTGTCTGTATCAGCAGCAATACCGATGTTGAAGTAGTTTTTGTAGACGATTTCTTCGTTTACATCGTCGATTGATGCGTTGATTGCCGGGTATTTTTTAGCAGCAGCAGTCAATGCTTTTACGACGAACGGAAGGTAAGTCAATTTCGTACCTTGAGCAGCCGCAACTTCTTTGAAGTTTTTACGGAGTGCAACGAGGTTCGTAACATCCACTTCGTCCATGAGTGTTACGTGTGGAGCTGTATGTTTCGAATTAACCATTGCTTTCGAAATCGCTTTACGGATTCCTTTGATTTTCTCGCGTGTTTCAAGTTCAGGTTGAGCAGCAACGTATGGCTTCACTTCTGTTTTTGGTGCAGAAGCAGCTGGTGCTTTTTCTTCAGTTGCTGGTGCATCAGAAGTTTGTCCACCGTTTGCGAATGCATCGATGTCTTCTTTAACGACACGACCGTTGTCTCCAGAACCTTGGACTTCACGGATGTCGACACCTTTTTCACGTGCATATTTACGGACAGATGGCATCGCGATGACGCGTTCTGATTTATGGATTTGAACCTCGTTTGGTTTGTCTTCCACTTTTTGATCGGTATCTTGAACGTCTTTCGCATTTTCTTCAGCTTTTGGTTGCTCTGCTTCTTCAGAAGGAGCAGAACCTTCGCCTTCGACTTCGAAAGTGATGAGGACGTCGCCAACGACAGCTACGACACCTTCGTCAACTTTTACTTCTTTAACAGTACCATCAACTGGCGATGGAATTTCAACGACTGCTTTATCGTTTTGTACTTCAAGAAGAACATCATCTTCTTTGACAGTGTCGCCCGCTTTTACGAACCACTTTACGATTTCACCTTCATGAATACCCTCACCGATATCCGGCAATTTGAATTCAAATAAACCCATTTGAATATGCCTCCTTTTAGTTCACTCTTCTAGTCGATTGTTATCTGTAAAAACGGAAGCAAGGAGAGAATGTACCCCTCTCCTTATTTTCCGAAATGCTCTTAGAAATTGTAGACAGTCTTGACTTTCTCGACGATATCTTTGTGATCCGGGATCCAGACGTCTTCACCTTGTGCGAATGGGAAGATCGTATCTGGAGCAGCAACACGAAGAATCGGTGCTTCGAGGTCAAGGATTGCACGTTCTTGGATTTCAGTTGCAACCATTGCAGCGATACCCGCTTGTTTTTGTGCTTCTTGAACGACGACGACACGGTTTGTTTTCTTGACAGAAGCAAGAATCGTATCGATATCGATCGGGCTGATCGTCATCAAGTCGATGATTTCGACGCTGATGTTTTCTTTTTCGAGCTCTTCTGCTGCTTTAAGTGAAGCGTGCACCATCGCACCGTAAGTGACGATTGTTACATCTGTACCTTCACGTTTTACATCAGCTTTTCCGAGTTCGATCGTGTAATCGCCCTCTGGCACTTCACCGCGGAATGAACGGTAGAGTTTCATGTGCTCGAGGAATACGACTGGGTCGTTATCACGGATTGACGCGATCAAGAGACCTTTTGCATCGTATGGTGTTGAAGGAATGACAACTTTAAGTCCTGGTGACTGAGCCATGAGCCCTTCGAGGTTATCTGCGTGAAGTTCCGGTGTTTTAACACCGCCACCGAATGGTGAACGGATTGTTACAGGTGCATTGTATGTGCCACCTGAACGGTAACGGAGACGCGCGAGTTGTGCTGCAACTGAATCGAATACTTCGAATACGAATCCGAAGAATTGGATTTCCATGATTGGACGGAATCCTGTCAGACTGAATCCGACAGCAAGACCACCAATACCTGATTCCGCAAGTGGTGTATCGAAGACACGGTCTTCGCCGAGCTCATCTTGAAGACCTTCTGTCGCACGGAATACCCCACCGTTTTTACCGACGTCTTCACCGAACAAGAGAACTTGTTCGTCGCGTTTCATCTCGACGCGCATTGCGTCAGTGATCGCTTGGATCATCGTCATTTGTGCCATGGGTTATTTCGACTCCTTTGCTGTATACTCATCAAGCTGCTCTTGCAGGTTTAGTGGAAGCTTTTCAGCCATCACGTTGATGAAATCTGTAACTTTTTGTTTTGGTTCTTTGTCAGCTTGTGCAAGTGCTTCCTTAACGTCAGCTTTAGCTTGCTCGATGACTTCGTTCTCTTTATCTTCGTTCCAAAGACCTTTTGCTTCCATGAAAGCACGGAAACGGACGAGTGGATCTTGTGCTTGATACTCATCATCCATGTCTTTTGTACGGTAACGTGTTGGATCATCACCAGCGAGTGTGTGTGGTCCATAACGGTAAGTCAATGTTTCGATCAATGTCGGAACACCGTTAAGTGCTTCTACGCGTGCTTGTTTCGTAGCTGCGTATACAGCAAGAACGTCCATACCGTCGACTTGGATACCATTGATACCAGCAGCAACAGCTTTTTGAGCGATTGTTTTCGCCATAGATTGTTTTTCGACAGGTGTCGAGATTGCGAAACGGTTGTTTTGAACGACGAAGATTGCAGGTGCTTTGAAAGCTCCAGCGAAGTTCATACCTTCATAGAAGTCCCCTTGTGAAGAACCACCATCACCTGTGTAAGTGATCGCTACTTGTTCTTTACCGCTTTTCTTAAGACCGAGAGCAACACCAGCCGCTTGAACGATCTGCGCACCGATGATGATTTGTGGCATTAAGACGTTAACACCTTCAGGAATCTGACCACCTGTGATGTGACCGCGTGAGAACAAGAATGCTTTGTAAAGTGGGAAGCCATGGAAGACCATTTGTGGAATATCACGGTATCCAGGAAGAATCCAGTCATCTTTATCCAAAGCGAATTGCGTACCGATCATTGACGCTTCTTGTCCAGCTACTGGAGCGTAGAAACCAAGACGTCCTTGACGGTTAAGTGAGATTGCACGTTGGTCCCAGATACGTGTGTATACGAGACGGCGCATTAATTCCGTAAGCTCTTCATCCGAGAGGTCTGGCATAGCGTCTTTATTGACGACTTCACCTTTCTCGTCAAGAATGCGGAACGTTTCAAAGTTTTCTTCCACGTTTTTAAACATGTTTACGTTCATCTTTTCACCTCATCCTTTCACTGCGTTCAGCGAAATATTCCTCTGACTGATTTGCCCACATGACAATAGTGTCCAAAAAACGAAGTCCCGTGTGACTATCCTTTGAACATGTGTCTGTGTACCTATTCAGTTGAGTAAACTGTATTATCATGAATCGACACGTTATAGTGTCTTGTTCATTACGTTACAAGTATAAATCTGTAACACCTTAAAATCAAAGGAAATGTTTTATTTTTTTCACGTTTCACATTGTGAATTCAATCACAAAACTAGAATATTCCATCTTCTGTATCATTCGATATTTTCCTACTGTGTTAGTTGTCATCATTCCCCACTTTCCTATGCTATACTTTTTGTAGACGAAAGGAGTGTTGTTCATGATCACCATGAATGAAATCGTACGCGAAGACGTTCCTGCTCTTCACGAACGGTCAGTAGAAGTGACCTTCCCTCTCAGCGATGAGGATAAGGAAACGATGCGACTCATGCGCGAGTTCCTCGCCAACAGTCAAGATGATGAAATTGCGAAGAAATACGATTTACGAAGCGGCATTGGACTTGCAGCACCACAAATCGGTGTCAACAAGCGCATGTTCGCAATCCGCTTACCGGATGGTGATGATTTGCTGGAATTTGGTATCTATAATCCAAAAATCATCAGTCATTCCGTCGAGCAGACGTATTTAACGGGCGGCGAAGGATGTCTGTCCGTCGACCGTGAAGTCGAAGGACATGTACCGCGCTATATGCGTATTACCCTAACTGGCATCGATCATAACGGAAATCCTCTAAAATTACGTTTAAAAGGTATGAAAGCAATCGTCTGTCAACACGAATATGATCATTTGGATGGTGTCATGTTCTATGATCGGATCGATAAAAAAGAACCATTCAAGGAATATGGTCCTGCCACATAATACAAAAAATCCTCGTTTCCGTTTCCGGAAACGAGGATTTTTTCGAATCAGACTTCCATGATGATCGGCATGACCATCGGATGACGTTGTGTTTTTTCAGTTAAATACGGTGTGAGCGTATCATTGATGACTTGTTTGATGTCCGTCCATTTCGTGTTACGGTTCGCAAGCGATTGATCAAGCGAACGCTTAAGTAGACGTTCAGCATCTTTAATCAAATTACCTGACTCACGCATGTAGACGAAACCACGCGAGATGATATCCGGTCCTGAGACGAGACGATTCGTTTTAGAGTCAAGCGTCACGACAACGACGACAAGTCCCTCTTCTGAGAGAATACGGCGGTCTCGTAAGACGATGTTACCGATATCACCGATTCCTTTTCCATCGACATAAACGGCATTCGCTTGAATCTTCCCAGTAATAGCAGCTGCATTCGCATCTAATGCCAGTACTTCACCGTTATCCATGACGAAGCAGTTCTCTTCCGGTACACCAGCATCCATCGCAAGCGACATATGCTTCTTCAGCATCCGGTATTCCCCGTGAATCGGCATGAAGTATTTCGGATTCAATAGACGTAACATGAGCAACTGCTCTTGTTGACTACCGTGACCTGATGTATGGATATCATTCAGTTTACCGTACATGACATCTGCGCCAGCTTTATATAGCTGATTGATCGTCTTTCCGACAGAAACGACGTTTCCTGGGATTGGTGACGAAGAGAAGATGACGAGATCATCTGGAATGATTGAAATTTGACGGTGTGTTCCGTTTGCGATACGGCTAAGGGCCGCCATCGGTTCTCCTTGTGAACCGGTACAAAGGATCGTCAACTCGTTTGATTTATAACGCTTCATCTCGTTCGGCTCGATGATCGTACCCTTCGGCGCCTTGATGAAGTCAAGTTCTTGACCAATCATCATGACCTTATCCATGCTACGTCCGAAAACGACGATTTTTCGTCCTGCTTCAACAGAAGCATTGACGACTTGTTGGAGACGATAGATGTTCGATGCGAATGTCGCGAAAATGATTCGTCCTTCCGCCTTACGGAAGATGTCTGAAATCGTTTCCCCAACGACACGTTCGCTCATCGTAAAACCTTCCACTTCAGCGTTCGTAGAATCCGATAAGAGGCACAAGACGCCTTCCTTACCAAGTTCAGCCATTTTCGCTAAATCAGCAGGTTCTCCGACCGGTGTGAAATCGAACTTAAAGTCCCCTGTATGCACGATATTGCCTTGTGGTGTCTTGACGACGACACCGAACGAGTTCGGAATCGAGTGTGTCGTACGGAAGAACGAGATACTCGTCTTCCGAAACTTGATGATCGAATCTTCATCGATTTCATGAAGTTCTGCATTCCGAAGCAAACCGTGTTCTTCTAGTTTGACTTTAATGAGACCCATTGCAATTTTTCCAGCGTAAATCGGTAAGTTTACTTGTTTAAGCAAGAAAGGAAGACCGCCAATATGGTCTTCGTGACCGTGCGTGATGAAGACCCCTTTGACCTTATCTTTGTTCTTGATCAAATAAGTGTAGTCCGGAATGACATAGTCGATTCCGAGTAATTCATCCTCAGGGAACATGACACCCGCGTCGATGACGATGATTTCATCTTGGAATTGAACGACATACGTGTTCTTTCCGATTTCCCCGAGTCCACCGAGTGCGAAGACGGCGGCTTGATGGTTTTTGACGAACTTCATTCGAACGTCGCAACCTTGAAGTCAGGATGTTGTTGTTCGTATGTCAAAAATTCTCCACTAACTTCGCGGATGAACTCAATGTTGATCTCTTTGAGGTGGTCAATCGTTGATCGCACGTCACGAATGCTTTCCCCTTCTACATACATCGTTTCTGTCCGTTCACGAACAGGTGCTTCCGAACGAAGCGGTTGGTAAAATACTTTAAAAATCATGTCTAGCAACTCCTTATCAGTACATTGTTTTTTGTCCTTAGTACAGTATACACGATACATGGACTATTTTTCATCCTTATTCCGCATGTTCCCTTCCGGCAACACGCTTTTGGTTATGCTATACTTTCACATGAACAGGTCATTTCGACCAATTAAAAAGAGAAGGTGAAACCATGGCAAATCAGAAAGTCGTCTTTTTCGATATCGACGGAACCTTATTGCATGATGGTCATTTCGTTCCGGAATCAACAAAACAGGCAATTCGTCAACTTCAAGAAAACGGTGTATATGTAGCGCTTGCGACCGGACGCGGTCCCGCAATGTTATCTGGGATTCGTGAGTTGCTCAACATTGATACGATCATCGGTTACAACGGGCAAATTGTCGTTCATCAAAACGAAATCATCTACAAACGTCCACAACCTAAAGTCGATCTGACACATTTGACGCAACAAGCAAAGGAAAACGGACATACGCTTGTCTATCTTGGCGAAACAAAAGGTTTTACAACGAAATCAAATGATTTTCATGTCGTTGATTCGCTCGGAGATCTCGACATGCCGTTACCGCTTCACGATGAAGAAGCCTTCTTGTCTCATGATGTGTTTCAAACGCTTGTCTACTGCACGGCAGAAGAAGAAGCAGATTACATCAAACGTTACGATGCTTTTGATTTCATTCGCTGGCATCCCCATGCGATGGATGTCATCAACGTTGGATCCTCGAAAGCAGAAGGCATCAAACAGTTCTTGAAATTGACAAACATTCGCCGCGAGGATACCTTCGCTTTTGGAGATGCTCTCAATGACCTTGAAATGCTACGCTATGTCGGAACCGGTATTGCAATGGGCAACGGACTTCCGGAAACAAAAGCCGCTGCCGATTATGTCACGAAACCTATTCTTGAAGACGGTATCGCACATGGACTTAAAGAATTCCAACTCATCTAATAGATAGATGTAAAGCTGAGGCATGCCTCAGCTTTTTTTAGTTCTTTACTTTATGAATCGCGCGTTCTAAGCGATCAAGATCTTCGTTCTCACCAATGACGACGAGATAATCGCCTTTTTCGATGACTTCATCTGCCTGCAAGGAGATCATGACATTTTCACCCCGTTTGATGGCGACAACATTTGCTCCATATTTACTTCGTAAGTCGAGATCAATCAAGGTTTGTTTTGCCATCCGATCACTGACTTTAATCTCAACGATTGAGAATTCTTGTGATAAGTCTAAGTAGTCAAGGATATTCGAACTCATCAATCCGTTCGCAATCCGAACCCCCATATCTCGCTCAGGGTGAACGATGAAATCCGCTCCAATTTTTCGCAATACTTTTTCATGGTAATCATTCGTTGCTTTGACGGTAATCGATTGCACACCGAGCTCTTTTAAAATCAACGTCGTCAAGATAGACGCTTGAATGTTTTCCCCAATAGCGACGATGACATGATCAAAGTTTCGAATCCCCAAACTTTTTAAAACGTTCTCATCGGTCGTATCGGCAATGACAGAATGTGTCGCAATCCCCATGAATTCGTTGACACGTTCCTCATCGGAATCAATTGCCAAGACATCATAGCCGTTTTTCGATAATTCGCGGACAATCGAGCCACCAAAACGCCCTAGTCCGATTACTGCAAACTCTCCATTCATTTTCACAACTCTCCTTCACAATCGCTCTTCATTAGTAGTGTACCCGATTCAATTTAAAAATACTATAAACGCCTCTGCGAATCGCAGAGGCGTTTATCCATTCATTATTTTGATGATTTTCCACGTACATAATCGTTATCGAACAAGAAGAGCCGTAAAATCAAATACAACGCCGGAATTAAGAGTAAAAGTCCGAAGATGAAAACGACGACGAGTGCGGAAGCCATCGTTTCGTTTACGACTGCTTTGTTGATATCGATATAGGGATACAAGATATATGGCAAGTGTGTATATCCGTAACCGAACCACGCGACTGCATACTGTAACATGACCGCGACGAACGCGATGCCATAGTTTTTCTTCATATAGACGAGTGTCACGGCAATGAGGAAAAATAAGAAACTAGCAGCGAACCACCACCAGTTGCCGTTTAGGATATTTTCATAATGCCATGCCGCTTGGTTCTTCAGTCCAAAGAAGACGAGCGCACAGACGAGGATTGTTGGTCCACTCCAAAAGAGTGCCCATTTCCGAATAAGCGGCGTAGCTCCCTCATCTTTCGCTTTATCCGCGTAGAATAAGAGGAACATCGCGCTGATGTATAAGACAGATACGATAGCGAGCGCTACGACCGTCCACGAGTAAAAGTTCGAAAATAATTTCGTTCCTAAAAACTCAACTGTATCATTCGTTTTGCGGATGAAACCACCTTGACTGATTGTCAATGTCGTCGACATCGCAGCAGGAATCAGCAACCCTGTCGCTCCATATAAAAATGTGTAGAACATGCTGTCGTTTGATCCATAATTGGCGAACGCATAAAAACTACCACGAATCGCAATCAAGACAAGAACAATTGACGCTGGTACGAGTAGTGCCGTACCGAAATAATAAGCGGAGTCTGGGAAGAACCCAACTAGTCCTACGAAGAAGAATACGAAGAAGACATTCGTTACCTCCCAAACAGGAGAGAGGTAACGAAGAATCAATCGATTCGTCAGATGATCCCGCTTCGTATATTTTGAATAAAAGGCGTAAAATCCAGCACCGAAGTCAATTGAGGCAACGATGAGATATCCGTACAGGAAAGTCCAAAGGACTGTGATTCCTAGTGTTTGAACGTCCAAATCGTTCCCTCCTTACTTGTTATCATCCACGAACATTGCTTCACCGCGTGCATGGTGGTTTTCAGCAAGTTCTTGAAGTTCTTTTCCAACCGTGTTTTTCTTAAACATCCGTAATAAGACGACCGTACAAATCGTACCAAGCAACAAGTACAATGCACTGAATAAAATGAGCATCGGACCAACCGCTGTTGAAGTCGTCGCCGCGTCCGCTGTTCGCATGATACCGTAAAGCGTCCAAGGTTGACGACCAATCTCAGCGTACATCCATCCCGCTTCGATTGAAATCATCGCTAACGGACCACCGATGAACACCCCTCGTAAAATCCACTTATTATATGGATTCAATTTTTTCAATCGGAATGCCAAGATGAACAAAGCAGAGATAGCAGTCAAGTACATCCCAATCGATACCATGATATCAAAGAAATAGTGGACGATCAGTGGTGCTTGATCTTCTTTTGCGAATTCGTTTAAACCGATGACTTCCGTATTCGGAGCCCCACCTGCAAGAATTGAGAGCGCATATGGGATTTTGACGGCTCCTTTGATTTCATAACTGCCGTCTTCTTGCTGATCAAGTATCCCACCAAAAATCAATTCTGCTTCATTTGTCGTATCAAAATGCCATTCCGCAGCTGCTAGTTTTTCTGGCTGGTATTTCGCTAAATATTTCCCTGAGAAGTCACCGACAAGTGCTGTCGAGAACGCGAAAATCAGACCAGCCATGACAGTGAGACGAAGAGCTTTCTTATGATATGCCGTCTCTGCTGCTGAGAGTGTCTTTTTGCGAAGCAAATGGAACGCCGCGATTGCTGCCAAGATAAAGGCAACAGTCAAGTAAGCTGAAACGATGACGTGTGTCGCCTTCGTCGGTGTCGCTGTATTAAACATTGCTTTTAATGGTTCGATTTGCGTTAACGTACCATTGACGATCTTAAATCCTTCTGGTGAGTTCATGAAGGAATTGACTGTCGTGATGAAGAACGCTGATGCTGTCGCACCAATGACGACTGGAATCCCAATCAACCAGTGCAACCATGGATTTTTGAACCGGTCCCACGTATACAAGTAAATACCAAGGAAAATCGCTTCAAAGAAGAACGCGAACGTTTCCATAAATAGTGGCAAAGCAATTGTTTGACCCGCTACTTGCATGAGTGACGGCCAAAGTAATGATAGTTGCAAGCCGATTGCCGTCCCTGTTACGACACCGACTGCTACGGTAACGACGTATCCACGCGTCCACCGTCTTGCTAATAAGATATAATCTGGATCTTTGCGTTTCAGACCGATGAATTCAGCTGCCAGTACCATGAGCGGTACTCCGACACCAATCGTCGCGAAAATAATATGAAACGCTAGTGTGAGCCCTGTCAACAATCGACTGAGCACTACGGGATCATTGAACATGTATTTAGCCCCCTCTTCCTAAAACATACTTCTCTATATGGTCTATAACCGTATCATAGAGAACATAACCCTTTGTGTCTGTTTATAATGTTTGATGTAACAAATTGTTCACATATACACGTGATTTTTTTCACAAAATGTTCGAAAACTCTTATTCCTACATATATTAAAAACTTTCCCATTCCTGAATTCGAAAGGGAAAGCTTTATATCCTTTATTATTTCATAAAAATTTTTAAACATACTCTCGGAAATAATGGTCAAGTAAATCAATGACAAAAGAAATGGCTGATTCATCCGGGTTTAATGTTGGTTGATGCAAACCAGATGTCGGATTATCGACGCCGAGCCAGAACATCATCCCTGGGATCTCTTTCAGCATGAAACCAAAATCTTCCCCTGTCATCGCCGCGTCACATTCGATATAGTTGGCATTCATCTTTACGAATGATGAGAATTTATCCACGATTTGCCGGTCGTTGACGACTTCATAATAGCGATTACCGAATTGCAGATCGATTTTAACACCAAACGAAGCTTCGATTCCTCGAATGATGTCACGGACACGACGTTCGAGTTTTTCCATGTCTTCGCCGTTTAGCGCACGCATCGTTCCGTCAAGAACCGCTCTACCGGCAATGACATTCTCACGAATACCTGCATCCACTTTCCCAATCGTGATGACACTACAATTCATCGGATTAATGGATCGACTGACGATCGTTTGCAATTGCATGATCAAGGCTGCTTGCGCAACAACTGTATCAATCGTCAAATGAGGAAAAGCCGCATGACCACTTTGACCATAGATCGTGATATGAACTTCTCGAGCACTCGCGAACAGTACGCCTGGACGACTAGCAATCGTACCGACTGGATATTCCGGTGCAACGTGAAGACCATACATCTCACTCGGACGATATTTTTCAAACAATGGACTTTTAATCATCGGCTCCGCCCCGCCCGGTCCTTCTTCTGCCGGTTGGAATAAAAAGACGACATCATCCATGACTGGTAGTTCAACGATCCGTTTCATCAACCCTAAAGCAATCGAGGCATGCATGTCATGACCACACGCATGCATGAACCCTGGGTGTTCTGAGCAATACGGAAGCCCTGTCGCTTCTTCAATCGGTAACCCATCAATATCTGCGCGATACCCGATCGTTCGGTTTCCAGTCAATCCTTTCACTCGAACGAAAACACCTGTTTCAAATGTGTCATATGTGACACGATCTGGCGGATATGCACGAATTTGTTCCAATATAAAAGCTTGCGTCTTAAATTCCTTGAACCCTGGTTCCGGTATTTTATGAAGCGCGCGCCGCATCTCAATGGCGTATTCCATCTGACTGACTTCCTCCTTCTTCTTTTACGATGTCCCAAAAAGCTTGGACTTGTTTTAATTCAAGCATCGATTCCGTGGACAAGATCCAAGTATCTCGCTTCAGTACTTTTCCGGATGATGTCTTCAACGGAAGCTGCATGACTTCATTCGATTGCTGAATCGTCGACTCAGGTAAGATAGCAAAACCGATGCCATGTAACGCCATCTGTTTGCATGTCTCGATTTGATCGACGACCAAAGTCCGAGAGGGTGGACTTGCGAACCGATCTTGCCACCACTCTAAAATTTCTTGATAGTACGTCGAATCACTTTTGAACTGGATGAACGGGCGATCCGTCACACGCAATTGTTCAATCGACGTCAACTCACTATCAACTAGATAGAGCGGATCTGAGAAAAGGCGCTCTTTAACACCTTTCCAGTCCGGGTTTCCACGAATGATCCCGATATGAAAGTGTTCCTCTAACATATGACGCATCATCTCACTTGACCATCCGGTGACCAACTGGACACGCACATGCGGATAACGCTCGACGAATCGTTTTAAGACACGCGGGAGCCAGTATTGTCCCATGATGGAGGCGACAGCAATCCGAAGCGTTCCGTAAACGGCACCCTCTTCTGCCGTCAATTCACTTTTTAGTTCGAGTTCCTTCCGATTCATCTCTTTTGCGAGACCAATCACTTTTTCTCCTTGCGGTGTGATGCTTAAGCCACGCGATGAACGAATGAATAGTTTGGTTCCCCAGCGTCTCTCAATCGCAACAAGACGTTGACTAAGCGCAGGTTGTGAAACGAATAATCGTTCAGCAGCTCGCCTCATATTCAATTCTTCCGATAAAGTGATCAACATTTCCATTTCCGACACTTGCAATGTGAGATTCGACTCCTCATGATATAAGATGGCATTAGTTTAACACGTTAGAAAGGACGATACATATGACACGCTATCATTTTATGTTCATCATCTCAACGATTGCAACGCTTGGCAGTCTCTATTTTAGTGAAATTCGTGGATTCATTCCCTGCCCTCTCTGTTGGTGGCAACGACTATTCATGTATACGACAGCCTTTTATTTGCTCATATCCTTGTTCCGGTCGAAAACGATCGATCCACTCTTTGTACGCCTATATGTGCTTGCCGGCTTTGGTGTCGCCTTGTACCATGTCATCCTTGAGCGTTTACCCGATGGCGAAGCGTTATGTTCGAGTGGCTGTCTCATCAAATGGGTCAACTATTTCGGTTTCTTGACGATTCCGATGATGAGTCTCATTGCCTTTACATTACTCTTGATTCTAGCGTTCTATCCAGCACGTTCGAACAATGAAGCGTAAGATATGAATCTTTGGTCAATACAAAGAAGGAGAAGTCAATTCGGCTTCTCCTTCTTTTGTCGTTTTACATCACGTCCATCGATTGAAAACACTTACGGCGCTTGAGAACGCAAGCTCTGAGAGTTGTCCCGTCCCTTCACACCAGTCTCCGACGAAAGCAACACCTGCATGTCCCGGAATTTGAGTCGCAAGAGGACCTTGCCCCATTTTCCATTTGATTTCTTGTACGACTGCTCGTTTAATCGTTCGTTCTGCAACGATACGTTCTCTCCAGTCTGTGAAATGAACGTCAAGCATCTGTTCGATTCCCGTTCGAACATGTCCGATATAATCAGGATCCTCAAGTCGATCGTGTTCAAGATAAGCGATTGCTTGAAGGACTTGACCATCCTTTGGTGCGAGGCTTGCATCATAATGCGATAAATCCGTGATGAACGCTCGATGCGAACGGTCGTAGATGTATGAATACGGTGTTTGGATATAAGGCTGAAGTCCGAGATCATACACGAAAACTTCGACGGGTTCATGACTCGCATGCGGTGTCACGAATTTTTGGATCGTCGTTGGAGTCGCCATTTTTAAGATTTCACGTGGTGGTACGGCAAAGATGATCCGTTCCACATTCCATTCTTGTTTTTTTCGATCACGTACCAAGAATCCTGTCGTAGTCAATTCGACTGCTGTTATTTTTGTTTTTTTCAAGATCTCTCCGCGATTCTCTAGGATGATCCGTTCCAATTCCTGTACTAACCCTTGCCAGCCCCCTTCGATGTATGAGACAGGCTTTCGCGTCCGAAAAAGCTTTTGATAATACTCGAAATAGACATCTGATGGAATTTTTTCTGGTTCTGCCGTAAAAAAATTCGTTGATGCCAAATCAAGCATCAACTGTGCCACTTGTTCATCGACGCGTTCTGTTTTTAACCATTGCCCGATGGATTGTTGCGGATTCCCTCGTTCGACTCGTAAAATCGTTTTAATAATCTCCCATGTAAAACGTACTTTGTTCGTTCCTTCGATGACTTCTGTTTTCAGTAGTCCCCAGGCATTCGCAGGAACAGCCGTCAAATGACCTGAAAACTCATATTTCGCACGACTCGCTGAAAAATCAAGCCACGTCACTTCGATACCGAGTTGTTTCGTTAATTTGCGAAGAATTGATTGATCGCGTCCATAAATCGCATGGGCACCGTAATTAAATGTAAAGCCCTTTACGGTTTGAGAGGTGGCACGTCCTCCGAGTAATCCAGCATCCCAGAGCGTGACCGGTGTTCCTTGTTTTGCAAATAACGCCGCTGCTGTCAATCCGGATAACCCTCCACCTATGATCCCAATCGTCATACTCTCGCCTCCTCAACCATCGTTTCTCTTCTTTTCCCATAACGACCGGAGAAGAATCGAAGAACATGAAAAAAGACATGATTTCAATCATGAAATCATATCTCCTTATTTTTGATTATGCTTTCCACCATTCATCAAGTGGTGAGACGGGCATATGATGCTTATGTCCAACACGTTTATACTGCGTCTCTAACTTTTCTTGACTTGCTTCTGAAATCGACTTACCTTCCAAATAATCATCAATTTCTTCGTATGTCATTCCGAGTGCCACTTCGTCTGGTAGTGCCGGACGATTTTCTTCAAGGTCTGCTGTCGGAACTTTTTCAATCAAGACTTCTGGGGCGTTCAAGTAACGTAAGAGTTGTTTCCCTTGCCGTTTATTCAGTCCCGATAATGGTGTTAAGTCACATGCACCATCCCCATGTTTCGTGTAGAATCCCGTCACGAATTCGGCTGCATGATCCGTTCCAACGACTAAACAGCCATAATGAGCGGCTAAATCATATTGACTCTTCATTCGTTCTCGCGCTTTCGTATTTCCTTTGCTAAAGTCTGAAAGTTCTGCACCTGTCGCCTCTTCGAATGCCCGCATCGATGCTTCGACCGCTGGTTTGATATTCACACGAAGCGAATGATCCGGTTGAATAAAAGTCAAGGCTGCCTGTGCGTCTGCTTCATCTTGTTGTTCACCATAAGGCAAGCGGACCGCATAAAATGAGACATCTTGTCCCTCTTCTTTTCGCAACTCTTCAACTGCCAGTTGGCATAGACGACCTGCGAGCGTTGAATCTTGTCCCCCGGAGATGCCTAATACGAATCCCTTCGCCCCTGTATGCTTGAGATACGCCTTCAAGAAGGCTACCCGCTCGTTTACTTCTTGGGCTGGATCAATGATAGGTTTAACGCCTGTCACTTGGATGATTTCTTGTTGCATGAATAAATTCACTCCTTCACATCGTTTTGATCGTCATTTTGAATCAATCATTTGGTGATCCGTCGTTTGTTTTGCATTTGCTCCTTTGAACTGGCGGATTGTCGATACGCGAACTTCCTTGCTATCACCTAAAGAGGAGATCGGTAATTCAACCGTGTACTGTTTCGTTTCGCGTTTTGTGAACGTATCCTTCTCAATCGCTTGCGTGAATACTTGCTCTTTCTCAAAATCATACGTTACGTGTTGTTTCGCATCAATCAATTGAGCCTGAAATCGTTGCGAGGAAGGATATGTCACGTTTACACTGTGATCATTTGGATTCGTTAAGGAAATGTCTAATTGCATCATACTGTCTTGCTTTGTCGTTTTGACTGCAATCTGAATCGGTTCGTTCATGGTTTTTGTTGCCTGTTGTTTCTTTTCTTGGCAACCTGCTAAACAAACAGTAAGCAGCAACAGAATGAAAACGAGACGTTTCATTTCATCCCTCCTTTTATCTAATCAATTTTATCACAAAAAAAAGCGAGAGAGGATTTCCTCTCTCGCACATTTCATCTCTTATGCTACAGGTAAAGTAGATGGATTCATCTTGAACGAAAACAATTGCTCTAAACCTGTCGCAAACAGTTCGTCACAAATATCTTCTGCCGCGTTTGCTGGTGCAACCAATGTAATCGTACGACTGTCAATTGTTTCGATCGTGACATATACCCCTGTTGTTGTCCGTTCCTTGTATCCTACTGCTAAATCAGTTTCAGCGAAAAGTAACATATCCCCGATTCTCCCCTTTTCTCATTCATATGCCAAGCCAAAAGATGACCTACATGCTTCGAATTCGTTATTGTAGGTTTACTGTATCAAAGAGATGAAAAAAGAAGAGAATAGTCATTCGACATTTCATTTCAAAACAATATTCCAGTTCAAATAGGGATATTTTGGAATAATCTATATAGTTGTTGCATGCAAGCGTTTTTACGAGCGTTTCCAACACATTTCATTTCGATTTCAAAAAGATGACAACATAATTTTGATTATTTTACCATCATTTTTAGATAACAGGGAAAATATACCTAGACAATCGATGGCTCATTTTGTCGAATGATTCTTTCACACAATATTTTTTTGAGTTCTCATGAACTTTCATCTATCATTCGATTCATTTGTTGCCAGACCGTCCCTAGTGCTTCTTCCCCACTTTCGATTCGAGTCAAGGCGAGTTCCGCCTGTAAAGCGACTTCATATTCTCGGTCTCGGCTCGCTTCACGCAGTCTTGGAATCGACTGTTCTGTTCCAACATCGAACAGGAATCGAGCAGCCCGCCAACGTACTAGTTTATTTTTATCCGTCAAAGCCTCCATCATCATTGGTTCAGCCTCTGGCATCGCCCAATCCGAAATCGTATCACCTGCTGTTCGTCGTACGATACCTGATGGATCATGGAGTGCACTTGTCAGATACTCTAATAATTCTTCCCGATGTTCTTCGAACATCCCAAGCTTTACGATTGCTTGACGACGAATTTGCATTTTTTCATCCTGTAATAATCGTGCATACGCCGGAACCCATTCCATTTCAACAGGCAGTTCATCAAGCGCCGCAAATCGTTCTTTCCAATCAGACGAACGAATAGCTTGACCACTAAAGGCGATATCTTCCCCTGCTGCGAGCGACTTGAGACGTTCGATACGTTCGACTGGATATGCGATCTCAATCTCATTCGCTACTTCACGCAAACTTTCGTCAAGGTCACCGTATCGAGGTGCTTGTTCCACCCAGCGTCGATCGCTAATGACATTCTGAACGAATGGTTGGACGAATAGCGCTGCTTCTCGGAATCGTTCTGGCAACCCTTCTCGTTTTTCTTCTAATCCTTTCACACCTTTGATTTGCATTGGTACGCCTAAAATGAACTGTACAAATAAATGGACTGGCTCATACTCAGCATCTGTCTCGTGCTGTTCAACGTCATTTAACGTTTCACCGAACGCACGTCGTATATCGATGACAAGCGAACGCCAATCATATTTCGGATAACGCTCGATCGATAAAAAGTCACTGACCTGATAAACAAACTTAACGCCAGGTATTTCAAGTAATCTCTGAATGTGTTCCGGTGCGCCAAAGGCATGCTCGAATGTCTGCCCCTTTTCCGAAAAGACCTCATCAACGATGACTTTCATGTTATTTGGACTTGGTGTTGGTTCAATCGCTACGATTTTCATGTGTATCCCCTCCACTTCTATCATTTCAGATATCTAATCTGAAATGCAAAGCAAATGCCCTACAGACATGACCGTAGGGCAAAAACTTACTTGAATGCTTCTTCGATAATTGCAACGAAAGCATCCGGTGTCTCAAGCATCCCCATGTGTCCACTGTCTGTTGACCGATGTATGAGATGATCATTTGTTGGTGCAAACGCACTTTCCTCTGAGATCAATGGATCCTTCGTACCATGAATGATGACACCTTTTACGTTTGCTTTCGTTAAAGCTTTCGTCATATCCCGACGATCTCGCATCGCAGAGAGTGCACGGATGGCTCCTTCGACGGTCATCATATACCCAATTTCAAGTGCTTCAGCAACAGCGAATTCATCGGCTCCTTCCGCAAATAAGGACGGAACAAGACCATTGACAAATTCTCTTACACCAACTTCTTCGACGCGCGTGATATTTTGATTTCGTTTTTGTTTCGCTTGTTCATCATCTGCTTTCGCCGTTGAGTAAACGAGACCATATCCACTGATTCGGTCGGCATACCTTTCCACGATTGCAGCCGTGATGTACCCGCCAAAAGAGTGACCAACGATGATTGGCTTTTCAACGCCACGTCGCTCTAGATCATCCATGACCCATTCTGCGAATCCCTCAATCGTATCAGGTCCGACATCCAGTCCTTCATGTCCTGGTAAACTCAACGGTAAAACTTCAAAAGAATGTCGTAAATTTGCCTCTACCCGATTAAAATAATCTGTCCCTCCTGTAAATCCATGTAGGAGTACAAGTGTTTGTTTTTCCATTGACTACCTCATCCCTTCCACTCAGATGCGAGCATACGGTACATCGTCAAGTTCATGAAACGACCATGACTATATGCATAATCTTCTAATAATCCTTCTGCTTGAAACCCTAATTTTTGCACCAATGCATTGGAAGCAAGATTCTCAGGTGCTACGAGAGCACTGATGCGATGGAGAGCGAATTCCTCAAATCCGTAAGTCAGAACAGCTCGAGCCGCTTCGGAAGCTACTCCGCGTTGCCAATACTCTTGACTGACTTCAAAGCCAATTTCAGCTCGATGGTATTGGGAGAGCCAGTTATGAAAACCAATCGTACCGATCAATTGATTCGTTTCTGCATCAGCAATTGCCCAGCGAATCGCTTTACCTTGTGTAAACTGTTCCTTGAAGTAACTGATGACATTTTTTGCTTCATAGACTGTCACAAGCGGATCTGATCCGTAATAGTACATGACTTCATCATCTGATAAGATTTTAAACAATTCACGTGCGTCACGGTTTTCGAGCTCACGTAATACGAAGCGCTCGGTTCGCAATTCCGGGAATGGCTTTCGCAAGCCCCACATGCTCCATCACCTCTCTTTATGCTTCTTTATGTAGTATGCCCGTTTTCAGGAGTAAATATCCTTTCAGGCAATTCGAAGTTTTGCTACTATTGAATTATGAAGGAGTTAGTCACGGAAAGGAAGCGAAGTGGTATGTCAAGTGCGTTACTTTACTTATATGAGGACGAGGAAAATCAACGCTTGACGATGTCAGGGGTGCATTTCTCTGATTTCGCCGCAGCCGTCGATTTGAAGCGTCCTTTGCTTATTTCAGGAAGTGATTTCAAGCAGACGAAACAATCGTTTCGGACAATGCTACATTATATCGAAGCGCATGAAATCGAACAGTTTTCACAATCCACGGATGTGCAGCGTCATCCATTGATCGCTATCGATATTCGTTCCTCCCATTCACTCGACGTATTAACGGATGTCGAGATCGCAGAGTTGTTATTTTTAATGCATATGAAACGTGGAATGCCACTTCCCTTCCTTGATTCGATTGAAAATGAATTGGTCTATTTTAGCGAGCATGACGGACTTCATGCTTCCGTTTACTTAAAAGACTGGGCACGCGTCGAACAATTGATTGCTGATCTTGTGCAACGAAAATTCCGACAGCACGCACGATCCGTTGCCTCTGTTGCTTTAACAGCTGAAATCATGATCCATATCCGTCATTTTCTCGGAGAAGGGGTCCTGATTGATTTCGAAAGCGCAAAGCGATCTGTTTTTTCAAGAAATATTACGATTCCTGTCTACGTGGCTGGCCGTTATGAAGACATGAGCGTATTACATGAAGATTTTGAAGCCGAGAAAGAATCGATTCTTAGACGTGGAACGCTTGTGTGTCGAAAAAAGAAATGGAGTTTTGAGTTAGATTGACCTTTAGCATCTTTTTCTTTTAGAAAAGGATGCTTTTGTTCTATTTGAATTTTAAATGATGATTCCTTCTTTACGGTTATTATGGACAATGTGACAATATCGTTAAAAAATTTTTCGAATTTTCACACAAAATAAGACTAGCATCTTGTGAGGACTTCGCTATAATGAGGATAACCTTTTTAAGATAGAAGTTAGACCTGTTTTTTTGTAGGGATGGTACTGGAATCAGCAGAAGGAGGAATTCAATATGGATCAGTTAAAAGTGAACGGAATTGGCTCATTCACGAAATTTGCGACGAACGGGAACATCCTCAAATTAAAGGATGCGACACTCGGTGAAGTGAAACTGTCGCTGAATGAAGCGAGTTCAATGACCATCGCCCCTGTCGATGAAGAAAATGGACTTTTCGTCATTAAAGGGCAACAGCAGGAATCGCTTGTTGAACTGACGTTACCACGTCAATCCTGTGAGGTCGTTCACGCTTGGCTCCTCCATAAATTGAAACGCCATAAAAAAATACGCTCGATTGCGACAAGCTGACATTTGTATGAAAATCCTTAACTCAAGACTTCCATTCATGAGTTAAGGGTTTTTTTCTGTTTAAAAGTCTCGGTGATAAATTTTCAGAAAATATTGTTTTCTTAGATTCTTCATGTTATCCTTAGAAAAATTCAAACAGGAGGTTTTAAACATGACATATACATCGCTTATCCCAGTACGACTGATTGTGATTAGGACCAGGGACTGAAGATTCATTTCTCGATTGAGAAGATGAAGACCAGGCCCTTTTCGTCATTTCGACAAGGCGTCTGATCACACGACGCCTATCCACGCACATAGTGGATGAGGCTTTTTTTATTGAAATTAGAAGGAATGGAGGACAACACATGTTTAAGACAAAAGATACGTTCGCTTTAGGATTTATGATCTTCGCATTATTTTTCGGTGCGGGTAACCTAATCTTCCCACCAGAACTCGGCGCCCTTGCAGGTAAACAATTCCTCCCAGCCATCCTCGGCTTTATCGTGACAGGTGTGGGCCTTCCGTTGCTCGGCTTACTTGCTGTCGCATCCATCGGAGGCGGTATCAAAACGCTTGCTGCTCCTCTCCCTCGTTTTGTAGGTGCTGCCTTGACGTTTGCTCTCTACGTTGCCATTGGACCTTTCTTCGGAATCCCTCGGACATCGGTTGTCACGTATGAGCTCGGTGTTGTACCATTTCTCGGTGCGCCTTCACAAATGACATTAGTTCTCTCATCAAGTCTCTTTTTCATTGCTACGCTTTACCTCGTATTGCGTCCTGGTAAATTACTTGAAATCATCGGACGTTTCATCACACCTTTATTGCTGATTGCACTTGCTGCGTTAAGCATCAGTAGCATCGTCTCACCACTTTCAAGTGTCGCTTCACCAAGCAAAGCCTATGAGACGACAGGTCAAGCATTCATCCAAGGTTTTCTTCAAGGATACTTAACGCTTGATGCACTCGGCGCCTTAGTCTTCGGTGTCGTGGTACTTCATACATTAAAAAGCCGAGGCGTTCATGAACGAACAGCACAATTTAAAGTCGTCACTCGTGCTGGAACGATTGCTGCAGTTGCTTTGACTCTCGTCTATATCGGACTCGGAATGATCGGACGTAATACATTTGCCGCAATCGGAAAAGTCGATGGTCCGACCCTTCTTCAGCATTATGCGAATACAGCATTCGGTTCAATTGGTTTAGCTGTACTTGGTCTTGCGATCCTACTTGCCTGCTTGACGACTTCAGTTGGTCTCGTCACTGCATTTGCAGAATATATGATGACTCTTTCAACACGTGTCACATTAAAAACAGCAAGTATCTTCACGACTGTTCTTGGTCTCACGGTATCTATTGTCGGATTACAGACATTGTTATCAATCGCTGTTCCCGTGTTGATGTTCCTTTATCCAATCGTCATCGTCTTAATCGCATTAACATTCATGCGTCATCTGTTCCGTCGTAAGTCGGTCGTTTATCAGTTCACTCTTGGAGTAACGATTTTCTTCTCACTTTGTAGTGCGTTAAACCAACTTTCTCTTTTCCCGGGAAATCTCAAAACCTTCTATCAATCACTTCCTTTAGTGGATCAAAGTTTAGAATGGTTATTTCCGACACTTATCGCCTTTGGTCTCAGTTCATGGTTTGGACACGTTTCCACCCCTTCCGTCATACAAAAACGCGCTAGCTAGTGATTCCGTTTTCATAGCTATGGTATGATGAACAAAATGGTTATATTAATGGAGGCGTCATATACATGGATAAGATTGCTTGGATTACCGACAGCATGGCTTTTTTCGAGCCAGGAGAGGCTGAAAAAATCGGAGTCCATGTGATACCGACATTACTCATCTTGAACGGGGAGTCTTACCGGGAGTATGTCGATATCTCGATTGAACAATTGAATCAAAAAATGCAGGACGATTCGAAAATCTCACCTACGACTTCGCAACCGTCTTTTGGTGACTTCGTAACTCTATACGAACAGTTACTCGAAGACGGTTATGATTACGGATATGCGATTCACATCACGAGTGGCTTAAGTGGTACCTACTCCAGTTCGGTCGCTGCAGCTGAGGCTGTCGGTTTCCCGCTGTATGCGATTGATTCATACACGGGTGCTGCCAATCAACAAGAACTTGTCCGGATTGCACAGCGACTAGTAGCTGCTGGTAACGATCCAAAGGAAGTCATGTCGACACTTGAAACGTTTAAACACAAATCGCATTTTTATCTGATTATTGGAAATATGGAGACGATGCGACGTAGTGGTCGAGTTTCAGGAAGTCAATTTTTATTAGCGAATATGCTCAACATCAAGCCGATCGTTCAATTTAATGAAGAAGGACAGCTTGTTCCTTTCAAGAAGGTACGCTCGATCAAAAAAGCATTTAAGGAAATGGTAACCGAGATCACTTCTAAAGTGACAGCACAAGGAGTCTACGATCGAACACTATATATCGGTCATACGCTCGCTCATACTGCTGCTGAAGAATTAAAACGTTTGATTGTAACGGAACATCCTGAAATCAACGTTCGTATCACGCAATTCGGTCCTTCCATCTTGGCACATGCTGGTGCTGAGACGGTCGGCGTGTTCTGGTTCGACGACATTTCTCTACCTACAACTTGATACCTAACATTAAAAAATAAAGAACCGGACGG
>NZ_DGCW01000005.1:1381466-1655041 GCF_002385115.1 Exiguobacterium sp. UBA3968
GACCGTCCGGTTCTTTATTTTGTTTCGTATTTACGAAATAATTCTTCTAGCAACATCGCTTCGTCCAACGTTCGATGAATCGGTTCGTGCGGAAGTGCGATTTGATTCGATAATGTGTCGGAAGGATATACATCAAACGACACTTGTTCCATCTCAATAAGATACTCAAGGATAGAATCAAGTGAGCTTTCCTTTTTAAATTGACGAAGCCAGTTTTCATATCGACGATCTACTTTTCCTTTTTTCAGCAATATCTCTCCACTAGCAATGATTGCCCATTTAGGCGGCGCATCGATTTGGAAAAGTTCCAACTGCTGATATTCTTCCATCGTTCGTTTCGTCACCGGAATGACACCGTTGATTGAGACCAATCGTTTTAATCTAAGATGCGCTCGCATCGTCATGAATCGCGGTCGTCCGGCGACTCGCTCAACAAGCAAGGTCGGTTTATCAATAGAACGCATCGTTTCTTCATCAAATAATAAACTATGATCTACATCTAATACTAGCATTAAGACACTCCTTTTTTTCTGCGGGAGACGATGAATGCATAGGAGCTACATAAAAGAATCGCTGCAAAACAATAACCACCGATGACGTCTGAAAAATAATGAACGTTTAAAATGATGCGGGAAGCTCCCATGGCAAGAAATAACCCAATCGTCAACACCGATACGATTACTTTGCCAGTCGTTTTTAAATGCCGGAAAGCGACGACAAGAAATCCTACATATACAGCGAATGCCATCGCGGAATGACCACTTGGAAAACTATAGCCAACACCACCAACTAACTCATTCAATGAAGGACGTTCTCGTACGAAGGCAAATTTGACGACTTGATTCAATGCTCCTACAGAGATCGCCATCAATACATACCAAATACTTGCGATACGATCTCGCCACAAGACATAACTCACTACTCCAAGTAACACCGTCATTGTCATCGCCCCAGGACCAGAGCCTAGTTGAGTGAACCAAGAGACATAGTCCCCTGGAACATGTTGAGACATGTACGACGATAATTGAGCGTCAAATAAAAAATAGCCCGTCATTCGAATCGAGACGGCGATGATCACGAACAAGACGACAGCGATGGATGCACCCACCCACGCCGCTCTTGCCCCCCGCATTAGTATGTCCCCTTACGTTCTTCTAATTCTTCTGCTGAATAATCTTCCTTATCCCGCAAACGATGTGCCAAACGCCCTGATGCATTTGCTGCGATGGCTGCAACGATATCGTCCATGAACGTATTGACTTTTCCGTCTCCGAGCTTCGTATCCAGTTCTTTGATGATCCCAACCTTCGCCTTATCCAAATATCCGAATGTCGTAACAGCGATAGAACCGTACGTATTGACAGCACCAATCGCGATCGTTTCATCTACGCCAAATAATCCTTCATCGCTTTGGATGATGGACAAGAGTGGTTCTGATAATAATCCTTTTTCAGCAAGAATATCTAATTCTGCCCCGACAAGGATCGCATGTTGTAATTCACGCTTTTCAAGAACTCGTTCAACCGAACTGACACATGTTTCTACTGTCAGATCCACTGTGTATGGTGCTTGCATTTGGTAAACGATCTCAGCAATCGCATGAATCGTCACCCCGCGTTCATGTAACTTGTCAATTGCTGCTTGTTTGACCTCTTTTGAATGTGTTTTCTTCATGACTGTATCCACCTCTCCAACAAAGTACTTCATTAGTATACACGGATTCTAAAGCTCCTCTCAAACTTCTTTGACATCGACGCCAGAATCCGTCATGATTATTTTGTAAAGCGTTATCATTTCAGGGGAAAGTAGGGGATTTTCGATGAACATCGGGGTTGTATTGTTTCCATCGAAACGCGTTCAAGATTTTGCCAATTCATACCGAAAGAGATATGACTCGAAGTATTCACTGATTACACCGCACATCACGTTACGGGAGCGGATGGGAGTCGATGAGACAGAATTAGATCACATCGTGACAGAGTTAAATCGAATCGCGTCCGAAACGAAACCGGTCAATCTGCACATCCAAGGAGCACGGTCGTTCCATCCGACGAACAATGTCTTGTTCCTTAAAGTAATGCCATCGGATGAGTTAGAACAATTACATCGCGCCTTGCATACAGGACCACTCGCACATAATCCGAAATACGATTTCTTGCCACATATCACGATTGGTCAAGAACTGTCGGATGTCGAATTGTTCGATGTACTAGAACGTCTCAAGATGGAAGATATCCGTTTCCAAGAAGATGTCACGAAAATGGCTTTATTGTATGAACTGGAAAATGGAGCTTGGAGTGTCTACGAGACATTCCGCTTTACAGGTCAATGAATGATTAAACTTCCCGGTCGAAGCTTCGACCGGGAAGTTTTAGTTCTGGTAACACTCCATATGCATTCGCCTGTTCTTCTAAAAAATCTTGCGTTTCATGTTCTCGATAAGGATCGACTGGGCGTATCGGTTGAACCCTTGCGACCGGTTCAGTTTTCAGTTGTGGGTCGACTCGTACTTGACGATTCACATATTGTACGACCGTAAAATCGATTGCGTTCATCCTCTGCACTTCCTCTCCCCTTCTAATTCTAACGTTGTTCATAATTGACACTTCCCCGATTAAGCACAAAAAAAACCAAGCTCCCCTCCTAAGGGAAGCCCGGTTCACTAAATCACCTATTACAGAATGTGGAATCCACTATCGACGTGAAGGATTTCTCCTGTTACACCACTCGACATTTGCGAAAGTAAGAATAATCCACTCTGACCGATTTGTTCCGTCGTAACGTTACGGTGAAGTGGCGCGCGTTCTTCGATGCTATCAAGGATTGAGTTGAAATCGCCAACACCTTTTGCTGAAACTGTCCGGATCGGACCAGCAGAGATCGCATTGACACGAACACCTTGCTGTCCGTATTCAGCAGCGAGATAACGAACGCTAGCATCTAATGCTGCTTTCGCAACACCCATGACGTTGTAGTTCGGAACCATCTTCTCACCACCAAGGTACGTCAATGTGATGACAGATGCGTCTTCTGTAAAGAAGTCTTTCGCTGCCTTGACGACTGCCGTCAAACTGTAGGCAGAGATATCAAGTGCTTGCGCGAACTGTTCACGTGTTACACCAGAAAATTCACCACGAAGTGCTTCTTTATCCGCGAATGCGATCGAGTGAGCGATTCCTGAAATCTTACCGTGATCTGCATGGATCGTCTGGAAGACCTGTTCGATTTCTTCATCACTCGTGACATCACACGTATAATAAGAAGCCGGACGTGATAATTCCTGTCCTAATTTTTCAAGTGGTGCTTTGAAACGTTCCCCGACATATGTAAATGCGAGGCTTGCTCCAGCAGCGTCGAGTGCACGTGCGATGCCCCATGCAATCGAACGTTGGTTGATGACGCCCATGACGACGTACGTCTTGCCTTCGAGTGAAGGATAAATATTCATGATAAAGTCCCCCTTGAATTAGTACCTGGTAATAAAACCTATCTTCAGGTTACAAAAACGTAACGCTTCTGTCAACCATCGCTCTTGATATTGCGGATTTGATAAATTACGGTAATATAGAAAGTGATAGAAAGTAGGGATGAAATGAATCGATTCAAATCATTTACACAACGTTATGATCATACGTTGTTGTTTTTACTCGCCTGTCTGATGGTCATCAGCGTCATCGCCATCTATACGGCCCAACCTTCGCTTAAAGGTGCTATCAGTGCCATCAACTTCTCCGCCAAACAAATTCAGTGGTATGTCATCGGTTTCATAGCGTTATCCGTCGTCATTTTCATCGACTATGAACAGCTGAAGCGATTCCACTGGTTTTTATACGGAGCTGGTATCCTGTCATTGATTGGTCTTGTTATTTTCCGTGGTACACCAATCGTTACTGAAATCAAAGGAGCGTATGGGTGGTATCAATTCCCGGTCATTGGTACAGTTCAACCGGCTGAGTTCATGAAATTCTTTTTGATTGTTTCGCTCGCTGCCGTCATCACCGAACACAATGCCCGTTATGTTCAACACGAACGCGACTTCTTATTGCTCGTTAAAATGGTTGCTGTCACGGCTTTGCCACTTGGTCTCATTATCATCCAACCCGATTTAGGAATCGGTTTGATCTTATGTGTCATTCTTGCATGTGCCATGTTGTTATCTGGACTGAACTGGAAATGGCTCTTGACGATGTTTGCCCTGTTCGCAGGTTCTGTCATCATCTTCTTTTACCTGTTTTATTTCCACAACGACTTACTCGCAACGTTTTTCCCAGGTCACGCGATGAACCGGATCATGGCTTGGTTGCAACCTTTTGAATATGCGGATGATCTCTCGTATCAGCTCGTCCAAGCAATCAATGCAACAGGTTCTGGTCAAATGTTCGGGGTTGGATACGGAAAACTGCAGGTATTCGTTCCGGAACTGCATACGGACTTCATCTTTACGACGATTGCCTCACACTATGGTTTCATCGGGGCTGCCATCGTATTGATCGTCTTATTCCTGTTCGTCTATCGCTTGATTCAAATTGCTCTTGAGACGGCGGATCCATTTGGTACCTATATCGTGACAGGATATGTCGCCATGTTCACGTTCCAAATCTTCCAGAACATCGGGATGACGATCGGTGTCTTACCGATCACAGGTCTTCCATTACCATTCATCAGTTATGGTGGATCAACGATGATCGTAAACCTCGTCGGTCTAGGATTAATTATGGCAATCGCTTCTCAGTCTCGGATTTCCATGTTTGATGAAGATTAATCGCATACGATAAAAGGCAGTGGATTAAGTCCACTGCCTTTTATCGTATGTTCATTATTCCAATCGAAGATCCTCGGGAAGCGGCGCTTCAAATCGGACACGTTCTCCTGTCGCAGGGTGAAGGAACGTCGCTGACGCGCTATGGAGTGCTTGACGCGGGAGCAATGGTTCACCCTGATACATCGTATCACCAATCAAAGGATGTCCTAAAAAAGCAAGATGGACACGAATTTGATGCGTCCGTCCCGTCTCTAGTCGAATATCCAGTAAGGAAAACTCTCGATCCAAAGCTTGGACCCGTCGACTATTTAAAATATGCGTAATGGCCCGTTGACCATCCGGTCGTACCATTCGTTCCATGAAGGAATGATCGGTTTGACCAATCGGCTGATCAATCGTTTGTACCGGTACATGTCCGGGTGCATAGGCTAAATAATGCCGCTCTAATTCGTTTGATCGTTGCATGAGACTCATCCGGTGGTGGGCAAGTCCGTGTTTTGCGAATAAGACGAGACCACTCGTGTCTCGATCGAGTCGATTGACGATATGGATCGCATACGGAATTCCTTGTTTTCGATAATAACCAAGAACATAATTCGACAATGAGTGTTCCGGATGCAATCGTGACGGAATCGATGCCATCCCCGGTGGTTTATTGACGACGAGTAACCAATCATCTTCAAACAAGATATCGAGTTCCCCTTCTGTCGCTACCATGTCCGGTGCTGGTGTTTCTTCCGGGAAGAAGACGTGGACACGGTCACCCGCGCACAAGACGTCGTGGACGTTGACATGATGACCGTTCCGCGTGATATCTCCATGATTTTTGATTGATACTAACATTTTTCGTGAGATACCTAGACGGGTCGTACAAAAATGACTGACGCGCCAGCCATCCTCGATATCAGTAACCGTCTGTTGTAGCTGAAATCCATTCATGTTTCCCTTTCCTTTACATACTGCGTCAACGTCTTTCGTCTGCTAGGAAAGATTCCCGCACCCGTTGCCAAAACGGGAAAGAACGAAAACGAGCAAATTTCACTTTTTTATCTGATACCCGACACCGGATCGATGTCACATTTTGATGGACAATCGAAGCATAGTGGTCATAGGTCATCTGAAAATCAATCGGATTGACGGGACGAATTTCGACATCATGATGTTTCGGTAACAACATCGGTGAGCCGATCGTCCGGTAAACACGATTATTGATCGAAGCCATTTCTGTGATTTGGATCGCTTCGAGTGCCGGGTGGACGATCGCACCGCCGAGCGCCTTGTTATATGCCGTCGAACCAGAGGGTGTCGATATACATAACCCGTCACCTCGAAACGTCTCGAAATAGTCGCCTCGAATCGATAAATCGCAGACGAGTGTTTGATTGAAACTTTTGATCGTACACTCGTTCAAAGCAAGCAGTTGATTATGCGAGCCATCCGCATAGTCAATTGATAGTTCAAGCAGCGGGTATTCGACCGTCGCTAAATCCTGCTTCGCGATATGATCAATCAACTCATCCATCTCTTCAGGACGCCAATCCGCATAAAAACCAAGGTGCCCTGTATGAATCCCTACAAGGGTAATCGTCTCTACTTGATCGAGATACGAATGGAACGCTTGTAACATTGTCCCGTCTCCCCCGATTGAAACGACGATTTCCGGTTGACTGACATCAAGCACACATCCCCGCTCCGTCAACGCCTGCTCGAGTTGTTGTTTTAGCGCATGAGAACGCTCATCATCACGAGCCGTGATTGCAAAACGCATGGTCATCCCCCTACTCTTTTAATCGTTCCGACGCCTTAGCGTCGCGTTGAAAGACGAGTTGCGCGTCTTGAATTTCTACTTTCAATTGACTCATCTCCGCGTCAAGCAAAAATGCCGCTTCTGCCGCACGCCGCAGGCGCTCCCGTGTTTCTTCCGGAATGTTCCCTTGGTACTTGTAATTTAACGAGTGTTCGATCGTCGCCCAAAAGTTCATCGCAAGCGTACGAATTTGAATCTCGACTAATGTCGGTACTTCACCTTCGATCGTCTGTACTGGATAAGCAATGATGACATGATACGATCGATAACCACTATCCTTCTTTTGAGTAATGTAGTTACGTTCCTCGACGATTTTAAAATCACCGCGCGAACGTAATAGTTCAAGAACATGAATGATATCATCGACGAATTGACACATGATGCGTAATCCGGCAATATCCTGCATATCTTGTTCCAATGATTCACGCGCAATTGCTTTTCGTTCTGCTTTTTGAAGAATGCTTTTTACAGGTTTGACCCGTCCTGTGACAAATTCAATCGGTGAATGCTCTCCCCGTTGCTGAAATTGTTTACGAATCGCTTTTAGCTTTACTTTCAACTCATCGACCGCGATTTGATACGGCGCAAGAAATAAATCCCAATTTTCTTTTGTCATCTGATTTGTCACCACTTTTAATCGAATAGTATTGGTTCAGTGCCTGTTCCTACCTCATTCATGTTATCATATTTTCAGACATTCAACTAGAAAGGCGTGATTCCGATTAGACAAGAATTGGAAATCGAATTCAAGAACTTATTGTCTGAACAAGAATATCTATCGTTATTTACCCATTATGCGTCAACTAAACAACCCATTTGGCAAGCAAATGATTATTTTGATACGCCTGATTTCGAACTTCGAAAAAAAGGTGCTGCCTTACGGATACGTGAAAAAAAACAAGGACTTGTCCTTACTTTAAAACAACCTCATGAAAATGGATTGCTTGAAACACATGTCACACTATCAGCAAGTGAAGCGGAAGATCTATTCAAATACGGTCTGATTCACTCCGAAGAGATGAATCACCAGTTGTCGTCTTTTGACTTGCAAGGTTCGTTGGAACATTTAGGACGTTTAGAAACCGAACGCATCGAGACGGTGCTTCCAGAAGGCTTACTCGTCCTTGATAAAAGTCGCTATCTCGGACATACCGATTATGAGTTAGAGTTTGAGGTCAGCAACTTCGAACAAGGGCAAAAGGATTTCGAGCGAATTCTTTCAGAACACGACATTCCACAGCGTGAAACTAAAAATAAAATCGTTCGCTTCATGGAACGTAAAGCGCTTTCTTGATTTTTCGTGTAAGAATGAACAAGCAAAACCTTTGCTCTTTCTTTTTTTTCGTTGCTAAAATAGGGTAACGATAACAACAGGAAGGGGTGAACGGATGGAACACGCACAATGTAACGGATCTTATTGTTCATTGGACGAACCATCGATTCAACAACCGACGAAACCTCTGGAAATCTATCATTTTTTAGATGTGACACAAACGGACGGTTTACGGTTGATACCCGTTCTCAAGAAATTAGAGCTAGAATATGGTCATCTTTTTCGTCTCCGCACGATTGCTACGATTCCTTGTGCTCCTTCACGTTCCGCGTGCGATATGTCACCACTCGTCATCCTAAAAGCAATCGAGCTTCAAGGAAAAACGTTTGGTATGCGGTTCATGCGACGCCTTCGGATGCTTCATAATGTCGAAGGTGAGAGTGCTTACAGCCGTCCATCATTGATGCGGTTAGCCGAAGCATTGACAGAGTATGGTCTGGATTTAGATGAATTCCACCGTGATGTCTCGTCGGACACGATTCAGCAAATGCTCGAGAAAGAGACTGAACTGGTCACGGAATGGGATGTCCGAATTCTTCCGACACTCGCTTTCGTTGGAGATGAGGAAGCCATTAAGGCAGAAGGACCTTATGAGTATTTGGTCTATGTTTCGATCTTAAGTGAACTGCTAGATCATACGATTGAAAAACAATCGAAGCCACCACTTGAACAATTCTTGAGACGGTATGAAACAGCAACTACGGCTGAAATCGCCTTTATTTATGACGCTCCTGAATCCCAGGTTGAACACGAACTAAAAAAACTGGTCTTACAACAGAAATGTGCTTCTCTATCGTACTGTGATGGAAAAGTATGGCGTCATTTAAAAGATTCAGCACATGCTTAATACAAAAAGGACAGTGGAGCAAGCTTCACTGTCCTTTTTTGGTATTCACTCATAGAAAAAGAAGAAGTCCTTCATGACGAGAAGGACTTCTTCTTTTGACCATTGGATGGGGGAAAAAGAGAATCGACTGGGGAATGTGACCCTCTTCACAATATAAGTATACCGTGAGTCTTTTTTCTTTTCCACACTTTGTTCACTTTGTCACAAAGATGTCACTCTGCTAATAACGCTTCGAATTCATCTAGGACACGTTCAAATTGACGAAGTGCTGCTTCAACTGGTGCTTTTGTTGTCATATCAACACCAGCAGCTTTTAGTACTTCGATTGGATAATCGCTTGATCCCGCTTTTAAGAAATTATTGATGTAACGTTCTACAGCTGGTTGTCCTTCTTCTAGGATTTGATCCGTCAAAGCAGCCGCCGCCGAAATGCCTGTTGCATACTGATAGACATAGTAATTGTAATAGAAGTGTGGAATCCGAGCCCACTCCAAACCAATCTCTTCATCTAATACAATCTCTTCTCCGAAGTATTTTTGATTCAAGGCATAATACGTTGACGTCAAGAATTCTGGTGTCAACGATTGTCCAAGACGCGCCGCATCATGAATCGCATGTTCGAACTCAGCGAACATCGTTTGTCGGAACAATGTTCCGCGGAATGTTTCAAGTTGATTGTTTAATAGATAAAGTTTTTCTTTACGATCCGTCACTTTCTTCAATAGATAGTCGTTTAACAACGCTTCATTTGTCGTTGAAGCGACTTCAGCGACGAAGATTGAATAATCGCCATATGGATATGGTTGAGATTTCCGCGTGTAGTAGCTATGAACCGAATGTCCGAATTCATGTGCGAGCGTAAAAAGATTATTGATGTTATCTTGCCAGTTCATCAAAATGAATGGTTGTGTATCGTAAGCACCAGAAGAGTATGCTCCACTCCGTTTACCACGCGTTTCCCGGACATCAACCCAGCGCTCAGACAACCCTTCTTCGAGAATATGTTTATATTCTGCTCCAAGCGGCGCGAGCCCTTCGACCATCAATTGTTTCGCTTCTTCATAAGAGACCTTCATCTCGACCTCAGAAACGAGGGGGGTATACATATCGTACATGTGTAACTCATCAAGACCGAGGACCCGTTTACGTAAGGCAACATAGCGATGAAGCAATGGTAAGTGCTCATGTACCGCTTCAACCAACCCATCATAAACGGATTCAGGGATTGCATTACCATGTAAGGCTGCCGCGCGTGCCGAAGGGAACTTCCGAACATCTGCATAGAAGTTGTCTTTCTTAACTGACCCAGCAAGAGTTGAGGCGAGCGTATTCGTGTATTTCGCATACGTTCCGTACATCGCTTTAAATGCGGCTTCACGCACCGAACGATCAGATGATTCAAGGAATGTGATGAAACGACCATGTGTCAATTCTGTCTCTTCCCCGTCTTCCCCCTTAATTTTCGGGAATGTCAAATCTGCATTATTCAGCATACCGAATGTCGTACCGGATTGACCGAGAACTTCTCCCGCCTTCGCTAGAATCGCTTCTTCCGCTTCCGTCAACACATGCTCGCGTTCTTGGTTCAACTCATCAAATGCATGACGGTACATCGCAAGGTCTGCATTCTCATTAAGATACGCTTCTATCGTTGTTTCAGGTACAGCTAACAATTCCGGTGTCATGAAAGCAAGTGTGGCTCCGATTTGTGACGCAAGCGTCCGAGCACGGTCGTTCATGGCTTGATAGAAGCTATCCGCTGTATTTTCGTCATAACGCATGTGCGCGTATGTATAGAGCTTATAAAGACGTCTTGAGACTTCGTCTCGTAACTGTAACCCTTCATAGAGCGTATCCGCACTTTGTCCAAGACGACCCTTATACTCGACGAGTAATGGAAGCATCGCTTTCACCGATTCAAATTCTTCTTCCCACGCTTCGTTTGATGCATAAATCGATTCTAGATTCCAAGTTTCTGAAACGTCAACATCTTGACGTGTTAATACTTCTGCCATTTCCCTCACTCCTTTAATTCAGTTATACCTGTTTTCTTTTCGACAAACAATCGAAGTGCTCCTGCTAAAACAGCCGATTCGCCTCCTCGATCCGCTCTAACCATTCCGTGATAAGTAAATCGATCATCGGTCGTTCAAACGGTATATCCAATCGATGAAGTAAATGAAAGACGGCTTGTTCTAAAGCAGTAGAGGAATAAACCCCTTTTAACCGCAAAAAGACTGCCATTTGAAACTCAAAAGGATGAACGGGATACGATAATAAGTGACTGATCGGAAGAAAGACCGATGACGGCAGATTCAGAAGATGAAACCCTGCCTCATATAATGGAAGTTTAAGCATTCGTGGAGGTAACGAAGGATAAAAAGGACGCTGTCGATAGCGCAAGACGATTCCTTGCCATCGAGCCATTGAAAATTTCCGAGGAAATGACGGAAGTTCTGTCGAAAGGAAGTCGGATAATGAAAGGGATTGAACGGTACAATAGACATAATGTTTCGCAAAAGGGAGCGGATGTCGAAACCGTCGGATTTGATTGTCAACAATCAAGTCCAAATACTCATTTTCTAAGAAGGCTTGACGCATCCATCCTTGTAAACGAAATGTGACACCATGTGACGGATGAAACCCAATCCAACGAACCGTTTGTCCTTGTTTCGCATCAAGTCTTGCTCGTCTAATCCATTCATCTGCCGACATCGGAGAACGCTGAATTTCAATCCCAATCTCTTTTTCCGGAATCCACAGGTCGAAGCGTCGCTGTCCAATCGTCCATTCGGTCTCGACGCGAACGCCTGCATTCATCAACGAATCTGCAATTCGTCGTTTCCAAGATACATGTAAGCTACTTTCTCCTGAACATGCTGAGATATGTGCAAAATGTGGTCGTCGTCCCTGCCTGACGCGCAATGGCTTCAGACAATACGGACAACGTAAGGACATCGCTTTTAATTCATGGACAGAAAACCTATGAATCAGAATGCGTTTACCTGACCCATCAATGGCTTCAAACATCAGCATCGTCCCCTTTTACTAGAGTAGCGGTGAGAATAAGCGTGAAATTGATTCAACTAAACGGCGGCGTAATGGACGACGATGAAACAAATCAGCATCAACTTGTGTAGACTGGCTAAAATCCTCATAAAAATCACGTGTTAATTGATGTACCGAATTTGTTCCGTATAAAAAAGCATTTACCTCGAAATTCAAATGAAAACTCCGTAAATCCATATTCGCTGTTCCAATCGTTGCGATGGCGTCATCCACGACGATGACTTTCGAATGCATGAATCCTTTGTTATACTCATAGATTTTCACACCAGCCTGGAGTAAATCATCAAAGTAAGAGCGACTCGCATAAAATACGATTTTATGATCCGGAAAGCTTGGCAGAAGAATACGAACATCAATTCCAGACATAGCGGCTGTCTTTAGTGCTGTCATCAAATCTTCATCTGGTATTAAATATGGAGATGCAATGTAAACAGATTCACGCGCTTCTGTGATGAGTCCGAAGTAAAGTGACTTCATTGCCTCATGTGGCTCATCAGGTCCACTGGCAATGATTTGAACGCCTCCCGTTGCTTCATCGACATATTCCAGTGGTTCCATATAAAACGGTGTAAACAGGCGTTCCCCCGTCATATAGTACCAGTCTTGGAGGAAAATCAATTGAAGTTCAGAAACAGCTTCTCCGCGTACAAGAAGATGCGTATCACGCCAAAATCCAAAATGCTGATCGCGACCGATATACTCGTCCCCAACGTTAATTCCACCCGTAAAAGCAACTGTTCCATCAATGACAACGATCTTCCGATGATTTCGGTAGTTAGACTTACTCGAAATGAACGGTAATACGACAGGGAAAAATGCCCGAACTTCAACACCTGCATCCTGCATCTTCTTGAAATAATGCTTATCTGTCGAAAAACACCCGACGGCATCATAAAGAAAACGGACTTCAATTCCTTGTTGTGCCTTTTCAATCAATACTTCCTGTAACTGCAATGCGAGCTCGTCATCCCGTACGATATAGTATTCCAAATGGATATGATGTTGTGCTTGACGAATCTCTTCTAAAAGAATCGGAAATTTCTCCTGACCATTCGTCAAAATTCTTGTATGTGTATTATACGAAATCGGAAGTCGACTGATCGAATCGATAAGTGTGACAACTTTTCCATAACGTCCTTCTTGGAACACTGATTGGTGTACTGCTGTTTTAAACTGGGTACGGTATTTAATATAAGACTCTTCATCAAGCATTGCTTTCAATCGAAACATTCGTTTCCGGCGGTAGTTCTGACCAAACGTAAAATAAACAAACACGCCGACAACAGGTAGTGCCATCATGACAAGTGCCCAGACGAGTGTTCGTTCTGGGTTACGATTTTCAAGCAAAATGATGACGAACACGCTCATGACGACCAAAATGATGACGATGGACAGCCAGCCTACCATATAGACACTCCAATAGTAGGATAAAAAGGCGATTAAACCGATGGTCAAGATGAGGGTCATGAGAAGTTGTACACGTCGTAGCATGAATCCCCCTCCTTTTATGTATGTTGTAAAAATTGTAGTTAAGAACTCATGACAGAAAGGAAGCGTTTAAATGGGTACGTATATCATTACTGGTGCAACAAGTGGAATCGGAGAAGCAACTGCCCTCCAACTGATTCGAGAAGGTCATACCGTTCTTGCCATTGGTCGTAATCAAGACAAAGGAGCTTCTCTTGAATCTAGCGGAGAAGGACGTTTATATTTCTTCCCTGTCGACTTGACTGATTCCTCTGCCATCGACAGGTTCTTTGAAGAAACACTCGAAGATTTTCCAGAAATCGACGGGATTTTTAATAATGCAGGGACATTTGGAAAACCCGTCGCACCCGAGAGAATCTCCGATCAACAAAAAGAAGTGTTCCAAGTGAATTATCATGCCCCTGAACGAATCATCCAGCTCGCGACGAAACGTTTCTCAAAAGGTGCCTCTATCGTCAATAATAGCGCGATCGTCGGTCACGTCAAGTTTCCCGCCATGCTCTTACCCTATGCATCGTCTAAGAGCGCTTTATTGACACTGACAAAGACATACGCTGCCCGCTTCCATGGCAAGTATCGTTTTAATGCCATTTGTCCGGGACCGGTCGACACATCATTGAGCCACGCATTATATGGCGGGAAAGATAAGTTTGATCTTGCGATGAAGCATCATCTTCGTGGCGAACCTGCACAACCTTCTGAAATCGCAGAAGTCGTTTGTTTCTTACTCTCGAATAAAGCGAGTTACATCAATGGGCAAGCCCTTATCGTAGACGGTGGTTATACCCTCACTTAATGTCAGAATAAAAGGAGGTATCACGATTCGTGATCCTCCTTTTACTCGCACTTTTAGTTCCTTTAATTCGGAAAGTATTTCCGAATAAAGGCAAAGACGTCTGAAGCAATGATTTGTTTTCCATATTCAGCGACAGGATGAATCGTTTGTTCGCTGAAATGAAGATATTCGGCAATTAAACTCATGACATTTTCTTGTGCTTCTACATTCACATCATCTTCGAAATGAACATGTAGTAGATAGAGTCCATCCTTTTGGTAAAGCGCTGTTTCAAGTTCTGCGAAGACAGGAGCATTCGCATATTGACTAAGCGCAATGATATGCTCGAAATCATGAGTTTCGAATAAGACATCCTGGCTTAATTCTGTATCTTTATCTTCTGTCTCAGACATCGCTGATCGTAAAAGTGAATCGAGTTCGTCTTCATCGACTTGCTCACCATCGACTGCATTTTTTGCGATCGTTACAGTGACTTCAAGACCTTTTTCAAAAGCTTGCACTTGTATCCATAGTGGACCTTCGAAGGAGATGGACTCTTTTTCATTCGCTTCGTCCATCATCTGCCAGAATAACTGTTCTCCCCGTTCCCGATTATACCAAATTTCATCTCGGGCAAAACCACGGCGTTCGATGTCAGTATAAGTGATGAAGAACTTGACCGTATTGTCATTGACGCGTTCGATTTTCAATCTGTCCACTCCTTTCTTCTCGTTCCTTATCTAGAATACGAACGAGGACATGACTTGGATTCATACTTTCGAATCCGAAGGATATATTTCTATTCCTTTGTTATCTTTATTTTAACCTTTTTTATCGGTAACAAAAAGCACACTGCTCACGAAGCAGCGTGCTTTTTAAAATTACTCGTTTACAAGACGCTGTGCTTCCAAAAGTTGGAATGTACGCACCTTGCGTGGTAAGAATCGACGGATTTCATCCTCGTTATATCCTACTTGAAGACGTTTTTCGTCAATCAAAATCGGACGACGCAATAATCCAGGATATTCTTGAATTAAATCGTATAGGTGCTGCAACGATAAGTTTTCAACGGAAACATCGAGTTTCGAGAAGACTTTTGAACGCGTTGAGATAATCTCGTCCGTTCCATCTTCCGTCATTCGAAGAATCTGTTTGATTTCATCGAGCGATAATGGTTCTGAAAAAATATTACGTTCTACGAACGGGATTTCATGTTCTTCAAGCCACGCGCGTGCTTTCCGACAAGAAGTACAACTTGGTGAAGTATAGAGTGTTACCATTGAAAAACATCCTCCCCCTGATTTAACATCATTTAACACCTAAGTGAATACATAGATATCGATGATGGTTCTATTACTTGACAGTTTACATCTAATAAAGCAGAAAACCTAGCTTTTTTATAAAGATGAAAGAACTTTTCGTAAAAAAGCTTGTTAAAGCCACCACGTGGCTTTAACAAGCTGGCGTGTGATCAAATGGCTGAGAAATCGTTTCTTTTGCTTTAGGAAGTTTCATTTCTTTTAGTTTTTTCTCTAAAATATCCCGCAAAAGGCGCTTCTTCAGCTTTTTCTTTTTGTCACGTTCTTTCATATTCCGACACCCCAATCGGTCCGAAACAGAACTAACAACCTACGAAAGCAAAATAATCATCTTCTACATTAGTAATTATACCACGTATATCAAAAATCTATTCCTACTTTAAACAATTAAATATGTGAGATTGTCGATTAAGTAATGAAAAATAGTTGCAATTTCTTTCAATTTTCTGTAGAGTGTATAGAAATATCAACGCTCAGGAAGGAGTTTTTCATTCATGTCATTAACACTCGTCACTATTCTCGATCATCCGATCGCTCAAAAATATTTATCCCGTTCTGGCTTGAATCATGCGATTTCAGTAGCTGAACGCGCTCTGACGCTCGCTACGAAGCGAGGTTTAGATGCGGATACAGCTACGAAAGCTGCACTCCTCCATGACATCGGGCATTACGAATGGTATACCGATGGCACTTGGAACTATGATCTCTATCGTCAAAATGATATTCATGCCATTAAAGGGGCTGAACGCGCCCATAAACTTTTGATTCGCCTTGGTGAAGAACCAGCACGCGCCAAAGAAATCGCACTTGCCGTTCTTTTGCATACGGATTCGTATCTTCCACCTGGTGCAATCAACCGGACACCACTTCAACAACTTGTGCACGATGCGGATACGCTGGAAGAACAACCAGGCGGACTACATCACTATGAAAAAATCGATTTTGATGAAGCCATGCGCCGTCTTGATGCGATTGATTCTGTCGTTCATCGCTTCGCGCATCTTCCACGAATTGCATCAGAAAATTAAAAGGCATTTCCACGTTGATCGTGGAAATGCCTTTTGTTTTAAACAATTATACGAGTTGCGCTTGATATGCTTCCAGTTCTGCATCCGTCATCGAAACAAAATGACCTGGTTCGATTTCACGAAGTGGTGGAATGCTTGAATCTTCATCTGATTTACCAACAGGTCCACTCGTCGGACGATCATAAACGATCCGCTTACGTGTACGCTCGTGCTCTGGATCCGGAAGAGGAATCGCAGACAAGAGCGATTTCGTATAAGCATGGACCGGATTCTCATATAAGCGATCCGCACTACATAGTTCAACGAGGTGACCTTGGTACATAACACCGATACGATCCGAGATATATTTTACCATCGATAAGTCGTGGGCGATGAACAAGTAAGTCAAACTACGGTCACGCTGCAGTTTTTTCATCAAGTTGACGACCTGCGCTTGAATCGATACGTCAAGTGCCGAGATTGGCTCATCCGCGATGATGAAGTCCGGTTCTACAGCAAGCGCACGCGCGATTCCAATCCGTTGACGCTGACCACCCGAGAACTCGTGTGGGTAACGGCTCGCATGTTCTTTCGTCAAACCAACTGTTTCGAGTAAATCGTACACACGGTTATTCCGCTCGTCTTTCGACTTTGCTAGACCATGAATATCAATTCCCTCAGCGATGATATCACCGACTGTCATCCGTGGGTTAAGTGACGCATAAGGGTCTTGGAAAATCATTTGCATCGCACGGTTGAACTTCAGTTTATCTTTACGCGACTTTTTACCATGAACGTTTTCACCTTTGAACATGACTTCGCCGTCTGTCGCCTCATACAATCCGATGATTGAGCGACCAGTCGTTGATTTACCACAACCCGATTCACCTACAAGACCAAGTACTTCGCCTTCATAGATATCGAATGATAAACCATCAACCGCTTTAACGACACGTCCGCGTCCAATGTTGAAGTGTTGCTTCAAGTTTTTTACTTCAAGTAATTTATTACGGTTTTCCATTATTTCAGACCGCCTTTCAGAAGCGATTTCGCGAATACGCTATCTGGGCGGTATTTCAACGCCAGATCCCGAATTGCAAGTGGTGGCTCAACATACGGTGCTTGTGGGTGGAGCAACCATGTCGCCGCTTCGTGAGTATCTGTAATTTTGAAGAAAGGAGGTTCTTTTTCAAAATCAATCTTCATTGCATATTTATTTCGTGGTGCAAACGCGTCACCGACTGGTGGATGAAGTAAGTTAGGTGGTGTTCCTGGAATCGCCGGTAAATCTTGTGAACGGTCATCCGATGGACGTGGCATTGAACCAAGGAGTCCCCAAGTATATGGATGACGTGGCTCGTAGAAAATCTCATCGACTGTACCCTTCTCAATTAATTTACCTGCATACATGACCGCTACACGATCGGCCATATTCGCTACGACGCCTAAATCGTGCGTGATGAAGATGATCGCTGTACCCGTTTTTTGTTGAATGTCTTTCAACAACTCGAGGATTTGCGCTTGAATCGTAACATCGAGTGCTGTCGTCGGCTCATCGGCAATCAAGACTTTCGGATTACAAGCAAGTGCGATTGCGATGACGATCCGTTGACGCATCCCACCAGACAATTGGTGTGGATATTGTTTCAGACGTGCTTCTGGGTTTGGAATCCCTACAAGCGTCAGTAATTCAAGCGTACGTTTTTTAGCAGCATCACCTGTCAATCCTTGGTGACGTTTTAAACCTTCGGCAATCTGTTTGTAGATCGTCATTGTCGGGTTAAGTGATGTCATTGGATCTTGGAAGATCATTGCGATATCACGACCGCGTACTTTTTGCATTTCTTTATCGGAAAGCTTAACCAAATCGCGACCTTCGAATAAGATCTCACCTTTTGTGATTTCACCTGGCGGATTTGGAATCAGACGCATGATGGCTTTTGAAGTAACCGATTTACCAGAACCGGACTCACCAACGATTGCGAGTGTTTCACCTTTTTTTAAATCGAACGATACTCCGCGGACGGCTTGAACCGTCCCGGCGTACGTATGGAAAGCGACATTCAGGTCGCGGACTGACAAGATTGTTTCCATTTTGGATGAGCTCCTCTCTAATCTAATATTTGTTAGCGACGTAGACGTGGATCGAACGCATCACGTAATCCATCTGCCAACATGTTGAAGCTGATCATGAGGAGTACGAGCACTGTCGATGGAACGACGAGCAAGAAAGGAAACGTCTTAAGTTCTTTGTACCCTTCATTGATCAGTGTACCAAGCGACGGTTGCGGTGGTGCAAGCCCAAGACCGATGAAGCTTAGGAAAGCTTCGAAGAAGATTGCCCCAGGAATCGTGAACATGAGCGAGATGATGATTGTACCCAAGGTATTTGGAATCAAATGCTTGAAGACTAAACGTGCGCTAGAAGCACCAAGTGTACGTGCTGCGAGAACGAATTCTTGGTTCTTTAGTTTCAGGATCTGACCACGAACGAGTCGACTCATCCCGATCCAACCAGTAATCGTCATCGCGAGGATGATCGTCGTGATTCCTGGTTCAAGAATCAAGATGAAGAGGATGATCAGGATTAAGTTCGGTACCCCTGTCAGGATTTCCGCGATCCGTTGCATGATATTATCGACGCGACCGCCGTAATAAGCTGAAATACCACCGTATGTGACACCGACGAGAACGTCAATAAGCGCTGCCATCAAACCGATGAAGAGTGAAATTTTAGTCCCTTCCCAGACACGTGACCAAAGATCACGACCAAGGTGGTCCGTACCAAACCAATAATTTTCTTTTACTTGTTTTTGTTTATAAAAATCGATTGGTGTCTCACCAAGTGTTGCCATACCATCAAAGCCAGCCCACTCTAATCCTGTTACTTTAGGTGGAAGTTTAGCTTGAGTGATTGTTTGGGTATAAGCATCTTTACCAGAGATTGCAGGACCCGCTAATGACATGATGGCAATCACGATGATCAAGACAAGAGAAATGATCGCTGCTTTGTTTTTACGCAAGCGCATCCAAGCATCCTGCCAAAAGTTTAAGCTTTTACCGGCAATTCGTTCACCGGCTTGTTCATTGAACTCAACTTGTTGAAACAATGATGAATCGAACTGTTCCGCTTTTGCATTTGAATTTTGTTCAGCCATTATTTACTACCCCCCAAACGAATCCGTGGATCAACGACACCGTATAGCAAGTCGACGATTAAAATCATGAGAATGAAGATTGCTGAGAAGAACAGCGTCGTACCCATGATAACTGTATAGTCATTTTGTGTGATTGACGATACGAACAACTCACCAAGCCCAGGTACAGCAAAGATTTTTTCGATGACAAATGTACCTGTAATCAATGCAGCAGTCATAGGTCCAAGAATCGTAATAGCTGGAATCAATGCATTCCGAACCATGTGTTTCCAAGTGATTGATTGACCATCTAGGCCTTTTGCTTTAGCTAACGTGACGTAATCCTGACCTGTAACCTCAAGCATTTCCGTCCTTACGAATCGGGCAATCGAGGCGGTGACCCCAAGAGACAACGAAATCGTTGGTAGAATCGTATGCGCCGGACTTTCCCAGAACGCTACTGGCAAAGCGCCCCATTTCACGCCGACATAATACTGAAGGAGTGAGGCGAATACGAAAGATGGTACTGAAATCCCGAGAACCGAGATGAACATTGCTCCGTAGTCGACAACTGTGTTGTGACGAAGTGCAGCAACTACACCAAGTACGAGACCTAAGAGTACACCAAGTACGAGTGCTTGAACTCCAAGTTGAGCCGATGGTCCAATTCGTTCAGAAATTAAATCTGTAACTGGACGGCTGTCATATTTGAACGATACACCAAGGTCTCCTTGGAATAAGTTAACCATGTACGCTGCATAGCGTTGTGGTAGTGGATCATTCAAATTGTACTTATCCCGAAGGATATTCAACTGTTCAGGAGAAAGTTTCTCCTGGTTCTGGAATGGTGAACCTGGTAGCAGATCCATCAGGAAGAAAGTGAACGAAGCGATGAGTAAAAACGTCAATACGCCGTAAACCAGGCGTTGAGCTAAATAACGGCCCATAAGATGGCACCCCCTATAAAGATTTTCTGTTTTTTTCGAAACATCAATAAAATCAGTATGACCCACAATTGTCGGAACATTCAAGAATTTTGTTATAAAAATTTAAAATTCTTTTTAATTGTGCTTTGATTCGATGTTCGATCAGACGCTTTTTTAACGTCGTCCAATAGTCAGAATTTTTCGTTTGATTCCATTATACTTTGCTAACAAAGTAATTAGAACCACTTTTTTACGAAAATTTCACATTTCCGCTAAAAATGAGTTTCCGTTCATTCAAAGTAGTATAAAACAGGAGCGCACCCGAACTGACTTAGGGACGCTCCCGTTCTCGATTACTTCACATCAACATATTTGTATTGGAAATCTGCTCCGAACAATTGACGGTTGAAATCTTTGACCGTCGGACGGCTCAAGTATGCAGAACCCGCTTGATAGATTGGTGCGATGGCCTGATCTTTTTCAATCAATTGCGCCTCAGCTTGTTTGAACAAATCTAAACGCTTCGTCAAGTCTGACTCATCGTTTGCCGCGTTTAATAATTTATCATACGCAGCTGATTTGTACTTCACGTCATTTTGGCTGTTCGTTGATTCGAAGATGGACAGGTTAGACATTGGATCTTGATAATCTGGACCCCAAAGTGAGTAAGAGATTTGATAATCTCCTTTTGTTTCAAGATCGAGTTTGTTCTTGAACGGCTGTTGTTTGATCGAAACCGTGACGTTCGGAAGATTCTTCTCGATTTGACCTTTCATGTACTCACCGATTTTCTTCGCATCTTCACTATCGAACGAAAGCAATTCAATCGTCGTTTTCTTATCGCCATTTGCTTTTTTCCAAAGATCTGCTGCTTCTTTCGCGTCACGGTCGAACCAGTTGATGTCGCTCGTGTAGTCTTTGCCTGATGCATCTTTGACGAAGTCTTTTGGAATGAAGCTTGTTGTTGGAATCGAACCGTTCGCAAGAAGCGTATCCGTGATCCCTTTTGGATCGATCGCACGAGCGATTGCTTTACGCGCATCGACATTTTTCATCGTTTTATCTTCGTTGTTGAATTTCAAGTAAGCGATCGAAGAGCGAAGCGCTGTCTTGAATTCAGGTTTCGATTTGTAAGCTTCAACTTGCTCTGAAGTTAGACCTGCGTAATCGATTTCGTTTGAATCATACAAGTTTGCGACTGTTGACGTATCTTTAACGACACTAATCGTGACTTCGTCGAGTTTGACAGCATCTTTATCCCAGTAGTTATCGTTTTTCTTCAGAACACGTTTTGAATCCGTTTTCCAAGATTCCCAAACGAAAGGCCCGTTATAAAGCAATTTTTCTGGTTTAAGCGAGAAGTCTTTCTCGTTTTTCTTGTAGAAGTCTTCACTGATTGGTGTATACGTACCGAACGATGTCAGTGAGAGGAAATACGGAGCTGGACGCTCGAGTTTTACTTCTAACGTTTTATCATCGATCGCTTTAACGCCGAGTTCATCAACAGGTTTTTTACCTTGCGTGACATCAGAGCCGTTTTTTAACGTGTCAAAGATGTATGAGTAACTAGAACCTGTTTTTGGATCAGCAGCACGTTTCCACGCAAATTCAAAATCTTGTGCTTTGACGGGTGAACCGTCTGACCATTTCGAATCACGAAGTGTGAACGTATACGTCAAATTGTCGCTTGAGATATCTGTTTTTTCTGCAAGTGCTGGAATGGCTTTTCCGTCTTTGTCTAAACGATAAAGACCTTCCATCGTGTTTCCGATCATGTTGAAAGCGACGGAATCTGTAGCTTTTGCTGGATCCACTGTCGTGATATCCGAAGTGTCCGTTAAACGTAGATTTTTCTTGCCGTCTGTCGAACCTGAATCTTTGTCTCCACCACCTGTCGAACATCCAGCAAGCACTGCGCTTCCTGCAAGCATGACTGATAAAGCGAGACCGACTGTTTTTTTCTTCATCGGTAAGTCATCTCCTTTTCAATTTTCAAGTTGCCATAATGCCTATGACATCAATAACGTCCCGTCGAAACTGCAATGTATTCCCCAAAATGCATTGACCTAGTTTCAAAAACTTAAACGAAGTGATAAATTGATTTTATGTGAGAATAGCATTAACGTCAAGTGAATAGTCACACTATTTGCTATTTTGCATCATTCGTTTGTTACCGATTCGTAACAGCATTAAAAGTTTCGTATACTAAGAATATCTATGTACGTAAAGGGGGATTTTCATGCGATCGACGTATTTCCGACCGGTCATCATTGCGGTCATTCTTGTTCTGCTTTACACGATTTGGGCAACTATGACGGATTCAACACACAGCATCTTGTATCATCTGTCTGGTGGTTTATTCATAGCAGGATTCTTGTTAATTGCAGTAGGATTCTTCTCGAACATGTCTGCTAACGGCTTCTTCCGCGGCATGACAGCTGGATTCAAAAAGCAGCGGGAAGCAAAGTTGCGAGAGATTGACGGAGATTATTACGAAGACGAGGACGAAGAGGAAGAAGTGCTTCGTAAAAAGCAACGCCGTGCTTCAGCACGGACGAAACCCTATGTCTCAAGCGGTATCATCTTCATCGTCGTCTCACTTATCATCTCATATTTTTAAACGAAATCAACGTGACGCTCTACCTAAGGTATGGTAAACTCAAGCTAATCAAACAAGAAAACACGACGACAAAGAGTAGTAACTTAGATCCATTCCTCTCAGAGAGTCCATGGTGCTGAAAATGGACAGGTGATGCCTAAGTGAATGGACTTTCGAGTGGCTGATTCGAATCAAGTAGAGTCAGATGGGTTTGCCCATTACAGCAAATTGAGCGGCTATGTAAATAGCAACTTGGGTGGCAACGCGATGACTCGTCCCTTGATTTTCAAGGGGCGTTTTTTATTTTGATTTTATTATTTGGAGGGATTTCATTATGAAAACGATTTTCTCAGGTATCAAACCAACAGGAACGGTCACACTCGGAAATTACTTAGGTGCCATGAAGCACTTCGTGAACTTACAGGATGGTCATGATGCGTATTATTGCGTCGTCGACCTGCATTCGATCACGGTCGATATCGATCGTGTTGAACTGATGAACAATACACGCGCCCTTGCTGCTCTTTATATCGCAAGTGGTCTGAACCCAGAAAAATCAACGATTTTCGTTCAATCAGAAGTCAAAGCGCACGCGCAACTCGGCTGGATGTTGACATGTCTTTCCGGTATGGGTGAACTAGAACGCATGACGCAATATAAAGATAAATCACAAGGAAAAGAACGGATTGGTGCAGGGTTGTTCGTCTACCCGACACTCATGGCAGCTGATATCCTACTCTACGACGCGGAACTCGTTCCGGTCGGTGACGATCAAAAACAACATATTGAGTTAACGCGGGATTTAGCGCAACGATTTAATAGCCGCTATTATGAGACGTTCACATTACCAGAACCAATCATTGCTGAATCAGGAGCTCGAATCATGAGTTTGACGACACCAGATAAAAAGATGTCAAAATCTGATCAGAATCCGAAAGGCTTCATTTCAATGCTTGACGCACCAGATGTCATTCGTAAAAAAGTGAAATCAGCTGTCACAGACTCAGAAGGTATCGTAAAATTCGATCGAGAAAACAAACCAGGTGTGTCGAATTTACTTGAGATCTACTCCCTACTCGCTGGTATCTCGATTCCAGCTCTTGAAGCAAAATACGAAGGCTCGAATTATGGAACATTTAAAGCAGATGTTGCGGAAGCGATCATTGCGGAACTCGAACCGATTCAACAGCGCTATTATGAATTGATTGATTCTGAAGAGCTTGATCAGATTCTCGACGCTGGACGTGATCGCGCAGAAGCAGTCGCTGCAAAAAAACTTGCGAAGATTGAAAAGGCAATGGGCTTACAACGGAAACGTGCGAAAGTAAAAAGATAATTCATCCTCTACGCGAAAGACCGTGATGTCCCGGTCTTTTTTATATGTCACAGATAAAAAAACGGCTTCCGATTTGATTCGGAAGCCGTTTTTATTTTGCTTATTTTCCTTCGATCGAAGCCCATTTGTATGAGAAGTCTGCGCCGAAGTTATGCTCGACGACTCCTTTAACGTATGGTTTAACGAGGAATGCACGTCCACGCTGATAAACAGGTGAGATTGCTGCTGAATCAAGAAGGATTTTTTCAGCTTCTTGTAGTTCAGACCAACGTTTTGCTGCATCTGTTTGAGTTTGTGCATCTTTGATGAGTTTATCGTACTCTTTGTCCGACCATTTACCACGGTTGTATGGTCCACCCGTGACGAAGAGATCGAGGAACGTCATTGGATCTTGGTAGTCAGGACCCCATCCTGCGAGTGAGAACTGGAAGTCACCTTTGTTTTCAAGATCAAGTTTGTTTTTGAATGGTTGTTGCTTGATTGTAACCTTCATACCTGGAAGGTTTTTCTCAAGTTCCCCTTTCAAGAACTCACCGATTTTTTTCGAGTCGTCGCTGTCATAGTTCAAGAGCTCAAGATCAACCGATTTTTGACCGATTTCTTTGAGACCCTCTTTCCAAAGTTTTTTCGCTTCATCGGCATTGTATTCGTTGAATGCCGGATACTTGTCGCGGAAATCTTTTCCGTCAGCATCTTTCGCGAAATCTTTTGGTACGAGGTAGTTTGCTGGAAGTGATCCGTTTGCAAGGATGACATCCGTGATTCCTTTTTTGTTGTAACCCATGTCGATTGCGCGACGGATTTTTTCGTTATCAAGTGCTTTTACCTTTGTGTTGAGGTAAAGGTAGAAGATCGTTGATTCACCTTTTGTTTTGAACTCTTTATTGTCTTTGTACTGGGCAACGAACTCAGAAGTTAGACCTGTACGATCGATGTCGCCTTTTTCATATAAGTTAACGCCTGTCGCTGTCTCTTTAACGACCTTAACGTTGATCGTTTTGAGTTTAACGGCATCTTTATCCCAGTAGTTATCGTTTTTAACCATTTTCCAGCCTTGCTCACGTGTCCATTCTGTTAACTTGAATGGTCCGTTGTACAGCGATTTATCTGCAGTCGAACCGAAGTCTTTCCCGATTTTCTTCGAGAGTTCTTCTGATTTCGGCATGAATGGTCCGAATCCAGTGAGTCCGAGGAAGTAATCTGCAGGTGCTTTTAGTTTAACTTCGAGCGTTTTGTCATCGACTGCTTTAACGCCGATAGCATCACGATCACCTTTCTTCGTGTTGTACTCTTCTGCACCTTCGATATTGTAGAAGACATATGCATACTGTGAAGCGTTCTCTGGATTAAGAACTTCTTTCCATGCATATTCAAAGTCTTTTGCCGTGATTGGTGTACCGTCAGACCATTTCGCATCACGTAATTTGAACGTGTATGTTAATTTGTCATCGGAAACCGTGTGACTTTCAGCGATACCCGGAGTCGGCTGCTGCTTGTCATCAAGACGGTAAAGACCTTCCATCGTGTTGTTCAATACGTTAAATGAAACTGAGTCTGTTGAAGTCGTCGGGTTGAGTGTCGGGATATCCGAACCTTCGATCAAGTTAAGTGTTTGATCATTTGATTTTTTGCTTGAACCTGTGTCGCCCGATTTGTCGCCTGAATCCGTTGTCGAACAAGCTGCGAGGAACGCACTTGATACGAGTGCTACCGATGTAGCTAAAGCAAAGCTTTTCTTCTTCATGTTACGATGACCCCCCTAGGTTTCTAAAAAAAATGATACTGTCAGGTTTTTGACCGAAAAAAAAAGAATTACTATATTCGAATCAAACCCTTCGTTACAAATAGTTTACAATGTTCTGATAATTTTGCAAACCTTTTATCCGATTTTTCTAAATATTTTTTCAAAAAAGACTGGGACCTTAAGAAATAATGGTCCCAGTTAAGTGATTATTTTAAAATTTTCATCGAGCGGAGTAGGTATTCCGGTCCATAAATCGGTACTTCAATTCCTTGAATCGTATCAGAAACATATAATTTCTCAGTCGTCTGATACAAAGGAACGACGACAGCATCCTGATGGATTAACCGTTCTTCGGCTCGATGATAGAGTGCTTGTTTTCGTTTTATCTCTTTTTCTTTTCTTGCTTTTTCAACTGTCTGGTCGTATACCTTGGATTGGTAATTCACCGAATTTAAAGGATTGTCTGAGACGAACTGATTTAAATAGGCTAGCGGTCCTGGATAATCTGGCATCCATCCAGTCAAAGTCATCGCATATCGTGATGATTGTTCTTTGTCGATTTTCTCTTCAATCGCGACTGGCTTAAGAATGATATCAATCTCAGGTATTTGTTTCTCAAGATAGGTTTCGAGTTGTTCCCCAATCCGTTTTGCTTGTGGATCATCAAAATTAAGCATCTCAATTTGTTGTTTACTATGTTCTTGTGATTTTTCAGGTTTCTCTTGAACGGATTCTGACATCAATACGTTCGTATCCGTGACGACGAATCGATTCGTCGGAATACCTGCATACCCTAAAGGAAGTTGAACCGATTCTTTTTCCATCAAGGCGTAAGCAATCCGCTTTCTGAGTGTCGTATCGCGGAACGTGTCATTTTTTTGATTAAAGGCGATATAAAAGACACCACTCCGCTTTTTTTGATAGGTCGGTCGTGAAACCTGATCACCTTGTGTTTCGACACTTTCTTGTAATGGAAGGATAGCCGCCTTGCTTTTCTCATACGAACTCCATTGCGTCTGATGATCGGGAGTGATACGGCTTTCTATTTTCGCTACTGTGACAACGTTTTGCTGATGATACTGATCATTTTTCTTAAGCGTATATCCGCTTTTCGACATTTTTTCTAGTGTAAATGCACCATTTCCAACAAGTTCTTCCCACTTCTTTGATTCCGGTTGTGGATAGAAGACGGACATCGCAAGTAATTCCTTTAGATTCGAAACCGGCTGATTCAACGTGATGATGAGTTGATTGCGTCCTTTGGCTTTGACTCCTAAACGCTCTGGTTTCATTTTTCCATCATTGACGGCGCGTCCATTTTTAAATACTTCAAACAAGAAACCATACGGTGAATTGGTTTGATTAGCAGCGATACGCCGAAAACTATCGACGAACTGCTGCGCCGTAATCGGCTGACCATTGGCATCCTTCGTTTCTTTGAGTTGAATCGTATACGTCAATCGATCTTTCGAGACTGACATATCCTGCGCTAAACCTCGACGGACCGATGTTCCGGAAGTAAAGACATATAATCCTTCATACAATTGCGCTAAAAGTGTCTGTGAACGACTATCTGTCGCCAGCGCAATATCTGACGTTTTCGGAAGCGATGATTCAATCAGTTCGACTTTTGCTGTTTTTGTTTCGTTACTTGTTTTAGTTTCTTGAGACGACGACAGACGATATATGAGCATGCCACTAAGTGCAATCAGTAAAAATAGGAGCAGTGCCATGATCGATGTCTTTTTTGTGATGTTAGCCATAAACGACTCCTTTCTGCGTCAAACACGCATTTCTCTATTGAATCAGAATTTCATCAAAAAAGCGACCCCCTTGATGTTTCAAGGGAGTCGCTTGAGCTTAAGCTTCATACCGTTTGAAGACGAGTGATGCGTTGTGTCCACCGAACCCAAGCGAGTTGCTGAGCGCATAAGTCATTTCGACGTGACGTGAACCTTCTGTCACGTAGTCGAGATCACAGCCTTCACTCGGCTGTTTCAGATGGATCGTCGGGTGAACTGTTTGTTCTTGTAACGATTTAATCGTCGCAATCGCCTCGACACCACCTGCTCCACCAAGTAAGTGACCGATCATCGATTTCGTTGAGTTGACGACGAGTTGTTTCGCTTGTTCACCAAAGACACTGTGAATCGCTTTTGTTTCAAGAATGTCGTTCATCGGTGTGCTCGTTCCATGAGCATTGATGTATCCGACTGCCTCCGGAGTGATGCCCGCATCTTGAATCGCCATCGCCATCGCGCGTGCTCCACCGTCTCCGTCTGGATCCGGAGCTGTGATGTGATACGCATCAGCTGTTAATCCATACCCACTGACCTCTGCATAGATTTTCGCACCACGTGCTACCGCATGCTCGTATTCCTCAAGAATCAGGATACCTGCGCCTTCTCCCATGACGAATCCGTCACGTCCTTCATCAAATGGACGACTTGCCGTTTCAGGATCGTGATTCGTCGACATCGCTTTGTTGGCACAAAAACCAGCAAATGCTAAGTTCGTGATCGGTGCTTCCGCTCCACCAGCGATCATGACATCCGCATCGCCACGTTCGATGACACGCAGTGCTTCTCCAATGGCATTCGTTCCTGAAGCACATGCAGTGACGGAACAGTTATTCGGTCCCTTGGCTCCGGTATAGATCGATACCTGACCGCTTGCCATGTTCGGAATCATCATTGGAATGAAGAATGGGCTGACACGACGGTGTCCACGTTCAAAGTAGATTTTCGCTTGTTTCTCGATCGTTTCAACGCCACCGATTCCAGATCCGATCCAGACCCCAGCGCGTTCTGCAATTTCTTTAATGTCGATTCCAGCATCTTTTACAGCTTCCATGCTTGCGACAAGTGAATAATGAACGAAGCGGTCCATTTTACGTGCTTCTTTCGCCTCGATGAATTCTGTGACGTCGAAGTTCTGTAATTCGCCCGTAACCTTCGTTGGATACTCATCGATATCAAGACGCTCCATCGGACGAATTCCGTTCGTTCCTTCTTTTAATGCATCCCAGAATGTATTCGCATCATTCCCGATTGGTGTCAATGCCCCGATTCCTGTGACTACAACGCGTTTTCTCATCATCTTATGTGTTCTCTCCTTTAGTCCAAGTAATATATGCTGCTCCCCAAGTCAATCCGGCACCGAAGCCAGCAAGTACAAGTTTCGTACCTAGTGTCAGACGACCTTGCTTACGTGCTTCTTCGAGTGCGAGTGGGATCGAAGCAGCAGATGTATTCGCATGCTCATCGATCGTAACGATGACTTTTTCTTGCGGAATATGCAGTCGTTCGCACGCTGCATCGATGATGCGTAGGTTCGCCTGATGCGGAATCAAGATATCGACATCTTCAAGCGTGCTGTCTGCTTTTTGAATGACCTTCTCAACGATTTCCGGTAATTTACGAACGGCGAACTTAAAGACTTCGCGACCGTTCATCTCGATTGGTCCATCGATATCCTTAAACAACAGATGGGCTCCACGTCCGTCTGTTCCGAGTTCAAAAGCATTTAATCCCTCTTGCTCAGTTTGTCCGATGACGACCGCTCCTGCACCATCCCCGAATAAAATCGCTGTCGACCGGTCTGACCAGTCAACGATGCTCGACATTTTTTCGGCACCGATGACAAGTGCATGTTTTCCTTTGACTGTTGATAACATGCTTGCAGCTGTTTGTAATGCGAAGATGAATCCACTACAGGCCGCACTGATATCAAAAGCGGTCGCCCCTCGTGCTCCCAGGCGCTCTTGAACGATACAGGCTGTAGAAGGGAACGCACGTCCTGTTGCCGTTCCGACAATGATCAAGCCGATGTCCTCTACTGTCAATCCAGCATCATCGAGTGCCTTCTGAGCCGCTTCTGTCGCTAAGTCTGTTACATCCACATCATCGGCTGCAATTCGTCGTGCCCCGATTCCTGTTCGTGTCCGAATCCATTCATCACTTGTGTCGAGCGTCGTTGCTAGCTCATCATTCGTTACGCGACGTGATGGCAAAGACGTTCCTAATCCTACAATCCCGATCTTCATAAGGCATCCCCTTTTGTTATTAGTATCTGGTACTAATATAAAGCGTTAATTTGCTTTTGTCAAAGAAAAAAGGAAGAGCAAGGTCTCCCGTGCCCTTCCTTCTACCTCATTCTGCTAACGTCCGAACGACTTCCATGACCATTTTAGCGGAATTGATTGACGCAATCTCGAGGAATTCATCAAACGAGAGTGACGCTTCTTCATTAGCGCTATCTGAAATCGAACGTGTCACGACGAACGGAACACCAAACTGATGACAGACTTGTGCGATTGGCGCAGCTTCCATCTCGACGGCTGCGACTTCTGGGAAGTGCGCCTTGATTTGAGCAGAACGCTCTGAATCATGGATGAATGAGTCACCTGTCGCGATCAATCCATGAACGACACGAATTGCATCCATGCGCTCGATGACAGCTTCTGCTGTTGCTACGAGCTTTGGATCTGCTTGGTAGGCAGCTGGCATTCCAGGTACCTGACCATATTCGTAACCAAACGCTGTCACGTCTACGTCATGGTGACGTACTTCTGTTGAGACGACGACATCCCCAACCGTTAAGCCTTCTTTAAATCCGCCTGCTGAGCCGGTATTGATGACAGCAGTTGGTTTGTAGTGGTCAAGCAATAATGTCGTACCGATCGCAGCGTTCACTTTCCCGATTCCTGACTTCAAAATGACGACAGGAACGCTATTCAAGAGTCCTTCATAAAAATGATAGTTTGCAATGACTGTATCTTTACGTTCTGACAACTCGTTGCGCAATAAGTTGACTTCCTCTTCCATTGCGCCGATGATTGCGATTGGCATGGTCCATTCCTCCATCAAACAGAAAGCCGGATTGCTCCGGCTCCTGTGTTCTTTATTTGATCGATGTAATTTTTACTGCGTATTCGCCGCCTGGTGCTGGTACAGAGACTTGATCTCCGACTTGGTGCCCCATTAAACTTTTTGCGATTGGTGATTCGTTCGAAATCTTACCTGTGAACGGATCTGCTTCCGCACTACCAACGATTGTGTACGTATCTTCTTCATTGTCTTCGACACTCAAGAACGTCACCGTCGTACCGATACCGACGACTGAGATATCCTTCTCTTCTTCCGAGATGATCGCAACGTTACGAAGCATCTCCTCGAGTTGAGCAATCCGACCTTCGACCATTGCTTGCTCTTCTTTTGCCGAGTCATACTCTGCGTTCTCTGAAAGGTCACCGAACGAACGGGCGATCTTGATGTTCTCGACGACTTCTTTCCGGCGGACTGACTTCAATTCATTCAATTCATTTTCAATGTTCGCTTTACCTTCAAGCGTCATGTAGTATTGCTTTTCTGCCATTTTTGTCACGCTCCTTTTTATTCCACTAGTATAGTATATTCACATCTTTTTTGGAATCAATATCCTCTTTGATCAAGTGCCGAACGATAATCAAGGATCGCTCGGATTTTCGTTACGAGTAAATCGATTGCCACGTGGTTTTCGCCGCCCTCTGGTACGATGATATCCGCATAACGTTTTGTCGGTTCACAGAACTGTAGATGCATGGGACGGACGACATTCGTGTACTGCTCAACGACAGAATCAATTGAACGCCCACGTTCGTTGATATCACGTTGCATCCGACGAAGAATGCGAACGTCCGCATCCGTATCGACGAACACCTTAATATCCATTAGTTCCCGTAACCGTTCGTCTTCAAGCGCTAAAATTCCTTCTACGATGATGACATCACGTGGTTCGAGACGAATCGTTTCTTGAGCACGTGTATGTGCGACATAATCATATACCGGTTTTTCAACGGCAATGTTTTCGCGGAGCGCTTGAATGTGTTCGATCAAAAGACCATTATCGAAAGCAAATGGATGATCATAGTTTGTCTGATATCGCTCTTCCATTGATAATTCACTTTGGTCTTTATAGTATGCGTCCTGTTCAATCATGACGATTGATTCGCTTGGGAACGCATCGACAAGTGAACGTGCCACCGTCGTCTTCCCTGAACCCGTTCCGCCCGCTACGCCTATTACTACCGGTTTTTGCATGTCATTCGTTCCTCCATCATTTCGACTTTTTCCGACTGACGGATACACCGTCACCGAGCGGAAAAATCGTCGTATCATATTGTTCTTGTTCCATCATCCAGACCGTGAATTCTTTGACGAGACGCACGAGCCGACGTCTTCTTCGATCGAACGTCTTCGGGTCAGGCTCAAGGACATCTCCGTGTAAGAAGAGATTGTCCGTATAAAGCACGCCACCCTCTGGAATGAGTCGCCCATATCCCGCAAAGAATTTTTTATACTGTCCTTTAGCTGCATCGATGAAGACTGCATCAAACTGGTCTTCAAGCGTTTCGGCTAATTCTACTGCATCACCAAAAATGATGTCAATCCGATCCGCCACATCTGACCGGGCGATGAAGGTTTTTGCTTCTTCATACCGCTTTGCATTCCGTTCGATTGTCGTAATACGCGCATCCGGTAACGCGCGTGCCATCCGGATCGCACTATAACCAATTGCTGTTCCGACTTCTAAAATACGCTTCGGTTGCTGTAATCGCAGGAGCGACAACAAGACTTCGGAACCGGTCAACTCGATGATCGGTATATGATGTTCTTCCGCATAACGCTCCATTTCTTCTAGTAGGGCATCACGAGGATGAATCATCGATTCGACATAGGTCGTGAAATCCTTCACGCCATTCACTCCCTCTTCCGCATAAACAGGTTGACTTGAAGCGTCATTTCCGCTTCAACCCAACCCGTTGCTCATTGCTCTTTACTCGCTTCGTATTCCACCCATTCCGGTTTATACTTAACGACGTTTCTTTGATGTTCTTCATATGTCTCTTCGTAAAGAATCTGTCCTCGTGGATGTGTATCACTTGGTGGACGGGCGAAGAAATAGACATATTTTGTTTTATTCGGGTTCAAGACAGCTAATACGGAATCCTTACTGACCGTTGAAATCGGACCAATCGGAATTCCTTCGTACTTATACGTATTGTACTTCGAGTTATTCTCAAGATCCTTCAGCGTCGTCAATGCCGTATTCTCGCCTGTGCCATACCAAACCGTTGGGTCCGACTGAAGTTTCATGCCATCATCTAAACGGTTTTTGAAGACGCCTGCGATTTCACGACGATCCTTCGGTGTCGCGGCTTCACGCTCGACCATTGAACCGAGACTGAGCACTTCATGGAAGGTCATGCCTGACTTTCGAATGGCATCCTCATTTTCATCGTAGACTTTTTCTGTCTCGTCGAGCATCGTCTCGACGATTTGATCAATGCTTTTTCCTTTATCGAACTCATACGTTGCTGGGAAGAGATATCCTTCAAGTGCGTACAAGACGCCATTCTTCTTCACTTCATCCGTCAACATCGGATATTTTTCAATCATGGCATCGATGAACATCGCATCCGTCAATTCTTTACGAATCGTCTCTTCTTTGAACTTCGTCGCTTTCGCGATTAAATCAATTTGACGATCCATCGTGATGCCTTCAGGTAACGTGATTTTCACATCCGCTGCCTTCATGACCGTTCCCGTTTTCAATTCATTGATGATTTCATCCGGGGACATGGCTTGTGACAGGGTATATGTACCCGCCTGGAATGACGATTCATTCTTATAACGGACGTAATAACGGAAAATCGTCTCGTTTGCAATCAAATCTTTTTCCTTTAGTAAGGAAGCGATCGTACTCGTTCCTGCGCCTAAAGGAATTTCGACTTTGACGGATTTCGTCGCTGCTTCATCGACCGGTTCAAGCGCATTTTTCAAAAAGACATAGATGACCGCACTGGTAACTAGAAAAATCGTCAACAATACAGAAAGGATGATCAGCGTGATCCGGCGTGATGTCCGGCGTCGCCTTTTTTCGATTTCAGCATTTTGCTTCCATTCGTTCTCCATCGGTTCCTCCTTCTTCTCTTAAAACAAGGTGACACCGTAAGAGAAAGTCTCTTACGACGTCACCTGTCATGAGTCGGGTTAGTCTAACTGATCTTCGAGCGTGTTAAAGACTTCTTCGATTTCATCCCAAGTCGCTGTATCGTCTTCGTCGATTGGTACGAGGTTGAAGTCGTTGTCTCCATCACCGTATTCGTCGAGTTCGTAAACGAAGATATCGACTTCTTCTGCTTCGTCATAATCTGCTCCGATTGGCTCGAGGAAGATGTATGTCTTGCTCGAACGTGGGCTTTCATAACGCAGACGTTCTACGAATTCGAAATCATTTCCTTCGCCGTCCGGAATTACGTAACGTGTTGGCTCATTCTGTTGCATCAGTGATCCGCTCCTTTAACGCAAGCTCGAGTTCATCCCAAGTTTGCTCATCATTTTCATCGATCAGGCTCAATTCAAAATCATCTTCGCCTTCTCCATATTCATCGATCTCACAGATGATTAGATCATCCGCTCCTTCGTCAGGGTTACCGATCATTTCAAGAAATAGATAGGTTTTTCCTGTACGTTCACTTGAGTAACGGTACCATTCTTCGAAAAGATGTTCGCCGCCCTCTTCATCTGGAAAGAGATACTGACGTTTTTCTTCAGCCATCGGTTTCTCTCCCTTCATCGATTCGCCCGATCCAAATACGATTGCAGGATCATGACGGCAGCCATCTTATCGATGACTTGTTTTCGTTTCTTGCGGCTGACATCGGCATCGATCAGCATCCGTTCTGCTTGCATCGTCGTCAACCGTTCATCCATGAAGACGACTTCAAGCCCAGTATGCTGTTCGATTTCCTTCGCAAAGGCTTCACTCGCCTCCGCACGGGGACCGATGGAACCGTTCATGTTTTTCGGAAGACCAATGACTAGGATTTCGACATTGTATGTCTCCATGATGACATCGAGCCGTTTGAAGGCTTCTGGGTAATCCGGTTCCGTCCACTTGACCGTCTCGACACCTTGCGCCGTCCAGCCCATCAAGTCACTGACCGCTACCCCGATCGTCTTCGAACCGACGTCTAGTCCCATTGCACGTTTCATTTTGAATTTCCACTCTCCGCCAAATAAGATTTCACGAGTTCTTCGAGCAATTCGTCGCGTTCAATCTTACGAATTAAGTTACGTGCGTCATTATGACGAGGAATGTAAGCAGGATCTCCAGATAGGAGATAGCCGACGATTTGGTTGATCGGATGATATCCTTTTTCTTCTAAAGCATGATAGACCGTCAACAACACATCCCGTGTCGCTGCTTTGTTATCGTCTTCTGGAAAGTTGAATTTCATCGTTTGATCCATCTGACTCACGTTCATCACCTCTTTCATATACACTACGTTTCTATTATGCCAGTGATTGCACGTATTGTGAAGCGTACGCGAGTGCTTCTTCTAATTTCGACGCATCTTTCCCACCAGCTTGAGCCATGTCAGGGCGACCGCCACCGCCACCACCGCAGCGTGTTGCGACTTCCTTGATCAATTTACCAGCATGATAGCCTTGGTCGATTAAATCTTTTGAAACGCTTGCGACGAGATTGACTTTTTCACCTTGCGCACTACCGAGAACAATGATTGCTGATCCGAGTGAGCTCTTCAACTCATCCATCATACCGCGAAGGGCATCCATATCTGAGACGTCGACACGTTTTGCAAGCACACGTACGCCGTTGATTTCCTCAACATCGTCCTTTAGTGAAGCAGCTTCGATGTTCGCAAGTTTTGCTTGCAACGATTCGTTCGCCCGTTCCGTCTCACGAAGTTGTTGTTGCAGTGCTTCGATACGGACCGGAACTTCCGTCGTTTTCGTTTTCAAGACAGCTGCTGCTTGTTCGAGTGTTTCCAAGTGTTGATTCATCACACGATACGCGCCTGCACCTGTCACGGCTTCGATCCGGCGTGTACCTGCACCGATCCCAGACTCTGAGACGATCTTGAACAGACCGATCTCTGCAGTGTTTCCGACGTGGATTCCGCCACACAATTCAATCGAGTATGTGCCTGCTGAGACGACACGGACCGTTTCCCCGTACTTCTCACCGAACAATGCCATCGCGCCTTTTGCTTTTGCATCAGCGATGTTCATCTCTTCGATATCAACCGGTAATGATGCCCAGATCGCTTGGTTGACGTCTTGTTCGATTTTTGTCAACTCTTCTTGTGTCACGGCACCGAAGTGTGAGAAGTCGAAGCGGAGACGTTCTGGAGAAACAAGTGATCCCGCTTGGTTGACGTGTGTTCCGAGCGTGTCTTTCAATGCTTTATGAAGCAAGTGTGTTGCTGTATGGTTTTTCGTGACGGCTTTACGTTCTGCTGCTTCGACGTTTGCAACGACATCCGCCGCTTCCGTTGCGATTCCTGTACGGACGATGACCGTATGCAAGTTTTGACCGTTTGGTGCCTTTTGAACATCTTTGACATCAAGAACGAAGTCTTTGCCTTCGATTGTTCCTGTATCCGCGACTTCACCACCACTTTCAGCGTAGAACGGCGTGATATCGAGAATGACTTGCGCTTCTTCACCAGCAGCCACTTCTGTGACTCGTTCTCCATCATGCAACAATGCGATGATTTTTGCATCCGCCTTAAGGTCGGTATAGCCGACGAACGTACTTTTATCTTTTAGTGTCGAGAGGACTTCCGATTGTTGTTGCATCGAACCGCTCTCTTCACGTGCTGCCCGCGCACGTTGACGTTGTGCGTCCATCGCTTGTTTGAAGCCTTCTTCATCAACAGACATCTGATGATCTTCCGCATACTCAACTGTCAATTCGAGTGGGAAACCATACGTGTCATACAGACGGAACGCATCTTCGCCACTGATGACGTGCTCACCGTTTGCCTTAGACGTCTGAGCGACCGTGTTCAAGATTGCAAGACCGTCATGAAGCGTCTCATGGAAACGTTCTTCTTCGTTTTTAATGACGCGTTTGATGAAGTCCGCTTTTTCCGGAACTTGTGGGTAGAAGTCAACCATGACGTTCCCGACCGTATCAACGAGTTCATACATGAACGGACGTTCAATCCCGAGCATCTTCGCATAACGAACCGCACGGCGTAGTAAACGACGAAGGACATATCCACGTCCTTCATTCGAAGGAAGAGCCCCATCACCGATTGCAAATGATACAGTACGGATGTGGTCTGCGATGACTTTGAATGCTACATCAAGTTTCGAATCATCACGGTATATCTTGCCGCTGATTTCTTCTGTCTTATGAATGATCGGCATGAACAGATCCGTATCGAAGTTCGTCGGCACGTCCTGCATGACACACGCCATCCGTTCGAGTCCCATCCCAGTATCGATGTTTTTACGCGGAAGTTCCGTGTAGTTGCCGTGTCCGTCGTGGTTGTACTGACTGAAGACGATATTCCAGATCTCGAGATAGCGTTCGTTTTCGCCACCTGGATAAAGTTCTGAATCGTTCGGATCGTCTCCGAAAGCTGGACCACGATCGAAGAAGATTTCCGTATTCGGACCAGATGGACCTTCACCGATTTCCCAGAAGTTATCTTCAAGCGGAATGATCCGCTCAGCCGGTACGCCGAGTTCAAGCCAGATTTGACGCGCTGCATCATCTTCCGGATGAATCGTGACCGAAAGACGTTCTGGGTCAAGACCGTACCAGTCATCACTCGTCAAGAGTTCCCAACCCCATTTGATTGCATCTTCACGGAAGTAATCACCGACAGAGAAGTTTCCAAGCATCTCGAAGAACGTATGGTGACGCGCTGTTTTCCCGACGTTTTCGATATCGTTCGTCCGGATTGATTTTTGTGCGTTGACGATACGTGGATTATCAGGAATGACACGACCATCAAAATATTTCTTGAGTGTTGCAACACCCGAGTTGATCCACAAGAGCGATGGATCCTCGACCGGCACGAGTGAAGCACTCGGTTCGATCGCATGCCCTTTGCTTTGGAAGAAATCAAGATACATCTGACGGATTTGTGCACCCGTTAATGGTTTTAGAGCTTTCATGAACAGTTACCTCCATTGGTTTTATTTGGACGCAAAAAAGCGATGCTTTCATCCCTGAAAAGGGACGAAAGCATCGCTTCCGTGGTACCACCCTCGTTCGTAAGCAACCTATTGCCTACCTCGAACATCTGATAACGGGGATGACCCGCAGGTGTTTACACCCGACTCCGGAAGGAGCTTCAAAGGGACTCGAGAAAGTGATTGCAGCAGACTCACTTCTCTCTGGACTCGAGTTTTCCTTTTACTTATCTTCCATCAACGTGTTACGTCCATTCATCTATCGTGATTATTACCTATCGAACAGCATCCGTCAAGTCTTTGTCACCCCACCGAGTCGTTCGATCAATCGTGTTCGGCGCCGGGGTTCCTCTTCTTGCGACGCTTTATGGAACGCACGCGGATCACCGAATAATAACAAACTCGATTTTGCCCGAGTAACTGCCGTATAAATTAAATTTCGGGAATGTTTGAACGCCCCCGTGAAATAGACCGGCATCAAGACGATCGGAAACTCAGATCCTTGCGCTTTGTGGATCGTAATCGCATAGGCGTGCGTGAATTGATCCCAATCACTCCGGTTGTACTCGACCTCCGTCTGATCGAACCGGGCGATGATTTTATCGACTTTATCGACATTCTCTTTAGCGAAGAAGATATTGACGATTTCGCCGATATCTCCGTTATAGACGTTTTCTTCCGCATTGTTGACGAGCTGGAGAATCTTGTCCCCGGTCCGGTAAATCCGCGTTCCTTGTTTGACTTCCCGTTTCTTCGGTTCCTCCGGGTTATAGACGCGTTGCAAGGCGACATTCAATTCGTCGATCCCGACCTGACCCCGGTAGGTCGGCGCGAGGACCTGTACATCGAATTTCGAGTAGCCTTTTGCGAGTGCTTTTTCCGCGAAGGCCGAGATGCCCCGTAACGTTTCTTGCGGAGACGCAGTATAGAAGCGGCGATCCGCAAGTGGTGATAACAAATCAGCAGACGTCGTCCGGTTCTTCAAATCGTGCGCAAGACGCAATATCGAAGAATCTTCTGCTTGACGATGGACGACGTTCAAACGGACGACGGGAATTCCTTCCGTATCCATCAAGTCTGCCAGCACCTGTCCTGGACCGACGGATGGCAATTGATCGCGGTCACCGACGAACAAGATCTTCATGCCATTCGGGACGGCGCGAAGCAAACTCGATAACAAGTAGATATCAATCATCGACGATTCATCGATGATCAGTACTTTTCCCGTGATCGGCTGATCCTCATTCAGTTGGAAGTTCGTTCCGTCATACTTTAAGAGACGGTGAATCGTCATCGCCGGTACATCTGTTGCTTCCGATAGACGTTTAGCGGCACGTCCCGTCGGTGCAACAAGGACGTATGGATAGACATCCCCTGTCTTGACGCGACTCTTCTCAAGCGGCCAGTCATGAATTTCTTGCAACGCATGCAAAATTCCCTTGATGACAGTCGTCTTACCGGTACCCGGTCCACCAGTCAAGACCATCAGCGGCGCTTTGACCGCTAACTCGATCGCTTCTCGCTGTTGCGCGGCATATTCCATGCCAAACTGTTCTTCGAGGTGCCCGATTGCTTCAAGAATCGTCGCGACATCGACTTCTTGTTCAGCACCGTTTGCCATGACGCGTGCTAGCTCCTTCGCCGCTCGGACTTCCGCATAAAAGATCGTCGGTAAATACAAGCAACCTTCTTCAAGCTTGACCTTATCTTCAGCGAGCAACAGTTCGATCGCTTGTTCCAGCCGCTCTCCCGGATCTTCCCCTAGTAGACGGGGTGCCCGTTGCAACAGAGAGTCGACCGTCGCGAAGGCATGTCCCTCGCCCGCTTCTTGTTCTAATATATGCATGATCGAAGCAGCGACACGCTCTGGATGTAGCCCGACAAGTCCGAGGTGCGCGGCAATATGATCGGCTGTCTTAAAGCCGATCCCGTTTACTTCATACATCAAGGAATACGGATTCTCCCGAATCCGTGCCATGGCGTCGCCCTCGTACGCGGCATAGATCTTTGCCGCTAGCTTCGGTGTGACATCAAACGGTGCTAAGAACAGCATCAACTGATCGACACCGTATAACGTGGCGAGTCGATTCAATATGATGTCGGCTTGTTTTTGTTTCAACCCAGGCACCTGATTCAGTACCCGTTCATCCTTTAATATGAGATCCACTGCGTCTTCTCCGAGAGCATCGACGATATTTTTCGCTGTTTTCGGACCAATGCCGGTGAACGAACCATTCGTCAAGAAGCGGATCGTCGCATGTTTGGTCATCGGAACCGATCGGCGAATCAGCTCCGCCTTCAGTTGTTTTCCGAAGCGAGGATGATCAACGAGACGACCGAATGCTTGATACGTCCCTCCGAGTTCGATTCCGACTCCTGTACCCGTAATGACGAGCTCGGTCTCTTTTAATTCAAAGTTCTTTTCTTTGACGGCGACCAGTACAATGGAGTGTGCTTCCTCTTCAGAAGAAAAGAGCACACGTTTGACGCGCCCGACGACTTGATGGGGGTGCTCCATCACTCCACCTTCTTTCTCTCTTTTTCATTCGCTGCTTTCATCATAGCACTCGTTTACCGGATTTTAAATCAGGGAAAGATACCCTGAAACATTTCGTTAAGAGGAGGAGTTCAAGGATGGCACGTTTACCGATTGCAGGATTGTGTGAATTAGTACTTGAAGTCGAGGATATGGATCGCGCCCTTGGCTTTTGGAATGGGACACTTGGTATTCCGATTGTCGAGCAATGGGCACCTGAGGATGCTGAGCCGAGCAAAGAACAATCTAAACAAGATGGGGTCTGGGCAACGTGGCTCTACATTGGCGGCAACACCCGACTCGGTCTTTGGCTGAAACGGGACTTCACGATGGAAGAACGAACCGTTAAACATTTACCGGTCTCCGAATGGGATACGTTGTACGATGAAGGCGGAGTCCATGTCCACTGTGCCTTTTACGTTGAGAAGGACGAGTTCCAGCAAGCCTTAAATCAGCTTCGGGAAGCTTCAATCACCGTGAAGCTCAGAGAATGGGATGAACAGGAGACCTCGAACCAAAAAGAGTATTCCGCTTATTTCAAGGATACAGAAAATAACGTCATCGAACTGTATACGAAAAACATGGATGAAGCCTATGAAGACTTTTCCGGACCTCCGCTTCGTGTCATCCGTGAAGTCGGGAATTAAATACCATACAAAAAAGACGACTCCGCCTGGAATCGTCTTTTTTTAGATCAATCTGCTTGTTTTAATAACGCATCCATCTTCGCTTTTGCATCTCGTGCAAGCGCGTGTTCCGGCTGATAGGCAAGAACGGCTTCAAGTTCTGCATAACAGGCTTCCTGTTGACCGAGGAAGGCAAGAGCAATCGCATAATTGTATCGTGCATCTGTATGCGTTTCGTCAAGCATCAAGACGTGCTCGAACATCTCGACCGCTTCTTCCAACTTCTCGTTTTGCGCTAAGGCAAGTCCGTATTGGAATGCGATCTCGATATCGACACCGTTTAGTTCTGACGCACGCTGTAAACGGGGCAACCCGCGGACTGGATCACCGAGTTTTTGATACGTCATCCCTAGCATGAAATGGAGATCCGCGTCGTCAAGTCCGTACAATAACGCCGCGCGCAATGATTCCTCTGCTTCGACGAGTTGATCGGCAGCAAAGAACAGAGCGCCTTTCGCATAATAGGCACTCGCAAACGTATTATCAATCATCAGTGCCCGGTCATAAAAACGAAGGGCACGATCAGCGTCGTTCATCGATTGGAGTAATGTTCCAAGATTGACGTATGCTGTCGGATCTTTTGGGTTTTGTTCGATCGCATCATTAAAAGCTTGCGCTGCTAATTCATAATTTCCAGCTTCTAGATGCCGGAACCCTACTTCATTATAGTTCATCTTCTTTTGCTCCTTACGCTAAATAAGCGAGGCGTTCGCCTGCTTTATAGGCTGCATCGATTGTCGCACCACCGAGGCAGATGTCTCCATCATAGAACACGACCGCTTGTCCTGGTGTGATCGCCCGTTGACGTTCGTCAAACGAAACATCGAGTCCATCTTCAAGGACACGAACCGTGACGGCTGTATCTTGTTGACGGTAACGGAATTTCGCTGTGCAACGGAATGTCTCACCGACTGGACGTTCAGATGTCCAACTGACATCTGAAGCAAGTAATCCTTCCGAATACAATAATTCGTTATGGAATCCTTGATCGACATAGAGAATGTTCTCTTTTAGGTTTTTTCCGACGACGAACCAAGGTTCTCCGTCGCCACCGATACCAAGCCCGTGGCGTTGCCCCATCGTATAGTACATCAATCCATCGTGACGACCCATGACGTTGCCGTCAAGCGTCCGCATCTCACCGGGTTGTGCCGGTAGGTATTGACCGAGGAACTGTTTAAAATTCCGCTCGCCAATGAAGCAAATACCGGTCGAGTCTTTTTTCTTAGCTGTTGCAAGGTTCGCTTCTTCTGCGATCCGGCGCACTTCTGATTTTTCCATGTGACCGATTGGGAACATCGCCTTCGCGATTTGCTCTTGCGACAATTGATTCAAGAAATATGTTTGATCCTTGTTTGCATCGACACCACGAAGCAATTTATGTTCTCCATCTTCATAGACAGCACGTGCATAATGACCTGTCGCGACGAAATCGGCACCAAGACGCATCGCGTGATCGAGGAAGGCTTTGAACTTGATTTCCTTGTTACACATGACGTCTGGATTCGGTGTCCTACCGAGTTTATATTCATCGAGGAAGTACGTGAAGACCTTATCCCAGTACTCTTTTTCAAAATTGACCGCATAATACGGAATGCCGATTTGATTGGCTACGGCGATGACGTCTTCATAATCTTCCGTCGCTGTACAAAAGCCGTTCTCATCCGTGTCATCCCAGTTTTTCATGAAGATCCCGATGACGTTATAGCCTTGCTCTTTTAATAAATGAGCCGTCACAGACGAATCGACACCGCCCGACATCCCAACGACGACTGTCGTTTCACTCGGGGCTTTCGCTCGTGTATTCATTCATTTCACCTCTTAGTTAATTCTGAAACGATTTTACGACATCTTGCAAGGCTTGTGCGAGTAGTTCGACTTGCGCGAGCTCATTTCCGTGACCAAAACTGATCCGAACCGATGCCCGTGTCCGTTCATCTTCACCATACATCGCCGACAAGACATGCGAAGGCTCGACGGATCCTGCCGTACATGCACTCCCGCTCGATACCGCCATCTGGCGCATATCAAGCATGATCAAGAACGGTTCGATTTCAATTTGCGGGAAGTAAAGATTGAGGACATTCGGCAATCCTTCAACACCGTTGACTTCGTAAGTGACGCCACTTTCATCCAAGCGTGTTAGCAAAACGCTACGCAGTTGTTTGATGTGGTCCTGCTGATGATCGCGCTCTGCGATCATCAGTTCGAGCGCTTTCGCTAAACCGACGATTCCCGGTACGTTCTCCGTACCAGCGCGACGCTTGCGTTCCTGTTCTCCGCCATACGTCTGCGTCGCTAATTTCACACCTGTCCGTACATATAATAGCCCGATTCCTTTTGGACCATTGATTTTATGACCAGACGCGGATAAAAGATCGACCTGTAACGCTTCGACATCAATTGCTTGTTTTCCGAACACTTGCACCGCGTCCGTATGGAACAAAATACCGCGTTCCCGTAAGAATTGACCAATTGCCGCAATCGGCTGGATCGTCCCGACTTCATTGTTGCCGAACATGATCGAGACAAGTGTCGTATCTTCCCGGACAGCTTCTTGCAAGGAATCCAATGAGACGACGCCTGTCGTTGGTACATCAAGATACGTGACGTCATAGCCTTGTTTTTCGAGCTCTTCGAAGGCGCGGAGCACGGCATGATGCTCAAAACGTGTCGTAATGAGATGACGTCCTTTTTCACGCGCTGCCTCTGCCGCACCGAAGATGGCATAGTTATCCGACTCCGTTCCACCACTCGTGAAAATCAGTTCGGTTGGTTTCGCGTTCAATTCTTGTGCGATCTGCCGACGTGCTTTGTCAATCGCTGCACGAGCAGACCGACCAGCCGCATGGACACTCGATGGGTTACCATACTGTTCGAGCAAATAAGGCGTCATCGCCTCAAGGACTTCCGGACGCATCGGCGTCGTCGCCGAATGGTCAAAGTAATTCATTCGTTTTCACCTCTCAAATATAGAACATGTATCCTGTATCGTCTTCTTCCGCTAAGTCTTGTAGCGTCGTTGAATCGAGTACTTGATCGACTGCTTGTTGGATTTTATCCCACAGTTTGCGTTTCGTGACCTCGTCACACGCATCACCTTCAACGACGACGAGTGGTCCTTCAAGCAGGCGGATGATTTCACCCGCCGTAATGCTTTGTGCTTCACGACCGAGTTTATACCCGCCATAGGCGCCGCGGACGCTTTTGACGAGACCACCATTACGAAGTGGTGCGATCAATTGCTCGAGGTAGTGTTCAGATAAGTCATACATCTGCGCGATTTTTTTTAAGGACAATGGTTTAGATTCAGCTTCTTTCGCGAGTGCGATCATGATCGTCAGACCATATCGCCCTTTCGTCGAGATTTTCATCATGCGAAGGATCATCCTTTCTAGTATAGTAGTAGCTAAAAGTGGAAGGAGCATATGTGTATGGCACATTTATTTGAATCCCAGTCTCCTGCCGGACCGCTCGCGAATCGGATGCGTCCGCAGAATCTGGATGAAATCGTCGGACAACGCCATCTAATCGGAGAGACGACGCTTTTGCGGCGTGCCATATTAGCCGATCGTCTCGGAACCGTCATTTTTTACGGTCCACCCGGTACCGGTAAGACGACGCTCGCACGTGTCATCTCCAGTTATACGAAATCAGCATTCGAGCAATTGAATGCGGTCACGGCGAAACTGGAACAATTACGGGAAATTCTAAAAGCAGCCGAAGCTCGTCTTCAGTTCGAGGATCAAAAAACGATCCTTTTTCTCGATGAGATCCATCGGTTCAATAAGATGCAGCAAGACGCCTTACTGCCAGCGCTTGAAGCGGGTACGATCACATTGATCGGGGCGACGACGGAAAATCCGAGTTTTGAGGTCAACGCCGCTCTCTTATCGCGGGCAACAGTCTTTCGTTTTGAACCCCCGACGGCAGATGATTTACGGATCGTCCTCGATCGGACCCTGAAGGACACGGAGCGTGGTCTTGGCAAATATCCAATCACGATCACGGATGAAGCAATCGATCATTACGTCAAATTGTCAGACGGCGACTACCGGGCATTATTGAATGCGCTCGAACTCGCCGTCTTGACGACACCGGAAATCGATGGTCAAATCACGATCGACCTCGCTGTCGCCGAGGAATCGATTCAGCAAAAGGCATTGAAGTATGATAAGGACGGCGATCGTCATTATGATGTCATCTCCGCCTTCATCAAATCGATTCGCGGTTCCGATCCCGACGCCGCTCTCTACTGGCTCGCCGTCATGATTGAAGCGGGCGAAAGTCCACGTTTCATCGTCCGTCGTCTCTACGTCCATGCGGCAGAAGACATCGGTCTGTCTGATCCGCAAGCGTTATTAATGGTCGATGCCTGCGCACGCGCGTGCGAGTACGTCGGTTTCCCGGAAGCACGGATCCCGCTTGCTGAAACGGTCTTATATCTCGCGACGGCACCGAAATCGAATGCTGTCATCTCAGCAATCGATCAAGCATTGACGCTCGTTCGTCGTTCGGACGGCGGACCCGTCCCGCCGCACTTGCGCGATGCTCATCATCCGGGGGCAGCGGCGCTCGGGAATGGTGTCACTTATCAATATCCTCATGAGTTCGAGCATGCCTATGTGCCACAAAATTACTGGCCCGAGAACCTGGCCCGAACAAAGCCGGTCTTTTATCGCCCGAGCCCGCGCGGTTTTGAGAAACAACTGCAAGCTCGACTTGATTTTTGGAACAAACAAACAGCCACACATCAGAAAAAGCGACCATAAGGTCGCTTTTTTTTAACGAACGCGTTCGATCGTCACGCCAGCTTCACGGACAATCTCATTGATGACGTAGCTCGCTGCAATCAGTCCACCGACAGATGGAACAAATGCATTCGAACTCGGTGGCATCTTCGCTTTACGAATCGCAGCGGCATCGTTTCCGACGACTTGGCGGACTTCTTCAATGATCTTAACGGGTGGTTCATCGGAAAAGACGACAGGAACACCTTTATGGATGCCGGCTTTCCGGAGTTTCGTCCGAATGACCTTCGCCAGAGGATCATAACTTGTATCTTTGATGTCAACGATCTTGATGCGTGTCGGATCCATCTTGTTCGCCATCCCCATGCTCGAAATGATCGGGATGTTACGTTTCTTACATTCTTGAATCAGGTGAATTTTGAACGAGACCGTGTCCGATGCATCAATGACATAATCCGGCTGCTGTTCAAAGAACGACTCGAATGTTTCTTCATTGTAGAACATCTTTAAACGAACGATTTCAAGGTCTGGATTGATTAACGCAAGACGTTCTGCCATCGCATCGACCTTCGGCTGACCGACCGTCGGAAGCAAGGCATGAATTTGTCGGTTGACGTTCGTGATGTCGATATCATCCTTATCAACGAGAATCAAACGACCTACACCACTACGGGCAAGCGCTTCTGCCGAGAACGATCCAACACCACCGATTCCCAGAATAGCGACAGACTTGGATGCCAATGCGTCAAGTCCAGTTTTACCGATTGCTAGTTCATTACGCGAAAATTGATGTAACATCTCATAACCTCACAATACTCATACTGTTTTACTCGGAATTATATCATAAAAAAAAACGTCATGCGACGTGTCAAACAATAAAATAATAAGACGATGGGACCCGAAGTGCCGTGTCGATACCTTATTTTTGAACCTGCTGTGCAGGTGGGTGTCTTATCCGATTCCTATTCGTACGTCCTCCTGCTGTGTTACGAGGCATGTACTACTAGTTGGAACGTCAAACTCCCTATCAAAAAAGAGTGGCTCAAAGATAAAAGGCGGCTCTCGTACAATTCAGGAACCCCATCTGATGCATTTAATATAGCATCCTCCCCTCTGAAATGCAACTACTTCCCACTCCAGAAAAAGATGCTTTTTTCAGGTCCAACGTTTCGTGAATTCCTCATTCGGATCATATCGTTGTTGCTGGAACACGGGATCGAATCGTGGCGTCCGTGTCGCATTCCCGACCCCTGCGATGAATGCCCAGTTGCCATAGTTCGAAGCAACGTCATGATCAATCAATTGTTGTTCAAAATACTGTGCTCCGATGCGCCAGTCCTGTTTTAATTCATGAATGAGATAACTGGCAACGATCTGCCTGCCCCGGTTCGACATCCATCCCGTCTCGCGAATCTCGTTCATAAAGGCATCAACGAACGGTACACCGGTCTTTCCTTTTATCCAACGTTCGACAGCTAGCTGATCCGTCTTCCACGTGTATTGTCCTTCCTTTAATCCATTCGATCGAAACAGACGACTTCCTGTCTCACGCATCGTTAAATGGAAAAAGTCACGCCATAACAGTTCGAAATACAACCAGTACGTCGATTCATTTGCTCCCTTTTTTCGCTCGGCTTTCTGCAATTCAGCCATGACGCGACGCGGTGACAGCGATCCGTTCGCTAGCCAGGCAGATAACTTCGAAGAATCATCTCGCAAAAAACCATTACGTGTTTCTTTATAGGTGAATACAGGCTCAGCAAAGTATTCTTGAAGACGTGCTCTCCCCGCTGATTCTCCACCACGGAACGGGAACGCAATCTCTGGATCCGCTTTGACTGATTCCTCCCTTATTAATCGAATACCGGTTGGTGGATCAAGTGGATCGTAGAAGGTTCCTTTCGCCTCGACACGTTTTCGAAACGCTGTAAAGACGCGCTTCAGTTCGTCACTTCCGATATCTTCCCGGCGATGTAGTGTCTGTGTCTCAAAAGAACGGACTGTATATCTGTCTTTGACATACTGCTCACTTGCCGCTTCTTCTGTTCCAGTCATCTTATGGAAATAGACTGTATCATCCGTTTGTAGATAAGAATCAAGTGCCTCATTCACCTTCCCCTCTAAAATATCTAATGCAATTCCGATTTGAGACAAATGATCGGCTAAATTCACTAATGTCTCTTCTTCGAATTTCGCTTGTTGCGCGCCTCTTTCAAACAGCTGTTCCTTATGATTTTTAACGTATACTGCCCGAATCGTATCTTGTTCTTCGCATGCGCTCCGAAGTGCTTCATGATCATCGACACGCAAATCATTGCGGTACCAGACGACTGCTCCCATATTGATCGGCTCCCTTCTCTTATACTATGACCCGACCAAGGGACTTAGAAAACCAATCGATGTGCCGACGAGGTTTTAAGACGTTGTTTTCGTGGAATATGATTATTACAACAAATCAGAGGAGTGAATGGATCAATGGCTGCAAAACGCGGTAAACTCAGAACATTAGTGACGCTTGTAACGACGGTTGGACCAATCGTTTATAAATTCTATAAAAAACAACAAGCTAAAAAATCAATCAACAATCCTAAATAAAAAATGGACGCTTCCTGATCGGAGCGTCCATTTTTTAATGTTTACTGACACCTTCACTCGCGTCGACATAAAAACGCCATGGATAGGCCGTCGCTTCTCCAGCATTTGGAATACCAATGCGTGTCGTCTGGACGATTGCATCGACTGGGTCGGCAACGAGTCGAAACCGGTCTTGATAAAGATCCTGACCTGAATCAGCAGTCGTTAGACCGAATCCTTGGCACAATTTTGCCGGTCCATTGACGAGATTTCGTCGTTGAATCGCAGTCAATTCTGCGTAGGAACAACCGAAACGGCGTTCAGCGACAAGATCGTGCCCACTGATGATTTCGGCACCTCGTAACAGCAGTCCGTATCCTTCCCCTTCATGTCCACAAACGATATTCATACAGTGATGCATACCATACGTGAAATAAACATATAAATGTCCGGGTGGACCGAACATCGGTGCCGTTCGTTTCGTCGGTTTACCGGAAAACGAGTGTGCCGCTTGATCGTGAGGACCGAGATAGGCTTCGACCTCGACGATTCGCATCGTCACCTCATCGACCGTGATCTGTGTTCCTAAGAAGTCTGGTCCGACTTCAACTGGAGACCGTTCAAAAAAGTGTCGTTCCATCCGTTCGCCCTCCTTCATGAAACAAGCGAACCTCCCATACCGGAAGATTCGCTTGTCGTGACTTAAGATTGTTTGACTGCTGTACGAATTGAGAGATCATTCAATTGCGCATCCGAGACTGGGCTTGGTGCTGCCGTCAACAGATCACTTGCTGATGCTGTTTTCGGGAAGGCAATTGTATCACGCAAGTTCGAACGCCCTGCGAGTAACATGACGAGACGGTCTAGACCAAGTGCGATCCCCGCATGTGGTGGTGTTCCGTATTCGAATGCTTCCATCAAGAAGCCGAATTGCTCGTTTGCTTCTTCTTCTGAGAAGCCAAGCAACTTGAACATCCGCTCCTGGATATCCCGTTCATAAATCCGTTGTGATCCACCGCCGAGCTCATATCCGTTTAAGACGAGGTCATACGCGACTGCGAGGACTTTGCCAGGATCCGTCTCGAGCAATTCGAGATCCTCACGACGCGGCATCGTGAACGGGTGGTGGTTCGCATAGAAACGACCATCTTCTTCTTCGTACGTGACAAGTGGGAAGTCTGTCACCCAAAGGAAGTTGAAGACCGACTCATCAATTAAGTCGAGTTCCTTCGCCAACTTCTGACGGAGCGCACCTAAGCTGTCTGCTACGATCGATGCTTTTGCTGCGACGAACAACAACAAGTCGCCTGCTTCTGCATCTGTCGCCGCTGTCAAGCGAGCGGTTGCTTCTTCGTTGAAGAACTTCGCGATTGGACCATTCAATCCGTCCGCTGTCACTTTGACCCATGCGAGACCTTTTGCACCGTAAATCGCCGTAAATTCTTGTAACTTATCGATGTCTTTTCGTGAGAAGCGTTCAGCTGCACCTTTGACGTTCAATGCTTTGACTTCTCCACCTGCTTCAAGTGCCATATCGAATACTTTGAATCCTGCTCCTTTGACGGCATCCGCGACATCGATCAATTCGAGACCGAAGCGTGTATCCGGTTTATCCGAACCATACCGGCTCATTGCTTCTGCATACGGCATCCGTGGGAATGGTGTCACGATATCTTTTCCGAGCGTTTCTTTCATGACGCGTGTCATCATCGACTCCATCATGGCATACAAGTCTTCGATGTCCATGAAGCTTGTCTCGATGTCGACTTGCGTGAATTCAGGTTGACGGTCTGCCCGTAAGTCTTCATCACGGAAACAACGTGCGATTTGGAAGTACCGCTCAAAACCAGACACCATCAGCAATTGTTTGAACAATTGTGGAGATTGTGGCAAGGCGTAGAACTCGCCCGGGTGAACCCGGCTTGGGACGAGATAGTCACGTGCGCCTTCTGGCGTTGATTTCGTTAAGATCGGTGTCTCGACTTCCAGGAAGTCTTGCTCATCGAGGAAGTTCCGCATGATGTTCGATGCTTTCGAACGAAGACGGAATGTCTCTTGGAGCGATGGGCGACGCAAGTCGAGGTAACGGTATTTGAGACGTAAATCTTCTGACGTCTGCTCCGCTTCTTCACTGATCGGAAACGGTGTCATCTTCGCTGCGTTTAAGATGACGACTTCATCCGCGACGACCTCGACTTGTCCAGTCGGGATGTTCGGGTTCGGATTCTCACGTGCGATGACATGTCCTTTAATATCGAGGACATATTCCGAACGAATCGATTCGGCAAGACGGTGTGCCTGCTCGTTTTCCGGTTGGAAGACGATTTGGACGATGCCACTACGGTCACGGAGATCAAGGAAGATCAATCCTCCTAAGTCACGTCGTTTTTGAACCCATCCTTTAAGTTGAACGTGTTGTCCGATGACTTCTTCTGTCACCTGTCCGTTCATATGCGTGCGTCCGATCATTGTGCTTCCTCCTTTAATTTCGCGACGATCGTATCAGCGACTGCTGATAACGGAACGTCCGTCTGTTCCCCTGTAGCCATGTTTTTGAGGGCAGCTGCACCACGCTCGACTTCTTCATCCCCGAGGATGACCGTGTAACGTGCTTTCAAGCGATCTGCTGCCTTAAATTGTCCTTTGAACTTCCGACCGAGATAATCCCGATCCGCGACAAGTCCTTCAAGACGCATTAATTGTAGGAGTCGTGTCGCTGTCTTTTCGACTTCGTCACTGCCTTGCGCGACGATGAAGACATCGATTCGATCGTCGACTGCTGGTAAGACGTTCTCATTTTCAAGCGCCATCAATAAACGCTCGATACCGATTCCGAATCCGATTCCCGGTGTTGCCGGTCCACCGATCTGTTCGACGAGACCGTTGTAACGACCACCACCACATAGTGTCGTGATTGCTCCGAAACCTTCTGCTTCTGACATGATTTCGAACGCCGTGTGATTGTAATAGTCGATTCCGCGAACAAGCGTTGGATCAACGACGTACTCGATACCGAGTGCATCTAAGTGAAGCAACACTTCGTCGAAGTACGCTTTTGATGCCGGGTTTAAGTAATCGAGAATCGATGGTGCTGTTGCCATGCTCGGGTGATCGCGGTCGACCTTACAATCGAGGACACGAAGTGGATTCGTTTCGAGACGATTTTGACAGTCCTGGCATAATTCGTGAACGACTGGCTTAAAGTGTTCGACGAGTGCTGCCCGGTGTGCGGCGCGACTTTCGTTATCCCCGAGCGTGTTGATGACCAGTTTAAGATGCTTCAATCCGAATGAACGGTAGATGCTCATCGCGAGACTGATTACTTCCGCATCGATGGCCGGTTGTTCACTTCCGAGTGCTTCAACTCCGTATTGGTGGAGCTGACGGAATCGTCCTGCTTGCGGACGTTCATAACGGAACATCGGGCCGATGTAGAATAATTTCGTTGGTTGGTTCGGTGAACCGAACAGTTTGTTTGTCACGAATGAACGAACGACGGCAGCCGTTCCTTCCGGGCGTAACGTCAACTGGTCTTTTCCGCGTTTCTCAAGCATGAACATCTCTTTTTGAACGATATCCGTCGTCTCACCAACGCCACGTTTAAAGAGTTCTGTCTCCTCAAAAATCGGCGTCCGGATTTCCTTATAGTTGTAACGCTTACTAATTTCACGTAATTGTTGTTCGATGTACTGCCAACGTTCGACTGTTCCTGGAAGGACATCAAACGTACCGCGTGGTAATTTCATCTCAAATTCCTCCTTTTTTGAATACAAAAAAGTTCTCGTCCGCAAAGGGACGAGAACTTGAAGATCCCGTGGTACCACCCTGGTTGTCAAATCACATTTGACCACTCGGTGCAGTTAACGCCTGCGTACGACCTTCCCTACTCTCAGTTCAGGAAGATACCTCGGAAGGGTCTTTCATCGAGTTCGTCTGTTCGCCCTTTCAGCCAAGGGGCGACTCTCTAAGCAGACGAGGTCTTGATTACTCCTCTTCGTCTTCGGTCGTATGAATCATTTGGTTACGTCTAATATTGCCTCGTCTCTCGGTTCCTGTCAAGCGTTTGCTTCTTTTTCAAGAATCAACGTTACAGGCCCATCATTAATGAGCGCGATATCCATCATGGCACCGAACTGACCTGTCTCGACCGTCAGTCCTTGCGCACGAAGACGTTCATTGAACGCTTCATACAACTCATTGGCAACATTCGGTTTCGCCGCTTCCGTGAAGGCTGGACGACGTCCTTTTTTGACATCACCATACAGCGTGAACTGCGAGACGGATAGAATCTGACCGTCGACATCCTGTAACGAGCGATTCATCCGTTCTTCCTCATCTTCAAACACACGGAGTCCTGCGATTTTATCAGCTAACCAGTTCACCTGATCGATCGTGTCTTCGTGCGTGACACCGACGAGCAAAAGAAATCCTTGTTTGATTTGACCGATGATTTTTTGATCGACTGTGACACTTGCTTCTTTGACTCGTTGTAATACAACTCGCACGACGGATCCGCTCCTTACGTCATCATGACGCGATGTACAGCATACACGTCAGAGATTTGTTTAATTCGATCGACGACTTTTTGTAGATGATTGACATTATTGATCGCAATCGTCATCGTGATTTTGGCTTGTTTACTGTCGTCGCCCTTCCCACTGACAGCGACGATGTTCGTATTCGTTGCAGATACCGACTGCAAGACATCATTCAACAATCCTGCCCGGTCAAATCCAGAAATTTCGATTTCGACGTTATAACTCTTGACGGCTTTACCTTCATGTTCCCACTCGACTTCGAGCAGACGTTCCGGATTTTGTTCGTGAATGACGTTCAAACAGTCCGTCCGGTGAATTGAGACGCCACGCCCACGCGTGATATATCCGACGATATCGTCCCCTGGAACCGGATTACAACAACGACTCATGCGAACGAGCATGTTATCGATGCCTTTGACCCGAACCCCTTCCGGATTTTCCTTTTTCGGACGATCGAACGTCTTCATCTCACTGATTGCTTCGTTCAGTTCTAGATTTTTGGATTCTTTGTCTTTGCGTAATTTTTCCGTTAATTTATGCGCGACTTGGGCAGCAGTCAGACCATGATAGCCAACGGCAGCGTACATGTCTTCTTCTTGCGAGAAGTTGAACTTCCGCGTCACGTCTTCGAGCGTCTTCTCATTGATGACTTCTTTCGGCTCAAAGCCAAGCTTCTTCACTTCTGCTTCGATCAGTTCCCGTCCTTTTGAGACGTTCTCTTCGCGTTGCTGACGTTTGAACCATTGACGGATTTTATTTTTCGCCTGACTCGACACACAAATCTTGAGCCAATCCTTACTTGGACCATAACTATGCTTCGACGTGACGATTTCGATGATGTCACCTGTCTTTAGCTTATAGTCGATCGGTACCATCCGTCCGTTGACTTTCGCTCCGATCGTCCGGTGACCAATTTCCGTATGAATTCGGTAGGCATAATCAATCGGAACAGAACCTTTCGGCAACTCGATGACGTCACCTTTTGGTGTGAAGACGTACAGCATGTCACTGAAGAAGTCGACTTTGACCGATTCCATGAATTCCTCGGCATCTGCCGTGTCCTTCTGTAACTCCAAAATCTCGCGGAAGTGAGCAATCTTATCCTCAAACCCAGATTTTGCTTCCTGTTCCTTACCTTCTTTATACGCCCAGTGAGCGGCAATCCCGTACTCGGCAATGAAATGCATGTCTCGCGTCCGAATTTGGACCTCGAGCGGCTCGCCTTTCGGTCCGATGACCGTCGTATGCAGCGATTGATACATGTTCGGCTTCGGCATCGCGATATAATCCTTGAAACGTCCCGGCATCGGTTTATACTGCGTATGAATGATTCCGAGTACAGCGTAACAATCTTTGATTGAGTCAACAATGATGCGAACAGCCATCAAATCATAGATTTCACTGAACTCTTTTTTCGAGTTTTGCATCTTATTATAAATGGAATAGATATGCTTCGGACGTCCATCGACTTCCGCTGCAATCTGTACATCATCGAGTACTTCATTGACCTCTTCAATAACCGAACTAACGAGCGCTTCTCGTTCCGTCCGTTTTTGTTTCATCATCGAAACGATCCGGTAGTATTGTTGCGGATTGATGTAGCGCAAACTGATGTCCTCGAGTTCCCATTTGATCGTCGAAATCCCGAGACGATGCGCAAGTGGCGCGAAGATTTCAAGCGTCTCTTCTGCTTTTTGCACTTGCTTTTCCTTGACCATATGTTGCAACGTCCGCATATTGTGCAAACGGTCAGCCAGTTTGATCAAGATGACACGAATGTCTTCCGCCATCGCGATGAACATCTTCCGATGGTTCTCAGCTAACTCTTCGCGCTTCGATTTATATTTAATTTTCCCGAGTTTCGTGACGCCATCGACGAGCATCGCAACGTCAGATCCGAATCGTTCGGATAATTCTTCGAGTGTAATGTCCGTATCTTCGACGACATCATGAAGAAGCGCAGCGACGATCGTCGTTGCATCCAAACCAATATCGACTAAGATACCGGCAACTTGTACCGGATGAATGATGTACGGTTCCCCTGAACGGCGGAATTGTCCATCATGTTCGTCTTTCGCGAATTGGTAAGCACGTTCGATGTCTTTGACTTCAACTTGCGTCATGTATTCCGCACATCGAGCGAGAAGGTCTTCTACATTTACGATTTGTTTATTTGTCATCCCTTTTCCTCACCCAGTCCCCGGGATCGTCTGCAACGGAATCCCTAATATATAATTCTTATTATCGTGAAATCTTGAGAAGATGTCAAAATAAAAAGAAATACCCCCTTGGTCATCAAGTACCAAGAGAGTATAGTGTCTTCAGTCTTCGTAGCGAATCAATGAAAGAATGTCATATCCTTCGAGTTTCTCACGTCCGCCAAGACCATCGAGTTCAATTAAGAATCCGATTCCGGCAACTGTTCCGCCTAATTTTTCGATCATTTGGATCGTTGCTTCAATCGTACCACCTGTCGCAAGCAAATCGTCAAGGATGACGACGCGTTGTCCCGGTTGGATTGCATCTTCGTGCATCGTCAAGACGTCTTTTCCGTACTCAAGACCATACTCGACACGGACTGTCTCGCGCGGTAATTTTCCTTCTTTACGAACAGGAACGAATCCGATTTCCATCGCGTAAGCTGCTGGGCAACCAACGACGAATCCACGTGCTTCTGGACCTGCGATGACATCTGCGCCTTTACTACGTGCATACTCAACGAGCGCATCGACCGATTGTTTATACGCCGGTCCGTTTTGCATGAGTGATGTGATGTCCTTGAAACTGATTCCTTCTTTCGGCCAATTCTCGACCTCTTTTATATGCTGTTTGAACTCCATGTCTTTTCCTCCTGCTTCGCCGCTTCTACCAAAGTATCAAAACGCTCTTTCAACTGAGCGAGTGACGAATAAATGTATTGTTGCTCGAGCTCTTGACGCGCTTCATGACGTTGGTACGTCGGTGCTTCCGTCAGATCTCGTTTTGCAGCATTTGGGTTCACACCCGGCAGCCCGTCCTCCATTGTAACAAGAAAATCAAGTTCCGAGAATACCGAATGCATAAAGTTAATCGATCGTTTCGTCCATTTTCGCGATTTCGACAAACGTACGAGACCCATCCGGAGCTCATCCCGTGGACATTTCGCAAAATACTGGAAGTACTGTTTGAAGTCCTCACGCGATGGAATCGTCTCGAAATAATAGCCTTCATCCTTAAAGGCACAATAAATCCGCTCTGCCTGTTGCACATATGGATAAAATGCTGCTTCCTCTTCCGGCAGGTCAAGAAAGACGATGTTTTGTCGAATCGGACCATTCAACGAACGTTCAGTGTATTTCTCCTTCATCTCATCGGTAAAGGCGACGAATGTCGTCGTCTCGTGCGGTAAGGCGAATAGATCGCTCAGCGGCCGCTTACCTCCACGGTAATCAAACACTTGAACATCTTCGACAGCGACGTCTTGAATCATCAATTGTGGTTTACGGAAACCATTCCATTCATTGATGTTCAGACTGCCCATCAAGTGAATCTCCGATAAGGTTGAAACTTCATCGACGAGGTCGCCGAAGCCGAAGCCGATTGCATCGAGTTCCTTCCCGTCGCCTGATAGGAGTGCCTTGACATGCGTCAGATCACGACCGATCCGTTTCATATCGCGAATCTTCGCCTGCTCAATGACGATCCGTGGCGCGGGGTTTCCCATCCCGAACGGTGCCAGTCGCTGAATGTCTTCAATTAACTGAATCGAGACATCACTGACGTGTAGACGTAGGTCGACATCGATTGTCGCGATGAACGCGTCATCCGGTAACGTGCTCGCTTGTTCATTCAAGCGTTGACGTAACGTCTCAACGTCATCAGAAGATAAAGTCATCCCAGCCGCAGCTGGATGTCCGCCGAAATGCGGTAAGATATCTTCACATTTCGTCAGTTCAGCGAAGAGGTCAAAGGCTGGAATCGATCGCCCAGAACCTTTGGCTGTTCCTTTTTCAGCATCATGACACAGCATGATGACGGGGCGATGATATTTTTCAACGAGTCGCGAGGCGACGATCCCGACGACACCTGGGTTCCAGTCTGCCGCATCGACGACGAGGACGCGGTCATCCTTGAAGCGTTCCTCGACAAGCGCCGTTGCTTCTTCCGCAATCTGCTTGACGATATCTTGACGTTGCTTATTTTGTTGGTCGAGCTGTTTCGCGAGATGAAGTGCTTCATCTTTACTTTCTGCTAGCAACATCTCGAGCGCTGGCATCGCAGAATCGAGACGACCTGCTGCATTGATCCGTGGACCGAACGCAAATCCGACCGACTCTTCCGTTAGTTCGTCCTCAGTTAAACTGCAGACGTCACGTAACGCAAGGATACCTGGACGTTCACTTGCGTTCAGTGCTTCGATGCCACGAATCGCAAGTAAGCGGTTTTCGCCGACGAGCGGAACAAGATCGGCAATCGTTCCGAGCACGGCAAGATCGAGTAATTCGACTGGTTCACGATCAAGGAGAGCATGCGCGACTTTAAAGGCAACTCCTGCGCCTGCGAGTTTCGAGAACGGATACGCCGGATCGACACCTGGATGGATCAAGGCAAAGGCATCGGGTAACGTTTCTTTTGCTTCGTGATGATCGGTGATGATTAAATCGACCCCGAGTTCCTTCAGGACATCTGCTTCGTGGATACCGGAAATCCCACAGTCGACGGTGATGACGAGACTAAACCCTTCTTCCGCTGCCCAGCGAAATGCTGCTTCATTCGGTCCATAGCCTTCCGTGAATCGGTTTGGGATATAACACTCTGCCATCCCTCCGATTTCAATCAAGGCGTGCCAGAGAATCGCCGCGGAACTCACACCATCGACGTCATAATCACCGTAAATTAAAATCATCTCACCTTCGTTGACGGCACGTTGAATCCGTTCAACGACTTTCGGCATGTCTTTAAAAGCAAATGGATCGTGGAATGCCATTTGATCGGTTTCTAGAAATTCACGGGCTGCTTCACGTGTCGTGAACCCCCGTTGGACAAGTAGTTGTGCGACGTGCGGAGAGATCGAGCCATCCGCCGTCAATTGTTCGATTTGTTCTGGATCAATGACTTTATCAAGCCATGTTTTTTTAGCATGGTACATCTCAAACCCTCCAATCAACTTCCCCATTATAATTGAAAATCCGCATCAGCGATAGCTGATGCGGATACTCTTTTAGGAAGCACGTTTTGTCCGACCAAGTGTCCGACCCTTCATGACGAGCCAGAGCTGAGCAGCGATGAAGATCGAAGAGAACATCCCCATGATCAACCCGACGAGCAACGCAAGACTGAATCCACGGATCGCTTCGCTACCGAAGATGTAGAGCGCTGCTGCCGTCATGATGACCGTCACGACGGTGTTGATCGAACGGACGATTGTTTGTTGAATCGATTCATTGACGATATGCGCCAACTCATCGAACGAAACTTTTCGTCCCCCTTTTTCGGCAAGTCCGAGATTTTCTCGAACCCTGTCGAACGTAACGATCGTATCGTTGACAGAATACCCGATGATCGTCAGGATCGCTGCAATGAAGTACAAGTTGACCTCAATTTGGAACAACGAGAAGAAGGCGACGATCATTAACGCATCATGCAATAGTGCAAGCACTGTCGCAATCCCGTATAACGGTTGGAATCGGAACGAGACATAGATGACGATCCCAAGTGACGCGAGTAAGACCGCATAAATCGCGTTACGCGCGATTTCTTGACCAACTTGCGCCGAAACCGTCGAGATACTCGGTTCTTTCTTATATTCCGTTTCAATCGTTTGTTTCATTTTAGAGATTTGATCTTGGCTGAATTCCCCAACGAACGTGACGTTCGCTAGTTTTCCACCTTGAGCAAATTGGATGCCATCGATTTCCGCAGCATCAATGCCTGACTCTTCAATGACAGAGCGGACATCGGCTTCCTTGATTTGATTCTCAGAAGAAATCTCGACGCGTGTACCTTGCGAGAAGTCGATCCCAAGGTTAAGACCGCGGAACGACAGCAAAAGTACCGAAATGATGACGAGGGCAATCGTGATCGCGAAATAGATTTTGCGATGTTTGACGTAATCGAATTTCGTAGGATTAAAGCTCACGGATTTCACTCTCCTTTACACCGAACCATGATTTCTTCTTATCGAACCATCGGCTACTGACAAGGAGTTGCATCAGGTAACGTGAGACAAAGACATTCGTGACGAAAGTGACGGCGATTGAGACCATCAACATGATGGCGAATCCTTTGACCGTGCTTGTACCGAAGTAGTACAAGACACCAGCAGAAATCAATGTCGTTAAGTTGGCATCAAGAATCGTACCGAACGAACGACGGTTTCCGGCTTTAAATGCGGATAAGACGGATTTGCCACTTCGTAATTCGTCCTTGATCCGCTCTGCAGTGATGATGTTCGCATCAACCGCCATACCGACACCAAGAACGAGTGCCGCAATCCCCGGTAATGTAAGGACGGCATTAATCCCGTTAAAGAAAATCATGACGAGATAGATGTAGAACAACAAGGTAATAATCGAAACTAATCCAGAGATCCGGTAGAACACTAGCATGAACAAGAAGACAGCAGCTACACCGATAGCTGACGCGAAAAGTGTCTGATCAAGTGCATCCTGTCCAAAAGCAGCCGAGACCGACGTCGAGTAGATTTCCTCGAGTTTGACCGGCAGTGCTCCTGCGTTAAGGATTGAGGACAATTGTTTACCATACTCGGCATCGATATCGCCACCGGAAATGATTGCCTTATCCGAGTTGATTGGTTGAGTGACCGATGCATCCGAAACGATTTTCGAATTCTTCTTTTGAATCTCTTTTTCGTACGTATCACCCTTTTCGTAATCGAGCCAGATGACAAGGCGGTTCGCCGGTGCTTGCATTTGTGAGACTTTTTGAGTTACTTCATAAAATTTCTGTTTTGACTTCATCGTCAATTCGACGAGTGGTTCATTCGTATTCGGATCATATCCGACTTTTGCTCCTTTAGCTTTTAAGTCTGAACCGTCAAGCAACAACTTATCGTTGATGTCACGGAATGACAATTGTGCCGTCGAAGATAGGATTTGACGCGCTTCCGTCTGATCCTTGACGCCAGCAAGTTGAACACGAATCCGGTTGTTACCCTCGATCCGAATATCCGGTTCAGAGACACCGAGAACGTTGACACGGTTCTCAATTGCCGTCAATGTGGCACTCATCGCATTTTGGTCGATGACGTCTCCTTCTTTCAGTGGTTGTACTTCATACAAGACTTCGAAGCCACCTTTAAGGTCAAGGCCAAGCTTCGTATCCTTCAGCAACCATGACGATGTCGTACCGATCAGCACGAGCAACGCGATGACGACGATGAAGAATGTGGCAAGTTTCCCTTTCTTGATCATGCTACATTGTCCTTTCTCTAGTTCCCAGTATATTTTCAGACAACTTTGTTCTCCTACCCTAGCTTACAAAAGAAATGGTAATCTTAGCAAACGTTTTTCTCATATATAAACAGAAAAGACGCTCCGGAATCCGGAAAGCGTCTTTTCAATGCCTTATTCGACCGTTTCGTCGCCCATGACAGTTGTTGATTTTTTCGTCACTTCTGCCACAGCACTTCGGTTGAATGTCAATTGTGCGTTTCCTGACTTCAATGTCACCGTCGTGTCGTCAACTTTTTGGACAACCCCGTGAAGACCACCGATCGTTACGATCGAATCGCCGCGTGAAAGTTCAGTTTGCATCTGACGCACTTGCTTCTGGCGTTTGTTCTGTGGACGGATCAACAAGAAATAGAACACCACGAAGATCAAGATCATCGGGAGGAATGCAAGGATATTACTTCCCATTTGTACCAACTCCTTTATCATTCAAATCACGTTCATTATACCGTGAAAGGATTGATTTGTCAGACGATTTGTTAGAAATTCTTTGCGTTCGGTAAATTGTAACCGTATTCTTCGAAAAATTCTTCTTTAAAATCAAGCAGACGATCCTCACGAATCGCTTGGCGAACGCCTTCCATCAACTTGACGAGGAAGTGAAGATTGTGTGTCGAACAAAGATGTAGTCCGAACGTTTCTTGCGCGCGGATCAAGTGATGGATGTACGAACGCGAGTAATTCTTACATGCGTAGCAATCACATTTCTCATCGAGTGGACGGAAATCACGTGCATATTTTGCATTTCGGACGACAAGACGTCCTTGTGATGTCATCAATGTACCATTGCGTGCAATCCGTGTCGGTAAGACACAGTCGAACATATCGATTCCACGAATCGCGCCTTCAATCAATGCATCCGGTGAACCAACGCCCATTAAATAACGTGGTTTATCTTCTGGCATGAGTGGTGTCGTGAATTCGAGTGCTCGGTACATGACATCTTTCGGTTCACCAACCGAGAGACCACCGACCGCGTACCCTGGGAAATCAAGCGCTACGAGATCTTTCGCACTTTGGCGACGTAAGTCTTCGTATTCGCCACCCTGGATAATTCCGAACAGTGCTTGGTCTTGCGGACGTTCGTGCGCTGCAAGACAACGTTCTGCCCAGCGGCTTGTTCGTTCGACAGATGCTTTCATGTACTCGTGAGAAGCAGGATATGGGGGGCACTCATCAAACGCCATCATGATGTCTGAACCGAGTGCGTTTTGGATTTCCATTGCTTTTTCCGGTGATAAGAACAGTTTGTCACCGTTTAAATGGTTACGGAAATGAACGCCTTCTTCCGAAATATTCCGGAGATCAGCGAGTGAGAAGACTTGGAAGCCACCTGAATCCGTGAGAATCGCGCCATCCCAGTTCATGAATTTATGCAGACCGCCTGCTTCCTTGATGACATCGTGTCCAGGACGCACCCATAGGTGATACGTGTTCGCGAGGATGATGTTCGCGTTCATATCCTTGATTTGTTCTGGTGCCATCGTCTTGACCGTCGCTTGTGTTCCGACCGGCATGAAGACCGGTGTCTCAAAACTACCGTGCGGCGTATGGACGATTCCTAACCGCGCTCCGGATTGTTTACATGTTTTGATATGTTCGTATGTTACCGCGTGTTTTGTCATTAGTTTCGTTCCTCTCTCGTTAAGAACATCGCATCACCGAAGCTAAAGAAACGATAGCCATTCGCTACAGCTTCTTCGTAGGCATGCAGAATGTGTTCCCGTGTCGATAACGCGGACACGAGCATGATCAATGTTGATTTCGGTAAGTGGAAGTTCGTGATCAATCCATCGATCCCTTTGACTTCCTGACCTGGGAAAATGAAGATGTCTGTCCAACCTGTTGCTTCGATGAAGTCACCGTGATCACGGATGACCGTTTCAAGCGTTCGCGTCGATGTCGTACCAACCGCGATGATCCGTCCGCCTTGTTTCCGTGTTTCGCGTAGCAGTGCCGCTGAACTTTCCGGCAATTCGTAGTACTCACTATGCATCTTGTGACTATCGACGTCGTCGACCGAAACAGGACGGAATGTGCCAAGTCCGACATGTAACGTCAACGGTGCGATCCGGACACCTTTCGCTTGAAGCGCTTCGAGCAATTCCGGTGTGAAGTGAAGACCCGCTGTTGGTGCCGCGGCGCTCCCACGTTCGCGAGCGTAGACCGTCTGGTAACGATCTTGATCTTCCAGTTGTTCATGAATGTACGGTGGCAATGGCATCGTTCCAAGTTGATCGAGCACTTCGTAGAAAATCCCGTCGTAGAAAAACTTCAGAATCCGTCCCCCGTCTTCAAGTGCTTCGACACACTCAGCACGGAGTAATCCGTCACCAAACGACAGAATTGTACCTGGTTTGACTCGTTTTGCTGGTTTTGCTAGCGTTTCCCAAACATCGTCACTCGTCTGCTTCAAGAGCAACAATTCGATTTTTCCACCTGTCTCTTCCTTCACACCAAAAAGACGTGCCGGTAAGACTTTCGTATCGTTGATGACGAGTGTATCGCCTTCCCGGAAGTGGTCGACGATATCATGGAAGTGTTGATGCTGAATCGCACCTGTCTCCCGGTCGAGGACCATCAATTTCGAACTCGTCCGGTCGAGCAATGGCACTTGAGCAATTTGTTCTTCTGGTAAATGAAAATCAAATAAGTTTACATCCATTGGTTCAATTTCCTTCTTTCAGTCCTAAATGTTGGCGGGCGAACGGTGTTAAGACACGTCCGCGCGGGGTACGTTGTAAAAAGCCTTGTTGTAACAGATATGGTTCATACACATCTTCGATCGTCTGCGCATCTTCTCCGATTGTCGCTGCAATCGTCTCAAGACCGACCGGACCACCGGCAAACCGTTCTGCAAGCGATCGTAGTAAACGATGGTCGACATCGTCGAGTCCGAGCGCATCGACATGCAAGCGATCAAGTGCACTTGTCGCAAGCGAGGCATCGATCTCAGTTTGATGAGCAACTTGAGCGAAGTCACGGACACGCCGTAACAACCGGTTCGCGACACGTGGTGTTCCGCGTGAACGAAGGGCGATCGCTTCTGCTGCGAGACGATCCGCTTCGAATCCAAACAACCGTGACGTCCGGGTCACAATGGCAGACAACTCTGACATCGTATAATATTCAAGCTTCAGCGTCACGCCAAAACGATCACGTAGCGGTGCCGACAGCATCCCGGCACGCGTCGTCGCACCGACGAGTGTAAATGGTGGCAAGTCGATCCGAACGCTACGCGCGAGTTCCCCTTGACCGATGACGATATCGAGACAATAGTCTTCCATTGCCGGATATAGAATCTCTTCGATTGATCGACTCAACCGATGAATCTCATCTATGAACAGGACGTCTCCCGGCTCAAGTGATGAGAGAATTGCCGCCAGATCACCTGGTCGTTCGATCGCAGGACCGGCTGTCGTCTTGATGCCGACCCCCATCTCGTTTGCGATGATTGTCGCAAGCGTCGTCTTACCAAGACCTGGAGGACCGTAGAGAAGAACGTGATCGAGTGTTTCCTGACGAATTTTTGCCGCCTCGATGAAGACACTTAAGTTTCCTTTTGCTTTCTCCTGCCCGATATATTGCTCGAGCGTCTGAGGACGCAGACTCCACTCTTCTTGATCTTCCGCATGGGCGGATTCTGACAAAATGCGCTCTTCCATGTCCTCACCTCACATTCAATAACAACTGGAGTGCCCGTTTAACATATTGATCCGTTGACAGGACTTCTGCCTGCAACGCTTTTTTGACTTTTTCGACTTCTCGATCACTGTAACCGAGCGCCGTCAGAGCTTCACAGGCTTCGTTCAGCTCTGCGTTACCTTGTGCGAACAAGCCTTCGCTCGGTACGTAGTCTGGCGCGAGCTCTGCTAACTTTCCTTTTAGGTCGAGTGTCATTTGTTTTGCTGTCTTTTTGCCGACACCTGGGAACTTGACGAGATAACTTTCCTTTTCTTGTTCGATCGCTTCAACAAGCGCATCGACATTCCCTGATGCGACGATTGCAAGCGCTCCTTTTGGTCCGATCCCTGTCACACCGAGCAACTTCGTGAACAAGGCACGCTCACGCCGGGAACGGAATCCGAATAAGACTTCTTGGTCCTCACGGACATAGTGATACGTATATACGATGATCTGTTCGTCTCCGGTCCGATAAAAAAACGGGTTCGGTGCTACGATCTTGTAGCCAATCCCGCCAACTTCTACCGTCACGAATTCCGCACAGACATAAGCGACTTCGCCGCGTACGAATTCTATCAATGTGGAACGCTCCCATCCTTAAACAAACTCTCGTGTTATTGTAGCATACATCTTCGTTTGGCTTCAAAGCGTTCTTCAGCAAAAATCAATACATACGTTCGCTCTCTAAATCAGAAGACAAAAAGCGTGATCGTTTGCACGACCACGCTCTCACTCTCTATTTTACGAACGCTCAAGCATCCGTTCGAGCGCCAACACGGCATGCCGCGTCGTCTCTGCGTCAACTTTAATGACGTTGACCGGCTCACCTGCTTCGACTTGTTCGAGCGCCCACGCTAAATGCGGCAAGTCGATCCGGTTCATCGTCAGACACGGGCACATGAACGGATTGAGCGACACGATGTCGAGATCCGGATGAGTCGTCGCGAGTCGATTGACGAGGTTCATCTCTGTTCCGATCGCCCACTTCGTTCCAGGAGCAGCCTGTTCGATTTGTTGAATGATATACGCAGTTGATCCATTTAAATCAGAAGCTACTACGACTTCATGCGAACATTCCGGGTGAACGAGAATCTTTCGCTCCGGATCCGTCTTGCGGAACTGTTCAATTTGACCGACTGTGAATTTCTCATGCACCGAGCAGTGCCCTTTCCATAAGATGACGCGGACGTCTTGGTCCTCCCCGTCAAAAACGAGTTCGTCGCGAATCGGATCCCAAATCGCCATCTGCTCTAACGGAATTCCGAGCGCATGTGCTGTATTGCGACCGAGATGTTGATCCGGCAGGAAGAATAAGATGTCTCGTTCAGCAAGTGCCCACTCGACCATCTGGACAGCGTTCGATGATGTCACCGTCGCCCCACCGTGACGACCGACGAATGCTTTGATGGCTGCTGTCGAATTGACATACGTCAATGGTAAGATCGAATCTCCGAACCGTTCCGTCAAGATCGTAAAGGCACGCTCCGTTTGTATATCATTCGCCATATCTGCCATCGAACAGCCAGCGCGCATGTCAGGCAAAACGACCGTATGTGACGCATCGGTCAGCATATCTGCCGTCTCCGCCATAAAATGAACACCGCAAAAGACCGTATATTCGGCTTCTGTCATCTGCTTCGCGACTTGTGCAAGCTGGAGCGAATCTCCCGTCGCATCCGCGAACTGGACGACTTCGTCTTTTTGATAGTGGTGGGCGGGTAAGAACAAGCGACTGCCCATCCGTGCTTTGACCCCTTCGATGATCGCAATCAATTCTGCTTCTGATTGCTGTAAGTATGACGCCGGAATCCCTTCGTGACGTAATAGATCAAATGACATCTTTTTTTCCTCCTTCGATTTTCATACTAATATCAAGTGCTGTTGCTGAATGCGTCAATGCACCGAGTGAGATGACGTCTGCTCCGCTATCCACGAAGTCTGATAACGTGTCTATCGTAATCCCGCCGGATAGTTCGACCGTGATATGTGGTGGAATCAATTGCCGGAGCTGTTTGATTTCTGCTGGTGTCCGGTTATCGAGCATGATGATGTCGACTTTTGCAGCCACTGCCTCAAGCACTTCCGCTTCCGTCTCAACTTCGACTTCGATTGGTGTCGTATGACCTGCAACTCGTTTTGCTCGCATCACCGCTTCCGTAATCGATCCCGCGACCGTGATGTGGTTATCTTTGATCATGACCGCGTCATCGAGTCGCCCGCGATGACTATAGCCACCACCGACGCGAACGGCGTGTTTTTCTAGCATCCGTAATCCAGGAGTCGTCTTCCGTGTATCCGTGATTCGGATTCGTCCTGCTACTACCTCGACCGCTTGACGTGTCTGCGTCGCAATCCCAGATAAGCGTTGCACAAGGTTCAAAGCGACCCGTTCTCCGCTTAAAATATCCTGTAACGAACCAGACCACTCAGCAAGAAGCGTTCCTCGCGTGACGACCGTCCCTTCCGCTATATGAATCGTCACGTTGACTTGTAACAGATGCGCCATCTCACGAATAACGTCTACTCCACAGAAGACACCGTCTTCCTTTGCTAAAAAACGACCGGTTCCGCGTTCTTGTCCCGTCAGACATCCTTCACTCGTGATATCCCACTGTCCGATGTCCTCGATTAAAAATGCCTCCAGTTGTTGCCGTAACTGCCACTTGTTCAATGTTCTCATCCTCTCCTGTCAACCGACTTCGCGCCCCTTCAAGCAATAGACATGCTGTCACGTAACGTAATCGATTTTCTTCTGCTTCCTGTCCGGATTCTTCTAATGTCCAGCCTTTTAACGCATCCAGACATTCTTGTACCTGCCTAATATCCATTTCGACACCGATGACCTGCGATAGACGGTCTGTTACGGAACGAAGTGTTCCTGGACGTCGTTTCACTTGTTTTACTGATGGTCCCGGTAACAACTCGAGCTGTTCTGCTACTGCTTTCCCCATGACGACACACTCAAGAAGCGAGTTCGACGCCAGACGATTTCGACCGTGCAGTCCGATCGATGCTGTCTCGCCGACCGCGTAAAGTCCTTCGACATTCGTCTGCCCTGTCAGATCGGTCTCGATTCCACCCATTAAGAAATGAATGCCTGGTGCGATTTCAACGAGATCCGGATTTATGTTCAGTTTTTCACATTTTTCAACAAACGTTGGAAACCGTTTTGTTCGATCAACGACTTTTGACGTGTCGAGATAGACCGGTTCGTGTTTTCGCACCTCATGGATTCGTTTTGCGACTTCATCGCGCGCCGCTAAATCTTGCATCGGATGATCCGCCATGATCCGGTCACCGCTTTTCGTCACAAGTGTCGCTCCTGCACCGCGTAGTGCTTCCGTAATCAAACCTTCTGAGCGACCTGCATGAACAAGTACCGTCGGATGGTGCTGGATATAGCCGAGATCACGAATCCTCGCCCCTGCTTCAAAAGCGAGTGCAATCCCATTTCCTTGAATCGATGGATCATTCGTCGACGACGCGAATATTCCACCAACTCCACCAGTCGCGAGAATCGTTGCTCGCGCCACAATCTCGATTGGTTCTCCAAGGCTATATCCAACTGCACCTACAACCTGTCCATTTACTTGAATCAATTCCGTGATACACGTCTGCTCAAGAATCGGAAAAGGCACTCGCGGCATTAACGTCTCCATGATCCGTTTGCCGGTCTCGTCCCCGCCAGAGTGATAAATCCGCGGCAAACGGTGCGCACCTTCTCGACCGAGCAAGAACTCTCCCTCGGATTGATCAAACAGGACACCTTGTCGTAACAAGAATTCCATTGCCTCGGCTCCTGATCGGGTCACATAATCAACAGCTGACAAATTGATGCGCCCTTTTGCCGCCTGACACGTATCTTCAAAATGACCACGATGATCAACTTCCGCATAAGCAGAAGCAATCCCACCTTGTGCTCGGACAGAGTTGGTCTCAAATCGCGTGCCTTTTGTGACAAGCAACGCTTCAGTTCCAGGCGGAAGATGCAAGGCGACCGAAATCGCAGCAAGCCCTGTTCCAATGATCAACACATCCGTCTCAAGTCTTTTATGTAAAGACATATGTTTTACACCTCTATATCTAAATGTTTACTATTGACTTGACAATAAGTTTGGCATACTTTTAGCTGAGTGACAAGACGAAAGGACAGGATTTTTTCATGATCTATCTCGATTACGCAGCTACTACTCCGCTGCATCCACAAGCACTCGACCATTATCAACAAGCCGCTCAATCGTTCTACGGCAACAGTTCTTCTCTTCATGACATCGGTGGGGATGCAGAACGCCTGCTTCAACGAGCACGACAGTACCTGATGCAACAATTAGCTCAAAAAGAAGGAGCTATCATCTTTACAGGAAGCGGTTCAGAAGCAAATTACATCGCTTTGACACACTTGATACGACAGAGTAACAAATCAGTTGTCTTGACACTTCGATGTGAACACGACTCGGTCTTGCTTCCACTTGCGCGCTGGGCACAAGAAACACGTCATCTTTCTCTACTGCCGGACGGAACGTTCGACTGGGATCGATTCGTTACGGCTTGTACGGAAGAGGTTGGTGTCGTCTCGATTCAACACGTCAATTCGGATACCGGTTTTCGGTTCCCAGTCGAACGAATTGCAGTATATTGTCAATCGCGCGGGATTCTGTTTCATTGCGATGGGGTTCAAGGATTTTTAAAAGATGATGTTAACATTGACTCCTTTGACGCTTACACGATGAGTAGCCATAAAGTCTACGGTCCTAAAGGGTTAGGTGCCCTGTATTTGCGACGACCGCTCTTTAGTCCCTACTACGAAGGACATCATGAGTTCGGGATTCGCCCAGGCACAGTCGATGTTCCGGGAATTGCCGCCTTCATCGCTGCCTGTGAGGCGTCGCGCTTAGAAAATCCAGGAATCCAGGCATCCAGTCAGGTATTTCGTGGTATGCTAAAAAAAACATTGTCTTCGTCTCGTTATCTGATCGTTGAATCTCCAACGCAACTGGCTTCGATCTGTGCCATCCATACGAAACAACGGGACGGTCAACACGTGTTGCTCGCCTTGAATCGTGCTGGAATCGCCGTTTCCGCTGGTAGTGCTTGTCGGGCAGGAGAAAACGGTCCGAATGCGACATTGCGTGCGATCGGTTTTGACGAATCAGCGGCTCATGGATTGATCCGACTCAGTTTTGGAAAACACACGACGAACGAAGAAATCGAACAGTGCATTGATGTGTTGAACACGATCTCATGACACTGGAGAAAGGTAGGAGATATCATGGGGAAACGCATCTCCGGAGAAGAACGCCGGAAATCATTACTTCGTATGATTGAGGAAAGTGAACAACCTGTTACGGGAACAGCACTGGCGAAACAAGCAGGCGTCAGCCGCCAAGTGATCGTGCAGGATTTATCATTGTTAAAAGCAAAAGGATATCCCGTCATCGCGACAGCTCGTGGGTATTTGATCAATGACCCTGAAATCGACGGTTCGAAATTACGCCGCAAGATCGTCTGTCGCCACGGCATCGATCAATTAAAGGATGAGTGTGACGCCATCGTTGATGAAGGGGTCGTCATCCGCGATGTCATCATCGAGCATCCTGTCTACGGCTTCATTACAGGTGAGTTGATGCTAAAAAGCCGCCGAGATGTCCGTGTACTGCTTGAACAGCTAGAGGAGACACAAGCTACTCCACTGTCGAGCCTGACCGACGGAGTCCATATTCATACGCTTGAAGCGGATCATGAAGACGCACTAGAAGCAGCTATCGCAAAACTTGACCATCTTGGAATCCTCGTCTCGGAACTCGATGTCTGAACATCAAAAAACCGCCTATTCCTAAGGAATGAGCGGTTTTTATTGTTACATCGATTCAAGCGGTAGCTCTGGCATCATAGCGGGAGGATCAAACGTCGCTAAGACTTTCCGGACGCGGCGGTTCTCGATATGCAAGACCGTCAACGTGACACGTTCATAACGCATCGCCGTTCCGACGTCCGGCAGTTGTCCGCTTTCCTCCATGATCCATCCCCCGAGTGACTGGGCATCGGTGTCCGGCATCGTCAATTGAAATTGCTGACAGAAGTCTTCAATGTCATACTCCGCTAGACATTCGAATTGTTCTGGACCAATCCGTTTCGTGTATTCCAATGATTCATCGTGTTCATCCCAAATCTCCCCGACGATTTCTTCTAAAATATCCTCAAGGGTGATCAGACCTGCCGTCCCTCCGAACTCATCGAGCACGACTGCCATATGGGACTGCTTGACTTTGAGTTCCGGCAATAAATCCATCAATCGTGTCTGTGGTACGACGAACGATACCGGTCGAATCCATTCCCGGATATCGACGGAACCATTTTTCACGTATGCACGCAGAAAGTCCCGTTCCGATAAGACACCGATGACATGATCAATTGAGTCCTTATAGACCGGTAGACGAGAATAGCCGCCTTTTTGTACTTCTGCAAGGATGTCTTCGAGCCGCGCATCGATATCGATCGCTTGAATATCCATGCGTGGCGTCAAAGCATTCTCTACCGTTGCATGTTGAAAATCAACCGCCTGGTGGACAAGTTCAGCTTCAGCGATTCCCATGATTCCCTCTTCCTGACTGATATCGACGAGTGCCTTGAGTTCCTGTTCGGTCACGAGTGGCCCTTTCGGATCGGCTCCAATCAATCGAAGCGCAAACTGGCGTAAGCGGAGTAACAGGAAAACGAGCGGTCGAAAGCACAGTAAGAAGAAGCGCAGTGGACGTCCGATCAATAACACGTAACGTTCCGTATGCTCACGGGCATACGATTTCGGAATCAATTCTCCAAACAACAGCAACAGAAAGAACAGCCCAAGAAAGGCAATGGTCTGCGTTGCGATCGTCTCGGCGAAATGGATGATCCACCAGCCGCCAAACAAGATGAAGCCGACATTGACGAGCGTATTCCCGATCAAAATCGACGTCAATGTCTCCTCATAACGTTGAAGCAACCGAAACACACGGGACGCACGCGCGTCCCCTGCTTCAGACTGGTGCAACAACCGCAACCGATTGACACTCGCGAGTGCTGTCTCGGCTGAGGAAAAGAACGCGGATAAGATGAGAATCGGAATTAACCAAACGAATGAAATCATGGGCAATGGGTCCACGATGCTTTCACACTCCGTTTCTTAATGGAATGAACCGCTTAGAAGGATGACTCAACGAATTCAAATTCGAAATCACGGATTCGAACGACATCGCCGTCGATTGCACCAAGACGACGTAACTCTTCGTCGACACCCATTTGACGCAGTGTCCGAGCGAAACGTTTAATCGATTCTTCACGCATGAAGTTCGTCATCGTGAAGAGTTTTTCGATTCGTGGTCCTTTGATGACGAAGCAGTCGTCTTCATCTTTCGAAATCGTAAAGCCGGCTTCAGGTGCTTCATAACCGTAGACGACACGTGGTGTCGCTGTTTTCTCTTCGAGTTCCTCAAGACCGAATTCTGGCGTCGCATCAACGAGGTCAGCGATTCGGAATAAGAGATCACGTAATCCTTGGCGTGTTGCTGCTGAAATCTCGAATACTTCAAGCTCTGGGAAAGCTTCCTTGAAGGCTTCAAGGTGTTCTGCCGCATCCGGCATATCCATCTTGTTCGCGACGACGACTTGTGGACGCTCTGTCAAGCGGAGATTATAGTCCGCGAGTTCTTTATTGATGATGTTGTAGTCTTCGATTGGATCGCGTCCTTCCATCCCACTCATGTCGATGACGTGGACAATCACTTTCGTCCGCTCGACGTGACGCAGGAACTGATGACCGAGTCCGACGCCTTCACTTGCGCCTTCAATCAATCCTGGCAAGTCAGCCATGACGAAGCTACGGCTATCTTCCGTTTCGACGACGCCGATGTTCGGTGTGATCGTCGTGAAGTGATACGCGCCGATTTTTGGACGTGCTGCTGAAACGACAGATAACATCGTTGATTTCCCGACACTCGGGAAGCCGACAAGACCAACGTCTGCTAGCATCTTCAGTTCAAGCTTCAAGTACTTCTCTTCCCCTGGCTCACCGTTTTCCGCGTGTTCAGGTGCCGGGTTGGCTGGTGTCGCAAAACGTGTATTTCCACGTCCGCCACGTCCGCCTTTTGCGACGATCGCTTGTTGTCCATGATGGACGAGGTCAGCGATGACCGCGTTCGTATCATCATCATAGACGACCGTGCCTGGTGGAACCTTGACGATTAAATGCTCGGCTTTACGACCGTGCATCCCTTTTGACATTCCGTTTTCACCTTGAACCGCTTTAAAGTGACGTTTGTAACGGAAGTCCATCAATGTCCGAAGTCCTTCGTCGACTTCAAGGACGACGTGAGCTCCGTGACCACCGTCACCGCCAGCAGGACCGCCGTCCGGAACGTATTTCTCGCGACGGAACGCTACTTGTCCACGTCCTCCGTCACCTGCTTTTACATAAATATTTACCTGATCGACAAACATGTCGGATCCCTCCTCTTACTTCTCTTCCTCAAACGAAAGACTTTCAATCTCAATCACACACTCATTTTCCGTCTGCGACTCGATTTCCATCGGCGTCACTAGATCCTTAAGGCGCGACATATCTAGTAGATCCCGATAGATCTCGATGGTCACGCCCTCGTGGAAGGTCACGGATACTTCTCCTACTCCTACATCAATCATGGTGATGGCTGCTTCGACGAGTTGCTTCAGCCGCTCATCTTCCATGTGGGGTGCTCCGATGACATCATACGTCACAGTTTTGCCTGACCATTCAGCTTGCAGCAACGCCAGTGCGGTTTTCGGCAATCCGATTTGCGCTAGACGTCCTTCCCGAGATGCTTGCTCCCGGTACGCCGAACAGATCGACTCGACTGCTTGTTCGTCTCCGATCGCGCCATACGAACGTACGAGTTGTATCCGGTTCAACCACTCGTGACGAAGAGTCTTTAAAAGATCAAGTACCTGTTGTTCCTCCATCGGTCGTTCCCTCCTAAAAAAAACAGACCCTAACCCTCGAAAGTGGCTAGAGTCTGCTTCGTCGATCCTTATGCTGGGTAAACGCTGACTTGTTTCTTGTCGCGTCCGAGACGTTCGAAACGAACGACACCAGTTGCAGTTGCGAAAAGTGTATCATCGCCACCACGTCCGACGTTCATACCTGGGTGAATCTTCGTACCGCGTTGACGGTAGAGGATTGAACCAGCAGAAACAGTTTGACCGTCTGCACGTTTCGCCCCAAGGCGTTTCGATTGCGAGTCACGACCGTTCTTTGTCGAACCTACCCCTTTTTTCGATGCGAAGAACTGAAGATTAAGTTTCAACATGTGGAATCCACCTCCTATACTTGTTCAAGTTGGATAAACTCACCGTAACTTTCAGCGATGGTACCAAGCTGGACCAAAGTCGCCTCCAGTAACAATTGGGTGCGTTCACTGACATCCGGTGCTAAGTCAGCGTACGGTTCTACATAAAAGTAGCCACCTTCTTGTTGTTCTGCCATTTCAAGGAGCAGGACCTGCCCGAGTAATGCTTCTATGGCATTGTATGCCCCGAAGATCACCGACGATACGCCGGCACAGACAAGGTCGAGACCTGGTTCTGCAAACTCGGCATGTCCTGTCACTTCGATGGAGCGGACGAGTTCCGCTTCATCTCGTCGAATCTTGACACGTATCATGGCTTACGCTTCGATTTTCTCGATGCGGACCTTCGTGTAAGGTTGACGGTGACCTTGCTTACGACGGTAGTTCTTTTTCGCTTTCATTTTGAAGACAGTGATCTTTTTCGCGCGAGCGTGTTTGATGACCGTTGCTACGACCTTCGCACCTTCTACGAGTGGAGCGCCGACTTTAACATCGTCACCACCAAGGATCAATACTTCACCAAATTCAACTGTGCTGTCGACGTCTGCGTTTAATTTCTCAACGTAGATTTCTTGGCCAGCTTCGACTTTGACTTGTTTACCACCAGTTTTGATAATTGCGTACATTACGTGCACCTCCTCTTAGGAACTCAGACTCGCCATCACGGGCAGCAGATGCTTTAAAACCCGGTCTGTGCGGTTGTAGTCATTTGGGTGCTTCCAAACGAACTAACGTTATTCAGAATACCAAACGTTCTTCCACCTTGTCAATGCTGTTCTGAAGGATTATTCCGATCGCTTGATGAAATCGAGACAGTCCTGTGACGACCCAGTGAATAGGACGGCTGGATCGCCTTCTAACACGTGCACCTCGAGTGGTTGGCGAGAGATGAATTCGTCTTGTAATAAGTGACGCGGCGCGCGAATCACGACCGCTTCCGCATAGGTCGCGATCTCAAGCAATTTCGGTTCAATTAATCGATAGACGCTTAATCGTGTCCATTGACCGGATTCCTGCGATCGTTCCTGCAATGATTTTCCGTGTCGTTGTCGCGTCAGTTCGCATAAGCCCATCTTCGTAAATCCATACACTTCGATTTGTTTCGTCTCGAGTGCGGCTCGTTCTTTGAGAAGTTGGGTCACCCGTGTCTGACCTTTACTTGAGCCACGTAAAAAATCGATTGCAATCATTCCGCTGATATTACGTAACCGTAATTGTCGCATGACTTCGACGGCAGCCGCTTCATTGATTTGATCAAACGTCCGCTTTTGTTCTTTGACCGAAATCGTCTTCCCACTGTTGACGTCGATGACAGTCATCGTCTCGACTTCTTCAATCAAGAGATACGCTCCTCCGTCGAGCCAGACGACCCGTTGCATCGCCTTCTCGATTGCTCCGTCGATTGCTTCCATCTCGGGTAAGCGTCCTTTTCGTAGCGAGCGTTCAACAGACAGACCGAGTAATTCGAGTCGTTCCTTTTCCTGACGCGTCATGACGAGCGCATCGGTGACATGCGGAAGTCGCTTCGCTTCCTGGACGATCAATGCCTCGTCTTGCTCAAGACGCGGCGCCTGCATGAGTTCTTTATGCCGTATCCGTAATGACTGTAACTCTTGTTTCAATTCGTCGATTGATGCTTTCGCCGCCTCCGTCCGGTAAAGAATCCCTTCTTCTTCCGTCGTCGTCAATTGCTCCGCCAGTTGACGCTGGACGACGAGATCCAGCTTCCGACTGAAACGGACGCGGCGACCGTACGGGAAATAGACAAGATAACGTCCACCATAAGTGATGTTCTGCGTCACCTTGTGTTGCTTCGGTGCGACCCCTTCCTTGACGACCTGGACGAGCAATGTCTGCCCGACCTGGACGGCTTGTCCGATCGTTGGCACGTCCGGATAGCGACGAAGTGCTTCCACCGTTTCATTAAGCGGTAAGTAAAGCGGCGTACCGTCAGTCGCGATCAAAAAGGCTGCTCCGAGCGTCGGATGCAACCGGTCGACCTTGGCATAAACGAACGTTCCGACCCGGATCTCGTCACGCATCCGTTCATGATATTCAATCAATCGACCGCCTTCGACCAACGCCAATCGTTCGAGTGAAGCGGTCTGTTCACTAATCCATCGCATACTGATCCCTCCAAAAAAATTAGACTAGGCGCGACGATGTCGTCCTAGTCTAATTTCCCATTCTTATTTCATCCCAAGCATCTTCTTCAATTTGACGAAGAACCCTTTTTGCGGTTGTTCATTTAAATCAAGCAGTGGCACGGATTCTCCGAGAATCCGACGGGCGATGTTCCGGTAGCCGAGTCCAGCCCGGTTATCCGGATTCATCGTCACAGGCACACCGCGGTGCGAAGCGGCGATGACTTCTTCATCATCGATGATCAGACCAAGCAGATCGATTGAAAGAATACGCATGATCTCATCGATATCGAGCATATCACCTGATGCCATCATGTGCGAACGCACCCGATTGATGACGAGTTTTGGAACGATGTTTCGTTCTGAGCGTTCGAGCATCCCAATGATCCGGTCCGCATCTTGGACGGCTGCTTTTTCCGGTGTCGTTACGACGACAGCTTCATCCGCTCCAGCAATCGCATTCATGAATCCTTGTTCGATTCCTGCCGGGCAGTCAATCAATACAAAATCGTATTCAAGTTTCAGCGTGTCGATGATTGCCTTCACCTGTTCGGGTGTGACGGAGGACTTATCCTTTGATTGAGCAGCAGGCAACAGATACATCTCTTCAAAACGCTTATCGCGGACGAGCGCTTGGTGCAATTTACATTGTCCCGTTACGACGTCAACGATGTTATAGATACTCCGGTTATCGAGACCAAGCACGATATCCAGATTGCGTAACCCGATATCTGTATCGACGAGACAAACCGAATGCCCCATCAATGCAAGTGCTGTTCCGATGTTCGCCGTCGTCGTTGTCTTACCGACGCCGCCTTTACCGGATGTGACGACGATGGCGCGTCCCATATTCGTCTTCGCCTCCATATGTACCTGTTCTTTCACTTGTTCCATATCCGTCACCCTCTTTCACTATCAATCGCAAACTGATCCATCCGCGCAAGCGGAACGGTTTGAAGGCGGGAGAATTCCACCCCGTCTTCGCCTAAAAATGCACAGCCCATATCGAGAGCAGGAATCGGTGCGTCATCCGGCTCCTCATGGACGGTTCCAGCGACCGCGACCCATTTCGGTTGCAACACACTTGCAGCGATGACTGCTTCCGTATTACCACCTTTACCTGCATGAACGGTACCACGCAAAGCTCCGAGACAATAGATACTTCCTGTCGCATGTACGACCGCCCCCGGATTGATATCTCCGATGATGACGATCGAACCTTCAACGTCTAATACGTGCCCACTGCGTGCCGTGCCACCAAAATAATGGAACGTCCGCTCTCCGTACAATGCTTTTGCCTCGTCTTTCGTGATGCATTCACTGTCATAGCCTTTGAAAGAGAAGGAATCATGTCGCGCGACGATAGATTCGACGGCCGTCAACACCCCTTCATCGACATAACGTCGACCGAAGAAGAAGGTGATGGGTACGGCGCGTCCGTTCTCGACGGATTTGTCCGCAAGCGTCAACTCTAAATCGTCAAGAAATTCATCCACACTGCACCTTTCATTCACATAGACGGCGAGGCCACCACGATGGCCTTTCATCGTTACATAACGTTTACGCTCAATCATGACTCATCCTCTTTTCTCGTCAAGGGTCGACTGCACGAGTCGGGTCATCGGATAATACAGGATGATGATCCCGATCAACTGGGCAACCAAACTCCTTGGAATGATCTGTGTCGCGAGTTCTTGGAAGGAAACCCCGACACCAACGACCGAAGCCGTGAAGAAATATATATCGAGTTCATACAAAATGGCACTGAACGTGAACGTGACGAGAATCGTCAATACGTTCTCCTTTACATATTTTAGCACGAAGCTACTAAAAAGCGGAATGGCGGATAACGCAAATAAGTAAATTCCGATAATATCCGAGTACACGAAATCATAGAGCAATCCGAAAACGAGTCCGAATCCGAGTGCTTGTTCAAGCTTCCCGTACCGACCGAGGAACATCAGACCAATCAAGGTCGTATGAATGACATACGGCGAACCATCTCCAAGCGGTCCCGCGAACAACGTTCCTTCTAAGATAAAAAGAAGGAACACGGCGAAAAACAACTTAACGTTATTCACGAGTGTCCCCTCCCTTATCGGTCTCAGCGAAAGGTTCCTTCGCTTCGCGTTCAATCACGAAGACATGACCGAACTGTTCGAAGTCTGCTGCCGGTTTGACGTATGCGATTTTCGAAGCCCCATACTGATCGGATTTCACTTCTTCGATTTTTCCGATGACGATCCCGCTCGGATACTTTCCACCAAGACCGGACGTCGTGACGGTCTGCCCTTTTTTCAGCTTCGCGTCGTTCGGAATTTTCGTGAACTTGAGTAGTTTCGTCTCTTCATCGAAGCCTTCAATCGTTCCAAAGACTCCTTTTCCTTTCGTGTCGTCTGCCGTTGCCGAAACGTTATTCGTCCGACTCGTATCCGACATCAACTGCACAAGGGACGTATAAGCGCTCGCCTGGATGACGCGACCGATCAATCCATCTGCTGTTACGACGGCCATGTTCGGTTTGACCCCTTTTTGTTCGCCGATGTTAATCGTCACGAACCGTTGCCATTCGGACGATGTCCGCCCGATCATCTCTGCCGGTAACAGTTTATAGTCGCGAATCGAACCTTTGAGGTCGAGCATGTCTTTTAATTCTTTATTCTCACGCTCAAGATCACGGACTTTAACGGCATTGCCGGCATAGTCGTTCAATCGTGATTTCAAGTGTTCATTTTCTTTGTACACGTCACGCACTTCTTTAATCGAAGTGACCGTATCATCAATCCAGCCAATCGGTGTCGCGAAAAGGCGTTGACCGACGCCCACGGTATCACGCACGAAGCTTTGATACCAGTGGGATTGGTTACGCCCTTGCAGCGAAATCCCGATTAAGATCACCAAAAGGAGAAAACTAAGGAGTGTGATGAGCAGTTTTCGATTATTTAAAAATCGCTTCATCGCTCATCCCGTCCTTATCTTTTTTGCGAGATGCCTGATTTCGAACGAAGGACATTCATCATCTCGAGTGATTTTCCTGTACCGATTGCGACACAATCAAGTGCGTTTTCCGCAACGAGTGTCAAAATACGTGTTTCGTCTTCGATGACAGCATCAAGGTTCTTCAAGAGCGCCCCACCACCTGTCAAGACGATACCGCGGTCCATGACGTCTGCTGATAATTCAGGAGGTGTCTGCTCAAGCGTATGCTTAACACCTGCAAGAATCGCTTCGACCGTATCTGAAAGTGCGTCACAAATTTCAGCACTTGTGACTTCAATCTGTTTCGGAAGACCTGTGACGAGGTCGCGTCCACGGATTTCCATCGTTTCGTTCTCTGATTCTTCATCGATGCGAGCATAACCGATCGTCATTTTCAACGTCTCAGCTGTCCGTTCCCCAATCATCAAGTTGTATTTCGATTTGATGTAACGAATGATAGACTCATCCATCTCATCACCACCGACACGGATCGATTGGCTTGTGACGATACCACCGAGTGAGATGACAGCAACTTCTGTCGTACCACCACCGATGTCGACGACCATCGAGCCTGTTGGTTCTGAAACCGGAAGACCTGCACCGATTGCTGCTGCGAATGGTTCTTCGATCGTGTATGCTTCACGCGCACCCGCAAGTTTCGCTGCATCTTCAACCGCACGTTTTTCGACCGATGTAATACCACTTGGTACACAGATCATGACGTTCGTCTTAGAAGAGAACAAGCCTTTTTTCTTTGAAGCTTGATCCATGAAATATTTGATCATCGTAGCGGTTGTTTCATAATCCGCGATAACCCCGTCTTTCATCGGGCGTCGTGCAGTCACGTTACCCGGCGTACGACCGATCATGTTTTTTGCTGCATTACCAACTGCCTCAATTTTCCCTGTATCCGTACGGAAAGCAACGACGGACGGTTCACGGACGACGATTCCTTGCCCCTTTACATACACGAGCGTGTTAGCCGTACCTAAGTCAATGCCGATTTCACGGCTGAATGATCCAAACATTATTCAAAAAACCCCTCTCTGAGAATACACTTCACTAATTATAACGGAAAAGCCTTCATTGGAAAGCGTTAAAACGTTACAGCTTGTTTACAGTTCGCCTTAGAAAACACACAAAAAAACGTCTGACGGAAAGAAACGAAACTTTCCCTTCAGACGTTATTCTTACATAAATCCGCGCTGTTTCATACTAATAAATTGTCCATGCCCGATGATGATGTGGTCAAGACAACTGATTCCAATGAGTCGTCCTGCCTCAACAAGTCGCTCGGATACCTCGATATCTTCCCGACTTGGCGTCGGATCACCGGACGGATGATTATGGACGGCAATGAAGTTCGCAGCCGAGCAGCGAATCGCTTCCCGGAAGACGTCTCGCGGGTGGACGATTGACGTGTTCAATCCTCCAATGAATAACGTCTTTTTCGAGACAACCTCATTTTTCGTATTCAAATACAGGCAGATGAAATGTTCCTGTTGATAGAGGCGCATTTCTTCTAACAACAGCTCCGCGGCGTCTTCCGGTGAACGGATCGTCGGTCGAACCCACTTCGGTTCCGTGACGAGACGACGACCGAGTTCCAGTCCAGCCATGATTTGCAACGCCTTTGCCTTCCCGACACCTGGTGCTTTCTCGAGTCCACCGACTCCAGCTGCCTCGAGTTCAATCAGTGAAGGATAGATGTGCAGTAATTCTTCCGCGATTTCAAGCGGTGTCCGGTCGCGCGTTCCGCTTCGGACAAGACATGCCAGTAACTCGACTGTCGTCGCTTGTGCTAAGCCTTTCAACTGAACCATATCCTTCGGCCATTCAATCACAGCATCCGACCTCTCTGTTTCAGGATTACGCAAACATCGGCTTGATCGCAAAGGACGCGAGACGTTTCATGATCTCGTGGATCGGCAATCCGACAACATTATAGTAATCGCCCTCGATCGCTTCGACGAACAGGCCACCCATCGCTTGAATACCATATCCACCCGCTTTATCATAGGGCTCGGTCGTCGCGATATAGCCTTCGATCCATTCGTTTGGCAATGCACCAAAACGAACGTGTGTCGTCACGTCGAATGTCTCTTCCTTCTCACCAAAGCGAATCGTTACTCCTGTCACGACTTCATGTGCGCGTCCCGATAGACGCGCGAGCATCGCCCGTGCCTCTCCCCTATCTGCCGGCTTCTCGAGAATCATATCATCAATTGCAACGACTGTATCAGCTGCCAGAATGACACCGTCCGCTGTAATCGCTCGCGCTTTCTTTTGCGATAGATGACGGACGTATTCATGCGGGGACATCGGGTACGGCGCTTCTTCGACGACATTCGCTGGTACGACTGCGTGAACGATTCCGATTTGTTGCAAGAGTTCCGTCCGGCGCGGTGAAGCTGAGGCGAGAATCAAGTGTGGTTGCGTTATCATTAGTATCACGTTCTTTCCCATTAATTTCGAATCGGATAATTCGAGTCATCGAATAGTCTAACAAAAAACAAGCGGTCCCTAACAGCATAGGAACCGCTTGTTTTCTTTTAATTTCCTGTCACATCGACAAATGGATCCGACTTCGGTGTCTTCTCCTCGAGTGGCGTTTGCTTATCCGGCGTCAACTTCGTCAGGTCCGGACGATAATACGATTCAATCTCGACTGTGAATGAAAGCATCTCATCCTCAAGCAAAAGCGTTCCGCTACTCGGACCCGGTTCTTCCGGTCCCGATAACTGAATTTGGCGTAAGACCGTGATTCGATCCGTCCGCTCGATTTGTTTTAAGAATGCCATCAATTCAAGATACGACGGGGCTTCAACCGTCAATGACGCCGGAAGTGGCGTCGCATTCGCTGTGGTTGTTCCTGTCGCCGCAGCTGTTGTCGCTTGATCTTGATCAGACTCCGTCGCCATTGCTCCGTCAACGGCAGGCGTTGATGTCACCGGTGACTGTGGCGTTGGCGTTGTGGTCGCCTGACCAAACGTGATCGACTGGACTTTGACACCGGCAATCTGACTCGACGCGTTAATCGCATCGATGACGTCATCGTTCGCTGCCGTCACCGGGACTTTTTGTTGCAGGAAGCTCGACTCAGCGACGTCGACTTTCTGTTCGTTCGCTTTCGCTTGCTCGAGCACCATCTGTTCCCGTTTCAACGTCGCTTCTTTTTCTTGCAACGTTTGGTGTGTCGTATACGTCGTATAACCGAAGTAACCGACCGCACCGAGAACGATCAAGATCGTTAGACCGAGGAGGATGAAGCTACTATAACGTTTCAATTGTCCGGCACCTCCTCGATTTCAGTCGTTACATTCGGATCAGTCGTCTCCGTCGTCGGATCGGTTGAAGGAGTCGCTTCCGTCGAGCTATCCGTTTCCGATTCAGACGGCTGATCTTCTTTTGGTACTGCCGGATCAGCTTCGTTCGTTTCGCCTTTGACGACTTCCGTCGGGTTGACGTTCAACGAGAATTGTCCGATATAACGTGGTTCTTCAGATTTCGCATCATCCGACGGTGTGATTTCCGTCGTCGGAATTTCTTGCCCGGTCGTCGGATCAACCGTCGTCGTCGTAACGACATCCGCCTTTTCATTCATCGTCCGTGTCGTCACACTCGCAAGGTTCGTTCCTGAGAAGACTTTATCCGTCAACAATTCACGATAAAAATCGTTCAGTTCATCGAGCGTTTCGAATTGGGTCGTCATCGTCACGGCATGGTCCGCACCATATGCGAATTGAAGAATATAACCGCGTTCCGGGAGATAACGGGTAATCCGTTCAAGCGTCGGTACGGCAGGACGTGGCGTCGTCTCGAGTCCTTCGACTGTCTGTTTGAGTTGCGCGACTTCCTGCTTCGCCGATTGATCCGATTCCGACTGCAACTGACGAACGATCTTGATTTGATCGTTCGTCGATTCGACGCGATCCGCGAATTGATCGGTTTGCCAGTAGAGATAACCACCAGCGAGTCCGCCGAACAACAACAGAATGAGTGAAGCGACAAGCGGATATTTCGGTGCTTCGTCGTTTTCCGGTAATAAGTTGATGCGGTCTTTTCGCGGTGAAGCAAGACCAGCGAGCGGTAAGTACGCTCGTGGAATTGACTGTCCGTCAATCGTCATCATATCTGGAATTTCATCGAGACTTAAATCAAAGTTCGACCGGAAACGTGTTGCCAGTTCGTCACGGAATGGGAAGTCCCCGGCAAGGACGACATTCGTGATCTCTCGTCCTTCGCGCGCGAGCGAAAAACGATAGAAATCGAGTACACGCGAGAACTCGAGCAACATCTCATCTAAGACGAGTTCGACCGTCGGATCATCCGAGCGGTAACGATAATGCAATTGATCATCGATGACATCAACATCCCACGCATCAGCCGCAAACGTGTCGACCGAGCGAATCAGACGTGGCACGTGATCTTCGATGATGATCAGCTGGTGATTCGTCGCATTCGCATTCCAGATCAATAAAGTATCGGCTTCTGTTGTAACTGGGTGATGAGATTCAATCCCGAAGTAGGTCGCGAGCGGTTGAGGTTCAGCAGCAACCAGTCGCAAATGCTTTTGTTTGAACAGTTGCGTGTATTGCTTCAGCGCTTCGTTAGGGGCGGCATACAGCATGATTTCCCGCTTGCCGTCTTCTTCAAGAACCGTGTAATCAAAATATGGTTCTTCAAACGGTAAGACGATACTATGTCCGATCTCCATAAACAAATAGCCACGGATTTGATTCGTCTCGATTGTCTCCGGAATATCAAGTTTCCGGGCGAGAACGAGTGAACCATCGAGCGCGAGCACCGCTTGCGAACCACGCGGTACTTTTAGTTTCGTCAGTAACCCGTCAAAGATGAAATCAAGCGAGGCTTCCGGCTGTAACCAGCCTCCTTGAAGTGTTCCTGGCGGCAGCGCGACGACTGCCCGGCGCTTGATGACGCCTTTTTTGACGACCGCACCGAAGATTGCGACATCGGTAAAATTAAAGTAGATATAAGTCCCTTTACGCCGTTGCGCCATATGTACGTTCTTCCTTTCTTAAAGCAGTAAATCGAGGTACCACGATACCCAATCATCCGCAAAATAATATGTCAGTAATGTTCCGACGGCAATCGACGGAACGAAGGGAATGGGTTGTTTCCGCTTCACGCGTCCGAGTCCAAGTAATGTTAAGCCAAGAACGGAACCAACGAATGCCGAGACGAACAAGGCAATGACGACGTGAAGCGGTCCAAGGAAGATTCCGAGCAGTCCGAACAGTTTGACATCCCCTGCCCCCATACCACGACGGGAAGCAAGAAAGATGACGAATAATAGAACGAACCCGACGATTCCACCAATAATTGGATTATACCAGTTTTCGAGTGGAGAAAGGTAGCGCACAATCAAGGCAATCGGCAAAAAGATAAGTAAAATTTTATTCGGAATCAGCATGTAGGCTAAGTCCGACATCGTCAGGATGAATAGCAAGCTCGTCAGGACGAGTGTCAATGCGAGTTCCATCGACCAGCCGAATTGCCAGAAGGCATAGGCGTAAAGAATTCCTCCAAGTAATTCAAGCGCTGGATACTTGATTGAGATTGACTGTCCGCAAGAGCGGCACTTGCCGCCAAGCATAGCGTAACCGAGTACCGGTGTCAGTTCGAGCGGTCCTAAGACATGTCCACACGTCGGACAATGGGAGCGCGGATGAACGATCGACTCCCCGACCGGGACGCGCAGACCGACGACGTTCGTAAACGACGTGATGAGTAAGCCTAACAAGAAAAAATAAACCGTGAAGACGATCGTCATGACACGACCTCCCTTTCAAAAAAGTTCAGAAAAAAACCCCCGAGGAGGGGGGATAATTAGTTTTCTTTGATCGCGCTTCGTTTAAGTGCTGAAGGTGCAACACCTGAGAAGTAAGTATAATCAGCAGAATCACTAGTTAGAGTAACTTTATACTCGTATGAACCATTATCTTCAGTCACTTCAACAAAAGAATCTTTATATGGCTTATCAGAATTCAATGAATCTTTCATCTCATCGATGTATTTACCTAAAGATTCTTTACGAGCAACTTTTTCAGTGGCAGCTGTAGTTCCAATAGCTTTACCATTCTCGTTAATACCTAAGATAATAGATTCTCCAGCTTGAATCGGATTAGAAGAAGCATAGAGTTTCGCAGCCGATACTAATTGCTTCGCATCCGAAACAACTGCATCCTTACGTGAGTTCTCGATCAAACCACCGATTGCGACGACAGCGATTGCTGCAATGATTCCTAAGATAACGACGACGACGAGTAACTCGATCAACGTCAATCCACGCTCATCGCGCATTTGTTTTGCATCTAACCAGATTTCTTTTAAACGTTCTACCATTTTCTTTATGCCTCCCTAGTACTTTTTCACTGTTCTTGGTTAGTAGGTAATACTATCCAGATGAATACTATTATAGTAGCACCATATTTTTTGTAGAATATGTCTTTTTTTCACATCAGGTAAATGTTTTTACAATTGTCAACTCGCTTGTATATCCGAGTAAATTTTAAACATCGGTACGACGACGGCAATGACGATGACACCAACGATTGCTGCTAAGACAACGATCAAGAGTGGCTCAATAATCGACTTTAAACGGTCTGTCGTCGTCTCGACTTCTGTCTCATAGAAGTTCGCGACTTCCGTCAGCATCGTATCAAGACGTCCTGACTCTTCCCCAATTGCAATCATCTGCGTGACGAGAGGTGGAAAATATTTGTTTTTCTCAAGTGGTTCGTGCATCGGAATGCCACGTGCCATCGCTTCGTTGGCTCCCGCAATGCCTTTCCGGATGATCCGATTCGTCACGATCCGCTCTGTGATATCGAGTGAGGCTAAAATTGGTACGGAAGCATTAAGCAGGACGGACAGCCCCCGGGTCATCAAGGCAATCTGCGACTTTTGGATCAGAGGACCAAAAACGGGAATAATTAATAAAAAGCGATCAAAAAATAGTCGTTGGCGTTCGTTTTTTAAATTAAAGTACAGTAATCCAATCAATCCAAAAGCAATTAGCAACATGACCCACCAGTACGCAACGAAGAAATCCGATACGGCAACGACGAGCTTCGTGATCAAAGGCAACTCACTACCGAGTTGATCAAAGATCGATGCAAACGTCGGGACGACGTTCATCATCAAGAAGACGACGACCCCTACGGCAACGAGTGAAACGACCGCTGGGTAGATCAATGCCGAGATGACTTTCCGTTTGATTTCATATTGTTTTTCAAGCTGGGTGACGATGTTATCAAGTGCTTCCTCGAGATTCCCACTTGCCTCTCCCGCCATCGCCATACTGACGAAGAATGTATCAAAGACCCGTGGATGTTTTTCAATCGCTTGCGAAAACTGAATCCCACTCCGTAAGTCATCTTCGACCTCAACGAGTGCCCGTTCAAGTGGTTTCGACTCCGTCTGCTTCCGCAGAATTTCCGTCGCCTTGACGATTGAGACACCGGACCGCACAAGTGTCGCGAACTGACGCGCATACATGACGAGATGTTCAATTTTCGGTTTTGCACTGAGAAACGTAATCTCGGTGTTTAATCCTTTCGACTCTTGCTGTTGAAGCGAAGTCACAGCAATCTGACCCGTCCGCAACCGTTCTGCGGCTTCTCGTTTCGTCAGTGCTGTAATCTTGCCTTTCTTTCGTTTGCCGGCCATCGTCCGACCTTCATAAATGAATACTGCCATGTGTTCACCCCGATATGTACGGTGATGCAGCAGAAGCCGGAATCAATCCCCGACTGACGAGATCCTGCAATGCCATCTGCATCGTCTGCATGCCGTATTGTTTACCCGTCTGCAGGACGGATTGAATCTGATATTCTTTACCGGTCCGAATCAAGTTCGAGACAGCTGGTGTATCGACCATGATTTCGAGGGCTGCGACGCGACCTGTTCCATCCGAACGCGGCATCAAGCGTTGCGAGATGACACCCGCAAGGACGTTCGCCAGTTGAGCTCGAATCTGATCTTGTTGCTCTGACGGGAAAACATCAATGATTCGGCTAACCGTTGAGGCAGCCGTCGACGTATGGACCGTTGCAAAGACGAGGTGACCCGTCTCCGCTGCCGTCACGGCGGTCGCAATCGTCTCAAGGTCCCGCATCTCCCCAAGCAAAATGACATCTGGATCTTGACGGAGCGCTGAACGTAAGCCGGTTGCAAAGCGTGGCGCATCGATCCCAATTTCTCGCTGATCGATCAGGCTTTTATGATGACTATGTAAGTATTCAATCGGATCTTCGAGCGTAATGATCCGTTTATACATCGTCTGATTGATTTCATTGATCATCGCTGCAAGCGTTGTCGATTTTCCAGAACCAGTCGGACCCGTGACGAGAATCAAGCCGTGTGGTTTCGTTAAGAATCGTTTTAAAACAGGAGGCAACGTTAATTGCTCAAGCGTTGGTACCTCAGTCGGAATCGTCCGAAACGCCATTGACAAAGCCCCCCGTTGATAAAAGCAGTTGACCCGGTACCGAGCGACACCGGTCACACCGAACGAAAAATCGATATCCCGGTCCTGTTTCAGCTGTTGATACATCTCTTCCGTGATCAATGACTGCACAAATCCATCAATGATGATCGGTTTCATCTTCTCCGTCCCAAAAGGTGTCAACGTCCCGTTGATCCGAAAGACGGGCGGTGATCCCGCCGTCAAGTGAACATCTGACGCTCCTCGTTCTTTCGACGAACGTAAAATATCTTCGATTTGTGCCCGTTCCATCGTACTGTTCATTCTGAAATCACCGTCCGTAAAATCTCTTCTGTCGTCGTGATCCCGTCCGCGACCTTTGATAGACCATCTGCAAGTAGGAATCGTTGTCCTTGCTCCTTAACGTACGCTGAGATGTCACTTTCCGTCGATTGATTCATGATCATCCGGCGTAACACTTCATCAATCATGATGACCTCTTGAATCGCAACCCGTCCGCGGTACCCCGTCATGTTACAAGACGAGCAGCCACGTCCACGCATGACCGTCGTCGCTTCGATTCCTTCTTGATCAAATAACTCTTGCTCTCGTGTTGAAATCGGGTGAACTTCGCCACAATCGCGACAGACACGACGAACGAGTCGTTGTGCAATCAATCCACTGATTGAAGCGGCAACAAGGAACGGTTCGACCCCCATGTCAATCAATCGCGTGATCGAGCTAACGGCAGAGTTCGTGTGCAAGGTCGAAAGAACCAAGTGTCCTGTCAGCGAGGCGCGAATCGAAATCTCAGCCGTCTCGATATCTCGAATCTCCCCGACCATGACGACGTTCGGATCCTGACGAAGAATCGAGCGAAGACCACTCGCAAACGTCAACCCAATCTTCGCGTTGACTTGAACTTGGTTGATTCCATCGACTTGATACTCGACCGGATCTTCAACAGTGATGATGTTGCGTGACTCGTCATTCAACTCATTTAACGCGGCATACAACGTCGATGATTTCCCGGACCCAGTCGGACCGGTGATCAAGATAATCCCGTTCGGGCGCTTCAGCATCTCCCGGAACTGTGATTCATTCCGCGAACTAAAACCGATTTTTGAAATCGAGATGTTCGAGTTGGAGCTGTCAAGAATCCGGATAACGACCTTCTCACCGTAAACCGTCGGCAAGGTCGAGACACGGAAATCATACGGTAACCCGTTAAAGACATATTTAATCCGTCCATCCTGTGGTAAGCGTGACTCGGTGATATCAAGTTCACTCATGACTTTGATCCGCGTCGTCAAAATGCTTTGAATCTGTTTCGGATAATTGTTCTCCGTCCGCAACTCTCCATCAATCCGGATTCGGATCGTCATCGAAGTTTCCTGCGGATCCATATGAATATCCGATGCACGCTGGGCAATCGCGTTCTCTAGAATTTGATTGACGAGCCGGATGATGGGTGCATCTTCGCGTGTCACGACATCACGGGATTGATCCGACTCCATCATGTCGTCGGATTCGAGTAGCTCCCGTAACGACGAATCAATGTCGTAGTATTTCAGGATCGTTCGTCTGATTTCGTCACGTGTCGCGATTCCGACATCAATCGATAAACCGGTCTGCATACGTAAATCATCGATCGCGATTAAATCCATTGGGTCTGCCATGGCAATAAATAAACGGTTTCCTTCCCGATAAACCGGAACGAGCGTGTGCCGCTGTGCCAAGTCTTTTGAAATTAGTTTCGTGACAGCTACGTCAACTGGATAGTTGTACAACTGGATGATCGGAATCTTCAATTGATGGTGCAGTGCTTCTAATAGTTGTTGTTCCGTCAAGTGCCCGAGTCGAAGCAGTGCATCGCCGAGTTTTTCGGTCGATCGTTTGACCGTCAACGCCTCTTCGACTTGCTGTTCCGTCACAAGGCTTTCTTCGATCAACATTTCCCCTAAACGTTTTCGTTTCATTGCCATTTAACGAGTCATCCTTCCGCGTGCCATGTTTCTTCTTCCTCTAACACATCCGGTTTTTGATGTTTTTCATCAACTACACTTGTCACGACTGCCGTCAACAGACATAAGACGACAATCCCCGTGAGAACGAGTGGGTTCGTGATCCAGTCGAGTTGAATACTGAAATAGATCAACGTCACGATCAAAATCGCCGCAACAGATAAAATCGCTTTCGTCGTCACCGTCGTCACATAAGGAATCGTCACCGCAAACATCAGTCCACAGATGATCGTCGCTAGACCGATAATGATACCGAGTTCAATTGCTATCGTCGTCCAGTTCATCTCTTCTCCTCCTTCTTATCCGACAGGTTCCCCTGTTGTTTCACCTTCTACTGGTGAAGCAGGGTCACCCGTTTCATTACTATCCGGTGTGTCGGGTGTCGTCGGACTTGTCGGAGACGTTGGTGTATCCGGTGTCTCGACTCCGTCCGTCTGCGGTTCATCCGTCGTTTGATCGTCTGTCTCATCTGTATTCGTTGAATCATTGGAATCATTCGTATCCGTCGAATCATCAGAGTTCGTGTCGTCTTCCGGTTCAGGTACGACGACAGGTGCTTGTTCTTCTTGACTACTCTTTGTGATGATTGCTGGGATTGCTGCATAGAAATCAAGGGATAATAACTGCTTTTTCTCACCTTGAGTCGTCTTCGTCACGCGATAGACTTCGATTGACTTTCCGTCCTCTCCCGCTTGAGTATCACTTGTCGTTCCTGCCGTAAGCGTTGCAGAATAACGTGTAATCGTCCGGAACGGAATCGATTTTTCGCCTTCAAGGACGGTCGTAACCGTTTCTTTGAACGGCGTGCCTTGCAATTCAAGTGTGACATCACTTCCGTTTTGTGTCGCAACGACACGATAGATCGATGCTTGTGTATTACGAACGGCAAAATCTGTTTTCTCATCAATTTTGACGTCATATCCTAGTGTGATGCCGTCTGGTAATGACGTATGTGGCATCCGTTCGACGATTTCAAATGGAGTCTTTGCGAACAGTTCGTATAACTTACTGCCAACATATGATCCCGCGACCGCATCCATACCGTACGTCTTGACATTCATTAATTGTCCCGGCTTGATCTCCACATTCATCATCGCCGTGATCATCTGTTCTTCAGCGGCAGACCGCGTCGAGAATGATACTGTCGATACGACCTCACCTGCCGGATCGACTGCAGCTTCCGATTGAGCAGGATCAAAGTTCCCTTCCTGTAACGTTTTACTCGTATCAATTAACCATGTCTTAAAAGCAAGGCGTTGCTCATCCGAGTAACTGATTGGCTGTGACGCCAGAAAGTTCTCAAGCGCCGCTTCGTCTACCGCAACCATCAAGTCTCCGCCTTTTTTCAAAGAAGCTTTTTTTACAGAGTCATCAGCGTTGATTTTCACGACTTCTGTTGGAATCGGTGTCGTCTCTTCTCCTGTTCCAGTTGACAGCGGCGTTTTCTTCGTCCACTCCGTAATCGCTTTCTCGACTTTCGATTGTGCTTCCTTTCGATCCATGCCACTGACTGGAACCGATCCAATACGTGCTGTCTCAGAAAATGTCGTAGGTGCCGTTGCTTTACCGGTAAAGGAAATCAAGGCAAACGATGGTACGTAAATCAGGGCTACAAGTACAAGTAATAAGAGTGTATGTATAACAAAACGCTTTGGATTAATCATCATCTGTTTCCTTTCTGTATGAATTTAATCATTTCAGGTGCCTAGTATTTCCATTATAATGAATATTATGATGAAACATAAGTCCTATCCTGACAAATCCTTTCATGATCTGTGAATAGGTGCTGTTTTTGATTTTCTAGAAAAATCATTGAGGACCTTTCATTCTCATCTATCATGAAGTAGAGGTGAATCCATGCATCGCGAGCAAGGCGGTTTTTCGCTAATCGAAGTACTAGTCAGTATTACGATTTTATCTATCATATCGGTATCTCTTATCAGTATTTTTTCTCAGTCCCTGGCTGCTTCGCGTGACAGTACAGAGTTGACGTTCGCGAATTATCTGGCAAAAAATGCAACATCTTATATCAAGCGAGAAGCTTTAGAAGCGACACGTGACGAACCATTCGCTTTTAGTTCTCTATCTACACAAGCAGACAAAGCCACTTATCTAAATGGAAACTATGTCATTCCCGAGCCCACGTCTCCTTCTTGTGGACTATCGGCTATATGTACATCAATCTTTACTAATCCTGAAATCAATAATATTGCCTTTGACGTCAAATACAGTGTGACACCTCGGAAGATAGAAGGAGTCGTTAATCCAAATCTTCTTGACCTACATGTATTCGTCTATATAGAAGGTACATCTGAACCGATTACGTCATTGAAAGGATCGATTACGAATGCGACGCTCAATCAAAGTTTTCCGACAACAAAATGATGGATTCTCACTTGTCGAATTGCTTGTTGCGATCGTCATTGCCTCGATCTTTAGTGCGGTCATTTTGACCGTATTCATTTCGGGTACGAAAAGCTTTCGGGCAACTGGGATCATCAGTGAACTACGCAGTGAAGCTGATAGTCGAGTCGGTATCATCTTAAATGAAATCAGTGGATTTGATGCAATTCGGGTCGATGAAGCAAAACAATTATCGTTTTATAAAAGATCACTTCCTGTCTTGAACGCCGATACTGGATTACTTGAACGCGCCAGTGGATTCGAACCTTTTGACGCAACAGAAGAATCATCTTCTTCAGAAGAGAAAGCGAGACCAGTCCGTTATACATTTGCAGAACAAACATTGGACAGTACCGAACTAACGTATGAATCAGCGACACAGTCAATCGACGACCAAACTGAATTACTACAGACTTTCAAGTTATCGAGTCCGGAGTATCAAACCATTACATCAGGAACGTATCCGGGTCGCTACGTCATTCACGGTATTTTAACGATTACAACTACAATTCAATCGACAGATCATGAGGAAGTTCAGACCTTCACGAGTACGATTGGATTTTAACTCAGAAAGGAACACGGTATGCGTAAATCCGAAGAAGGCTATACATTACTTTTCGTTCTTGTGACTTTAACAGTCCTGTCCGTTCTCGCTGTTGCGACGATCGGTATCAGCTTACAGTCGAATCGCTTAACTGAAATCCGTGAGACAGATATCGATGTCGAGACGACGACACAAAATGATCTTGATTTAGCAGTCGCCTCCCTGCAAAACATCGTCTCTAAGACGACCGGGACTTCACCAACGACTTCTTCTCAAGCATTGTTTGAGAATCTCGATAATTCTATCGTTTTACCCTTAAAAACAATTGTTCCGAACGTGACCGTCAAGCTGAATGAAACCGCATCAAATGTCCGGGTCAAAGCGTTTGATTTAACAGCGACAGTTTCAAAACAAAAAGGCGACCAGCCGACAATAAAAAAAACGTATCGACAACGTGTCTATTTATCTGCCATTCCTAGTTTTTTGTACTATACGTTAGGCTCAGATGATCAAGTCATCTTAAATGGTGCTCCCTTGATCGAAGGTAATATTTTTTCTCGCAACGCCCTGCAAGCAACTGCGACCCCGATATTCAAATACAATAATGAGGATGGTACCTTCACTAATACTAAAGCACTTCCCTACATCGCAGGTCAGGTACGCGTTTTCCAAGAGAAGACTCAGCCATTATTAAAGTGTAGGGATTACCTCGTGTGTGATAAAACGATTTTTGATCCGAAAGGTGCAACGGAGCTAGTATCAACGAAAGAAACATTAGTTCCGTTCGATTTCGACTATGCGTTGAACGATTTCTTGAAATTACCAGTGAATACGCCCTTTACGCAAGTGGCTTCTGCATTAAAAAATTCTTCAATTCCACAATCTATATTAAAGGGACCATTTTTAACAGAACTTGATACGAAGCGACAAATGATCAGTCCAGCATTGAATACAGACAATACTGTGACATTGACAGATGATCTTGTTCAAGAAACACTCGAACCTTTAATCATTAACGGCAATTTAACGATTTCTTCCTTGAATCCATTGACACAGCCGCTCGAGATCAAGCGTCCTCTCGTTGTTCTTGGCAACTTACTGATTCGAGGAAATGTTGGATTTGCAACGACGATTTATGCGACTGGAACGAGTCGTCTAGATGACGCAAACATTCAAGGTCTGACTTCAACTGCGAAACAAAATACATTGATTTTACTTAGTAAAGGAAATCTTGTCATTAACCGCGTCAATAAATTTTCGACGCCTCAGACGACTACACCTGATTTAAATGCGTTTCTATATAGTGACGACGATCAAAAAAATACGATTTATTCTGTTGGTTCGACGATGAATGTACGTGGAGGAATCTTCACGAAAGGAGAACTCGAAGTCAATGCTTACCGTGGGAAACTGAATTTACCTGAAAATGCGTTCCCTGCAAACGTGACGGAGCTCGAAAAACTGATGGTCGCCAACAAATCACCGGACTTCGAAGCTTCCCGTCTACGCATGGCGTATGATGCGACAGTATTGAAAAACCCTACTGCACTACTTCCACTCAACCGAGCCGTCCAATTGTATGTTGAAACACCAAAACGTATTCAACCATAAGGAGCATGAAAAAGAGTCATTCGTCAGCGACGAACGACTCTTTTTTTGATTAAAATTTCGTTGCTCGGTATTGTTTAACAAGCTTTTTCACCTTGTTCTTTTCTACCGTTGCACCATTCTGTTGTAACATCACATACAAATCTTTTCGATTTTGTTTAACCGTTTCATAGACTGGTTTCTCTTTCCCACGATTCGGATCAGCTCCTGCTTGCAATAACAGTTTAATCGCCGCATCGTTTTGATCCAGTGTGGCATAAAAGAGTGGTGTATGTCCGAAGTCATCGATCCGATTGATTTCTTTTTTTGAAGCTTTTTTCACGAGAAGCGTATAGACATCAATCGATCGATTCACACTTGTCGCGACATGAAGGACCGACTGACCTTGCGCATTCAGTTGACTGATTTTTGCACCTTGTGCCAACCATTCAGCTACCGTACTACGCGGTGTGAATTGCGCTGCATAAAACCAGTTCGCTTTATTTTGGACGGTCTGTTCGTCAAGGAGAAGCTTCGCCTTGTCAAAGGCGAGTGTTTCTTGGAATCGACGAATGTAACGATTTTTCTCCTTTGTCGATAAAGAGGCATCCTTTAACGCTGTAGCAAGTCGTTCTGGCTTTTCTGAACGTAGTCCTTGTTCAAGTGCTGCGTGTTGATTCGCTTTTGTGACGTATACCGTTCCCCCAACCCCAATGATGATCAAAATCAAGAGAACGGCAATGATTCGTTTGCGTTTCATATCTCGCGTCCCCACTTCTTAGTAAACATCTCCATCCAAGTCTGATGTTCCTGATTCAGAACCAATTGTTACCTTGAACGTCGTCGTTAGTGGTGTTTTTTGATTATCTTTCATGACTTCGAGTACCTCTTTATGCTCTTTTAATGCCGTTACCTTGATACGTGCCACACCTGGACGCAACGGTTGCAATGCTTGCCCTGTTGCATCAATTTTGACGTATTCCTTACCTTGAAGGACTTCCAAGCGATAGAATCGCTCCGTCGCCGTCACTGGGAACCAGCGCAGAACCGGTGATTTTTTATCATCTTTCATCGTCATTGCGATATCATCAGCTGTCAGATCGAGTGGGTTCTCGCGTACCCGAACGAGTGTCTTCGCGACTGTATCCGGGAAATCAGTTAACGTGAGTAACGCTTCGACCGGTCCATTTGGTGTACCGGATTTACCTATGATCGTATAACCTGACGCCGTCTGTTTCAACTCAATCGCACCACTTACAGTCGAAGTCGTAAATGGTAATAGATAGCTTGGTTTAAACGTCGCTGTCACGTCTTGATTTGATCCGACCCACAGTTCCAGATTATTTGGGGAGACCGATAGTTCCGGTAACTTGACTTGGATCGTGTACTCTTGTGACTGAGCAAGATAAGTTGAGCTTCCGGCTGTTGCAGGTACAACCGCTTTGACCGTGACCATTCCTGGCGTCTTTCCTGTCAGCTCCAACGTATTTTTAGTTAAGCCATTCGTCGTCACACGAGAATCGTTCGTGATGATCCATTGAATCGGTGTGTTTCGTCCTGATACCATCGAAGCAATTCCTGACATTGATTTTGTCTCTCCCACATATAATGTATCCGGTATATTTTGAACGGTTAATCCTCCAAATACATCATTGATGACGAGTTCTGAAGTCGCTGTCAACTCTTTTCCGTTTCCGACTGGTACGACGAGTTTAATCTGTGTCGTTCCGACTTTTTTCGGTTTGATGACACCGGCTTCATCAATCGATGCGATTTCCGAATCCACAATCGACCATTTTAATGCGCCATATTGACTGCCTGAAGGATTAATTTCTGGCAAGACTTTATAAGATGGTGTCGTGATATCCATCTTAACGGATGGAATCTTCACACTTGTCGCAAAGGATGGTGTCAGTGCATAACCAATCGTCGGAAAAGCTTGTGGATCATTTGCGACGGTCGTCGATTTATCTTTCCCATTCTTTTTATCACGATATATATTTTTTATTGATGTCAACGTGTTGTCTTTTTTATCAAGTAAATGAACTCCTGCGGCATCTTTCGCACGTACTTTGACAGTAAACGTCACTTCCGATTGATTCGCGATCCATTCCCCTTTATGAACGCCTTCAATTGCCTCATCATATTCGATGTCCGGAAGATTTCCTTTGATCGTCTGACCGGTAATATTCGTCCCAGTCAGCCCCGTCGCCGATAAGATTTCAAGGTTACTCGGGAATTGTTCGTTAAACAGAATATTTTCCATCGTCACCGAGAACTGACCCATGATGTATCCATTGTTTCCGATGGCATCCTTTTGCATCATCGGAGACATTTTGACGGTATAGGTGATATCGGCTGTTTCCCCTTTCGGAATCGTTGCTGGATCAATCGAACGGGACAGGACGAATGGTGCGGATGCAGCCGGACGCACGACTTGGATGGTCCGTGTCTCAATCGTTTTTGCTCCCCGTTGATCTTCTGCTTCAATTCGGATCGTCACGCTCGTTTTTCCTTTAAGTTTCGATTCAAACGATTGACTGACGAATGAGTTGTTTTTCAACTTATTGTTTTCAAACACTTTCTCATCATCAATATAGATGCGCGTCTTCAACTCACGATCTTGTAGATCGTAGTCGTTTATTTGGTATGAGATTGCTAAAGGCTCATTTTCAAGATAACTTGATTTGTCATATGGTAAAAGACTTTTGATTAAAGGTTTATGATTCGCACCGATAAAGGCACGATACATCGTGTTGGTAAATAGATTCTGCTCCCCTACATTTGTAAAAGAAGAGGTATGTCCAGCACCTGAATATGTGATGTTTCCCTTGGTGTACATATAGTAGTGATTTCGAGCATCTCCTACCGTCCTACCAGTCTCCGTATTTGCTTCTGTTTCCTTGATATTATACCAAGGTATTAAATCCGGTTGTTCTAAATCAAGAGCAAAATATTGATTGTGTGTTTGCGCAATCGAAATCTCATTGTCTAACGCAAAAGGAAATGATGTCATTTGCCCTTCATTTTGTCGAATGGCTTTCGTGGATTTTTTAGGTGCTGCAAACCCCATATTTGTATAGTAGGTTTGACCCGATGCTGTAGCGTAGTCTGCTTCCCAGCGAGTTGGCGCATTTTTTACATTTGATCTAAAGATGGTATCGTGTGTCAACATGAGTCCCTGTCCCGTATTCGTAAATGACTTAACTTTATCAAATGCCAGGTCAGTAAGACTAGCAGTACCATAAGAATCTTGGAATCCGAAAATCAACATATCATATGAAGCATTTAAATCTTTTGAAGTTACTTCACTCGAAAATTTAGCTGAATCTATGACATTTAAATTAAAATTATAAAAATCATTTTTACTTAAATTTTCTCCTTTTAGATTATCTAGAAGAGAACCAGTTCCTCTCGTTCCAAGAACCTGAAGTACTTTTGCTTCAGCTAATTGATCTTTCATTAAAAAACTACCTGTCTTATAGTCTGACAATCCATTGCTTTTATTGATTCGAATCATCCACTGTCGTGGTCCTGTATAACTCGGAACGTCAAATGTATAGGTAAGTTTCCCGTTAGCTGCGGCTGGTAATTCATCAACTTTTTCTGATTCATCGAACTGATCATTACTGTCAAAATCGATATAAAGTGTCGCTATAGTATCAGTTATCGACTGATCAAGAGTATAACTAAACTCAATTGGTCGATTCGGAACCGCTATCGAACCGATAGACGACAATGTGTTACCTGCTTGCTTTACTGTCACATTCGAGATACGGGGACGCACATTGATTTTTTGCTTCAATGAGTTAATGACATCATTGATATTTTCGTAAGAAACAGTTGCTTGCGTCGACACATAGTTCTTCAAGACCTTTGAGAAATTACTTTGATCATGCGTGAAGATATCTTTATGCAGATACACTGGTAGTCCTTTTCGAACATATGCATTGAGGATTTCATTACTTTTTAGTCGTGTAATATCATTTTCGATTTTACTTGTATTATGATTTCTTTTATCAAACTCAGATAATTTAATTGAATATTTCTCTTGATCATTACTATTGATTGAAGGATCAAAAACGATTGCATCAAACGCTCCATCTAACGGAAAACGTGAAGCGTTAAGTTCCTTGACGGTCATCTTCTTAACATCAAAACGCGCTGAATCAAGTCCGGTCAATAACGAAGTGATTTTGGTTCCCGGATCAATCCGATTCGTCGTTGACCATTCATCACGAATCTCTAAAACCTTAAACTTTTCACCCGTTGCGGCTTTTGAATGTGGCTCCTGTATATACGTAAAACTTGAAAAAATCAGTAAGGTAGCTAAGGCTAGACGGACCCACTGTTTCATCATTTATCGTCTCCTCATCGTATCATTGAAATATGGGACTATACTCCCCCATTTCATTATAACGAGAGAATCAGGATTTTCCCTATTTTGTAAAAACGGAAGCGTAATAATGACGCACTTCACTGATGAAATAAAGTGATCCCGTCACGACGTATGTCCGGTCCATCTCTAATTGATCGAAGAACTCTTCGACCGTCGTTACATTAGCCCCGTCTTGTTTTAACTCATCGAGTGTCCTTGCTCGTGGGAAATCGAATGTCGTCTCGTAAATATCTGGTGTAACGTTGCTTAACTGCGCAAGCATCGCCGACCGGTCTTTGTCACGCAAAATCGAACAGAGCAACGTCACAGGTTTTGATTCTTCCTTTAACCGTTCAACGAGTGCCGTGATGCCTTCCGGATTATGCGCACCATCGAGAATGATTCGTGGTTTGCGTGAGATGGTTTCAAATCGACCTGGATGTTTCGCTTCTCGTAGCCCTTTTCGGATCGCCGCTTTCGACCATCCGAGACGTCGCGCACAAATGACGGCGTTCGCCGCATTATGAACTTGATGATGGCCTTCAAGACCTAAGCGGGTCTCTGGAATCCCATCGTACGTTGCCCAAGTCCCCGTCTCTTTTAATCGATAACGGATGATGGCTTCCTGACTCCATTTCAACGTTGCATTTCGGTCGCCGCAATATGCCATCAACGGCACCGTCAGTTCTTCTTGCAGTTTCCCGGCGATGACCGGTGTCCCTTGTTTGATGATGCCGAACTTCTGTAAGGCGATCTCTTGGAGCGTATCTCCGAGAATCGCTTGATGATCGTGACCGATTGATGTGATGATTGCTGCGACCGGCTTTTTAAAGACGTTCGTTGAGTCATACAGTCCACCGAGACCGACCTCATAGATGACGAAATCCGGACGAATCTGATCAAAATAATAGAAAGCAAGTCCTGTTAATGCCTCGAACTCAGTGACCGTACCGAGTGCCGGATCGATGCGCTGGATGGCAGCTTGAACGGCGATGGCAGCTGCGACAAGATCGTCTTCTGCAATCGGTACCCCGTTCAACATAATTCGTTCCTCGAACTGAATGATATACGGTGACGTGAACGTCCCGATTCGTAATCCTTCCGCAATCCCCATCTCACGTAAGAACGCAACCGTCGATCCTTTTCCGTTCGTGCCAGCGACATGAATCGTCGGAATCGCGTCCGGGTCAATCTGTAATCCCAGTAACATCGCCTGCATCCGTTCAAGACCCGGTTTGACACCGAATGCTAGTAAGCTCGATAACCAATCCAATACATCTTCTCGCGTCCTCATGCTGTTCGCTCCTTTAAAAAAAGTGGCTCAAGGAGACTTGAGCCACTGCTGTAATTAGTGTGAGAGTTCGTTAATTCGTGCTTCGACAGCTTGACGTTTTTCCGTATAATCAAGTGCCTTCGCTTTTTCTTCATCAATGACGTGTGCCGGTGCTTTGCCGACGAAGCCAGGGTTGTTGAGTTTTTTCTCGACCCGTTCGACTTCTTTCGTATACTTGACGAGTTCTTTATTCAAGCGCGCGATTTCTTCCTCGATGTTAATCAAGTCTGCGAGCGGGATGAACAATTCTGCTCCCGTTACGATCGCACTCATCGCTTTTTCTGGCGCTGGCATTTGCTCTTCAATCCGGAGTTCAGACGCGTTCGTGAACTTTTGCAAGTACGAGCTGTTTGATGACAAGTCGTCTTGAACACGTGCGTCATTCGTCGAGATGAATAGTTGGATCTGTTTCGACATCGGTGCGTTCACTTCCGCGCGGATGTTACGAACCGAACGGATGACGTTCTGAACCGCTTCAAATGCTGGAACAGCTTCCGGGAAGTCGAGTGACGCTTCGCGTGTCGGCCATGCGGCACGTGTGATCGTCTCACCTTCATGCGGTAAGTGTTGCCAGATTTCTTCCGTGATGAACGGCATGAATGGATGCATCAAGCGCATGATCCGGTCGAGTGTATAGGCAAGAACCGAACGCGTCGTTTGTTTCGCTGTTTCGTCTTCTCCGTTGAGCGGCAACTTCGCCATCTCGATATACCAGTTACAGAAGTCTTCCCAGATGAAGTGATAGAGAATACGTCCTGCTTCACCAAACTCATATTTATCCGATAGACGTGTCACGTCATCAATCGTTGTCTGTAAACGTGTCAGGATCCACTTATCTGCGAGTGATTTTTCGCCTGTCAAATCAATCTGATCAAACGTTAAATCGTCCATGTTCATCAAGGCAAAACGGCTTGCGTTCCATAGTTTGTTCGAGAAGTTCCACGTTGCTTCAATCTTTTCCCAGTAGAAGCGGAGGTCGTTCCCTGGTGTTGATCCTGTCGTTAAGAACCAACGAAGAGAATCGGCACCATACTTCTCGATGACATCCATCGGGTCGATTCCGTTACCGAGTGATTTTGACATCTTGCGTCCTTCCGAATCACGAATCAATCCGTGGATCAAGACGTCTTGGAATGGACGTTGTCCTGTGAATTCGTACGATTGGAAGATCATCCGTGAGACCCAGAAAGCGATGATGTCATAACCCGTAACGAGTGTCGATGTCGGGAAGTATTTTTGATAATCCGCTGCGTCCGTGTTCGGCCACCCCATCGTTGAGAACGGCCAGAGCGCTGAAGAGAACCACGTATCAAGGACATCGTTGTCTTGCTCCCAGTTCTCGATATCGGCTGGTGCTTCCTTGCCAACGTAGACTTCGCCTGTTTCTTTATGGTACCAAGCCGGAATCCGGTGTCCCCACCAGAGTTGACGGCTGACACACCAGTCACGGATGTTTTCCATCCAGCGTACGTACGTGTTTTCAAAGCGTTGTGGAACGAAGTTGACCTTGTCTGGTCCTTGTTGCTCCTCGAGTGCTTTTTGCGCGAGTGGCTCCATTTTGACGAACCATTGAAGTGAAAGATACGGCTCGACGATTGCATCTGAGCGTTCCGAGTGACCGACAGAGTGCAAGTGTGGTTCGATTTTGATCAAAACACCTTCTGCTTTTAAATCTTCAACGATTTGTTTCCGGCATTCGAAACGATCCATGCCTTCGTATTTCCCTGCGTTCTCATTCATCGTTCCATCTTCATTCATGACGAGGACACGTGGTAACTCGTGACGGTTACCGACTTCAAAGTCGTTCGGGTCGTGGGCTGGTGTGATCTTAACGACACCTGTACCAAACTCCATATCGACATAGTCATCGGCAACAATCGGAATCTCGCGACCAACGATTGGTAACGTGATCGTTTTTCCGACGAGGTGAGCGTAACGCTCATCCTTCGGGTTCACGGCAATCGCTGTATCACCAAGCATCGTCTCAGGACGTGTCGTCGCTAGTTCAACATGACCTGAACCGTCCGTCAGTGGATAGCTGAGGTGGTAAAACGCCCCTTCGATATCCTTGTAGATGACTTCGATATCCGAGATCGCTGTTTTCGTCGCTGGGTCCCAGTTAACGATGTATTCGCCACGATAGATCAAGCCTTTTTCGTAAAGTTTAACGAAGACTTCTTGAACTGCTTCCGACAACCCTTCGTCGAGCGTGAAGCGTTCACGCGAGTAATCGAGTCCAAGACCGAGTTTTGCCCATTGTGCACGGATCGTTGACGCATACTCTTCTTTCCATGCCCAAGATTGCTCGAGGAATTTCTCACGACCCATTTCAAGACGTGATTTCCCTTCTGCCCGCAGTTTTTGTTCGACTTTTGCTTGCGTCGCAATACCAGCATGGTCCATTCCCGGTAGATACAGGACGTCGAACCCTTGCATCCGTTTCATCCGCGTCAGCATGTCTTGTAATGTTGTGTCCCAAGCGTGACCAAGGTGTAATTTACCTGTGACGTTCGGTGGTGGAATGACGATCGTGTACGGCTCTTTCTCCGGATCTTGATCAGCTTTAAAGTACTCTCCCTTTAACCAAAAGTCGTGCCATTTTTCTTCCGTTGCCTGCGGATCATATTTCGTTGGCATTGATAATTCCTGCATCCTGATCGCTCCCTTTTTGTCCATAATAAAAACGGCTTCTCTCGTCCTATGCTAAGGACGAAAGAAAGCCGTTGCTTTTTTCCGCGGTACCACCTTAGTTCATCCAACATCGGATGCCCTCGAGCCACGTAACGTGTGGAGGACGGATATCGCTCGTAAGACTCACGATACCAGCTCGTGGGGTGACCTTCCTCCTGTTCGTCCGTCACATCTTTCAGCCAAGGATGTGTTCTCTACGCCGGTACGAATACAGGATTACTCTTCCCGTCATCGCTGTTGCCATTTTCTTCTTTATTCATTTTAGCCGAGAGTTCAAGCAATCGTCAAGACTGCTTAACGATCGAACTCAACTTGGAGTTCCTTGAACGTCAATTCGACGGCTTCAATCGTCTGTTCGATGTCTTCGTCCGTATGGGCAATCGAGAGGAAGAGACCTTCGAATTGTGATGGTGGTAAGAAGACACCACGCGCCGCCATCTTTTGATAATACGAACGGAACATCTCAAGGTTCGATGTTTTCGCTTTTTCGAAGTTCGTGACACGTTCATCCGTGAAGAAGACACCAAACATCGCACCCGCACGGTTCGTCGTCAGTGGAATGTTATATTTCGCCGCAGCATTCAGGTAGCCTTCAGACAGACGGCTCGCTTTCCGGTCGAACTCTTCATAGTGCTCGGGTTTCAATTGCGTCAGTGTCGCTAGACCCGCTGCCATCGCAAGTGGGTTCCCAGATAACGTACCTGCTTGATAAATTGGACCTTGTGGTGCGATCTGTTCCATGATGTCACGACGTCCGCCATAAGCACCGACTGGCATTCCGCCGCCGATGACTTTACCAAGACACGTGATATCCGGCGTGACACCGAAGTGTCCTTGCGCACAGTGGAATCCGACACGGAAACCGGTCATGACTTCGTCAAAAATCAATAACGCACCGTTTTCTGATGTGATTTCCCGTAAGCCTTCAAGGAATCCTGGTTCTGGTGGCACGAAGCCCATGTTCCCAGCAGCCGGTTCGACGATGACACCAGCAATATCGTCGCCGTGTTTTTCAAACGCGATCCGGACAGCATCCAAATCGTTGTAAGGAACCGTCAGTGTCATGCTCGCAATTTGCGCTGGAACGCCTGGTGAATCCGGTAGTCCAAGTGTCGCGACACCTGAACCTGCTTTAATCAAGAGTGAGTCCCCATGACCGTGGTAACAGCCTTCGAACTTCAAGATTTTTGTCCGACCTGTATAGCCGCGTGCGAGACGAAGGGCAGCCATCGTCGCTTCTGTACCCGAATTGACCATCCGGACGACTTCGACCGACGGTACACGACTGATGACGACTTCCGCCATCGCTGATTCGATTTCTGTTGGTGTCCCGTAACTCCAGCCACGCGTCGCTTGTTCTTGAATCGCTGATGTGACGATTGGATCGGCATGACCGAGAATCATCGGTCCCCATGACAGGACGTAATCGATATACTCTTTTCCGTCGATATCATAGAGCTTTGATCCTTTCGCATGATCTGCGAAAATTGGTGTCATCCCAACTGATTTATAAGCACGGACTGGGCTGTTGACACCACCCGGCATGAGCGGGAGTGCCCGCTCGAACGCTTCTTTTGATTTTGAGTTCTGGTTAATTAAGCTCATTTCGACCCCTCCAGGTAACGACAAATGTCTTTTGCGAAATAGGTGATAATTAAATCAGCTCCTGCTCGTTTAAAGCCAAGCATCGTCTCAAGGACGATTCGTTCTTCGTCGATCCAGCCGTTCAGGGCTGCAGCTTTGACCATCGCATACTCACCCGATACGTTATACGCAACGATTGGTAGATCAATCCGCTCGCGCACATCACGAATGATGTCCATGAACGCAAGCGCAGGTTTGACGATCATGAAGTCAGCTCCTTGATCTACGTCCGCTGTTGCTTCTCGGAACGCTTCGCGACGGTTTGCTGGGTCCATTTGGTAGCCTTTCCGGTCGCCTTCTCCTGGTGCCGAGTTTGCCGCGTCACGGAATGGACCGTAATAAGCAGATGCATATTTAACGCCATAGCTCATGACCGGAATATGGCTGAAGCCGTTCTCGTCCAACCCTTGACGAATCGCTGCGACGAATCCGTCCATCATTGATGATGGAGCGATGACATCGGCACCCGCCTGAGCTTGTGAGATGGCTGTTTTGACGTGAAGCGGTAATGACGCATCATTATCGACCGTTCCGTCCGCGACGATTCCACAGTGACCTGTCGACGTATATTCACATAAGCATGTGTCGGCAATGACCGTTAGCTGCGGAGCAACTTTTTTGACGAGACGTGTTGCCTCTTGAACGATCCCGTGATCGTGAAACGCACCTGATCCTTGCTCGTCTTTTAAGTGGTCGTGCGGGACACCGAATAAGATGACAGATTCGATTCCGAGTGCGACGACTTCTTCAATCTCAGCCGTCAGATGATCGAGTGATAAGTTGAAAACGCCAGGCATCGAGCTGACTTCGCGTTTGATATCTTCGCCTTCAGCAACGAAAATCGGATAAATCAAATCCGATTTATGCAACTGGTTCTCGCGGACGAGTGACCGGAGTGATGCGGTATGACGTAAACGACGGTGACGTGCGTATTCTAATGTGTTCATGCTGATTCCTCCTCAATGATACGATCAATCATGCCGTCCACCGTGAATTCACGGGCGACATGAATCGGTTGAAGTCCGGCTGCTTTTGCTGCTTGCTCCGTGATCGTCCCGATGACGATGAAGGTCGTCTTCAGGTCTAGCGGAGCAATCGCTTCGACAGCGGAAGGACTCTGCAGTCCAATATAGGTGGCATTTCTGATAAGAGCTTCAGGTAGTCGACGGGTGACGGTTTCATAGGTGATGATATCCTCAATCGTATATCGATTCAGTTTTCGTAACTGATCGACCGGTGCTTGCCGCGATCGGTTCCCTCGCGCAAAAACGATATGATCGCCGTCAGACAAGTATGGTCCCAGTTCTGCGACGAGTGCGTCTCCTGTAAAGGTTGACGGACAAAAGTCGGCTGTTCGACCATACTTCGCAAGTGCATCTGCTGTCTTTCGTCCAACGACCGCGATACGCGTTTCTGCTAATTCAGGCAATGCATCAGCAACCCGGTGGACGCCATTCGGACTCGTCACGATGAGCCAATCAATTCCCTTCGGCAACGTAAACGAAACAGGTCGCGTTTCAATGACCGGATAATGCACTGACTCGATTGCGATGTCACGCAGTCGCGCCATCTGCTCGTTCGTCGGTGGTCGACTTCCCGTGAACAATACCTGCTTACAAGTCATCCGGAAGTGTTGCGAGAATCTCACGACCGCCCGAAGCAAGCAGACGTTCGGCAACGTCTTGACCGAGATGCATCGGGTCAAGACCTGATTCGCGCTCGATTAGAATTTGCTCCCCATCGACGGATCCGATGAATCCGACAAGTGTCGTCGACATGTCTTCGTTAATCGTCGCGAATCCACCAACAGGAACGTGACAGCTACCTTCGATGGCTGCTAGGAAAGCGCGTTCTGCGTATGCCACTTTTTCTGTCATCTGATCATGGATCAGGTGCAGGAGATCACGTACTTCTTGATCATGTTCGCGACATTCGATACCGAGGATTCCTTGACCGACAGCTGGAATCATGTCTTCTGTTGAAAGATATTCCGATACGACATCTTCAGACCAACCCATCCGTTTTAAACCAGCTGCTGCAAGCAGAATCCCGTCAAACGGACCATTTTTTAATTTATCAAGTCGTGTATCGATGTTCCCGCGAATCGATTCGATTTTTAAATCAGGGCGGAGTTTTAGCAATTGTGATCCACGACGTAAGCTGCTCGTGCCGACAACCGCACCTTCTGGCAAGGAAGCAAGACCTTCTCCTGTTTTCGTGATCAAGGCATCACGCGCATCGACACGTGCCGGTGTGGCACCGATGATGAGACCATCCGGTAGTTCAGACGGTAAATCCTTCATGCTGTGAACAGCAAAATCGATTTCTTCGTCAATCATCTGCTGTTCGATCTCTTTTACGAATAACCCTTTACCACCGACTTTTGAGAGCGTCACATCCAAAATGCGGTCTCCTTTTGTGATGATGTTCTTGATTTCGAACTCATACGGCGCGCCGGCTTGTTTCAACTGGTCAATGACCCATTTCGTCTGTGTCATCGCTAGCTTCGAGCTTCGCGATCCAACAATGATTTTTCGCATGCTAAAATCCCCCTGTACAATGATAAAGGGGCGGCACAAGTCCGCCCCATGCATTTTCTATTGTAACACAAATCGTACTTTGTTCACCGGTTCACAGCTTTTGCTGAAGGTGTCGTCTCTTCTGACGTCACGATTTCATCTTCGAGCCCATCAAACAAGTCTTCGTTTAATGCGAACGTATCCATGAACTGCGCAATCCGCTCATCAGCATCCGGTTTCGCTGCCGCATCTTTGATGTAAGATAGCGGTTCACGCAACAATTGATTGATGATGGATTTCATGTGTTTACCAATGACGGTTTTTTCACGTTTTGACATCTCCGGTAATTTCCGTTCCAAGCTTTGCATTGTCTCTTGTTGAATCCGCAATGCTTGGTCTCGTAATTCCGTGATGATCGGCACGACACCAAGTGTCGTCATCCACCCTTCGAACTCAGCGATTGCCGCTTCGATTCGTTGTTCGATTTTCGCCGCTTCCTTCATCCGTTCCGCCATGTTTTGCTGGACGATCGATGTCAGATCATCGACATCATATAAATGAACGCCTGGCAAGTCACCAACGGTCGGTTCGATGTCGCGCGGTACTGCGATGTCAATCAACAAGAATGGACGATCGTGACGGAACAGCTGTGCTGCTGCGATGTCTTCCCGTTTGATGATGGCACGTTTTGCACCTGTTGAAGAGATGACGATGTCTGCCCGAAGCAAACCGCACTGCATTTCATTAATCGAATGCGCTGATCCTTCGAACCGATTCGCGACCTCTTCTGCTTTGGCGAGCGTCCGGTTAAAGACCGTGATGTCACGAGCTCCTGCTTCATATAAGTTGAGCGTCGTCAATTCGCCAGTTTCTCCCGCACCGATGACGACAATCGATTTATCTTCAAGCGATCCGAGTAACTGTTCGGCAAGCGTGACGGCAGCAGCACTGACAGAAACGGCATTTTCACCGATTCCAGTTTCTGCGTGAGCCCGTTTGGCGAGCGTGACCGCTTCTTTGAAGAGTTTGTTAAAGACCGTTCCTGTCGTTTCAAGCTTCTGTGCCATGAAGAAGCTTGTCTTGACCTGACCAAGGATTTGCGTTTCACCGACGATCATTGAATCAAGACCACTTGTCACGCGGAACAGATGTTTCATCGCATCGAATCCTTCATGGATGAAGAGATACGGCTCGAGCTCTTCCATCGTCAAACCAAACCAGTTTGCAAGGAAACGTTTTGTATAATACCGTCCTGTATGTGGCTGATCCGTCACGACGTACAGTTCCGTCCGGTTACATGTCGAGACGATGACACTTTCAAAGATACTTTTTTCATCGCGCAATGCGACGACCGCTCCCTTCATCTCATGCTCCCCAAATGAGACTTGTTCGCGTATTGATACAGGCGCTGTTTTGTTATTCAAGCCGACCACTACGATATGCATGCGCTCTACCCCTTACGTCCAAAGATTTCGTTCCGATCTATCTTTTCGTTCTCTATCCTACATTATAACCATTATAAAAAAGATTCCAATCAATTTATAAACTAAAATGAGTCGAAGTTGTGAAATCTTCTTCATTTTTTCTCTTCTTCTACCTTATCCCTCTCCCGTAAAAATCACAAACCCTCTGCTCCTAAAAAGAGCAGAGGGTTACACTTTACTTCAACGATTCAGGTGATACCGTCACGTCCGGTACGTCGAGACGTTGCTGACGTAAACGATAAATCCGAGCGATGTTCTGAATGACGACTTTTGAGACCGCATAGGTCGGAACTGCCAAGATGACACCGATGATGCCACCGATTTTCCCGGCAACGAGCAAAACGATGATGATCGTCAAGGGATGGACCTTGAGTGTTTTTCCTTGAACGTAAGGAGAAATCAAGTTCGATTCGATTTGTTGCGCGACGACGATCGTGATGATCGCATAGACCGCTTTGATCGGATCATCAATGAATCCGACAATGACTGCCGGGACGGCGCCGATGTAAGGTCCAAGATACGGGATGATGTTCGTCACCGTACAGAATAAGGCAAGTAATAACGCATATTGAATGTCAGCAATGAAAAAGCCAATCAAGGACATCACACCGACGCAGATTGAGACGATGACCTGTCCGTTGACGTAATGCTTCACTGTCACGTGCATGTCGTGCAGAATTTTACGCGTTTCCGTTTCGTAGCTACGCGGTAACAATTTCACGACGGAGTCAGGGAATTTATACCCGTCAAGCAACATATACACTAAGATGAACGGCACTAAGACGATGATTAAGACCGTCGAAGAGATGACACCGAAAATCGTTCCAACGGACGTCGAGACGGACTTGAAGACGGTACCGACATACGATGTCGCTTCATTCGTCCACTTATCAAATAAATCTGTATTCTCATGTACCCAGGTCGAGATAAAACGATTGTCCATCAGCTGATCGCGTAAATTTAACGTTTGATCACGCAATTCGATGACGAGCGTCGGAATGCTCGTTGCAAAATCGGTCACCTGCTTAACTAAGATCGGTCCGATTGAAGCGACGGCGATCGTCAGGATCGTGATGAAACCAAGTAAAACGATCAACACGGCAAGACCACGTTTCTTGACTCGTTTTTGCAACGCATCTACGATCCCAAGCGTGAAGTAATAGAAAATACCCGCAATAATGAGCGGTGGGAAGATCAATGCCAGCATGACTTTTATCGGCTGGAATAAAAATGAGATCTTTGTACCGACCCAGATGACAAGAAAAATCACTAATACCCAAATTAATGCTTTAAACCATTTGTTTCGTAACAAATCCACCTAGCATATCCTCCTCATACCTATTCGTCAGCCGACTTTTTCCTCGGTGACGTCTTCGAGACGTTGGCGCTCCATCTGTCCCCAGTTTCCTCGACCAGTCAAGAATTGAATCAATCCACCTAGTTTGAAGAAGACTAAAATCGGACGGTACCAGAACGACTCGGTCAAGGACCATAAATACAACCGAATCAATTCTTTGACGTTCTTGAATCGGTGCATCGTCCACTCTTCCAATAATACGGCACCTGCTGATAATAAGGAACCATAGAGTAAAGCGACGACCAATAAGACGATACCAAATTCAAAGTTAAGCGTCCCGACGAGCAGGTTGAGCGGAATGATGAAATATCCGATCAGTTCAACGATAGGTCCGAGTAATTCAATCAAAAAGAAATATAGCATCGAAACGCCACCAACAGAACCATACTTCGGATTACCGATCATGCGCTTATGGGTCCAGAGCGTCTCAGCTAGCCCACGGTGCCAACGTGTCCGTTGTGACCGTAACACTTCCATTGACTCCGGAGCTTGCGTCCAACAGACTGGTGCCGGAACGTACTCGATGCGTTTATCGAGTTTATTTTCCTTCATGTATCGGTGCAAACGAACGACAAGTTCCATATCCTCACCGACAAGTCCTTCCTTATATCCACCTGCCTGGACAACGATGTTCTTTTGGAACAGACCGAACGCACCAGAGACAATCAATAAGATGTTGAAACGGCTAAGTCCAAGGCGACCAAATAAGAATGCTCGGAAATATTCAATCATCTGCATCAAGACGATCCGTTGTTTTGGTGTCCGAATCTCGACGATTTCACCACCTTCAATCGTACAGCCATTGACGAGGAAGATTGAACCGCATGTCGCGACGACCTCTTCGTCGGACTCGACAATCGGTTTCATGACTTTTAATAGGGCATCCCGCTCTAAAATCGAATCCGCGTCAAGCGAGCAGAAATACGGATAACTGGAATGGTCGATACCGGCATTCAAGGCATCCGCCTTTCCACCATTCTCTTTATCGATAACGATCAAACGACTATCGATCCGCGAACGGTAGACTTGTTTGACCGGCTTCGAACCAATTAGAATCCTCGGATAGCGGATTTCCTTCTCCAGCTCATACGATCGGAACAATTCGTCCATCGTTCCGTCCTTTGAACCATCATTGATGACGATGACTTCATGCTCCGGATAGTCAAGTGCTAGCAAAGCTTGGACACTCGAGACGATCGTATATTCCTCATTGTACGCTGGTACAAGGATACTGACCGGCCGTGTATAGAGAGAGCGCATCAGTGGCAAGTAAGAGCTCTCTTTCCGACGGAAGCGTTGCCGTCGCACCATTTGAGCTGAAATCAGGTAAAGCATCGAATAGAACACGATGACGAGTAACATATAAATCAACACTGTCCATGAAAGGACTTCAATAATGGCTTGGATTGTCTCAGACGACATGATGTTTCATCTCCTTTGCCAACCGTTCTGTAGCTTTTTGACGCGCATAGCGGTCGGGGTGTGTACTTGATACCTTCGCCAATTGTTCGATCCCGCCACAAGCAAGCAGCGCATCAAAGGCAGCCGTCCGGACCCACCACGATCGACTACCGACAAACGGTAAGATCGCTGGTATCGCATCGGCTGGAACGACATGTTCTAGGAAACGAAGGGCAAGCATTTGCTCAACCCAACTTGATTCTTCTTCCAAGTAAGGCACATATAACTTCCAGTCCTCCTCAAGCCCGATTCGCGTGAGCGCACGAAGGGCACGTTTTCGGATTTCTGGATTTTCATCTGTCGTCTTGTCACGAACGAGTGCGATATAACGTGTCTCATCGCGATCAAAGATCAACTGAAGGATCGCTAACTTAAAGGACAGTGTCAATTCTTCAAACGCAGCCACCCATTCCTCTAAGTCTTGACTACGACCGACCGCAAGAATCGCACCGAAGAAACTAATCCCATTTTCTTGCTTGGCGATGGCGATCGCATCTTGCGGTGATAGTGAGACGAGGGTCCGAACGATGACATCGCTCTCTTCTTTTTCAATCGTGTTTCCCCAACGCGCATGAATCATCGGTGCGACTGCTACCAAACGGAATTGAGAGACGGCCTCATAAGCGTTCAAGCGACGGTCAATCCGGCGATGCTTCAATTGTCGTTCGTAATAGGCTTGCATATTAGCAGCGACAAAAGCTTGCACTCGTTCGAGATGTGCCGGTGTTGCCGTCAAGTTAGACAGTGCGAAGAGCTCAAGCTCAGCTAAATCCTCGTTTCCTTTTTGAACCGTCGGCATGTCCTGACGTTCACCTGTCGCATAGTCGTAGATGTCATCTCGAAAGACAAGTTGCCAATCGCTACGGGCATGCTCGCGGTTGGCACGTTTTCGTTTTTGAACGACGAGATAGACCAATGCTCCACCTTGTAAGAAAACGAGTACAACGATAAATACTAGAATCGCCTGCATCATCGGCCATCCTCAACTTTTCGGATCCACGCGCGGAATTCTTCGATTTTTAACGGAAGGGTCATAATGTAATCAACACCTCGGTCAATCGCAAGAACATGATCGCGTTCACGGTTGTACATCGAAATCATCATCGATTGGAACGGTGCGACACTCTGATGTTTTGCTCGCAGTAGTAATTCCAGCCCATCTGCTCGTGGTAATGCTGACGTAAACACGAGTAAGTACGGACGGGATGCTACGTACTCGTCAAGGAATGTCTCTGCTCGTTCGAATGTTACGAACCGTTCGAAGCGTTCCGTCAGTTCCCGTTCCATCATCCGACGGATATGCGGATCTTCCGTTACGACGACGACATCCGCGATATGATGGATTTTTTTATAACGCGCTAGCCGGTCAAGGACAAGCTCCCGCGATAGTGTCGCCGGTAGAATTTCTCGCGCATTTTCTAAACCATAGAAAGAAGTCTCTGTATTAAAATACACGACGGGAATTCGTTCCTCGATGACAGGTTCGCTTGCGAGAACGACATCGGCATAAGAAATGTCCGTCCGCACGCACCATCCCTCTTCAATCAATCCGTTGACCGCCTCCGGCATTTGTCCGACTGTGTGCACGAACAAGGTATTCGTCGACGATTGCCGGACGGTTTCTTCCGTCCATTCAATCGTCGAACTGACCTCACGATCTTGACTTGTTGATTCAAACGACTGATTGATTAATTTCCACATCTCTTCACGTCGCATTTAATTTCCTCCCTCAGTGAATGCTTTTTTCATCGTCCGATAGACAGGTTTCAGTTCTTCTCGCTGTTGCGGATTCGTCCACTCTGCCCAGTTGTAGAAACCACGATCTTTTTCAGGGATACGTGTCTCACCGACTTGACCTGTGACTTCGATTCCTTCCGTAATCATCTTCGCTTCTAATCCATCTTTCCAGAAGTCACCGATGATTTCATGTTTACTAGGGTCTCGCATATTCAAGACCATCCATGGAATACGGAGCTCTACGGTTGGTTTCGTGATATCTGAGATATCTGTCAAGATATCGTCTGGTTCTCCTTCATGTAGAACACCCGTGTCCCACTTTACGGCTGGTTTGACGATTTTTTTCGTCACCGGGTCGCGTCTTGCATAATCGAGCATTTGATAAATTGGAACGAACTTACCGCTGTCTTTTTGATCAGACGGTGGTTTTACCATCTCAAACGGCATCTTGAGACCATAGTGATAACGGAAGATATCATAACGAGCATCGACATCGATGCGCGCCTTCTGATCGATCGTCAGGCGATATTCCGCTCCTTCATCAAGCATCAACGGACCGACTTTCGTATTCCCATCGTTTGGTTTCGTCGATAGCGCAAGTGTCGTCGGCTCTGCTTTTTTCCGGTCGATACGCAAATAGAGATAGGCTTCGTCGGATGTCATATATATCGCTTGATCCTTATTTTCAGCGACTGGTGCATACCCTTTCCAATCATCCAATTTCCCGTCAATGACGATATCTGAACGCAGGAAACCAAGCATACCGAAATGTTGTTCGCTCGTCTGGACATTCGACCAACGGGGGCGCGTATTGGCATCATCATAATCCATCGTGTTCCACGTCCGCTTGAACCATTCATCTTGCCAGATGAAGACGAGTCCACCGGCTGTTTTGACGTCTTTAATGTCTTGATAGAGTTGTGCGACGAGTTCGCCTTGTTTCTTCTCACTGACATGCCCTTGATCGAAACCATTTGGTCCGAGGTGCGTCTTCCCGCGAGAACTCGGAATTCCGAATTCTGATACAAGTAGCGGCATATCATGATAATCCTTCATCTTCTTCAAGTAACGGGCATACGATTCAGATCCTTTGTCCGTTTTTTGACTGTACTCTTCCTTGATGAACGAAGGATAGTACGGATAGATGTGGTAAGACGCGAACAAGCCACCCGGGAAATCCTTCGTTGCTTTTAAGTGATTGAAATCAATGGAGACGAGGTCCTGTTCTTCCTCAATCTCTTTTGGGTGTTTCAACGGATCCGTCGTCGGCCAGTTCGTCGAACCGATTGGTCGTGTTGTACCGTACTCTTTGATTTCGTGTGCAGTCGCCGTATCCATCCGACCTGCTAACCACGATTCGAAAGGAGACGCTTCTTTCGTCGTCGTTACGTATTGTCCTTCGAAACGTGTTCCTTTGTTCTTTTTATTTGTTTCAACGACAGCTTCCGGTAACCATTCGATTCCGAAGACGAATGCTGAAACGTATTGCGAGACGTCTGAAGTGTATGTTCCGGAAGCATGACCAACAACTTCTTTAACGACTGCGTTTCCATGAATGACATCAACCATTCGTTTTGCTTCCGTATCTGTCATCTTCATGAACTTTGGATCGAATGCATTTTTTAGTTCCTCGAACGGCTTCTCTTCGACCCACATGCCTTGCATGAGATAAATCGGTTGTTTCGCCTGTTCGTTGTAAGCTTTTAATGCATCGTAAAAAGCAGGAGGGTGCAACGTGTACACACGAATCGTATTGACCCCCATCGCTCCGATTTCCTTCAACCAACGATCATATTCGTTTCGGCTGATGGCATGTTCCCCAGGAAATGCACCTGGTCGACCAAGTCCAATGTTGACACCCTTAACGAAGTACGGCTTCCATTCACCATCTTGATACATCTCAAGTGTGTCCTGTCCTTCACGAGCTCGGGTCCGCAACTCTTGGTTACCGACCTTCGTTTTTGAAAGTGGTTTGACCTTCGCAGTTTGTGTCGAGATCCGTTTCGTATCCTCAAGAATCCGCGTCAGCGTCGGGGCGTAAATCTTCCAGAAGAACGCCGATTCACTTTCCGCACTATCGAGGATGAACTGTTTGCGGAACCAATCGAGACCACTGTATCGATAATAACGTGGGATATCCGCGACGTCCGTATAATCACCAGCAAAATAGTGACCACTTCCTTGCGTGACATACGCTGGAAACTCAAGCGGCAACTGGTATTTTCGAAGCATTGCTTGTGTCTGTTTCGAAGGGTTCCAAGAGAAATGCGCTTGTTGTTTCCCGCCATCTAGTTCAAGAATCTCGAACCAGTAGTTATAACGGACCTCATCTTTTGCATTCCCCTTATTTTGATCCCACTTGTAAAGTAAAGGAGTGTCATCATTGACGAAAAAAGCTTTTTCGGTCGAATCATTAATAAAAACATAACCCGGACCTGATAGTTTGAACTCTTTTTCTTTCGCTTGTGTTTTTAATTGAGCTACGACGTTTTTCTCAAGACCTTGCAGTTTTGTTAAATCTGGGAAAAATCGACCGATCCATCCTGTCCAAGCCGTCCCGAATAATTGTCGAAACGCATTGGACCGCTCGACTGACGTCGGACTTGCTGCTGTATTAAATTCCGCCACGACGGTTTTCCCTTGCGAAATCGCTTCAGTTGCGAGCTCGACGTCTTCTGTCGTCAAGCCACCACGATGTTCTTTTTTCCCGTTGACGTCATATGATTTTCCGTACGTATCCGTAAACAACAGCACATCTGCTTTAGAGGCTTGTCGTAACATTTTTTTACCTTGTGTACCATCATAACGGTTGATGTAGTCCGAATACGTATAATCTTGCCCTTGCGTATTTCGGATCTTTAAGTGATTCAATAACCACGTCGTTCCGGCATGCTCTCGTTCTTCCGTTCCGTTCGTGTAATCAAATAGCGCAATGTTTAATGTCTTTTCCTGCTTCAAGAACCAAATGGCAAATGGTGTCAGAACGAGTAAGACGACGATTGCGAACGTCCATTTATAACGCCTCATATTGGCATAGCCTCCCACTAGAACAATTTGTTCCTATCATTGTAACGTGAATCAAATGATGTTCATATAATGGAAATCAAAAATGTTGTAAGGAAATAATTAGATACTATTTTTAGATTACTTTAAACCCTCATAAAAAAAACGTCCTGCTCTCCTATTGTAGGAGAACAAAACGTTTCATTTTTTACAGAAGACGATAAATCGCTTCCCATGCGGCATCGACGCCTTCTCCTGTCTCAGATGAGAAAGGAATTAAGGTATCTTGACCATCAAATTGCAATTTACGTTTGATTGCCGCGATATGTTTATCACGTTGACTCTTTTTGATTTTATCGAGTTTTGTCGCAACGACGATGACCGGTAGATCGTAATACTTCAAGAAATCGTACATCGTCACGTCATCCGCAGACGGATCATGTCGGATGTCGACGAGCTGTACGACACCTTTGAGGATTTCACGTTGTGTGAAGTACTTCTCCATCATCTTGCCCCACGCTTCACGCTCCGTCTTCGAGACTTTCGCATACCCGTAACCCGGTACATCGACGAACATGACTTCATCATTGATGTTAAAGAAGTTCAAAGTTTGCGTTTTACCTGGTTTCGAAGATGTCCGCGCGAGTGCTTTTCGCTGAACCAGTTTATTGATGAAAGAGGACTTTCCGACATTCGATCGCCCTGCGAGTGCCACTTCTGGCAACAATGGCTCCGGATAATGTTCCGGGTTTACGCCACTCGTAATAAAATCAGCTTTATAAATTTTCATGTTACTCTCCTTTTAATGCATGTTCGAGCACTTGCTCCATCGTCGCGACCGGAATGAATTCCATTCCTGCGCGGACGCTTTCCGGGATATCATCGATGTCCCGCGTATTATCTTGTGGTAGAAGAACGGTCGTCAAGCCCGCACGATGTGCTGCGAGTGACTTTTCCTTTAGTCCACCGATCGGTAAGACCCGTCCACGTAGTGTGATTTCACCTGTCATCCCGACGTCACGGCGAACCGGACGCTTCGTCAAGGCGGAAATCAGTGCTGTTGCCAGTGTGATACCAGCAGATGGACCATCTTTTGGTACAGCACCTTCAGGGACGTGGATGTGGATGTCTTGCGTTTCGTAGAAGTTCGGTTCGATGCCAAGGGACGTCGCATTTGCTCGGACGAAGCTGTACGCAGTCTGAGCCGACTCTTGCATGACGTCACCGAGTTTCCCGGTTAACTGCAGTTTCCCTTTACCCGGAGCAAGACTGACTTCGATCGTCAACGTATCGCCCCCAAAAGCAGTATACGCTAAACCAGTCACTGCGCCAATCATATCTTCTAGCTCGCCTTGACCATAACGATAGATCGGTTTACCTAGGAAATCATCTAGATTACGCTTCGTCACCGTCACCCGCTTCTTCTCACCCATCGCGATTTGTTTTGCTGCTTTCCGGCAAAGTGAGCCGAGGACACGTTCAAGATTACGGACACCGGCTTCTCGTGTATAACGACGAACTACTTCTTCTAGCGCGTCTGCTTTGACCGTCAATTGACTCTTTTTCAGACCGTGTTCAGCAAGTTGCTTCGATAATAGATGACGAACGGCAATTTCCGTCTTCTCTTGTTCCGTATAGCCACCAATCTGAATCAGTTCCATTCGGTCGAGCAACGGTCCTGGGATGTTCGAGACATCATTTGCTGTCGCAATGAAGAGGACATTTGATAAATCGAACGGTTCTTCGATGTAGTGATCGGAGAAGCTGTTGTTTTGTTCCGGATCAAGAACTTCAAGCATCGCGGACGATGGGTCACCACGGAAGTCATTTGACATCTTATCAATCTCATCCAGTAAGAAGACCGGGTTATTCGTTCCTGCTTGTTTTAAACCGCGGATGATTCGACCTGGCATCGCACCGATATACGTCCGGCGATGTCCACGGATCTCCGCTTCATCGCGCACGCCACCAAGTGAGACGCGGACAAACTTCCGCTCGAGCGCTGTTGCGATGGAGCGAGCAAGCGACGTTTTCCCGACCCCCGGAGGACCAGAAAGACAGAGAATCGGACCCCGTAGCGAATCCGTCAATTGACGAACAGCGAGATACTCAAGAATTCGTTCTTTGACCTTTTCTAGACCGTAATGATCCTTTTCGAGCTGTTCCGAAGCTGCTGAAACGTTCAAGAAATCATCGGTTGCTTCGTTCCACGGTAACGAGAAGAACCACTCGAGATAGTTGCGGATGACACCATGTTCCGGACTTGTCGCCGGTACGACAGCTAAACGACTGATTTCCTTCTCGACGTTCGCAACCGTCGTTTCCGGTAAATCAAGCATGGACAGTTGCTCCCGGTATTTCGTCGCATCGCTTTCAACGGATGCCGACTCGCCACCGAGTTCTTGTTGAATCGTCTTCAATTGTTCCCGCAAGTAATACTCGCGTTGCGATTGTTCAATCGTCTTCTTCGTCCGTTCACGCATCTCACGTTCGAGTTCGACGACTTCATATTCATGTTTCATGACGTCAAGCAACATCAATCCCCGTTCGACGGGATCCTGTTGTTCGAGGAACTCCTGTTTCTTCGAGATATCGATCGGTAACTTCGACGTGATATAGTCCGTCAATGAATCGAGGCGTTCGTATGTCTCGAATCGGCGACGTTCATCCGTTCCGATTCCTTTGATCCGAGAGACGAGTTGACCGAACTGTTCTTTAATTAGACGAACGAGCGCTTCTTGTTTCGCCCCTTTGATGTCCATCTTCTCGATTGGTTCGATGACTGCTTGATATCCTTCGTCCGTCTCCTCAACGTTTTCAATCCGGACGCGTTCCTTCCCGATAACACGAACACGAACTGTATCATTCCCAAGTTCACTCATCTTCGCGATTTGAACAAGTGTACCGACCTGATGCAACCCGTCGACAGACGGCTCTGCTTCTGGATCACGTTGCGTGACGACGACGAGATCGATCTCGTGTTCCTTTGATGCAAGTAAGGCTTTTAAGGATACCGGACGCCCGACATCAATCGTCAATCCGATCAACGGATACGCGACGACACCGCGTAACGGTAAAAGTGGATATTGTTTTTTCTTCATTCGAATTCCTCCTAAACAAAAAGACTCGGAAAGGCGTACAAGTAGCCTCCGAGCCGATTTGTCACGGTGTTACGCCGTTTCTTTTTCTTTCCCATGTTCAATTGTACCATCTTTCAACTCAAGCGTTGGACCGCGCTTACCAGTCAACGTTTCTGCTGTAATGATGACTTTCGCGATGTCTTCACGCGATGGAATTTCGAACATGATATCTAGCATAGTTTCTTCGATGATTGAACGAAGACCACGCGCACCTGTTTTACGTTCGATTGCGAGCTTCGCAATCTCAAGAAGTGCATCTTCCGTGAAGTCGAGTTCGACATCATCAAGTTGAAGCATTTTCTTATATTGTTTCACGAGGGCGTTTTTCGGTTTCGTCAAGATTTGAACGAGTGCCTCTTCATCGAGTGGCTCGAGTGTTGCCATGACTGGCAAACGACCGATGAACTCAGGAATCAAACCAAACTTTTGAAGATCTTCTGGCAATGCGGCTGCTAGAATTTCTTTTTGTGTGAGGTTACGGTTCTCTGAATCGTTTCCGAAGCCGATGACTTTTTTACCGAGACGACGTTTGATCGACTGATCGATACCATCGAATGCTCCACCAACGATGAACAAGATGTTCGTCGTATCGATTTGGATGAATTCTTGATGCGGATGTTTGCGTCCACCTTGTGGCGGTACACTTGCAACAGTTCCTTCCAAAATCTTCAGCAAGGCTTGTTGAACACCCTCACCAGAAACATCACGTGTAATTGACGGATTTTCTGATTTACGAGCGATCTTATCGATCTCATCAATGTAGATGATTCCTTTTTCAGCCTTCTCGACATCATAGTCCGCTGCTTGGATGAGTTTCAACAGGATGTTCTCGACGTCTTCACCGACATAACCGGCTTCCGTCAAACTTGTTGCATCTGCAATCGCAAACGGTACGTTTAAGATACGTGCCATCGTTTGGGCAAGAAGTGTCTTACCGCTACCTGTTGGACCGATCATGACGATGTTTGATTTTGAAAGCTCGACATCATCTGCGCGACCACCAGCATTGATTCGTTTGTAGTGATTATACATCGCTACAGATAACGATTTTTTCGCTTTTTCTTGACCAATGACATAATCGTCAAGTGTCGTACGAATTTCATGCGGTTTTGGAACATTCTTCAGCTCGACTTCTTCTTCTGTACCGAGTTCTTCCTCTACGATTTCATTGCAGAGTTCGATACACTCGTCGCAAATGTAAACGCCAGGTCCAGCAACAAGTTTGCGTACTTGTTCTTGTGTCTTTCCACAGAAAGAACATTTTAGCTGACCTTTTTCTTCGTTGAATTTAAACATAAAGGTCCACCCCTTTAACGTGGAAATTGTATGGACGCCTGTAGCATCCCGTCTCACGTTTTACTATTTATGATTGTAGCATGAACAAGGAAAGTCTTTCAAATCCTGGACGAACGATTTACAGTTTGATGTTCTGAACCAAGGATTGTTTGTCCTTGTTTGACCTATCGTACAAAAAAATCGACTCCAAGACCAGAAATTGGGCTTGAAGTCGATCGAAAACCATGAAATGGCTTATTTTGCTTTTGCGTTGTCGACGAGAACATCGATAGCTTTACGGAATTGAAGGTCGCCTTTAAGCGTTTCAAGTCCCCCTTGTGGTGCAAGCATCGTTTCAAGTTGATCTGCAGGGATGTTGTAGAGTTCTGACATTGATTGAAGTTCAGTTTGAGTTTCCTCATCTGTTACTTCGATTTTTTCGTCAGCAACGATTTGCTTAAGGACGAGACGTGCTTTAACGCGCTCTTCCGCTTGCTCTTTCATTTCAGAACGCATTGCCTCTTCTGTCGTTCCAGTCAACTGGAAGTACATGTTGAGATCGATGCCTTGTGATTGAATACGTTGTGTGAACTCTTGAACCATACGCTCGACTTCGTTTTCGACCATGACTTCTGGAAGATCAACTGTCGCGTTTTTCGTAGCCGCTTCGACTAACTCATCGCGCATTGAAGCATCAGCTTCTTGTTTGCGTGTGTTTTCGAGACGCGTACGGATTTTTGTTTTCAACTCGTCGAGTGAAGAAACTTCTTCATCCATCTCTTTTGCGAACTCATCTGTCAATTCAGGGAGTTCTTGCGCTTTGACTTCATGGATTGTTACTTTGAATGTAACTGGTTTTCCAGCGAGTGATGCTTCGTGGTATTCCTCTGGGAATGTCACTTCAAGATCTTTTTGCTCGCCAGTTTTTAAACCGACCATTTGCTCTTCGAATCCAGGAATGAAGTTCCCAGAACCGATGACGAGTGAGTAGTTCTCAGCAGTTCCGCCGTCGAATTGGTTTTCCCCATCGAAACCTGCGAAGTCGAATACGACTGTATCGCCATTCTCGATGACGCCATCTTCTTTAACGACGAGTTCTGCACCGCGTTCTTGCAATGTTTTGAGTTCAGCGTCGACGTCTTCGTCAGTAACGTTCGTTTCAACTGCTGTGTACTCAAGACCTTTGTACTCACCGAGTGTAGCTTCTGGCTCGATGACGAACGTGATTTTGAATTCGACTGGCTTGCCTTTTTCGAGTGTTTCAACGTCGATGTTTTCAAGCGCGATTGGCTCGATTCCTGATTCGACGACTGCACCTTCGATTGTGTCCTTATAAAGGATATCGAGTGCATCTTGGTACAGTGCTTCTTCACCGTACATTTTGTTGAACATTGCGCGTGGCATTTTTCCTTTACGGAAACCTGGTGTGTTCAAAGTCTTAACGACTTTCTTGAACGCTTGGTCTACCGCTTTATCAAATGCTTCAGCAGGCGCTTCATACGTGAGGACGCCGAGGCTACCTGATTGTTTTTCCCATTTTGCAGTCATGCTGAGTCCCTCCAAAATTGTCAATTAGCGTACATGTGTGTACAACAAGTCACATTATAGCACAATCGTTCTGACGATTACCACTGTTGAACGAATCGTTTCCAGATGTCTCAATCGAAGTAAATCTGCTCGAATGCGATGACTTCCGGATAGAGGATATGCACCCCCTGATATAATCGCTTCGCTAGCGGACTCAAGTCACGTTCCGGCTCTTCTTTTTCAAACGACAGACCGGCTAGTTCTTCGCATGCGAGAAGCCACTTCTCCATATCCGACCCGATTGCTTCTCGTTCTTCAAGATGAATCAACTGGTCCGAACGTAAGACGAGCAAGGCTCGAAAAGGATCCATTTTTTCTAATGTATGCATCGATGCGAGTAACGCTTGTTGTTCCTGTTGATGCGCAATCAGCACTTCTTCTAAATCTTGACGCGTCGAAATCGTCCAGTGTACATCTAAATGTGGCACATAAATGTCTGCCGGATAGGACAGATGCTCAATCACACTTCCTAATAACTGATCGATGACGAGTAGGCTTTGATGTTCTGTATCCTGAGCACGAAGATACTTGTGTGTGATGTAGTCAAAGAGCGCAGGTGTCCGCTCGAATTCAGCACCAGCCAAATGGCGCATTTGTTCGACCCAGCTTCCATGTTGCAACACATGCATCAACGCCGTTCCGGAAGTTACAGTACTCTGAGTAACATTGTTTTTTTGAACCGGTGTCGTCTTTTGTTCTCGCACCGTCATCCGCTGTTTGATCTCGTCTAACCGAAGCGCAAGTCCATACGGCAGATACGGTGACGCCGAGCGTAGAGCGAGCTTCATTGGATACCGTTCTCCGAGTTCATAAAGAAAGAGTGCGAGCACTTGCTCCACACCCTCGACTTCAAGAAAACGTTCTGCTACAGTTTCGTATCGTTCACGGTCATGCAGTAATAGCGGTTGAATGACATAGAGTCGGTATAATACGTCTTCTCCTGTCAATTGGTCAGTCTCTAATTCCTTGACCAGCCGTTCCTGTTCAGATGCGGGCAAACGGAGGATGCGCACTCGTTCCGCTTCTAATTCGTGTTCCATCCAGCGGGATGTCCCCATTTTCCGACACTCCTTTTAATTCACTGTTCAGTTTGTGAATGGATCAAGCAATGATGTCCAGTTCGTGATCGCCTCTTGTAATTTCCCTGCTTGTTCGATGCCAAGACGATTTAATGTATCGAGAGAGACGTCTGTTTCAAGAAGTCGTGTGATATCTTCTGATTGATTCACGAACTGCTCGAGCTTTGCACTTAAATTTTGTAACTCTTGCGGTGGATTTTCAAGTCCCGCCAATCGTTGGTCGATTTGGTCCAGCTCTTGATTGAACTGATCAATCGTTCCGTTTTCCTTTAACTTTTCGACTTGTTGGTCGAGCGCTTGCTCCGGATTCGTGGATTCGCGTGCTTTCGCAGCCGCTTCATTCAAAGAAGAAGATAAGTCGGACGTGACTTGTGCCGTATCTTTCGCAATCCCTTGAAGTTCTCCAGCATAATCGACACTATTTTTCACATCGTTGACCTGTTGTTTTGCATCATCAACTGTATTTGAAATCTCACTACACCCTACAAGAAACGTACTGAGTAACAGGACTGTACCAACTTTCTTCCACATCGCTTTCATCCCTTTCGAGTTCATGATACCTTAATTATAAACGAAAATTGAAATAAAAAAAAGAGACCGCCCTCGTAAGGACAGTCTCTATTTTAATTATAGCGTCCCAAGAGGGATTCGAACCCCCGACCGACGGCTTAGAAGGCCGTTGCTCTATCCTGCTGAGCTATTGGGACGTGTCAACACGAATAAACTATACTAGAACAATTCTTTCGTGTCAATCACATTACAAAGATTGCATTTATTTTATTACAAAAATGTTCCGTCGAGGTGAAGTGCATTGACGCGATCCCCGTTCATGTCAAGAAAATCGACAGAATAGCGGTCTTGTTCTACTTCAAGAATCGCATACGTCTTGTCTGGGCGATGGCGTGGCATCCGAATCGATCCTGGATTGATGAATAACACACCATCCCGATACTCCGCCTTCGCAACATGAGAATGACCATACAAAACGATATCAGCTTGCTTTTCGTTCGCATGATGTTGCAAGACATCTAGGCTATATTTGACGTCCTGACGATGTCCGTGGACACAGAGGACCTTATGCTCGTCCATTTCCGACGTGACTTCTTCCGGGAAATCGTGTCCATAATCACAGTTCCCCCGTACAACACGATATGGATATAACGATTCAATGTCGCGCGTCAATTGAGAGTCTCCACAATGAAAAGCCAAATCCACGTCCTGATGCCGTTCGAATATCGTAAGCAGTTCTTGGTCTAGTCCATGGCTATCACTAACGATCAACGCTCTCATTTTCATCACACTCCTAGGAAAGTAGTTAAGTCCTGTTCGAGCTTGCGCAATGCATTGCCACGATGACTGATCATCGCTTTTTCTTCTTTCGTCAACTCAGCAGCCGTTTGTCCACTTGCCGTGACGAACAATGGGTCATAACCGAAACCATTCGATCCCGTTGCTTCAAAACCGATTCGCCCTTCCATTGTTCCGCGTACCGTCAATGTTTCGCCTGTTGGTTTTGCTAGCGCGAGTACACAAACGAAGCGTGCCGTCCGCTCCTCTTCCGGAACACCTTCTAACTTTTCAAGTAGTAGAGCGTTGTTCGCTGCATCCGACTTTTCAAGACCCGCGAAGCGTGCCGAGTAGACACCTGGAGCGCCATCTAAAGCATCGACTTCAAGACCTGAATCGTCAGCAAGTACTGCGTGACCAAAGTAGGCTGCTGCTTCTGTTGCTTTTAAGAGTGCATTCTCCTCGAATGTTTCACCTGTCTCATCCGTTTCTTTAGCATCCGAATGATCGAGTAACGACTCGACTGTATAGCCGAGACGCCCAAGCATGCTTTCGAGTTCCTTCACTTTACCAGCGTTATGTGTTGCGACGATGACTTTCATTTATGTTCCCCCACTTCTTCTCCTACATACCACCACGAAACACCGAGTGCCTCGCGACCGGCTTCAATCAGTTCCTTAATACCTTTTTCCCCAAGTTCGAGCATTTCGAGCATCTCTTGACGGGAAAAGGTCGACTCTTCTCCTGTTGCTTGCATCTCGACGATTTTACCGGATGAGGTCATGACGAGATTGAAGTCGACTTCAGCTGCAGCATCCTCTTCGTAGCATAAATCAAGTAAGGCATTCGATTCGACAATTCCAACTGAGATGGCGGCGATGCCCTCTTTGATTGGTGTATCGGTCAGTTTTCCCGCTTGAATCAGTTGATCGATAGCTCGAACGAGTGCTAAAAATCCACCGGTGATCGATGCTGTTCGTGTTCCGCCATCAGCTTGAATGACGTCACAATCGATCCAGATCGTCCGTTCACCAAGTTTTTCTAGATCGACGACCGCCCGAAGCGATCGGCTAATGAGACGTTGGATTTCCATCGTCCGTCCCGTCTGTTTGCCGCGAACGGCTTCTCGTGCAGTCCGCTGAGCGGTTGCCCGCGGTAACATCGAATATTCCGCATTGATCCAGCCTTGGCGTTTTCCACGCAGAAATGGTGGTACCCTTTCCTCGACGGTCGCCGTGCAGAGGACTTTCGTATCACCCAGTTCAATCAAAATCGAACCTTCCGCGTGTTTATTGATGTCAACCGATAACTGTACTGGACGGAGATCGTCCGCCGTTCGTTGGTCTGTCCGCATTTAATCTTCCTCCGTTCCAAGGACGATGCGCTCCGCATGAATGGGCTGATCGAGCCAGTCCGTTGCAATTTGGTCGAATGAGCGGATATCGCCTGTCGCGTAATAACGATGTTCTGGTGTTTGTGTCACATCTGCTGAAATCGTGTTGTAGTCAAGTAGTGCTGCTACTTCGAGTGCGGTTTCATCCCCTGAAGAGATGAGTTGAACGCCTGGTCCGATGACCCGTCCAATGACATCTGCTAAGAGCGGATAATGGGTGCACCCGAGTATTAGTGTATCCATATCGTAATTCATCAAAGGTCGTAGCGTATTCGCAACGACACGTTCGACGTATGCGCCATCCGTCTGCATCGACTCGACGAGCGGAACGAATGGCGGGCACGCTAACGATTCAACGACGACTTGTCCTTCGACATGTCGTAACGCCTTCTCGTAGGAATTACTTGTAATCGTCATCTTCGTTCCGATGACACCGATTCGTTTCGTACGTGTCACCTTGACTGCTGCACGGGCACCCGGATCGATGACACCGATGACAGGTATATTTAAACGTTCTCGCGCTTCTTTTAAGACGACAGCCGTAGCTGTATTACAGGCGATCACGATCAATTTCACATCTTGTTGTACGAGATAATCAATCATCTCCCACGTAAACTCACGAATCTCTTCTTCTGGACGCGGGCCATACGGACAACGTAGTGTATCCCCGACATAGATGATTCGCTCATGGGGCAACTGTCGCATCAATTCACGTGCGACCGTCAATCCACCGACTCCGGAATCCAGTACTCCAATCGCTCGATTCACTCTTCTCCACCTCTTTCTCTCAATCTTATGGTAACAAAAAAGGACGACGGTGCAAGACCGGCGTCCGAGAATGTACGATTACAGGATTACTGAGCAAGACCTTCGCTAGTCAGCATATCTGAAAGAGTCGTGATTGCTTCAGAAGCATCGTCACCGTTTGCAACGATTTTGATATCTGAATCTTTCGCGATTCCGAGTGAAAGAACACCCATGATTGACTTCAAGTTGACAGTCTTTCCGTTGTATTCCAAGTTGATGTCTGATTGGAATTTAGATGCTGTGTTGACGAGCTGAGTAGCGGGACGAGCGTGAATGCCTGAATCCGCGATGACTTTGAATGTTTTTTCCATGATTAAGAAATCTCCCTTCACTAATAACGTACTAGTGAGTCGTTTTCGAATATGTGAACTCATTATCAAATGATAACGGATTCGAATCGATTCTGCAAGGAATTTTTATATGTCTCACTCCATGGGAATGCTTTCCCGGCACGATTGATTTGTACCATCGATGTCCGTCCTGTGAACATCAGTTCACCCTGCTCATCAAATGCCGCATAATGGACGTCACACGATGCACTTCCGACATGTACTGGGTACGCATAGACGGCGAGACGTGTCCGTGGATACACTTGGCGAATGTAATTACACTGGGCATCCGCAACGACGATGATCCCGTCTTCTGCAAGCGAGTATCCGGTCTCCTCTAACATCAATGTCCGAACGTCCTCGAAATAGACGAACGGTACCCGGTTATTCATATGACCATAGGCATCCGTCTCTGCAAAACGAACAGCGACGTCGAGTCGTGTTCCATGTTTCATTTGTTCAAGCCATGATTCGAGTTCTGGAATATAAGCTGGTACGCGCACAATCGGTTCCTCCTGTCTGAATGAAAAAAGAAGGAGCAGGCTCCTTCTTTAATAACTTATGAACTAACTGCTTCACCTGTCCGTCCTTCGTCACTACCGAAGAACTTCTTGAATGAGTGAAGTGTCGTTTGACGGTTCATCGCTGCGATCGAAGTCGTCAGCGGAATGCCTTTCGGACAAACCTCGACACAGTTTTGAGCATTACCGCACTGCATGATCCCGCCATCTTCCATCAACGCTTCAAGACGTTCTTCCTTATGGAAGGCACCTGTTGGATGCGAGTTGAATAGACGAACTTGCGAGATCGATGCTGGTCCGATGAACGTCGAACGATCGTTGACGTTCGGACATGCTTCGAGACACACGCCACATGTCATACATTTCGATAACTCATACGCCCATTGACGTTTGTTCTCTGGCATCCGTGGTCCTGGACCTAAGTCGTACGTTCCATCGATCGGAACCCATGCTTTAACCTTTTTCAACGCATCAAACATGCGCTGACGGTCGACTTGAAGGTCACGAACGATTGGGAATGTCTGCATCGGTTGAAGGCGGATCGGTTGTTCGAGTTTATCGACGAGTGCCGTACACGATTGACGTGGTGTACCGTTGATGACCATGGAACAAGCGCCACATACTTCTTCTAGACAACCCATATCCCAGTTGATCGGTGTCGTTTTTTCACCGGCTGCATTCACAGGATTACGACGAATCTCCATTAAAGCAGAGATGACGTTCATGTTCGGACGGTACGGAATTTCAAACGCTTCATCATACGGTTTACCATCAGGTCCATCTTGACGTTGAACGATGAATTGAACCGATTTTTGCGTAGTAGATGATTCGAGTGGTGTCGCCATTATGCTTTCACCTCTTTCTTCGACTTCTTACTGTAGTCGCGTTTCCGCGGTGGAATCAACGACGTGTCGACATCTTCATAGAAGATTTCTGGATGACCATTCGTATAACGAGCCATCGTCGTCTTCAAGAACTGTTCATCATTACGTTCCGGGAAGTCCGGTTTGTAGTGCGCCCCGCGACTCTCGTCACGTTTTAAGGCACCGAGCGTAATTGCTTCGGCTAGGTCGAGCATGTGATCGAGCTGACGGATGAACGATGCTCCTTGGTTACTCCAACGTGCTGTGTCCGTTGCCGAAATGCGCGTGAACCGATCACGAAGTTCCTTGATTTTCGTGAGTGTCTCTTCGAGCTTATCGTTATAACGGACGACCGTGACATTATCCGTCATGATTTCTCCAAGTTCACGGTGGATCTGATACGCGTTTTCTGTACCTTCCATCGATAAGATATCGTTAAAACGATTGATTTCTTCGATCTTATGCGCTTCGACGACGTCTTCGCTCATCTCATGAACCGATGTCTCAAGTTCACTCATATACGCGATCGCTGACGGTCCAGCGACCATTCCGCCGTATACCGCAGAGAGAAGCGAGTTCGCTCCGAGACGGTTACCACCGTGCATCGAATAATCACATTCACCAGCTGCGAACAATCCAGGGATGTTCGTCATCTGATCGTAGTCGACCCATAGTCCACCCATTGAATAGTGAACAGCCGGGAAAATCTTCATCGGTACTTTTCGTGGATCATCACCGACGAACTTTTCGTAGATTTCAAGGATTCCACCGAGTTTGACGTCGAGTTCTTTTGCGTCTTTATGTGATAGATCAAGATAAACCATGTTCTCCCCGTTGACGCCGAGTTTTTGATTGACACAGACGTCAAAAATCTCGCGTGTCGCGATATCTCGTGGGACAAGGTTTCCGTATGCCGGATATTTCTCTTCAAGGAAGTACCAAGGTTTACCGTCTTTATACGTCCAGACGCGACCGCCCTCACCACGTGCTGATTCACTCATGAGACGTAATTTATCATCCCCAGGAATCGCTGTCGGGTGAATCTGGATGAACTCACCGTTCGCATAGATCGCACCTTGACGATAGACAGCTGCTGCCGCTTGTCCTGTGTTGATAACCGAGTTCGTCGATTTTCCGAAGATGACCCCAGGACCACCTGTCGCGAGGATGACAGAATCCGCGGCAAATGCCTCGATTTCCATCGTCCGGAGGTTTTGACAAACCGCTCCACGACAGATGCCATTGTCATCGATGATGGCACGAAGGAATTCCCATCCTTCATATTTTTCTACCAAACCTTGCGCTTCGAACTTACGAACCTGTTCATCTAATGCGTACAATAACTGTTGCCCCGTCGTCGCTCCAGCGTATGCCGTCCGGTGATGCAACGTTCCTCCGAAGCGTCGGAAGTCGAGTAACCCTTCCGGTGTCCGGTTGAACATGACACCCATGCGGTCGAACATATGGATGATCTTCGGTGCTGCTTCCGCCATTTTTTGAACAGGTGGTTGATTTGCGAGGAAGTCTCCACCGTATACCGTGTCATCGAAATGCTGATATGGTGAATCCCCTTCCCCTTTCGTATTGACTGCTCCGTTGATGCCACCTTGTGCACAAACAGAGTGTGAGCGTTTGACGGGTACGAGTGAGAATAACTTAACTGGTACGCCTTGCTCTGCTGCTTTTATCGTAGCCATCAGACCGGCAAGCCCTCCGCCGATGATGACAAGATTCTTGTTCGCCATGTTGTCAGTTCCCCTTTCCTTACAACACGCCTGCAAACGTTAAGATCGAGCGTACGCCTACAAACGATAAACCGATGAATACGAGTGCTGCCACGTAAGACATCGCCCGTTGAGATGCTGGTGACTGCGTGATTCCCCAAGTAATACAGAACGTCCATAGTCCGTTCGCGAGGTGGAATGTCGTTGCCAAGATCCCGACGATATAGAACGCTAACATGAATCCGTTATCGACGATGTTCTGCATCATGCTCGCATCAACTTCTGTTCCCATCGCAGCGGCAATCCGAGTCTCCCAAACGTGCCATGTGATGAACACGACGAGGAACACTCCGCTAAACCGTTGCAAGACATACATCCAGTTCCGGAAATATGTATATCGTCCTGTGTTCGCAGAACCCGTGAATGCGATGTAAACACCGTAGACACCATGCAAGATGATTGGAATGAAGATGACAAAGATCTCTAAGAACAATCGATACGGAACGCTCCCCACAAATTCCGCGGCCTTATTGAAGTCTTCCTCACCACGTACGATGAAGTAGTTCGTCGTTAAGTGCGAAAGTAAAAATAACCCGATTGGAATGACGCCGAGCAGTGAGTGTATTTTACGACTCACGAAATCACGATGATTCGCCATCCAAATCCCCCCTTTTGTTTGCCAATCAACCGTTGGCGCATTTTGGTAGAAAAGCGCTTTCATAAGGAAATTCGTCTTTTCATCACTTATTCTACTCCTGTCCTTTTTAGAAGACAACCCGAGCCGTTGCATTTAACTGCAAATTTTTTCAGGAAAACAATGACCTGCTAGAATCATCTCGGTATAATGGTTGGCAGATAGGAGTGAATCATGATGGATGTTACACCAAACCAAACACCACTTTTCGGAATCGAACTGATCCGGGATTATGTGTTAACCGATCTTCTAGGATCGGATTATCGGCAAGTCATCTACTGGGCAGGTAAACGTCTCGCGCGTCAATTCCCTGTCGTGGATGAATCTGAATTGGCCTCATTCTTTGAACAAGCCGGTTGGGGAATGCTCGAAATCAAGAAACGTAAAGGAACGGTCATCTCGTTCGTACTGTCTCCTCCTGATACGACGAGAGATGAACGGCCACAAGGCTACTTTCAACTCGAAGCCGGTTTCCTCGCTGAACAGTTTTCTCGTTTTAACGGATGTGTTGCGGAAGGATATGCTGAGACGAGTAAAGAGTTTGTTCAAATCACGGTCCAAATCGATCCAAAAGATCCACTCGAACCAATCGGTCGAACTTTACATAGAATGTGACAGGAATCTTTATTTTCAACATCGAAATAGATTCATGAAACTTTTTGTAGCAAGTGATCGTAAAATCATGCGTACACAAATTGCGAGGAGGAACTTTACATGTTCAAAAAACTAGCAGCAGATTTAACGGGATTCAGTGATATCGGACAAGTCATTCATCCTGATGATTTCGACAAGGCAGCCGCTGACGATTATGTTTTACATGAAGACGGCGAAAAAATCTATTTCTTGATCAAGTCCAAATCTGACGAGTATTGCTTTACGAACTTAGCCTTGATTCACCTTGATGGAGAAAGTGCTGTCAGTTCAAAACGTGTACTCTACCGCTATCCATATGCACATTATCCAATTCGCCACGTCATGTTCGAAACGGCCGGAACAGTCGACCTCGATGTCGAGATCAAGTTCGAGATTGGTGGCAAACATTATTCGATCGACGTTGATAAAAAACAACTGGAGCATGTAAAGGATCTGTATAAGACATTACTTGCCATCGCTGAAAAACAATACGAAGGACAAAAGATGCTCGAGTTCGCGAATAGCTCATTAAATCATTCGGTCACGATTCTCGGTGGTCTTCGCCAAGGCGACATGAATGTTCCGCAAACATTCAAGGAGTTGTCTGAACAATCCTTCGAGTGGCTTCAAGGTCACTACCATCAGTGGAACCAGCGTGATTTCGGTTCGTACTACGAGAAGTACATCAACAACTAATGCCATAAAAAAGCCGCTCTCTTCACGAGGACGGCCTTTTTTCATTCTTCATTCGCTTGGCTTAAATACTCAGCAACGGTTTCCGCTAATTTCACAGGCAATCCTGCCTCAGCCAACTGTTCGATCGTCGCACGTCTTAGACTACGCATCGACCCGAAATGACGGATCAGCTGTTGGCGTCGTTTTGGTCCGACTCCTGGTATCTCATCGAGCAAGGAACGGGTCATCCCTTTCGAACGAAGCGAGCGGTGGAATGTGATCGCGAATCGGTGGACCTCATCTTGCATACGCTGAAGTAAATAAAATGCACTTGAGCGAGGGCTGAGTTCGATCAATCGCGCATCTTCTCCAAACAACAACTGACTCGTCCGGTGTTTGTCATCTTTTTTTAATGAGCCGACCGGCAGGGATAGGCCGAGTTCATCTTGAATGACTTCTAAAGCAGCATTCAACTGTCCGACTCCTCCATCAATCAGGACGAGATCCGGAAGGCGCGCTCCCTCAAGTAACAAGCGTCGATAACGCCGACGAACGATTTCCCGCATCGATTCATAGTCATCCGGTCCTTGAACCGTCCGAATCTTGAACTTCCGGTATTCTTTTTTCAGTGGTTTACCGTCTTCAAAGACGACGAGCGCCGAAACGGCATCCGCTCCTTGGATGTTCGCATTATCGATGATCTCGATTCGGGATAATGGATGAACATTGATTGCATCAGCGAGTTCTTCTACTGCCTGAACGGTCCGTTTCTCATCCCGCGCGAGTAGTTCGAAACGTTCCGAAATCGCGTTTTCAGCATTTTTCGTTGCTAAATCAAGTAATTTCCGTTTTGATCCTCGGACCGGAACATGAATTTTGATCGAGAGCGCCTCTTTGAGCAGAAGTTGATTAACGAGTGGTGGTACATACAGTTCACTTGGTTTGATGTTCTTCTCATAGAACTGGACGATGAAACTCTCGAGTTCCTCTGCTGGTGTTCCGTAGATTGGGAAGAGCGAGACATCACGTTCAATCATCTTTCCGCCGCGGAGGAAGAAGACTTGGACACACATCCAGCCTTTATCAACGTGGATCCCGAATACATCGCGTGATGTCAAATCTGCTGTAATCATGTTTTGCTTGTTCATGATCGACTCAATGGCTCGGACCTGATCCCGTAATTCTCCGGCACGCTCGAATTCCATCGTCTCAGCTGCTTCCGCCATCTTGTGCTTCAAGCTTTCGACGAGTTCCTTCGTGTCTCCGGACAAAAAACGTCGAATTTCCGAAACGAGCGCTTTTTGTTCTGACTCGAGATCCGGGATTTCGCATGGACCGAGACACTGACCGATATGGTAATACAGACAGAGCTTCTTCGGCATCGGCTGGCATTTGCGTAGCGGATATAAACGATCTAACAGACGTTTCGTTTCGTTCGCTGCATATGCATTCGGGTAAGGACCAAAATAATGTCCGCCATCCTTCTTCAACTTACGCGTCGTAATCAAGCGCGGATATGTCTCATTCGTAATCTTCAGATAAGGATAGGATTTGTCATCTTTCAACATGATATTGTACTTCGGATCATGTTTCTTAATAAGCGTCATCTCAAGCAATAACGCTTCTAGTTCACTCGCTGTAATAATGTATTCAAAATCACGAACTTCCGCAACGAGGCGTTCCGTCTTGATATCATGTGCTCCTGTGAAATAGGAACGGACACGGTTCTTGAGATTTTTTGCTTTTCCGACATAAATGACTTCACCAAATTCATTTTTGTGTAGATAACATCCCGGCTCATCAGGCAAAAGGGATAATTTCGCTTTGATATGTTCTTGATGTCCCAAATAAATGTCTCCTTTCACCGTTTTTAGTTTTATTCGTTCGGGTAAATACCATACATTGATTATGACATACGGAGGATGAAAAATGCGTACATATGATTGCATTGTGATTGGAACAGGTTCCGCTGGAAATCAAGCGGCTTATAAATTTGCTGAAAAAGGACTACGTGTTGCCATCGTTGAAAATTTCACGCCAGGGGGCACATGTGCCCAACGTGGGTGTGACGCTAAAAAAATTCTGCTGACGGGTAGTGAGACGAAGGATGCGGTCGAGCGCTTGCTCGGATATGGCGTAAAGGGATTAATTTCAATCGATTGGCGCCAGTTGATGGAGCGCAAGAATGAATACACGCGCGCCATTCCGGAACAAACACGAAAACGATACGAGGAAACGGACATCGACTATTTCCACGGCGAACCCCGCTTCGTCTCTTCACACCGTCTCCAAATTGGTGAAGAAGAAATCGAAGGGAAACAATTCCTGATCGCAACTGGTTTACGCCCTCGCGAGTTATCTGTACCCGGTAGTGAACGTTTTATAACGAGTAATGAATTTTTGGAACTAAAAGACCTCCCACGTCGACTCGTCTGTATTGGTGGCGGGTACATCTCGTTCGAGTTCGCGCATCTTGCTCGGATTGCTGGTGCAGACGTCACGATTGTTTTACGTTCTAACCCCTTAAAACAATTCGAGAGTGAACTCGTCGATGTCTTACTCGATGCTACGCAAGCACTTGGCATCTCGATCATCAAAGAAGCAGAGGTCGTCGCTTACGAAGAGGAATCACTTCGTTTATCGAACGGTGACGTGTTGAAGACGGACGTCGTCTTGAATGCGACTGGACGTGTCGCAAGTATCGACCAACTCGGACTCGAAGAAATCGGTGTTTCCCATAATGAAAAAGGAATCCATGTCAATGCGTACCTGCAGTCTTCTGTCGAACATATCTATGCCGCAGGAGATGTCGCTGTCAGCGGGAATCCCGCGTTGACGCCGTTTGCTGGAACCGAAGGACGACTCGCTGCCGATAACATGCTCGAAGGGAATAACCGGAAACTGGAACTGCTCCCTGTACCTAGCGTCGTATTCACTGCGCCGAACCTTGCCCTCGTCGGTGAAACGGAAGTTTCCTTAAAAAAAGCAGGTATTCCGTACCGTGGTCGCTTGATTGATACGTCCTCTTGGCAAACGAACGCACGCATCAAGGATAATTTTGCTCGGGCGAAAGTGCTCGTGGGGGAAGAGGATCAAGTACTAGGCGCACACTTCATTGGTGTCAATGCGGCGGAACTCGCAAATTATTTCTCGTTTGCGATGCAACACCGGATCACTAGTACTTCGATGCAACAGACTGGATTTGCTTACCCGACACCTGCTTCAGACATTGCTTCGTTATTCGAGGATTGATAGGAGGCTTTTTGATGATTCAATACGGCTATACGATTTTATACGTTGAAGACACTGCACGGACGCTGACATTCTATCGAGACGTTCTTGGCTTATCCGTCAAAGCGGAGCACGGAAGCTACATTGAGTTCGAGACCGGTCAGACAACACTTGCCTTCAATACTCGTGAAGACGTGCAACGGTTGATTCCGGATTACACGATCCCAAGCGGAAAAGCGCAGCAGACGTTAGAGATTGGTTTCGTCACGGATGACGTCCCTATGCTTTTTCAAAAGGTGGAAGCTGCCGGATACAAGACCGTACTCACGCCTGTTGAAAAACCATGGGGGCAAGTCGTTGCGTACGTGCTTGATCCGGATGGTCACCTCATCGAACTTTGCACACCTATGTAATCTAAAAAAACAGACCGTTCTGCCTGTGCAGAACGGTCTGTTTTGATATGCAGGAAAGAATTAGTTAGATGTTTCAACGAATTCTTTAAGTGCGTCTTTTGGCATGAAGCCCATTGTTTTGTTGACAGGTTGTCCATCCTTGAAGAGAACGAGTGTCGGGATACTTTGAACTTGGAATGCTCCAGCTACTTCTGGGTTTGCATCTACGTCAACTTTAACGATTTTTACATCTTGCATGTCAGCATCGAGTTCTTCAAGAACTGGTGCGAGCATACGACATGGTCCACACCATGTTGCCCAAAAATCAACAAGGACGAGTCCTTCTTGTGTTTCTTCTTTAAATGATTGGCTAGTTGCGTGTACGATTGCCATTGATCATAACCTCCTAATGAGTAGATCAACCCGTTAAAAAAATGGGTGATCTCTTTATTGATTCGAGTATATCATAGCAGTCTCTTCCAACAAACGAAACTGCTCACGTGAAGAATTCGTAAAAAATAACCGGTACCATCTGCATGGCACCGGTACATTCACTCATCCGTGAACAAGCATTTTTTTGAATTCAGCTGTCAATAGTGGCACGACATCGAACAAATCTCCGACGATGCCATAGTCCGCGACAGAGAAGATGTTCGCTTCCGGGTCCTTATTGATCGCAACGATCACTTTGGCATTTGACATCCCTGCTAAGTGTTGGATCGCACCTGAGATCCCACACGCGATATAAAGATCCGGTGTAACGACTTTACCCGTCTGACCGATTTGAAGCGCATAATCGCAGTAGTCTGCATCACAAGCACCACGCGAAGCACCAACTGCTCCTCCAAGGACATCCGCTAGTTCTTCTAACGGTGCGAAGCCGTCTGAGCTTTTGACACCGCGCCCACCCGCAACGATGACTTTTGCCTCTGATAAATCAACACCACCTGTTGCTTTACGTACGATGTCTGCGACGATCGTCCGTAAATCCTTCAGTTCGACCCTGACCGACTCAACGGTTCCTTGTGAACTCCCCGTTTCGAGCGGATCGATGTTGTTCGGACGGACCGTAAAGAGTGTCTTGCCTTCTGCGACTTTGACTTTCTCGAATGCTTTCCCTGAGTAGATCGGTCGGATGAAAGTTGCTTCCGCGCCTTCCCCTTCAATCGCCGTCACATCACTGATCAAACCGGCTTGTAGTTTTGCCGCGATCTTCGGTGATAAATCCTTACCGAGCGACGTATGACCGAAGACGAGCACGTCAGGTGACGTCCGGTTCATCAACTCGAGAAAGACTTGTCCATAACCGTCTGGCGTGTAGTGTAGAAGACGCTCATCCTCGACGACGAGGACTTGATCCGCTCCGCGTGATGCTAATGCGTCGGCATCCTTAGCGACATCGTGTCCAATCAGGACTGCGATGACTTCATCCGCGACACGTCGCGCTGCTGCGATTGCCTCAAACGACACATTCCGTAAACTGCCATCCCGTGATTCTGCGAGTACTAATGCTTTTGTCATTCGTTTCTCCCCCTTAGACCACTTTTGCTTCGTTGCGTAATAATGATGCGAGCTGCGCGACTTGCTCGTTTAGTTCACCTTCGAGAATCTTACCGGCTGCTTTGTTCGGTGGTAAGAAACGTTCAATCGTCTCTAGACGTGGTGCAAGTTCATCTTCATCGAGTTCAAGATCATCGAGTTCGAGTTCTTCAAGCGGCTTCTTTTTCGCTTTCATGATCCCTGGAAGACTTGGATAGCGTGGCTCATTCAGTCCTTGCTGCGCAGTCACGAGTAACGGAAGTGTTGTTTCAATCGTTTCTGTATCCCCTTCAGCGTCACGTGTCACGACAGCCTTCGTGCCGTCAAGTTCGAGTTTTGTGATCGTCGTCACGTAAGGAATATCGAGCAATTCTGCGACGCGTGGTGCCACTTGACCACTTCCGCCATCAACTGCGACGTTTCCAGCGATGATAAGATCGACTGTCTGTTCTTTTAAATAACCAGCAAGTACTTCAGAAATCGTGAAATGATCCGCCTCTTCGATGTCATCCTCAATCGAGATGCGTACTGCTTGATCCGCTCCCATTGCGAGTGCTGTTCGTAATTCTTTGTCCGCGTCTTCCGGACCGACCGTCACGATCGTCACAGTTCCCCCTTGTGCATCACGGACACGAATCGCCTCTTCTACCGCATATTCATCATATGGGTTAATGATGAACTCAGCCCCATCCTCATCGATTTGACCATTTTCGAGTTGGATTGCTTCTTCCGTATCGAATGTGCGTTTCAACAGTACATAGATTTCCATCTCATGCTCCCCCTTATCGTCTATTCACCATCATTCTTTGTATCCGCTTACATAATTGTTGTCATGAAAAGGGCTTAACTCAGCCCTTTGATCAACATCCGATGGATCCCGTCGCGTGTCTCAAGCAACTCATATTTGAATCCACTTGCCATCCAGCTCGTCACGACCTCATCGATTGTTCCGAAGATCATCTGACGCGCTAACCGATAATCGAGTTCGTTTGAAAACTCGCCTGTCGTCATCCCGTGCTTGATGACACGGTCAATCAGATGCAGGTACGGTTTCAAGACGGCGGCAATGTTTTGGCGCATGTCTTGATTGGATTGACGTAGCTCGATTTGCGTGACGACAGCCAAATCATAATCAACGGATAATTGCTCAAGATGTGCCTCGATCAATGCGGCCAATTGTTCTGTTGCTGACGTGTGATTCGCGATTTGTCCTTCGGAATATTCGATGAAGCTTCCCATTTTCGCTTGGAATAGCGAAATCAGCAGGTGTTCTTTATTCTTGAAGTACAGATAGATCGTTCCATCCGCAACACCGGCTTCCTTTGCGATGGCGGTCACCTTCGCTCCATGGTAGCCGTTTTTAGCGATGACTTTTACGGCGGCATCAATGATGCGGTCACTCTTTGACATTGTTCGTTTCATTCCACTATCTCCTAACGCATAAAATGAATGATGGTTCATTCATATTTATTCTATCATGCCATTTTGTCCTGTCAACTGCTTTCTTCGAGTTGTTTGGCACGTTCTTCTTCAACAAGAACACGACGGAGAATCTTCCCGACGAACGTCTTCGGTAACTCTTGTCGGAATTCGTACTGCTTTGGCACTTTAAATGACGCTAACTGTTTACGACAGAATTGATCAAGCTCTTCTTCTGTGACCGTCATCTCATCCTTGACGACGATGAACGCCTTGACGGTCTCTCCACGATAGGCATCCGGAACACCGATGACGACGGCTTCCTTGACGGCCGGATGCTCGTACAAGATTTCTTCGACTTCACGTGGATAAATATTAAATCCGGAAGCAATGATTAAATCCTTTTTCCGATCAACGATCCGGAAGTAATGATCTTCGCCGATATAGCCAAGGTCTCCCGTGTGCAACCAACCGTTTCGAAGAACAGCTTGCGTCTCTTCTGGTCGTTTCCAGTATCCTTTCATGACTTGCGGACCTGTGACGATGATCTCACCGATCTCACCAGGAGTTGCGGGTGTCTCTCCATCCGCTTGGACGATTTTCGCTTGCGTATCGGGTACCGGAATACCAACCGTTCCAGGAATCCGGCGATCCCAGATACAGTTCGTATGCGTCACCGGACTCGTCTCAGACAAACCATATCCTTCAACGATTCGTCCGCCCGTTAATGCTTCGAATTTTTCCTGGACTTCGACCGGCAGTGGAGCTGAACCTGAAATACAAGCTTCGATTGAAGACAGATCATATTTCTTTAGCTTCGGATGGTTCAACAGACCGACATACATCGTCGGTGCACCAGGGAACAGATTTGGTTTTTCCTTATGAATCATTTTCAATACTTGTTCGATGTCGAATTTTGGAACGATGATTTGCTCATAGGCATTAAAAATACCGAAATTGAGGTTACATGTCATGCCATAGACATGGAAATACGGAACGACAGCTAACAGTTTTCGTCCATCTCCCCGCTCATATTTATAAAACCATTTGTCGATTTGCTCGACATTCGCACTCAGGTTATAGTGCGTCAGCATGACACCTTTTGGAGCACCTGTCGTTCCACCCGTATATTGAAGAACCGCGACATCTTCTTTCGGTTGAATCGCAACCGGTGTAATCGGTTCATAACCACGTAGCGATAAAAATGGAATCGAACCCGTCGTATCGATGACGATGTTGTTATCTTTCCGTGCTTTAATGGGATACAGTTTATTTTTAGGGAAGGGAAGATAATCCGCGATGCTTGTTGTCACGACCGTTTTGAGTGCCGTCGCCGCTTTGACGCGAGATGCTTTCGGATAAAGTAGGTCGAGGGTCACGAGCAGATGTGCACCTGAATCGATGAGGATCTGTTCGAGTTCACGGTCCGTATAGAGCGGATTCACCTGCACGACGATTCCACCAGCATAGAGGACAGCATAATAACTGATCATATACTGGGGACAGTTCGGTAACATCAGTCCGACACGATCTCCTTTTTTGAGGCCATGCTCTTGAAGTAAACTTCCGAGTGCATGTGCTTCGTCGCACACTTCACGAAACGTCATACGTTTCCCTAAGAAACTTAAGGCACGTTGTTCTGGAAAATCAGTCGCTGCCTCATCAAGTGCCTGATAAAGAGGTATTTCTCGGTAATCAATCGATACGGGTACTTGCTTTGGATAATCAGATAACCAAACGGATTCCATACGTTTCCCTCCCTGATAATGAATTACTATTCATTTTCATTATACGTTGATTTGAATTCGACATGCCAGTAAAATCCAAAAAAAGAAATTGAATCTGCTTGTTTTTTTGGTTATTTCAATCAAAATTTTAATACTAAAAAAGCAGCACCTCCCTTTCTCGATTTCCGAAAAAGAGAGGTGCTACTTTTGAATCCATATTACCGGGAGGGATATGTGAATCCTTCCCCGATGACTTCTCGCACTTTATGAATGACGACGAAGGCGCGGGGATCCGCTGCTTCGACGATTTGTTTCAACGGTGCCAGTTGTCGTTTATCGACGATCATATACAACATGTCATTCTTTTGTTTCGTGAAATGACCATGACTGTGGATGACAGTTGCGCTACGTCCGAGCGTCTCCGTCAGAATCGTCGCGATTTCTTCTTGGCGATGGCTAATGATCGTGACCGCTTCGCGGACATTCAATCCTTCACTGACGAGATCAATCAAATACGAACCGATGATAATTGCAATTAACGTGTACAGCATCGTCTCTTCTCCAAATAGAAAACCTGACGCACCGACAACGGCGACATCGATGATGAACATCGAGACTGCGATACTGAGATTCAAGTATTTATTCATCAGTCGAGCGATAATGACACCACCGCCCGTCGTTCCTCCCGCACGAATGACGAGTCCGATTCCGACACCAATCAAAATACCCGCATAGACCGTACCAATCAAACGGCTATCCGATGATGTCGCAAGGTTTGCTGTCGAAGAGAGGACAAACGATGTGACGGCGACTGAGATGACTGAGTAAAGCATCGTCTTCCGGCTAAGGAATCGATAACCGACAACGAACAGCAAAGCGTTCGCAAGCAAGGAGACAAGTCCCGTATCCCAACCGTAAAGATAGTAGAAAATGACCGTGATCCCAATCAATCCACCTTCTGAGAGATCATTTGGAATCGTAAAGTAGTTGATTCCAAATGCGAGAATCGACGACCCGATGATAACCCAGAAGATGTCCTTCCAAGAAATCAATTGCATCGCCTCAAAAGCACGGCGTCTCGTTTCTGTCGTTGTTGATGTTTTTCGTACGTTCATATGCGTTCCTCCTTTTTTGATTAGGCGTGGCTCAATAAAAATTCCGTACTGAAACGATGTCAGTACGGAATGATCACACGGTAAGACCGGTTCTTTTAATTAAATACAATCCAGAGGATACCGACAACCAAAAAGGCGATCGAAACCCCGAACATGATTTTCGCTAAACGTTCTAACACGGATTCACCCCACTAACGCTGATCCGATGACGTAGGACATGCCGATCGATAAAGCGCATGAAATGATACCGACAGCAATGTTGCCATTCTCGATTTCACGGTCTACCGGCAAATTCGGTGTCAGGAATTCAAAGATCCAATATGTCGATATCAACAATAAGAAGCCAAAGGCACTTTCAAGAAATATCGACCCGACTCGTTCTTCCCCTTGAACAGCGAAATGAACGATATTGGCGAGTCCGATGATTTTTCCACCTGTTGCTAACGCAACGGCGATGTTGCCACTCTTGATATGTTCCCAGTTTTTATACCGGGTTGTCAACTCAAAAAGTGCAAGCCCCAAAATGATCAGTAATCCCGCGACCGAATAGAGCGCTGTCGTATAGACATAGACGTTCTCAAAAATGTTCATCTTGCTTTCCTCATTTCAGTTCGATGATCGTCACACCGTGTCCGCCTTCACCTTGACCACCTAACCGATGACCTTTGACGTGACGATGACCTTTCAAGAATTCTTGGACACCTTGTCGCATCGCTCCCGTACCCAGGCCATGAATGACACGGATGTGGTCGTAATTCGATAACAAGGCTTGGTCCATGAAGCGTTCGAGCTTCGACAACCCTTCTTCGACACGCACGCCACGTAAATCCAGTTCAGCCGAAGGTGTCGATTGTTTCGTCACACTCGTTCCACCAGAGCGCCCTTTCGTTTGTGGACGTTTTGGTGTACTGCCAATCTTCGCGAGATCTTCCGGTTTGACGTTCACCTTCATGATGCCGACTTGGACGGTATACTCGCCGTTCGCCTGGTGGTTGATAATGTAGCCTTTTTGATTGAATGTCGTGACTTTAACTTCTTCGCCTTTATCAAATCGCGGCGTTTGGTCGTATTTTGCTTTTACTTTAGCTATCCGCTTCTCTTGCAGACTCGGCTTCGCGTCTTCGAGTCGCTTCCGCGCCTCGATCAGTTCATGCTCTTTGACGGCACCAGCGTCTCGTAATTCCTTCAGACGTTTGATGACGCCTTCTGCTTCTTTTTGAGCGCGTTCGACCGCACGTGTTGCTTTTTCTTCCGCTTTTGCCAGAATTTCGTTTTTCTCTTCCTGGATCTCAGCTTGTTCTTGCTCGAACTGCTCTCTCTCTTCGACAAGTCGTTTTTTCTCTTCTAACAACTGTGCCTCTAACGTTTCAGCCCGCTGTTTCGCTTCTTCTAATCGTTCGATCATCGTCTCGACAGACTGTGCGTCGCTACCGATCTGACCACGTGCCGCGTCGATGATCCGGTCTTCGAGTCCAAGACGTTTTGAAATCTCGAACGCATTCGAGCGTCCAGGTACACCGATGAGTAAGCGATAGGTCGGACTGAGTGATTCGACATCGAATTCCATCGACGCATTGACGACCCCTTCTCGGTTATAGCCGTACGCTTTTAATTCTGAATAGTGCGTCGTCGCTGCCACACGTGCTCCGCGTCGCTTCACTTCATCAAGAATCGCGATTGCTAGGGCAGCCCCTTCTGTCGGATCCGTTCCCGCACCTAACTCATCGAACAGTACTAGACTCATAAAATCGATTTTTTCCATCATTGAGACGATGTTCGTCATGTGTGAACTAAACGTCGATAAGTTTTGTTCAATCGACTGTTCATCCCCGATATCGGCATAAATCGCATCAAAGACACTGAGCTCCGTCTCATCTGCAGCTGGCACGTATAGTCCCGATTGCACCATCAATTGCAAAAGACCGATCGTCTTTAAGGTAACTGTTTTACCGCCGGTGTTCGGACCGGTGATGACGAGTGACGTAAAATCCCCACCCAGTGATACGGTAATTGGTACGACTTCCTCTTTCGGGATGAACGGATGCCGTGCTTCCTTCAGAATGATATGGCGGTTTTCGTTCAAGCGTGGCTCGACCGCTCCAATCTGATGACCGTATAATGCTTTCGCCATGATGAAATCAAGTTCTGCTAATACATCCAGATTGATGCGTAGCGAATCACCAACGCTACCGACAAGTGCCGATAGTTGTGCAAGAATTCGTTCGATTTCCGCCCGTTCTTTCAAACGTGCTTCTTGAATTTCGTTGTTCGCAGAGACGACAGCTTGCGGTTCGATGAACAACGTTGCTCCAGAAGCGGACTGATCATGGACGATTCCGCCGAACGCTTGACGATATTCTTGTTTGACCGGTACACAATAACGATCGTTTCGCATCGTCACGATGGCGTCAGACAGCATCTTCGCTTTACTACGTAAGACGTTATCGATTTTTGAACGAACTTGTCCTTCGAGCGAGCGTAACTGACTGCGTAACGCTCGTAATTTATCACTCGCTGAGTCTTGGACAGTCCCTTGATCGTCGATGGCATGGCGAATCCCCTGTTCGATCTCGACGAGCTTCGTGATTTGCTCGATTCGACTATCAAGGCGCGGTAATCGTAGATCCGCATGGTCTTCGTGTAGCCGTTCTTGGAACGCCTTCACTTGACGTCCCGAGTAGACGACGTCTGCGACGGCTAGAAGTTCACTCGTCGAGAGGACAGAGCCAATCTCTGCCCGTTTGACTTCACTTCGGACGTCCGTCAATCCACCGAACGGATAACGGTCACGCAACCGGTAGACCGTCGTTGCTTCCGTCGTGACAGCTAACAGTTCCTTGACCTGCTCGAAGTCTTCCGCCGGACGCATTGCCCGGACGAACTGTGCTCCGAGTGAACTAGCCGTGAAGGCGAGCATGTTTTCTTTTAACTTCTCATATTCTAAAACGCGTAATGCGTTGGCATTCATTTAATCCACTCCTAAACGTTTTCGACCGAAGAATTCGAGTGCTTCTTCAGCAGACCACGTATTGATGACATCAGACGCCTCCAAATAAGCTTTACGAGCATGGAGGACTCCAAGTTTCATATCTTCTAACATTTCTGGTCGGTGTGTATCCGTATTAATTAAAATCTTCACGCCGGCAGCCTTCGCTTTCGCAAGCGAACTTGCCGTTAAATCAAAACGTGCTGGATTCGCGTTCATCTCAAGCGCTGTTCCTGTCTCCGCTGCTAGTTCGATCAATCGATCGACATTGACGGCGTATCCTTCTCGTCTTCCAATGATTCGTCCCGTCGGATGAGCAATCAAGGAAACATAAGGATTACGACAAGCATTCTCGAGCCGCTGCATGATCTCTTCTTCCGTCTGATCGAACTTCGAGTGGATCGAGGCGATGACATAGTCCATTTCTTTTAAGAACTCATCTTCATAATCAAGTGATCCATCGGGCAAGATATCCATCTCGACACCACATAAAATTGTCATATCGGGATGTTTCTCGCGTGCCGCTTCGATTTCAATACGTTGTGCACGCAGACGTTCTTCCGTTAATCCATTGACGAATTTCATATATTTACTATGATCCGTGATCGCCATCCATGTATATCCGCGTGCAGCACAGGCATCGACTAGTTCTTCAACAGACAACGTACCATCTGACCATGTCGTATGCATATGCACATCGGCTTGAATATCTTGTTCCGTCAAGAGACGTGATAAATCTTGCTCGAATTCATGACGTCCCGCTCGTAATTCAGGCGCGATGAACGGTAAATCATATCGCGCAAACAATTCTTCTTCTGTGTTCGGTTGCACTAATCCTTGCTCGGTCTCGACACCATATTCAGAAATACTCTCTCCTCGCTCTTTTGCGAGTTGGCGCATCCGGACGTTGTGATCCTTCGAACCCGTAAAGTGATGTAATGTGGATGCATACGCCGCATCATCCACGATTCGGAAATCAACCGCGATATAATGAACGTCTCGTTTTAAGATGAGCGATACTTTCGTGCTGCCAGCTGCGATGACTTCATCGATGAGCGACAGTTCTAGAAGCTGCTCCTTGATTCGTTCCGGTTCATCCGTTGAGAGAATGAAATCAAGGTCCTTACACGTCTCTTCTGCTCGACGGAAACTTCCTCCAACTTCAAAACGAATGATTGCCTCAAACGATGCAAGTGTCTGATTCAATTCAGCGACGATCTTTCGCATGACACCATATGGTAATCGCTCCGGTCGTGTTTCAAACGTTTCAAGCGCTTTAACGTACTTCTCGACCGTCTTCTTGCCGAATCCAGGCATCGTTTCGACTGTACCATCTGCTAATTTCTCTGCAAAGGAATCTGCATCAATGACGCCGACTTCATGCAGTTTAGCGAGCTTTTTCCCACCAAGACCCGGAATCTTCAATAAGGCGATCAATCCTTCTGGCACTTCTTGTTCGAGTTCTGTCAGTGCCGTGCTCGTTCCCGTTTCCCGATATTCCTCTAGAACAGCAGCCGTTCCTTTTCCGATCCCCTTCATCGCCGTGAAATCCTCGATCGCCATGAAGTCAGCATCGGATGCTTCGAGAATACTTGCTGCTTTCCGAAAAGCATTAATCTTAAATGGATTTTCCCCTTTGACCTCTAGGTAGACCGATATCCGTTCCAAATGACGCATCGCATCTTGAATCGTACGCATGTGCAGTTCTCCCCTCAAAAAAAGCTCCCAATCGTGGGAGCCTGTTTATTTTATCAATCCAACTTGATCCATCAGCCAGTTCGCAAGAAGCGGGGTGTGCTGGATAATGAAGCTTGCTAAACTCGAGTCCGCGATCGCATCCTGTATCGATTGGATTGGAACGAATGCCGCTAAGAACAAGAGCAGGAAGATGAAGATGTACATCTCGATGAAACCAAAGACGCCACCTAATAACCCTTTGACTTGTTTTAGAATCGGGACATTCGTCAACGAATCAAACATCGACAATAAGATCGATAAGATGATTTTTGTACCGAAGAACAGGACGACGAACCAAAAGGCTTTGTAGAACACCTCATCGAGTCGTGCTGAACTTGGAATCGCGAACATCGTCAAATCGATTCCCGCATCATCCAGTGTAGACGGATATGGTACCCACAATCGGAATTTCGTAGCCAGTTCCTCATAGAACGACAGTGCAACAATGAAGGAAATGATCAGGCTGAGCAAATGACCGGCCTGCAACACAACTCCCCTTCGGACCCCTGTCATGACACCTAAGGCGAGAAGTAATAAGATAACGAGAGAAATCATAGTTTATAGTTCACCCAAATTCTTTTTAATTTTTACATAATCACTACCAATATTAAGCGCCGCTAGGACGGCGATTTGACGAACGTCGAGTTGTGGTGCTTGTTCTCGGATTTCTCGAATCTTCGTATCTACGAGGAGACCCACTTCGCGTACGTGTTCTGGCGACTCCGTTCCGACAATCGTATAATCATTGCCTGCGATATGAATCGTCGTCCGGTTCAACCCTTCTGAATCAGCCATTTTTCTGTCCTCCTCATACTTTGCTTCTTTCATATAGTACCATCATTTTCGTTTTAGGAAAAGAAGTCCCCCATCGGTCTTAAGGATGGTATGCTTAATCCCGGAAAGGGAGGTTATCCTATGGGAACGACCGTTTTACGCTTATCTAAAGAAAAACAGGACTTAGTCATACAGAACTTCAAACAGAACGAGACGAAGTCTCCTCCGTATGCCCGTTTTGCTGCTAAGATTCCTGGTTGTGTCATCACGATTTATAATTCTGGAAAAGTGATGTTTCAAGGACCGCAAGCCGAAGCTATCGCTACACGTTTCGGTACGGCTTCGCCTACTAAGTCGAAAGAACCACTTGTTTCAACGTTACCGAATGGTTTTTCGGAATGGTCCGTCGTTGGTAGTGACGAAGTCGGGAAAGGCGATTTCTTCGGTCCACTCGTTGTCGCCGCTTCCTTTGTTGATCGAAAGCAGATCGCACTTCTTCACGAACTCGGTGTCCGAGACTCCAAACATTTGAACGATATCGAGATTCGTCGAATTGCTCGCGATCTCCATGCTGTCATTCCGTACACATATCGTATTCTACATAATCCAGAATACAATCAGATGCAACGGTCGATGACTCAAGGAAAGATGACTGCCCTGATGCATAATGATGTAATCGAGCGGCTTCTTGACCAACTGGAGACGAAACCAGAAGCGATTTTAATTGATCAGTTCGCCGAAAAAAGTGTCTATTATAAACACCTATCTGGTGTTATGAATCCTGTTCGAGAAAATGTCTACTTCTCGACTAAAGCGGAACAACTTCATGTCGCCGTCGCTGCTTCATCCATCATCGCTCGTGCGATTTTTCTCAAGGAAATGGACAAGTTAAGTGAGTCAACAGGTGTCGTCATTCCTAAAGGTGCTGGCGCCAAGGTTGACCAAGTCGCGGCTTCACTGATTTTACGTTATGGCTCTGACAAACTGCGTGACTGGACGAAAGCTCATTTTGCGAATACAAAAAAGGCACAACAATTAGCTACGAAACGAAACCGACCATGACCCTTGCGGAATGGTCGGTTTTTAAATGACGGATTCTCCTTCAGACAGCCGTTCTAGTTCCGCAAGCAGTATATGTTTTTCATTAAAAGGAATCGTTTTAGTTCCGATTCGTTCCACCTCATCATGCCCTTTTCCGACAATGACGACGCGTTGTCCTCGATGTGCGAGATGCGCGGCTTGTACGAGTGCTTCATGACGAGACGTGTGACACCCAATTAACCGCTCTTTCGGAACATCAACAATTAACTCATCGATGATCTGATTCGGAGCCTCTGATCTCGCATCATGAACAGTTGCTATGATATGTTCGCAATATTTACTTGCGATTCGTCCCATCTCCGCTCGTTTTGATCGGTCACGCTCTCCAGCTGCACTCAAGACAATCGATAGCGACTCGCCTATATAAGTAAGTGCCTGTAAACATTTTTCTAGACCATCTGGGGTATGCGCATAATCGAGATAGATTTCGCAAGAAGTCCATTCCAATCGTTCAAGTCGTCCTTTCGGTAACTCCAGTTCTGGAATATGACGAATCAGTGCATACAGATTGGCATTGCCTGCCCGCAATAATCCCATTGCTGCCGCTAAATTCGCTGCATTGAATTCACCAAGTAAAGCTGTCGGTACACGTGTCGTCGTCTCATCGATCCGGACATTGATGGTGTCGGTCAGCCATTCGACTGCGATTTGTGACGTCCGGTGTGGTTGCGTCGTATACCAAATAACTGGTTGCAAAGGTGCGGCATCTCGCATGACACGACTCCAACCGTCTTCTCGATTTAAGACGATGGTCTGTCCGTTTGACGCAGCAACTTGTTGAAATAACAAAGCTTTCGTCTTGGCGTACTCTTCCATCGAATGATGATAATCAAGATGATCATGCGATAAATTCGTAAAGGCTGCCGAATGGAAGGAAACTCCCTCGACTCTCCCTTCAGCGAGCGCATGAGAAGACACTTCAATAATACAATCCGTCACGCCTTGTTCAACCATCTCGAACAATAATCGATGCAAAATGATCGCTTCGGGCGTCGTATTTGGCGTCTCGATGAGTTCTTCATCGATCCGTGCACCGACCGTGCTGATCATGCCGGCTTTCACACCAGTCGCCCGAAAGAGATCGTACGCTAATTTCGTTGTCGTCGTTTTTCCGTTCGTTCCTGTTACACCATAAACACGCATTTTTTGACTCGGTTGGTTGTAAAAGCGATTCGCGACTTGACCTGCAAGTCGTTTTGTATCCGGTACGATGATGATAGGAACTGGAAAGTCGGGAAACGGGCGTTCAGCCAAAATTGCCACAGCTCCATTTTTGATTGCTTGATTGATATAATCGTGACCATCAACGGTGTAACCGTTGATACAAATAAACAGTCCATTCGGTTTGATTTGACGTGAATCGGTGGCGATATTCGTGATCAATGGATTGATTGCTTCATTTATAGGAATTGGCAATAATTCAGTCAGAAGCTTCGCTAGTCGATTCATGATGTACTCTTCCTTTCTTCTCTCTATGTCCAAATAGTACAGTCAACTTATCGTAAGAGTAAGCACTCGATGTTTTAAGTTGAACAAATACCCTTTTACGGAACATACCCCGTTCGAGCATTGCTTAATCTTTTTCATTTAAGAACCTCATTCCTGTTAATACATGCAAGAAGTTTTTTCATCTTGCACCTCTCACCCAGCTTTGATACACTCTTAAGGTTAACTAGTTAACTAAAGGAGAAATAAAAATGCTTTATACCCAAGAAGATGTCCTCGGACAATTATCCAAAGTATCACGTCTCGTCAAACGAGAAGTTGATGCTACCTTAGCTCCATATTCCTTACATACGGGTCAATGGGCGCTATTGAAAGCAGTTGCGTTATTACAACCTGTTTCACAAGTTCAATTGGCACATTATTTGATCATCGAAAAACCAGCTGTGACAAAAACCGTTTCACGTCTTGAGACACTCGGATTCATCACTCGAACGAAAGAAGGACGAACACACTTCGTCTCGTTGACACCTTTAGCCATCGAACGGTTCGACCAAATCGACGCTGCTGTCCAAGAGACACATCAACGATTACTTGCCACCTTCCCCCTTACCGATCAGCAACAACTCGGTGAATGGATGACACACTTACTCACTCTACATCGACAGGAGGAATCCTCATGACCACTCGATTATTTTCACGTCATTACGTCATGACGTTGGTCATCAATCTATTGCTCTTCATCACGTTTTACCTACTCAATGCCTCACTGCCTTTACTGGCTGCTAAGCAGTTTCCAGTCTCTGCTTCAGCACTCGGATGGATTGTGACTAGCTTCATCCTGGCAACGGTCTGTTCTCGTCCATTGATTGGTCACTGGTTGGATCGTTACGATTTAAAGCGCGTCTTGATGATCTCTGCGACTCTCTTTACAATGATGAGCATTTGTTACCTGCTCGTCCTACCACTGGAATCATTCTTCTATTTGATCATCATCCGTATCATTCATGGTTTTAGTTTTGGGATGTTGTCTTCTTCAATCAGTCTCGCTGTCACGACATTGATCCCAAAAACACGTCAAGGCGAAGGTATGGGATATTTTGTACTATCGATGAACTTGGCATCCGTTCTTGGTCCTGTCATCGGTCTAACCTTTATTCAAGAAAAAGCCTTTGCTCTTTATTTCGTCACGGTTGCTGCCCTAGCCATCATCGCCTTATTGTTAATGATGCGTTTGCCACTAACAAGCCAACATATTCCAAGCACATCCGCATTTCGTTTAAGCCAGTCTCTCTTTTTATCGCGTCCACTTTTGTTAGTAGCGACCCTTTTGGCAGGCGTTGCAATTTCTAGTACTTCAGCGTTCATTTCACTGTATACGGACTCGATCGGACATGTGGCATATGCTTCTTATTTTTATGCGTTAGTTGCTCTTGGAATGGTCGGGATTCGACCAATTGCCGGAAAACTGTTCGACCAGCGGGGTGCCGCATTCGTGTTATTGCCATCGTTTGTTCTTTATATGATTGGCTTTGTCATTCTCGGCATGTATCCTTCTTTTGCCGGTTTATTGACTGCTGCCGTCATCATTGGTGTCGGTTCGGCGTCTATCTTCCCGGGTCTTCAAACCGTTCTCTTGAATTTCGCACCTCCCGCACAGAAAGGGAAAGCCATCTCGACCTTTTTCCTTGCTTACGACACGGGCTTCGGAATCGGTGCCTTGATTCTCGCCACAGTCGCAAGCGGTATCGGCTATTCGAATATGTTCTTATCCTGTAGTCTAATCGTTCTCGTAAGTGGTCTACTGTACTTTATCTTTACGAAACGACAAGCTACATCATCTGAAGCAGAAGAACTAGCTTCTTAAATCTATCTCGTCAAACGAAAACAGCCACCTTCCTCTAAGAGGAAAGCGGCTGTTTTTTTTATTCTGATTATGCACGAAGTTCCGCATTGAAAGTTTCTTTCACTGCATCAACGACTCGCTGTTGCGCTGTCGTAATCTCTTCGTCGACGAGCGTCCGTTCTTTGTTTTGGTAACGAAGAGAGAAGGCGAACGATTTTTCATGTTCTCCAACGTTCTCTCCCGTATAGACATCGAATAATTCGATTGCCTGTAGAAGTGGACCGGCCGCCTCCGTCATGACATCGACGATTGATTGTGCCGTCACTGATCGCTCAACGACGATTGCTAAGTCACGTGTCATCGATGGGAACCGTGAGATTTCCGAGTAGACCTGTTCTTCCTTCGAACGCAATGCCATTGCCTCTAACTCGAAGACGTACACTTCTTTTATACCATACTGTTCTTTTGACAGACCAGGATGCACTTGACCGACGAATCCGATTGCTTCTCCATCAAGCAGAATACGTGCCGTCCGCCCTGGGTGCATCGATGGAATGCTCGCTGCCTCAAACGTCAACGTGATACCAGAAGCAGATGCGAGTGTCTCGACGATTCCTTTCATGACGAAGAAATCTGTTTTAACAAGTGTGCCATGAGCACGGTGTTGTTCTGATACACCAACTGCGACGCCACCAATCATTTCTTGTTCGATTGGAAGTGTCTCAAGTGAAGCATCTCGTTGTAGATAAACACTACCGAGTTCATAGAACGCGACATCTGCATGCTGTCGAGCGACGTTATGTTGTGCGACTTCAAGGAGTCCCGGAATGAGTGATGTCCGCAATGTCGAACGTGCTTCACTGATTGGCATCGCCAGTTTGACTGGATGCAGATCTTCCCGTTCATTGAATTGCATCGCGCGTTGCTCGCTCGTCAATGAATACGTGATCGCTTGTGAGAGACCCGCTCCCTGCAATGTCCGACGTAAATGACGACGATGGATGTTCCGTTTTGGTAAGAAACCACGGCTCGCTTCAGACGGTAAGCTTGAAGTCAGTGCATCATATCCATAGAGACGTGCGACCTCTTCCGCTAAATCAGCCGGAATTTTCAAATCTTGGCGGCGAGTCGGTACGCTGACCGTCAAGGCATCCCCCGATAATTCAACACCGAGACCAAGACGTTCGAGTAACGTTTGCATGACCGTTCCTTCAATTTCCATACCAAGACGATGATTGATGTACGAGACACTCGCTTCAATCAAATGATCGTCAAGCTCGAGCGTTCCGGCTTGAGCGACACCGGCTTGAACCGTTCCACCCGAGAGTTCAGCAATCAAAGCTGCAGCACGATCGAGTGCTAACAAGACACGACGTGGATCGACACCTTTTTCAAAACGCGCACTCGAGTCAGAACGGAGTCCAAGAACACGGCTCGTCTTCCGGACAGAAATCGGTGCGAAATAAGCAGACTCTAAAATGATCGATGTCGTATTACCGTCCACTTCGGTATTTGCTCCACCCATGACTCCAGCAAGCGCGACCGGGCGTTCACCGTCTGTGATGACGAGCATCGAAGAATCAAGTGTCCGCTCGACTTCGTCTAACGTCGTGAATGACTCCCCTGCACGTGCTAGACGCACGACGATTTGTTTCCCGAGTTTTTCGGCATCGAATGAATGAAGCGGCTGACCTGTTTCAAGTAAAACGAAGTTCGTGACGTCGACGACGTTGTTGATCGGACGAATGCCGTTCGCGATCAAGCGGTTTTTTAACCAAGTCGGTGATTCTTGAATCGTCACCCCTTGGATTTCTCGTGCCGCGTAGAACGAGCAGTCTTCTGAATCAAGCGTCACTTCTACTGTCGTCGCTGGCTCTGCTTCTTTGACTTCAACGACCGGGAAAGTCGGTGTCGTGTCATAAAGCGCGGCCACTTCGTGTGCGACACCATACATGCTGAGACAGTCCGAACGGTTCGGTGTTAAGCCAAGTTCGAGGATTTCGTCGCGAAGACCGAGTAATTCCAAGACGTCTTGTCCTGGTGTGACCGGTTCACGGAACGTATGGATACCATCTTGCTCATCTTCTCGGATATATTTCTTTTCGAATCCGAGTTCTTCAAGTGAACAGATCATCCCTTCCGAGACGACACCGCGCAATTTGGCACGTTTGATTTTAATACCCGGTAAGCGAGCTCCGACGCGTGCGACGATGACATCTTGTCCGGCTTCGACGTTCGGTGCACCACATACGATTTGGACCGGTTCGTCTTGTCCGATGTCGACCGTCGTGACGTTCAATTTATCTGCTTCTGGATGTTTTTCTTTCGTTAACACACGTCCGACGACGATGTTGTTTAACGCTTCATCCCGGACATCGACGCCTTCGACTTCGATTCCACTCTTAGTAATCAAATCAGCCAGGTCTTGTCCTGATGTATGACTGACATCCACATATTCGTTCAACCATTGTTTTGAGACTAACATCTGCGTTCCCCCTTAAAACTGTTCGCTGAAGCGAACGTCATTCGTATAGAAGTGGCGAATATCATCGACACCGTATTTCAACATGGCAATCCGTTCGATGCCCATTCCGAATGCAAAACCTGACATTTTCGTGCTATCATATTCGGCCATTTCGAGAACGTGAGGATGAACCATTCCAGCACCTAGAATTTCAATCCAACCCGTCTGTTTACAGATGTTGCATCCTTTACCGCCACATTTGAAACACGAAACGTCGACTTCGACGGACGGCTCCGTGAACGGGAAGAAACTTGGACGTAAGCGGACTTCACGTGCTTCACCGAACATCTGCTTCGCGAAGGCTTCAAGCGTTCCTTTTAAGTCTGCCATCGAAATCGATTCTCCGACGACTAGTCCTTCGACTTGCATGAATTGATGCGAGTGAGTCGCATCATCTTCGTCTCGACGATAGACTTTACCTGGGCAAAGAATGCGGATCGGTTCACCTTTAGAAGCGAGCATCGTCCGTGCTTGGACCGGCGACGTATGCGTTCGCATCAAGATTTCTTCCGTGATGTAGAATGAATCTTGCATATCACGTGCTGGGTGATCCTTCGGCAGATTCAACATCTCGAAGTTGAAAAGATCTTGCTCGACTTCTGGTCCTTCGGCAATCGTATAACCGAGTCCGACGAAGATGTCTTCGATCTCATCCGTCACCTGTTGCAAGAGGTGCGCATGACCGACCTTTTTCGGACGACCTGGTAAAGTGACGTCAATTGCTTCCGCTGCCAGTTTCGCATCCATTTCTTGTTGTTTGACAGCTGTCAGACGTTGTTCGAGTTGCTCTTGGATCGCTTGACGGACCGTATTAGCGATCTCACCGACGACTGGTCGTTCTTCCGCTGATAACTTTCCCATTCCTCGTAATACTTCTGTGATTGGTCCCTTTTTCCCGAGATACTTGACTCGGACGTCATTAAGATCTTTTTGTGTTGTTGCCTGATCGACTAATGTCAACGCTTCATCGCGTAATGCTTCTAATTGCTCGCGCATCTTTCCCACTCCTTTAGTTGAAGATATAAAAAAAACGTCCCTCCGGCAAATGCCGAAGGGACGATGTAAACACCGTGGTACCACCCTTGTTTGACTTTTCAATCGAAAAGTCCTCCAATTGCGCGATAACGGGCGCATCCCGTCACGATCTCTCGTGCGACTCCGGAGTGAATTCGGTTAGCAGATTCACGAAGCAGTTTTCAGTCTACGACCGCTTCTCCCTGATTGAATCGTTCCCTAACGTACTCTGTTCCATCAACGTCCATGATGTATTCCTGATGTTCACTTTAGCATGAACGCTTGTCGGTTTCAATCCACGCTTGCAAAATGATAGAGCAAAATGCCAGCCGCTACTGCCGCATTCAATGACTCCGCTTTACCGCGGATCGGGATGTAGGCACGCTCATCACAGTAAGAGAGCAATTCTGGCGCAACGCCTTGTGCTTCGTTCCCGATGATCAAACCGAGTGCATCCATCGGTGCGATCGTTTGATAAGACGTCGCTCCTTCTAACGCCGTGCCGATTACCGCAATTCCTTGCTCGTGCAGTGCATTGACTGCCTCTTCGAGCGGCATGGAGATGACAGGTAGGTGGAACAGCGATCCTTGGGTCGCACGGATGACTTTTCCGTTATAGACGTCAACTGTTCCCGGTCCGACGACGACACCATCGAATCCAGCTGCGTCAGCTGTCCGAATCATCGTCCCGACGTTCCCTGGATCTTGTAGACGATCGAGCAACAAATAGCGTCCTCGTTCTAATTGTGCCGAAGCTTGTTTCATCTCACAGACAGCGAAGATGCCTTGCGACGTTTCCGTCTCAGCCAGTACTTTGATGACGGCTTCATCGATCGTAAAGACATCGGCATTTCTTTTCCAAGAACCTGGTACTTGGTACGATTCACGCACGATCAATTCCTTGACGATTCCAGCGCGAACAGCTTCTTCAATCAGATGTTCTCCTTCGATCAAGAAACGGTTCGTCTGCAGACGTCCTTTTTTCGTTAAGAGTTTTTTCCATTGTTTAACGATTTCGTTCTTTGCTGATGCGATGTGCTTCATTATGTTATTACCCCTCGTAGATCGCTTGGACGGTCTCTGCATCAAGACGTTTTGTGACAGCAACGACTAAATCGACGGCCGCTTCGAAATCGGCTTTATGCATGATTGAGACGTTCGTGTGCAGGTAACGAATCGGTACAGTCAATGCAAGTGATGGAACACCTGTATTAGACAAATGGAATTTCGCTGCATCCGTTCCGCCACCTGGCGTTAAGTCCAGTTGATACTTGATATTTTCTTCTGTTGCGACTTTCGTCACGAAATCGATCAATCCGCGATGCGCGATCATCGTTGCATCGAACATGATGACTTGAACGCCTTCACCTAATTTAGACAATGCTTCACGATCGGTCATTCCTGGTGTATCACCCGGGATACCTGTATCGACAGCAAAGGCGATTGATGGTTTCAGCAGGTGTGCGACGGTTTGAGCCCCACGTAACCCGACTTCTTCCTGAACAGTCGCTCCTGCGAAAATCGTGTTCGGATGTCCGTCTGCTTTTAAGCGTTTGATTGCTTCGATTGCGATAGCACAACCAATCCGGTTGTCCCACGCTTTTGCCATCAAGAAGTTCTCATTTTTCATCACAGTAAATTCGCAATGTGGAACGACCGTATCACCCGGACGAATTCCCCAACCGTCGACTTCTTCTTTTGATGAAGCACCGATATCGATGAACATATCTTTAATGTCGACCGGCTTATTGCGCGCTTCCGGTGGTAAAACATGAGGTGGTTTTGCCCCGATTACGCCTGGAATGACTTCACCAGATGACGTCACAATATTCATACGCTGTGCCAAGAGGACTTGTCCCCACCAACCACCGAGTGGTTGGAAACGAAGGAATCCTTTTTCATCGATCTTCGTGACCATGAATCCGACTTCATCCATGTGACCAGCAATCAATACACGCGGTGCATCTTCGCCTGCGCCTTTATGTTCAGCAAACAGACTACCGAGACCATCCTGGTGGAATGCTTCTGCATGAGGTTCTAAATATTCACGCATGAGGCTCCGGACTTCTTTTTCGTTTCCCGGTACACCTGTTGCGTCCGTGAGACGTTTTAGCATATGTAATTGTTCATTCATCTGATTTCCTCCTTAGTAACCGTTGTCTTGTCGCACATGGTTTGCTTCATTTTTAGAAATGTAAGCCTTGAAAATCATATCCTGTGTAAAGCCTAGTGTAGCACCTAATGCAAGGTATGCACCAATCAGAACATCATAACTTTGTTCCGTCCGCGAGATCGCAAAAACGTTCGTTTTGTTATAGACGTCTAAAAAAGCATCTGTTGCTGTCAAATAGAAGTCACCTTCTGTAAAATGACTCTTCTTGTACTCAAGCGCTAGACCTAGTGAGAGTAGAAAATGGACGCCATCGACATATTCCTCAAGAATTGTGACTTGAGCGGATGGTCCCTTGTTCGACCAGAACTTAAAGCAACGTGTCTCGTTCGCAAGTTCACCGAGTTCGACCAATAAGGCAAGCAGACGCTCGTCGAATTGATTGCCTGTTAATTGATGTTCTGACTGAATCCGTTTATCCAACTGTTCTTGCATCTCAAAAAGTGTCAACCAATCCATCTTTAATTCTCCTTCTATCTAAAAAAATCATATGACCGTCTCATCGACGTGCCTTCTTATTTTATCATTAAATCGAAAAAAACGTCGGAGAATTAAATTCCCCGACGAATTGTAGAACTTAAGCGTTCAATTTTGCTTTTGCTGTGTCAGCAAGTGAAGCAAATGCAGTTGCATCTGTAACTGCGAGGTCAGCGAGCATCTTACGGTTAACGTCGATACCTGCTAATTTAAGACCATGCATCATGCGGCTGTAAGAAAGACCGTTGATACGTGCTGCCGCATTGATCCGAGTGATCCAGAGGCGACGGAAGTCACGTTTCTTTTGACGACGGTCACGGTAAGCGTACATGAGAGATTTCATGACTTGCTGTTTCGCAACCTTGAAGAGTGTATGTTTCGAGCCGTAGTAGCCCTTAGCTAATTTGAGTTGTTTTTTACGACGTTGACGAGTCGTATATCCGCCTTTTACGCGTGGCATATAAATTCCCTCCTAAATCTGTATACGATTGGATAAATTACTTCGCGATCATGTGACGGATGCGTTTGAAGTCACCCGTAGATACCATGCTAGCTTTACGTAATTTACGTTTCGCTTTTGTTGATTTGTTACCGAACAAGTGGCTTGTGTAAGCACGACCACGTTTCAATTTGCCAGAAGCAGTACGTTTGAAACGTTTAGAAGCACCGCGGTGCGATTTCATTTTAGGCATGAGAGATTCCCTCCTACTTCGATTCGATTAGTCTTCTTTCTTAGGAGCAAGCACGAGGAACATGCTGCGTCCTTCCATCTTCGGTCTCTGTTCCACAACACCGAACTCACTTAAATCCGTTGCGAGGCGTTCGAGAACGCGTCTACCGATTTCCGAGTGAGTGATGGCACGACCGCGGAAACGAATACTCGCTTTCACTTTGTTACCATTCTCCAAGAATTTCTTCGCATTACGGAATTTCGTTTGGAAGTCGTTCTCCTCGATCGTCGGGCTAAGACGAACTTCTTTCATCTGAATCACTTTCTGATTCTTCCGAGTTTCTTTGTCCTTCTTTTGCATCTCGAAACGGTATTTACCGTAGTCCATGATCTTACAAACTGGCGGTGTCGCTTGTGGAGCGACCATGACGAGGTCAAGTTCCGCTTCCTCTGCGAGACGTAGCGCTTCGTTGCGTGATTGGACACCTAGTTGAGCACCATCCGCTCCGATAAGACGAACTTCCCGGGCACGGATGCTTTCATTGATTAACAGATCTTTGCTAATGGTTAGCACCTCCATCGTGCATTGCACGAAAAATGAATGATAGAAAACGCTATAAAAAAAGCGTCGGCAGTTTTTCCCGCCCACACTCATAAGGAACGCCAAGGCACAGCATTTGCTATACATTGCGTATCTTCATGATGAACCAGTACGAGTTATCATACATGGTGAGAAGCGGGATGCTTCTGCTTTGTTGTCATTTCACTTTGCTATCATAGCACTTGTTTTCCCGTGATGTCAAGCCGCTTTCTATGTTCTTACAGAACGTTGCTCACATACTTGATTATAATAGCAATCCTTTTACGGATAAGCAAGAAGTTTCTAACCTGTTTTTCACGGGTACATTCATAACATGAAAAAAGATTCAGAACATTCGCAAGCAAAACTGTTTATTTAGAATGATTATTGTTTTATAATTAATTTAATCTTACATAAAGGGGAGAATAACAGATGACTGAAAAACGATTAACGACCAATCAAGGTGTACCAATCGGAGACAACCAGAATTCACGTACGGCTGGACGTCGCGGACCAACTTTATTAGAAGACTATCAATTAATTGAAAAGATGGCCCATTTCGATCGGGAACGTGTACCTGAGCGCGTCGTACATGCTCGTGGCTTTGGTGCTCACGGTGTCTTCACTGTCAAAAATTCGATGAAAAAGTACACGAAAGCTGCGTTTTTACAAGAAGAAGGGACAGAAGTTCCTGTTTTCGCCCGCTTCTCGACTGTTATTCACGGCACGCATTCTCCAGAGACGCTCCGCGATCCACGTGGATTCTCTGTCAAGTTCTATACAGAAGAAGGAAACTGGGATTTCGTTGGGAACAACCTTCCTGTCTTCTTCATTCGTGACGCCATGAAATTCCCGGATATGGTCCATTCTCTCAAACCAGATCCACGCACGAATATTCAAGATCCTGACCGTTACTGGGACTTCATGACACTTCGTCCGGAATCGACGAACATGCTCATGCACCTTTTCACGGATGAGGGTATTCCTGCAAGCTACCGTAAAATGCGTGGTTCTTCCGTTCACTCGTTCAAATGGGTGAATGCACACGGTAATACGGTTTATGTGAAACTACGCTGGGTACCAAAAGCTGGTGTTCATAATCTCTCAGCTGAAGAAGCAACAGAGATTCAAGGAAAAGATTTCAACCATGCTTCAAACGATACGTTCCAAGCGATTGAAGATGGCGATTACCCGGAATGGGATCTGTTCGTACAGGTACTTGATCCGGCTGACGTCGATCAGTTCGATTTCGATCCGCTCGACGCGACAAAAGATTGGTTTGAGGATGTCATTCCGTTCCAACACGTTGGTACAATGACATTGAACAAAAATGTCGACAACTACTTCGCTGAAACAGAATCGGTTGGTTTTAACCCAGGTGTCTTGATTCCAGGGATGTTGCCATCTGAAGATAAGTTACTACAAGGTCGCTTGTTCTCTTACTCAGATACACAACGCTACCGTATTGGCACGAATTATCAACAACTTCCAATCAACTGTCCGTTTGCACAAGTGAACAACTACCAACGTGACGGTGCAATGCCGGTCGGTCAGCAAACGAGTCCGGTCAATTACGAACCGAACCGTTATCAAGAAGAACCAAAAGAAACACCCGAGTATACGGAAGAAAATCAACCGTTGCTTGATGATAAACACGGTCGTCTCGAAATCGAGAAGACGAATAACTTTGGTCAAGCCGGAGAAGTATACCGTCGCCTGACAGAAGAAGAGCAAGCAGCTCTTCTGAAAAACCTCGTCAACGACCTTCAGCAAGTCCGTCATGAAAATACGGTCCTGCTCGCAATCTGTAACTTCTATCGTGCTGATGCATCACTCGGTCAGAAGCTATCAGAAGCGCTTCAAGTCAATATCGAACCGTTCCTGCAACAAATGCGTTCATAACGCAAAACGAGCACCCTCGACACTAGTCTTGGGTGCTTGTTTGTGTCTTAGTATGGAATAAAATCGTAACGCTCTGCCGTTTTATACGTGAACTCGTTCAGTTTTTTGAATAAGACGATTTGATCGAGTCCAACCTGCTTGACCGTATTTTGTTGCATGTACCGTTTTTGATCTGCTGTAAACGTATTATAGATTGGAGCATATCCGTTACTTTGGAACGGTTGCATTTGAATCGCGCGATCCGCGTCTTCCAATCGATTGTAGCGAATTGTCCCTCCGACAACTCCTCTACCGAGAATCGTCATCGCTTTTCCATCTGCTCGATGCACGTTTCGGATCGTATTGTAGCGGACCGTTGGATTCTTCCAGTTCATCATCGAAATCGCATAATCCTTCGTTCCGTCAATCGTGTTTTTTTCAATCCGGACATTCGTGTGTAATTTGTTTTCCGTGTATTGATGTGTGCCGATTGCCACATTGATGTTACGGAATAAGTTATTACGAATCGTGATATCTTCATTTGGAGTACCATCTTGATTCGACCACTTCCAGTTGAAACCCTTCGTGATTGGATCTGGGGTATCGAGATTAATCGATTCATTCGGACCTGTATTCGGTATCATGACGGCATCGACGAATTTCATGTTTTCGATGACTGCCTTCTTCGTTGCATCAAGTTCCATCGCATGTGAACCCTTTTGATTCCGTACCGTAATACCGCCGATGTACAAATTTTGATTATGGGCAATAGCGAAAGCCGAACCACGCGCATATTGATTCAAGTCGATCTGTGCATTCCCCTTACCGACGAGTTTAACATTCTGGGAACCGTTATATTTGCCAACTTTTTTATTCAGACGTAAAACAGATGGCGCAACGAAATCAAAGACACTCGTCGTCGAACTAATCTTTGTCGTCCCTGTCTCTGTCGTCTTTTTGATGATGACACCATCCTCTAGGATCACCGTCGTATTGGACGGGATACCAACACGTAACGGGGACAGATACGTTCCCTTTGTTAGAACGAGGGTGCCTCCCCCTTCTTTTTCAAGTCGTTCCAAATAAGAACGCATCGTATAATGATTGCGTGTCTTTGCATTATAGGTCGTATATTTACGGATTGCTGGGTCAATCGCTTCTGTTTTTGGTGTAATCCGGTATGTTTTTTTAATCGTTGTCGCCTTCGCTTCGCTCGGATGAATACCGATTAAAAGTGAAGAAGCGATGAATACAGCGAGAGTTGTTTTCTTCAATCTGTAACTTCCTTCCCATTCTTCAAAACATTTCATCCACTGAAGGTTTATTATAGCATTTATCCAATTAAAGGAAAAATGACATTTGGTCATTTTAGATAGATTCAGTTGGATGTTCTACCTGTTTCATCGGTATGAAATTGGTTTCTTTCAAGCATCCCATCACAAAAACAATCCGCCCTACATCAGCAGGGCGGATTGTTTTTGTATACATGAATTATTTTGAACGATTTGCGATTTCTTGCTCTAAATCTGCAATGAATTGTTCGAGTGATGCATTACTCGAGTCTTTTGAACCGTAACGACGAATGTTGACTTCGCGTGATTCAACTTCTTTGTCACCTAAAACGAGCATGACCGGTACTTTATTGACTTGTGCTTCACGAATACGATAACCGAGTTTCTCGTCACGGAAATCTGTTTCGACGCGGATTCCCTTTTTCAACAGGATCGCTTTGATTTCACGAGCATAGTCTTCATGAACACCAGAAACCGGAATCAATTTCACCTGAACGGGTGCGAGCCATGTTGGGAATGCGCCTTTGTATTCTTCGATCAAGTAAGCAACGAATCGTTCCATCGTTGATACGACACCTCGGTGTAAGACGACTGGACGGTGATCTTGTCCGTCGTTCCCTTTGTATGTCAATTCGAATCGCTCTGGTAAGAGGAAGTCGAGTTGGACTGTTGAGAGCGTCTCATCTTTACCAAGCGCTGTCCGAACTTGAACGTCAAGCTTTGGTCCGTAGAATGCGGCTTCGCCTTCTGCTTCGAAGTATTCGAGTTCGAGCTCATCCATTGTTTCTTTCAACTCACGTTGCGCCATTTCCCAGATCGCATCGTTGTCGAAGTACTTCTCTTTGTCCGCTGGGTCACGGTATGAAAGACGGAACTTGTAATCTGTGATCCCGAAATCAGCATAGACTTCTTGAATGAGATGAACGATAGCTTTAAACTCATCTTTCATTTGGTCAGGACGGACGAACGTATGTCCATCGTTAAGAACCATGTAACGAACACGTTGAAGACCAGTCAAGGCACCAGACATTTCGTAACGGTGCATGCCACCAAGCTCCGCGACACGAAGTGGTAAATCACGGTACGAACGTGGTTCGTTCTTATAGACCATCATATGGTGTGGACAGTTCATCGGGCGAAGAACAAGTTCTTCATTGTCCATCTCCATTTTCGGGAACATGTCATCTTGATAGTGATCCCAGTGCCCCGATGTCTTGTATAGATCGACTGAACCGAGGACCGGTGTATAGACGTGCTCATACCCAAGTTCGAGTTCTTTATCGACGATATAACGCTCGACTGTCCGACGGATCGCTGCTCCTTTTGGTAACCACATCGGAAGTCCTTGACCGACTTCTTGAGAAGTGAAGAATAAACCAAGTTCCTTCCCGAGTTTCCGGTGATCCCGTTCTTTTGCTTCAGCGAGGAAGTGGAGGTGTTGTTTCAACTGATCTTTTGTTGCCCATGCTGTACCGTAAATCCGTTGTAACATCTTGTTTTTCGAATCACCACGCCAGTAAGCACCAGCAATGCTCATCAATTTGAAGACTTGTAGCTTCGCTGTCGCTGGAACGTGTGGTCCACGGCAGAGATCGAAGAATTCGCCTTGACGGTAAATCGTCAAATCCTGATCAGCAGGAATCGACTCGATCAATTCAATCTTCAACGGATCATTGAGTTCTTTATAGATGGCGAGTGCCTCGTCACGCGAGACGACTTCTCGTTCGATCGGCAAGTTTTCACCGGCGATTTTATTCATCATCTTCTCGATTTCTGGAAGGTCCTCTTCTGTCAGACGACGTTCCATATCGATGTCATAGTAAAAACCATTCTCGATTGTCGGTCCAATTCCAAGATGAATCGTTTCATCCGGATACAGACGTTTGATGGCTTGTGCCATCAAATGAGCTGATGAGTGACGAATCAAGTCGAGCCCTTCTTCTGAATCCGGCATGATCAATTCAATTGTACCGTCCTCTTCGATTGGACGACGGTAATCGATGGCGTGCCCGTTCAATTTAGCAGCAAAGGCTTTTTTACGAAGACCTGGGCTGATCGAAGCTGCCACTTCTTCAGCTGTCGTGCCGGCTGCAAATTCCTTTACGGCGCCGTCTGGAAATGTAAGTGCGATGTTTGACATGACTGTTTCCCCCTTTTACAAAATAAAAAAGACTCATCCCTAAAAAGGGACGAGTCTTAATCTCGTGGTACCACCCTCGTTCCCGGACCATGCACTGGTTCGGCTCGAACACGCGTTAACGGGCGTGAGGCGCAAACGGATTAGCCCCGTTCGTGCTATGAGGGAGTAAAGACATGAATGATGCCATGAGAAGCTTCCACCGTTCTTCTCTCGCTAGTTTGGTTCATTTCATACTTCATATCCTCAATCGTTGCATCGTCTATTGACGTGTCATTAGTATAACGAATCCGTTGCTTCCTTGACAAGGAAAATTAGTAGCGACGTCGATTTTCACCAAGGAACTCGATTGGTTGCGTCGTCGTCCGGATTCGTTCCATCAGTCGTGCAGCCTTTAATTTATCGCCTTGATCATTTGTGATCCCGAAATGGAGTTCGAGTTCATCATAAGATAAGTTCGAGCTGAATAATGTCGGCAGACGATGCATCATGCGATACTGCAAAATGATCCCGAACAATTCATCCCGTACCCACGGACTGATCGATTCAGCACCGATATCGTCAATCAACAAGACTGGAATCGTTTGAAATCCTTCGAGGAATGTATCAAACGAGTCAGACCGAATCCGCCGTTTCGCTTCAGCGACAAACCCCGGGGCATGGACAAGAATCGTTGCAATCCGTTCTTTTTTCAAAGCATTCCCGATTGCAGCCAAAAGGTATGTTTTCCCGACACCAAAGCTACCATGAAGGTACAATCCCTTTACCGTCTCCTTCGAGCGGAGATGATTGAGGAACTGAGACGCCGCACGTAAGGCAAGCTTACGGTCCGTCGTCGACAAGTCAAAATCACTGAAGTTCGCATCGCGGACTTCATCCGGCAGGAACAGGCTCTTAAATTTCTTCTCAAGCGCACGTTCATCCTCTCGGTCTTTTAACGCTTGCGACTTCTCATACGAGACGACGATCTGTCCTTTTTCGACGTGCAGGATCGGCTGGTACCCTTCGATGACTGCCTTACTTTCAATCAGTCGATTTCCGTCCATCTGTTCCGCATATTCATTCAATTTGAGCATGCCCCGCTCGATCATCCGTTGATCGATCTCCGGATGTGTCCGCAAGAACATGACGACACCTGGATGAGACAACACTCGTTGTTGAATCGCTCGAACCGATTCTGCGACGTCCGGTCGACTTAATATTTTTTCGATAGATGATTGGATATGTTCCATGTCTCGACTCCTTTAGTTCCCCTTCAGTTCTCGTAAGATTCGTTCCATTTCTTCATCATCTGGAACATCTGCTTCGAAACTCGCTTTTTTAGAGGCTTCGTACTGCTGCTGTTTTGCTTTCTCTTCTTGCAACCACTTCGGATTCGGCCCGCCATTCGTGTTGCTTGTCCGTCCCCGGCGACCACCAACAGTTTGACGCGCACGTTCTTGTTTTTGCTCCTGCTTTTTTGAAATCAACTCATCCTGCTCCTGAGTCTTCGCTAGTGCCTCGGATGCCGTCACGTATCCCTTCTGTTTCCAATCATCAACGATCGATAAGAGGAAGTTCTTGCTGAAGCGATTATCTTTTTTGATGACGAGCGCATAGTAGTACGCAGCATTGACGATCCCAGACGACATCTCATAATCGATGATCAATTGTTGGATCAATTCTTCATCCCGTTCAGACAACGCTTTGACCTTTCGCAACTTCGCTACATAATGCTTCGGATGGGTGCTTTCCATCGTCTCCGTCGCTTCGATGTCTCCGACCTCGATCGTGTCTAGTGAGGCGACCTTCGCTTTTTTCTCCCGGCTGAGTTTTTGTTTCGCTGACAACATCATCTGTTTGCAGCGTTCTTGCTTCTCAGCATCGGTCATCGGCAAGTACGCTTCGTGACGGAAACGGGCATTCAACAGTTCCGCCATCAATGCTTCATTCGACTGCGTGACGTAAGCAAGCTTCACGAGCAGATGATCGATTGTCTTTGAGTAAAATGTTCGTGGCAGGAAACGATCGGTCTGTCGCTTCATCTCTTCTAGATCAAACGAATAGTCGAATTCATATACCGCACGTTCCTGTTTCGCATAAGCTTTCGGCTGATGAGCGGAAGCAAGACCAGCTTTTACGTCGAACACTTGATCAAATCGAACCGTCCGATCAACGATGTTCTTCGGAAGCGGCTCCGTCCGAAAACGATGCTGTAACGACCGGAACCGGATTTCACCGACGCGATAGAACAGCAGACTCGATAACACCCCGTCATTCAAGAAGGTGTTCGGCGCGAGCGGAACCCGGATTTGATAAATGTAACGATAAGCGGCTTGGCGCGCTTCGAACGTTCGAATCAACCCGATCCCTTCTAGCTTAAATAACTCTTCCTTGAACTCATCGACGGAAAACCCGAGTAGTGTTCCGAGTTCCGCATGGGAAATATACTGGGATTTCGTTTTCCCTGGGATCATCTCACTCCAAAACGTTTGATAGAGCCCAAGCGCTTTAACACCGATAATCGGCTGGTATAAATAATATAAAGATTGATAAGCTTCACGGTCGACGACACCATTGCTCATCACTAAGCAAAGGTCGGTACCGGAAAGTTCACGTTCTACCATCTGACTCGTCCTTTCCTTAGGGAGAAAAAGAGAGGTGCGCTGACCGGACAGACGACCTCTCTTATATCACGTTCAATTCTCACGGTCATTTTCCTGATGTCGCTCCATCAGTTCAGAGAGCTCTTGGAAAAAGACATTGATGTCCTTAAATTGTTTATAAACACTCGCAAAGCGGACATATGCCACTTCGTCAACGGATGCTAGTTCATTTAATACGAGACGTCCGACCTGCTCACTTGGAATCTCATGCTGAGCTGTCGCTCGTAATGCCTTTTCGACCCGACTGACGACTGTTTCTAGCTGTTCAATCGAAATCGGTCGTTTTTCACAGGCACGCACTAATCCGCGTAGAATTTTCTCGCGATTGAACTCGTCACGCGTTCCGTCTTTCTTTACGATGATTAAAGGGGTCTGCTCGACCATTTCGAATGTCGTAAAACGATAGCCACAAGACTCACATTCACGTCTTCTTCGAATCGAACCGAAATCCTGGACTGGTCTTGAATCCAGTACTTTTGTTCCGTTAAAATTACAGGCTGGACAGCGCATGCCGTACCTCCGTTCACGTGATTTCTTTTGTTCCAATCATCTTTAATCGATACCCTGCATCAAGTGATGCATAGATTCGCTCAATTTGTTTCTCGAGATCAGGTCCGAGAAGACTTTCACGGTGTAAGAAGAGATCGACGGCAGTACGTCCGCCTGCCACCATGATGACTGTCGCAAGTCCATCGACTTCTTTTAAGGTAAAAGCGAGTTCTCCACGTTCCGCGTCAACACGACGAACCGTTCCGCCATCTTGCTTTAAGATATTTTCTAAACCAGCAAATAACATTTCCACAGTTGCTGCGTAGTAGTGTGTGCGTAGGTTTTCGTTTTTATGTGTATCGGATGTCTCTAGCTGTTTTTGCAAACGTTCCTTCAGTCCCATGGTCATCCTCTTTTCTTTGTTTCTTCTACTATTAAGAATAACAGACGTCAGACATATTAAAAAGCCCTCGTCTGAACGACGAGGGCTTGACGAATTCGTGTGTATTGTCAGTTGACGTGCTGGACAGTAGCCGCTGGAACTTGAACAGGTCCCATACCACGTGGAATTTCGACATTTTCACGGATTTTCGCATCGAGCTTTTCAGCAATGTAGTTCGCTGCGATGGCTGGATCGATCCGATCCCCACAAGTAAAGACATCAACCGATGCATACCCGTGCTCTGGGAAACTGTGAATCGTTAAGTGCGATTCAGAGATAATGACGACGCCACTGACGCCGTGTGGTGCAAACTTGTGGAATGCTACTTCTCGTACTTCTGCACCTGCTTGAAGTGCTGCGTCAACGAAAAGTCGTTCAACGAATTCCATGTCGTTCAATTTTTCAGGATTACAATCCCAAAGTTCTGCAATAATGTGTCTTCCCATAGTATCCATTTGTGGATCCCCCCTACATTCAATGGTCTTCAAAGTAGTTGATCACTTACTTTGCGCCTGAGTCGTTCGCACCCACGGGGGAAAGTTAGTCCAGAGAGGTCCTAACCCTTTAAGCTGCGATTGCCAGACCGATTGAAGTTCACGATTTGAATTATAGCGAGTATCAAAAAGATACACAAGGATAAATTTCAAAAATTAATATATTTTAAGAAAAAAAACGGGACAGCCCCCGTCATTGCTGGGATCTGCCCGTTATAATTAATTCAATTCAAGTTCTTTTTCAACGGTTCCCATCGCCTCTAAGTGTGCCGAGACGAGGTGTACGAGATCGACGACGCGGCATGAGTAACCCCACTCATTATCGTACCAAGCGAGGACCTTCACCTGACGACCACCCATGACCATCGTCGAGAGCCCGTCGACGACCGTCGAACGTTCTTCTCCGTTAAAGTCGATTGAGACGAGCGGTTCCATCGTCATTCCGAGAATGCCATCAAGCGCACCGTCCGCTGCTTTCGTGAAGGCTTCGTTCACTTCAGCGACCGTCGTATCCCGACTGACTTCGACGACGAGATCGACGAGTGATACGTTCGGTGTCGGAACACGAAGCGCGAGTCCATTTAATTTCCCTTCCAAATGTGGCAAGACGAGCGCAATCGCCTTTGCCGCGCCTGTCGACGTCGGAATGATCGATGAGCCGCATGCCCGGGCGCGCCGTAAATCCTTATGCGGGTTATCAATGTTATTTTGATCGTTCGTAAACGCATGAACCGTCGTGACGAGACCGGATTCGATTCCGAATGCACGGTCGATGACTTGTACGACAGGTGCGAGACAGTTCGTCGTACACGATGCGTTCGAAACGATATCATCCGTTTCATGATCATACATGTCATCATTGACACCCATGACGATCGTCCGAACATCCCCTTTAGCAGGTGCCGTGATGACGACCTTTTTTGCTCCTGCCACTAAATGCTTCGCAGCGCCCGTATCCGAATTGAACTTCCCTGTTGCTTCGACGACGATATCGATGCCGAGTTCCCCCCACGGCAATAGCTCAGGATTGCGTTCACTGACGATTTGAATCTCTTTTCCGTCAACCATCAACGCCCCATCGATGATGTCGACCGGATAATTGAATTTTCCGTGTACCGTATCATACTTGATTAAATGCGCGAGTGTTTCGACTGGATAACTCGCATTAATTGCTACGACTTCGCTTTTCCCCTCAGCGATCAGACGTCGAAAGACCATTCGACCAATTCGACCAAAACCATTGACTGCCACCTTGACTCCCATGTGCGGATCCCCCTTCAATGTGACGGATGTAGCTCCGTTTACAGATAGAACTATATCATGAAATGTAAGCGATTTCATTATGTTCTCTAAAAAAAGTGAGAGAAGATGGAAACTTCTCTCACTTCATGTTTTTCATAACTTGTCATCATTTGCATCAATCACCATACCGACTTAACCACTCATCGATTTGTTGGTATAACGAATCAATACTACCGTCATTGAAGAATACATCATCTGCAAGCTCTTTTTTCTGTTCGATGCCGAGTTGCGCATGGATACGTGCATACGCTTCTGCTTCTGATAAATCATTACGTTGCATCAATCTTCTTAACTGCATATCTTCTGGGCAATAGACGACAACGACGCGTTCGAACAGGTTTCGCCAATCCCCTTCTAGCAGTAACGGAATATCAAATACGACGAGAGAATGTCCTGAACGTTCATAGGCATCTGCTGCTTCGAGCATCTGTTGTCGAATACTCGGGTGCATCAACTGATTCAATTGTTGTCGTTTTTCACTATCTTGAAAAATGATTTGTCCGAGCTTTGGACGGACAAGACGTCCTTTTTCAAACGCCTCTGGGAATGCCAGTTGGACTGCATCATATGCTCGCCCTCCCGGCTCAACGACTTCTCGCGCAATGAGATCCGCATCGATGACCGCTATTCCTTTTTGTTTTAAATAGCTAGAAACCGTACTTTTACCGGTTGCGATACTCCCTGTCAGACCGACTCTCATAAGGCAACCTGTTGGCACGTCGGACAGAAATGTGTTCCCCGTCCACCGACTTTGATTTTTTCGATGGCTGTACCACAACGAGGACACGGTTCCCCTTTTTGACCATATACCGCAAGTTGAAGCTGGAATTCACCTTTTCCTGACGGCGAGACATAACTCCGGATCGTACTTCCCCCTGCTTCCACCGCTTGTCGTAAAACGTTGACACCGGCTTGATGAATGCGTGAGATATCGTCGAGTGTCAAGGCGCCGGCTTTCGTCAACGGGTGGACGCGTGCAGCATGAAGGGTCTCATCGACATAGATGTTACCGAGACCAAGGAAGATGGACTGGTCGAGCAGTGCCGTTTTGATTGGACTTCTCTTTTTACGAATTAAATTCTCCGCTAACACTTCTGCTGTAAATTCCGGATCAAACGGTTCACGCTCCAGTTGTGCCAGTGGAGCAGTCTGCATCGCTGTTTGCTTATCACGTAATTCCATCGTTCCGAACTTCCGAACATCATTATAGTGAAGTTCCGAACCATCCGTGAAACGGAAGACGACATGCGTATGTTTATCCCGTTCAACCGGTTGTGGATATGGGAAGTACTTTCCTTCCATCCGCAAATGGCTGACGAGATAAAAACGATCAAAATCAAAGAGCAGGAACTTTCCGCGACGTTCGACGCGTTCGATCCTTTCTTGATGTAAGGCATCTGCAAATGGCGCCACTTCCATCCCCCGAATCATTTTCGGATGGTAGACTTTGACGGAAGAGACTGTCTTTCCAGAGACCGAACGTTCTAAACTGCGGCGAACGGTCTCGACTTCAGGTAATTCAGGCACATCTATTCCTCCTTGCTTACTTCGTTTCGTACCACGTATGCCCTGCGCCCCCATCGACGCGTAGCGGTACGGATAGTTCGACGGTCTGCTCCATCGCTTGTTTGACAAGTGCTTGTAAAGCGTCGAGTTCTTCGTCTGGTGCTTCAAAAATCAATTCATCGTGTACTTGTAATAACAAGCGTGCCTTCAGATTAGATGCTTTCAAAGCAGCATGAACATCAAGCATTGCTTTTTTAATGATATCTGCAGCCGAACCTTGAATCGGTGTATTGATCGCAGTACGTTCAGCAAAACCACGTAAGTTAAAGTTTTTCGAATTGATATCCGGAATATTGCGGCGACGGTTCATCAACGTTTCGACGAATCCATTTGCTCGTGCCGTCTCGATTGCTGTATCCATGAACTGTTTGATTTGCGGGAACAACTCGAAATAACGATCGATGAATGATTGCGCTTCTTTGCGTGTGATGTTCAAGTTTTGAGACAATCCATAATCGCTGATTCCGTAAATGATTCCAAAGTTGACGGCTTTCGCCTGACGCCGCATGTTTCCTGTGACATCTTCCGGTTCGACACCGAAGACACTACTTGCCGTTTGAGTATGAATATCCTCATCATGGAGGAACGCATCGACAAGCGTCTGATCCTGCGACATATCGGCCATGACACGTAATTCAATTTGTGAATAATCAGCAGCGTACAATGACCAGCCTGTTTGACTCGGAACGAAGGCTTTTCGAATCTTCCGTCCTTCTTCAATCCGGATCGGGATATTCTGAAGGTTCGGATTGACCGAACTTAAACGACCTGTTTGAGCGATTGTCTGAGCAAAACGAGTATGGATTTTTCCATCTTCCTTGATGACTTTTTGCAATCCTTCAACATACGTCGACTGCAACTTTTGCAGTTCTCGGTAAAGCATGATGTGATCGATGACTGGGTGCAGCGGACGCAGTTTTTCAAGGACATCTGCGGCAGTCGAGTAGCCCGTCTTTGTTTTCTTAAAGGCAGGGAGTTCGAGTTTTTCAAACAAAATTACACCGAGTTGTTTCGGAGAATTAATATTGAACGACTCACCTGCTGCTTCAAAGACCAATGTCTCAAGTTCTGTTAAACGCCCAGCAAGATCCGCTTGCATCTCTTGGAGTGTCGCGACGTCTACGCGAATCCCAGTCCATTCCATCTCAGCGAGGACACCTGATAGTGGACGCTCTAACGTTTCATATAACTCGTATTGTTGATTCGCCTTCAGTTCTTCTCGGACTTTTGGGAACAGCAATTCAACCATCCGTGCTTTCTCAGCTAAATAAGGATGAAGAGCTTCATCTTCTGGCGCGAGACGTTTCGCCCCCTTACCGAGTACTGCTTCCTCATTCGGCGCCATTAATGCATAATGACCAGCGATCGAAGCGAGTGTTGTACCGCCACTTAAGTTTAACAAATAGCCTGCTAATAACAGATCTTCGTACCCGTTCAATGTCAAGCCGTGTTTACGCAATGCAAATGCGACTTGTTTCGCATCGAGACAAATCTTTTGATGTTCCGACTCGATCCATTGACGGAATGCTGGATCCTCGACGAGCGTCGGAGCAGCAACATAGATCGTGTCAGGCGTTGCTATCGCAAATCCAATGATGTCTTCTTCCATGTAATCTTCTCGAAGCTGTTCTGCAATCAATACGGCATCCGTGACGTCTTTAGGAAGTGAAGTGATCGTCACGACGTTTAATTGTTCTTTATCCTCTTCTTTGACGACAGGGGCGAATCGATTCGTCAATGACTTGAAGCCAAGTGACTGGAACAATGAATAAGGAACTTGGGTATCGACATTGCGAATTTGCAAATCATCTAGCGTCGTCTCGAGCGGGACATCCACCTTGATTGTCGCGAGTTCTTTCGACAGTCGTGCGAGCTCTTCGTTCGCGATGACTTTTTCTTTCTGCTTCCCTTTTAAATCCTCGACATGTTCGTACAGTCCTTCAACAGAACCGTATGCCGAAATCAATTTAACAGCCGTCTTTTCACCAATCCCAGGAATCCCTGGAATATTATCCGATTTATCACCCATCAACCCCTTCAAATCAATCATTTGAATCGGCTTTAGACCACCATACGTCTCAGCAAACAGTTCCTCTGTCATGCACTGGACGTCCGTGATCCCACGCTTCGTGATCAAGACTTCGACCTTATCCGTGACAAGTTGAAGTAAATCTTTGTCTCCTGTGACAATCCGCGTCCGATCCGTTGGCATTGTCCGTGCGAGCGTACCAATCAAATCATCTGCCTCATAGCGATGGAGTTCCATCATTTGAATACCGAGTGCTTCACAGATGTCTCGGACGATCGGGAATTGTTCTCGTAGTTCGGACGGTGTTTTTTCCCGACTTCCTTTATACTCCTGATAGACATCGTGACGGAATGTTTCACTCGAAGCATCAAAGGCAACGAGCATATGTGTCGGTTGCTCTTCTTCAAGCAACTTCAATAACATCATCGTAAAGCCATAGGCTGCGTTCGTATTTCGTCCTTGCGCGTCCGTCATTGGTGGTAAAGCGAAAAACGCCCGATAAGTCAATGAGTTCCCATCAATCAATAACAATTTATTTTCCATCATCTACGCCCCTTTAATCGATTTTCTGTCCCTATTGTATCACTCTGCACACATTTGTTCGCTAAAAATGACCAAAAAAAGACGATTGACTCAAGGAGAGTCAACCGCCAAGGGCATGACGACATGGGAGCTGATCCAGTCGCCATACAGATGATGAAGAAGGTACTTTCATCATAAGATACATCTATTAAGGAATTGTGAATCCACTGTGAAATTCAGCCATGTTTTGGTAAACGAATCGTAAACGTCGTTCCTTGTTGCTCCGCCGATTCGACATCAATTTCTCCATGGTGAAGATCAACGATGTGTTTAACAATGGCCAGCCCGAGACCCGTTCCACCTGAATTACGGCTTCGCGCCTTATCGACACGATAGAACCGTTCGAAGATACGCTGCGTCTCCTTCGGATGAATACCAATCCCATCATCTTTGATGATGAGTTGGACAGACTCTTCTCCATCCTCGAGTTGAATCCAGACGTTACCACCGTTCGGGGTGTAGTTCAACGCATTCGCAACTAAGTTGACTACGACTTGTTTCAACCGATTCAAATCTGCCCGGATGAAGACTTCCTCTTCCGTTTCGATATGAATCATCATCTCTTTTTCCGCTGCTCGTCGATGCAACAGCTCAGCGGTTTCGCGAACGAGACTCGTCACATCAACGATCGCTGTTTCAAGCTGATAGTTGTCTTGTTCCAGTCGCGATAGTTCGAGCAAGTCTTCGACCAATGTCTGCATTCGTTCTGATTCATCATGAATGATCCGCAAAAATTGTTCCCGGATTTCCGGAACATCTTGCGCACCATCGAGTAACGTTTCTGCAAACCCCTTGATGGACGTCAGTGGTGTTTTTAATTCGTGGCTGACATTCGCAACGAAGTCTTTGCGCATCTGTTCCAGCTTTTTAATTTCCGTAATATCGTTGAAGACAACGGTCGTTCCTTGCACGCGACCGTTCTTATCAAAAATCGGTGCGGCACTGACCATAAATGTCCGACTGTTGATGCCGAAACGGACACTCGATTGTTTGCGATTCGGTTTTTCTGTCAGGTAGACATCTTCAATCACCTGACTCATCTTTTCGTTCGGAAGTACGCGGTAATATAATTTTCCACTAGATGGTTCGTGAATATGGAACATCTCCCGATAGGTACGGTTAACAAGTAGTACATAACCCTTTTCATCAATCAGCATGAGACCTGCTCCCATGTATTCGATCAAGGATTCGAGTCGTGCCCGTTGCATCGCTTCACCGGATGATGCATTCTCTAGATTTCGTGCGAGGAGATTGATCGAGCGTCCTAAATCACGTGATTCATCTGGTGCCGCTAACTCGTAGACGCGTGACTTGTAATTCCCATGTGACAGTTCGTGCAACACATCGGTCGCCTCCGCGATTGGTCGTAGGAACCGTTTCGTTGAACGATAGATTGTCAAAAAGATGATTACGAGCGAAGCAAGGAGTGAGAAGAAAATGACCGTCCAAATCCGTGAATAGATAATATTCAAATCTTTAGCATAACGAATGAAACTGACGTACACTTCTCCACCATCTGCTGTTGGAACAGGCTTCGTGAACTGGACGACACTGTCATCCGTCTTCGATTCAAACGTGCCATCTTTGGGAATCGCTGAGAAATTGAGCGTTGCTACTTTCAGTTTCGTGACATCAACAGGAGTACCTGCGATGATTTCCCCACGTCCGTTAAATAAGATCATGTCAAAATTGGATTCGGCATACAATTGATTCACGTACTGTGCCATATCAGAAACTTCGCGCCCTTGTAGGATCGTCTCGACAAGCGAGGTTTCATCCATCAGTTTTTCTTTTTCATTTTGAACATAGAATTCCTTAAATGATTGTCCAAGTAGAAAACCGAGTGCAACAAGCACCAAACTAATGAAAGAAATCATTTTAAAGATGAACCGTTTCCGATACTTACTCATTCTGGTTTCGGCTCCTCCATCTTATACCCGAGACCGCGAATCGTTTTGATATAAATCGGTTTTTTCGTATTCGGTTCGATTTTTTCACGGACGTGACTGATATGCACATCCACGATACGCGTATCGCCGACGAAATCATAATTCCAAATCGCGGATAACAGTTGATCTCGTGTCAAGACACGTCCTTTATTTTTAGCGAGATATACGAGCAATTCAAATTCCTTAGGAGTAAGTTCAAGACGTTCTTCTGCTTTGAAAGCTTCGTAGTTATCCGGAACGATTTTGACGTCACCAATCAGAATCGTTCCGTCCGTGACCTCATCCGGGGATGCTGTCTGATGACTCATCCGTCGTAAAATCGCTTTTACACGGGCAACGACTTCGCGTGGGCTAAACGGTTTTGTCAGGTAATCGTCCGCACCGAGTTCTAGACCGAGCACCTTATCAAACTCATCATCCTTTGCCGTCAGCATCAAGATCGGTGTATTGATTTTCTGTTGACGTAGTCGTTTACATACTTCCAGACCATCGAGTTCCGGCAACATAAGATCCAGTACAATCAGTGCGGCATCTTGTTTTTCCGCTAATTTCAAACCTGACATTCCATCATGTGCCGTTTCGACGACAAAACCAGCCTGCTCTAAATTAAACTTCAATAGTGTTGCAATCGACAATTCATCATCTACCACGATAATTTTATCTTTCAAACCTTGCATCCCCCTCAAGTTTCGTTCTTTCGAATGAGGAATTCCGTGGAATCCGCTTCGTCTGTCTTCATCTTACCGACTTTTACTGGAAAATCACAAATCTTTCTGCTGTTTCTTTACATAATCTTTAAAGGAGACGATGAATCCCTCTTGATCATTCGTGTAAAAGCGATAAAAACGGGGAATCAATACATATCGTCAATCGTAGGAGGTAGAATGTATGGAATGGAATCATCCCCTTTTTGCAGCCATCACGGCATGGTTCATCGCTCAAGCAGCGAAGCTTGTTACGAGTTTGGTACGGACCCGAAAGTTCGACCTGGAGATCATGTTTGCTTCCGGTGGTATGCCTAGTTCACATAGCTCGACTGTCGTCGCGTTAGCCGTGGTCATCGGTTTTCAGGAAGGCTTCTCATCTTCGCTCTTCGCACTAGCTGCCATATTTGCCACAATCATCATGTATGACGCGACGGGTGTCAGACAAGCTGTTGGTGTTCAGGCAAAATTACTCAATGATTATTTTAAGGGAATTCGTCATGAGACCCCTCTTCTGAATGAACTCGTCGGTCACACTGAGTTTCAAGTATTCGTTGGTCTCTTACTCGGTTTAGCTGTCGGTATCTTGTGGCCAGTTTTCTTCTTTTAATGCAAACAACCCATCCGATTTTGGATGGGTTGTTTGCATGTGAAGTGACTTATGGTTTTAGAACGACCTTGATGCATCCATCTGTTCGATCGTTGAAGGTTTGATAGGCTGCAGCAGCATCATCGAGTGCCACTCGATGCGTCACGATGTCCGTCGGATCAAATTCCTTATTGATGATTTTCTGGAACAGTTCCGGCATCAAATGGACGACGGGTGCTTGTCCCATTTTCAGTGTGATATTTCGAGTGAAAAAGTCGCCGAGTGGAAATTGATTATATTTTTTCGCATAGACACCCGTCAACTGTACGGTACCAAACTTCCGGACAGCATCCTTCGCAATATCAATGGCACTCAACGTTCCCCCTTGCAAACCAATCTTTTGTTCGATTTTTTCAACAGGTGACATCTTCCCATCAAGACCGACGCAATCAATCACGACATCTGCCCCACCTTGCGTCAATTCTTTGATGTAGGCACCACTTTCTGCATGATCTGAAAAATTCACGGTCTCGACTTTATTCGTCACTTTGGCGTGATTTAATCGATAGACTTGATCATCCACCGCAATGACCCGTTTCGCACCTTGCATCCATGCGAATTTTTGTGTCATCAGTCCGACAGGTCCCGATCCGAGTACGACGACCGTGTCCCCTTTTTTCACACCAGCATGCAGGACACTCCAATATGCTGTAGGTAAAACGTCAGATAAGAACAACAACGCTTCATCTTCTAGTTCACACGATTCAGGAATTACGAGCGGCATGAAATTTCCAAATGGTACTTTTAAATATTCCGCCTGACCACCGGGATGTCCACCAAACTCTTCTGTAAAACCAAAATATCCACCTGTATCGACATGCGGATTTCCGTTTGAGTTATCACATTGACTTTCCATATCATGTTCGCAAAAGAAACAGTGACCGCAAGCAACGTTAAACGGTAACACGACGCGGTCTCCCCGTTTGACCTTCGTCACTCCTGGTCCAACTTCTTCAACGATGCCCATCGGTTCATGACCAATGACATAGTCTTTGTGAGCCGGCATATTCCCTTGATAAATGTGTAGATCCGAACCACAAATTGCAGTCGAGGTGATCTTTACGATGATGTCATCGTTTTTATCAATCGATGGATCCTGTACTTGTTTGACTTGAACATCTTTTGTTCCTTGGTACGTTACGGCGCGCATGTAAAATCCCCCTTAGTGGAATAAAATGACGTACCTTTGTCCTTACCCTAATACAAGCATTTATTCTACATGTTTTTTAAAATTGGAACTTTTATACTACATGGATAACATGGTGTGAACTAACCATTTTACTTTACACATTTATATATAAAAGAAGCTTATATCATGGCCCGATGCACCGTTTGTCTCAAAAATGGTCTTCTCGAACAATCTATCGTTTGATGTGATCGGCTGACCTGTCCGCATTGTCAAAACTCGCAACACCTACTGTAACGAGACGAAAAAGACGAACCTGTCGAAAGTGACAGATTCGTCTTTTTTTAGATTCAGGATTTTAATAAGTCGAGTACCGAACGGACGGTAGACGCAGAGCGGTTCAATGCTTCTTGTTCATCGACAGTCAGCTCGAGTTCGTAGACGTGCTCGACACCGTTCCCACCAAGAATGACCGGTACACCAAAGTACATATCGTTGTATCCGTATTCGCCTTCGAGATAAGCGATTGCCGGAAGAATACGTCGCTGATCCTTCAAAATCGCTTCGACCATCTGAGCAATTGCCGCTGCTGGCGCGTAATAAGCGGAACCGTTTCCGAGTAACTGAACGATTTCACCGCCCCCTTTACGGGTCCGGTCAACGATCGCATCGAGTCGTTCTTTCGATATGAGCTTCTCAATCGGAATTCCTCCTGCTTGAGAATAGCGCAGTAGCGGTACCATATCATCTCCGTGTCCACCGAGCACGAACCCTGATACATCCTTCACAGAAACATTGAGTTCTTCTGCTAGAAATGTCCGGAAACGCGCCGTGTCGAGGACTCCGGACTGACCGATGACACGTTCCTTCGGAAAACCAGATGCTTGATAGACCGTATACGTCATCGCATCGACCGGGTTCGTCAAAACGATGATGATCGATTCTGGTGCATGCGCGACGATTTCCTTCGTCACAGCTGTCATGACGGCAGCATTCGTGCTGACAAGGTCTTCGCGGCTCATGCCCGGCTTTCGAGCAATGCCGGCAGTGATGACGACGATATCTGCGTCCTTGATATCTGCATAATCCGATGTCCCTTTTACCGAAACATCAAATCCGAGGATTGGCGCTGCTTCTTGCATATCAAGCGCCTTTCCTTTCGTCGGATTTTCTTGCTCTGGTCGGTCGACGAGGACGATATCACCTAACTCTTGCTGGGCAAGGTAAAGTGCCGTCGTCGCGCCCGTAAAGCCACTTCCTATGACTGCGATCTTCTTCCGTCTGTTCATCGACTCATTCCTCCTGATCGGATTACATGTTTTTGATGAGTTCGTCCGCGAATTCAGAACACTTCACTTCAGTCGCACCATCCATGAGACGTGCGAAGTCGTATGTGACGACTTTTGCTTCGATCGATGTTTCCATCGATTTGATGATGAGATCTGCTGCTTCGTTCCAACCGAGGTGACGGAACATCATTTCGCCTGACAAGATGACAGATGATGGGTTTACTTTATCAAGTCCAGCGTATTTTGGTGCTGTACCGTGAGTTGCTTCAAAAATCGCGTGACCAGTCATGTAGTTGATGTTTGCTCCAGGTGCGATTCCGATACCACCCACTTGTGCAGCAAGTGCATCCGAGATGTAGTCACCGTTCAAGTTCATTGTCGCAACGACATCGAACTCTTTTGGACGAGTCAAGATTTGTTGTAAGAAGATATCAGCGATTGAGTCTTTTACGATTAACTTACCAGCAGCTTCAGCGTCTGCTTGTGCTTTGTTCGCAGCCTCAGTTCCCTCTTCTTCTTTGATACGATCGTACTGGTTCCAAGTGAAGACGTGCTCTGCGTATTCACGCTCAGCAAGCTCATAACCCCAGTTTTTGAAAGCTCCTTCAGTGAACTTCATAATGTTTCCTTTGTGAACGAGTGTCAACGAAGCGCGCTTGTGCTCAAGTGCGTATTCGATTGCTGCACGAACGAGGCGTTCTGTTCCCTCTTTTGAAATCGGTTTGATTCCAAGACCAGATGTCTCAGGGAAACGAATTTTGTTGACACCCATTTCGTTTTGAAGGAATTCAAGCAGTTTTGCAACGCCTTCACTACCTTCTGCATATTCGATTCCTGCGTAGATGTCTTCAGTATTTTCACGGAAGATGACCATATCTGTATCTTCTGGGCGTTTAACCGGTGAAGGAACACCTGTGAAGTAACGAACTGGGCGAAGGCATGTGTACAAATCAAGCTCTTGACGTAATGCAACGTTCAATGAGCGAATACCGCCGCCGACTGGTGTCGTAAGTGGTCCTTTGATTGCGATGATGTGCTCACGGATGAGATTGAGTGTCTCTTCTGGTAACCAGTTACCTGTTTTGTTGAATGCTTTTTCGCCAGCATAGACTTCTTTCCATTCAATCTTCTTCTCACCGTTATAGGCTTTTTCAACTGCTGCATCAAATACGCGTACCGCAGCATTCCAGATGTCAGGTCCTGTTCCGTCACCAATGATGAATGGAATGATTGGAGCATTTGGAACTTGAAGTGTACCGTTCGTTACTGTGATGTTTTCGCCTTGAAGTGTAGCCATGTCTAAAAATCCCCCTTAAGTAATTGTAATCTACATCAAAAATCAGGAGAGGATTACTCCTCTCCGTCCTTTTAACGTTCTTCGATGGACACATATGTCCGGTGCGTTTCACCCGTGTAGTCTGCACGTGGACGAATCAGACGGTTATCGCTATACTGCTCTAAAATGTGCGCCAACCAACCTGACATTCGACTTACCGCAAAGATTGGAGTGAAAAGTTCTGTATCAAGTCCAAGTGCATGGTACGTAGAAGCGGAATAGAAATCAACGTTTGGTTTCAATCCTTTTTCCGACTGGACGATCTCGTCAATCTTAACTGACATCTCGTACCATTTCGGCTCCCCGATTTGAGCAGTCAACTGACGACTCATTTCCTGAAGGTGCTTCGCACGTGGATCGCCGTCCTTGTAGACACGGTGACCGAAGCCCATGATTTTTTGCTTGTTCTCAAGTTTATTATGAACATACTCGTCAACCTTTTCAACCGAATCAATTTCTAACAGCATCTTCATGACGGCTTCATTCGCTCCACCGTGAAGAGGTCCTTTTAATGCACCCATCGCTGCTGTCACACCTGAGTAGACGTCAGAGAGTGTCGCAACACAAACACGTGCCGTGAATGTCGAAGCGTTCAACTCATGGTCTGCATGAAGAACAAGCGCTTGGTTGAACGCTTTTTCAGCCACTTCTGTCGGCTCTTCGCCTGTCAACATGAACAGGAAGTTTGCAGCGTAAGAAAGACCTGTTTTAGGTGCGATTGGTTCCTGCCCTTTTTTGATACGCGCGTAAGCCGTAACAAGTGTTGCGATTTGCGCTTGTAATTTGATGGCTTTAGCGTAATTCGCCTCTGTCGACATATCTTCTGATGTTTCATCGTAAAGCGCGAGTTGAGAGAGCGCTGTTCGAATCATTGCCATCGCATTCGCCGACTTTGGTGCTACCTTCATCGTCTCGAGAACGGCAGTCGCAACTGGTGCTTCGGAAATGAGTGCTTCCGACAGTTGCTTCAATTCCTCTTCTTTTGGTAGACGGTCGTTCCATAATAAGAAGACGACTTCCTCAAATGAGGCGTGCTCCGCCAAATCATCAATTGTATAACCGCCGTACGTCAATTGACCATCGATGATCGAACTGATTTTCGATGTCGTCGCGACGATTCCTTCTAAACCTTTAGTTTGCGTCATGACAATAATCCCCCTTTTTTTCCCCAGAAATTTAAAACGCTTTCATTTCCGTATTGAAAAAAAGACGTCCACTCAAGAGTCGTTCCCCATGCTTGTACCGCTGTACTCTTGAATAGACCATCTTGTTTCTGTTCTTAGTATAAACAAAATTACCCAAAAAGTGAATGAACTTGCATACTATTATCAAAAAATTAATTCGTATTCTTTGCTGATCCTGCTCATCCCGTGAACGTTTTTGCGATGATATCCCACATTCCGATGACAAGCGCAGCGATCCCAGCACCAATTAGCGGACCAACGGGTACTCCCCGAAAGAGTCCAACTGCGAGAATCGTTCCTGCAAGCAATGCCGTCGTGACAAGTGGGTCTTCTTTCATCAGACCAACACCATGTGCCGCTACGATCGCAACGAAGATTCCTGATAAAAATGAGATGATGCCGATATGCCCCCGAATACTTTGAATAAGTTCCTTAAATCCGATATCCCCTGCTGCGATCGGTACAAGAATCGCAGCCGTAATCAATGTGACACCCCACGTGATTCCTTTTGCCTGCAAGGATGGAAATAATCGACCATCTAGTCCGATCGCCTTGACGATCAACAGGAAAGCAGCAGCGATGATCAATGATTTATTTTGTGCGATGACCCCGATGAAGACGAGGGCAATCAAAAATAGATAAGCTTCCATACGTCCTCCTCATGAAAAAAAGACGGACATGACCTAAGTCACGTCCGTCATGAATGAATTATGCGTTATACAGTTTACCTGTCAGTGGATCGATTGAGATCATTTGACCGTCTTTGAAGACTGTCAATGCATTTTCAACACCAACGATGACCGGTTTACCGAGTGATGGTCCAACGATACCAGCATGGCTAGTCAATCCACCATCTACTGTGATCATTGCTGCAGCCAATTCGATTGCAGGCATCATGTCACGATCTGTTGAGTTCGTAACGAGGATCATGCCTGGTTTCGCTTTCGCATTTGCTTCTTCAGCATTGTTTGCAATGACGACTTCACCAACAACACCACGTTCGCCGATTCCGCGACCGTTTGCGATCTCTTTACCAACGATGTGAACTTTTAGCATGTTCGTTGTACCAGCAGTCAAAGCAGGGATACCAGCCGAGATGACGACGAGGTCACCGTCTGTAACAAAACCAGCATCTTTCGCTGTATCTGCAGCAAGTGTCAACATATCATCCGTGTTGTCTGAGAGATGATCGACGACGATTGGATACACACCCCATACGATGTTTAACTGACGTGCGACACGTGCGCTTGGTGTAACAGCGACGATGTTCGGCTCCGGACGGTATTTCGAGATACGTGATGCTGTGTAGCCCGATTGTGTCGGTGTCAAGATTGCTTTTGCATCCAAGTTGATTGCTGTGTGCGTAACGGCTTGAGCGATCGCATCCGTTACTGTGTGCTCACTGCGAGTTTGACGATCTTTCAACAAGAGTTTGTAGTCGAGCATTTTTTCTGTACGTTTTGCGATCGAGTGCATCATTTTGACAGATTCAATCGGGTAGTCCCCTGCTGCTGTCTCACCTGAAAGCATGATTGCATCCGTACCATCAAGAATCGCGTTCGCGACGTCTGATGCTTCAGCACGTGTTGGACGTGGGAAACGTTGCATTGAATCAAGCATTTGTGTTGCTGTGATGACCGGTTTACCAAAGTCATTACAAAGCTTGATCAAGTCTTTTTGAGTTGGTGTTACGTCCTCTGTCGGGATCTCGATACCGAGGTCACCACGCGCTACCATCAAACCGTCTGAAATCGCGAGAATTTCTTCGATGTTATCGACGCCTTCTTGGTTCTCGATTTTCGGGAAGATTTTGATGTGAGTCGCATTGTTTTTCTCAAGCAATTGGCGAATCGCAACGACGTCAGACGCACGGCGTACGAATGATGGTGCGATTAAGTCGACATCGCTCTTGATTCCGAATTCGATATCAGCTACGTCTTTATCTGTCAAAGCAGGAAGGTTAACCTTCACGTTTGGCAAGTTGACACCTTTTTTCGTTTTGATGACACCTTCGTTTTCGATAGAGCAACGAAGTTCACGGTTTGGAAGTTTTTCAACGACACGAAGACCGATGAGACCATCATCAAGCATGATCATCGAACCAACTTCGACGTCATCATAAAGTCCTTCATACGTAACAGAGAACTTATCTTTTGTTCCGACGATTTCGTTTGCGTCACCACTGACGACGATGACTTCTTGTCCACGTACGAGAAGTGCTTTTCCATCTTCGAACGTATGCGTCCGGATTTCTGGACCTTTCGTATCAAGAAGAATCGTAACGATTTTGTTTGCTTCTTTTGCTGCACGACGGATATCTGTGATTCGTGCACCGTGTTCTTCATAATCGCCGTGTGAGAAGTTCAAACGAGCGACGTTCATACCTGCTTCGATCATTTCTGGGAGACGTTTTTCTGACGCCGGTCCGATCGTACATACAATTTTAGTTCTGCGCATATTCCATAAACCTCCTACGGTGTTTGGCCAAGTTCTCTTGCCCATTCCAATCCTATCGATGTTCGTTAAATCGAAAGCTGTTTTGAAAGCTCAAGGATTTCAAGATCCAGCTCATGTTTGTTTGCGTCGAGTGCCTCATCGATATCGAGATCAATCATCTTGCCACCACGTACACCTACGACACGTCCTTGTTTTCCTTGAAGTAGGATTTCGATGGCATGTGCCCCCATCCGACTTGCAAGTACACGGTCCGCTGCCGTCGGTGCTCCACCACGTTGAACGTGACCAAGAACCGTGACGCGTGTATCGAGACCTGTTTCTTTTGCGATAGCGTCTCCCACGTCCTGAGCACGACCTGCACCTTCAGCGACGATGACGATCGAGTGTTTCTTACCGCGGTTGACACCACTTTGAATGCGATCGAGCACTTCTTTTAAATCTTCAGGACGTTCAGGAACAAGAATCGATTCTGCTCCACCAGCAAGTCCTGCATATAATGCGATATCACCCGCATCGCGTCCCATGACTTCAATGACATACGTCCGCTCATGCGACGATGCTGTATCACGGATTTTGTCGATCGCTTCAAGCGCAGTATTGAGCGCTGTATCAAAACCGATCGTATAGTCCGTTCCAGGAATATCGTTATCGATCGTACCTGGAAGTCCGATTGTCGGGAAGCCAAGTCCAGTCAATTTTTGGGCACCACGATACGACCCGTCTCCGCCTACGACGACGAGTGCATCAATTTCAAATTTCTTAAGATTGACGACCGCTTTTGCTCGTCCTTCTTCTGTACGGAACTCAGGGCAACGTGCTGAACGTAGGAACGTTCCACCTCGTTGAATGATGTCACCGACTGATCCAAGGTTCAACTGGACGATGTCCCCGTTGATTAATCCTTGATACCCGTTGTAGACACCGAATACTTCTAAGCCATGAAAAATCGCTTTACGCGTGACAGCACGCACCGCGGCGTTCATACCTGGTGCATCACCGCCACTCGTTAAGACAGCAATCCGTTTTAAACTCACGTTAATCACCTCTCCATTAATCTGAATCTAAAATAGCACGTTGTTTTCTTGTTTTACAACAGGGCAGATTGCATAAACTTTCACTATCTTTTTCATCATCAATTCCGGAAATGAGGAATATCAATCATGATAGCGATTACATGGTGCTTATGTGCCAATTTGGTGATATTTTTCGGTCCGTTGATCGAGGAGCTCTTCCTTGGTCAGATGAACCAAAGTTTCGAGCTTCTGTACCAAGACAGATTTTAATTTATCCGCCTGTAATGACACATCAAGATGTGCTCCTCCGATGACTTCAGGAATGATAGCATCCGCGATTCCAAGGCGTAACAAATCAGGTGCTGTGATTTTCATCGATTCTGCAGCCTTTTCCGCAAGACTCGCATCTTTCCACAATAATGCTGCAGCACCTTCAGGAGAGATAACGGAATACGTCGAGTTCTCAAGCATCAAGAGTTGATCACAAACGCCGATTCCTAAAGCACCACCTGAACCGCCTTCACCAATGACAATCGAGATGATTGGCACAGTCATCCCAGCCATCTCAAACAAGTTTTTCGCGATGGCTTCACTTTGACCGCGTTCTTCTGCCGCACGTCCTGGATATGCTCCTTTCGTGTCAATGAACGTAATGATCGGTCGGTTGAATTTTTCCGCTTGTTGCATGAGACGCAGTGCTTTCCGGTACCCTTCTGGATGTGGCATCCCGAAGTTACGACGAATGTTCTCTTTTGTATCTTTTCCGCGTTGATGACCGATGATCGTCACGGGACGACCATTTAGCGTTCCGATTCCACCGACGATTGCTGCATCATCATACCCATGACGATCACCGTGCAGTTCGATGAAATCTTCACAAATCGATTCAATGTAATCGAGTGTCGTTGGACGTTCTGGATGACGTGCCAACTGAACACGATTCCACGCTTTCATATTCCCGTAAATATCGAGTTCTAACCGATGAAGGCGTTCTTCAAGAAGTTGCAGTTCTTCCTTGAAGTCAAGTCCTTGCGTTTCCGCCATGTCATGAAGCTCAAGAATTTTTTCGCGTAACGCGATGACTGGTTGGTCAAATGGTTGCATGGTTCGTTCCCTCCGCATGTAGCTTTAAGATTCGCGTATAGTACGTCTTCAGATCGTGTCGTGATACGACATCGTCCAGTTGACCTGCTTGCAATAAGAATTCTGCTGTTTGGAAATCTTCCGGTAGTTTTTCACGAATCGTCTGTTCGATGATCCGGCGACCCGCAAATCCAATCAACGCACCCGGTTCAGCAATGTTGAAATCACCGAGCATCGCAAAACTTGCTGATACACCACCGGTTGTCGGATGGGTCATACAAGAAATATAGAGTAACCCTGCATCTGAATGCTGTTTTAAGAAGAGACTTGATTTTGCCATCTGCATGAGACTGACCATTCCTTCTTGCATCCGTGCCCCACCTGAAGCAGAGAATATCGTGACAGGTAGACGATGTTTCGTCGCGTAACGAACAGCTTCAGAAATTGCAGCACCAACGGCAGCTCCCATCGAGCCCATCCGGAATCGCGCATCCATGACACAAGCGACGAGTGGGTGACCATTCACATTCCCGACGCCACAGACGATCGCTTCCTTAAGACCCGTTCTGACTTGATCTCCTTTTAATTTTTCCGGATAGTCCTCAAATCCGAGGGGATCAGCTTGAACTGCCGGCAGATCAAAATATGTTACCGAACCTTCATCAAATAATTGCGTAAAACGTTCTTGCGCAGTCAATGGATGATGATATCCACATGAACAGACGCGTAGGTTCGCTTCTAGTTGTTTCGTATATTGGATCAATTTACATTTCGGACATTTCGTCATTAGGCCAACAGGCACATCGACACGTTGCTCCTTTGAAGTCAACGTGACGAACTTTTTAGGTTTTCGAAAAAATGCTTGCACGTTCAGTTCCCCCTTGTCATCTATGGGCGGTTCAAGAGTTGTTCCCGTTCCACTTGCGTATAGAGTTCCCCTTGACCGAAGCTTTTATGGAAGGCATTGACTTGTCGCCAGATTCGTTCAAACAGATCGTTATCGACCGTCTGAATCAACGTCTCACGAAACGCTGCATCGGATGCAACGACTGGTGCAAGCACCGAAAGGTCATCTAGCTGCGCGAGCGCTGCTTGCTCAAGCAAGCGGAGCGTTCCTGCCAAGTCTTCGAACTTCGAATCGCCAGTCACTAAGAATTGAGCGATGATTTGAATATAGGTATGATCGTCACGGTTTAACAGAAAGCTTCCGCCTCCGTGCCGTGTCTCGACGATGCCTAAATAAGCGAGCGTCCGTAATGCTTCTCGTACGGACGGTCGGCTGATGGATAGTCGTTCTGCCAGTTCCCGTTCCGATGGGATTCGGTCTCCTGGAACTAATCCATCTTGTTCGATCATCAATTTAATCGCCGCGATATTGGCTTCAAACGCATTTCGTTTCTTCTCCATATCGATACGGCACCACCTTTCTGACCCTTTAGTCGGTTGCTTTAATCGGTGGCATTGGTCAGACCAATTACCCTTTATTATAACAAATCTTATTACCTACTACTAGTTTGAGCGAGGCACATTTTTCAGGACAACATGATCCTCACCAAACTGCATACGTAGACGAGCTAATAATTCATCATCATGCCGAACCGCATAAAGTGGCGGTAACGATTTCGTCTCGCGTGAATCAGCGTAGCGAACGACGACTGGAATATCGCCTGGCGCAGCTTCTAACAATTGTTCGAGTGTGGCTAGCTCATTTTTTGATGTTAACTTGACGAACAATACATCTTGTCCGAGTGGCCGGAGCCGTTCCAAAATGAATTGGCGCTCCCCTTCACGATCTTGAACCTTTAACTCGATCAATAAGACATTCCCTAAATAAAGAGAACGACGGAACCGCTCATACTGACTTGGGAATACGACGACTTCTTCATTTGAATACCCATCGACCGCTTGAATGACCGCCATCTCTTGACCGCGTTTCGTCTTGAATTCTCGGATTTGATCAATATAGCAGATTAAATAATGCGTGTCTGCTCCGACACTAAGATCATGAAAATAAGCAGATTCGACCGGTGCTTTCATCGCTGTCGTCAAAGGAGAATACGTTAACCAGAATCCGAGTGCATCTCGTTCCAGGCGTGCCCAGTCGGAATCGCTTCGTTTCGATGACTTCTGTGTCCGGCGTTTCCCGAGGATTGCCAGTTCGTCCGGTAATAAGGTATTCGATGATTCCGTGAAGTACTCGAGCACCTCTTGTTCAGCGAGTCCACGATCGCCGTGCGTCGCTCGGTCTAATGCGCCACTATAAAGTAGTGATTCGATTTTTGCTCGTTCCTTTTTACCCCATCCGACATGAGTCAATAGATCGGCGATCGTCGCCGTGTGCTTCGACGCTTCTTTTAACCGTTCGAACTCTCGCTCGGAAATACCTTTAATCACATGGATTCCAAGTCGAATCCCCTTTCCCTCTAGTGAAGAACGATAATCGGAAATCCAGACGTCCGGTGATAGGACAGGGAGACGTCGTTCGCGCATCAACCGGACGAGGCGTTCCGGTTGTTCCACCGAAACGAGAAAGAAAATTTGCGGGAAATGCGCTTTGATATACCCAAGGGCATAACTAATCTTTGAGTAGGCGACTGCATGACTTCGGTTAAATCCATATCCGGCAAAACGTTCGATTTGTTCATAAAGTGAATGTGCTACTGTATCATCGAATCCATTCGTTCGTGCACCTTCTAAAAAATGGAGACGTTCCTGTTCGAGCGAATCCGTACTCTTCTTGGAAATCGCACGTCGTAATATATCTGCTTGAGCAAGCGTAAAACCAGCCACTCGGCGTGTGATTTCCATGACTTGCTCTTGGTAGACGATGATGCCATATGTCGACGCCAGCACCTCTTCTAATACAGGATGTACCATCTGATAAGGTTGACCGGCTTTTCGTTTTGCGTACAGATCAATGAATTTCATCGGTCCTGGACGATAGAGCGACATCGTGGCGACCAAATCTTCAAATCGATTCGGTTTCACTTCTCGCAATGTTTGTTTCATGCCTGGTGATTCGAATTGGAAGATATCATCCGTCTCAGCGCGGGCAAAGACTTGGAACGTCGCACGATCTTCTTCTGGAATTTGCGAGAGCGTAAAAGAGGGGTGTTCTCTTCGAATCAATTCTTCCATCCGACGCAAACGACTAAGATTGCGCAGTCCCAGCAAGTCAATCTTCAGTAATCCTTGACGTTCTAATGCTTGCATCAGGAACTGCGTCACGTATCGCTCGTTCGGTCCTGTCTCTAAGGGTGTCGTCTCGACGAGATTCTCTGACCCGATGACGACGCCGGCTGCGTGAACCGAACGTTGTCGCGGGAGACCTTCGACTGCTTGCGCTAGCTGTAAGAGTTGTCGACGTTTTTCACTTCCAGAGAACCAGCGATACGTCTGTTTATTTTGTTCGATTCCTTGTAACGTCGTCGATTTTCCAAGCTGCTTGACTGCAGCATCCAGTTCATCTTTTGAAAACTCCAGTGTTCGTCCGACGTCTCGCAGAGCGGCTTTGGCACCAAGCGTTGATAATGTTCCGATTTGAGCGACATGGTCTTTTCCATAACGCATTACGAGATCTTCTAATACCTCTTCGCGTCGTTCATCTTCGATATCAATATCGATATCCGGCATCGAAATCCGCTCTGGATTCAAAAACCGCTCAAAGAGTAATCCATATTTCAACGGATCAACCGTCGTGATTCCAAGCGCATAACTAACGAGAGAGCCTGCTGCCGACCCACGACCAGGTCCAACATGAATGCCTTTCGCCTTTGCTCGTCGGATAAGTTCCTCGACGATCAAGAAATAATCAGCAAATCCGGTTTGTTCGATGACGGACAGTTCATAGGCGAGCCGTTCCGCCGCTTCTTTACTTTCATGACCGTGTGCCAGTAATCCTTCTTCAGCATGCGTCCGTAGCATCGCATTCGAATCTTCTGCGACGCGCGGTAATGGACGTTGCTGGAACGGTAATTCTAAGCGTTCAGATGTCGCGGCAAATTGCTCAGCCATCGTGATTTCTCGCTCCGTAAAGTCTTCGAGTAACTCTTCTCGAGTCTTTAAATGCATCAGACGATCTGTTTTTTGATCTTGGAACGTCGATGCTTCACGGATCGCACGTATTGCTTGATAAGCTGGGGCTTCAGCTCGATGAAGATAACGGACAGGATCGACCGGGATTGTCTCTACACCGAGTGATGCGGCTACTTCCCGATAACGCATGCGACTCTCTCGCTCGACCGTCGAGCGGCTCGAAGTCACTCCCATATATGTACGCGCCCCTTGAACGTGTCCCATCCATTGCACGACGGAACGACGTAGACGTGTCATATCTTCCGATGCCTGACGAAGCGGAACGAGCACCGCAATGAGCGATGAGGTTTCAATAACCGGTTGTTCACTAGCTAATCGGTACAATTGCCGTAAGCCATCAGAAGAAAAAGCAAACCACAAGATACAACAGTCTTCTTCCTCGATTCGCTGTTCCCAGCCAATGACCGGTTGTAACTGTCGACGCTGACACGCCTCGATGAATGCCGGAACTCCGGTTAATGTCGTTTCACAGATGATCGCTCGTCCAAGCTGACGATGAACAAGCTCATCGAGGTACGTCTCGATTCGAATCAAACTTTGTAAGGGACTATATTGTGTCCGGACATTTAAGTGCATCTTCTATTCTCCTCTCTCTTCTGATGAAAGCTTAAAAAGTTTTCAGAACATTCATATCTAACTAACTCAAGTACTCGCCATCTGATTTATTATTCGCTACAATAAGTATAGAAATATCATGACGGGTACGGAAGGAGCATTTCTCATGATTTTGAATCGTAGTCAAATCGCACGTGAAAAGGTTGAACAACTAAAGTTAGGTGTTACTGCTTTTACTGAAACGGAAGAAATCGCTGAGAAGATTCGCAAGTCGGTCGCTGAACTTCAACTGAATGTCATTGAAGACCACACAGATCGTGGCGTATGGTTCATTCCGCAAGAAGAAACAAAAACGAAATAAGCATAAAAAGGCTGTTCGCTCCACTTCCTCATGAGAGGAATGAGACCGAGCAGCCTTTTTTCCATTTAAAACTGGAAGTTCGCAGCGACCTCATTCAGACGATTAACGACACGTTCGACTTCACTTAACTGTTCAATCGTCGCACCAGACGCCATTGGATGTCCACCGCCATTGAATTCTTTTGCTACTTCATTGATGACCGGACCCTTCGAGCGAATTCGGACGCGAACTTCCATATCCGTTTCGAGGAACAGCGCCCAGCACTTCATTCCTTGTAAACCGGCAAAACTATTGACGAGTAACGATGCTTGTTCGACCGTTGCTCCAAATTGCTTCAATGTATCCTGTGTCAAGACGACATAACCGACACCTTGATCCGTCAATTGAATATGTTGAAGAACATATCCTTGTAGATGAAGCGCCGCCAGTTCTGTTTGGTACATATTCCGATACAACCAATCTGTATCAATCCCTACATCAATCAATTGCCCCGCGACTTCAAAGGTTCGTTTCGTCGTACCACGGAATTGAAAACGTCCCGTGTCACCGACGATTCCCGCATAGAATTGAATAGCAGCTGATGCCGGAATGTCGTATCCCCATTCATTCAATAGATGAACGAGCAGTTCCGATGTCGAACTCATCGTCGTATCGACGAGTTGCACTGACGCGTATGGATCCTCATCGGGATGATGGTCGATTTTAATGACGTCTTTTCCTGTCATCGCGACCTTCCCGTCAATCCGTGCTTGATTCGCCGTATCCAAAATCACGACTAACGCCTCTTTGTATAACTCGTCTTCTACCTGATCGAGCTTCCCCATAAATGACAATGATGTCGCCATCTCACCTGCCGACAAGACTGTTTTCTCAGGAAACTGGTGTTGCAATGTCAATTGTAAGCCGAACTGACTACCGAGTGCATCGGGATCTGGTCGTTCGTGACGATGAATGATGATCGTATTTGCAGCTTCAATCATTTGTTTGATTTGCTCTTTCACTGTGCACAGCTCCTCTAATCTTGATATGATACTAGATGAAGACAAAAAGGAGGTCCTTTTAACATGCAATTCATCCTCATCGCCCTCATCGTTTTCTCGCTTGGTGGGTATTTGTTAGCAAAACGCCGCGCGTTCCATACGAAAAGCACGAACCGAAAATACTTGTTCAATACACAAGCGAGCATTTGGTTGAGTCTGTTCGTCATCCTATTTGCCGTCAACCAGTTCGTTTCCGGGAACGGATTAACGACACTCGTCGGAAAAGTGGTCTGTTCTATTTTAATCGTCGTCGGTGTTGCTTCATTCATCGCTGGATTCATCCGTTACAAAAAGATTTATCCATATGTCGTCCGTGAGATGGAGCAATCCTGAGCGAGATTCAGAGGAACCGAAGTCAATCGACTTCGGTTCTTTTTGTATTCACTTAACGATCGATGAGTTGCGAAGTCACGAGTGCTTTCGCAACGATTTGTGTACCTTGATACATTTCGACATCGACTTTCCCGAATTTCCGACCAACGTCAAAGACATTGGCCCGGATCGTTACCGTGCTCTCGATCTGAACAGGTTTAATGAAATAGATGCTGACGTTTTCAATGACAAGGTCACCTTTCTTCATGTGACGCAACATTCGCGTCGCCCCTTCGACGAGAAGCGTCGTCAATACACCACTTGAAGCAGTCCCCATGAAATTCGTCATTTGTGGAGAAACCTCAAGGGATAAGTACGGTCCCCGTTCGTCCTCTGCCGCTTTAATCTGCCCTGTGATCAGATCATCGAATGTCTCCCCGACCTGCGGCTGGCGATTCGCTAGTTGCAACGCCTTGAGGACATCTTGACGGCTAATGATCCCAAGCAATCGTCCATACTGGTCAATGACCGGTAACATTTCGATGCCTTCCCATACCATCTGATGCGCAGAATTCGTGACACTCGTTCGAATGCCGACCGTAATTGGATGCCGCGTCATGACTTTTTCAACAGCCCAGTCATGTGGACGGTCAATGATGTCCTTCGCCGTCACGACACCGACGACCTTCATTTGTTCGTCGATGACAGGATAACGATTGTGTTTCGTCTGTTCGTTCAACTCGTGCCAACGTGAAATCGGATCCGTCGTCTGTAAATAGAACGTATCATGTAAAGGGATCAAGATATCCGAGACGAGTAAGATTTCTTTTTTGATCAATCGATCATAAATTGCTCGGTTGATCATCGTTGCGACCGTAAATGTATCGTATGACGTCGAAATGATGGGTAACTCCATCTCATCCGCCAATCGTTTTGCATCCTCCGTTGTATCAAATCCACCGGTGATCAATACAGCGGCCCCTGCTTCAAGCACGAGTTCGTGTGCTTTTTCACGGTTCCCGATGATGACGAGACTGTCGACATCGATGTAACGCATCATCGCTTCAAGCTTCATTGCGCCAATGACGAATTTCGTCAATGTCTTGTGTAATCCGTTTCTTCCACCGAGAACTTGACCATCGACGATATTCACGACCTCCGCGAATGTCAGCTTCTCAATATTTTCTTTTTGTTTCTTTTTGATTCGAATCGTTCCGACTCGTTCGATCGTCGAGACGAACCCAAGATTCTCCGCTTCCTTGATGGCGCGATAGGCCGTTCCTTCGGATACGGTCAAGTCCTTCGCGATTTGTCGGACGGAAATCTTCGTTCCGACATCAAGATCTTCGATATGTCGAATGATCTGTTCGTGTTTCGTAGGCATACTGTATCCCTTCTTTTCCTTTTTTCTACTCTCCTGTCATTATACTGTACTACTCCAAAGATGAAAACGTGTACTAGTCTGATTTACGAGAAATGTTTTTCGAATCGGACGATGGTATACTTATGTAGAAAATGAGTAGAGAGGTGGAGTCACATATGAGCGAACGTACGAATTACATTAGTGCTTTCTTGAAAGAACAAGGAATCGATTTAGCCGTCATTACTTCAAAGGCGAATGTCTTTTACTTTTCAGGAGTCTACGCAGAACCACACGAACGTGTCATGGCAGTCCTCGTTGATGTAACTGGCAAACATGTATTATTCTGTCCGGCACTCGAAGCAAGTATCGTTGCAGCGAGTCCTTGGGAAGGAGACGTCGTCACGTATGAGGATCATGAAAATCCATTCGATCGTTTAGCTGAATTATTCAAGACATTTGAACATTCAAACAATCGGATTGGTATTGAAGGTGAACATATGACGTTTAGTCGATATCAAGAACTGAGCTCACATCTTGAAAATGCAGCCATTCTTGATATTGGTGAGTCCTTACAAGCGCTTCGCTTGAAGAAAACACCGGAAGAAATTGCTATCCTTCAAGAAGCAGCAGCACTTGCGGATGAAGCGATCGAAATCGGTAAACAAGCGATCCGTCCAGGTATCACGGAAATCGAAGTCATTGCGGAAATCGAATATGAAATGAAGAAAAAAGGCGTCCGCGAGATGTCGTTCGATACGCTTGTCCTATTTGGTGCAAACAGTGCTGATCCACACGGTGTCCCAGGTGACCGCGTCATCCAAGAAGGCGATTTCGTCCTATTCGATCTCGGTGTCATTTGGAAAGGCTACTGTTCAGACATTACACGGACCTTCATTTATGGTCAGGCAAGCGAAGAACAGACGAAAATCTATGAAACGGTCCGCCAAGCACTTGAAGCCGCGACAAAAGCGAGTCAGATCGGTACGACACTCGGCTCGTTGGATAAAGCAGCCCGCGACGTCATCACAGAGGCTGGCTACGGTCAGTACTTCACACATCGCGTCGGTCACGGACTCGGAATCGAGGTTCACGAATTCCCGTCCCTCGCTTCGAACAACTTACTGACGGCTGAAGCTGGTATCGTCTACACGCTCGAACCAGGTATCTATGTTCCCGGAGTCGGTGGCGTCCGGATCGAAGATGATATCCATCTTACTGCAGAAGGTCCGGTTGCGTTAACTCGCACACCAAAACACCTTCAATCGATTCCATCATCTTAAATCAGTAAAAACACCTAATCCAAGCGATGGATTAGGTGTTTTTTATTTACTTACGGGATTGATGGACGACATTGACGCCCCCTGTCACATCAAGAATCGCACCTGTGATCATACTTGATTCTTCTGCGAGTAAGAAGGAGATGGCGCGAGCGATATCTTCCCCCACACCCGTTCTTCCGACTGGTGTTTCTTCATCTTGCTCTGCTTCGGAAATCCGTTTCGTCTTGTTATCACCGACGATGTTCCCCGGATTGACCATGTTGACCGTAATGCCGTGCTCTGCCTCTTCAAGCGCCACACTCTTCGTCAAACTCACCATCCCGCTTTTAGCAGCAGCGAACGCCGCCCGGTACACCCATCCTGGCGCTGTCGCACTTTCCGGAAAACCATACGTGATGATTCGACCATAGGCTTGCTTACGCATGACGGGTAATACTTGACGTAACAACCAGAAACTAGCGGTCAGATTCCCGGTAATGACTTCATTCCATTCTTGATCGCTATAATCTACTAATGCTTTCCGCTCGAATATATATGGTCCTGCATTAAGTATCAACGCATCAATCCGACCTTGCTCGTTAATTGCTTGTTGAGTTGCGTGTTCCACTTCTTCTTGGTTCGTCACGTCTGCTTGAATCGTCACAAGATTCGGATGTGTAAACTCGGGTTCGGAACGATGGAACGCCGTTACTTTCCATCCTTCTTCCAATAACTGGCGTGTTACTCGTTCTCCCAATCCTTTTGTACCTGCTGTAATTAACGCGTGCCTCATCTTGGCATCGCCCCCTTTCACTGACTCCATCTTACGATGGAATGGAAAGGTAGGACAATTTTTAGAACTCGTTGAATGTTTCGTCCGCTTCCAGTAAGAGAATGGTATAATTAGGGTGTACTCATCATATCGATTACGAAGGGATGGATTCATCATGGCAATCGTCTATCATAATGTACTTGTAGCAGTGGATGGCTCAAAAGAGGCAGAACGTGCCTTCGAGACGGCAATCGATGTTTCATTGCGAAATGATGCAAAATTGATCATCGCACACGTCATTGATACACGGACGTTCGCAACAGTAGAAGCATATGACCGTACCATCACGGAACGTGCTGAATCTTACGCGAAGGAATTGCTAGACGAATATGTCAAGACCGCTCAAGACCGCGGTGTACAGGAAGTCGAAGTTGCAATTGAATACGGTTCTCCAAAAGTCACGATTGCCAAAAAACTTGCTCCTAATCACGATGCTGATTTAATCATCTGTGGCGCGACCGGCTTAAACGCTGTTGAGCGTTTCTTCATCGGTAGTGTCTCTGAAAGCATTACGCGTTACGCAAAATGTGACGTCTTGATCGTTCGTTTATGAACCACTCTTCTATCAAACAAAAGCCTCTCTCCCTTCATCTCAAAGGAAGAGAGGCTTTTTGACGACCTGCTTAAACAAAAAACCATCGAACCGATGTCCGATGGTTTGAAATCATTTGTATTTTACTGTAACGGTACGACGACCCCAGTTGAATGCTTCTGAACGAGAGTAGTAAAGGATATCCATCTTCTTACCTTTGATGGCACCGCCAGTATCAGCAGCTGTATATGTCCCTTTCAACTTCCCTTTATAATACACTTTGACTGTCGAACGAAGTGGAATGACACGTGGATCAACAGCTACGACTTTCTTTTTCGAGCTTTTGATGTTCCAACCGATTGCTGTCAGGTTACCACTGCCTGGATCATACGGTGTATAGGCTGTCGCACTCACGTTCGTGACTGTTTTCCAACCGCCCGTAGATTGTTTTTTTGATCCGCTTGACGTCACGACCTTCGAGTAGCTCGCGCTAAGATAAGCCGTCTTACCTTTGTAGCTTACTTTGTACCAGTTCCCTGTTTTTGCTTTGTACGATAACGTTTGGTTCTTATATAGAAGACCGAGTTTCTTCGAAGAAGTAGTAGCTTTTTGACGAATGACTAGGCTATCGACTGTTGACTTGACGCTTTTCTTAGTTGCAGCCTCTGCTTGAAGACCTGCGAACGAACTGAGTGCTAACACGACCGTTAAAACACTTGCGAGCATTCGTTTCATCATGTATTTTCTCCTCCATCATTGTTTCGTGTTTGTTAACTGAGATTAATATACATGACAAAAGCAAGTAGTGCCGTTACATATAGACCACAAAAATATGTCTGTACTATTACCGTTATGTTACAAAAGACTCATTTTTTTAAGAAATGACCCTTTTTTAGGTTTATTTTTACGATGATGACGCTTCTTTTTTCGTTGTATGACAAACGTCGTAACAATAGATCATACGTTCGCGTATCACTTTTCTGGGATTTCATCAAAAAAAGGACTAAATCGTCGTGTTAACGATTCAGTCCTTTTTAAAAATTATGCGTTTTGAGCAACCAATCCACCAACACGAACTGTATCGCGTGCGATCATCAATTCTTCATTCGTTGGAATGATAATGACTTTGACTGGTGAGTGTGGGTAGTTAATGAAGAGTTCTTCTCCATGAGCTCCATTGTTGAGTGATGGATCCCAGTAAACGCCCATGAATTCGAGACCACGTAGGACACGCTCACGGATTGAATCTGAGTTTTCCCCAACACCAGCTGTGAAGATAATGGCATCAACACCATTCATCTCAGCAGCATATTGCCCGATGTATCCGTGGATACGGTTCGCGAAGATACGGAGTGCCATCTCTGAACGGTGGTTTCCTTCCTTCGCAGCCGTTTGGACGTCACGCAAGTCACTTGAAAGACCTGAGAGTCCGTAGATTCCAGACTCTTTGTTCATGACGTTCAAGACTTCTTCCGCTGTTTTCCCTGTTTTCTCCATCAAGAATGGAATCAAAGCTGGGTCAAGTGAACCAGAACGTGTTCCCATCGTGATCCCTTCAAGCGGTGTGAAGCCCATCGTCGTATCGATTGATTCGCCACCCGAAACTGCTGCGATTGATGCTCCGCTACCTAAGTGACATGAGATCAAACGAAGGTCTTTTAATGGACGACCGAGTAATTCAGATGCACGTTCCGTAACATATTTGTGGCTCGTACCGTGGAAACCATATTTACGGATACCGTATTCTGTGTAGTAATCATACGGTAAGCTGTAAAGGAAGTTTTCTTCTGGCATCGTTTGATGGAACGCCGTATCGAAGACCGCCACTTGCGGCACTTCCGGAAGCAATGCTTGGAATGCCCGGATTCCGATCAAGTTTGGTGGAATGTGAAGTGGTCCGAGTTCTGTATACGACTCGATATCTTGCATGACTTCATCCGTGATCAATACAGAGTCTGCATATTTTTCTTTACCATGAAGAACACGATGTCCGACACCTTTAACCTCATCGTAAGACGAGATGATTCCGAACTCCATTAATTTTTCGAGGGATAACTCGACTGCTTCTTTATGTGTTGCAAGCGGGAGGACATCTGTATACTTTTGTCCTTCACCATATTTAATCGTAAAGATTGCATCGTCTTTACCGACACGTTCAACGAGTCCGACTGCAATCATCGTTTCGTTCGGCATTTCGAGCAATTGGAACTTCAAAGACGAACTACCTGCGTTTACCGCCATAATTTTTGCCATGATTTTTCCCCTTTTCCATTTGAATCCAATGAACATTCACATCTGTTTAGGTTTTCTTCTATTTCTGTTCTACAACTAGAATAGTCAAATTAACGACAGATTTCAATCACTTTGCGTAATTCATTTTAATTCTGTGTTAATCCATTCATCAATCTGTTTCACCATACCACCAAACGCACGGGCATCTGTGAAAGATGGTAGTTCAGCAAGTAACGCTTGTTTTGGCATCTTCATACCGGCTAAATGATTACGGACGATCAAATAACTTTTTGCTGCCTGTTCTTGTTTGAACATGGTTAACGGCAATTGTAAAATGCCGATGACGTGCGCTTTTGATTCAAAGTACTGTTTCAACTTGCCTTCCGTATCATGCTGGAACAAACCGTTCGGAATGACAAAAACACCGAACCCACCTGGTTTGACGTATTGCATCGCTTGTTCGATCAATAAGAAATGACTATAGCTCATACCCTCATCTCGTTTCAAGATGTAAGAAGCAGCAGCCTCTTCATCCGGATAATAACCGACTGGGAGATCAGCCATCGCAAGATCAACTGGATCTAGCAACAAAGGTCGTAACGCATCTTGATGCGTATACGTAACAGGGTAGTCGAGTAATTCCGTTACCGCTGCCGATAAACGAATTAACGTCTCATCTACCTCAACTGCTTCAGCAGATGTGCCCGTCGAAAGCTGACTCAAGACAGCGTGTAACATACCACCTGTTCCACTTCCTAATTCAAGTAGTCGGATGTCCTCCTTACCTACCAATTTCCCGATTAGATAACCAGCAAACAAAGCGACGCTGTCTGGCGTCGGCAAATGGTTCGGTTGCGCTTGTTTCATCCCTTCTAAAATAGCAAGCGATACTGCCTTTCGAATGACCTCTTTGTCTACATTTTCAGTATGGCGATCGTTCAACCGGTCAATCACAGTCGTCAACGCTTCTAGGTAAGGCATATCAAGATCACGTTCGATTTGTTTTGTTTGACGTGTTAATTCCTTATATAACTTTTCTAACGGCTCCATGTACGTCATCCTCTCCAAAACGAAACGGCCCCCCGTAGAGCGGGAGCCGTTTCTATCATTAGTTCCATTGTAACGCTTCAGCGTCGTTTGTAAACCATTCTTACTTCGCTTCACGTGCTGCAGCCAGTGCTGCTTCGAAATTTACCTCATCCGTTGATTCTTCGAGGTATTCGACATACGTGATTTCGTTGTTCGAATCTAAGACGAAGACAGAGCGAGCAAGCAGACGTAATTCTTCGATTGCCACGCCGTACTGTGTACCGAATGAAAGATCACGGTGATCAGACAATGTCACGACTTGATCAAGACCACTTGACGCACACCAACGACGTTGCGCGAACGGAAGGTCGTTTGAGATCGTCATGACCGTCACACCTTCGATTTTAGCTGCTTCTTCGTTAAATTTACGAGTCTGCGCATCGCATACCCCTGTATCGATTGATGGGACGACACTGATGATTCGAACACCTTGGTATGTATCACGTGTTACGGGCGATAAGTCGTTAGCTAACACTTGAAAGTCCGGTGCTGTTTGTCCGACTTGAACCGCTGTACCTTGAAGTGTGATTGGATTTCCTTTAAACGTTGCCATATGAATTCCCCTTTTCCCCTGATTGGATATACTGTATTTTCTATTTAACTATAGGAATGATCTGCGAAGATGGCAAGTATTCTGCCATAATTGATGGACTTCAGTACCCGTCTTTCTAAAAAACAGGTATAATAAAAGAGTTCATGAAACGCTTTCAAGGGGGAATTGACCATGGCTCGAAATAATGTCTACCTGTACTACCGAAATACACAAAGACACGAGACGCAGGTGCGAAAGTTGATTGATGTCGGTACACGATACGGACTGAATGTCGTCCAAGATCATCGACAAGCAAACATCATCGTCTCGATTGGTGGAGATGGGGCTTTCTTGCAAGCAGCACGCTTCACAGGTTTCCGTGATGATGCGATCTATGTCGGATTCGCTGAAGGACCAAACTCGTTCTACTGTGACTTTGATATCAATGATCTTTCTGCGGTCGAAGCAATCTTTAAAGAGACGGGCAATCGTGTCTCGGATGGCGAAATCGAAGTACGTCGTTATCCACTACTTGAAGCATCCATCAACGGTGGACCACCGATGCTCTGTCTGAACGAATGTTCCGTAAAGTCGAGCATCATCAAATCACTCGCAATCGAAGTCTATATCGATGACTTCCTGTTTGAGACATTCCGCGGGGATGGAATGGTCATCTCAACACCGACGGGATCTACGGCTTATAACAAGTCACTTTCTGGTGCGATCGTCGATCCATTGATCCACTGTCTTCAAGTCAGCGAGATCGCTTCCGTTAACAATAACCGGTACCGGACACTCGGTTCTGCTTTCCTATTGAACCGCGGACGGAAACTCTCGTTACGCATCATTGAGGACGGAAACGATTATCCGATCATCGGGATGGATAACGAAGCACTCAGCCTGACACGAACGGATTCAGTCGATATCCAGCTCTCTGAAAAAGAACTTAAAACCGTCAAATTGACGAACAATACATTTTGGCATAAGATTCAACGCTCATTCTTATGACAATAAAAAAATCTGCCTCCTCAGGGCAGATTTTTTTGTTGCATCTTCCGTTACGTCACCCCTTATACTCCAATCAAAGGAGGTACACAGATGATGTATTCCACTCAGGAAATCGCCAAACTTACCGGCGTCACAAAACGAACGCTTTATCATTATGAGACGTTCGGTCTCCTTGTGCCAAAGCGCAACGATGCCGGTCACCGATATTATAGCAGTGAGGATCTTTTACGTTTACAACAAATCCTTCTCTATCGCTCTCTTGATTTTCCGCTGTCAGAAATCCAAAGATTACTTACACAATCTGACTCCAGTCATCACACGATATTGAAAAAACAAATTGTACTACTTCAAGAAAAAGCTTCGCATTATCAGATGCTCGCTCAACTCGCTGAACAAACATTACTCACTTTAATAGGAGGACTCCCCATGAAAGATGAACAATTATTCCGCGGTTTACGTCACGAAGAGATCGTCATGCACGAAAAACAACATGCAGATGAAGTCCAACAACACTACGGTGACACCGACGCATATCGAATCAGTGCAAAAAGACAAAAACAACGTACCCCAAATGAGAAAGAAAGACTTAGCGCCATGCACAAACAACTCGATCAACGCTTGACGATCCTTTACCGCGACGGACGTGCGGCATCTGACCCGGACGTTCAACAGGTCGTCAAGGAACAACATGACTTCATCGATACGTACTATTACCCATGTGAGTTATCTATTTTTGAGTCACTCGGTCAGATGTACGTGTCCGACGAACGGTTTCGCGCTTATTACGATACGTATGCACCTGGACTATCTTCTTTTTATTCAGAAGCTATTTCGCACTATGCAGAAGCAACATCAAACTAAGGCTGCTTCTGCCTGATAGACGATTTTACCAGCTTGGACAGTCTCCACTAAACGGTTATTCAAGATGGCTTCACCACGCAAGCGATAGAAGTCTTCTTCAAAGATGACGAAATCGGCATCGTATCCTGGTAGGAGTAATCCTTTGCGTCCATGTGTCTCGGTCGCGAGATGTGGATTTTTCGTAAAGAGTAACAAGGCTTCGTACATCGATAACGTCTCATTCACCTTATTGACACGTCCCGCTGTTCCTTCCGTCGCTGCATACAGGGAACGCCGGACATCGGGGTCAGAGATCGGCGCATCTGCCCCACCGCATAATAATGCGCCGGTCTCAGCTAACGAACGTAAACGATAACTCCAGTCTAAGCGGTTCAATCCGAGTCGATCGACGATAAAGTCTGCGTCATCCAGTAAAAAGACCGGTTGAACGTCAATCAAGACCGGTAACTTCCGAATTCGTGCAAGCGTTTCTGGTCGAACGACCGTCGCATGAATGATCCGATCCCGCTTGCCTTTTGGTGCTGGATATTTCTCGAGCACCTGTACGAATCGTTCAATCGCTAAATCACCGATGACATGTGCCGCAACTGTAAACCCGTAACTACGTGCACGCTTGACGAGTTGTTCGAGTTGTTCTGGTGTATGCACTTCGATACCACGTGTCGTCGGATCATCAGAATAACCACGACCGAGAAGAGCTGTCCGTCCTCCGAGTGCGCCGTCGACGAATAGTTTCATCGCACCAATTGACATCGTTGATGGCAAAATTGGTTGCTGTTGCACGAACTCATCGATGACAAGATGATGAACGAGTAGATGTGTATGGAAGCCTGTCTCTTCTGTCACTTCTTTATATGCTTGGAGGATTTCCGCGACATCTCCGTGATACGATAAATCTTCTGTGTGTGCCGCAATGATGCCGTATTGATACAAACTCTTGATTGCTGATCGGAGTGACGATTTGTTTCGCTCTAAGTTTCCAGCTTGTAACGCATACAAAGGTTCAAGCGCCGCATCGTACAAAAATCCGTCAGCTTCGCCGTTATCCGATAAGCCGATCTTTCCACCATCGATGACAGTCGATGCTTTATAGCCGAGCTGTTGGAATAAAACATCGTTGACAAGTGCGGTATGCCGGTCTGTCCGTTTTAATAAGGCAGGAGCGTCCGGGAACAACTGATTCAGCCATGCTTTTGTCGGCGCACGGTCAAGTTTCGTTTCGTCATATCCTTCCGCCACGTGAATCCCATTGATTGGTTCTGCCTTGAGGAAAGCTTGTCCTAATGCTTCAAGCGTCGTATAACGCGAGGCATCGACACGGTTGATTGCTTCCCCGTAGCCAATCAGATGAATATGTGCGTCTGTGAAGGCTGGATAAACAGCTTTTCCGTTCAAGTCTTGAATCTGATCAATACGTCTACCGAAACGTCGACGTAGTTTTCCTTCCTCCCCCATTGCGATGATCCGCGTCTTCTCGACGAACATCGCTGAATGGACGTCCTCTTCATGTGCCATCGTTCGAATCAATCCGTTTACGTATAGTGTTCCCATTCTACTCACTCCTCTTTTTACAAAAATAGGGTGACCATGACGGTCACCCTGAATTGTCGATCCTGATTTAAACGTGCAACGTTTCCTCTGGTGCACACGATCGTTTAATGCGTTCGATCGCGTCCGGATCGTATTCATTTAGGACACGTTCCGCTAAGACGATCGTACGTTCATAGTCTCCCGCTAAGAACTTCGTTTCCGCGATCGTCAGCGACATATGTATCTCGTTGTCGTGGCGACGGTATCGGTTCGCATACTGGACGAGCCGTTCGGCATACGTGACTTCGAACACTAATGTATCTAACCGTTCTTGCACATGTTTAAACGTTTCTTGGACGTCTTGGCTTTGTGCAACGATCGATCGGACATTAAACGGTAACTCTTCGAGCCGTGTCTCAAGCGTCTGTAGCGAACGATTCGCATTACGTAGTGCTTCTTCAACTTCCGTTGGTAAGTTCGGTAATCCAAGTCGTTTCAGACGAAGACGTGTTTGCGAGAGCTGATGACGCCATTCGACGATCCGTTCGCGCACTTCTGTCTCTTCTTTTCGAAGCGCTTGAAGTTCGACCGTAAAGCGTTCGTACTGAATCATCAACTGTTCCTCTAAGCGAATCGCATCGCGCATTTGATCTTCGAGCATACTGAACGGAATGATTTTCCCAGCAATCGACTCATCGAGATCTTTTGCCGCTTCAAACAGTAGCTCTTCGTCACGCTGGATCGTTTCGTAGTGAATTCCAAGATCTGCTGAGATTTCATACTTTTCACGTAAAATACTGAACTCTTGCGCCAATTGATGAATCCGTTCGCGCATCCGTAATGCTTTTTGTTTCAAGGATTGATTTTCTTTTTTCACTTGATGACGTGCATCAACTTCACGACGGAACGTATCGTACATTTGATCAACGTCGGCTGATAACTGTTGAATCGCTTCTTCTAAACCATCGACTTCAAGCATCTCGATTTTTTCAGAAAGGCTCAGACGTTGTTCCTCGAACCGTTTGATCTCGGATTGAAGACCGAGTGGTTCAAGCGGATACCCATCTAACGACATTTCCTTATAACCCGCTCCGAGCTGATCAATCCGTTGACGCAATTCATGTGCGAGAATCTTCCATTGTTTCGGCACGAGTTCAACAAGCTGACGCGTCGTCGCTACTTCTTGCTCAAGCAACAAGCTTGTTTCGTACGCCTTCGTCACTTCACCCGAAGCTTCGTATTGACACATCTCATTCCAGTGCGCGTTGATTTGTTCACTTCGTTCTTCCAGACGCGCGAGCGCCGGACCGAATGAGTTCGCTTGGATCAATAACGATTTCCGAACTTGCCCAGAATCAGCTTCCCCTTGCGCTTTCAACTCTGCTAGAACCGATTGATTCGTTTTGAACGTCGACATCTCGACGAGCATCTCATCGATCAATCCTTCGAGTTCCGCAATCAATTGTTCCGTTACTTCAAGGTCATTCTTGACGGCGATGAACCGGTATTTATCGAGCGCTTCTTCCGCTCGGTAAAGGGTTTCATCGATTTGGGCGACGTGGACCGTTAACAACTCTTCCCACGCTTGATGCCAGGAGCTGAACTTCGTCTCCGTCTCACCCGCCATCGGTAGTTGCTTTAAGTCCTGCAACTCCTTTGGAATCGATGCACTGACGATGCCTTGTTTGCGCATATCAAGTTCATCGATTTTCGTGTAGTATTTTTTTCGACTGATCATGCTGAATAGCATGACGAGTAATACGATGACGATGACTCCGATCACCCATGCCCACATTTGTCACGACCTCCACTCTGTCGTACGACTTTAGATTTTCTCTAAATCGCAATAATCTTATCCTTATAATAGTATAGCGCAACCGTTTTGCATAGATTTACAGAGGCTTTTCCTGATTTCTTCCGCTGTTTTGAATCCTTTGTCCAAAAATCAATTGTTTGTCAGCTACACGAAAACTCGTTAAACTAAAAAAAATACGCTTTTCACGGGAGGAATTTTATTATGTTCGAAACAAAGACATATGAAGGTGACCGGACGAAACAATATGACATGCTGTCAAAACAACTCGATGCGTTATTAATGGGAGAAGACAATCAAGTCGCGAACTTATCGAATGCGAGCGCGTTACTCAACCAATTCCTCGACCGTATCAACTGGGTCGGCTTCTATTTGACGGATACCGAGCAAAACCAACTCGTCCTCGGACCATTCCAAGGACTTCCAGCATGCGTCCGTATTCCATTCGGTCGTGGTGTTTGCGGAACGTCCGCAGCAGAACAAACGACACAACGGATCGAAGACGTTCATCAATTCCCAGGTCATATCGCATGTGACGCGGCATCGAATTCTGAAATCGTCATTCCACTCGTCAAAGACGGACAAACGATCGGCGTCCTCGATATCGACAGCCCAGAATTCAACCGTTTCGATGAAGTCGACCAAGCTGGTTTAGAAGCATTCTGTACGACACTACTTCGTCATCTGTAATTCTGATTGACAGTCGATTGTCCACACCGTATACTTGTAAAAGTGCAGAAATGATAACGATAGCGGTCAAATCGCTTACGTATCACATTTCATGACTCGGTGAATAACCGGAGGGGCATCGTGTAACTTTGCTATCAAGCGAGGGTGCCACATCATGAAATGGGCGTAACGTGGGTTTGATGGCGTTATTATTTTTATGCAAATAATAACGAACACTAAGGAGGAGTCTTATTATGGCTCGCTATACAGGTCCAGCTTGGAAACTTTCACGTCGTCTCGGTATCTCACTTACTGAAACAGGAAAAGAAATCGCAAAACGTCCGTACGCTCCAGGACAACACGGTAACAGCCGTCGTAAAATGTCTGAGTACGGTCTTCAACTTCAAGCGAAGCAAACGCTTCGTCACATGTACGGAGTAAACGAACGCCAATTCAACCGTATGTTCAACGATGCTGGCAAAATGCCTGGTATTCACGGTGAGAACTTCATGTTCTTACTTGAAACACGTCTTGATAACGTCGTTTACCGTATGGGTATGGCTCGTACACGTCGTGCTGCTCGTCAGCTCGTCAACCACGGTCACATCCAAGTTGATGGCGCTCGCGTCGACATCCCGTCGTTCCGCGTGAAACCAGGTCAAACGATCTCAGTTCGCGAAAAATCGAAGAACTTTGTCGTTATCAAAGAAGCACTCGAAGTTGCTCCAGCAACTAAAGACTTCGTTACTTTCGATGCTGAGAAGCTCGAAGGAACGTTCGTCCGTCTTCCTGAGCGTTCTGAATTGAACGATCAAATCCAAGAACAACTCGTCGTCGAGTACTACTCACGTTAATCGATTGTTCCAGCACTCACTTCGGTGGGTGCTTTTTTTGTACATATCATGAAAATGTATACCTGGTCTTAAAAAAAGAGTGACGCCAATTATTTATTTGTGTTAACCTATAAACATACATAGTTAACACAAATAGAAAAGAGGACTTTATTCATGAAAACAAGAGATTTAACGTTCATCGCCCTTGGTGCTGCCATCATCGCAGCCGTCAGCTCTTTGCCGCAGATCCAACTGGTCGGCGCCGTTCCGATCACACTTCAGATGCTCGCAATCATGACGGTCAGTGCCATTCTCGGTGGAAAACGCGGTGGACTTGCTGTCTTGATCTTCTTATTGCTCGCAGCTGCTGGTCTCCCTGTTCTCGGCGGAAAAGGTGGACTTGCTCCATTCGTCGGACCAACTGTTGGGTATTTGATCGCCTTTCCGATTGCCGGATTCTTCATCGGTCTCATCGCTGAAAAAACACGTCGTTTCGTCCCCCTCTTCATCGGGATGATCGTCTTCGGACTTGGTTTAGTCTACTTGCTCGGAACATTCGGTCTGATGGCTGTACTCGATCTGTCGTTCAAAGATGCTTTTGCGATCAACTATCCTTTCGTCTTATGGGATACGATCAAAGCCGTCATTGCCACGACGATCGCCGTTCGCTTGTTGCCACTTCGCTTATTCCGGACAGCTTAAAAAACGCTCTCTGCATCTATGTGCAGGGAGCGTTTCGTTTATCATCAAGCATGCTCGACGACGAAGTATTTTTTCTTTCCGCGACGTACGATCGTAAAGCGACCGATTGCATCTGATTCAGTGATTTCTTTCGTTAAGTCTTGCTCGCGTTCTCCGTTGAGGTAGATCGCACCGTTCGTGACGTCTTCACGTGCCTGACGTTTTGACGGACTAATCTTCGCCTCAACGAGCACGTCGACGAGGTTGTTTGATTCGCCGAGTGTAAAGCGTGGCATGCCTTTGAAGGCATCTTCGATATCTTCGACTTGCAACGATTTAATATCTCCGCTAAAGAGTGCCGTCGTAATACGTTGTGCTTGTGTCAGACCTTCTTCACCGTGGACGAGAACCGTCATTTCTTCTGCAAGACGACGTTGTGCGACGCGCTTCTCTGGTGCTGCCTTGACTTCTTCTGCAAGTGCATCGAGTTCTTCGTGCGTCAAGAACGTGAAGTATTTCAAGAACTTGATGACGTCGAGATCGTCTACATTGAACCAGAACTGGTAGAACTCGTACGGTGACGTTTTATCAGCATCTAACCAGACCGCACCGCCAGCTGTCTTACCGAATTTCTGACCATCCGCTTTCGTAACGAGCGGTACTGTCAATCCGAATGCTTTTTCTTCATGACCAGCACGACGAATCAGCTCCATTCCTGCTGTGATGTTCCCCCACTGATCACTACCTCCTACTTGAAGACGGCATCCTTTGTCTTCGTAAAGTTTCAAGAAGTCAAACGATTGAAGTAACATGTATGAGAACTCAGTGAATGAGATACCATTTTGAAGACGTGAATCAACAGAGTCCTTCGCAAGCATGTAGCTGACCGGGAAGTGTTTTCCGATATCACGTAAGAAATCGATGATTGTCAAATCTTTCGTCCAGTCTAAGTTATTGGCGATCGTGACCGGATTTTCACCTTCAAGTGGTAAGAAACGTGACAGTTGATCTTTAATCCGATTCGCGAACTCTTCGACGATATCCGATGTGTTCAATGACCGTTCCGTTGCACGACCACTCGGATCCCCAATCATCCCAGTTGCCCCTCCAACGAGACCTACGACATGGTGACCCGCTTGTTGGAATCTTTTTAAGACTAAAATCGGCAACAAGTGTCCGATGTGAAGTGAATCTGCTGTTGGATCGAAGCCTGTGTAAAGCGTCGTCGGATTCTCGAGTAATGTTTTCAGCCCTTCTTCATCTGTCATTTGGTTAATTAACCCGCGAAATTCTAAATCCTCTAATAACGTCATTGTTTCTCCTCCTAAAGTTCACTATTAACAAAAAAACCGTCCCTTCGTCTAAAACGAAGGGACGGAATATTCCGTGGTACCACCCTAATTGTCCTTTTGTGTAAAAGGACCACTTGGTTCGTCGATAACGGGACGGACCGCTTGATTTCTCAAGAAACTCCTGGAAGCGTAATTCGTAAGTTCACTGTGTCCTAGTTCGCAGCACCACTAGGTCTCTGTCACAGGGAGTGACTTACTACTATATTCCGATCATGGTTTAACGCAATATACGAAAATAAGATGGTTTCATGATACGTCGAAGGCGAATCCGCTGTCAAGTCCGATTTCATTAGTAGATTTATGGTATAATACGTCTATCTGTGATTTAATATTAATTTACACCTAAGTTTAAGATGCAAAGGAGATCATTTATGCGCGAGAACTGGTTCAAGTTTTGGAATCATCCCCGGACGAAAGCCGTTCGGCACTGGTCAAATATCACATATGATGTTTCATGGAACATCATTTTGTTCCTCATCATAGCTGTCTTACTCGTCGGTAGTTTTTCTGTTGGTGCAGCGGGCGGCTATTTCGCTTCGCTCGTCAAGGACACAAAAGCACCACCATTGACTGAGATGAAACAACAAGTCAACAGCTATGCCGTCACAAGCCAAATTTATTGGGGAAGTGGTGAAAAGCTGACGAACATCTCAACAGATGAAGAACGTCAGCCTGTCGATATCAAGAAGATTTCTCCTTACTTGATCGATGCGCTTTTATCAACGGAAGATGTAGACTTCTATCAACACGATGGTGTCGTTCCAAAAGCGACATTACGAGCAGTTCTACAAGAACTAACGAATTCTGCGTCGCGCACAGGCGGAAGTACGCTAACACAACAATTAATCAAAAACCAAATCTTGACGAACGAAGTCTCATTCGAACGGAAAGCGAAAGAAATTCTTTTAGCATTGCGCCTTGAAAACGCGATGTCAAAAGATGAAATTTTACAAGCGTACTTGAATGTCGTCTCATTCGGTCGCAATTCACTCGGTCGTAACATCGCGGGGATCGAGGCTGCATCACAAGGAGTTTTCAACAAATCCGCAAAAAAACTGACGTTACCACAAGCAGCTTTTCTCGCTGGGATTCCTAAAAACCCTTATTACTACACCCCTTACCTTCAAGGTGGCGTCGTCAAAAAGGACTTGACGCCAAGCGTCAACCGGATGAAAACAGTATTGAAGCGGATGTATGTCGCAAAAAACATCACGAAGGAACAGTACGAAAAAGCAATCAAGCATGATATTACGAAAGATTTCGCGAAACAATCAAAACGTTCTCGTGATACGTATCCGTACGTCTACGATTTAGCCGAACGTGAAGCGACGAAAATCATGACGAAGTATCTGATGAAACAAGATGGCGTGAAAGAAGATGAAGTGAAACCGTCTGAACTGGCAGAAGTGCGTGCCAACTATCAAGATCAAGCACTTGTTGCACTACGCCAAGGCGGCTACAAAGTTCACTTGACACTTGATAAAAAAATTCATGAAGCGATGCAACAACCTGCGAAGAACAGTGCGAACTTCCCAGGAAGCATGCAATACAAACAAGTCGTCGATCCAAAAACGAAAAAAAGCGTTTCGAAACAGGATCCAGAAGAAACAGCAGCAGTCATGGTTCAAAATGAAACGGGACGTATCCTCGGATTCGTCGGCGGACGGTATATGGATGGAAAAGCTGACGATTTCAACCGGGCATTCCAAGCCAAACGTCAAATCGGGTCAACGGCAAAACCAATCCTCGTTTACTCGAACGGGATTGAAAATCGCTTGATCACACCAGGTTCTACCGTTAATGATGAAGAGTACTACTACCAGACTGTACCACGTCAACCTGGCGACCGTCCGATCAAGAACGAAGGTGGACGTTACCGTGGTAATGTAACGGTTCGTACGGCATTAGAACTATCATTGAACGTACCGGCCGTTAAGATTTACGAGAAGATGAACATGTCGAATTCGATTCAAAAACTCGTCGATATGGGAGTTGAAGTACCTGATGCGATCCGTTATGCCCCTTCTGCGGCACTCGGAACAATGGAAATCACACCTGTCGAACTTGCAGGTGCTTACGCGACACTTGCCAACTATGGCGAATTCGTCCAACCGTACATCATCTCGAAAATCACGAAAGACGGAAAAGATATCTATAAAGCAAAACCGAAGAAAAAACGGATCTATGAACCACGAACAGCTTACCTGACACTTGATATGATGCGTGGTGTCTTCACGAAAGGTACAGCGACGTTCGCTAAAGCTAGATTGAACGTACCGGGAGATTGGGCCGGTAAGACGGGTACGACCAACGATGTCAAAGACTCTTATCTTGTTGGTTCTACTCCTGGTGTAACCCTTGCCGTCTGGACAGGACACGACCAGAACAACTCACTCATCGGTCCGTCAACGTACTACCAACGTACGCAGACGCTCTGGTCACAGATGGCGAATGCATCGTATGGTGCAAACAGCAGTTACTTCAAATCTGGCGCCCGCTTCACGCAACCATCTTCTGTAACAGCAAATGACTTCCAAAACAGTGGTCGCTTCAAAGAAGAAGATAAGAAGAAAAAAGCCGAAGAAGCAAAGAAAAAAGCCGAAGCGAAGAAACAGAAAGAAGTAGAAGAAAAGAAAAAAGAGGCAGACGCACAGAAGAAAGAAGATCAACAAAAACAACAAGATCAAGCTAAAGAAAAAGCAGATGCTGAGGCAAAGAAAAAAGCAGCAGATGACGCAAAACGTGCTGCCGATGCAAAAGCAAAAGCCGATGCAAAAGCAAAAGCCGACGCAAAAGCAAAAGCCGACGCAAAAGCAAAAGCCGATGCAAAAGCAAAAGCCGAAGCCGATGCAAAAAAGAAAGCTGAAGCGGACGCTAAGAAAAAAGAGGCAGATGCGAAGAAACAGCAAGAGCAACAAAAGAAACAAGATGAAAAGAAAAAAGATGCTGCTTCTGAAAACTAACAAAAAGGATGAATCACCTGTTTCGGTGATTCATCCTTTTTTCATGTTCAATCCTCCATCGTCGATAAATCGCCCGTTTCCAAGTTCAACTCCCATGCTTTCAGAACACGGCGCATGATTTTACCACTTCGTGTCTTCGGCAACTTATCTCGGAAATCAATTTCTCTTGGGGCCGCGTGAGCAGCTAGACCTTCCTTGACGAATGCTTGGATTTCTTGTTTTAATTCATCCGTTGGCTCATAACCATCACGTAAGGCAATGAATGCCTTAATGATTTCGCCTCGCACCGGGTCTGGTTTCCCGATGACTCCGGCTTCCGCGACTGCTGGGTGCTCAACGAGACGGCTTTCAACTTCAAACGGACCGACCCGTTCTCCAGCCGTCATGATGACGTCATCAACACGCCCCTGGAACCAGAAATAGCCTTCATCGTCCATATAGGCAGAATCGCCTGACACATACCATCCTTTAAAGAAATAGGATTCATATTTTTGTGGATTGTTCCAAATTTGACGCATCATCGATGGCCACGGTGTTTTCAAGGCAAGGTTACCCATCCGGAACGGTGGTAACTCGTTTCCTTGATCATCAATGATCGCAGCTTGGGTTCCTGGAATTGGTTTCCCCATCGATCCCGGTTTAATGTCCATAGACTTGTAGTTACAAATCATCATCGCGCCCGTTTCTGTCATCCACCATGTATCATGAATGCGTTGGTCAAATGCTTCTTTTCCCCAACGAATAACTTCTGGATTCAATGGTTCTCCGACAGACAACACATGACGAAGACTTGAAAGATCATGGTGATTCGCGACGTCCGCCCCCGCTCCCATTAACATCCGGAAAGCAGTTGGCGCGCTATACCAGACCGTTACGTTATACTTCTCGATAACACTATACCAGAAATCTGGATTGAAACGTCCACCGACAACGACGTTCGTTGCCCCATTTAAGAACGGTGCGAAGATACCGTAACTTGTTCCTGTGACCCATCCTGGATCAGCCGTGCACCAGTAGACATCGTCTTCTTGTAGATCGAGTACCCAACGTCCTGTCATTAAATGCTGAATCATCGCATTTTGAACATGGAGGACACCTTTTGGCTTCCCTGTCGATCCTGAAGTATAGTGCAAGATCAATCCGTCTTCACGATCCAACCAGACCGGTTCGAATACATCGGATGCTTGCTTGAAAGCTTTTCGGAAATCAAGTAATGTTTCTGATTCTTCAACGCCTTCATCAACGAGTACTACTTTTTCAAGTGATTCCAGTTCCCCAACTGGAACACGCGGGAGCAACGCTTTCGTTGTCACGAGTAGTTTCGCTTCAGAATCAACTAAACGATCACGAACAGCTTGTTCCATGAATGCTTCAAACAACGGACCGACGATCGCCCCAACTTTCAGTGCACCAAGTAGGGCAAAGTACAGTTCTGGTGAGCGTGGCATGAAGATGAAAATCCGGTCACCCGTTTTGACTCCTGCATCGACTAATACGTTTGCCGCTTTATTCGTCAATCGTTTCATGTCTGCATAGGTGAATCGTTGTTCCGTCATTCCATCGAAATAGATCAGCGCATCCTTGTTCGCCCGCTCGCCTTCTGCGTGGCGGTCGATTGCTTCATAGGCCATATTGACTTTCCCCGTTGTCGCCCATGAAAAGTACTGCTCAGCATCTTTCCAGTCGTACGTGTTCGTTTCATCATACTCTGCTAACCAATGCTTCCCCGGAAGCGCTTTCAAAACTTTCATGTCTCGTTCCTCCCCTTCTATGTTTTCCTCTTTATTATAAGCTAGTTATCCGTCAGTTCAATCCATTTGCCGTCAATTTGTTAAAAAATCCCTCTCTTTACTCAAGCGCTTTCGTCTATAATGAATAGGAAGGTGGTGACGCTTACATGTTTGAAAAACAATTCAATCATCGGACGCATGAAACATCACTCGGTCCTGTTGACATCGAAGGTCCCGTACCGAGTCAAACACTAGCAACGTATACACTCGATTCAGGGTTAACGGCTTTTCGTCCACCCGCTGAACAACATCAAGCGCTCGTTGAGATTGCGGACCTTGAAGAAGGACGGATCATCGTCGCTCGTCAAGGAACGGAAATCATCGGTTATGTGACTTACTTATATCCTGATCCCTATGAAACATGGAGTGAGGGAAACAATCCGTACATCTTGGAACTCGGGGCGATTGAAGTCTCCTCTCGGTTCCGCGGACAACAGATTGGTAAAAAATTGCTTGAAATCTCCATGCTAGATCCTGCCATGGAACATTATTTAATTCTAACGACTGAATATTATTGGCATTGGGACTTAAAGGGGAGTGGACTATCTGTGTGGGATTACCGGAAGATCATGGAGAAGATGATGAACCATGGTGGTCTTGTCTTTTTCCCGACCGATGATCCGGAAATCGCCTCCCACCCTGCTAACTGCCTGATGGCACGTATCGGAAAACACGTCTCACCTGAAGTCGTCGCTCATTTTGATGCGCTACGCTTGAGAAGACGCTTCATGTATGACTGAGCTCGAGGAGGAATCGTCATGTTAATCGAACAAATCATGAATACGACGTGCATCACGATGCAACCGACGAATTCCATCGCGCATGCGGTTGAACTCATGCAACGTCATCAGATTCGTCATATTCTCGTCGTTAATGCCCGTCATGAACTCGTCGGTCTTGTCGGACTAAAGGAAATTCAAAGCGCGAGTAGCATCTTTCATCCGGACACAGCAAAACAAGACCTACAGTATCCCGTTTCAAGCATTATGATCGAAAGCCCTGTCACGGCCCATCCGCTTGATTTTCTAGAAGATGCGGCTGTGCTGTTTTATGAATATCGCTTATCCTGCTTGCCAATCGTCCGCGGTCGACGTCTTGTCGGTATCGTCACGGAAACGGATCTGTTACGGACATTCGTTCAGTTGACGGGTGCACTCGAACCAAGTTCCCAAATCGAGATCCGTGTCGAGAATACAGCAGGTACATTAGCGAAGATTTCCGCACTGCTTGCTAAAACGAATATTAATATTTTAAATGTACTCGTGTATCCAACAGACGATCCGTATGTCCGGATTGTTGCGTTTCGTGTTCAGACGATGAATCCAATTCGGATCATCGAGAAGTTACGCAAAGAAGGATTCGATGTACTTGGACCGGATGTGAGCAGATGAAGGATTTTGCTTATCTGTATAGTCCTGAAGAAGCAACCTATCGATTTTCCGAGACCCACCCATTTAACCCAATCCGTCTCGAATTAACCGTTTCCTTGCTTGAATCGATGCATCAATTAGATGACATCCCTTGTATCGCCCCACGTCATGCGACCGATGAAGAATTGGCACTCGTTCATGATCAGGATTATATTGCTGCTGTCAAAGCAGCCGGAACCGGAGTATTATCACCACTCAAGGCACAGATGTACGGTCTTGGTACGGAAGATACTCCCTTGTTTCAAGACATGCATTCGGGTGCTTCCCTCCTTGTCGGCGGAACGATTGAAGCATGTGACCTCGTCTTATCTGGTAAGTATAAACGCACCTTTCATATCGGCGGTGGATTACATCACGGGTTCCGCGGACGTGCTTCAGGGTTTTGTGTCTATAACGATACGGCTGTCGCCATGGCGGCGATGATTGAAAAATATCACTGTAAAATCCTTTATGTCGATACGGATGCTCACCACGGGGATGGTGTGCAATGGGCCTTTTATAATCGAAATGATGTCATGACACTATCTCTCCATGAAACGGGTCGCTACTTATTTCCAGGAACGGGGATGGTAACGGAGAGAGGCTCTGAAGAAGGATACGGTTTTAGCTGGAATGTACCACTGGATGCTTTTACGGAAGACGATTCGTTTTTACTTGCTTATGAGACGGCACTCTTTGAGGCATGCGAGTTGTTTCAACCGGATCTCATCATCACACAAAATGGCGCTGATGCGCACGTGCTTGACCCATTGACGCATCTATCCTTAACGATGAAAAGTTATGAAAAGATTCCTCAAATCGCTGTGGCTGCGGCAGAAAAGTATACAGATGGAAAAATCGTTGCTTTAGGCGGCGGTGGTTATGATTGGTATCGTGTCGTTCCTCGCGCGTGGAGTCAGGTTTTTGCTGCCATGACAGGACAAGATCCTTTTCACGGGGAAATTCCAATTGCATGGCAAGAACGATGGGGCGGACAGGAAATAGCGCCACCCACGCACTGGCATGATCCGTCACCACTTTATCCCGCAATTCCAAGACGTCCTGAAATTGAAGAAAAAAATTGGGAGACCGTCAAACGATTGATTTGGCCATTCGTAAACGATGAACGTAAAAAACAACTGACAGCGATTTCCCCCTATTCCGCTGATTAATTGACTTTTTATCTTCACATTTATTTCGTTCGGAGTTCACATCTTGTTGCTATACTAAATATGGAATTTTTACTTAGTAAACGAATAGTTGGGGGAATCATCATGAAAAAGGCATGGCTTTACTCCGGTCTCATTCTGTCGACCGGGATCGTACTTGCAGGATGTGGGAATGAAAAGCAGGCAATGGATCACGATAACATGCAAGGGGCCGGAAAACCGACCGTCGACGTCACTGTCGATATCCCAGCAAAGACAATGGATGAAGATGCCGTCGTCTTTAAAGCATCCGCGGTCGAAAAGAAAAAGCCCGTCAACCTTGAGGACGTGACGTTTGAAGTTTGGAAAGCTGGAAAACAAGATGGGGCACATCAAAAATTCAAAGCAACCTTGAAAAAGACAGGTTTCTATCAAGCAGAAGCCAAACTTGCTGAAGGTGAATACGAAGGTCTCTATCATATTAATGATAAAAAAGGACTCCATCACATGGATAAGATCTCTTTTGTCGTCATGGATCATTCACATGAAAAAGAGAAAGCATCGCATGAACACGAAGCCGTCGATGGTCTGTCTGTCCATTATATGGGTGCGACGAAAGTAAAGGCTGGTGCTGACCTCCCTGTCTCCTTTCACGTTTTTCTCGATGGAAAACCATTAAAGGCGAACGTTCAAGTCGAAGTCATTGAAACCGGTATTGAAAAACATAATTATGTTCCATTAACTAAAAAAGGTGATGCATACAGCGGAAAAGTCACATTGAACGCCCCCGGTCAGACGACGGTGCGTCTGCACGTCGAAAATGATCAACTCCATCATCACCAAGATGAACTCATCACCGTCACAAAATGAAAAAGCGTCTCTTTTTTCAAGCAGCTTGCTTGAGAGAAGAGACGCTTTTTCGATTAAGGGCGTGTCGAATCCCGTTGTTCGATTCGGTGTGGTAACGTGACATCGTTCGTTTCGATTTCTTCTTTGTTCAAAATCTTCGTCAAAAGACGCATCGAGACTGCTCCAATATCATACATCGGCTGAACGACAGTCGTCAGTTTCGGACGAATCATCGTCGCAAGACGTGTATTATCGTGTCCGATGACTTCGAAGTCTTCTGGAACACGGTGTCCGGCATCTTGTAAGGCATGGATGACACCAAGAGCCATCTCATCTGTTCCAGCAAAAATCGCACGTGGGCAATCTTCTCCAAGTTCAAGCAACTGGTTCATCGCCTTCATTCCTGAATCATACGTATAGTTTCCAAGGACGACGTTTTGTTCGCTGAACGGAAGATTTGCCTCTTCGAGCGCTCGACGATAACCAGCAAATTTCTTTTCGCCATTGATTTGCTGTTCAAGTGGACCAGTGATGAACCCGATCCGTTCATGTCCACGGTCAATCAATGATTTGACGGCGTCATGTGCAGCACTTTCGTAATCGATGTTGACGGCAGGAAGGTCATAATCTTGATTTAGTGTCGCAGCGAGAACGATGGGCACAGGTGATGTCTTGAATTCACGAACGAGATCCTCATGTAGACGCCCACCCATGAAGATGATCCCATCAACCTGTTTTCCAAGTAATGTATTGAGCAAATGGATTTCTTTTTCCCGATTTTGGTCGGAGTTACAAAGAATGATGTTATATTTATACATCGTCGCAACATCTTCGATTCCCCGTGCTAAATCCGCAAAAAAGATGTTCGAGATATCGGGTACGATGACACCGACAGTCGTCGTTTTTTTACTTGCAAGTCCACGAGCAACAGCGTTTGGGCGGTAACCCAGTTGTTCGATTGCATCTTGGACCTTCTTTCGCGTGGATGGTTTAACGTTCGGATTCCCGTTGACGACACGCGATACGGTCGCCATCGAGACAGCCGCCTCTCGTGCGACGTCATAAATCGTAATATTACTATTCAAAACAAATTCCTCCTTTAGTATGATCCATCTCAAGTGTTTTCATTTCGTTTTCATTTTTAGGCAACACGAAAGGAAGACAGGAAAAGATAGTTTTCTTTTCCCATTCTTCCTTCATTGTAAAACGTTTTCATTCGCTTTAGGTCACCCTTTTTCGAAAATCATTGAACGTTTAGTGCCGGAAAGGTAGTCGTCAAGTTTTCGACGAACGTATCGAATTCTTGGAAATCAAGTTGTTGGTTCGCATCAGATAGTGCGAGTGCCGGAAACGGATGGACTTCAACCATGACAGCATCAGCACCGATCGCGTAAGCCGCTTTCGCTGTTGGCAACAGAAGATCCTTCCGTCCTGTCGAATGCGTCACATCGACCATGACAGGAAGATGTGTCTCTTGCTTCAGAATTGGAACTGCTGAGATATCAAGCGTGTTCCGTGTTGCACGTTCATATGTCCGAATGCCGCGCTCACACAAAATGACTTGATCGTTACCACTTGCCATGATGTACTCAGCCGCGTACATGAACTCCTCGAGTGTTGCAGCAAGTCCTCGTTTTAAAAGAACCGGCTTATTTGTACGACCGACTTCTTTTAGTAAATCGAAGTTTTGCATGTTGCGTGCGCCAACCTGGATAATGTCGACATATGGTAAAGCAGATTCAACCGCACTCGGCGTCATGATTTCAGTGATGACATGCAAACCGTGCGCGTCCGCTGCTTTTTTCAACATTTTTAGACCCTCGAGTCCAAGACCTTGGAAGTCGTAAGGTGATGTGCGTGGTTTGTACGCTCCACCTCGCATGAACTTCACGCCGTGTTTCGCGAGTTGTTCCGCGACTTCGAATACTTGTTCCTCGCTCTCGACCGCACATGGTCCAGCAATCAATTGTTGAGAACCATCTCCGATGACAGCATCTCCGATTTGGATGATCGTGTTCGTCGGTTTTTGTTTCCGTGATACGAGTAATTTCCGAGTCCGATCTTCTCCTTGTAATTCAAGAGAAGCTTTGAAAATTTCTTTAAATACATGCTGAAGGCGTCCTGTTTCAAAAGGTCCATGGTTATTAGCAGCAATTGATTCGAGCATTTGACGTTCCCGAACAGGGTCGTAACGGTCAAGCCCTTGTGCTCGTTTGACTTTTCCGATTTCGACAGCAATTTGACCACGTCGGTTCATCAATTCCAATAATTCTGCATTCACTAAATCGAGTTCATCCCGTAATCTTTTTAATTCTGCGTGTTGATCCATGTCCTACCACTCCCTAATCAGCATATAGCTCGTAATAGCAACTAATTATAACGAACTCTTTCCATGTTGTACATAAAGAAGCTGCATGATTTCTTAAAATATGAAAATAAATTACGTTTTTTCATATAATTTTTTCTACGTTTTCTCTATAAAGAAACATAGAAAAAGAGCCCTCATGATGAGAGCTCCGTATTCACTTCTTATTTCTTATGATTCACATCAGATTGTGGGTCATTGTCTTCCTCTTGCTCTTCCGCTAACTGTTCCCGTAGCTCTGAAAGATCAACGACCGTTTCCGTATCGATTTCTTCTGCCACGGATGCGCCATCGACTTCGTCCCCAATTTCACGCTCGATGTCACGTACAAGCTGTTCTGCTTCTGCGAGAGCTGCATCGATACTTGCCTGATCCTTCTCAAAACCAGCGTATTGTGCCGCTTCTTGAACCGTCGAATTATTCTTTGCTTTTTCAATGACAGGTGCTGCTTTGTCTTTTGCCAGTTGAATCCATTCTCCTACGAGTGGTTCTGCTTTTTCGCGAACAACTTGCGTCTGTTCCGTCAAACGTTGACGTGCAGGAGCCGTACGCTCGTCGATTAAGTCGCGCATCTCACGACCTGATTTCGGACTAGAAAGGAGAGCTGCCGCGGCACCAATCAATCCACCAACGATGATTCCCGCAAGGAAACCTCCTCCTTTAGAAGAATCTTGTGCTTGATATGGATGTTGTTTCGTCATGATTTACGATCTCCTTTCAACTCATCTGGAATGCTTTCGACGTCCGGGACGGATACGACTTCCGGTGTAACCGGTGTCTCTGCTTTTTTCCGGAATCGACGACGTGGTTTTTTCTCGACTGTCGTCGTTGCTGTCGTATGATTTGAAACTGTTGTTTCTGCCGGTTTATTTTTTTTGAATAATTCTACAGCGACTGAGCCCCAACGGACTGCTTGTGCAATCTGGTCTTTATTCGTATCTGCCGCACCAGCGACCGTATCGGATACCGTCCGGACAGAATCTGTTACTTTATTCAAGGACGTACCAAGCTCTTCGATCGAGTTTGCAACAGGTGCAAGCAACTCGGTTTTTTCTTCAATCGTATCGACAAGACGATTCGTCTTATGTAACAACGCTGTCGTCTCCATCATGATACCGTCCAATTGACGTTCAAGTCCTGCTGTCGTGTTGGCTACATTGTTCAGCGTCTTACTTGCAGCACTTAGTACACGGGCAAGGAAAATGACGAGCACTACGAATGCGATCGCAGCGACTAATCCGGCGATTCCGCCTAATGTGATTTCCATGGTTCTTGCCTCCAATTTTTTGCTTAGTCTTTTGTTGTTAGTTCGACATGTAGCAAGTCGTTCCTGCTACTCCAAATGGTTTATTTCCGTTACAATGATAATTGAAACCTACATCATCCATTTCGAGGGGGAAATTTCATGCGTGACCCACGTCTTACTCAACTGGCAACGAATCTGATCAACTATTCGGTTGCCCTTGAACCTGGTGAAAAAGTATTGATTGAAAATTTCGGTATCGAACGTGAACTAGTCGAAGCACTCGTAGAAGCTGCCTACGCGGCTGGCGGTCATCCGTTCGTCTTACTTAAGGATAATCGTATCCTACGAAAATTATACCGAAATGCTTCAGAAGAGCAACTCCAATTGATGGCAGACATCGAACGTAAGCAGATGCAGGCGATGGATGCATACATCGGATTACGAGCTGGTGATAATATCAATGAACTATCGGATGTACCAGCTGAACAAATGAAACTGTACGGTCAAACGATTGGTAAGATGCATACACAGGATCGCGTCAAAGGAACGAAATGGGTCGTCCTTCGCTTCCCGACAGCATCGATGGCTCAACTTGCCAATCAATCGACAGAAGCATTCGAAGACTTTTACTTCGATGTCTGTACGCTTGATTACGAAAAAATGGGACAAGCGATGGAACCGCTCGTCGATTTGATGAACCGGACGGATCGTGTTCGTCTCGTCGGACCAGGAACGGACCTTTCGTTCTCGATCAAAGACATCCCAGCAATTAAATGTGCCGGAAATGCCAATATTCCGGACGGTGAAGTCTTTACGGCACCCGTTAAAGATTCCGTCAACGGTGTCATCTCATATAACACACCATCTCCGTATCAAGGATTCACGTTTGAAAACGTCAAACTGACGTTCAAAGACGGTAAAATTGTCGAAGCGACGGCGAACGATACGGATCGTATAAACCAAGTCTTCGATACAGATGCGGGTTCTCGTTTCGTCGGTGAATTTGCGATTGGCGTCAATCCCTTTATCCAGCATCCAATGAAGGATATTCTGTTCGATGAGAAAATCGATGGCAGCTTCCACTTCACGCCGGGTCAAGCTTACGAAGAAGCCTACAACGGTAATGATTCATCCGTTCACTGGGATCTCGTCAATATCCAACGCCCTGATTACGGTGGTGGGGAGATCTGGTTTGACGACGTATTGATCCGTAAAGACGGTCGTTTCGTCCTTCCTGAACTCGAAGTCCTCAATCCTGAAAACCTGAAATAAGAAAAAGCGGATGGCTCGTCCTTCATAGGACAGGGGCATCCGTTTTCTATATCTTATTTTTTCAATGTCGCACGAAGCATCCAAATTTGTTTTTCGATTTCCTTCGCTTGACCAAGCAGATCATCTTCCACTGTTACGTCTTGTGCCTCAAGATGTTCAATCGCATCAAGCATCTCTTTTCGGACTTGTTGGAAGTCTTTAATGACCGAATCAATCATCTCATCTGCTGACAAACCTGATTTTGCTTCTTCGAGTGTCGTTTGTTCTAAATATTCTTTTAGCGTCGCTGAAGGTGTCCCGTTATTCATCAAGAGACGTTCCGCAACGACATCATACTGCTCAGACACCCATGTATAGAGTTCTTCAAGCTTCTCGTGAAGCGTCAAGAAGTCTGGACCTTTAATATACCAATGGTAGTTATGGAGCTTAACGAATAGGACCCCATAGTTTGCGACCTGTTGATTCAAAGCTGATTTTGCATGATTACTGATCATCTGATATTCCCCTTTCCTGATTTCAAATGACGTTCTAATTCATCTTTATCCTTAAATAACAAAGGATAAACATCATTTTCAGGAAGATTGGATTATCGCGGACGTTTTAATCCCTTTAGCATATATCCGCCTTTGAAGTCGACGGAATCGAAGGCAACGAGAAATGCTTTCGGTTCATACTCCTCGACGAGGTTACGGAGCACTTTCATACGTGTTCGTGCCGCAAGGACATCTAATCGGTAACGAACACCGTCTCGACCTTGTCCTTGATAATGCGTCACACCGAAACCATTATCACGGATGACTTGAATGAGTTCTGCCGGAAATTCTTGTGTGTGTACTTGGATCATATTGTAACCGATGGCTAGTTTTCGTTCGACATATCCACCAATGAGTATACCAAGTCCGAATCCGAGTGCATAAACGACCATACCAAGTGTCGTTAAGTCTTGGAACACGATTCCTAATGCAAAAATGTAAATCAATGTTTCGACCGTCCCAAAGAGTCCGGCAATGACGGTCCGCCCTTTGACAAGCATGATCGTCCGTAATGTCAAAACAGGAACGTAAATCAACTGGAGCAATAAGATGAGTAAAATCTGTCCCATGGTGTCTTTCCTCTCTATAATAACTTCAACACATACACACTATTTCAAACTTTATTTCAAGATGCAATCCTATTTTAGATTTTCCCTATCAGTTTTTTGATTTTACTATCACAATTCAAATTTACGACAAAAAAATGCCACTCTAATCGAGTGACACTTTTGGTTCTCACTTATTTTACACTTTGATATTGATGCTGATACGTTTGAATGTCGCCCGCTCCCATGAATAGAAGCACAGCATTTTCATGCTGACGTAGGACAGAAACGTTGTCGCGCGTCAGAATAGAAGCTTGCGGAATTTTCTCCTGCAAATCTTCGACTCGAACTTGCCCTTCCTGCTCACGTGCTGAACCAAAGATTTCACATAGATATGTCGCATCTGCTTCACGTAAAGATGTCGCAAAATCATCCATGAATGATTTCAAGCGTGTGTACGTATGCGGTTGGAAAATCGCGATGACTTCACGATCCGGATATTTCTTCCGTGCCGACTCGATCGTTGCGCTGATCTCTTTTGGATGGTGTGCGTAGTCGTCTACTAAGATTTGTGTGCCAAATTCTGACTCACTGAAGCGGCGTTTCACTCCACCGAATGTTGCTAAACGTTCAGCAACGTCTTCTTTACTCAATCCTTCGTACTGACAGATCGCAATGACCGATAATGCGTTCAAGACATGATGACGACCGAATCCTGGAATCAGGAACGTGCCATAGAAATCATCACGTAAATAGACATCAAACGATGTACCGTCTGGCGTTGATGTCGCATTTTCAGCTCGGAAATCATTGTTTTCTCCGAATCCATAATAAAGAACAGGTACATTCGCTTGAATGTTTTGAAGATGTTCGTCATCTCCACAAGCAACGATTGCTTGCTTGACCTGCATCGCCATCTCTTGAAAAGCCGAAACGACATCATCGATTCCCGTGAAATAATCCGAATGATCGAAGTCGATGTTCGTCATGATAGCGTAATCCGGCTTGTAATATAAGAAGTGACGTTTGTATTCACATGCCTCGAAGACGAATGCCTTCGCATCTTCTACTCCTGCCCCTGTTCCGTCTCCGATCAAGAAGGCCGTCGGTGTAATACCGCTCAAGACGTGTGAAAGCAAACCTGTCGTCGACGTTTTTCCGTGTGAGCCTGTAATGGCGACCGAACGATATTCATTTGCTAAGTGTCCTAAGAAATCGTAATAATGATGGATCGTTAAACCAAGTTCATTTGCCCGTGCGATTTCTGGATGATCATCTCCAAAGGCATTCCCCTGGATGATGACATAATCTTCTTTGATGTTATCCGCATTGAACGGGAAGAATGGAATTCCCTTAGCCCGTAACGCGTCTTCAGTAAAAATGTGCTTTTCGATGTCTGAACCTTGTACCTCATGATTCATCTCATGTAGTACTTGGGCGAGCGCACTCATCCCTGTTCCTTTGATTCCAACAAAATGATACTTTGTCATATAAAAGCCCTCCAATTCACGTTCCGGTCCGTACCATCGGGCTCGGGTACAAAACCTGTACCATTATAGCAAACCGATTTATTTTTTACCATGTAAATTATTTTGCTCTCGACGCGCACGATACATCGCCATCAAGTCTTTTGTCGTCATAACGACATTGACAGGCGGTCCAACCGGCTTTTTCACTTCCGACTGAACGGGTGCTACTGCTTCCGCTTCAGTAACAGATGGATCCAAAATCGAAGTGACTTCTTCCGATTGTTGCTTCTCTGCTTCTTGATCATCAAGAAGTGCCTCGCTCGATGTATCCATCGGAACAGTTTGCTCTTCTACGGTTTCACGTGTAGAAGGCGCTTCACTTACCCGCTCTTTTACAACCGTTTCTTCTGTTTCAGGTACGGTCGGCAATTCGACTTCGCTTACGTGATCTTGATTGGCTTCAGGTTCCGGTACAAGTAATTCAACGTCCGTCACCGGTACAAAGCCAGCATCTGCTTCTGCATTGTCTAAGACAACTTCTTCCGGCGCAACAGCCTCCTGCTCCGTCAAAGTAACCTCATCAGTAATTCCCTGTTCATCTGCATCTGAAACCTGTTCAACGGTTTTTGTTTCTTCCGCAGCTTCTACCGTTTCAGATACAGATTGTTTCGGACGTTGGAATCCATAAATCGGTGAAGGAACATCTGTTAAAACGAAGCGGTCTTCGCGCTCCTCTTTTTTCGGACGCTCTACCGGCTTTGTCTCACGTTCCCCCGCAAGCTCTCGACGAATTCGGGCAGCTTGCTCCTTTAGTGACTGTTCATAACGATTACTCATACGTTCACCCCTCCATCTTGTTAAAAAATCGGTCGAATCATCGACCGATTGAGAATGCTTCCCCTACTGCTGATGTATCATCAAGTACAAGAATCCCTTTTTCTTGTGGCGCATTGGCAAGTCCGAGCTCACGCGCTGAACAGAGCATACCACTTGACGGTACGCCACGTAATGCTGAAGGACGAATGATTAACCCAGACGGCATGACCGCACCCGGTTTAGCGACGACGACCTTTTGACCCGCTGCTACATTCGGCGCTCCACAAACGATTTGTAAAGTTCCGTTATCCACCTCTACCTGACAGACCGATAATTTGTCAGCATCCGGATGCTTCTCACAAGAAGCAACAAACCCGACAACGAATTTCGGAGAATAGTCAACTTGTTCGAGTGACAATTCGATATCTCGGTTTGCAAGTTCCTTTTGGATGCGTGCTGCCAATTCTTCCGTCAATTCAACCGGTCCTTGTGACTCGATCGTAAATGTATTCGACGCCTCAAACAAGTTGTAACCAACAATACGATCACCATGCTTGATTGTTGCTACGTCTCCTTCACGAGTCGCCGTCACTTCCGCACGTGGTGCGTCTTCTAAAATGATCATTAAGACGTCACCGACGCCCTCTTTATTATAAAACACATTCATTCAATCCATGACTCCCTTCCGTCTTTCTCACAATGCCTATTGTATCAGATTCTTTACTCTTTCGGCTGCTTGTTTTTCGCAAGGACGAAGACCGGCTCAAGATTGCCATCTTCATATAAGAATGGCAATGCCGTAACAGGTACACGACCGTTCGAGAAGAAATCAAACATGAGTTGTTGTAAGACATCATATCCAGCGTCATTGCGGATATCGGCAAAAATCAAGACATCCTGGTGTGGAATACCAACAGCGAATTCCCCTTCGATCCGCGCCGCGTAATCAGCTAACAATGTCTTGTTCAAGACACGACTCGCCTCATATCCGTCTCCAAGACTCAAGAAATAAAAGATGTTCCCCGCTACTTCATCTTGTTTAAATGGCGCATCGAGCGATTTCAGGTTAAAACGTGCAGCTTCCGACAGCTGTTCAGCCGTCCATTCTGCAGATGCCAATAACTCCTCGTCAATCAAACGATATGTCGCCCCTAAATCAAGTGCGTACATGATTTTCGTCTCACCAGTATGTGGTGTGCTAACAAGCGTTTTTCCTTCTTTTGTCGTATCAGCAAACGATTTAGCCCGAATGACAGGGAATATTTTCTGTTCTTGTCCAACGAGTGAAATTTGATCCGTTTGTCCGAGCACAGCACGGATGTATTCGATCGTCTCTTCGACTGCGATGACACCTCTTCGTTTTGCTTTTGCGACGAGCGGGTTCAATCCGACATCAACGCCTGATTTATCATGCTTCCGCTCAATTCGTAACACGGACTTTTCACGATCGAAATACGTTGTATAACCTTCTTCTTCGAATGTTTGTGTCATCATTCTTCGGATTTGTTGTAGTTCCACTTGATTTCATCCTTTCTATCATGAAAAAAAGCGAGTCAGCGCTCGCTTTTTTCTTAAACCGTTTCTAAAAATGCTGTCACTTGTTCTGGTGTCTTCCGCTCTTTGCCGACATAACGCCCTGTTTCTTCACCATCTCGGAACGCGACAAAGCTTGGAATTCCGAAGATGTCCATTTCCTGGGCAATTTCAATGTGATCGTCGCGATCGACATAGTAAAATTCGAACGCGTCAAACGTCTGCTCGATTTCCGGCATGAACGGATCTAAAAAGCGACAATCCGGGCACCAGTTTGCTGAGAATAAAAAGACGGCCTTGCCTTGTTTTGCTGTATCGAATTCTTGTTTGGATTGTAATGTTTTCATGATGGTTTCCTCCTTTAATTTCCCTAGAAGTCATTGCCCTCATCATAGCATATTCAAATGTGACTGTGCGTTTTTGTGCTCGGTTTGCTATACTGCAACTAGAAAACACCTTGAAAGGACTTCACTATGGCAGATCAACCAATCAAACATCCGTTCGAACGCTTCGTCGGCTTCATCGGCATGACGAGTTGTTTACGTTACGGCTATTCCTTCATTGATTCCGAACGGAGCTTACCCGAAATCTTTTTATATTTAGTTGTCGGTTTCGCGGTCATCATTCTACTCGAAGCACTCGGAAAACGACTTGCTCGGAAATTACCTGTCGTGCGCATGCGTTACTTGATACCCCTCTATCTCGTTTATCTTTACATCTTCTTCACGAGTTTTTATTCGAGTTCATTCGGATTCTCTTTATGAAATGAAAAAAAGCTGATTCAAAAGGCATGTCCTTGTTTATCCACCATTCGGTCAAACAGACACATTCTTTAGAATCAGCTTTTTGTACTTAATATTCGATTTTCAAGTCACCATCTTGAATCCGACCGAGTCGAAGTAATAACCGATAGATGAGATAACTGATGATGCCAGGCGCAATAAAACATAATACGATGACGGCTACATAGTATTCCATTTCAAATCCCATCGTCTTCAACAACATCAATGGACCAACAAAACCACTCGTCCCCATGCCTGAGCCTTCTGGGTTGCTCTCAAGCATCAACAGAACAGTCGCGAATGGCGCTAGGATAGCACCTGCGATCGTAGGCGGAATGAGAATCCAAGGATTGCGGATGATGTTTCCGACTTGGAGCATCGATGTGCCGATACTTTGTGCGATGACGCCCCCGATTCCGTTATCACGATAACTGATGACACCAAAACCAATCATTTGAGCGGCACAGCCGATCGTCGCAGCACCCGCAGCAAGTCCATCCAATCCAAGCATGATTCCAAGTGCGGCACTTGAAATCGGCGCTGTCAATGCAAGTCCCATGACGGTAGCAATGAAGATACCCATGAACAACGGTTCGCGTTCCGTCCCCCAGCGAATTATTTCACCCAGATCGGTCATGCCTTTTCCAATCCATTTCCCGGCATAACGTCCAGCAACGAATCCAACTAGCAACGTGACGAACGGCGTCAACAGAATATCGAGTCGCGTCGTCTTTGACACGAGTTTTCCGATTTCTGTTGCAAGTAGCGTCGCAATGTAACTACCTGCCGGTCCGCCAGCTTCATATCCAAATGCTCCAACCGCAACTGCTGCAAATAAGATGAGTGGCGGTGCTTCAAGCGCAAACGCTACGGCGACACCGATCGCTGGTCCCGTCAGAGCAATCGCCTGCTCGCCTAATTGAATAAGAAACCTTGCTTCGATACCACGATCTACCAACCCTTCTCCGATTGTTTGAACAATCAAGCCCATAATCAGCGAACTGAATAAACCAAGCGCCATATAACTTAATACAGTGATGAAATATACTTTAGGGCTAAGTGAAATTCCCTTTTGCTTGAACATCTTGTCACGTCCTTTACTCAACATCGCGTATCATTATACCAAATCCACTTTCGATTCGACTAGGCTGTTTTTCCAACTGACAAGACAATCAACATCATTATGTTCTCACTACAATAAAATAGACGACGGATTATAAGTCCGCCGTCTATTTCATGAGGATGGTCCTCCCCGTTCGTTATTTACTTGACTTGCAATGTTGCAAGCGTCGTCGTATCAAGATTCGTGACGAGTTTTCGTAGCAATTCCTTCGCCGCATCATAATCATCTGTATGCATGATCGATGCGTGCGTATGGATATAACGTGCCGGTAAACCAACGACTGTTGTTGGAATACCATTGTTCGAGCGATGGATGACACCGCCGTCCGTTCCACCTGCACCGACGTAGTATTGATACGGAATCTTGTTCGATTCTGCCGTATCAAGGACATAATCCGTCATCTCTTTCGAAAGAATCATGACGCTGTCTTTAATACGGAGTAATGGTCCTTGTCCGAGTTGACCAAATTCCGTTTTGTCTCCTGACGCATCATTGGCAGGAGACGCATCGACGACGAACGCCACATCAGGATCGATAAGCGTCGTCGCTGTTTGGGCACCGCGCAATCCGACTTCTTCTTGAACCGTTGCACCAGAGAACAAAATGTTCGGATGATCCGCTGCTGTCGTCTCCTCCAACAATTCGATTGCCATTCCGACACCATAGCGGTTATCCCATGCTTTCGCCATGATTTTCTTCGGATTCGCCATCGGTGTGAACGGGAAAAATGGTACTGCCGGAATACCCGGACGTACACCAAACGATTCCGCTTCTTCTTTTGAATCCGCACCGATATCGATGAACATGTCTTTGATTGCCATTGGCTTATTGCGTACTTCTTCTGTTAATAAGTGTGGTGGAATCGACGCGATGACACCAGGGATGATACCGTTGTCTGTACAGATCGAGAATCGTTGGGCAAGCAATACTTGACTCCACCAACCACCGAGCGGTTGGATCCGTAACATCCCATTCTTCGTGATTTGCGTCACCATGAATGCCACTTCGTCCATGTGTCCGGCAACCATGACTTTCGGTCCTGTCGCATCCCCTGTTCGCTTCCCGAAAATCGAACCCAGTCCATCTGTAACGATCTCATCCGTGACAGGTGTAATGCGTTCGCGAACGAACTGACGAACATCGTGTTCAAACCCTGGTGCCCCATTTAATTCCGTCAGTGTTCGAAATAACTCTCTCGTTTTTTCATTCATATGTATCGCCTCCTGTTACCCATTATACAAAAAATTGCTTCAATCACTTAACCTTTTGTTTCTCTCTGAACGAATTATTTGGTACAGTAGGAATAGAACCTGTAAGGAGGGGAATTTTAATGAAAAAACGCTATTGGATTATCGGATTGGCAGCAGCTGTCGTCGCCGCTTTCGCAGTGAAGAAGGCCGTTGACAATAAACAACTTTCTGCCGAAGAAGCGCTCGAAATCACGAAACGCACATTTTCAGCAAAAGGACGTGTCCAAGGTGCATGGATCTCTGCAACACCGGAGGCTTACGCATATGAGTCACGTGACTACCAAAGCTATAAAGGTGGCATCTCGGTCCTTGAAGGTGATGACGAAAAAACGTATCAATTCACAGTCGATGCCGAAACTGGCGCATTACTCGAATACGCTTAATCAGAAGACCGTGCTTCAATCGATGAAGTACGGTCTTTTTTTCACGTTCCTATAAAGGAGGTATGATTCATGTCCATTCTTGCTACTATCTTCGTTTTACTTGTTTCCTTAGAGCACTTTTATATCATGGCTCTTGAAATGTTCTTTTTATCCTCTAAGGCGGCACGACGTACATTCGGACTGACGGATGAAGCGGTCGCATCTAAGCAAATCCAGACGCTTTTTGCCAATCAAGGTCTCTACAATGGATTTTTAGCTGCTGGTCTTCTGTTTGGTCTGATCCGTGAAGATATTGCTGTCCAACTGTTCTTTTTAGCTTGTGTGATCATCGCCGCACTCTATGGCGCCTTGACGGCTAATCGTTCCATTTTACTTAAACAAGGATTACCCGCCATACTCGCTTTCATCTTTGTGTTGTTAGCATAAAAAAAAAGCCTCTACCCAAACGGGTAGAGGTTTTTTTGATTAGCGCGGGTTATCGTTGCGCTCATAAATCGGATTCATGTATTCCGAAGTAGAGTACAAACGTGGTACGACGATGTATAAGACGATCGCTGGTACAGCGATGATCAACAACATCAAGAGTACCGGTAACCAGTAAACGACTTTTTGATGAAGATTATCCGAGTTGCTGTCGATGTATTCTTTTACGCCATCAACTTTTGCAGCGTCGGCATTCGTCAACAATTTACCGCTATCGGCATTGAAGAAGTGAATTTCACGTTTGATTGTGATGAAGATGCCGTCACGAACTGTCTTGATGACAGCGATTCCGCCAATGACTTCTTCTCCTTTTCCGTTCGTGAACGTCTTCGGATCCTCGATTTTGACCGAACCTTTTTTATAATCGTAATGCGTCGTTGGTAATTCCTCATTTAATGCTTTTGTCATTTCTGAGGTATCAACCGCAGCAAGTACCGATTGACCGATACTTAACGCGAGAAAGAGCGCCGTTACGAAGGCTAAGCTTTTCTGCCACATCCCCAAATTCCCCCTTTACCTATAAGTACAAGTTCTTCAGTCAACAACATTGTACCAATTAATAAGAAAAAAGTGTGAAAGAAATACCAGGAAAATAAGAAAACTTTTTGTCTAAATTAATTTTGGTATGTTGCTTCCATCCGATAAATTGGTTGACCCATTGAAGAAAAGCGCTCTTCATACTCTGTCCGGACGTTATCCTCCGGTTCATTCGCATGTAGATCAAGCGACATCCAGTCAAAACGCATACCGTATGCCGACATCGTCATCAGACTCGATTCAAACAACTTTCGATTGTCAGTCTTGAAATGGATTTGTCCTTTCGCAGGTAAGATGTCTTCATACGTTGAGAGGAACGTTTTATACGTCAAACGACGTTTCGCATGGCGTGTCTTCGGCCAAGGATCCGAGAAGTTCAAATAAACGCGCGCTACTTCACCTTTTTCGAAGTAATCACGTAAATCTTTCGCATCGACCGTCAAGACGCGAACATTTGCTTGTGGAGCCTCTACTAATTTTTGAACGATCGTCACTGCTACGCTCTCAAAAAGTTCAATCGCGATGAAGTTGATCTCCGGATGTTGGTTTGCCATCCCTGTAATGAAGGCTCCTTTTCCTGACCCCACTTCGATGTAGATCGGATTATCATTTTTAAACTCTGTCGCCCAGTTTCCTTTCAGGGATGCTGGTTCTGCTATATAGATCGAGGATTGTTCCTTCATATAATCCTGTGCCCATGGTTTATGTCGTAAACGCACTATCGTTCATCCTTTCCAAACTTAAATTATCCGCAGATAAGTTTATCATGATTCGGGTAATTATATAAGAACTTCTTCAATCCCGATTGAAGAATGTTCAGCAGTTCGTCACTTGAGAAACAGTGAGCAATCTACTACACTAAAGGTACGTAAGAACTAAAAAGGAGGGCTATACCATGGAAGACTTCTTGATTGCTTGGGGCTCCCCCATCGTTCTCGTCATGGGCATCTGTGCCTTATTCGTCTGGGCGACTTTCGGAAAAGTCGACGTTGAATAAGCGCAATCTCTGTACCTTGTGTAATCGTACACAAGGTACTTTTTTTATTCTCTAAACGAATTTAGGTTGGATTTACCATGAAACAGATGTATACTTTTTTCGAAACAGATTATTTATTACAGCTATCGAACACCAAAAAACGTTGGTAAAAAGGAGAATTGTAATGAACGAAAATAAAAACAGTGATTCAAAAGAACTAGTACAGAAGAAAACAGGTGCAGACTTAGTCGTCGATTCACTCATCGAACAGGGTGTAGATTACATTTTTGGTATTCCTGGCGCCAAAATTGATTCCGTCTTCAATGTGTTACAGGATCGGGGACCTGAACTCATCGTTGCACGTCACGAACAAAATGCTGCATTCATGGCTCAAGCCATTGGTCGCTTGACAGACAAACCAGGCGTTGTACTTGTAACATCTGGCCCAGGCGCATCAAACTTAGCGACAGGTCTTGTGACAGCAAACTCTGAAGGTGACCCAGTTGTCGCAATCGCCGGAGCCGTTACACGAGCAGACCGCTTAAAACGAACACATCAGTCCATGGACAATCAGGCACTCTTTACACCGATTACGAACTTCAGTGCAGAAGTGCAAGATGCCGATAATATTCCAGAAGTACTGTCCAATGCTTTCCGAACAGCGGAAACAACATCTGGGGCTGCTTTCGTTAGTATCCCACAAGACGTCGGATTGAGCGAAGCGAACGTCACGGCATTCCGTGCGGTTGAAGCACCGAAGCTCGGTGTTGCACCAGAAGCTTGGGTTGAAGAAACAGCTCGTTTGATCCAAGATGCGAAGCTACCTGTCTTGTTGCTCGGTATGCGTGCGAGTCAGCCGGACGTCGTACATGCGATTCGTTCCCTGCTCAAACACGTCTCGATTCCTGTCGTCCAGACGTTCCAAGCGGCCGGCACATTATCACGTGAGCTTGAATCGAATTTCTATGGACGCGTCGGACTATTCCGTAACCAACCGGGAGATGCACTGCTCGCAGAAGCGGATCTCGTCCTCTCGATCGGCTATGACCCAATTGGCTATGATCCGAAATTCTGGAACCAACCGACGCACGACCGGACGCTTGTCCATATTGATCAAATGCGTGCTGAAATTGACCACTTCTATCGCCCAGACCGCGAGCTTGTCGGTGATATGGCGAAAACGGTCGATGCAATCGCCGAGCGCCTGCAACCACTCACATTACCTGAAAGTTCAGCTCAATTCCTTGAAGGATTACATCAACGTCTTGTCGATCGCGATGTTCCTCCTGTCGCGGATTCTCCGTTGACGCACCCACTCTATTTCATGAAGACGTTACGTGAAAAAATTGCGGATGATGTCACGGTAACAGTCGACGTTGGTTCTCACTATATTTGGATGGCACGTCATTTCCGTTCGTACGAACCACGTCACCTTCTCTTTAGTAATGGGATGCAAACGCTTGGTGTCGCGCTTCCTTGGGCAATCGCAGCAACACTCGTACGTCCTGGTAAGAAGGCCGTCTCGATTTCAGGTGATGGTGGATTCCTCTTCTCGGCAATGGAACTTGAGACAGCTGTTCGTTTGAACTCACCACTCGTCCACTTCGTATGGCGTGATAGCGGATTCGACATGGTCGCGTTCCAACAAGAGATGAAATACAAACGGAAATCCGGTACGTCATTTGGTGACGTCGATCTCGTCAAATATGCTGAGAGTTTCGGAGCAAAAGGATTACGCGTCAATCATCCATCTGAACTAGCCGCAATCATGGATGAAGCACTCGCGACAGAAGGACCAGTCATCGTCGATGTTCCGATTGATTATCGCGACAACATCGCGCTCGGAGAACAAGTTCATCTCGATCAATTGAACTGAGGAGGATTCACATGACACACGATAAAACACTCGTCCAGATTTCAACGATGATGGCACTACTCGACGGAGTATTCGAGAGTGAAGTCACATACGCGTCCGTTATTGATCAACGAAATTTTGGTATCGGAACGTTCGACCACTTGGATGGTGAGATGATTGGTTTTGATGGTCAGTTCTACCAGCTCCGTTCAGACGGTAGCGCTCGACCACTTCAGCCTGAGACGACAACGCCGTTTGCGACTTTGACCCGTTTCGTGCCAGAGCAAACGCTCTCCGTGACAGAAGAGATGTCAAAATCGGAATTCGAACACTGGTTGAATGAACAACTACCGACGATCAATAGTTTTTATGCCGTTCGAATTGATGGAACGTTCACAGAGGTGCAGACACGTACCGTCGCACGTCAAGAGAAACCGTTCGTTCCAATCACGGAAGCTGTCGCCTCTCAAAGCGCGCGTACTTTCGAACAAACGGAAGGAACACTCGCCGGTTACTACACACCACGGTTCGGTCACGGCATCGCCGTCGCTGGATATCATCTTCATTTCATCGATGCTGAACGCGCGGGCGGAGGCCATGTCTTTGACTACACGGTCAAGAACGTCACCGTCACATTCGAAGAAAAACCGCAGCTTGATTTACGTTTACCAACGACTGAAGCGTATCGGTCGGCGGATCTTGAAAGTCATGATATTGAAAAAGAGATTAAAATCGCAGAAGGTTAATCAAAAAAGCGTGTCGTTCCTTTTCGGAATGACACGCTTTTTAGTCGTTCGAGTATTCAAGTAACTGTTCTAGAAAATGATAGCTGTCCTCGACATCCGGATGACGCATATCTTCATACCAATACAAGGATAATACAGCTTGCGCTACGACATACCAATGCATTCGTTGTTTCAGATCATTCGTCAACGGATGACCATAATGCTCAAACCATTCGGGCCAAGCCGCTTCATCGACATAACTGTATAACATCATCCCGAGGTCATACGCACGGTCGGCAATGATCGCATCATCCCAGTCGTTCAGGTAGAGTTGACCGTCCGCTCCCGTCAACCAATTATTATGATTTAGATCTGAATGACAGACGACTTGTTCATCCGTTCTTACTTGCTCCAGATTTCGTTCGAGATAATCCATCGCAAGTTCTACCAGTTCTGGATTCTCTAAGTCTTCTGGTTGAAAATATAAGTGACATTGGCGCAATAACTCATCAGGCTCGATCGGACGTTGGTCAAGCTGTTGTAGCATGAACAGCAATTCCTTCGAATCATGGATTTTCCCAAGCAAACGCGCCACTTCCGGACGTTCCATCATTTCCGGCTCCAACTCGTCGCCTTCAATGAATTGTTGCGCACTGATGACATCCCCGCTATAGATTCGTTTCGTCCATAATAATTTCGGGACGATTCCGTCCGCGGATAAAATCGCCAAGAACGGCGATGAATTTCGTTTTAAGAACAATTTTGATTGTCCGGTTGAAGCGATGTACGCTTCTCCTGTGATTCCACCTGCTGGCGTAAGGGTCCAGCCTTCGCCAAGCGCATCTAAAATATCTATTTCCATTATAATCCGCTCAACTTTTTTAGTAGATTTGCCTAAGGCACAATGCTTATCTTAACACGTCGCAATCGTCGTTGACAACGGAAGGACTTGAATCCTATCGACACCTTTCAGAAGCGGGTCGACCGAGGCATCATCCCCTTGGACATGTACATTCCAGCGCGAGTGATCGAGTGAGACTTCCACGATTTCGTGCGTCGTATTGTAGACAACGAGCGTGCGTTGCCACGCATCGTACGAATGGATCGCTTCGACTTCGTAGGCGATGACACCCGGACGTAAGTTGATGAAACGAAGCAGTTCTCGAACCTGATTCGCCCGGTGTAGACGGAATCCGCCATGCATTCTGCGAATTTGTAAAATCGTCTTGATATACGTAACGAGTGAGAGATGATCATCCCGGCGTTCCCAGTCCATTCGGTTGATTTCGTCCGATGCATTATAACTGTTTTCGACACCTTGTTTCGTACGCAAGAACTCTTGACCCGCATGCAGAAACGGAATGCCTTGCGCAAGCAAAGCGATCGTTTGAGCTAATCGACTCATCCGTAATAACTGAAGTTCGTCCGCTTCCGGACAGGAGATCTTCAATTTGTCGTACAGCGTATGGTTATCGTGCGCCTCGACATAGTTGATCGAATACGTCGGTTCCGGAAAACGTCCATACGTTTGGTTATCGATATGAACACTACCCGCAATCCCGTTTCGGACCTCTCCTTCTTTCCATCCGTCTCCGGCAACGAATCCTCGATCGTATGCACTGAACGTCGATCCTTTCAAGGCATCACGGAACACGTCATTAAAATGAGCGATTCGCGGCATTTGCGCAGCCGAGGCGCTCATCGCTTTGAATCGTTCCGGCAATGCCGTCGCAAGATCCCAGCCCTCTCCATACACAAGAATCGTAGGATCAATCGCATCGAGTGCTGCACGTACTTCATTCATCGTCTCAATGTCATGAATGCCCATTAAATCAAATCGAAACGCATCAATGCGGTAGACACGAGCAAAGTATGTCAAGCAATCAACGATGAGTCGACGCATCATGAATCGCTCGGATGCGGTATCGTTTCCAACACCCGTTCCGTTTGAGAGCGTGCCGTCTACTTCGTAACGGAAATAATAACCCGGAACGAGCTGTTCAAGAGAGGAACGCTCCCGAACAAAAACGTGGTTCATGACGACATCGAACGTAACACGAATCCCTGCTTCATGGAGTCGCTCCACCATATCCGCGTATTCTCGGACGCGAACGAGCGGTGCGACCGAACTCGCGTAGCTCCCAGCTAATCCGAACCAAAGCATCGGATCGTATCCCCAGTTATATGGCGACCTTGTTCGTTCATCGGTCGTTTCGAAGAAGTGGACCGGCAACAGCTGCAGATGCGTAATCCCGAGATCAAGAAGATAATCAAGACCTGTCGCATGTCCACGAGAAGAAACTGTTCCACGTTCCGCCACCCCTGCATATTGTCCCGGATGACTTGAACCAGCGGAACGATCAATCGTAAAATCGCGAATATTTGCTTCATAGATGACAGCGTCCGACGGTTTGACGAACAGAGGACGCGCGACTCGCTTTGGAAACCACTCGGAAATCGTCTGTTCAACGTCGGCGATGACACCGTAACGACCGTTCTCCGATATCGCATGAGCGTATGGATCGACGACTTCATGTGTGCCAACGTACGTCGTCACTTCATAGCGGTACCATCGTTCTGCTGACTCTTGCCCAAGTCGAAGGTGATAGGTACCTTGCTCTTGTCGCTCCATCTTGTGTCTTCCGAGTACCTGTTCATCTTGATCGTATACGATACACACGATTTGCTCTGCGACAGGCGACCAGACAGCAAAATGATACGTATCGTCTTCTTCCCAGACACCGAGCTTCTCTTCATAACGGTACTTTCGCTCGAACGCTTCCGTCCGAACTAATCGATCAGGAACGACACGGATTGACCTGCCTGCTCCGAACACCTCATAGCGGCATTCTAACTCGACTGGTTTAAGAACCGTTAACTCATAAATCACGAACTGTTCCTCTCGATGCGTTTCGGTCTGTTGAATTTCAAGCGGTTTCCCATCACATTCAAGCGACCAGTGGATTGACGGATTGCCTTCGACCTCGACTCGGATGCTTCGAAACGATGAGAACTCTGCCCGGATCACCGGTATTACCACCTCTTGGTTCGTCATGTCTTTCGCAACGACAATGCCGTCGCTTCCTCCCCTACTCTTGAATTCGTGACTGCCCTTCACTTAGAATTGCCATTTGAAACGGGATCGATACGGTCTCTTTTAGGATTTTTTCACACACCCGCATCTGAAACGCTTTTGTATGAGGCGCACTTGCATTCATTCGTTGCAGCCAGTTTGGAAACTCGACTTTATTGACGTAAGTCGTCGTCGTCTCTTTTGGAATCTGATCAAAATAACCTGAAGGTGCTAAAATGACTCGTTCGATCGGCAAGACATAATCTCGCCCAAGTACGACGCGTAGAATATCTTCCGTCCGCTTTAAACCGATGTTCGGATTCAAAATTTGTTTTGTGGATGCCTTGAACGGTTGTTCCCGCCACAACTTATCTCGCCGGATATGATAGATACTTTCGTCACCGTCAAGCCATTCCATGATATAAATCGCGGATGGACCGACGACAAACGGACTCAATTCGACTTCCCCGACTTGATATTGAATGACGGCGCGATAAAACATTGCATACTGTTCATTCAAGAGGTGTAACATCTGATAAAAGTCTAAATGACGTTTTAACGGAATCCGCCAAATGTCCTCTTCGCCCGCTCCACCAGTGACGTTTAATAATTTTTGTAACTCGAGACGTTTTTTGTACCATTTATCAAACGCTCTTCGAGATAATTGTTTACCCGGAAGTTGAATGACTTCGCTTTTTTTCATCACTTGCCACCACTTCTTCGGACGGATGAGCGTTTCCCCGGGAAATAATTCTCCAGCCTCCCATCTACGATAGACATGAGCGTAATCAAGCGCCTGATGTTCACCGAACCGTTTTGTCATCTCAAGCGGATTTTTTTCAAATCGACTATCTAAGTCATATAGTTTCATCAAGATTGCGATGGGGATCACCTCATTCCTCTTTACCTAGATGAATCCGGTAAACCGGTTCATATCGCGGCGAAACGCCTGGTCGTACTTCAAACAGAATAAGTTCACGAACAGTCCATTCCACCGGTTGTATCGGATTCGTCGTCCATTCTTCCGCCTCCGTGCGCCACTTCTTCGCGATCGTGACATGCGGAACGAATGGTTTAGTCGCACTTGGATCAATCAGACGCACTAATCGAAACAATTCCTCTGCTTCTGTTCCGAATCCGACGACACGTGGTCGCTCGCTTTGTCCAAAGGTAATTAGACGATCTAATCGAAGTACGAAAGGTTCGATCGTGCGCGCAATCTCCTGCAGTTGCTGTTTCCACGATCGTTGTTCTTCTTCCTCCAGCGGGCCAAAAAAACGAAGCGTCAAATGGTACTCTTCTAACGTATAGACATTTCGAAAGTAATCAGATAGAGATAAACGATTAGCGATATTTGCTAAATCTTCAGAAGGAATCGGTAAGGCAACGAAAAAGTGTCGTTCCTGTCTCATCGTATCTTCACTCCTTCATTCGACCACTGACACTGTACAGGACGGCACCAAGAATACTGCTAATTGTATATACCCAAAAGACGGTATAGATTGTACTTTGGTCTAGCACAAACCCACTCATCAAGTTAAACAGCGCTGTCGCTAGCCCTGTCGTCGTTGCCATATATGTACTGACAGCTGTTGCGACCATCGTCTCTGGAACGAGTGACCGAACATAGTCTAATGCAACAGGGATCAACAATCCGACGATCATTCCTTGCATCGCAGACAATACCCAAAGCATGACGATCGGAAGCTCTAATGCGATCATCGCCGTACGAGCAGCTGACAGCAAGGAAATGAAGACAAGAACTGGAATCGCTCCGAATCGTAACAATAGACGCGAAGCGATGCGCATGAACGGGATTTCGCACAGAACGGCGACGAAGAACAAGGTCCCGACGAGCGCGGTTGTCTCTCCACGAATCGTGACGTAGCTGCCAAAGTAATAGTTATTGGCGAAGATCGGTCCGAAGATCAAACTCCCTCCCGCTAAGAATAACAAGAAGCGTCGATTCGAAAAGAGTTGTTTCAACGGTACCTGTTGTTGATGTGAAATGTGTACGTTCCCCGTTTCTTCAATACCGATCAACACAAGAAAACCAAGAACCCAAGCTGCACCGGTCGCATAAAAAATCAGACCAAGTCCGCCCTCTTCAGTGATTTGTCCAAGGATGAAGACGGCTAAAGCAAAACCAGCTGATCCAAAAAGACGCAAGGCGCCATAATCTACCTTACGTTTTCGTGTATATTCGATCGCTAATGTATCAACGAGTGGAATATGCGCACACTGGAATAATGCCCAGACACATGAAATCAACAGTAAAAGTAGATAAGCGGACGTCAGTAAGTAACTTAATGTAAATACTCCAGCGGCGAGCATGGCAACGAGTAAGAGACGTTTCGGCTTTCCGAGTCGATCTGCCGCGATGCCCCAAACGGGCTGTAAGAAAATAGAGAGAATCGGTCCGATCGCAACGATTGTACCAATCTCTGAAGCGGACAGACCGAACGCATCGCTTGAGAAATAAAGCGCAAGATACGGAATGAGTGCACCTTGTCCAAAGAAAATAAAGAAATATAACGCTTGGAAATGATAAGTTTGACGATTTTTCACACGGAACTTCCTTTCAAGAAGCAATCCCCCCATCTTCACGATGCGGGGGATCATCAGTCATTATTTTGCGAGTTCATAAATTGCTTCTGCATAAATCGCGACAGCAAGCAAGAGTTCTTCAAAATCAACATATTCATCGACTTGGTGGGCAACTTCAGGACCACCTGGGAAGACTGGTCCAAATGCAACCCCTGCCGTCAACGAACGTGCATATGTACCACCACCGATAGCAATCAGATCAGCTGGTTGGTTCGTATGACGTTCATACACGGCACTCAGTGTCTGAATCAATTCATGATCCGGATCGACATGGTGTGGTGTCATATGTGTTCGAGTCTGTAACTCGAAGCCATATCCCGCTGCCGCTTCCTTGATGATTTGCAAGCGTTCCGTGAAGTCTGCTGAATAAGGATAACGGATGTTGATCGACGCTGTTCCTTGCTCTTCTGCATACCGGAATACACCACCGTTGATCGTTAAGTCACCTGTCTCGTCTGAAGCAGCGACACCAATCGCTACACCGCGAGAATCACGGAACATGTGCGTGACAAGCTGAATATAACGACGACCGTTATAATCCAAGTGAAGCGTATTGAGGAAACGTGCTAAATGTAAGGCAGCATTTTTACCGTTATCCGGCTCCATCGCATGGGCTGCGACACCGTTCACATCAAGAACAAGACCTTCCGTTTCTTGCTTGACCGTCCCAGACAAGCCTTGTTCTTCAAGATACGTATGGAAATCCGTTTCAAGCGTCCCCAATTCGACGACACGAAGAAGTGCTTGGGCATGACCCGGAACCATGTTCGGACGTTCGCCGCCTTCAAAACGAACGAGATGGTAGCCTGTATCAGATGCTTGCGCTGGTTTCCCTTGAATCAATAACCCATCATACAGTCCTTTTTCCGCATTGATGATCGGGAAGTCGGCATCTGGTGCAAAGCCGAGAGTCGGCATCTCTTCATGTTTGAAGTAATGATTCACACAACGCCATTCACTCTCTTCATCTCCTCCAGCAATCAAACGAATACGTTTTGAGAGCGGTAATCCGAGTTCTTTGACGATCTTCAAGGCATAATAAGCTGCCATCGTCGGTCCTTTATCATCGATTGCACCGCGCGCATACAGTTTCCCATCGACAAGCGTTGGGTTAAATGGACCGTATGTCCAGTGATCGCCACCAGCTGGTACGACGTCTAAGTGACAAAGAATACCGAGTAACTCTTCCCCTTGACCATATTCCAAATGTCCGGCGTATCCATCAACATTTTTTGTCTTGAATCCGTCTCGTTCCCCTGTCGCGAGCATCCAATCAAGGGCTCGTTTGACTTCTTGACCAAACGGTGCACCTTCTTCGATTGTTGATTCATCAAGTATACTCGGAATCCGCAGTAGTTCTTTTAAATCCTCTAATAAGTCCTCGCGACGCGCGAGTACTTCTTCTTTCCAATTCACCATCTGATTTCGCTCCTTCATTCTAGGTTGAATTCGTTTCCTATACACCTTTCTAGTATAGCGAATATTCGTTCAGATACGAACATCCAAATTCTGTTTTCTTTTTTATTTGTTTAAATAACGAACATTAAACGATATTAAAACTCCAATTATCGACTTTACAATCTGTTTGAATATGTTTTTTATGCAAACGTTCGGTTAAATCACTTGCAATTTAACATCAAAACGTTATACTAAAGGCGAAACAACTGGATATTGCATTGTCTTTTGTCACCCGAAGCTTTAGAACACTATTCTATCCATTGGGGGAGTGGTTATACCAATGAAAGATTCTACAGACCGTATGTTGACCCGGATTAAATCGATTTATCTCTACATCCAAGAGAACGGAGCTACTACGACAGCAGAGTTGGTTGAAGAGTTTGGCATCACTTCAAGGACCGTTCAGCGGGATTTGAACGTGCTCGAATACAACAATCTCATTGTGAGCCCTCGACGCGGTACATGGACGTCGAGCAAGAAACAAAAGCAAGCGGGTTGATCCACTGTTTCACTATGTATATCTTTCGATGACGCGATTCTTCGCGTCTTTTTTTGTTATCTTTTTTAAAACGTGGGGTATAGCTATTGGGAGAAGGAGTTGAGCAGAATGAATATTTTAATCATTGGAGCAAACGGAACGACCGGACGCAAGATGGTCGAATTGATCGCTAAACAAGGTGATCATCAAGCAATCGCGGTCGTACGAGAAGAAAATCAAATCAACGATTTGATTGCACTCGGTGCATCTGAAGTCAGACTTGGGGATTTGACGAAGGATGTCAGTGGTGTCATCAGTAATGCGGACGTCGTCATCTTTGCAGCGGGTGCTGGTGGCGCATCAGACGAATTGACGCGCGCCGTCGATCAAGAAGGCGCAATTAAAGTCATCGATGCAGCAAAAGCCAACGGTATCGATCGTTTCCTGATGCTCAGTTCAGTAGGTACCGAAGAACCAAAAGGTGAATTGAAAGTATATCTCGAATCTAAAGCAACAGCAGACGCACACCTCCAGGAAAGCGGACTCAATTATACGATCGTACGTCCTGGTCCACTCAGCTACGACGACCCGGCAGGCACTGTCGAAACGAAAGAGCATTTCGATTCATACGAAGATCGTAAGGTGTCGCGTGATGATATCGCAGCATTATTCGTTCACTTGATCGATCATCCGACACAATCTCGTGTATTCGAAGTACTCAGTGGTCCTTATCCAATCGCAGAAGCATTGCGTAATCAATAATCGAAACCCATAACAAAAGGCGATGGAATGTACGCTCATTCCACCGCCTTTTCGTTTTGCTTATTCAGGTTGCCACTCAAACAAAAACAGTTCCGCTGGCGTCAGTTCACGATAATCTCCGAGCGCAAGTGCCGGATCGAGTTCCAAGCGGCCAATCGAGCGCCGTTTCAAGAACGTGACCTCTTTCCCGAGCGCAAGCATCATCCGTTTGACTTGATGGAACTTCCCTTCCGTGATCGTCAATTCAAGCGTTGAATCTGTTTCTGTCGTCGATAAGATGACAAGTTTTCCCGGCTTTGCTCGGTAGCCATCTTCTAACGTGACGCCTGCCGCAACCGCTTCGATGTCTTCTTGCGTCAACACTCCTGTCACTTCTGCGTAATACGTTTTTTCGACGTGTTTCTTTGGAGACATTAAAGCGTGATTAAACGACCCATCATTCGTCAACAGCAATAGACCCTCTGTATCTTTATCGAGTCGTCCGACCGGGAACGGTTTGAAATACGTCACGTCTTCAAACAACAGATCAATAACGGTCTCATCTCGTTTATCTTCTGTTGCACTAATGACACCCGGTGGTTTATTCATCATCAAGTAGATGTATTTTTGATACGTAACCGGTTCCCCATACATCAGAACCTGTTGCGTCTCGACATCGACATGTTGTTTCGGATCACGCACGATCTCTCCATCGACTTGAATCGCCCCTGCCTTCAGCAGCAGCTTCACTTCTTTTCGGGAGCCTGCTCCCATGTTGGATAACAATTTATCTAGACGCATGACCTCGTCCTCGTTTCAATGAAATTTTACGCCCTAATACGACTTCTGCTAAGCCACTCCAAATCGAGAGTCCTGCAAAAATCACGATTCCGACTGCTGCACCTACGATCAGAATCAATAGAGACGCCCATGTCGTCTCTGGCAAGATGGATACCATTCCCCACTTGACGAGCGCGACACCCGCTCCCATCAAGGCACTGATGATCAAGATCAACGACGTCCGGCGTAAGACCGTACTGAATGGGAACTTCACCGTTTGTGTGATCCGGAAGAACATCAAACCGGTCGCAACGAGATAGCCGATGATCGTCGCATATCCAGCACCTGTTCCATCACCCGTCAAATGAATCAACGGTGCATTCAAGAGATACTTCGCAAGTAATCCAGCAAGTGTTGCGATGATCGTAAAGTACTGACGGTTAATCCCTTGAAGGACCGCTGCCGTGACTGAATAAAGGGCAAGGAACAAGGCACTTGGTGCATAACTCAACAGATAGACCCATGCTGCTTGATCTTTCGGAAAGAGCACATGGAACGTTTCTTCACTGAGGAGAATCATTCCAACAACTGCCGGAATCGTCACGAAGAAGACGAGTTGATAAATCTGTGAAATTTGAGCCCGTACTTTTCGCATATCTCCTTGCGTGAAGGAAGCTGTCAACAGTGGCGTCGCAGACAACGATAAGCCTGTTGCGACCGAGACCGGAATCAAGACGATCTTATGACTATCCGCAATCAGATAGGCCGTCGCATTTCCGGCAGCTTCGAGCGTATAGCCAATACTTTGTAACGCGGCATTCATCGTGTTCTGATCGATGACTTGGTAAAGCGGCGTCGAAAGACCGACCATGACGATTGGAATCGCGTACGTCAATAATTCCTTATACAAATCCGTTAACGGGCGATCCGGCGAACGGACGATTTGTGTAGCGCGTAGTTCTTGTAAACCACTGGATCGTTTGCGGAAGTAATAGATGAGAACCGCGACACTACCGATTGCACCAATGAATGCGCTGAACGTTGCAATCGTCGCTGCAAAGGCTACACCTGAATCAAATAAATAGATGGCGATGCTGACTCCTACGAGTAAGAAGATGATGCGGACGATTTGTTCTAGAATTTGCGAAATCGCAGTCGGTCCCATCGATTGATACCCTTGGAAATATCCACGCGTCATACTCATCGGTGGAATCAAGAGTAACGCAAAACTAACCCCTCGAATCGTCATCGTGACGGCATCGACGTACGAGGCTGAATCGACGTCACCGCCTGGAATCGCCCGGTGTGCTAAATACGGTGCAAGGAAGAATAAGGCAAGAAAAGAAACAACCCCGGTCAAGGACATGATTTTTAGACCAGACCGATACAAACGTTCACTCGTATCATATTCTCCTAACGCATTGTATTTGGCGACGAATTTCGAGACGGCAACAGGAATCCCCGCTGTCGCAAGACCAATCATGATCGCATAGTAGTTGTAGGCATAGGTATAGAACATGATACCTGTCGCACCGACCATGAACTGAAACGGAAAGAGATAAATCAAACCCAGTGCGCGGGAAATCAGTGACGCACCGGACAGGAGCATCGTTCCACGAACGAATCCTGCATTGCCGGAAGAAGTAGACTGCTTATTACTGACTGTGGACATGGTAACATCCCTCACGCTTTCTAATTTTTAAATCGACACTCTAATCGTGACTGTCTCATTATACAAGTTCTCTCGTACACAATTGCAAATCATTATACCGCTGTCTATCTTGAATTGAAAGAGACGGTTTGTTTACAGTCGCAACTTCTGCTAAAGTGAAACAAGCAGAATTCTATGAATGAGGTGACCTTATGTACGATGTAATCGTAATCGGAGGCGGACCGAGCGGTTTGATGGCGACGCTCGCCTCTTTACAAGCCGGAGCCCGGACGCTCCTGCTCGATAAAGGAAATAAATTAGGACGAAAGCTCGCAATCTCTGGCGGCGGACGGTGTAATGTCACGAACCGAAAGCCACTCGATGAGCTCGTCCAGTCGATTCCAGGAAACGGACGTTTCCTTTATAGCGCCTTTTCTCAATTTAATAATGAATCGATCATCGATTTGTTCGAAGGATTTGGTGTCGCACTCAAAGAAGAGGATAACGGTCGGATGTTCCCGGTCTCGGATAAGGCGGCAGACGTCGTTCGTGTATTGATCGATCAAATCCGTGCACATGGCGCCGAGATTCAAACAGACGCGCAAGTCGCTACGCTCGACTTCCATCCAGATGGTTCTTTTGCAGCTGTCATCTTAGAAAACGGCATGCGTCTTGAAGCAAAAAGTTGTATCGTAGCGGTCGGCGGACAATCTGTTCCGCACACGGGTTCGACGGGTGACGGCTATCCGTGGGCTGAAAAAGCGGGTCATACGATCACGGAACTTTTCCCAACGGAAGTCCCGATTTTGTTAGGTGATACGTTCATTCATGAAAAAACGTTACAAGGACTGTCGTTGCGTGACGTTGCCTTAACGGTTCACGGTAAAAAGGACAAAGCAATCAAGACACATACGGGTGATCTACTGTTCACACACTTCGGTTTAAGTGGTCCGATCGCTTTACGGTGTAGCCAATATACGATCAAAGAGCGCAAACGATCGAAAGAGACGATCGTTCATCTATCGATCGATCTCTTCCCGGATGAGTCACTTGGTGCATTAACAGAACGCTTCCAGGCAGCACTTGCGGCAAATCCGAAGAAATCGGTTCGGAATGCCCTTCGTGGTTTTGTACCAGAACGATTGCTTGAACTCCTGTTCGCTCGAATTGGCTTTGGCGATGAAGTTTGTACACAAGTCAAGAAACAGGACTGGACGGACTTCCTGCAACAATTGAAACGATTCCCACTCAAAGCAACAGGAACGCTCGATTTCGATAAGGCCTTCGTCACTGGTGGCGGTGTCTCGATCAAAGAGATTGATCCCAAAACGATGATGTCGAAAAAGGCGGAGCGATTATTCTTCGCTGGCGAAATTCTTGATATCCATGGCTATACAGGTGGATACAATATCACAGCTGCGTTCGTGACGGGTCATTGTGCCGGTAGTCACGCTGCAGAGATGGCACGTGACACTGTCTCTTAATACAAAAAAGACCCGATTTGTCTCTGTTAATCAGAGAAATCGGGTCTTTTTTCTACATCAGTCAATCGGTGTGAATGATCGACTTGAGAATTTATCCGTGACGACTAAGGCGAACAATTCATTATCTTGTACAAAGATTCCTTTTGATCCATACACTTTCGGACTCGCTGTCTCCCCCGTAATCGTTTTCTCTTTCTGATCAATCGAATAAAGATAAAGTGCTTCTGAGTCTAACGTATAGATCCGACCTTGCCGTTCTGCAAGACCAATCGGACGGAATCTGGATTCAAATGCTTTTTTCGCATCACTTCGCATTCCGCTCGCCGCTTCGATTTTCTCTCGTTTGATGATCGACAAGTACGGTGGTTTTTGCTTTTTCTTTAAGGCACGCTTCTTCTTTTCCGAAGCATCTGGATCAATCTTGATTTTGTCCTCTTTCATTGCAAAGTAAGTCAATTCAACACGACCAATCGAGCGAATTTGATTGATTGTATAGAATTCTTTTTTCTTCGCATCATATCCAAGACCATGGAAACTGTCTCGAATCGTCGTCCCTTGTACTTTTTCGCGTTTTTCTTCACTCCAGACGCCATCTTTTCGTTTAATCGTGACTAGAATTTGATTCGACGTCAATAAAGCGACTGTCTCTCCGTCAACGAGTGTCATCCCGTCAAGACCAGACAATAAGAGTTTCCCTTCTTCCAACTGAAACGTCGCATTGATACGTTCTCCAGTTCCACTGATTTCAAAGAAACGGTAGTCCTCTGTTACGACGAGGTACGAACCTATGGAATCATCATATAACATCTGTTGAACATTTTTAATTAACGGTTCTTCTGGATTCGGAATGGCTGAAGGCGTTTTCGGTGGCACCTGTTTGACAGCTGCCTGATGCTTCGATTGCGTCTCGATTTTCGCGAACGTTTCCTGAATACGTGACAACGTCTCTGGCTTCGAGAAGACGAGCAGTATACAAAGGATCAACCCCGAAACGACAGCAAAAATCGTTGTATAGACTATATAAGATCGTTTCATTGATGATAATCGCCTTTCTTTCTCGGTTTCTGATTCAGTGTAGCAGAAGGACGTTCAAAAAAAAAGCGGACTTGCGACGGAAATGAAGAAACCCCTTCCATTCGCATCAAGTGAATGAAAGGGGTTATGGCTTAGTTCGCCACGATATTGATCAATTTTTTCGGTACGACGATGACTTTCCGAACCGTCTTGTCGCCAATCCATTCTTGTGTCTTTTCATCAGCAAAGGCAAGTGCTTCGATTTCTTCTTTTGTCGCATCGATGTTGATTTCGATTTTCGAGCGAACTTTACCGTTCACTTGAATGACGAATTCCATCGTATCGCTGACAAGTTTTGATTCATCGAATGTTGGCCATGCCGCATACGTCAATGTCTCTTCAAAGCCAAGTTGTTCCCACAGTTCTTCACCAAGGTGCGGTGCGACTGGTGTTAACAATTGAATGAATCCACGAAGGAAGTGACGCGGAAGAACCGGCTGTTTATTCGCTTCGTTGACGAAGACCATGAGTTGCGAAATCCCGGTGTTGAACTGAATGTTCGCGAAGTCTTCCGTGACCTTCTTGACGGTCTGGTGGTATGTCCGTTCGAAGTCAGCATCGACTTCCGTGACGTCTTGAATGTCTGCTGTCCGTTCGAACAAGCGCCAAACGCGATCGAGGAAACGACGCGCTCCGTCAAGACCGTTCTCAGACCAGGCAACCGATGCATCGAGTGGTCCCATGAACATTTCGTATAAACGTAACGTATCAGCACCATGCGACTTGACGATTTCATCTGGGTTGATGACGTTACCGCGAGATTTTGACATTTTCTCGTTGTTCTCTCCAAGGATCATTCCTTGGTTGTATAACTTCTGGAATGGTTCTTTTGTTGGTACGACGCCTGCATCATACAAGACTTTATGCCAGAACCGTGCATACAACAAATGGAGAACAGCATGCTCTGCCCCACCGATATAAATATCGACAGGAAGCCAGTATTTTAATTTTTCTGGATCCGCAATCGCTTCTTCATTGTGTGGATCGATGAAACGAAGATAGTACCAGCAGCTTCCGCCCCATTGTGGCATCGTATTCGTCTCGCGACGGCCTTTCATTCCTGTTTCAGGATCTGTGTAATCCAACCAGTCTTCAGCAAGCGCAAGTGGTGATTCGCCCGTACCAGACGGTTTGATTTCTGGAATGATTGGAAGTTCAAGCGGTAATTCCTCTTGATTGAGTGTTTTCATTGAACCATCTTCCATATGAACGACTGGAATCGGCTCGCCCCAATACCGTTGACGACTGAACAACCAGTCTCGGAGTCGATACGTGATTTTTTTACGACCGACTTGGTTCGTTTCGAGTTCAGCGATCATCGTCTCGATTGCTTCTTGTTTCCCAAGTCCATCAAGCATATGCGAGTTGACGTGTTCGCCCTCTCCTGTGTAGGCTGCTTCGTCGACATTTCCACCCGCGACGACTTCAACGATCGGTAAGTCGAATTGTTTCGCGAATTCGTGGTCGCGCTCATCGTGTCCTGGAACAGCCATGATCGCACCTGTTCCGTAAGAAGCAAGGACGTAATCAGCGATCCAGATTGGAAGACGATCGCCTGAGATCGGATTGACCGCAAAAGCACCCGTGAAGACACCCGTTTTTTCCTTCGCTAAATCCGTTCGCTCGAGATCTGACTTCGTTTGGACTTGCGAAATGTACGCATCGACGGCTTCCTTGTGATCCGCTGTCGTGATGTCAGCTACGAATGGATGCTCCGGTGCAAGTACTAGATACGTCGCACCGAAGATCGTGTCCGGACGTGTCGTAAAGACCGTGACTTGTTTTTTATGTCCATCAATCGTGAAATCAATCTCAGCACCCTCAGATTTCCCGATCCAGTTGCGTTGCATCTCTTTGACAGAATCCGGCCAATCGAGATCATCCAGATCTTCAAGAAGGCGATCCGCATATTCCGTGATTTTCAAGACCCATTGACGCATCGGAACACGCACAACCGGATGATTTCCGCGTTCGGATAATCCGTCGATGACCTCTTCATTCGCAAGGACAGTTCCAAGTGCCGGGCACCAGTTGACTGCGACTTCGTCTACGAAGGCAAGTCCTTTTTCATACAACTTCGTAAAGATCCACTGCGTCCATTTGTAGTATTTTGGATCCGTTGTGTTGATTTCACGATCCCAGTCATACGAGAATCCAAGTTCTTTAAGCTGACGCTTGAACGTCTCGATGTTTTTCGCTGTGAATTCGCGTGGATCGTTTCCTGTATCGAGCGCGTATTGTTCTGCTGGTAATCCGAACGCATCCCATCCCATTGGGTGAAGGACATTGTATCCTTGCATCCGCTTCATCCGTGCGAGGATATCCGTTGCTGTGTAACCTTCCGGATGACCAACATGGAGTCCAGCACCTGACGGATACGGGAACATATCAAGGGCATAGAACCCTTCTTTTTCTGGATCTTCTGTCGTGACGAAGGCGTTGTCTTGATCCCAACGCGCCTGCCATTTCGGTTCAATTTCGCGATGATTGTACGGCATGTCTTTTCCTCCTCTAATCTAAAAAAAACCGGTCTTCCGCCCCTAAGAAAAGGGACGAAAGACCGGTTTGGCTTCCGCGGTACCACCCACGTTGTCTGTCTATGACAGACCGCTTGATTCACGGATAACGGTGTGAAAGACCGGATTCGCTACTACGACTTCACGAATCGTGCTCCCTGACGAGTTCACGGTTGTTACCGACTGGTTCGCACCTTCCACCAGCTCTCTTGACGGCACCTTTCCCCTACTGCTTCAGTTCCATGCATTTGACTATCTTTTTCTAGTGTAATCTGTTTCTTCCTCAAGCGTCAACGCTTCCGTAAAATTTCCTCGATTTCTGCGTGTGATTGCGCGACATGATCCGCTTGCTCTAAGCGTTGCGTTGGCATCCGGTCATCAAGAAGCGCAATCACTTCCATGCCTGCTGCTTTCGCACCAATCATCCCGTTCGCAGCGTCTTCAATGACGAGACAGTTCTCGGGTGCGTGTCCAATCCGCTCTGCCGCAAGTCGAAAAATCGCGGGATCCGGTTTCGAACGGATGACTTCTTCTCCACTGACGTAGTGCGTGATCGGAAGCCCATAATGACGGATGACACGTTCGATTTTCTGAAGTGAACTCGAAGAAGCAATGCCGATATCGTAACCAAGAGTCGCCGCTTGTTCGATGACTTGTGTGACGCCTTTTTTTAATCCACACTCTTCCGGCTTTGCATGAATTTGAAACAAGCGATGTTCTTCCTCAAGCAACGCACTAGCTGTTTCTTTCAGCTGATGCTGGGCGACGAGTTCTTCCCACATTTCATCTCCTGTTTTTCCCATGAACGTCGCATACTGAACCGGATCAAGCGGAATCGATAACCTTTTGAACATCTGTTGATGCACTTCAAAGTAGCGAATCTCACTATCTAAGATAACCCCGTCCATATCAAAAATCAGACCGCGTTTTTTCACGATAACTCCCCCTTTATTGATCGATCCTGACTTCAGCATATCAAAAAAACGACTACACGATGTAGTCGTTTTCATACTCTCATTATCTATTTAACTAGTTGCCACCTGAATACCAGCTTGTCGATACGCCGGAAAATAATCGGAATCAGCATTTGATCCGTATCGTATGCAGAGCAAATCATATAGTGATGGCTGCAGGATGGATTTTCCTTGATGATACTCAAATAGTCGATATCCAGTGTAACGGCATTTACTCTCAAAAAGACTATCCCGTTCTTGATACCCGCCCCCAAGATGTTGTTCGACGAGTCCCCGTGCTTTTGCCTGAAGAATTGCTTCGTACTCAAGTCGCTGATTCGGGAACATCTTCGCTTCATCCCGCTTACAGCCGATCAAATGACCGTGGGCGTATTCTTTTCCAAGCAATACGAAGTATCCTCCAACCGCTTTTCCGTCGATTTCCGCCATCAGTAATAAGGGCTCACAAAGTGGGTTCGTCTCCATCAATTGCTCAAAATACGTCGCGGTAAAATAATAATGAGCCGAGGCATTCTTCCGGTCCATCGTTTCATGATACAACGCTAAAAAAACAGGTAGATCGTCCCGTGTTCCTGTTCTGACGGTTAAGGGTGAAGCAAGCGATTTACGAATCATGCTTCTCGTCTTCTTATGAAATGTCTGCATGATATCTTCAAGTGAAGGACGCAAATCAATACTCGTCGTATGACGGATGAAGGAAACTTTTGTCCAGTCCTGCATAAACCGTTCATTACCTGTTAATGGATTAAAGCGGATCATTTCCGAGACGATCGATTCTTGCTCCGCCCACCTCTCAAAGGATAAACGAGCCTGCTGGATCTCGGACGCAGTCAGTCGACCGATGATTTCCGGTCCGCCATAGCCGTACGGGGTAATGAGATCTGAATAAGGCGTATCAAAAATACGACGCTTCAAAAAAGGATAAAACAGTGTCCCTGCATGACCTTCATAAAGAAATAATACCGCTTGCTCAGACGGTCTAGCGTTGAGCGTGACGTATTGGTGACTATAGAAGATATCAAGAGGCTGTTTCTGTACGTGTGTCGTCCAAGTTGCGGCATCTGTGATGAATTGACACCTTTCCATCCGTGCACCTCCAGTCAAAAAGAAGCAACGTTCATATGACCTTTCTTTTCAAGTTCTTGATTAGAAAGTACCCGTTTCTTTGCCGAAATATTCCATATTATTAAATGTTTGTTTTATAATTTTCGAACGAATGATGTAACAAAAGACAGCTGATCTATTGTCCGCTGTCTCACAAGATAAAGCTCATGATGTGGTTTTAGGAATAGCACGAAGGAAGACAACTCCTGCTAACAGGATCAATCCAATTAAGGTCAAGAAAACTGCTGACATACCTGATAAATCGTAGATCAAACCTCCAACTGTCGGACTGATCATCCGTCCTGCTGAAGCAGCGATATTAACGTATCCTTGGAATTCTCCTTCTTTTCCGATTGGCGCAAGTCGCGCCGCCATTGCAGGAACCGCTGGCCAGATGAACATCTCACCGATTGTCAGAATGATCATCGCCACGAGGAACATCTTGAAGCCGCCTGCAAACGGAACAATCAGATAAGAGAGAAGGAAGATGCCTGTCCCGGTCATCAGTTGGCGTTTCAAATCATCTCCAAACCAACGAAGAATTGGTGTTAATAAAGGTTGTGCGAACACGATAAGCGCTCCATTGATTGTCCAAAGAATCGAGTACTCGGAAATCGTGACACCGAGCGATTTCGTATGGACAGCAAAGGTCCCTTGCCATTGCACATAAACGAACCAAAGTAAGGCATAACCGATCGAAACGAGCAACATCGTCCGTGCGGATCCGCGCGAAAGTGGTGTGCGTGTCGTTTCGATCTCGTCATGTGCCGCATGCATCCGCGCTGGCGCCTGAATCCAGGACAAACCGACAAACAAAATGATGGCAAAGACGATATAGAGAACGAGATTGGCGATGAAGATGTACTGAATCGAAAAAGCAGCAATTTGACCACTAACAGCTGTCCCGAGGGCTACACCGACGTTTTGCGCGACATAGATCGCATTAAAGGCGCGGCGTCCGCCTTCCGGCCAGATGACGCCCGTCATTGCGTAGATCGTTGGGAAAACCATCCCACCGACGAATCCAATCAATCCAAGCATCGCGACGTATCCAATATACGTCTGATGAAATAGCAACAAGCCGACGGAAGACAGGACAAGTCCGATGACACTGATGACAAGCGTCTTCTTTCCGCCGAGTCGGTCAAACGCTTTTCCGCCTAAGTAGTTCCCAACGATTGCTAAGGCTGAGTTGACGAATAACGCCATTCCGGCTTTTGTCATCGACTCCCCTAAATATTCATGAATATATAATGTATTGAACGGCCATAAAAAAGAGGATCCCGTCGTATTGATGGCCATCGCAAGGACGAGGATCCAGACCGCTTTTGGTAATTTTGGCATACCTTTGGTCCTCCTATTTCATTCTCAACCTTGCCACTTTACGCAATCCCTCCCCCGCCTGTCAAGCCACTTCACTTTTCGTCAATGACTCAAAAGATGGTATAATGCAGGAGGAATCATACATACGATGATCATGTATAAAGAGAAAAACAGCCCATAGGAACAGGAGTCTATGCCATGTCACTTGCCCGTGTACTACCTTATACGAAACAATTACTGGAGTCCGTCATCGAACCTGGTGACTGCGTCGTCGATATGACTGCCGGAAATGGACATGATACGCAGTTCTTAGCAGAATGCGTCGGTCCAGAAGGTAGAGTCCTTGCGTTCGACGTCCAAGCTCAAGCCATCGAGGAATCGACACGACGTCTCGACGAAGCCGGAATGTTAGAACGCGTCGATCTTTATCACGAAAGTCACATCCATGTTGGTGCGCGTCTTTCGGACGAACGACGGCCTGTTCGTGCCGGCGTCTTCAATCTCGGATACTTGCCTGGAAGTGATAAATCGATCACGACGACAGGTGAAGAGACGCTTGAAGCACTCGACGCTCTCCTCCCGGTACTTGCACCTGGTGGTCTTGTCGTCCTTGTCGTCTATCACGGTCATCTTGAAGGAAAACGGGAACGCGATGCTGTCCTAGATTACGTCACAGCCCTTGATCAGCAAGGTTATGCCGTTCTTCAGTACCGCTTCTTGAATCAACAGAATCATCCACCGTTCATCATCGCGATCGAGAAAAAAGTGCGCTGACAGTAGAAATAAAGAAGTGATGGCTTCCGCTATGGAAACCATCACTTCTTTCATTCTTCGACTAATTTAAAAAACAACAATAATTTTTCCGCAAACCGTGTATTCAACCGTTCAAAGCTGAAATGCGGGAAACCGTGTAGACGTTGTAAGTAAATCTGATCGCCACCCATTTTCCGACATACTTCGAGTGTCAGTTTGACGTCTGCGAACTGATCGTCTGGTGCATAAAAACAAGCCAAGTTTACACGAGGCAGTTTTTTTCGTTCCTCGTCATGTACGACGATCTCTTCTTCGATTTCCCGGTACTGCGCATACGTCAGTTCACCGATGCGAACGGTATCTTCCGTACTTTGACCAAACGGCAACGTACCGAGTGGCGCATCGGGACGGAAACGATCAAACGCACTCGCGAAGACTTGTTTGACACCTCCGAGTTGTTTCGACGGATGCCAATCAAACAATGGTGAAACGAACGCAAGACTTGCGACTGGTAGTTCATATTCTTGCAACAGACGATTGACGACGAGTGCCCCCATGCTACAGGCGATGATATGAATCGGTAGCTTTCGTTTTCCTGCTTCGCGTAATGCTTCTTTTAACAGTTGACCGTGCTCTTCAAACGAAATGCGACGTGGTGCGTCGACGAGTAGCACTTCATACTCTCTTTCGAGTACTCGAATCAAAGCTTCACTCGGACGGGCACGCAGTTGTAACGGATAGACTAATACGATGATTCCTGTTGGTTGTTCAACCACAAACTCACCTCTTCACTTCATACTTCCTTTTCACGATACCTTATTTCAAACGCAAACGAAACCGTCCCGAGACGGATTTCACGAGGCAACATGGCGAAGACGAACGACTGATTCCGCTTGCCCAAACACTTCTTCCGTCATCTCACTAAGTTCTTCAAAACCAAATGAGGTCAGGAATTGACGCGCTTTATAGTTACGTGCTTCCACGTAGACTTCGAGTGGGACGGCTCCTTGTCGTTCGAGTTCACGAATCAGACGTCTTCCGATTCCGTTTTGCTGATATTCCGGCAAGACGTAAAGCCGAATGATCTCCCATGTTCCTTCGACATCAACAGCATGAATGAAACCGACGATTTCCTCGTCGATGATTCCGACATAAAAATACTCTCCCCGTGCTTCTTCCGCCGTCCGGATCGCACGAACGACTTCTTCTTGCGGATACGCCTCCTGCACGAAATGCGCTTTCGAACGTTCGGAATAGATTTCTTCATACGTATCCAACCAAGATGTGATAGCAATGTCATGAATACGTCCTGCATCAGCTGGAATAGCTTCGCGTATTTCCATAATCGGAACCCCCCTTTATACTCATACAAATCGACTCATGTACTTTTACCCTTTTCTAGAAAAAACATTCGTTTCCTGCAAAGTTCCGCGGAAACAAAAAAGCCCGAAAACCCACGTAGGATTTCCGGACTTTTTGATTATGCGAAACGTTTTGCTTGTTCTTCAAGAACTGCTGCTTTATCTGTTTGCTCCCATGGAAGCTCAACATCTGTACGACCGAAGTGACCGTATGCAGCTGTTTGACGATAGATCGGACGACGGAGATCAAGCATGTTGATGATTCCAGCCGGACGAAGATCGAAGTTTTCAGCAACCAATTCGACGAGTTGTGCTTCAGGAAGTTTTCCTGTGCCGAATGTATCAACTGCGATTGATACAGGGTGCGCGACACCGATTGCGTACGCAAGTTGAACTTCTGCTTTGTCTGCAAGACCTGCAGCAACGAGGTTCTTCGCGACGTAACGTGCTGCGTATGCAGCTGAACGGTCGACTTTTGTTGGATCTTTACCTGAGAATGCTCCACCGCCGTGGCGTGCGTATCCACCATACGTATCAACGATGATCTTACGACCAGTCAATCCAGCATCTCCTTGTGGTCCGCCAATGACGAAACGACCAGTTGGGTTGATGAAGAATTTCGTTGCTGCGTCGATGTATTCAGCCGGGATGACCGGTGTGATGACGTGTTCTTTCAAATCAGCTTGGATTTGCTCAAGCGTAACTTCTTCCGCATGTTGTGTCGAGATGACGATCGTATCGACACGAACCGGCTCGTTGTTCTCGTTGTATTCGACCGTGACTTGTGTTTTTCCGTCCGGACGAAGGTAGTCGAGTTGACCGTTTTTACGCACTTCTGCCAAACGGCGTGCGAGACGGTGCGAAAGCGAAATTGGAAGTGGCATGAGTTCTGGTGTTTCTTTCGTTGCGTAACCGAACATAAGACCTTGGTCTCCTGCACCGATTGCATCGATTTCTGCATCAGACATGCTACCTTCACGTGCTTCAAGCGCTTGGTCGACACCAAGAGCGATATCTGCTGATTGCTCATCGATCGATGTCAATACAGCACATGTATCCGCATCGAAACCGTATTTCGCGCGTGTGTAGCCGATTTCACGAATCGTTTCACGAACGACTTTTGGAATGTCGACGTAAGTGGATGTCGTGATCTCACCTGCAACGAGAACGAGACCTGTTGTAACAGAAGTTTCTGCCGCAACACGTGCGTTTGGATCCGCTGCAAGAATCGCATCGAGGATTGAATCCGAAATTTGGTCACAGATTTTATCTGGATGACCTTCAGTGACTGACTCCGACGTGAATAGTCGGCGATTAAGGTTTGTCATGTATGACCCTCCCAAAAAAGAATTTGACGGTGTACTCATTTCCCCTAGTTGAGTGGGACGGTAAAATGAAAAAAACCTTTCCAAGTCCAAAAAATGGTCAGGGAAAGGTTGTGCGTTCTTCCTTTACCCTCTTATCGTTCGAAGTGTTTACTTCGCTTCAGGAGAGCACCTTTTCCCTCATTAATATATGAATTAATGTAGGACGGTTGCCGGGTTTCTTCGGGCCTTGTTCCCTCCACCTGCTCAGAATAAGAGTATCCGTTACGAATTACATGATATAAAGTTGTACCTACTCTGTCAAGCAAGGTTTCAAATTCTAGTCGAAACTTTTTAAAAGAGATGTTAAACTATTAATGCTGAAAGCGTTTCCAGATAAATAGAAATCAGCACCAGAAAATGATTGCGCTCCCTTTAGTATGTCATATATAATGAATGTGTCATACTAAATGCAGTGAGCCAAAACCAACGTAGGGGAAAGGTGGGGTCAGGATGCCGATGACGGTCCTGAATATCGAAGAACTACTCAAGAAAGAGCATGTGTTCAAACAACTATCTGTTGCTGAACTTGTCGAACATGCGATTCGAAACGAAGAAGGTGTCCTTGCTGAGAACGGCGCACTATCTGTAGAAACGGGGAAATTTACAGGTCGTTCACCAAAAGATAAGTTCATCGTCCGTGATTCTTCCTGCGAGTCTCACATTGATTGGGGTCATGTTAACCAACCGATGGATGGAGACAAATTTGAACAATTGTTACAAAAGGTTCTTCGTTACATGAACGAGGCCGATCAGCTCTACTACACAGAAGCTGCTGCTGGGGCAGATACGCACTTCACCCTTCCGGTTCGTGTGCTCACACAATACGCTTGGCATAACCTGTTTGCCAAACAACTCTTTTTACGCGAGTATCCTGAAGTGGCTGCCTTCGAACCGTTCACGGTCGTCTACGCGCCACATTTCAAAGCAGATCCTACCGTTGACGGAACGAATTCCGAGACATTCATCGCCATGTCGTTCGAACACCGGATCGTCTTGATCGGCGGAACCGAATATGCGGGCGAAATCAAAAAATCGATCTTTTCTGTCATGAACTACCTCTTACCACAAGAAAATGTCCTTTCGATGCACTGTTCAGCAAACGTCGGACACGAAGGCGACGTCGCCTTGTTCTTCGGTCTATCCGGTACTGGTAAGACCACCCTGTCAGCAGACGATAGCCGTCAATTGATCGGTGACGATGAGCATGGTTGGTCGCATGACGGCGTCTTCAACATTGAAGGTGGATGTTATGCGAAGACGGTCAATCTGTCACGCGAAAAAGAACCGCAAATTTTTGATGCGATCCGTTTCGGAACTGTCCTTGAAAACGTCGTGCTCGATGAATCTCGTCATCCTGATTATGATGACACATCGTTGACAGAAAATACACGTGCTGCTTATCCGATCACAGCGATCGATAACATCGCTGTTCCATCACGGGCTGGTCATCCGAAGACGATTGTCTTCTTGACGGCTGATGCGTATGGCGTCTTGCCTCCGATCAGTAAATTGACGAAAGAACAAGCGATGTATCATTTCCTATCAGGTTATACATCAAAACTTGCTGGAACAGAGCGTGGTATCACGGAACCGGAAGCAACGTTCTCGACATGCTTCGGTTCACCATTTCTTCCACTGATACCTGAAAAGTATGCGACGATGCTCGGAGAACTGATTGATCGTCACGGTGTGACCGTTTATCTCGTCAACACAGGCTGGACAGGCGGTGCTTACGGGACAGGTAGTCGAATGAAGCTATCGTATACACGGACGATGGTCAACGCTGCCGTCAACGGAACACTTGCAGCGATTCCAACAGAAGAGCACCCAATCTTCGGACTTCATATGCCACTTGAAGTTCCTGGTGTTCCAAGTGAATTACTCAATCCGGTACGCGTCTGGTCAAATCCTGACGAATACAACACACAAGCGCGTTCGCTTGCTGAGAAATTCCAACATAATTTCCTTCGTTTCGAAAGTGCGACGGATGCGATCAAGTCAGCAGGTCCATGTCTATAAAAAAAAGAGCCTCAGGGCTCTTTTTTTTATAGAATGGCATCTGTCTCTTCTTGAAGATGCATCTCTTTTTGCATAAGCCACTCCTGACTTTCCGTAAGTAACGCATATGCTCGCGGAAGTGATACACCTAACCGTTGACTGAGCAATTCGAACTGTTCGAAATCACCGCGATCTGCGCTGATCGCAAGCACTAGACAATCCCGGAACGGATGGTCTTTTCCTTGGAGGACAATCTTCAAGGAATCCTCGATTGGCAATTGATCGATGATGTCGTCAATATCAACGGACAATAACGCATCGATATGCGATAACAAGCCGATCATATAGGCACTCTCTTGTTGCAGCGTCCTTGTTTCTGTTGCAAACAACTCACAGAGCTTTGCGCAATGTAAGGAAGATCGCAGCAACTCATTCGACCATTCATAAGGACTTGCGAGCTTCATTTCACGTAAGACAATCAACGAAATCCAGCTTTTAAGTTGAGCGAAGCCAAGTAGTGAGATCGCTTGACGAACGGAACTAACTGTATTGCGTAATCCCACTCCCGGAGAATTGATTAGTTGTAATACCTGGATGCTGATATACGGATTGGCTTCGATTTCATCAATGACTTCATCGTACTTCTCATCCGTATCAAGCCACTTCAGCATCTTTAACAACACCGGCAATTGTGGTGGAACAGCTTTCCCTTTCATCAGCATCGGTTTAGCATAAAAATAGCCTTGGAACCAGTCATACCCCATATCAAGACAACGTGTATGATCCTCGTGCGTCTCGACACGTTCAGCAAGCATCTTAATATGAGGATAATTACGTCGAACGATATGCAAAATGGCACTTTGCTCGCGAGGGGAAATTGCCTCGATGTCGATTTTAATTAAATCGATCAACGCAAACAATTCCGCTCCGTGCTGTCGAAGTAAATCTGTCACAAAATCATCAAGTGCTAATGTGAAGCCTGCTTCTTTCCAACTATGCAGAACAGACAACATTTCAGTATCAATATCAACTGTCTCTAAAATTTCAATGACGAATCGGTTAGGATCTAAATAATGAATCAGATCACTTTTCAACAAATCTGACGTAAAGTTGACGAAAAGTTTTTTTCCTTCCGCGACATGTTCCACCCCCATATGGACGAGTGTATTCGTCAATACATCCATCGTCGCTAAATCCCCATCAAAAATAGTCATTTGTTCAATCGAACGATACAATAATTCAAATGCATCAATTGATCCAACTCGATTAACGATGGGTTGACGTGCTAATAAGATATCCATCGTTCTCCTGCCCCCTCCATTGTCCTCAGATGGTTTCTATTATATCAAAGTTTACTTTTTAGGAGATTATTGTTTTTTACAATGTATCAATGGTCTGTTTTTTCAATCTCTATGCTTCATCTTCCAAAATACAAAAAGCAATACGACAAACGTCGTATTGCTTGAATCATGTATCATATCGGTTCCAAATGCCTGTCTCGAACCAAGTCAAAATATCACGCGTCACACGTAATTTTTCATGGATCGGGAACTGATGTGCATACGCATAAGTCTGAAGCAGGGTTTGGTCGGGATGACGTGCAGCATAAGCCGTCGCATGTCGTAACTGAACGTTCTCATCATACGCACCGTGAATCAATAATACTTCACCTTGAGGAGCGACATGAAGCGGCGAGCGCACCTTATACGCCTCAGGTACGGTGTCTGGTGTCCCCCCCGTATAGCGACGCAACATTTTTTGCATCGTCTTCTGCTCCTCGTAGGTCCATGTCAACTCGGTCACGCCTGCCCACGACACCGTCCGCGAAACTGGACGATGATGAGCCAGGAGTAATGCCATTTGCCCCCCACGAGAAAATCCGAATGCATGAACATGCGAGACACGTTGTTGCAACCAATCGAAAGCACTGCATGCGTCTTCGACATCCCGATGTCCGAAATCTTCTTTTCCTGTTCCGCCTAAGTTTCCCCGATAGAAAGGTGCCATGACGAAAAAACCAGCCTGCGCGAACGCGAGCAGCCGTGTCGGTCGAACCATTCCGATAGATCGTGTGCCACCTCGCAAGTAGAGAATCCCCTGTCCGTTCGCGACTTGCGGAAGTACGATATAGGCACCGACGCGCTCCCCGTCTGTCGTCGTATAGAACATCCGAAACGTCCGAAACGGACCTTGCCGCGGAAGTTCAAACCAATCGGCGTTCGCTAAGTACACGGAGTGTCTCTGGAAGGACGCGGTCCTTCATCATGAAACTGTATTGTCGGTTCGTATCGAGACGATCAGGGAGTTCCTCGAACAGAAAAGCACCATCTGTTTCATCTACAGCCAAATGGGATGACAGCGATTCGATTTGCGCGAAGTAGATATTTTTAATGATCGTATCCCCTTTTCCGGCAACACGATATTGCCCGATGTACTTCAAGGAATCGATTTTTCCGCCTGTCTCTTCCATCACTTCACGACGTGCGGCTTCTTCTGCCGTTTCACCCGGTTCAACCTTCCCACCCGGAAATTCATATCCGCGTTGCTTATGATGGGTCAGCAACCATTTCCCTTCGTACACGGCAATGACCCACACATGTAGAGGGCGATCCGAGAACGGATGGTCCTCAAAACTTAACTCCACTTGATTTTGATAATAATCCAAGAATGTAATCACGTACGTGCACCTCATTTCTTCTTCTAACTTCACTTTACCTGTTTCACGGGTATTCTAAAAGTGAAAACGCTAGGATTGCCTATAAATCTGGAAAATGATTACTCGTCCTCATCTCGTGAACGTAAAAAAACAGCCGATGTTCCACTAAGGAACAATCGACTGTCGTTTTGTATTACTTCAAACGTGCTTCGAGTTCTGCTTTTTCTGCTTCGAATCCTGGTTTTCCAAGAAGAGCGAACATATTTTTCTTGTACGCTTCGACGCCTGGCTGATCGAATGGATTTACTCCAAGGAGGTAACCACTCATCGCACATGCTTTTTCGAAGAAGTAGAACAGGAATCCGAGGTGATACGGTGTCATCTCTGGAAGTTCGACTGTCAGGTTCGGAACTTGTCCGTCCGTGTGCGCAAGCAATGTGCCTTCTGCTGCCTTATCGTTGACGAACTGAATCGACTGTCCTGCGAGGAAGTTCAATCCATCAAGGTCCTGAGCGTCTTCTTCAATCGTCAACGCGTGACGCGCTTGTCCGACTTTAATGACTGTCTCAAACAGATCTCGACGACCTTCTTGGACATATTGTCCCATTGAATGAAGATCGGTCGAGAAATCAACTGCTGCTGGGAAGATCCCTTTGAAGTCTTTTCCTTCAGATTCGCCGTACAATTGCTTCCACCACTCTGATACGTAATGAAGTGCTGGTTCGTAGTTGACGAGTAGCTCGATCGTTTTCCCTTTCGCATACAATGCATTTCGGACGACTGCGTATTGGTACGCTTCGTTGTCAGCTAAGTTTTCGCTCGCGTAGCGCTCTTGTGCGTCACGTGCCCCTTGCATTAACTCTTCGATCGAAATTCCTGCTGCTGCGATCGGTAATAGACCAACTGGCGTTAACACAGAGAAACGTCCGCCGACATCATCTGGAATAACGAATGTTTCGTATCCTTCAGAATCTGCGAGTGTTTTTAATGCACCGCGGGCTTTGTCCGTTGTTGCGTAAATCCGGTGTTTCGCTTCTGCTTTACCGTACTTTTCTTCCATGAATGCTTTCAAGAGACGGAACGAGATTGCTGGTTCTGTCGTCGTACCTGATTTCGAGATAATGTTGACCGATACATCTTTTCCTTCAAGTACTTCAAATAAATCATGCAGATACGTTGATGAGATATTATGCCCTGCATAGATGATTTGTGGTGCTTTACGCTCGTCTTTTGATAACAAGTTATGGAATGAGTGTCCAAGCATCTCGATTGCCGCACGTGCACCGAGATACGAACCGCCGATTCCGACGACTAGCAACACATCAGAATCCGACTTGATTTTTTCTGCAGACGCTTGGATACGTGCAAACTCCGCTTGATCGTAGTTCGTCGGAAGATCTACCCATCCTAAGAAATCACTTCCTGCACCTGTTCCTGCATGAATCGCATGGTGGAGCGTCTTTACGGTCTCCGTCATGTGTTCTACTTCATGTTGACCTACGAATTGTAGGGCTTTCGAATAATCAAAACGTACTGTTGACATGCCATCGTCCTCCTTATTCATTCGCAACGAAATGCGACCTTCCTTTTCATTAAAACGCAAGAAGGAAGGTCGTTCAAGTCTTTTGTGAAAAGATTAGCAAATGTTACGAGTTGTTATAGGGCAGCTGTCACGATTTGACGAACATCCTCGTTTCCGAGTGATTTGAAGTTTCCGAAGTCGCCGCGAGTCATTGCTGACTTGACGATTGAATCGACTGTATCTTCTTTGATGTCGTAATCCGCAAGACGGTTTGGTGCGCCGAGTGATGTCCAGAAAGCACTAATCGCGTCGATTGTTGCATGTGCTGCTTCCATCTCTGATTTACCTTCCGTGTCGACGTTAAAGACGTTCTCACCGAGTGTGACGAAACGATGTGCGTTTGATTCGTCGAGTACGTGGCGCATCCAGTTCGGGAAGAGAATCGCGAGTCCACCCGCATGTGGGATGTCATGAACAGCCGAGACAGCATGTTCGATGTTATGTGATGCCCAGTCGCCGCGTGCTCCCATTTGAAGAACACCGTTGAGCGCCATCGTACCAGCGAAGAGAATTGTTCCACGAAGTTCCACGTTTTCGAGATCGTTAACGAGTTTTGGTGCTGCTTCGACGACTGCTTTCATGACACCTTCTGTCATGCGTTCTTGAACCGGTGCATGTGCAGGATGGAAGTATTGTTCGAGACAGTGACTCATCATATCGACGATACCGTAGATCGTTTGATCTTTCGGTACGCTGACTGTGTATTTTGGATCAAGAATTGAGAATGTTGGGTACGTAAGCGGACTACCCCAACCATATTTTTCTTGTGTTTTCCAGTTCGTGATGACCGATCCTGAGTTCATCTCAGAACCTGTCGCTGCAAGCGTCAAGACTGTTCCGAATGGAATGACTGTTTTGGGTGTCGCTTTACCGATGACGAGATCCCATGCTTCGCCTTCATACGGGATACCTGCTGCGATCAATTTCGTGCAGTCGATGACAGAACCGCCACCAAGTGCAAGTAGTGCGTCAACGCCTGCTTCACGTGCAATTTTAATTCCGCGTTCTGCAGTTTCGATGCGCGGGTTCGGTTCGACACCGTCGCATTCGACGTACTCGATTCCTGCCGCATTGAGTTCATGTGTGACATCATCGTAGACGCCGTTACGTTTAATACTTCCACCGCCAAAGACGAGCATGACTTTCTTCGCACCGAGTGCTTCGAGTTGTGGTTTCAGTTGGCTGACTTGACCGTCACCAAAAATAAGTCTTGTTGGATTGCGATATTCAAAGTTTTCCATCTGTGTTGCCTCCTCAATAAGTAATGAACACCTTACATTATCCACACATTCCCCTTTCGCATCTAATTTAATGCTTATTGTATGTAACAATCGCAAAAAAAAGAGAACCGACCGATGTCGATTCTCTCATGTGGCTTATTTTTGGAAGTTTGATTTTTCAATCCATTCTTCCAATTTACCTTTAAGAACGTTGAATCCAGGTGCTTCTTCTTGTTTGAAAGCAGGACCTGCATCGCGACGTCCAGCGTTTTTGCGTGGACCTTTCGCGCGTGCTTCACGTTTTGGAGCTTCCTGAGTTGCTTTGATCGAAAGCTTCATTTTTTTGTTAGCTTCGTCGATGTCGAGAACTTTAACAGTTACTTCATCGCCAACTTTTACGTAATCGTTGATGTCTTTTACGTAATCGTGTGAGATTTCTGAAATGTGGACGAGACCTTGTGTTTGCTCGTCAAGTGCTACGAAAGCACCGAAGTTTTGAATACCAGTTACTTTACCAGTAACGACTTGGTCTTTTTCAAAGTTTGCCATAATGTATACACTCCCTAACTAAATTCATCAACTTATAATAACACACTTTTCTTGTATCGTAAAAAATATTTTTGGAATTTGTTTATTTTTTATTTCACAAGGGAACATTTTAGTAGCAAGACTTCAAGTATTCCCCCTGATTCTGCCGAACTTTCCGAGTTCGGCCCTTTTTTGTTCTTTTACTCAATTGACCTAAAAAACAGATACCGAAAAGTGATGGGAACGACTTTCAAAACGCTCTAATAAAAACGGACAGTCTCGGTCTGCTCGCTTTCCGCGGACAAGCCCTCATGCCGCTTCAGATGCGTCGCATCTTCCAGGGTCATGACGACTTGTTTTTTCGCAGGAGTCGAGCAGAACCTCACCTGTCCTAGCGTAAAGGAAATATAGAGTAGAAGCAATGATAAATTAAGAGGGACATTACTTACTCAAAAATCAAACTGCAATTGACAATGACCGTTCACAAATGAACCTGAACGAAAGTGTTCTTCAATCCATTTATCGCGACGAAAATGTCCACATACCCAGTGTGCATTACGATAGTGCGGTTTAATAAGGCACATTCGAAGTCCTCCTTTCCTTTAAGCAAGGAAGGATTACTTTCAGCTTCGAACAAATAAAATTGTTTTACTTGAGGCACATATGTAGTATTGTTTGATTAAGTTCTTAACAACACTATTCTTGTTCGAATAGACATTGCCGTGTCTGTTCGAACGCAACGTGCAGCTGAGAGTTAACTCCCTCGCTGTACTAAGCAGTTGCGATTTCGCAGCTGCTTTTTTTGTACACTTTTCCGGACCACCTCCTTTGATATCTGAATTTTCGATTATTTAAGCCGTTAGAAAAAGGACTAACTGAATAGTGTAAACAAAACTTTATCAGTTAGTCCTTTCCACATGCTTTTCATTTCACTTACAGATCATCGAATCCATTCGCATCCGTTACTTTCGCATATGAACGTGATTTTTGTTCGAAGAAGTCCGATTTCGTCGCGTTCATCGAATCATCTGAATACGCCCGAATCCATGGCATGACGTCTTCGTCGTGTCCTTCGTAGAGGTCCGACAAACCGATGACGCGAAGGCGTTTGTTCGCAAGATATTTGACATAGTCACGCATCTCACTGACGTCCAGACCGTCTAAATCACGCAAGACATATTCGCTCCATTCGATTTCAAGATCCACCGCACGCTTAAACGTGTCGTAGACGAATTGTGTGAATGAGCCATCTGCATCGATTTCTGGATGCTCTGACAAGACAGCACGCAATAACTGGCTGATGAAGTACGAGTGTTGCAATTCATCACGTTGAATATAGCTGATCATCGTCGATGTTCCGACCATCTTCTGATGGCGCGCTAGGTTATAGAAAAAAGCAAAGCCAGAATAGAAGTTGATCCCTTCAAGAACGATTGAAGCAACGAGTGATTTCGCGAAGTTCTCTGGCGTCCGGTCATTTTGGAAATCTTCGTATAAATCAAGAATGAATGCATTACGCTTCATGACCATGTCATCGTCTTTCGCGATATCGAAAATCCGGTTTTGTTCAGCCAATGGAACTAAGCTGGATAAGACGTAGCTATACGATTGATTATGAACGACTTCCTGTTGCGCGATGATGGCGAGAATCGCATGAACGGATGAGTCTGATGTGAACATCGCTGATTCTAAGATGTAGCGTGTCTGAACCGAGTCAAGGATCGAGAGTAGCCCAATGATTCGTTTGAATGCATCTTGTTCCCGTTCACTCAATTGATTCCATTGTTGCATGTCTTTTGACATTGAAATCTCATCTGGAATCCAAAAGTTCGATAACAGTTGTTTGTAAATCGAATAAAACTGTGGATACGCAATGTCGTTCCAATTGACGATGGCACTTGTTTCGCCACCGATGATCGCTGTCGCGCGGTTTGGATGACGTGCATCAAGCAGTTTGATTTTTTGTAGCTGTTCCATGTGCTTCGACTCCCTCTTGCTGTAATTGAAGAATGGTCCGTCTTGTCCATTCCTTGACGAGATGCGGGCGATTGCGTGGCGACTGTTCGATTTTCAACAGTTCTCCGGCAAGCGGGATCCCGAATTTCGAGAGGTGATACGCCATCTCATCGACGGCGCGACAATATTTGACGAACATCTTATCCCCTGTTCCAAAAACAGCTGCCTGCGGAATCGCATGCGTGCTCTCCTTCAAAACCGTTCTAAGACAGTCGCGCATATCGTCGGGTAATTGCCCATCTCCCCACGTATACGAACCAAAATAGACGATATCATAAGGCATTAACTGATACGTCGTCACTTCGTCCGCAAACAACATCGTCGGCTCGATTCCCATCTCAGAACACGTCTTCGCGACGAGTTCTGCCACCTCCTCCGTGTTTCCACTCAATGACGCATATACGATTGCTGCCTTCATGATATCGTCCTCCTTATCTTATGATGAACACGATTCACATTCGTCGATCTCAACCGTCGTCGAACGCGTGTAGTAGATCGTCTTCATCCCAAGTTGCCATGCTTCCATGTGCATCTCGAGTAATTCTTTTGCTTTGACGTTATTTTTCACGTACAGGTTAAAGCTGATCGCTTGGTCGATGTGACGCTGACGCGAAGCATTTTGACGAATGCTCCATAACTGGTCAATCTCAAACGCTGATTTATAGAACCAGTTCGTTTCCGGTGTTAAATCCGGAACGGTAACTGGGATCTTATAGTTTTTCTTCTCTTCTGAGTAGACTTTTTTATAGATTGGATCAATCGATGCCGTACTTCCCGCAATGATCGCCGTCGATGAGTTCGGTGCGACTGCCATCAAGTAAGCGTTCCGCATCCCGTGCGCCGTGATGTCGGCTTGGAGACGATCCCAATCGAGTTCATCCGTCGTTTTGTAGTGGCGACGTTTGATGTACTCTCCTGTTTGCCATTCTGAACCTTCAAAGAGACGGTACGCGCCTTTCTCTTTCGCAAGTTGCATCGACGCATCGATCGTCAAGTAAGCGATTTTCTCGTAGAGACGGTCTGCGTATTGCACCGCTTCGACCGATTCCCAACGGATACCTTCGAGCGCGAGCAGATGGTGCCAACCGAATGTTCCAAGACCAACGGCACGGTATTTTTGATTCGTCAATTGTGCTTGCGGAACATCGATCGTATTCAAGTCGATGACGTTATCAAGCATCCGCATTTGAATCGGAATCAATCGTTCGAGAACATCTGAACGAACCGCACGTGCAAGCGCAATCGATGATAAGTTACAGACGACGAAGTCACCTGGTGTCTTCGTGACGATGATTTTACCGTCTTCTGTATATTCTTCTGTCACGGTCGTCGGACTCATGTTTTGCATGATTTCCGAGCACAGGTTTGATGAATAGATCATGCCTGCATGTTTATTCGGATTCGCACGGTTAACGGCGTCACGGAAGAACATGTATGGCGTCCCTGTCTCAAGTTGCGAACGCATGTAGCGTTTGACGAGATCAATCGCTGGGACTGTTTTTTTGCTGAGACGCGGTTCGTTGACACATGCTTCGTATCGTTCCGTGAAGCTACCGCCTTGTTCTGTCTCATCGAAATAATCTTCAAGGCTGAAGCCCATAATCGTCCGAATTTCGTGTGGGTCAAACAGGTGCCAGTCTTCTCGTGCTTCTACAGCACGCATGAAGCGGTCTGGTAAGTTAACGCCCGTGAACAAGTCATGTGTCCGAAGTCGCTCGTCCCCATTGTTGAGCTTCGCATCTAAGAACTCGAGGATGTCCTTATGCCAGATGTCAAGATACACGGCGATTGATCCTTGGCGCATACCGAGCTGATCGACGCTGACTGCCGTATTGTTCAATTGTTTCATCCATGGGATGACACCACTTGAAACACCTTTAAAGCCTTTGATGTCTGATCCACGTGAGCGAATTTTCCCCATGTAGACACCGATTCCGCCGCCACCCTTAGAAAGTGTCGCTACATCCGTGTTCGAGTCATAGATGCCGCGTAGCGAATCATCGACTGTATCGATGAAGCATGATGAGAGTTGACCATATGATTTACCGGCGTTCGAAAGCGTCGGTGTCGCGACCGTCATGTAGAGGTTCGACAATGCCCAGTAGGCTTCTTTGACGAGTTCTAAACGACGTTCCTTCGGTTCGTTCTGCATCAGCGTCATCGCGATGACCATGAATCGTTCTTGCGGTAGCTCGTACAAATTTTTGACGTGATCACGTGCAAGATACCGGTCTGCCAGTGTCCGAAGGCCAATGTATGTGAACAGGTGGTCGCGGGAAGGATCAATCGTTGCCGACAGTTCGTTGATGTCTTCTTTCGAATACGCATCCAGTAAATGTTTCGTGAAGATACCGATTTCTGTCAGCTTTTCAATCAATGTATACAGCGAACCATATCGTTCTTCCGCTGCATATCCGCGGTTTTCACCCGCTTCTAGATATAACCGATTTAAGTAAGTCGCTGTCGCTACGAATGTCCAGTTCGGCTCTTCTGCCTTCAACATATCGAGTGCATGCATCGTTAACAGTTCATAGACTTGATCTGCTTGTAAGGACTTCCCTTCAAGCGCTCGGATGGCACGTTCTGTATAGCGGTCGATATCAAGTTCCGGATACGTTTCCGTCGCTTGTCGAATCACGACATATACGTCTTCTATTGTCATTGCACCCTTAAAGATGCGTGCTGTATTCAGTGGAGATGCCACTATGAACCACTCCCATTCTCTATCGTTAAACAGGTTCGCATTACACGATGAAATACGCTAAACTAAAAAAAGACGTCCTACATATAGAAAGAACTCTACAAGTATCACTCTATATATAGACGTTTTAGACGTTTTTAAACCTGTTAATGTACAAGATATAGGTTATCACTGAAATCTAAAAAAATAACCCCTTGCTTTGAAATTCAGGTCAAACAATTTGAAAAAGGCATCATGACGCCTTTTGAGATATATTGAGATAGCGAGTAAAACATATTATAAGTTCACGCGAACCCTTAAAATAAAGATGAGTCATTTCTCCTATCAGAAGAAAAATAATCTCTTCGAATTTTCTGATATACTGAACGTACCGATCTTCCGTTTGGAGGAAGAAGGATTGAATCCAACTATCACGAAAAGATGACATATGGCATATACGTATGTACGTTGAAAGGAGCTTACCTATGCAAGTCGATTACACACCAAACCCGAATTCCGTCAAAATCACGCTCGAGGAACAGCGCTTCGGTGCGAAAAGTACGAGTGTCAAAAAAGAAGATGCACCGGAAGATACGTTGCTCGCATCTTTGATCGCGATCGACGGCATCGATAATCTATTCGCTTACGGCGACTTCGTGACGGTCACGAAAGAACCAGAAGCAGAATGGAATGAGCTGCTACCACGTATCGAAGCAAACATGTAAAAAAACAAGAAGACACCTGTTCCTGAACAGGTGTCTTTGTTCAAGGAGCGATCGCTGATGCCAACCGTATCCATCATCATCCCGACATACAATCGTCCTCGCGAACTAGCAGAAGCGCTAGAAGCGTTGACACGTCAACACTATCAGGACTTCGATGTCATCGTCCTAAACAATAATGGCGACGATGTCTCAGCAGTGACCTCTGCCTATCAGGATCGTCTGCAGATCACATATGTCGAGTTACCTGAAAATCATCACGTCCGTGCTCGAAATCACGGTGTCATGCTCGCTTCCGGTCGGTATATCTTACTTCATGATGACGATGACCTCTTATTACCGAGTCATCTCGAAGAGGCAGTCGGTGATCTCGAAGCCGGCGCGGATCTAACGTATACGGACGCGGAGCTCTTTACGTATCGCTGGGAAGACGGTCACCGGATTGCACTCCATTCCGAACCGTTCGCGTACCCGTATGATCCGGAGACGATCCGAGAAGACTCGACGTACATTCCGTCCGGATCGCTCTACCGTAAATCGCTCCACGATCAACTCGGTCTGTTTGATGAAGACGTCTTCAACTACTGGGACTGGGACTGGATTTTACGCGTCGGTAAGGATCATTTAGTGTTACATCCGGCACGAGCAACCGTCCTGTACGCCTTCAACCCGTCCGGCAATCATGAGTCGGCACGACAAGACGCAACGCGACGCGTCTATTTTGACCGCCTGGTCGAAAAACATCAACTTCCGACACGTGAAATGAAGAACTTCCATATCGTTCAGGAAGAACGACGCGCACGATTGCGACAGACACGCCGTACCTTCAATGGTCAATTGACAGAAAGTGAGTGATTCCATGTACACCGAAAAACAACTCGAATTATTAGCACTATTAACACAAAATGGTCCGATGGACGTAAACTTACTTGCGCAGATGCTCGATTGGGAAGCGTCAGAAGTAGCAGCTTCGATCGAAACATTCAAACGTGACGGTGTCCTACTCGGCTATACCGCCGTCATTGACTGGCAAAAGATTCATGCCCATCACGGCGTGACAGCTTTCATCGATGTCAAAGTCACACCAAAACGGGGACGCGGCTTTGATGAAGTCGCAGAGCGGATCCATCGTTTCCCGGAAGTGACGTCCCTGTATCTGATGTCAGGCGCATATGACTTACAAGTCGTACTTGATGGCAAATCGCTACAAGAAGTGTCTCAATTCGTTTCTGAAAAATTATCGACACTCGACTCCGTCATCTCGACGACGACCCATTTCCGCTTAAAGACGTATAAGCACGATGGCGTTCTCTTCAGTCAGGATGATGACGACAAACGATTGAAGGTGTCTCCATGAAATCTTTATCAACACGTGTCGAACAGCTAGCCCCATCCGGCATTCGTCGTTTCTTTGATTTAGCCGGATCGATGGAAGATGTCATCTCACTTGGTGTCGGTGAACCCGATTTCGTCACGCCATGGAACGTCCGAGAAGCAAGCTTTGCAGCACTTGAACAGGGCTACACAGCATACAGTGCTAACGCCGGTTTACTCGAGTTACGTCAGGAAATCGCGCTTTACATGCAAGAAAAGTTCGCCATCTCCTATTCGACGACGGAAGAGATCATCGTCACGACCGGAGCTTCGGAAGGACTTGACCTTGCGTTTCGTAGTTTGATCAATCCGGGAGATGAAGTCATCGTCGTTGAACCGGCGTTCGTTTCATATGCCCCCTTGATCGAACTTGCTGGAGGAATTCCTGTCGCCGCTGCATGTCACGCAGAAGACGGTTTTGCGATTCAACCGGAAACGATCGAACAGTTGCTGACGGACAAAACGAAAGCAATCATTTTCTGTTTCCCATCGAATCCGACAGGCTCGACGATGACACGCGATCAATTAGCGGACCTCGCGTTACTTGTTCAAAAGCATGATTTATATGTCATCAGTGATGAAATCTATGCGGAGCTATCCTACGAAACGGAAGCGATTTGTTTTGCGTCCCTTCCTGGTATGCGGGAGCGGACAATCATCATCAATGGTTTCTCGAAAGCCTTCGCGATGACGGGCTGGCGGCTCGGCTTTACTTGCGCACCACCTGCAATCACGCAATCGATGCTGAAGGTCCACCAATATGGAATGATGTGTGCACCAACACTCGTCCAATTCGCGGGTATTGAAGCGTTACGTTCTCGTCATAAGACGGTCCCTGATATGGTGACAAGTTATCGCCAACGTCGGAATTACTTCGTCAAGGCGTTAAACGATGCGGGTCTTCCGACGCACTTACCAGGCGGTGCCTTTTATGCTTTTCCGTACATTGGTCATACTGGGCTGACGAGTGAGCAGTTCGCCGAGCAATTGTTGCTCGCTGAGCGCGTCGCCGTCGTTCCAGGATCCGTCTTCGGAGCAAGCGGTGAAGGCTATGTCCGAGCAAGTTACGCGAGTTCAATCGAACAACTGCAAGAAGCCATCGCGCGCATTCAGCGCTTCATGAAAAAATGGCAGACTCAGGATGAGACAACATCGTCTCATTCACATTAAAAATAAGCCGCTTGCT
>NZ_DGCW01000005.1:1655169-2122081 GCF_002385115.1 Exiguobacterium sp. UBA3968
AGCAAGCGGCTTATTTTTAATCGACATAGAAAACAAGAAACATCCGATAGTCGTCTTCCGCATGATACGGCGAGACTGGACCGAGTTGTGGCGCAAAGACTTCCAACCGATATGGTGAGTCCTTAAAGTCAAGCGGTGTCCGTTCCTTGATCAAACGCCCCATTTCATCTGCCAGCTCTTTGACCTCAACTAGACTACGCGAGCGTTCCATCGGTGCTTCGAAGACGAACGCCTCGATTCCTTCAATCGTTGCACAACGTAGGAAACGCCGGAGCGAAGGGAGTGCCGTCTCCATATTCTCCTTTAGCGTTTGATCCTCTTCGTACGCAGGGGCTCCCCAGAGACGTGCCTCACTTCCTGTCGCACTCCGGAAGTGATCAATCGTTTTTTCGGTAATGGGATCACGTGTCAAGGCAAAGCGTGTTTTATCCCGCTTGAGATTCTTTTCATTCGTCCGATCGATTTCCGACAGTAAATCGAGTTGAAGTGGTCGTGCTAAACGAAATAATTCCCGTTGCAGACGTGCGATAGAATGACCGATTGGAACAATTGTATCCTTCGCTTTAGGCGGTTTATCCCCTTCGTATCCATTCATGACGCGTGCGACTTGACCAGCTTCATGCACAAGTCGATAAAAGGAACCATCCTGATCATCGTTTACCGTTCCGAGTGTCTCATGTTGCACCGCAAGATCCGTCACGTATTGATTGGCAAGACACGTCGAGATCATCAAAACGTCGACAAGTTCTGAACGAAGAGCTTCTTGATCTCTTTGTTCGAGTGCTTCGCCGACTTCACCGATTTCTTCTGTCAAGCGTGCGAGACCAGATAGCGGTCGAAAATAACCTCCGAGTGAACGAATCGTCGCATCAACCTTTTGTTGCAGTATCTTCATCTGTTCCATCTGTCTGATCCTCCACGATTGCTTGACGTACTTGCGCCTCCGTCTCTTGTTTGACACGTTTGGCAAACGCCTGATTTTTCTTCCATTCTCGGATTCCAACGGATGTCGCAGCAATCAATGCAGCAAATAATCCGATTTCTCTTTTACGCATCGCTTTCTCCTCCTTTTGAATGACTCGTTCCCTACCTAAACATGATATGATGATATCAATTCTACATAATCCAGTAAGAGGTGTTGCTTGTGTCGACTGAACGTCTTTGGCAAATGGCCCGGTTCTTGACGGTGATCTTCGCCTTCGTAGCTGTTGGATGGTTACTCATCCGCCTCTCGTCCATTTTGTACCCGTTTGTCTTTGCGTTTCTGCTTGCTCTTTTCAGCCGTCCGCTCGTCGATTTCTTTCAAAAGCGATTACGGATCAATCGTGGATGGGGTGCGTTGTTGTCCATCATTTTGATCAGTGGTTTATTGATCGGTTCGCTTGCCTTGATCATCATGCAGTTGATTCGCGGTCTCGTATTTGTCGCCAATCAATTACCGGCACAAATCCAAGAGTTGAGTCTGTATTTCCAAAAGCTATATAACGAAAAACTGGCACCGATTTGGAACGATGCGTCCGAAGCATTACGTTCATTAGAACCATCCCAACAAAATACGGTCCAAAACAGTATTCAATCGCTCGGTAGTTCGCTTGCGAGTGCGATTGGAGAAGGCTCAAAAAGTGTTGCGATGATGCTTCAATCTGTTCTTGCGACTTTGCCATCGATTGCGTTGATTTTCGTCATCGTCTTACTCGCTTGGTTCTTCATCGCAAAGGATTGGCACCAGTACGAAATGCGATTGAAGCGCTACGAGATGCTTCCTTGGTTCGCTCGTGTCGAGTCGGTCTTCTTGAGCTTACGATCTGCCTTATTTGGCTATCTTAAAGCGCAGCTCACGTTGATCACGATCACGTTTTTCATCGTCTTGATTGGTTTGTTCATCATTGGTGTCGATCATCCATTCGCAGTTGCTTTCATCGCTGCCTTCTTCGACATCTTACCGTATCTCGGTACTGGTTCCGTCTTCCTGCCTTGGATCGCCTACTCGGTGATTACTGGAGATACGACGCTTGCGATTGGACTTGGCATTTTGTACGCCATCGTCATTCTCCAGCGCAACATCATGGAACCGAAGATCGTCGGCGATAACATCGGCATTCAACCGATTACGGCATTGATTGCGTTGTTCGTCGGTATCAAATTCTTCGGCGTCTTCGGGTTAATCCTTGGACCATTGATTGCCGTCATCTTAAAAGCACTCTACAATGCACAGATTTTCCATTACATCTGGGACTTCGTGAAAGGATCACCCACACCATTTCGGTGAGGGTGATTTTTTGGGTACAGCGGCATATAAAGGATACCCTTCCGTGTCCACTGGTTGACTTGCTGGAAAGTAATCGCATGGAAAACGTGCACCGGTCGCAAGCAGACAAGCATCAAGCCAATCATCAATCGCGACGTTCGGCTGACGCTGTTCCCATAACGGGGGACAATCGTATTGTTCAAGTAATTCGATTCGTTCCGCGATGCCTTCCTTTGTTTTCTTGGAAAAACGTGCCGGATGACCGGCGAGGCGTGCAAAGCAGACTTCCGGATGTGATTCGATCATTTCAGATCGATACGCATGACGGACTTCTCGGATTTTCGGCAATAGATACCACGCTTGTTTCGAAAGTCCGATACCAGCATGTTGTTTCGCTAAATCATTTGCTTCCATATAACTTGATGTTGTCAACGCACTGAGAAATGGTGCATTAAAGACACTACTCGTTCGTCCGGGGCGTAGTTCCTGTCGCAACAGCTGATCTGTTTCGCGTCGTCCTTCCATCAAACCGATCGGCATATCGATCCAAATTCGGTCGGCTGGCGGGATCTGTCCAAGCGTCGGTTCGATTGATCCTGAGTACGTCTCATTTTCGTACCTGACGACGACCCATCCTGCCTTTGCCGCATCAATCCCGATGACGTGCATTCGTCTTCTCCCGGAAAGAACGCAGTAGTGATAAGACCGTGAAGATACCGATAAATGTCGCAAGACCGAGCGATAGACGATCTCGTGCATCCAAGTACCAGACGACGGTAAGAATCGTCAACAAGACGCCGAGTAGATTCCAACGTCTCATTTTTCTTGCTCGACGAATCGATACAGACTACGAACCATGACACCCGTTGCTCCTTTTGGACCAATCTCAGACGCTTGATTCTGTTCCGATGTTCCCGCGATATCGAGGTGCAACCATGGTGTGTCGCCGACGAATTCCCCGACGAACGCACCACCGAAGATCATGTGTCCCATGCGTCCCGGTGAGTTATTCAAATCTGCGACATCTGAGCGGCGGACTTGTTTGATGAACGCATCGACATATGGCATTTGCCAAACCATCTCGTTCGTCTCTTTCGTCACCTGTTCAAAGCGTTCGTAAAGTGACGCATCATTCGTCAACGCACCTGTGATTTCTGTTCCAAGGGCGACAAGGACACCACCTGTCAATGTTGCGAGGTCGATGATGACTTTCGGCTGGTACTCTTTCACGTACGTGACTGCATCTGCGAGGACAAGTCGTCCTTCTGCATCCGTGTTCAAGACTTCAATCGTTTTTCCTGCCATCGATGTGATGACATCATCCGGTTTGAAGGCATCCCCAGAAATCATGTTATCCGTTGCCGGAATGACGCCAATGACGTGAACATCAGGTTTGAGTTGACCGAGTGCTTCAAACAGACCAAGAACTGCTGCTGCGCCTCCCATATCTCCTTTCATCCCGACGATCCCGTCTTTTGGTTTGATCGAATAACCACCTGTATCGAACGTGACACCTTTTCCGACGACAGCAATCGGTGCTTCTACTGAGCCTTTGTATTCAAGGACGATCAACTTCGGCGGAATGACCGATCCTTGATTGACGGCAAGCAAGGCACCCATGCCAAGTGCTTCCATCTCTTCCTTATCGATGATTCGGAGATCATGTCCATGACGCTCCGCGATGAAGCGTGCTTCGTCCGCAAGCGCTGGCGCCGTCAAAAGATTTCCCGGCATCGTTACGAGACGTCGCGCCAAGTTCGTTGCTTCCCCTAAGGCTTTTCCGCGACGCACTGCCTCGTCTTCAGAAGGTAAGACCGTCAGATGAAGCGTGTACGCTTTAGAAGGAGATGTTTTATAATGTTTGACCTCATATGTAGCGAGGGTGAATGTCTCAGCAATCAGTTCGACCGGTTGACCTGGAAACGTCGTCGCGTCGACTGTCACCTGTTCTAAGCGGCGTGCTTTGACATGTTGTGCGGCTTTTCCGAGCAAACGGCGCAAGTTGTCTTGCGAGAGTTGATCGACTTTCCCAAGTCCGACGAACAGCACACGTGCGACGTCTCCCGATAACGTCGGCAACAGACGAAGTTCTCCCCGTTTCGTTGAGATATCACCTTGACGGACCCACTCTTCTAGTTTGTCACCATACAGTGCTTGTAATCGTTCATCAAACGGTTGATTCCCTGATATCCCGACGATCAGTACGTCTACGGGTTGATTCGTTTGCATAAAAATTCCCCCTTTATCTAATACCTATTAGTATGAAGTGTTTTCAGTCATTTTCCAACTGATAGCCTCTCAACGAATCGCAAACGCTTACACGATTCTTGTTTGCCAATTTGTCGAAATGCTTGGTTTCAAACAATTGTTGCCCGTTTCACAATATGATAGGATTAAACAGGTGAAATATTGAGACACTTCAAGAAACGATGCGTTTGCTGTTCCGGGAAATGTCTACGTTTTCATTCAAGGGAGAGTGCGCAGAAGGCTCGTTAAGAGAGAGGCGTTTATGGGTATCTATAGATAGCTAAGAAACGAAGTCGTCGCGTTAAAAAAACTTACTGAAAAGAGGGTAATGCACATGGCACAACACATCAAAGGAATTGGCGCTTCTGCAGGGATCGCGATTGCAAAGGCATTCGTGATGGAAACACCGGTCTTTGAGATTCCATCGCACAAAATCGAGGATGCGGCTGCGGAAAAAGAACGTTTCCAAGCAGCGATCGCAAAATCGAAGACGGAACTCGAAGTCATTCGTGAAAATACCTTAAAAGAATTAGGTCCAGATAAAGCGGAGATCTTCTCGGCTCACCTTCTAATCCTAGAAGATCCGGAAATCGTTAGTCAGGTGAACGCAAAAATCGAGGACGAGCAAGCAAATGCTGCGAAAGCACTCGATGAAGTCGCGAACATGATGGTCATGATTTTCGAATCAATGGATAACGAATACATGCGTGAACGTGCAGCGGACGTCCGCGACGTCACGAAACGTACGATGGCTCACCTTCTCGGTATCACGTTCGTCACTCCAGCTCAAATTAACGAAGAAGTCATCATCATCGCGGAAGACTTGACTCCTTCAGATACGGCACAATTGAATCGTAAGTATGCTAAAGGTTTCGCAACGAACATTGGTGGCCGGACATCGCACTCTGCCATTATGTCACGTTCACTCGAAATCCCAGCAGTCGTCGGAACAAAAGTTGTCTTGACGGACGTTAAACACGGCGATCTTCTCATCCTTGACGGTGCGGAAGGTGATGTCATCGTCAACCCAAGTGAAGAGCAAGTCGCTGAGTATGAAGCAAAACGTGCAGCATACATCGCACAAAAAGAAGAGTGGAAAAAACTCAAGAACGAAAAAACAATGACGGCTGACGGTCAGCACGTCGAGCTCGCTGCAAACATCGGTACACCAAACGATGTCAAAGGCGTGCTTGAAAACGGAGCAGAAGCTGTCGGTCTCTACCGTACAGAATTCCTCTACATGGATGCAGAGACATTCCCAACGGAAGACGAGCAGTTCACAGCATATAAAACAGTTCTCGAGTCAATGGGCGATAAAAAAGTCGTCATTCGGACGCTCGATATCGGTGGCGACAAAGAATTGTCGTACCTTGATCTCCCACACGAGATGAACCCGTTCCTCGGTTACCGTGCGATCCGTCTCTGTCTCGATCAAACAGACTTGTTCCGTACACAATTGCGCGCACTTCTTCGTGCAAGTGCATACGGTAAACTCGCTGTCATGTTCCCAATGATCGCAACAATCGAAGAGTTCCGTGCTGCAAAAGCACTTCTCCTTGAAGAGAAAGCAAATCTCCAAGGTCAAGGTGTCACTGTATCAGAAGACATCGAAGTCGGTATGATGGTCGAGATCCCAGCAACTGCGGTCATGGCTCGTCAGTTCGCAAAAGAAGTCGACTTCTTCTCTGTCGGAACGAACGATTTGATTCAATACACGATGGCGGCAGACCGGATGAACGAAAAAGTATCGTACCTGTACCAACCGTTCAATCCTGCGATCTTGAACCTCTTGAACAACGTCATCACAGAAGCACACAAAGCAGGCAAATGGGTCGGCATGTGTGGTGAGATGGCAGGAGAAGAATTGGCACTCCCAATCCTTCTTGGGCTTGGTCTTGATGAGTTCTCGATGTCTGCTTCATCTGTCCTTCGCGCACGTAGCTTGATGACACGCCTCAACAAGTCAGAATGTGAAGCAATCGTCGAGCAAGTGCTTGATATGGATACAGCAGAAGAAGTCGTCGACTTCCTCAGCACGACATTCGATATCAAAAAATAATTTCTGTTAGACGAATCTGGAGTAATCCAGGTTCGTCTTTTTTTATACCGATTAACAAAAAAACAACGCCCTCTTTTAAATAAGAAAGAAGGCGTTGTTGAAACCTGATTATTGAGCTTGTTTTTTCTTCGCTGGGGTCGCTTGTTCCGTTAAAATCGGACGCTCGTTCCCCATTAAGAAGATAAAGATGACACCGAGTACTGCTGGAATCAAGGCCCAGAAATAGACGGTAGAGATGGATTCTGCAAGCGACGTCTTGATTGCTGTCGCGACTTCTGGTGGCATCTTCGCAAACGCAGCTGCCGTCGGGAACTGCCCACCTGACGGCGCTCCACCTTGCGGCAATCGATCCGCTACAGCCGATGTGAACGTTCGTGATTGAATGATGCCGAGGACCGTGACACCAAGCGTCATCCCGATCGTCCGGAATGTCGATCCCATCGACGTCGCAGCACCACGACGTTGCATCTCGATCCCATTGATGCTTGCTAGGTTCAACAACGAGAAGCTGAAGCCAACACCGAACCCAAGAATGATCATATAGATCGTTACCGCTGTACGCGATGTCTCAAGCGTCATTGTACTGAGGAGATAGACACCGAGTAGGAAAAAGACAGCTGAGACGATCATGACATTTCGGAAACCAAACTTATTCGGCAACTGGCCACCGAGCTGCGCCGAGATGACTGAGGCAATCAACATCGGCATCAGAATCAGACCTGAGTTCGTCGCACTGCCACCAAAGACACCTTGAACGAAGATCGGAATGAACACACTGGCCGAGATGAAGACGAATCCATAAAAGAACGCAACGCCTTGTGTTGCTGCAAATAAACGACGACGGAATAGACTGAACGTAATGACGGGATCCGCGGCACGGCGTTCAGCGAATGCGAAGGCAATGAACGCAACGAGTGCTGCTCCGAACAGACCAAGAATTTGTGGTGAAGACCATGCATACTCTTTCCCACCCATTTCGAGCGCGAGTAAGAATAAAACCAATCCTGCAACAAGCGTAAAGGCACCGACGTAGTCGATTTTCTGTGTCCGGTGAACTGGTGATTCCTGATAGAAGACCGTCACGAGACCAAGGGCAATCAATCCGAGTGGGATGTTGATATAAAATACCCAGCGCCAGTCGAGGGAATCCGTCAATACGGCACCAAGCAACGGTCCGAAGATACTCGAAATCCCGAAGACCGCTCCGAACAATCCACTGACTTTCCCACGTTTCTCCGGTGGGAAGATATCAAAAATAATCGTAAAGGCGATCGGCATCAACGCACCGCCACCAAGCCCTTGCAAGGCACGATACGCAGATAATTCAATGATTGAGTCTGCCATTCCACACAAGATACTCCCTATCATGAAGATAAGCATCCCAAAGAGGAAGAAGCGTTTTCTTCCATACATGTCGCTCAATTTACCGAAAATCGGCATCCCGGCAACGGTTGCGATCATGTAAGCCGACGTGACCCAAGCATACTGATCAAACCCATTCAGTTCACTGACGATCGTCGGCATCGCCGTCGCAACGATCGTGTTATCCATCGCTGCGACTAAAATCCCAATCAATAATCCGATGACGACAGGTGTCGTATTCGTTTTTGTTGTAGTCGAAGACATCGACGCACCTCATTTCTAAAAAATTAGCTAACTCTTATAATAGCTAACTCATTGTATCATCATATGTGCAAAATCTCACTATCAAATATGCTTTATGATATTTTCACATAAAAAAGACGGATCGTTCGTGACGATCCGTCGCTTTTCTTCCTTTACTCTACACGATACGAAATCGCTTCTCCGGCTTCGACCGTCTTTCCGACATCGACGTCGACTTTTCGATCGCCAATGTTCGTGACGATGATCGGTGTCAGTAACGATGGCACGAGTGGTCGTACTTGCTCGAGATCGACATTGAGAAGTGGTGTCCCCGGTTCGACACGATCTCCAGCTTTCGCTAATGCCTCAAATCCTTTTCCTTCAAGTGACACTGTATCAATACCGATGTGAATTAAGATCTCATCTCCATTATCTGCAAGAATACCGATTGCGTGTTTCGTCGGGAAGAAGGTTGTGATCTCACCAGAGACGGGAGAGACGACATATCCTTCCGTCGGTTCGATCGCATATCCGTCACCCATCATACGACCGGAGAATACTTGATCCGGTACATCATCCAGAGAACGAATGATACCGCTCAGTGGTGCGACGTATCCATCTTCAGGCACATAAGCACCACCACGATCTCCAGCGAGTGGTCCCGTATCGGTTGTACCCGATCCAGAAGTTCGCGCTTCATCTCCTGTTGGAACTTGTGGAATCGGATCAGCTTCCGGTGTCTCTTTCGGTTTGTAATTTGGATCTTTCATGATATCTGCCATTTCTGACTTGATCCCATCGGATTTCGGTCCAAAGATTGCCTGGACGTTATCTCCGACTTCAAGGACACCGGCAGCACCGAGCTCTTTCAAGCGATCCTTGTTGACACCTGATTTATCATTGACGGTAATCCGAAGACGCGTGATACAGGCATCGAGGTGCTTGATGTTCGATGGACCACCAAACGCCTGCAGGATTTCATACGGAAGATCACCTGCTTGTGCCGTCGATGTCGCAGCACCTTCTTTAATCGCTTCACGTCCTGGAATCTTCAGATCGAATTTCGTGATGACGAAACGGAAACCGAAGTAATAAATGACGGCGAAAACGAGACCGACTGGAATGACAAGCCACCACGAAGTGCGATTCGGTAAAATCCCGAACAACGTGTAGTCAATTAATCCGCCGGAGAACGTCATCCCAATCTTAACGTTTAGCAAGTCCATAATCATGAACGATAGACCTGCGAAAACAGCGTGCACAGCGAACAAAAGCGGTGCAACGAATACGAATGAGAACTCGACTGGCTCCGTGATCCCAGTTAGGAAAGACGTCAATGCAGCTGAGAAGTAAAGACCTTCAACAGCTTTTCGACGATCTTTTGCGACAGTATGGTACATTGCAAGACAGGCTGCTGGCAAACCGAACATCATGAATGGATATTTCCCAGTCATATATGTCCCTGCTGTAAATGGTACACCGTCCTTTAATTGTGCAAAGAAGATTCGCTGGTCCCCATTGATGATCGTTCCTGCTTTATCCGTATATTCACCGAATTGGAACCAAAAGCTTGAGTACCAAATATGGTGAAGACCGAACGGAATCAATGAACGTTCGACGAGTCCAAAGATGAAGGCAGACAACGGTTCGTTCGCTTCGATGATTGTTTTGGAGAACGTATTGATGCCTGTTCCGATCGGTGGCCAAATATATGACAAAGCAAAACCTGCGACAAGACTGAACAAGGCGGTCGCAATCGGAACGAAACGTTTACCTGCAAAGAATCCAAGGAAATCAGGCAGTTTGATTTTAAAGAATTTATTATAACTGTACGCTGCTATCAAACCGGCAATGATCCCCCCGAATACCCCCATTTGCAAGGTCGGTATCCCAAGGACCGTCGCATACGACAAATCACTCGCCTTTTGTGCTTCTGTGATTTTTTCTGGTGTAATCTGCAAGAATGAACTGATGACCTTGTTCATGATCAGGAAACCGACGATGGCTGCTAAGCCGGCGACCCCTTCTCCGTTCGCAAGGCCAATCGCGACCCCTACAGCGAACAATAATCCGAGGTTCGCAAAGATGATGTCACCCGCATCCTGCATGACTCGCCAGATGACGACAAGCGAATCGTTCTCCAGAAACGGTAAATATTGTGTTAAGTTCGGGTTTTGAAACGCTGTCCCGAACGCAAGCAATAATCCCGCTGCCGGCAAAATCGCTACCGGTAACATCAGGGCCTTACCGATTCGCTGTAAGACACCAAACACGTTTTTCCACATGCGCATATTCCCTCCTTTTTTTAAACAAACTACTTAATTCATACCCTAAAATATTCTAGTGCAAAACGATTCTAAACGATTTCGAAAAAAAAATGAGCCCTTCCGCAGAAGGACTCATCTTAAAAAACATTAGACTGTTTTTTCTTGTTTACGTGACGTGATGACAGCTTGAATCTCAGACTTGATGTTGTCTGATTTCGGTCCATAGATCGCTTGGACGTTGTTACCAACTTCAAGGACACCAGCAGCACCTAATTTTTTCAACTCATCTTTGTTGACTTTCGATTTGTCGAGAACCTCAACACGAAGACGTGTGATACATGCATCCAAGTGTTTGATGTTCGACTCTGAACCGAGTGCATCGAGGATACCTTCAGCAAGTTCAGAACCTTGAGCAGATGAAGTCTCTTGAACTGCATCTTCACGACCTGGAGTTTTCAGGTTGAATTTGCGGATTGCGAAACGGAATCCAACATAGTAGATGACAGAAAGTGCAAGACCGACGACGATGACAAGCCACCACTGCGTGCGTCCTGGAAGAACACCGAAGAGAAGGAAGTCGATCAAACCACCAGAGAATGTCATACCGATCTTAACGTTCAACAATTGCATTGTCATGAACGAAAGACCTGCGAAAACTGCGTGAACTGCGAACAAGATTGGAGCTACGAATAAGAACGCGAATTCGATTGGCTCTGTGATACCTGTCAAGAATGCTGTAAGTGCTGCTGATCCAAGAAGACCACCAACGACTGCACGACGCTCTGGGCGAGCTTCGTGGTACATTGCGAGTGCTGCTGCTGGAAGACCGAACATCATGAACGGGAATTTACCAGTCATGAACGTACCAGCTGTTAATTTTGCGTTGTCTTTCAATTGTGCGAAGAAGATCGCTTGGTCACCATGAACGACTGTTCCTGCTGCATTCTTATACGAACCGAATTCGAACCAGAATGGTGCATAGAAGATATGGTGAAGACCGAATGGAATCAACGAACGTTCGATGAGACCGAAGACGAATGCTGCGAGTGTAGGGTTTTTCTCCATCATGAAGTGAGAGAACGTGTTCAATCCATCTTGCGCGAACGGCCAGACGAATACGAGAACGAGACCTGCAACCAATGAAACAACTGCTGTGACGATTGGAACGAAACGTTTACCAGCAAAGAATCCAAGGAACTGTGGCAATTCGAGATTATGATACTTCCCGTACGCCCAAGCTGCGATTAGACCGATGATGATACCACCGAATACCCCAGTTTGAAGTGTTGGGATACCGAGTACGTTTGCATATCCTTGACCGTTAGCAACCATTTCAGGTGTAACGCCGAGCCATACGCTCATTGTTTTGTTCATGATCAAGAATCCGACGATTGCCGCAAGTCCGGCTGCGCCGTCCCCTGCAAGACCAATCGCGACACCGACCGCGAATAAGAGTGCTAAGTTACCGAAGATGATATCCCCAGCTGCTTCCATCAATTTTGCAACCTTGATGATTGCATCATTTTTTAAGAACTCGAGTTTTGACGTCAAGTTCGGATTTTGCATCGCGTTACCGAATCCGAGTAGGATACCGGCAGCTGGCAAAATCGCTACAGGAAGCATCAACGCTTTACCGACACGTTGAAGAACAGCAAAAATCTGTTTAAACATGTGTGTTTCCTCCTTTTCCTGTTAAGAGCGAAGTATGATGAATAATGCCAATGATTGAGACGAAAAAAGTCAGACATCTGACCGTTTTTTTACAGAAAAAAATCAGGCACGAGCGGATTGTAGACAATAGACTTATCCCGTTGCATAACGGAAATAAAGCTTCTTGCCCGACATCCCACTCATGCCTGATCGTATCAGTAACACGTAGTCCGTGCGGTCATTTACCTGAATCGTACTGCACTAAGCGTTGCAGATGCATCGTAAGATACGTCGCCTCACCGCGCGGTACCGCTTTCTTCAACTGACGTTCCATGATGGACATCAGCTCCCAAGCAGTATCATAGCATAGCGGATATTCTTCACGCAATAGCTTTTCTACTTTTTCTGGAGCCTCTAGATACTCCCCATTGGAAACCCTTTCAATCGCTGAACGAAGATGCCGAATCAGACGCTTGTAATCAAGCGATTTTCGGTCGATTTTAATCTCCAGTCGCTGTTCGATATGACTAGCAATTAAACCGACGAGCTGATGATGGCGGTTAACTTCAAGTACGTCTTTGAAGTTCGTCGCAGAATGAATATGAAGTGCAATGAATCCTATCTCGGCTGGAGGCAGGTAAAAATTCATCTCGGCACTGATGAACTCGACGATTTCTTCTGCAAGTGCGTACTCTTCCGGATACAAGGCTTCCGTTTCGGCAAGAAACGGATTGGTGACTTCCATTCCTTGTTCCAGTCGTTTGAACGTAAACGTCAAATGATCCGTTAATCCGATATGGATATGTTCATCGACTTTTTTCCCAAACCGTGTCTCGATCATTGAAACGATTTCATTCATCAACGCGATGAAATTTTCATCGAGGTGACCGACGAGCGCCTTATATTGATCCTGTTCTTCTTTATCCTTCAACGTGTAGACTTTTTCCAACTTGTCGAGATCTGTCAGTTGATCGCCTGGCTTCCGACCGAAGCCAATCCCTTTCGCGAGGATAATGACTTCCTGATTCGCACCAGTTGAACAAATGACGACATTATTATTCAATACCTTGATAACGTGGTACATTTGTTTATCCATTCGCTCTCAACCCAATCTGCTCTTACACATTTATTTAAAGACATTGTTTTTATTATAACGGTTTTTCAAGCACGAAAAAAGCCTACTTACTCAAGTAGACTTTAAAACATTTGGTAACCGCTCTTACGCAAGAAGCGAATCGATAGACCGGCGATGATGATTCCAGCAAACCCAGCTGCGAACATCGTGATATCCGCTGCCTGCAGTCCAGCAATCCGGTCCCCAAGATTCGGAATCGCTTCACGAGCATTCGTGAAGTATTCGAGCGTAGATTGGTTATCGATCATCATGATGAGGATGATCGGATAGAGTACGAGCATCACCCATGTACTCCGTAACAACATGTTTAAAATGAATCCGATACTAAAGAACATGACGAGATAAAGCACACTCCCGATCACGGCTTGAATGATATGCATACTGTTCCCCCTTTGAATCTCTTCTAGTATAACCGACAAAAAAGGCAAATGCACGAGTGTACATTTGCCTAAAACGTGAACTTAGAACTTCCCTTTTTTGATCGCAAGACCAAGTTTTTTCAGTTCAAAGAAGTGTTTGTTATCGATGACTTTTTTCATGAACGATGCGTTACGACCGTAAATCTTCTTACCGAAGACCATGCCGATGCCATCTTTATGACCAAGTGAAGCGACCGTTCCTTTGTTCTCGTACGTGAACGTCGATGTTTGACGACCCGCGATGAGTGCTGCGATGTTCTCAGCGACTTTGTGTGCTTGTTGTGTCGCGATTTGTGCAGTTGGTGGGTACGGACGGTTCGAACTTGGATCCATGACTGCTGAACAGTCACCGATCATGAAGACGTTATCGTGTCCTGGAACACGAAGATCTTCTTCGACGACGACACGGTTACGCATCGCTTCGAAACCAGATGCTGCAACGACAGGGTTACCGCTGACGCCACCTGTCCAGATGATCGTACTTGCTTCGATCGTTTCAGTCGTGTCGCCTTGAAGCGGACCGAACGTGACGCTTCCTGGTCCACATTCCTTGATGCCGTTACCGAGTTTGAACTCGACGCCTTGGCGCTCAAGCCATTTGTGTGCGTAGTTGACGAGATCAGCATCGAATCCTGGAAGGACTGTTGGCGCTGCCTCGATGTTAACGACACGAACGAGTTCGCGTGGGATATCATATTGTTTGCACAGTTCTGGAATACGGTTGACGAGCTCACCCATGAACTCGATTCCTGTGAATCCAGCACCACCGACGACGATCGTCAAGAGTGAACGATCTTGTGATCCTGTTGTTTTGTACTGTGCGAATGAGTAATCGATATGTTCCTTGATTTTACGGACGCTGTTCAACGAGCTGATCGTTAATGCGTGTTCCTTCAATCCTTTGATACCGAATGTTTCAGGAACGCCACCGAGAGCAACGACGACGTAATCGTAAGGAACTGTTCCGCCATCTTGTAAAAGAACCGTTTTAGCAGCCGTGTCGACTTTCTCAACGATACCTTTGACAAGTTTGACGCGTGATGGGTTGATGACATCATTGATGTAGATGCGTGCTTGCTCCGCAGACATCGTACCTGCAGCTGGTTCATGCAACCAAGTTGTTTGGTAATGATAGTCGTGTTTATTAATCAACGTGATGTTCGCTTGATCGACGCCGAGTTTCTTTTGAAGGTTGACTGCTGTGATCAATCCACCGTAGCCCGCTCCAAGAATAACAATGTTAGGTGTGTTCATGTTCTGATACTCCTTACGAATCGTAGTTTTGTTGTGATTTTCTTCACATTCAATTACAGACGAATGTTCAAAAACTTTGTTCAAATAATGTTCACATGTCTATAAGCCTATTGAAACACTTTTTAAGAATGATTGCAAAAGAAAAATGTAATTTCCTTTAAAAAAATGTGAGATGTTCCGTACTTGCACCTGAACCCCCTACTTCCTATATAATAGACCTATCCAATGCTAGGAGGGAATCAGATGTACCAACCATATGATGTCACGATCATCGGCGGCGGTCCGGTAGGACTGTTCACCGCGTTTTATTCAGGAATGCGCCAGATGAAGACGAAGGTCATCGAGAGTCTACCTCAATTAGGTGGTCAACTCGCTACGCTTTATCCTGAAAAATATATATACGATATCGCCGGTTTTCCAAAAGTAAAAGCGCAGGAACTAGTCGATCGGCTACTTGAACAAGCGAATGAATTTGATCCGACGTATGTGCTCGGTGAGACAGTCATCGCTTATGAACGGATGGATGATGGGATCATCCGCCTCGTCACGAACAAAGGCGAGCATTATACGAAGACCGTCATCTTGACAGCAGGGAACGGTTCGTTCGCTGCGCGCCCACTCGGTGTCGCGGACGCGGAACGCTTCGAGGAAACAAACTTGCACTATTTCGTCAACGACATGGAACGTTTCAAGGATCGTCAAGTCGTCCTGCTTGGTGGTGGCGATTCAGCAGTCGACTGGTCATTGATGCTTGAACCGATTGCCAAATCTGTCACGCTCGTCCACCGTCGCGATAAGTTCCGTGCCCATGAACATTCGGTCGAACTATTACATGACTCATCCGTTAACGTCATGACGCCGTATACGCTCGAATCGGTCACAGGTGAGACGCACATCGAGACGATGACGTTCAAACATGCTGAAAGTGGCGAAGTCGTCGTCGTTGCTGCTGACGATGTCGTCTGCAACTTTGGTTTCGTCTCGTCACTCGGACCGATCAAAGAATGGGAAGTCGAGTTCGAACGCAATTCGATTCGCGTCAACTCGAAGATGGAGACTGCGATTCCGGGCGTCTTCGCTTGTGGAGATATTGCGACTTACGAAGGACGCGTCAAATTGATCGCAACAGGCTTCGGTGAAGCACCGATTGCCGTCAACCAGGCGAAACTTCTTGTCGATCCATCGGCTCGTCACCCGCAACACTCGACGAGTCTGTTCGAAAAAGTAACGAATCATTCTTGAGATAAATGAATGGCTGCAAACAAATAAGAGGTCGAATTCTGGATAACATACCGGAGTCCGACCTCTTATTTTGATGGAATCACACCTAGGACGTGACCAAACATCTTTGACTCCTACAGGAAAAGGAAGCACGATGTGTGCTTCCGTCAGGGATAAGGAAGACCCGACAGATCACATGGAATGGGAACTGGCGCGGCTTACATCCCGCCTGAGGAAAGCGAAGATGTTGAAACGTCCGATTTCATACGAATGATCTTTTAACAGGCATCCGGTAAACCCGCTGCACGAGTTCCACCCCACCACGCTCAATCATCGATTCTTCGAAGAGCTGACCGCCGAATCGCTCGTAAAACTGGCACGCCGGATTATCCCGCAAGACAGAAACCTGCATTGACTCGTATTCCGCCAAGTCCTCGATGATACGTTGAAACAATGCCTTCCCGAGCCCATGCCCTTGAGAAGCTCGCAAAACATAAATCGCGTAGAGTTCTCCTTCACGCGCATCCCTTCGATTTGGTCCACCTTGCGCAAAGCCAACGACTTCGTCTTCTAACTCCACAACATACACGCGCTGATCGACTAACGTCTGCTCCCATTGTTTCGTCCGTTTCTCGTAAGACAACTGTGCTAAATAAGAGTCAGGGATGATCCCTTGATACGTCTCCCGCCAGGCATCGATATGAACGCGCGCAATAGTCGACGCATCTTCAAGACGTGCTTCACGAATTCTCATAACGGGATAATGAAGCGACGTGTCTCGCGTCCATTGCGAACAGTTGGTTCGATTTCCTGTCCGCCGTTCGCTAAGATGACACGACGTGATGCGAGATTATCAACACCACACGTCAATAGCACTTGATCAAGTCCACGCTGACGTGCTTCTTCAAGCGCAAGCTGAAGACCTGTCGTCGCATACCCTTTCTGACGCTCAGATGGTCGGATCCCGTATCCGATATGTCCACCATACAACTTCAAGTTCTCCGTTAAATCATGCCGGAAGTTCAGTGCGCCGACAATTCGTTGTCCATCAACCATCCAGTACGTCGAATGCGTGACAAGACCTTCTCTGACTGTCGTTTCCATTTCTTTAAGCTCCGCGAAATAGGTAGCGAGCGGTTCATACGTATCCCCGACCGCTTCCGGTACGATCGTTTCGCCTGACTCTCGCCAGTCTTCTAAAAAGGCGCGGTACTCCGTTTCCCACGCAAGAGTTGGTTTCATCAACTGCATCATTGGTGATTGCGCACCTCCTCTTCAATCAAACGATCGAGCCAGTCATCGATATGTTGGAACAGATAGCCCGCTTCTTTCGCAGCTGTCGTGTCCATATAGAAATCGCGTTCTGGCGCAAGTGGCGATTCATCCTCTCCTTTTGCGACGATTTGGCTCGTCGTTCCCGCAATATGGTCGATTTTATCCATCAGGTCTTGAATCGATAGGACGCCGTCACTCGCAGCGTTGATTGGTCCTGTCAATTCCGAACGACCACACCACTCAAGAAAGGCAGCGGCTTCATAACTTGAGATGTAGCCCATCTTCGCATAGTTGTTTTCAGCGATAATCGGACGACCGTCAAGCGCGCGTTTGATATGGAAGACAAGTCGTTCCGTATAATCGTCTGGCCCGAGGACAACAGGAAAACGAACGGCAACGACAGGGAAGGTCGCGCGTTGGAAGAAATAACTCTCCGCTTGGCGCTTTCCTTCGCCATACCCATGTTCCTTCTCAAGATCATATTTCCCGGGAAACGGATTGTAGGCGCGTTCCGTGATCTTCGCACCACCGTCTTCATAAACAGACATCGTCGACGTCAACACATAGCGTCCGACTTTTCCTTCAAACGCGTCGATCGCGAGCTTGGCTTGATACGGCGTGAAGCAGATGTTGTCATAGATGACATCCCAGTGCTGTTGACTTAGATCCTTCATCGTACTACTTGACGTTCGGTCTCCTTTAAAAAATGTCAAGCCCTTCGCGACGGGTGGAGTATGCTCACCGCGTGTGACGATCGTCACATCATCCCCCGAATCGGCTAAACGAATTGCTAAGCGTCGTCCGAAATAGCGTGTCCCCCCGAAGATCAATACTTTTCTCATCCTGAAGCCCTCCCTGTTCGTAGTAGCATTCACTCTCTGTAATATTTCGAGTAAACTCAACAAGTCTCCTGTATGAGAGCAACAAAAAAATCGTGGACGATGTCCACGATTGGATTCATTAACAGCCACCCGGTGTCCCAGCATTCGTTGCTGTCCGGAATGATGTTCCGCAACCACACGTTGCGATGGCATTCGGATTCGTGATCGTGAATCCGCCGCCGAGCATTGACTGTTTATAATCGATTTCCAGTCCTTTGACGACCGGATAATCCTTTTCGTCCACGATGACGGTCACGCCGTGCTGTTCAAAAACGAGATCCGTTTCTTTTTGTTGATCGAATCCCATTCCGTACGACAGACCACTACATCCACCACCTTGGACGAGCATCCGAAGATTTCGTTCATCTGCTGGTGCCTGCGCCATCATGTCCTGGACTTGTAGCGCTGCTGCCTCCGTTAAATGGATCATGTCATCACCTTCCTTTTCTTTAGTATACGCAACTTCTGAGCGAATCGAAACCTAGTTGCTTGAAACTATCTTGAATTCGTTGTATAAATGGTATGTACAATAAAATAATCGTTCCATCTTCAGGGCAGGGTGAAATTCCCGACCGGCGGTAAACAACTCTTTTTAAGTTGAAGCCCGCGAGCGAATAGGGCGCTATTTGCTGATTCTGTGTAATTCAGGAGCCGACAGTACAGTCTGGATGGGAGAAGATGGCGGCATGAGTTTGAATTTGATCGATTTTGCAATAATCGATTAGGTTTATTTAATGCGGACTTCTCCCCTGTTGATCTGATCAATAGGGGTTTCTTTATGGTCGCAGTCATGCCAATACTTCATCGAGAGGAACGAGCAAAAGGAGACAATACTCGTATGAAACGCACACAAAAAATGGTCACTCTGTCAATGTTAGGTTCAATCTCATTTGTTCTTATGCTTATCAATTTTCCACTACCGTTCTTACCAAACTATCTGAAGATCGACTTCAGTGATGTTCCTGCTCTTGTCGCAGCGATCATGTTCTCACCGGTCGCAGGTGTCATCGTCGAAGCATTGAAGAACGTGTTATACTACATCTTCCGCGGAAGTGGTGTTCCGGTCGGAGAATTCGCGAACTTCGCTGCAGGCGTCGCATTCGTACTACCTGTCAGCTGGTTCTACCACAAAAAGAAATCAACACAAGGTCTCGCAACTGGTCTCGTCGCTGGTACGATCACGATGGCACTCGGTCTTGCGATCCTCAACTATATCTTGATCCTTCCAGCGTATGCATGGTTCCTCGGTATGGATTACATGGCGGATCCAGCTGTCAAATGGACAGCGATCACTGCCGGTATCTTACCGTTTAACGTCATCAAGGCTTTGTTCATCTCGGCACTCTTCATTCCATTGTTCTTGAAACTACGCCCATGGATGATGCGCCGCCAACAATCTGCCTGATCCGAAAAGCTGCGCCCGCTGACGGACACGAATCCCCTCGTTCAGACGAACGAGGGGATTTTTTGGCCGTCCATGCTCACAGCTCATTCTCTTCGATTTTCAGATAAATCTTTTCAAGCAACTCTTCCGGCGTTTCACCTACGACGGTCTCACCATCTACGAGACAAAAATGGTCAAGCGAACAAATCCCGCAATAACCGAGGCAACCGTATTCGACGACGTCAACATTCGGGTCACGTTCAAGTTGCTCCATGACGACCTGTGTACCAGCCGCTAAGTTACTAATACAAAATTCAATAATCGGATTCACTTTTTTTCCTCCTTCAAGCAGGAAACGACCTGCCTCATGTCGTATTATACAAGGTCAGACTGATTTAGGGGAACTAAGGGGGATTTTACGTTATGAAGCAGTTGGTCGTACTCGGCGGAGGTTATGGTGGAATGCGGATTTGTGAGCGATTCAAGGACGAGGAAGTTGCCGTCACGCTCGTCGACCGTCTACCGTACCACGCACTCAAAACGGAATACTACGCACTCGCAGCAGGTACATTATCAGATCGGGATGTCCGGATTGAATTTCCGGAGGGGAAACATCTTACCTATAAATATGGACATGTCATCAAAATCTCACCAGAGACGAATACAGTCCATCTGCAGGACGGATCAGAATTATTCTATGATGACTTAATCATCGCCCTCGGTTGCGAGGATAAATACCACAACATTCCGGGTGCTCAAGAATTTACATACAGCATCCAGACACTAGAAGAATCACGGAAGACACAACAAGCGATTTATGGTCTGTCACCGGAATCCGTTGTCTCGATCGTCGGTGCTGGTCTATCTGGTGTCGAACTCGCCAGTGAACTACATGAGAGCCGGAAGGATTTGACGATTCGTCTATTCGACCGCGGTCCATCCGTCTTGTCGTTCTTATCCGATAAAGTCTCGTCTTACGTTCAGGAATGGTTCGAGGAACATGATGTTGAAGTCATCAACAACTCGAATGTCACGCTCGTCACAGCGGACGATGTGCGAAACGGCGACGATACGTATCCATCCGACTTAACGATTTGGACAGCTGGTACGCAGCCGGTCAAAGTTGTACGCGATCTCGGCTTTGCTGCGGATAGTGGCGGTCGGATCAAATTGACGGAACATCATCACGTACCGGAATACGATAACGTCTTCGTCATCGGTGATTGTGCAAGTCTACCGTATGCACCAAGTGGTCAACTCGCAGAACATCAGGCAGAACAAGTCGTCGATGTCTTACAAGCCAAGTGGCAAGGAAAGAAATTACCGAAGCTGCCAGAAATTAAACTGCGCGGGATGCTCGGTTCACTCGGAAAATCAGATGGTTTCGGAATCGTCATGGGCAAACAAGCACTGACGGGGAAAGTCCCACGTCTCTTGAAGTCCGGTGTCTTATGGAAACACAAAAAGATTAAATGAGCAAAAGAGGTGTCCCAAGCTTTGGGATACCTCTTTTTCGTTCATCCCGCCTGATTCAGCTTCGCATCGATTGCCGCTGTGATCGTCTTGAGTTTGACGTACCCCTCATCAATCATCTCATCATCGAGCACGATCAGTGGATAAAAATAGACATCCTCTTTCAGCGCTTCCGTCCATTGATCTGATGTTGCTGTCTCGAAATCAACATAGCGAAGCGTCATCGCTTGCTCATATTTCCGCCCGAGGACGGCTTGTAGCCAACTGAATGTCTCTTCCGAGCTAGGTGCCCCGACACAACTCGGACAGGTGACCGCTGTTCCGTAAACCGTGATTTCCATCTTGAAGTCCCCCTTTTCAATTCACTCCTCTTTAGTATACAAGTTTTCCAGATTGAGAACATTTTTCAACCCTGTTACAATGAAACTATACGAAAGGATGTGTTTACGCATGGAAATGTTTGATCAAGTGAATGAAGTTCTTGAAAAATTGCGTCCGTTCCTTCTTCGTGATGGAGGAGACGTTGAACTCGTAGATGTAGAAGACGGAATCGTAAAACTCCGTTTGATGGGAGCTTGTGGTAGCTGCCCAAGTTCAACAATCACATTGAAGGCCGGTATCGAACGTGCCCTTCTTGAAGAAGTCGCTGGCGTCGTCGAAGTCGAACAAGTCTTCTAATACATGAAATCCCGAACGAATTCTCGTTCGGGATTTTTTGATTCATAGAATCCATTCAGCTAACGTATCAACCATGTATGTCGGTTGACGATCCTGCCCTTGAATGAAGACTGGTGTATGGACGCCAGAATTGACGTGCATCGTCCGGATACCTCCATTGATCCCGAAAAGAATGTCCGTATGGTAGTTGTCTCCGACCATGATGACGTCTTCTTTTGACAGACCAATCATTTCTGTCGCGATATCGACCATGACTGGTTCTGGTTTACCGATGAAGAACGGTTCCTTCTCCGTCGTCACGCGCAGGACGGACGTCAAAGCACCATTACCTGGCAGGAAACCACGTTCGGTCGGAATCGCGATATCACCGTTCGTTGAAATAAACCGGGCACCGGCACGAATCGCAAGTGCACCAACAGCGAGTTTTTCGTACGTGATTTGACGATCGAGACCGATGACGACGTAATCTGCCGCTTCGGTTGCGACGACGTCTAACCCTTCTCGTTCAAGCGCGTCGATCAGTCCTGTTTCTCCGATCGCATAGACGCGCGCTTTTGGTGACAGGTCAGCAATATAACGACCAGTCGCCATCGCACTCGTCAAAACGTGTTTCGCATCGGAATGAACACCCATCCCGCGTAGTTTCTCTGCCACGGCTTCTGCCGTCATCGACGCGTTATTCGTCACGAACAAGTACGGAATGCCCTCTGCTTGCAGACGATTGACGAAATCGACCGCTTCTTTTACCGGTTCCGTTCCGTTATACATCGTTCCATCTAAATCAAATAAATAGCCTTTTGCCTTCATCCTGACTCACTCCTCGTTTGGTAAAAATGCAGACACCGGTCCGAGTTCTGTCTCGATATACCGGCGAATCGCTTCCGGAAAACGACGTAGTTCTGCTTCCTCTGTCTCAAGTATCGCCCGAATCTCCGCCATACTCGACTGTGTGAATGACCGGACGATCAACGTACGTAACGCAACGAGCTTTTTCAGACTCGTCGCAAGCGGTCCATCAATCACCTTCTCATCTTCTAGGATGAGGATGATATCTTCATAACTTCCCGGATCCCGCATGATGAATCCATCAATCATACTGTTTCCGATATCGATGACACTCTCGATGACTAAAAAACCGATCCGCTCCATAGCCAGTGCCGTCGTCACCGGATCCCCCGTAATTTCCTTACTTTGTCGAAGTGCTGTCTCATAACAGACGACCGTCTCTTCGATTTTTTGACGATTGACGAAATACATCTTCATTCCCCCTCACATTCTCCATTTTATCGTTATCCAGCAATCCTGAAAAGCAGAAAGGTCATTTGCATCACATTCCCCAATGTGTTATCCTCAATTTAGATTTTTGCTGAAAATAGTATGTCACATTGGTGACGTGGAGGTTATATACATGGAACGGGAACTCGCACTGGAAATCGTACGCGCTACGGAAGCAGCAGCACTAGCTTCTGCTCAATGGATTGGTCGCGGTAAGAAAAATGAAGCGGATGACGCAGCAACGACTGCGATGCGCGAAGTCTTGAACACGGTCAACATGAACGGAACAGTCGTCATCGGTGAAGGCGAGCTCGACGAAGCACCGATGCTCTTCATCGGCGAACGTGTCGGAACAGCGAACGGTCCAATCGTTGATATCGCCGTCGATCCGCTCGAAGGAACGAACATCGTCGCTAAAGGACTTGGCAATGCGATGGTCGTCATCGCCGTCGCCGATCAAGGCGCCCTGCTCCACGCACCCGATATGTATATGGATAAATTAACAGTCGGACCGAACTTGAAAGGGCACGTCTCACTCGACGACCCGCTTGAAGTCATCATCGAAAAGGCAGCACAATATAACAATAAACGGATCGAGGACGTCACGGTCATCATGCAAGACCGTCCACGTCATGATCATTTCCGCGAAGCAGCGATGCGGATGGGCGCACGCGTCCGTCTGTTTGAAGACGGTGATGTCTCAGCTGGAATCGCACCACTTTCTCCTGCGACAGGAATTGATATCTTCATCGGAACAGGCGGTGCGCCTGAAGGTGTCATCACGGCTGCTGCCGTCAAAGCGATGGGTGGCGATATGCAAGCACGCTTACATCCATTGAACGAAGAAGAAACAGCTCGCGTCATCCGAATGGGTCTAGCGGATCCACTTCAACTCTTAACGCTCGACGACCTGATCAAAAGCGACGACTGCATCTTCGCAGCAACAGGCGTCACGACAGGCGAAATGCTCGATGGCGTGAAGTTCTTGACGGATGATATCGTTGAAACGACATCTCTCGTCATGCGTTCGAAAACACGGACAATCCGAAAAGTGATCGCCGAGCATAGCTTATCGCGTAAACCATACTTGCAAAAAGTCCCCCAAACCCTTTAATCTGAAACAGACGTTAGGGAAATGAGGGAAGCTGAATGATGGAAGAACGTGATTTTTTATACGATGATGTCGAACAAACGAAGACACGCTTCGTCAGTTGGATTGGAGAAGCCAGTCGGTTTGATCTCGCCATCACGCATTCGGAACATTTTTACGGTAAGATTCTCGTCTTGAATCTCTTATCGAATCGCTATGCAATCATCGGCGCGGATGATTTCGATGAACCCGGCTACATCGCAACAGCGTTTGACGTCGAAGACGATGCGGCAACGGAACTCGAAATGTATCTTCGCGCTTATATCGGTCTATGAAAAAAGCCTTCGTCGCGGACGAAGGCTTTTTTGTCTTATAAGAGACGATCGTTTCGTTCATTTAATGTGTTCGGTCCGCTAAAGACATTCGTATTATCTGACTCGTCATGAGCACGGCGCTCTGAATGCTGATCCGCTTCATCACCGACAAGTAACACGAATTGACCGCTTTCGACTGCATGATTCGCACGATCGACGTCTTCCTTCGTCAAGCCACTTCCGTGGATGACATCTCCATGAGAGACCGATTCATCTTTTTTGAAGATACTCTTGATTTCCTGCCATAGATTACGATGATCTTCCTGCGATAGACGCGTGGATGTCTGTTGGTTGTTTAGATCCGCCAATTCCTCTATTTGTTCGAGATCGTATTTGTCGTGTGCTAAGACTTTTAAATCAGTCGAGACGACACCCGCAACACGGAGATCGTGCACGGCACTGACGACTTCTGGTACGGATGAGTAAATTCCAACGATTCGCATGGATGATTCCTCCTATAGGTACGTGATACTTATAGTAATAGCCGAATTCCTTCCAATAAAAACGCTTTTCTGTATGACAGTTTGATTACTCGCCTTCCGTCTTGTCTGGTGCAGGTGCGAACTTCCGTTTCAACTTCAACGTATTGGATGAAGAACCGTCGAAGCGAGGTGGTGCTTCTTCTCCTTCTACCAATCCGACCTTCTTGACGATGAAATAGGCACATCCGAAGTTACAGTATTCGTAGAGATAATCAGCCACATGCGAAATCTTTGTATCGAATGTCGCTTTCTCGTGTTGATCCTCATAGAAGCCACGTAGTCGTAATTGACCGTGCCCCCAGTCGCCCACGATATAATCATATTTTTCAAGGACATCGCTGAAACGACCGATGAAGGCTTCTTCATTAAAGCCTTCCCGTTTCTCTTCGACGACTTCATAACGTTCCCGATTGACTTGTATCATTATTCCCACCTCCTGCTGTTCTTATCATAGCATATTCCATTTCTCCTGACAGACGAAAAACCGTCCGAGTCAGCTGCTCGAACGGTCGTTGATCGTTAGTCGATCGGAAGTGCTGTTTTATTCTTTTTCGCTGCGTTGACTTGCTCATCTGCATGATACGATGAACGAACGAGTGGACCAGCTTCACAGTGTGAGAAGCCTTTACCAAGCGCAATCTGTTTCAGTTCAGCGAATTCTTGCGGTGTATAGTACTTGATGACGTCGAGGTGCTTTTTCGTCGGTTGGAGATACTGACCGATCGTCATGATGTCGACGTTGTTTGCGCGAAGATCATCCATCGTTTCGAGAATCTCTTCCCATGTCTCACCAAGACCAAGCATCAAGCTCGACTTCGTTGGAATTTCAGGTGCGAGCTCCTTCGAACGACGAAGGAATTCAAGCGTCCGGTCGTATGTGGCTTTTGCACGAACAGTCGGCGTCAGACGGCGAACCGTCTCGATGTTATGGTTCATAATGTCTGGTTGTGCGTCAATCAATGTTTTCAGAGCTTCGAAATTCCCACCCATGTCTGAAGGTAAGACTTCGATTGATGTCTCCGGGTTCATCCGACGAACTTCACGAACCGTCTCAGCGTAAACGCCTGCTCCGAAATCATTCAGATCATCGCGTGCGACCGCTGTGATGACCGCGTGCTTCAGGTTCATCAAACGGACCGATTCCGCGACACGTTTTGGTTCTTCGAGATCGAGTTCGTTCGGACGTCCTGTCGTCACGGCGCAAAAACGGCACGCACGTGTACAGATACTTCCGAGGATCATGAACGTCGCCGTCCGGCGTACCGCCCAACACTCGTGGATATTCGGACACTTTGCTTCCTCACAGACAGTATGTAGCTTTTTCTCGCGCATCATACTCTTTAATTCTGTGTAGGTCTCATTCGTATTCAGCTTGATTTTCAACCATTCCGGTTTACGTTGGATTTCTCCGCGTCCCATGGTTTCGCTTCCCCCTTCATCCCCAAAAAGTCAATTAAGTCTGCTTTAGTATAACAAACAATCAGGGTTTGCGAACATGCAATTCATTATATTCCGACTTCTCCGATAAGCGTTCAAACAACAAATCACGCAACAATTCAGGCATGAAATATTCTTTTGGCATCTCTTTGATGGCCGGGAATAATGGACCGAACGTAAACATATCCGGCAAGACGACAGAATAATCGCGTGTTAGCTCAAGCGGTTGATGATCCGCCAAACCAGCATAATGCATCCGTCCCATCAACTTTCCTCGGAATCCAAGACCACGAACCTTTAAGTGCTCGAACTGTTCTTTGTTGACTTCATCGAGGAATGTTTGTAATTCCATTCCTGTCATCGTGACTTTACAAGGATTGATCGGATGTGGACAGAGTCGATGTAAATCAAAGGCAGAGACGGGACCTGGTGGAAGCGACCCGAGCAGAATACCGGCTGGTACACAAGCGATATCTGCCTCACACCAGTCGCGCATCGTCTCGACGAGCAACTGTGAAAACGGCGACTCACTGAACCAATCATTGGCTAGACCCGCTGTCTCGCCAATCGGTTCCTTCATCTGTTGTTCCGCCAGATATTGTTCTCGATCGAGTAATTTCGCTGTCGCCTCATCCTCAACGTAATCGTGTAGGGAATGAAGTACTGCTTCTTTCTCACCCGTATCCGTATTCATATAAATCTCACCCGCATACTGACCGTGTTTTCCGGCTTGCGTGATTAAGACACCGTTCTTGACGACACCATCATCGAGGACATGATGCGTATGCGCACCGATGATTAAATCAAGTTCTGGAAAGCGCATCGCAAGTTCTTCATCCTGATAAAATCCGAGGTGACTTAAACAAATCAGGACGTCGACTTCCTGGCGCAAACGTTCGATCTCGCGCGCCGCGACGTCAAATGGTTCTTCGATCGTCCAACCGAGTAATCCGTATAGTTCAATATAAGGTGCCGTCAGACCAAAAACACCGACTTTTCCCGTCGGTAACTCATGAATGACACCTTGCTTAGCGAATGGTGCTTCTAAATTCGAGACAAGGACTGGAAAGTCTGCTTCCGTATAGAGGTCTGCTAACCAGTCGTGCGGAAACGTAATCCCTTCATTGTTTCCGATCGTCACAGCAGTCGGCATCAACGCGTTCAATAAATGCGTATTAATTTTTCCTTTTGTCGCTTCCGTCGCTGGATCGACACGGTCAGCATGATCGCCTAAATCAAAAACAAGCGAATCATACGTCCGGTGTTCCTTGACGAATGACATGTAGCGAGGCCACATGTCGAAGTGTGAGTGCAAATCATTATAGTGAATGATGTGTAACTTCATGCAGAAGCCCCCCTTGATGATTTAAAACAAAGAGATTTGTCGCGGCGCGAGTTCATAGTCGAGATCAAGAATTTCGATTAATCGTTTCGCATTCGGGGCAGCATCTCCTGCTGAGTTGTTATTGAAAAAGACATAGACATCCTTTGCTTCCGCTGCAACGTCGCGGACGTGACTTGCAAGTTCCTGTAGCTCATCTTCTGAGTAACGATAGAGACAGCGGACTTTTCGCCAATCGTCACTACTTTGACCCGGTTTCTTTAACCAACCGGCCTTGTTTCGTCCATGTAATCGAATGAATGCCGTCTCCTGCGTCACGACAGGTACGAATGGTACGGAACCGTCTTCCGTCTGCGGTTCATCACAAATCGTATGGATGAACTGATGTTCCTTCAAAAAACGGAGCGTCCGCTCACGATAGGCTTCCGAGTACCACGATGGATTTCGGAATTCGATCGCGACTGGCAGTCCAGCAAGCGATTTTCGGATCGTTTGCAAGTATTCCAAGTGCAATTTACTGACATCGAACCATGGTGGAAGTTGGACAAGGATTGCCGCAATTTTTCCACTCTTACGCATCGGTTCAATCGACGTGATATATTGTTCAAAAATTGGTCCGAGCGGATCTTTATTTTCCCGGTCGTGCCCACTCATCGCGCGGTGGACCTTAATGATGAAGCGGAAACCGTCCGGTGTCTCAGATACCCATTTCTCATAGTTTCGTTCTGGTTGAATCGCATAGAACGTCGAGTCGACCTCAACTGCTGGAAAGTGCCCAGCATAGGCAGCTAGTTTTTCTTTTCGATCTTGCGGGGTCAAGTAGAGACTATCATGATCTCCCCAGCCCGTGACACCGATATATATCATGCTCTCTTCCCCCTCGCGTGTTCTATTCTACCTATTCATCATAGCATAGCAGAATCCAGGATTTCTTCTTCAATGCTTCCTAAGCAAACACTCTTTTTTCAGAAAAAAGACATCCCTCTCCTCCCTACTCATGCAGGAAGGAAAAGGATGTCTAGTTAACGATTTTCATTATGAAGCAGAAGTCTGTGCCTCAACGATTTTTGGAGCAGGCGCTCTTCGTTTCGGTACCGGAACGATATAGTTACCGTAGGGCAATAGACTGATGACATACGATACAGAAATCGAAGCTGCAAGCGTGACGATCATCGCACAAACGAACATACTCGCAGAGTCGAAGTAAGCAAAGAGATCTGTTCGACCGATTCCGCGGATGACGAGCGGATGAATCAGATAGATGCCCATCGAATGTGTTCCAATCGTTTGAAAGAGTCGCATTGCTGTCGCATCTCTCTGCACATATTGAAAAGCATAATTCAAAACGACAAGAACGAACGGGATATACACGAGGTTCGCAAGATTCGTAGAAGTATAAATTCGGTTCAAATCAATACTGACCCAAATATCAACTAAAATCAATCCACTGATGAGCAACAAGATCGTCCGATGACGTTTTAGAATCTGTTGTATTTCTTCATAATAAACAGCGTATGTAATTCCCATCATGAAATACGCGATCCAGTTAAGTAAGAAAGAGCGACTGTTGACGACTTGATTGAGGAAGTCGTTATTCGTCGTTAAGCTTCCTGACGTCAGCCAGAAATAGTTGACGCCCATCGCAACCACTGTTGCAACAAGTAGCATGGTTCCTTTCTTGAATCTTACGAGAAATGGAAAGACGACATAAAACTGAAGCACAGTCAAAATGAAGTACAAATGGAAGTTCGCCGTTCCATAAAGGAAGTACTCCGATAACGGCACACCCGGCTTCAAACTATCTTCTACATGAAAACGATACACGAGATAGACGGTACTCCAAATCAGATAAGGGATGAAAATTTTAGAAAAACGCGATTTAACGAATGTTCCAAGATTAAATCCTTTGCGCTGGACCATCGACATCAATAGAAAAGCACTGATGATGGCAAAAATCGGCGTACCGATTCGAGCAAACTGGTTGATATAACCGATTGCCTCGTTTGTAAATTCTCCTTGGGAATAATAGAGACCAGCGATGACATGGACAGCGACGACCAAAATTGCCGCAATCGATCGAATGACTGGAATTTCCTGATAAAATTTCATTTTTTCACACCTTAATCAGTTTTATAGATTTTTTACAAAAGTTATTATAATCTATTTTCGCCCATATTAAATGAAAATATCCAAATTTTATTGAATGTCACAAAAAAAAGAATCTCTTTTGAAATAAGAGACTCTTTTTATAAAGACTAGATTTTTTCGTAAGCTAACGCGATACATCCCGATTTAAAGACGTGTGTCTCGACTAACCGTAGCGCTTGTGATTGATCAAACACTGGATACATTCGTTTCCCATCTCCGAGTAGAACAGGATAGATCACAACATGATAGCGATCGACGAGTCCAAGCTCAATCGCTTCAGCAGCAAGCGTCGCTCCCCCGATCGCAATCTGCTTCCCAGGTAGGGATTTTAGTGCTTGAAGTTCCTCGGTAAGCGACGTGGTCGCTAGACGCGCCTTTCCTTCGACAGCGTCGAGCGTTCGCGAGAAGACGATCTTCTCAAGCGCCTGCCACGTTTTCGCATACTCAACGATGATCGGCTCGTCTTCTTGATCCGCTGTCTCCCAGTACTGCATCATTTCATACAAACGACGTCCATAGACATGGGTATCGAACGCTCTCTCATAATCGTTGAAGTACTGATGCAGTTCCGCATCCGGTGAAGCGAAATCGATGCTGCCTGACGCATCCTCGATATAACCGTCAAGCGAGACTTGAAAGGAATAAACGATATCACGCATAGTAACCCCTCCTTTTTCACTCTATACCCGTTTTCCTCAAGTCATGAAAAAACTCCCTCATCCGCAGATGAGAGAGTAAGACGAATTATCCGATTGAACCTTCCATCTCGAACTTGATGAGACGGTTCATTTCGACCGCATATTCCATTGGAAGTTCTTTTGTGAATGGCTCGATGAAGCCCATAACGATCATTTCCGTTGCTTCCTCTTGTGAGATCCCGCGGCTCATGAGGTAGAACAATTGCTCTTCCGAGACCTTCGAGACTTTCGCTTCGTGCTCGAGCGAAATGTTATCGTTGAGGATTTCGTTGTACGGAATCGTATCCGACGTCGATTGGTTATCCATGATGAGCGTATCACATTCGATGTTCGAACGTGCACCTGTCGCTTTACGTCCGAAGTGAACGATACCGCGGTACGTGACTTTACCACCGTGTTTTGAGATCGACTTCGAGACGATCGTCGACGATGTGTTCGGTGCTAAGTGAATCATCTTCGCACCCGCATCTTGGTGTTGACCTTTACCTGCGATTGCGATTGACAATGTCATACCACGTGAACCTTCACCTTTGAGGATGACGGCTGGGTATTTCATCGTCAGTTTCGAACCGATGTTACCATCGACCCATTCCATCGTTGCGCCAGCTTCACAGATCGCACGCTTCGTAACGAGGTTGTAGACGTTGTTCGCCCAGTTTTGGATCGTTGTATAACGGCAGTAAGCGTTCTTGTTGATGAAGATCTCAACGACCGCTGAGTGAAGCGAGTTCGTCGTGTAGACCGGTGCTGTACATCCTTCGACGTAGTGAACCGATGCTTCGTCATCAACGATGATCAACGTCCGCTCGAATTGACCCATGTTTTCCGAGTTGATCCGGAAGTAGGCTTGAAGCGGCGTGTCGACCTTGACGCCTTTTGGTACGTAGATGAACGATCCACCTGACCAGACCGCTGTGTTCAAGGCTGCGAACTTGTTGTCTGTTGGCGGGATTAATTTTCCGAAGTACTCACGGAAGATATCTTCGTTCTCTTTTAAGGCTGTATCTGTATCTTTGAAGACGACACCGATTTCTTCGAGGTCTTCCTTCATGTTGTGATAGACAACCTCTGACTCGTACTGAGCCGAGACACCTGCCAAGTATTTTTGCTCTGCTTCTGGGATACCGAGTTTGTCAAACGTACGTTTGATTTCTTCCGGTACTTCATCCCACGATTTCTCTGCACGTTCAGACGGCTTAACGTAGTAAGTGATATCGTCGAAGTTCAATTCTGAGAGATCGCCACCCCACGCTGGCATTGCTTGTTCGTTGAAGATCTTGAGTGATTTCAAACGGAAATCAAGCATCCATTGTGGTTCTTCCTTCATTTTCGAGATCGTTTCGACGACTTCAGTCGTCAAGCCACGTCCAGAACGGAAGATCGAGATATCGCGATCGTGGAAACCATATTTATAATCGCCAATTTCCGGCATGTTCTTTGCCATGTTCATTTCCTCCTCTTACTTGCTTGTGACCGAAGTTTACTTCCCTTCTTCTACGCCGCGTTCGAGCGCCTTCCAGGCAAGTGTCGCACATTTGATGCGTGCCGGGAATTTCGTGACACCCGAGAGTGCCTCGACGTCCCCGAGGTCGAACGATTCGTCGTCATAGTCTTTTCCTTGGACCATGTCCGAAAAGATATCCGCGAGTCGTAAGGCTTCTTCGATAGTCTTACCTTTGACGAGTTGCGTCATCATTGAAGCAGACGCCATGCTGATCGAGCAGCCCTCCCCGTCAAATTTCGCATCACGGACGACATCGTCTTCAATCGCGAGCTGGAGACGAATCGTGTCGCCGCACGTCGGATTGTTCATGTCGATCGTGACGCCCCCCTCGATCGCACCGCGATTTCGGGGAGTTTTATAGTGATCCATGATCACTTGACGATACAAGTGATCGAGATTGTTAAAATCCATGACTGAAATACTCCTTCGTTTGGCGAAGTCCTGTCACGAGTGCGTCAACCTCTTCTTTCGTGTTGTAGAGATAGAAGCTAGCGCGAGCCGTCGAGCTCGCTCCGAGCCAACGCATCAAGGGCTGTGCACAGTGGTGACCGGCGCGAACCGCGATTCCCTGCATATCAAGGACGGTTGCGACGTCATGTGCATGGACATCACCGAGATTGAACGTGACGAGTCCAACGCGTTCTTCCGGACCGTAAATCGTGAGTCCGTCGATGTCACGCATTTGTGCCATCGCATACTGCGCGAGTTCACGTTCGTGTGCTTCGACGTTCTCTAGACCAATCTCTTCTAAGAAATCAATCGCTGCCGATAAACCAACGGCACCTGCAATGATCGGTGTACCCGCTTCGAAACGATATGGAGACGGTTTGAACGTCGACTCTTCAAGACCAACGTAATCAATCATCTCACCACCGAATTCGACCGGTTCCATCCCATTGAGTAATGCCTTTTTCCCGTAAAGAACACCAACGCCTGTCGGACCACACATCTTGTGTGCGGAGAAAGCGAGGAAGTCACAATCGAGATCCGTGACATTAATCCGTTGGTGTGGTGCACTTTGCGCAGCATCGACGACCATGACGGCACCACGAGCGTGCGCAAGACGAGCGACTTCTTTGATCGGATTGATTGTACCGAGAACGTTCGAGACGTGTGCCATCGCGACGATTTTCGTCCGGTCAGACAGTTGTGCTTCGACCGCTTCGACCGTCACGCGACCATCCGCTGTCAAATCAACGTATTTCAACTTCGCTTTTTTGCGTTTAGCGACTTGTTGCCACGGAATGAGATTCGCATGGTGTTCGAGGTACGTGACGACGATTTCGTCGCCTTCTTCGACATGCTCCATGCCGTAGCTTGACGCGACGATGTTGATCGCCGTCGTCGTGCCGCGGGTAAAGATAATTTCTTCATGGTGTTGCGCCTGGATGAAACGACGAACGTTCTCACGCGCACCTTCGTACGCATCCGTCGCTCGTGTTCCGAGCGTATGGACGCCACGGTGCACATTCGAATGAATCGTCTTATAGTAGTCGTCAATCGCATTGATGACGACGAGCGGCTTCTGCGAAGAGGCCGCACTATCGAGATAGACGAGTTTCCGGTCGTTGACCTGTTGGTCGAGGATCGGAAACTGATTGCGGATGGATGCATCGATTCCCATATTAGTTTACTTTCCCTTCGATGACTTGAACGAGACGTTCTTTCACCGAGTCAATCGCAAGTTCCGAGACGACTGGCTGGAGGAATCCGTGAACGACGAGGCGTTCTGCTTCCTTCCGTGAAAGACCACGGCTCATCAAGTAGTAGAGTTGTAGTTCATCGACACGACCGACAGATGCCGCGTGTCCTGCCATGACGTCATCCTCATCGATTAAGAGGATCGGGTTTGCATCACCACGTGCCTTTTCCGACAACATGAGGACACGTTCCGTTTGAACGCCGTTTGATTTCGAAGCGCCGTGATGGATCATCGACGTTCCGTTGAAGATTGATGTTGCTGCGTCTTTTTGGACACCGTGGATCAAGATGAAACCTTCTGATCCTTTACCGAAATGGTCCGTACGGACGTTGAAGTTTTGTTTTTGCTCTCCACGACCGACCGTAACGGCTTTCGTATCTGAGAACGAATCGTTTCCGACGAGGTGTGTTTTTGTTTCTGTGACCGTGTGACCGTCATTCATGTGACCGAGTGCCCATTCGAGCTTCGCGCCTTGTTTGACGACACCGCGACGGTTCATATACGTGATGGCACCCTTAGATAGTGTATCTACACCACCAAAGAGAACTTTTGCGTTGTCTTCGACGAATACTTCTGTGACGACGTTGACGTTATGCGCTTCGTCACCGTAAGAGACGAAGTTTTCGATATACGTCAATTCGCTGTCAGCATCTGCAACGATGATTGCGTGATGGTAAAGGGCAGCGCCTGATTGCTCAAGCGTGTAGATTGCTTGCATCGGTACAGACAGCTTGACGCCTTTTGGTACATAAAGGAACGTACCGCCGTTACGAAGTGCTGCGTTTAATGCCGCAAGACGATCTTCGTTGACTTGAACACCTTCCGTCATGAAGTACTTCTCGACGAGTTCCGGGTGTTGTTTTAATGCGTCTTCGAGCGTCGTGAAGATGACGCCGTTCGCCGCTTCACTGTTTTGCGCGTGGACGAGTTGTCCGTTACGCGTGACGAGCATATGATCACGGTTTTCGCCGATCAATGCTTCGATATCTGAAGAAAGACCAGTGACGGTTTCAAGTTCCGTCGTACCTTCTGTGAAGTTCCAGCCTTCGATCTTGATTTTTTCTACTTTTGGCAATGCGAGCGTTGGGGCAAGATCAAGCGCGTCTTGACGCTTTGCGACCATCCAAGATGGTTCCCCTAAGCGAGTCGCACGTTCTGCCACTGCCTCGCGATTTACTGCAAGATTCAGTTCTACAGTCATCATGCTTCCTCCCTCGTCTTACGCTTTTGTTTCGATTTCGACGTCTTCGATGCCGAGTTCTTTTTTAACCCAGTCATAACCTTCTGCTTCGAGACGATGTGCGAGTTCTTTACCGCCAGACATGACGATTTTTCCGCCCATCATGATGTGGATGAAGTCTGGCTCGATATAGTTCAAGAGACGTTGATAGTGCGTGATGATCAAGCAGCCGAATTCAGGTGAACGCATTTCGTTGACACCTTTTGCAACGACTTTAAGTGCATCGATATCAAGACCTGAATCGATTTCATCGAGAATCGCGATTGCTGGTTTAAGCATCATCATCTGAAGAATTTCGTTACGTTTCTTTTCTCCACCAGAGAAACCTTCGTTGAGGTAACGGTGTGCCATTTCTGAAGGCATCTCGAGAAGACCCATTTGTGAATCAAGTTCACGGATGAATTTCATGAGTGAGATTTCATCGCCTTCTTCACGACGCGAGTTGATTGCTGAACGAAGGAAGTCTGAGTTCGTAACACCACTGATTTCGCTTGGGTACTGCATTGCGAGGAACATACCTGCTTGTGCGCGTTCATCGACTTCCATGTCGAGGACGTCTTCGCCGTCGAGTGTGACTGAACCAGATGTCACTTCGTACGATGGGTGACCCATCAATGCTGATGCGAGTGTTGATTTACCTGTCCCGTTTGGTCCCATGACCGCGTGGATTTCCCCGCCTTTGATTTCCAAGTTGACGCCTTTCAAGATTTCCTTGCCGTCGATCGCGACGTGTAGATCTTCAATCTTCAAGTGTGAAGCCTTCATGTTAGAATCCCTCCATCTATTCATTTCGTGACTGACGATTCAGAACACGAGCGTTACTAATTTAGTATCATTCTAATCTTAAAGAAACATGGCGTATTATTCAAGCGTCATCGCTCGTTGTTTTTTCTCAAAATCATGCGTTTTGTTGAGAATCATTCGAAAGTTTCACCGGTTCCTCCAGTTCCTCGATCGTCGAAGTCCGATGAATCCGTTGTGACAGTAGGAGCAGTGGTATTCCGAATAATGTCAAGCCCGCTAAAATCCCGAAAATCGGTAACGGACGGTCCGCTCCATATAAACTTAATAAATGTCCGCCGGCAATTGGACCGATTGATTGTCCGATCGACGTCAAGCCCATTGCCCCGAAATAACTGCCCCTTAATTCCGGCTTCGCAAAGCGATCAGTCAAGATGTCGGTCATCGTGAACATCATCACTTCCCCGCACGTGAAGATGAACATCGCGACGATCATCCACCAGATCGCGTTTGCATTCCCCATGACGAACAGTCCGATCGCAACAGTCGCAATCCCGGTCGTGATCGAAACGAGCGGTGACGTCTTGACGCCGAACTTCATGATCGGATACTGCACGATCAAGACGGTGATCGCATTGATCGTGATCAAGATCGCATAGAGTGTCTTCCCGCCTTCAAGGAGTGACGTCTCCGTCAAGAACTGAGGCAAGGTCGAATTGAACTGGCTGTAGCCGAAGACCCCGAAGATGATGCCGGCGAGTGCGAGCGTAAAGGCGATATCCGTCCGCAACAGACGAACCGTCGCTCCGAACGAGACCTTCTTGCCACCATGCGTCTCGGTGATTGGATGACGTTTAAATAAGAATCCAATCATCACCCCGTATGCCATATAGACGAACGCCGTGATGTAAAACGTTGCGGACGTATTCCCCGCACTCAGCAGTAAGGCAATTCCTGGTCCGATCGCAGCTGCGATGTTGATCATCGCGTAACGAATGTTGAAGACGAATAACCGATTTGCTTCGTCCGTCGTATCACTGATCAAGGCACGAGCGGATGGTTCGAAAATCGAACGACAGACTCCGTTCAAGGCACTGAGGATGAAGAATGCCCAGAACGTCTCGACTTGCGCGAGTGCGATGAAGACGATCGCGAACCCGATCGTTCCGGCAAGCATCATCGCCCGGCGACCATACCGGTCCGACAATGTACCGCCGATGAAACTCATAACGAGACTGGCGATCGCCGAAATACTGAGAACCCAGCCGACATCGACCGGATCAAACTTCAGAACGGTCGTCATGTAGATAGCGAAAAACGGCATCGTAATGAACGTTCCGAGACGTGAGAAAAACGTCCCGAACAAGACCCCGAGTGTCAACGGATGCAGTTGACGTATGCGTTGCATATGATTCCCCCTAACCCCTGTTTCAGACAAATGAAAAGCATCCTTCCATTATATAGGAAGGATGCCGGCTTCGGTGAACTTATTTGCTGACTGGAACGACCGCACCTTTGTACTTGTCGAGAATCCAATCTTGGTTTTTCTTTTCGTGCAGCACGTCAAGAAGTGCTGTGACACGCTTGTCTTTTTCATCACCATCACGTGTAACGATGATGTTGACGTATGGTGAAGACTCATCTTCTGACGCGATCGCGTCTTTCAACGGGTTCAAACCGTTATCGATCGCATAGTTCGTGTTGATGAGGACGGCGTCGCCTTCATTGTTCTTGTAAGCTTGCGGAAGAAGCGATGCTTCGATGTTCGTCTTGAACTTGAGTTTCTTCGGGTTCTCCGCGATGTCACCGAGTTGCGCGTCTGTCGTTTTACCGTCTTTGAGTTTGATTAATCCTTCGTTTTGAAGGAACGTCAAGACACGACCGCGTTCCGCGACGTTTGAGCTCGTTAAGATCGTTGCACCGTTTGGTAACTTATCAAGTGACTTGTATTTCTTCGAGTAGATACCGAGTGGCTCAACGTGGACGCCACCTGCGTTCGCAAACTTATACGATTTGTTTTCTTTCTCTTGTTGCTCGAGATACGGTACGTGCTGGAAGTAGTTCGCGTCGAGTTCTTTTTCAGCGAGCGCTTTGTTCGGAAGCACGTAATCTTGGAACTTCTTGATTTCAAGCTTGTAGCCTTTTGCTTCATATTCCTTTTTGACGTGTTCGAGGATCTGAGCGTGCGGTACGTTCGAAGCACCGATGACGAGTGTCTTGTCGTCGCTTCCTGATGATTTTTCGCCACAAGCAGCAAGACTGATTGCTAAAACGGATACAGCGGCAGTACCTACGAATTTTTTCCAAACTTTCATGAATGATTCCTCCAATATGAATAAAATTTGAATTAACGTTTATCGATTGCTCGGATCAGTAAGTCCCCAATGATTTGGATGACGAAGACGATTGCTAAGATTAAGAGGGTCGCAATGACGATGACATCGTTTTGAGAACGCTGGAATCCTTCGATGAAGGCCATGTCCCCGAGTCCACCTCCGCCGACTACTCCGGCCATTGCCGTGTAACCGACAAGTGCAACGAGTGTAACCGTGATACCAGAAACGATAGCAGGCAATGCTTCTGGGATTAAGACTTTGTAGATGATTTGGAACTTCGTCGCGCCCATCGATTCAGCTGCCTCGATGACACCTTTATCGACTTCGCGAAGTGCGAGTTCAACCATCCGACCGTAGAACGGTGCGGCTCCTAAAATCAGTGCCGGTAATGCTGCTGTTGGTCCGAGGAACGAACCGACGACTGCTTTCGTAAATGGAATCAATAAGATCAGTAAGATGATGAACGGAATCGAACGGAAGACGTTAACGATCAAGCTCAAGATCGAATAAAACGCCCGATTTTTGAACAACAATTCTTCATTTGTCGCAAACAATAATAAACCAATGATCAAACCGAGAACGAATGTCGAAAGACCAGCGACTGCCGTCATATAGATCGTACTGCCTGTCGCTTCCCACACCATGTCCCAGTCTAGGTTGTCAAAGAATGAAATCATCGGTGATCCACCTCCACTTCAACATCACTGGCTTGAAGCTTCGTGATGACCGCTTGTGTTGCTTCTGTTTCCCCGATTAACTGAATGAACAGTGTACCGAGCGCCCCTTCCTGTGATTGACCGACGTTTCCGCCGATGATATTGAACAGGACGGGTGAATCCTTCATGACTTCCGCGAGGATCGGACTTTCCGCCGTCGATCCGACGAACGTCAACTGAACGATTTTTCCGGTTGGGTAGCGTTCGCGGAGTTTCGCGAACGTCAACTCGTTTTCCGATGGCGACGTCAATTGTTTGACGAATTCCTTCGTCATCGCTTGCTTCGGATGACGGAAGACTTCTGCGACCGGTCCTTGTTCGACGATTTTACCGGCCTCCATGACGGCGACCCGGTGACAGATTTTTTGAATGACGTGCATCTCGTGTGTGATCAAGACAATCGTCAGTTTCAATTTTTCATTGATGTCGACGAGTAACTCAAGAATCGAGTCCGTCGTCTTCGGATCGAGTGCACTCGTTGCCTCGTCACATAAGAGAACGTCCGGGTTCGATGCGAGTGCCCGAGCGATACCGACACGTTGCTTTTGACCACCCGATAATTGCGACGGATAGGCTTTTTCACGTCCATCCAAACCAACGAGTTGAATCAGTTCCGCAACTCGTTCCTTACGGCGAGCCTTCGGGAAGCCACCGAGTTCGAGTGGGAACATGATGTTTTCTTCAACAGTCCGTGACCAGAGTAAGTTGAAGTGCTGGAAGACCATCGAGACATTCTTGCGGACGCCTCGTAATTCTTTTGGTTTCAGTGATGTCATTTCGACACCATCGATTTGAATCGAACCACTCGTTGGTGCTTCGAGCATATTCAACAATCGGATCAAGGTCGATTTCCCTGCTCCGGAATAACCGATTATTCCAAAAATTTCACCGCGCTCGATTGTCAGATCGACATTCGCGACGGCTTCGACCGCTCCGCGCTTTGAGCGATAAATCTTTCCTACGTCTTGTAAACGAATCACAACTGTCCCTCCTAAAATAAAAAAAGTGCGCGCGTTTTAGAGCAAACGCGCGCACTTTTCAGTACACAAAACCATTTGCTCTCATCTCCCAGACTTTTGTCTGCTGGAATTAGCACCACTTCGGATTAGATCCGCGGTTGCCGGGTTTCATCGGGCCAGTCCCTCCACCACTCTCGATAAGAGTTTCGGTATTAAGTTTGTAGAATATATTCTGAATATTAGCAGGGGTTATTTTTGTTGTCAAACAGTTTTTTCAGAAACTTTTTCGAGGAACGTGAAAGCACGTGTTAAGTCTTCTTTCAAATCTTCCGCATCCTCAAGTCCAACTGAAATCCGAACGAGACCGTCCGTGATGCCGAGTTCTGCCCGACGTTCTGCTGGGATCGACGCGTGCGTCATCCGTGCCGGAACGGAAATCAGGCTCTCGACGGCACCAAGACTCTCAGCAAGTGTGAAGAAATGTGTCGCCTCGACGAGTTTTTCTGCGTTCGCTGCTGAACCGACATCAAAGCTGATCATCCCACCAAATCCAGTCGCTTGTTTCGCTTGGATGTCGTGACCAGGATGCGATGCAAGTCCTGGGTAGAAGATGTTCGAGACGATGTCTTGCGCTTGTAAGAACGCAACGAGATCATGCGCTGTCTCTTCGATCGCATCCATTCGGATACCGAGCGTACGTAGACCACGGACGAGCAAGAAGCTGTCTTGCGGTCCAAGCACGCCGCCTGTCGAGTTTTGGATGAAGTGCATCTCTTCGCCAAGCGCATCATCTTTGACGACGACAAGTCCAGCGACGACGTCTGAATGTCCGCCGATGTATTTCGTCGCACTGTGCAAGACGATGTCAGCACCAAGTGCGAGTGGTTGTTGATGGTATGGTGTCGCGAACGTGTTATCAACGACGAGTTTAAGATCGTGACGTTTTGCAATAGTTGCGATTGCTGCGATGTCCGTTACTTTCAACAACGGATTCGTCGGCGTTTCGACGTAGACGATCTTCGTATTGTCTTGGATCGCTGCTTCCGTTGCTGCAAGATCCGTCGTATCGACGAACGTCACTTGGATGTTGAACTTCGGTAAGACGCGTTGCATCAAACGGAACGTACCACCGTAGACATCGTCCGTCATGACGATGTGGTCGCCAGACTCAAGCAAGTGGAAGACAGCATGAATCGCTGCCATCCCAGAACCGAACGCAAAACCACGTGCGCCACCTTCAAGATCCGCAATCAATCGTTCGATGCTCGTCCGTGTCGGGTTCGCTGTCCGTGAGTATTCGTATCCGTCCTTAAGTTGACCGATTTTATCTTGCTTGTATGTGCTTGTTTGATAGATTGGAGGTGTGACGGCTCCTGTTGCCCGATCGACACCTGTTCCTCCATGAATCAATGCTGTCTTCTTACGCATGAGTTTCGTCCACCTTTTCAAAGATTTGTTGGCTTAAATAGCGTTCGGCACTGTCTGCGAAGACGGTGACGATTGTACTGCCGGGGTGACGCTTTGCGATATCAAGCGCAGCAACGAGCGCTGCCCCTGCTGAGCTACCGACGAGTAATCCTTCGCGAGCAGCGAGTGTATGGACCGCGTCAAACGCATCGCGGTCGGAAATCGTATGAATCTCGTCGACGAGCTCACGCGGCACGAGACTTGGCCATTTCGCTGTACCGATACCTTCTGTCTTATGCGGACCGGCTGGACCACCGTTCAAGACGGAGCCTTCCGGTTCAACGATTGCTGCTTTTGTACCGAGACGTTGTTTTAAGAAGTCCGCTGTTCCGGCGAACGTACCACCTGAACCACAACCGGCAACGAACCAGTCGATATGCGGCAAGTCCGCCATCAGCTCAGGACCGAGTGTCCGCTGATACGTGACTGGGTTCTCTTCGTTTTCGAATTGTAACGGAACGTAACTGTTCGGAATTTCCTGACCGAGTTCTTTTGCCCGGTCGATCGCCCCTTGCATATCGAGTTCAGTCGGCGTGTTGACGACGGTTGCGCCGAGTGCCCGCATCAACGTCTGCTTTTCCTGACTGAATTTTTCCGGAACGACACAGATGACTTGGAGATCGTATTTCTTAGCGGCGAGCGCCAAGCCGATGCCGGTATTCCCGGCTGTCGGCTCGATGATCGTACCGCCTGGTGTCACATGTCCGTTTTCGATCGCTGCATCAACGAGTTGAATGCCAAGGCGGTCTTTGACGCTGCCCCCAGGGTTCATCCATTCGAGCTTCGCCAAAATGCGCGTACCAGCAGGCAAATCGAATGAAGTGATCTCGTAAAGTGGTGTGTTTCCGACGAGGTCGCGGACGTTGTTCGCGATCATCCGAAGACGATGTCCCATTCATCACGACCGGCAAGCATTTTCTCGGCATAGTGCTTCGCTCCTTTGAGGTCATGTGCGCTCGCAAATCCACATTGGACTTCGTTTTGCGCTGGAATCTCTTCTGCTGCGAGGACGTCTTTCAACGTCTTCTCAACGAGTTCGCTCATTTTTTCGACCGAGTCGAAGTTCATCATCGCCATGTAGAAACCTGTTTGGCATCCCATCGGCGAGACATCGATGACATCATCCGAGTAGTTACGGATGTTTTCAGCAAGTAAGTGCTCAAGTGTGTGCATCGCACGCATCGGCATTTGCTCAACGTTTGGTTGTGTGAAACGGATATCGTATTTGACGACTTGGTCGACTTTACCTTCTTTATAACCCGCGACGCGGATATAAGGTGCTTTGACTTTCGTATGATCCAGGTTAAAGCTTTCGACGTTCATTTTTTGAAGTGCCATGATTTATTCCCCCATTTTCTCGGCTTCTACGAGCCAGACGAAGTGATTGTATTGTGTGAAGTTAACAGTGAATCCCCGTGCTGTAAACAATTCTTCCATGACTGGAATCAACGGGTAGAATTCGCGTTCGAGATCGTCCGCTAACGCATCGAACCCTTGAGCGCGTGCTTCGCGGATCGTTTGCAGGCGTGCCTCTTCTGAGACGAACATCGTATCCGCGTAGACGATTTTTCCGTCTGCCGGTAAATGTGATGCCATCAGTTCGATTGCTTCTCCCTTTTCCTCATCCGTTAGATGATGAAACGCATACGTCGAAACAAAACTGCGTGCTTCCTTCACCTCGAACGAGAGGAAGTGACCGTCTTGTACATCAAGTGACGGAATCTTTTCCGTCAGGATTGCCCGCATCTCCGGACTTGGTTCGACGGCGAGTACGGCGTCGTGACGTGCCAGAAGACGTTGTGTCAGGTTCCCTGTGCCTGCTCCGAATTCAATGACCGGCGACTGCGCTTTATCCGCTACTGTATCCAAAATCTCATCGTATCGACGAAAAACCTCTTTATACTCCGGATCATGTCCGGTTACTGTCTCGTCATACGTTGATGCCCATTCTGTGAAAACATCCATAAAACGTACTGTCATGCCTTGTCGTCCTCCATCTCACCAGTTAATTCCGAGTAATCGGATATGAATTAAAGTAATTTTCCTTATTCGCATTGTAGCAAGGAGATTCTATCCTGGCAAGCGACCGGCTCGAAAAACTTCCAGAAAACAAAAAAAAGGCGTTGCCGGCGAACCGACAACACGAATAATGTGGTTAGAAATGCTACGAAGGAAAACCCAGCTCCATTCGGAATTGTTCGCTCTTCCGCGTGGAGGACGGCGCCTGTTCGACATGATAGCCAGCTTACGTTCACTTCCTGATCGGTCCTTTCGATCCACCACCCGTTCATTGCACCGCTTCGTCTTTGGGGGACGACTTAAGGGGAAACAATACACCGGCTTAGGATGGGAAAAAGGGTTCAGGACTTGAATCGTATTGAACGATCATCTCTGCTAGACTTCCTATAATGCATTTCTAGAAGTTGTTATGAATATACCATTCATATTTCTGCGTTGTCAACGGATTATTGTAAATATTCCGACAATTTAACAAAAAGAAAAATCCAGTTGGACTTTTCTTACCGTTCTTGACAGAAAGCAAAGACGTTTTGGACGGACTGGAAGGCATAAAGTCGCTCTACGACTTGATTTTCTTCAATTCGCAACAACGCAGGAACACTCATGACACGGGCTTCTTCTAAGAAATCTGGAATGAAATTCCCGTTCGCCTTTTGAATCGATTGACCTGATTCCGTCGCTTCGACGATATCGAGCATACGTTCCGCAATGGCGCATGTCCCGCACATCGGTGCATAGACATACAATAGCCCGTTTTCCGGGACGGTCGTGACCTCTTGCATGACGGTCGCTCCTTTCTTCGTGGCATCTGTCGTCAGTATACAAAAAAAAGAGAGCGGACGAAACGCAAGCGCCTCGTTCACTCTCTTTTCGTTAAGTATTACTCGTTGATCATCGATTTGTACGCCGCAGCGTCCATCAATGCCTCGACTTGTGAAGCATCTTCGATTTCGATGTCGACCATCCAAGCGCCTTCGAATGGTGACTCGTTGACGAGTTCTGGGGAATCCGAAAGGTTTTCGTTGATGGCAACGACTTTACCAGAGATCGGTGCGTATAATTCCGAGACTGTCTTGACCGACTCGACTGAACCGAATGGCTCGTTTGCTGAGATCGTATCCCCGACTTCAGGCAATTCGACGAAGACGATATCCCCGAGTTCGTGTTGCGCGAAATCCGTGATTCCGATGCGCGCCTTGTTTCCTGATACTTCGACCCATTCATGTTCTTCCGAATAGCGTAAGTTGTCTTTTACTTGACTCATTTCCGATTCCCCCTGTGGACTAATTTGGACTAACGTGTTCAGTATACCAAAATCGACTCTGAACTTAATACCATTTTCCTTGATACATTTCTTCCTTGAAGCCGATCGTGACGTCTTTCCCGTCTGTGACGATCGGACGCTTCAGCAACATGCCGTCACTTGCGAGCAACTTGTATTGCTCGTCTTCTGATAACTCAGGGAGTTTGTCCTTGATGCCTTGCGAACGATACGATTGACCGCTCGTGTTGAAGAACTTCTTCAATGGCTCTCCACTTTTTTGGTGGAGTTCCTGAATCGTTGCAGCAGATGGTGTCTCCTCGACGATATGTTTGTAATCGACTTCGACACCGTGCTGTTCGAGTGCTTTTTTTGCTTTGACGCACGTACTACATTTCGGGTAGCCGTACATCGTGACTGTTGTTGTCATGTTCATCACCTCACTTCCAAGAGTAGCAGATGGATCACTTCTGCTTCAAGCGTGCGAGCGCCCCGTCGATCTGATCTTGATGATGGGCGTCATGGGCGACGAACGACTCGACGAATTCTTGCGGTCGGAAATTCTCATAGGTCGCCGCAAATTGCTCATCAGACAGACGATTGAGGTGATCGACGATATCACGCCGGACACTGATCGCTTTTTTCAACAAAGCAAGCGGATCGATATGATGCGCATATTCGACCGCCAGTCGATTGAACTGATCAAAATCCGTCTCGACGAGCGTCAACGGTTCATCCGGTAACTTCGAGATGGCATGATCGTAATAAAACCGGTCCCATAAATATAGATGGCTGACGCACTCAAGGACGGTCCACTTGTTGAGCGCAAGCGACAGATCCCATTCTTCCGGCGACAAACGTTCAAGGGATTGATAGTAGGCAATCGCAAATTGCAGTTCAACCAATTCTTGGCGCATCTCGTTTTCCTCCTCAACCAAAAACTTCGCCTTTACAGAGATTTTCCCTGCAAAGGCGAAGCGGTAAACCTGACTTAGACCGTATATTTGTTTGATTCGATGAGGCGTTTTGCGATGTCGCGTTTCGTACCGATGACGTTGATCGGCTGATAACGGCTGAATTTTTTGAGTGCCGAGAGCAACATCCGGAGTTCGTCGCCGCTTGCTGCCGCGTAGAGAGTCTCTTTCGCGTCACGCTCGACAGCTTCGAATGCTTGTTGCGCGAAGACTTCCGTATAACGGACTTTCAGTTCGCTCTTCTCGATGCCTTTATCGGCAATCGCTTTGTCCGTTCGGACGATCGCTGACTCCAGCGCATAGATTGCACTCATGATGTCGGCTGTGTTCGCTAAGATCTCTTGCTCGCCTTGGAGTTTGTCCTGGTATTTCTGGACCGCTGTTCCGGCAGTCAACAAGAAGATTTTCTTCATCATCGCGAGTAAGTGACGTTCGCGATCAAGTGGTGCTGTTCCGATGTCAGTCGGCATGAAGCTCATCACTTCTTGTTGCAGACGCTGTGCTTCCGCAAGCAATGGCAACTCGCCTTTCATCGCTTTCTTCAGCAATGTTCCTGGTACGAGGAGACGGTTGATCTCGTTCGTTCCTTCGAAGATCCGGTTGATCCGTGAATCGCGGTACATGTTCTCGACTTCGTATTCTGCCATGAAGCCGTAACCACCGTGAATCTGAACCGCTTCATCGATGACATAATCAAATGTTTCCGAAGCAAAGACTTTGTTCATCGAGCATTCAATCGCATACTCCGCGATGGCATCGGCGATTTTCTTACCGTCTTTGCTCTCTTCTTCCGACAGCTGATCAAGGCTATCTTGGAACAAACCACCCGTCCGGTAGACTGAGCTTTCCATCGCATACGTCTGTGCTGCCATCGTCGCGAGTTTTTCTTGAATCAATGGGAACGAGCTGATTGGTGTTTTGAACTGCTTACGTTCGTTCGAGTACTGGACTGCGAGATCAATCGCCCGTTTCGATGAACCGACGGCACCAACAGCTAATTTATAACGACCGACGTTCAAGATGTTGAAGGCGATGACGTGACCGCGTCCGATTTCACCCAGGACGTTATCGACCGGTACTTCTGCATCTTGTAAGATCAACGTCCGTGTCGATGATCCTTTGATTCCCATCTTCTGTTCCTCGACGCCTGTTGAGACGCCTGGATACGATCCTTCGACGAGGAAGGCTGTGAACTTGTCACCGTCGATTTTTGCGTAGACGACGAACAAGCTTGCGAAACCAGCGTTCGTGATCCATTGTTTTTCACCATTCAAGATGTAGTGCGTCCCTGCTTCATTCAAGACAGCCGTCGTTTTGGCACCAAGAGCATCCGAACCAGAGCCTGGCTCCGTCAATGCATACGAAGCAATCCACTCCCCTGAAGCGAGTTTCGGCAAGTATTTCTGCTTTTGCTCTTCGTTACCGAAGAAGACGATCGGCAACGAACCGATTCCGACGTGTGCGCCGTAACTGAGGGCGAATGAACGACCACGTGCGAACTTCTCCGTAATGATCGAAGACGAAATCTTATCCATCTGATAGCCGCCGTATGCTTCCGGAACGTCTGCGCCGAGTAGACCCAGCTCGCCTGCTTCGCGGAGAAGACCGACCGACAATTCGAACTCATGTTTTTCGATCCGGTCAAGGACAGGAACGACACGATCTTCGACGAACTTCGCTGTCATGTCACCGACCATTTTGTGTTCTTCCGAGAAATCCTCTGGTGTGAAGAGACGTTCTGGTGCTAACTCATCTAATACGAAACTGCCACCTTTGATTAATTCGTTTGTCGTTTGGCTCATTGTCCTGTTCCTCCTTCAACTAGTTCGAATACGCCTGCTGCGCCCATTCCGCCACCGATACACATCGAGACGACACCATACTGGACATTCCGGCGTTTCATTTCATGCAAGAGCGTCAATGTGAGTTTTGTTCCTGTACAACCGAGTGGGTGACCGAGGGCGATCGCTCCACCGTTGACGTTGACGATGTCTTCGTTTAATCCAAGCTCGCGGATGACACCGAGTGACTGCGATGCGAACGCTTCGTTCAACTCGATCAATCCGACGTCCTCAAGCGTGATGCCTGCGAGTTCAAGTGCTTTTGGAATCGCGACGACCGGTCCGATGCCCATGACTTCCGGACGGACACCACCGACCGCAAACGACTTGAACTTGCCGAGAATCGGTAAGCCTTGGCGTTCTGCTTCTTCCCGTTCCATGACGAGGACGGCAGCGGCACCGTCTGACGTCTGCGAAGAGTTCCCTGCTGTGACGCTACCGCCGAGGCGGAACGCTGGGCGAAGTTTTGCAAGACCTTCAGGTGACGAATCCGGACGAACGCCTTCATCGTGCTCGACGACGAATGTCTTCTCTTCGATTTTCAGTTCATCATTGACGAATTGTTCCGTCACCGTTACCGGGACGATTTCGTCAGCAAACTTACCAGCTGCGATTGCTGCTGCTGCCTTTTGGTGACTCTTCAAGGCAAAGGCATCTTGATCTTCTCGTGAGACATTGTAGGTCGCAGCAACTTGCTCCGCTGTATGCCCCATGCTCATGTAGTACTCCGGTGCCGTGTCGACGATCGACGGATTAGGTCGGACGACGTGACCTGGCATCGGAACTTGACTCATCGATTCGAGTCCACCGGCGACGACGGCTCTTGCTTGCCCCGTCATGATCTTCATCGCCGCGTCAGCGATCGATTGTAGACCACTTGAGCAATACCGGTTGATCGTGATTGCCGGTACCTCGTGGGATAATCCGCCAAGGACTGAAGCGTAACGAGCGATGTTCATGCCTTGTTCCGCTTCCGGCAAGGCACATCCGAGGATGACGTCATCGACCGCTCCCGTGTAACCGGACCGTTTCAATGTTTCCTGGATGGCGATGCCTGCTAATTCATCCGAACGCATCGACTTGAATGCGCCCTTTTTTGCTTTTCCGACCGGTGTCCGTGCACCGGCGACGATTACTGCTTCCTTCATCCGAATCCCCCCAGTCCTCAGTTACGAAGCGGCTTGCCTTTGACGAGCATGTGCTGCATCCGTTGTTGTGTCTTCATCTCACCGATTAGGCTCAAGAATGCTTCCCGTTCGATGTCGAGCATATATTGTTCATCGACGTGGCTACCGAAGGCGACGTTTCCGCCGGCGATGACGTGTGCGAGTTTACTTGCGATTTTCAAATCGTGTTCCGAGATATAACCGCCGTAGAACATTTCGCGTGTTGCGAGTTCAAGCGTCGCTTTCCCAGCACGACCGACGACTGGAATCTTCGCTTTTGCCGGTGCCGTGTAGCCAGTCCGGTCCAGTTCAAGGACGAGTTGTTTCGCATCATACGTCAAGTGATCCCGGTTCATCGAGATCTGATCAACGGAGCGGACATATCCGAGTTCGCGTGCTTCAAAGGCTGATTTTGAGACTTTTGCCATCGCGACGTTCTCGAACGTTTTTTGCGCTGCTTTCTCGATGTTGACGAGTCCGTCCGGTGTGTTTTCTAGCAGTCGACGGTACGTGTTGACGTTTCCGCCACCTCCCGGAATCAGACCGACACCGACTTCGACGAGACCCATGTACGTTTCAAGACCAGCTTGCAGACGAGCTGCCGGAAGCGAGATCTCTGTACCGCCACCAAGCGTCATCCCTTGCGGTGCAGCGACGATTGGACGTGATGCGTAACGAATCTTTTGAATCGATTGTTGGAACTTGTTGATGATCCAGTCGAGTTCGAACCAGTTCTCATCTTCCGCTTCCATCAGCATCATCGCTAGGTTCGCACCGACACAGAAGTTCTTGCCATCGTTCGCGATGACGAGACCACGGTGGTTTTTCTCAACTAAATCGATCGACTGTTCGATCATCTGCATGATGTCGACACCGATCGCATTACTCTTCGAAGTGAACTCAAGGACTGCGACATCGTCACCGATATCAAGCAAACGTGCCCCATTGTTCTCAAGGAGAACACCGTTTGACTTCCGGACATCGCGGAGTCGGATCTCCTTCGGATTGACCGTTGCTCCGACGTAGTCTTGTGTCGTTACGTCATAATGACGACCAGACGCATCATAGAAACTCGTTTTTCCTGCTGCGAGCATCTCATCGACCCATGCCGGTACTGCGTAACCGTCTTGTTTCATCTTCGCGACCGTCTTCTCGACACCGAGTGCGTCCCATGTCTCGAACGGTCCCATCTTCCAGCCAAAGCCCCATTTCATTGCTTCGTCGATTGCTTTGATGTCGTCTGCGATCTCTCCCGTCAGCTGAGCCGAGTAGAGCAATGTTTTCGCATGGATCGGCCAGAGTAAGGCACCGACACGATCTTGCGCGAAGACGACGGCTTTCAGTTTGTTTTTTGCGCCCGGAAGTGCTTTAGCTTGTCCGATCGACGGTTCAGTAAGCGCTTTCTTTTCAACGTACTCGAATGTCTCGAGATCAAGTTCAAGGATCTGTTTTCCGACTTTCTTATAGAAGCCTTGACCCGTCTTCGCACCGAGTGCTCCTTGTTCGACAAGGCGACGCATTTCAGCCGGAACCGCGAACGTCTCCTTCTCTTCGCCTTCCGGCAACAAGTCATAGACGTTGTTTGCGACATGGACGAACGTGTCGATGCCGACGACGTCGAGTGTCCGGAATGTTGCTGACCCTGGGCGACCAAGTAGTGGACCTGTGACCGAATCGACCTCCCCGATCGAATAGCCACCTTTTTTCATCTCATCCATCGTCACGAGGAGACCGTATGTCCCGATTCGGTTGCCGATGAAGTTCGGTGTGTCCTTCGCGATGACGACACCTTTTCCGAGTCGTTCCTCAGCGAATTGTTTCATGAAGTCGACGACACGTGAATCCGTGTCTGACGTCGGAATCAACTCAAGCAACTTCAGATAACGTGGTGGGTTAAAGAAGTGTGTCCCGAGGAAACGACGGTTGAACGATTCCGAGCGCCCTTTGCGCATCGCTTCAATCGAGATGCCGGATGTGTTCGAACTGACGATTGCGTCTTCCCGAATGAAAGGTTCGATCGTTGCGAACAATTGCTGTTTGACGTCGAGTCGTTCGACGACGACTTCAACGATCCAGTCCGCTTCCTTCAGACGCTCTAAGTCGTCTTCTAAGTTTCCGACCTCGATGAAATCGATCAATTTTTTCGACGCGAGTGGTGCTGGATTTTGTTTCAAGAGTTTTTCGCGGTTATCGCGCGCGATGCGGGAGCGGACGCGCGGATCACTCAGCGTCAAGCCCTGCTTCTCTTCTTGTGCCGTAAGTTCTTTTGGTACGATATCAAGCATCAATGTCCGTATGCCAGCATTCGCAAGATGTGCCGCGATGCCTGCACCCATCACCCCTGAACCGATGATGACGGCGAATTGGATGTGTTTCGTCAACTGGATTGTGGTCGGCTGACCGATTTGACTCGCCATGATATACCCCCTGATTTTAAATTGAATGAATAACCATTCATTATACTGACAAAAAAAGAAGCCGAACGACTTTGGTGTGCTTCTTCTACATCTTCATCATAAATGAATAATGATTCAGTAGCAATAAAAAATCAGTCAATGGACAAATTTTCCTGTTAGACTGTTAAAAAGGAGTGGTTGAAAATGAGTCAAACCGAGCACGTATGGAATCAAAAAGCCGCTGACTGGGCGGAGCGCGCTGATGATATGTGGACGAACGGCAGCCGCAAAACCGTTTTACCGTTCTTACGAAAAATGATCACCGGTGGTCGGTTGCTTGATCTCGGTTGTGGCGATGGTGCCGCCTGTCGCTTACTGACGCCCGACTTTCAGACAGTCGGACTCGACGTCTCAGATGAGATGATCCGAATCGCCCGTGAGAAGTCACCCGAGCAGACGTTCATCGTTGGAACGGGTGAAGCATTGCCGTTCGCCGATCATGCGTTTGATGTCGTCCTCGCCGTTAACTCACTCGAATGGTCGACACGTCCCGTTCAAGTGCTGCAAGAAATCGAACGCGTCGCTCCGCTAGTCGTCATCAGTCTACTTGGTCCGACAGCTGCACCACGGCAACTTGCTTACCGTCGTCTCTACGGTGAGGAAGTCGCGATGGGAAATACGATGATGCCATGGGAATTGCTGCAGCTAGCAAAAGAGCGCGGCTGGACGTTGCTTGATGAAGCGGTCATCCAAAAGGAAGGAGCCGTCATGACGGGGCATCGGTTACTTGATCAAGCACATGCTTTCTCGTGTTTGTTTGCTTTTCAGACGACGGCTGTGAGGGAGCGATAAATATGTCACACAGTACCTTTTATACGTCTATATTAATAGCTTTATGTATTGTTTTTTTATTTTACATTGATGCTCTCGATGTTCTAGAAAGATGGCAATTCTTCCTACTCTTTATTGGTCTGTTATTCTGTATACAGGCATTGGGGGACCGTTTATTTCGACGTTATCGGGAGAAACGTTTCCAACCACAAACTACTGTCTTCTTAATGATTGGTTTATTTGCTGGGATGATGTTTCTAGGTAATATCATTTGGCCATGATGCGAAATGACCGATGTAACGCACTATTCACCTCACTGTCTTCTCACCCGCTTTCCTCAGGCGAGACACAAGCCAGTCTTCTTCATCCTTCGGATGACGAACCCGGGTCTTGTTCGTCTCTGACAGCGCGAGTTAAAACATCGCGCTTTTTCCTGAAGGAGTCGGGTGAAGACATGTGAGGAGGACGTACTCATTTGTTATCCAAAGAACTCAAAAGCGATCGATTTCCGTCAATGGAATCGATCGCTTTTGATATGAGTTCATCTAGGACGAACTAGGCATCTTCGACTCCTAAAGGAAAAGGAAGCATGCTAGATGCTTCCCTCAGGGAAGAGGAAGACCCGGCAAATCGCATGGAATGCGAAATGCCGCGGCTTAGCCTGAGGAAAGCGAAGATGTTGGGAACGTCCGGTATATTTTGCTTCATCCTCCATGCGTTCGCTGATGTACCTGTCGCAACCACTCTTCAACCAAGACAAGACCCGATTGCTCTTCCCATTTCAGTCGGAAATAGAGTGTCTGTAGCATCTGTTTAACGTTACGATACGTCGTCCACTCCGCATCTCCCCATGTCACGTCACTCTCAAGCCACTCCTTAATATTACGTTCGATTCGTTGCAATAGGATATCTTCCGACAGTCCATGACGACAAGCTTGCAACCACGCCGTCACCATCCGGTCCGCTTCTTCATCGACATAGAGATAATCGGATCGGATTAACTGACGAATCATCGCATCAATCGCTCCGAGCTCCTCCTGTGGACGACTCGCTGGGTGCGTAAACCAAACCGCATAGACATCTGCGATATGTGCTATGCTGTGTGCCCACCCCATTCCGTCAATGAATCCACGGACATCCTTTTCTTGCTCCAAATAGGTTTGTAAGTAAGTCGACAGCCGATCCAGCTGACTTTGCGTCAATAAGTGTCGGGTTTTGTCCATCACTAACAATTCAGCGAGTGCTAATGCTGAAAATGATCGCGTCAGGACAGCTGTTGTGTCCGCTGTTCCCATTCTATACATCAATCCATGCCCACTTAAAATAAAATCGAAAATTCGATTGGTGTCTTCTATCGTAAATGACTCTGATGCGATGTAGGTCGCTAACTGCGGATAGACCAATCCATCCCGCAACTCAGAATCCGTCGAACCGATATGTAGAAGCAACTCATCGAGTAACGCAGGTGTTACACTCGCGTCTTGTTGTAGCAGTTCTTTTAGCTGTTGTTCCGTTCGAGCCATTTTGTTCTCTCCCTTCTAAATTCAAAAAAGACGATGCAGCGTTGCATCGCCTTCTCTTCTTATCCTTTGACCATTCCTTTGAGAACGAAGGCAACGTTTGCCGGTCGTTCTGCTAAGCGGCGCATGAAGTAACCGTACCAGTCACGTCCATAAGGAACGTAGACACGGACTTTATAGCCTTGTTTGACGAGTTCGAGTTGACGCTCAACCCGGATGCCGAATAACATCTGGAATTCGAACTGGTCTTTTTCAATCCCGTTTTCTTTAGCGTAACGGATGACTTGCTCGATCATCGCATCGTCATGTGTTGCGACGGCAGCATAGTTTCCGAGTGATAATTGTAACTTCACGAGCTTGATGTAGTTGTGATCGACGTCTTCTTTTTCTGGGAACGCCACCGTTGCCGGCTCTTTATATGCCCCTTTAACGATCCGGAGATTCGTCTCGAAGCGACCGACGCGTTTGATATCATCTTCCGACCGGTAGAGGTATGACTGAATGACCGTACCGATGTTATCGAAAGATTGGCGCAATTCTTCAAACAGTTGAATCGTTTTTTCACAACGTGGCTCATCTTCCATGTCGATCGTGACGAAGACACCGAGTTCTTTTGCCCGTGTTAAAATCCGTTCCATGTTCGAACGAATCAAGTCGTCCGAGATATCAAGTCCGAGTGATGTCAGTTTCAACGAGAGTTGCGAGTCTAATTTTTCTTCCGCAATCATCTCAACCGCACGAATACATTCTTGTGTCATCATCTCTGCTTCCGCTACCGTCGAGATGAACTCCCCTAAATGGTCCATCGTGACGCATAATCCTTTTGCGTTCAATTCCTGGATCGCCCGTTTTGATGCTTCCAATGAATCCCCTGCCACGAAGCGACTTGCTCCGAATTTAAGCCCGTATCGCTTGGCGAGACCGTTCAATGTCTTGTTTTGCGATAAGAAGATAAAACCATCCCGTAGTACTTTTTCCATCACTCATGATTCCCCCTAAATAAATGCTAGGCTGTTTTACCGTATCGGTTCACATCTCTGCCTTTATATTATGACATAAAGCGCTTACATACGCTCTTTCTTTTGTTTATTTTTGAGAATCTGTTGTGCGACAAGTCCCACGGCAAAGAATAAGACATACAGACCGATCGCGAGGAAGAACTGCCACGAGAACGGATCACGAAGGCTTGAGCCGATATTGTTGTAAACGAACGCACCGGGAATGATCCCGATATAGTTCGCGATGGCGAACTGTTTAAAGCGGATTTTTGATAATCCGGACGCGTAGCTGATCGCGTCAAACGGAAATAGCGGAATCAACCGGACGATCAAGACGACGAGAAAGCCGTTCGTTGTAATCCGTTCGTCGAGTACGTTCAGCTTCCCTTTCCCGATCAACTTCTCAACTCCACGGCGACCGAGCAACCGGGCGATCCAAAAGCTGAGTAATCCACCCGTACCGGCACCAATAACATCAAGTAATGTCCCGAGCCACGGACCGTACGTATAGCCGCCAAAGACGGTCAAAAGACTCGCCGGAAAAAAGACGAGTGGTCGGACGGTATAAGCGAGCACATAGAGCAACATCCCTGTCAGACCTTGATTCCGTACCCAATCCGATAATGCTTGAATGTCGAATTGCTCCAACATTCCCGACATCCGGAAATACAGGAGCAATCCAAGTCCAAACATAAAATACAGCGTGATCGGGAGCCAGTCCCGGAGCCGTAGTTTCTTCATGACATCGTCGCTGGAGCAACGTAATAGAAAATCGACAGGAAGATCAACACACTACCAGCAAGAACGAACAGATGCCAAATCGCGTGGTTATACGGCAAGCGTGCCCAGACGTAAAAGATGACGCCGAGCGAGTACGCAAGACCACCACCGAGGAGCAGTAAGAATCCTTGTAATCCAAGTGCTTCATAGATCGGCTTGATCGCAAACAGACAACACCAGCCAAGAATCAGATAAGACGCGTTCGAGATCCAGACATATTTCCCCGTCGAGTAGAGCTTCCAGATGATGCCGAGCGTTCCGACACCCCAGACGATTCCGAGCAATGTCCAGCCGAGCGGACCACGGAGTGTGATTAAAGCGAACGGTGTATAACTACCGGCAATCAACAGATAGATGCCAGCATGATCTAAAATTTGTAGAACCTTGTTTGCTTTCGTATGCATCAGCGAATGCATCAAGGTCGAGAACAGATAAAGGAGAATCATCGTTGCCCCGAAGATACTGACAGCAGTGACGTTCCAAGCGCTGCCAGATTTCGTCGCCTGCAGGATCAACATCACGAGCGCGACGATACTGAAAATGACACCCAATCCGTGTGTAATGGCACTGGCGATCTCCTCTTTCAAGGAGTCACCTTTTGCGAGTAGCTCTTCGATCGTTTCTTTCGATTGTTGCTTGATCGTTTGCTTAAGTTCTTTTTTGGTAACCAACCGAACACCTACTTTCTAATGACACAAGACTAACACTTTGATTATACGCTCTGAAGCGACAGCGTGCCTATCGAAAGATTCTGTCGATTTGATGACAACCGTCATCTGTTTGTCTTTTCCCGCTTATACAAAAATCCACACCGCCTTTGCGATGTGGATGTCGTTTACCATTGTTCAATATCCGGGCGATCCTTGAACGTCGATTTTGTACCGTGACGTTCGTTAAGGACGGCTTCGACTTCTTTGAATGAGACACCGCGCTCAGCGAGCAAGACCGTTAAGTGATACAACAAGTCTGCTGTCTCTTCTGCTAACGTATCGTTACCAGCGAGAACGACTTCAAATGCCTCTTCGCCGAACTTCTTCGCGATCTTCTCGTATCCGGAAGCAATCAAATAATTCGTATAAGATTCAGCTTCCTTCGCATCAATCTTCGCTTTGACCGTCTGTTCCAGTTCGTATAACATCGGGCACCTCCACTTCCGTATAGAAACAACTGCGATTTCCGGTATGGCATGTTGGACCGTTCGCTTTGACCGTGATCAAGAGACTATCTTGATCACAATCGATCCACATCCGTTTGAGTTCAAGCGTGTTCCCGCTCGTCTCGCCTTTCGTCCAAAGACGATTCTTCGTCCGCGAGAAGAAGGTGACGAGACCGGTCGCAAGCGTCTTATCATACGCCGCTTGGTCCATGAACCCGACCATCAAGACATCGTTCGTCTGCTCGTCGACGACGACGGCAGCGACGAGTCCTTTTGAAAAATTCAATGTCGTCATCGGACTTCGACTCCCCGTTCTTTGAGGTAAGCTTTTGTTTCTGGCATCGTGTACGTCGCTTCATGGAAAATCGAAGCAGCTAAGGCTGCGTCAGCTCCTGCCTCTAGCCCTTCAGCTAAGTGATCGAGCGTTCCGACCCCACCAGAAGCGATGATCGGCACGTTAACGACTTCACGTAGACGACGAATCAAGGCAAGATCATAGCCGTCCTTTGTACCGTCAGCATCCATTGACGTGACGAGTAACTCCCCGGCACCGAGCGCAACAGCTTCCTGTGCCCACTCGATCGCGTCACGTCCGACGGGTTGAGTTCCACCGTGTGAGAAGACACCCCATGAGTCACCGGTCTGTTTCGCATCGATTGCGACGACCGTCGCTTGGACACCGAACAGGCGGCTGACTTCTTGAATCAGTTGTGGATTTTGAAGCGCTGATGAGTTGAGTGAGACTTTGTCAGCACCGGCACGAATCAAGCGTTTCGCGTCTTCGATCGTCTTGATTCCGCCACCGACCGTAAACGGCATGTAGATGACTTCTGCGACGCGTTCGACGATATCAAGCATCGTCTCGCGCCCTTCTTGCGTTGCTGAGATATCGAGCAGGACGAGTTCGTCCGCTCCTTGCTCGTAATAGTATTTCGCGACGGCGACCGGGTCACCAAGATCACGTAAGTTTTGGAATTTGACCCCTTTGACGACACGTCCTTCCTTGACGTCAAGACAGGGAATGATTCGTTTCATCAACATACGCGTAACACCTCTTTTAAGGCGAGTGATCCGTCGAGCAATGCCCGACCGACGACCGCTCCGTCCATCCCGATCTCTTTGAGGCGCGCGACGTCATCAACGGTCGTCACACCACCAGAAGCGATCAATTCGACCCCTTCCCGCTTCAAACGATCGAGTCCATCAACGTCCGGTCCCATCATCATTCCGTCACGCGAAATGTCTGTATACAGGAACGTCTTGATGCCTTTGCCGATCAAGTGCGTCATCGCCTCTTCGAGCGTCCAACCGCTCGCTTCGAGCCAGCCGCGTGTCTGGACGATGCCTTCTTTTGCATCTAACGCAACAGCCAGTTTATCACCAGCGAGGGCAATCATCTGCTCGAGTAACGCTTCATCCTCGAGAGCGACCGTGCCGACCAGAATCCGATCGATTCCGGCACCGACGTATGCTTCGACGGTTTCGATGTTACGGACACCACCACCCGCTTCGACGAACAAACCGGTCTCCTTTTTGATGTCGGCAATCAAGCTCAAGTGCAACGGTTCGCCGGCTTTCGCGCCATCAAGATCGATCAAGTGGATCGCTGTCGCCCCATCTTCCTTGAAGCGCTTCGCAATCGTCAACGCATCACCGAAGAATGTCTGTTGGTCAAAATCTCCTTGCTTCAGGCGTACGGCCTGTCCGCTCATTAAATCGATTGCTGGGTAGAGTTGCATGTCGTCTCTCTCCATTCCTTCAGTAGTTTCAGTCCGACTTCGCCACTCTTCTCTGGGTGGAACTGCATCCCGGTGACTTGTCCTTTTTGAACGATCGCTGGAACAAGACGTCCGTATTCAACCGCGTCGACGATCCATTCTGGGTCACAAACAGCGCCGTACGAGTGGACGAAATAGACCGCTTCGCCGTGGTTCGTCAGCTGGTGCCAACCCATGTGCGGCAAGCGGACGTCGCTCGGTAGTTTTTCGATCGTTCCCGGTAAGATCCCGAGACCTTCCGTCAGTCCATCTTCGTCACTCGATTCAAAGAGCAGTTGCATCCCGAGGCAAATCCCAAGAAACGGTTTCTTTTCCGCTTGTTCTTTTAAGAAGTCGACGAGTCCCGTTTCCTTCAGGCGCTCCATTGCCGGTGCATAAGCACCGACACCCGGTAAGACGAGTGCTTCCGCTTGGTCGAGCAACTCCGTGTCACTCGTGACGATGACTGCTTCGCCGAGCTCCTTTAACGCCCGCTCGACATTCGCGATATTCCCGACGCCATAATCGACGATTGCTATCATTGATCAATCAACCCTTTCGTAGACGGTACCCCTTCGCTCGTCACGGCGACTGCCTGACGGACGGCTCGACCGAGTGCTTTGAACAACCCTTCGATCATGTGGTGTGTGTTCGAGCCATATAAGACTTCGGCATGAATCGTCATCCGGGCACTCCGTGATAAGCCTTGGAAGAACTCTTCTGCGAGTTCCGTATCAAAGTCACCGAGCTTCGGATTCTTGAAACTAGCACGGAAGACCGTGAACGGACGACCGCTGAAATCGAGCACGACCGACGCGAGTGTCTCATCCATCGGTACACGCGATTCGCCGTAGCGTTCAATCCCGGCTTTATCGCCGAGCGCTTCCGTCAACGCTGCCCCGAGGACGATCGCTGTATCTTCGACCGTGTGGTGCGCATCGATCCACGTATCACCTTTTGCTGTCACCTTCAGACCGATCCGGGCCTGAAAGGCAAATAACGTCAACATATGATCAAAGAACCCGACACCAGTCTTGATTTCAACCGGACCTCCTGCGAGATCGACCTCAACCTTGATGTCTGATTCTGCACTTACTCGTTCGCTTGCGCCACGCCGCATCGTAATTCCTCCTCTACACACGTTTCTAATACTTGCATCGCTTCTGGTGATCCACAACTGACACGGAATGCCTGGTCAAACAAGCGGATCCGTAATCCAGCGTCAGCACAACGCTGCGTAAAGCGTTCGGCTTCCGCATACTCGACATAGACGAAGTTCGCTGCACTCGGATACGTCTTGCCGATTGGCGCGAGAATCCGCTCGATCGCTTCGCGACTCGCATACGTTTCTTCTAAGACCCGATCGAGTTCCGGTTCTGCCATGATGGCGATGCCGACAGCTGCCGATAGACCAGAGACGTTATACGGTGATTTAATCTGTTCGATTTCTTCAATGATTTGTTCGCTCGCGATGACGAATCCGAGTCGAAGCGATGCGAGTCCGAACGCTTTCGAGAGCGTCCGTAAGATGATCGCTTTCGGATATTCCTCGAGTAGATGAAGCATCGACTGTTCGAGCGCGAAGTCGATGTACGCCTCATCAATGACGACGTATTTGCCACTGTCGAGCAAGCGACGGATGTCCGCTTCCTTCCGGAGGACACCAGACGGATTGTGTGGGTGACTCAAGAAGATGATCTCACCGGGTGCTGCGATCAATCCGTCGACGTCAAGCGCCATCTCGTCGAGTAACGGCACACGTTCGAACGGTGCCCGTGCTCGGTCAGCGTAGAACTGATACATGACAAAGTCCGGTTCCGAGGCGATGACCGGCAACCCGGGTCCACCGTAGCGGGCACATAAGTAGCCGATCAACTCATCCGAGCCGTTCCCGGCGACGAGTTGCGTCGGACGGACACCGGCGTACGTCGCGTACGATGCTTTGACTTGATCGATGATCTCGACTGGATATTCGTTTAAAGGGAACGTTGCGATCAATTCCTGGATCGCTTCGATCCCGACTGGACTGTGGGTCGTGAATCGTTCGTTTTGGTGTAATCGCATTAGTCTTCCCTCACTTCGATGGCTTGTGCGTGTGCTTCGAGTCCTTCGACCCGGGCAACGGTCTTCGCTGCGTTCGCGAGACGTTGTACGCCTGCGCGTGTTGCTTCGAGCATCGTCTGGTGACGCAGGAACGTCCGCGCTGATAATCCAGACGCAAAACGAGCTGTGCCGGATGTCGGTAAGACGTGGTTCGTTCCAGCGACGTAATCGCCGAGCGTTTCCGGTGTCTCGTGACCGAGGAAGATCATCCCAGCGTGACGGATCGACTTGACGACCTCTTGCGGATTGGCAACGGCAAGTTCCAAGTGTTCCGCTGCGAGACGGTTCGCTTCTTCGATCGCTTTTTCAAGTGGAGCGACGAAGACGCCACCGTTTTCCATCGCACGACAGGCAATCTCTTGACGCGGCAATTGTTGTAAGCGCCGTTCGATTTCTGCATCCACCGCTTGTTTCATCTCTTCCGTTGGCACGAAGGCGATCGCGACAGCGTCACGGTCGTGTTCAGCTTGGGCAAGTAAGTCCGCTGCGATCCGGTCCGGATGCGCCGTTTCGTCCGCGATGACGACAACTTCCGATGGACCAGCAACCGAGTCGATGCCAACGATGCCGTAGACTTGGCGTTTTGCTTCAGCAACGAAGCGGTTCCCGGGTCCGACGATCAAATCGACAGCTTGGATGCTTTCTGTTCCGAATGTCAGGGCGGCAACGGCTTGCGCTCCACCAATCGTATAGATTTCTGTCACACCAGCGATCCGAGCCGCAACGAGTACCTCGTCACTTAAGTTCGTCATCGGTGTCACCATGACGACGCGTTCAACTCCGGCGACTTTCGCTGGAATCGCGTTCATCAAGACCGTCGACGGATAACTTGCTGCACCACCCGGTACGTAGATCCCGACCGAATCAACGGGAACGAACCGTTGGCGTCGTGTCACGTCTGCTTCGACGAGTTCGATGTCAGACGGTAGTTCTTGTTCGTGCCACTCGACGAGTCGTGTCGCCATCAACTTCAACGAGTCAATCAAGTTGGCGTCTGCCTGTTCGAAGGCTTGTGTGATACGTGTTTCACTGAGACGGAAATCTTCGAGATCGACCTGATCGAATTGGTTCGTGTAATCGCGGACAGCAGCGTCACCGTCTGTTGCGACGCGTTCGAGAATCGCGCGGACCGCTAGCTCCGTGTCGCGATCGATGCTGAATGGTTTTGTCGGTGTCATGATCGTGTCACTCCTTCTGTCAATTGCTCGAGCAAGCGGATGACTTCAACCCGCTTCCGTTTTAACGTCCATTCGCTCGTAAAGAATCGAGCGCTGATATCGATGATTTTTTCGTATTCATTTAGTCCGTTTGCCCGTAACGTCTCACCTGTCTCGACGATATCGACGATTGCGTCAGCAAGACCAAGTAACGGTGCTAGTTCAACGGATCCGTTCAACGGTACGATGTCGACGTCGACACCGAGTTCGCTGAAGTAGCGTTTTGCGATGACCGGATACTTCGTCGCGATCCGGACGCGGCGTCCGCCTTCGAATTGCAAGGGTTCCTTTGCACAGACGGACATCCGGCAGACACCGAACGGTAATTCCGCGAGTTCCGATAGTTCTTGATCTGATTCCAGTAGGATATCACTGCCGGTGATCGCGACATCGAGAACGCCTTGGGCAACATACGGGATCAAATCCGATCCTTTCATGAAGACGAATTCGTGCTCGCCCCGTTTGACGATTAGTTCGCGTTCAATGGCTCCCCATGTCTCGACGCCAGCTTCTTTCAGATAACGTTCTGTCGCTTTCGACAGCCGTCCTTTCGTAATTCCGATTCGCATTTAGAGCACCTCCGCCAACCGTTCGACCGAGAATCCGATGCCGAACGCCTGTTGTTCTTGTCCGAATTGTTCATAGAGCCGGTCGTAGCGTCCACCGACGAGGACGGGTTCCGTCACACCTTCGATGAAACCGTGAATCGTGATCCCGTCATAGTACGTCTGTAAGCCCATTTGACCGAAGTCGAGATCGGCATTGACGGCTTCCGCGAGATCAAGCACGGCATTGAGTCGTGTTTCGTCAACGTACGGTAAGATCGTCTCTGCTCCTTCGCGTCCGAATAATAAAGGAAGTTTCGCGAGTAAAGCATCATCCAGTTGACCCGCGATCCGCTTCAGTTCGATGACGTTACGTAAACGGAGCATCTGCGTCACTTGGTCGCGTAAGTGGTGATCACCGACACGTGTCTCGATCAAATGCTCGATTAGACCAGCATCACCAATTGAGAGGGTGACTTCTTTTCCTGTCAGTTCCTCGACGAGTCGGACCGCGAGTTGGATTGCTTCGACTTCTGCGATTTGTCCCCGTTCCTCGAATCCGACCTGGAACTTCTCTTCCGGTTGAAAGACGGAGCCACTGTAGAAGACACGTTTATATTGTTCGCGACCGCGTTCGCTGAGTGCACGTGCGACACTAGTCGTAAAATCCATCCGAATCTGTTCCCGTCCACCGATTTCCTCAATTAAGGGGGTGATTAATCGGGTATAGTTAGATTGTTCGAGTCCATCTTCGAGCTGACGGATGACCTGCTGGAGCCGCGTTGCCGAGGCACCGACATAGTCCGTCGCTCCATCCTTGAGTCGAATCGTAGAAAATGATTGCATACTCCCACTCCTTTATCTTATTATCACTGTACCACGCTAAATTATTTAACGATAAGATACCGCGTTTGGGGCACATTGTCAATCGCTTTGCTTGCCAACTCTAAAAAATCGGAGGGTTTATCATGCAATTATTGAAATGGGACGGTCACGTCCACAGTCCATATTGTCCACACGGTACAAAGGATCCACTCGAAGCCTACATCGAGCGGGCGTTAGAGCAAGGCTTAGAACGGATCAGCTTCACGGAACATGCCCCTTTACCTGAAGGTGTGACGGATCCTGCGCCAGATAACGATTCCGGAATGTCGTTCGCGACAGCCGATGCCTACCTTAAGGAATTGACACAACTCCGCGAGACATACAAGAATCAGATTGATATCCGGATCGGGATGGAGTTCGACTACTGGGAAGGGCATGTCGACGGTACGCGTGACATCATTGCCCGCTACGCTGACGTCTTAACCGACGGCATTCTCTCACTGCATTACTTATACATCGATGAGCAATATTACGGCGTCGACTTCAGCAAGGAAAGCTTCGGTGAGATCGTCACGAAACTCGGAAGCGTCACGGCGGTACACGAACGCTATTATGAAGGCATCCAAGCCCTCGTCATGACGGACCTCGGTGCACACCAGCCGAAGCGCCTCGGTCACTTAACGTTACCGACGAAATTCATCCAAGCCTATCCGCTTGAGTCGAACCCAACGAACCTCGACGACACGTTACGGAAGATCCGTCAGGCGAACTTCACACTCGACGTCAACACAGCAGGACTCCGGAAACCATTATGTGGTCTTTCCTATCCTTACCCGGAACTCCTGCAAGTCACGCAGTCGTTATCGATTCCGCTCGTCTATGGATCTGATGCCCATCTTGCGAAAGATGTCGGTGCTGATTTTGATTTCAAATGGTAAAACAAAAAAATCCGGATGCCGCAGCGTCCGGATTTTTTTGTTTAAGAATACGGAAAATCAGCAGCGTCGACAGGAGCAATCGATCGTGCCATCTTTTTTAATTGTGCTAGCGACACGTTACCGGACAGGAGGACGATTTGATTATCCTCGACGTAATAGAGATTCGCTTTCTCTTGTTTCTGCTGGAAGTAAGCTGTCTGTCCGTTCGCAAGCATCGTTTCCTTCCAGCCCTCGCCTTGAACGTCTTGCTTCGAAACAACGGTTAGCAGAATCGTTTGGGACTTCGTGTGGAAGAACCAGACACTATCGTCCCCATTAGGAGTCGAACTACTCATAATCGCTTGGAATGTCGAGAACGGTAAATTCAAGCCGCGAGCAGAACTACTCTTCTTAATGTTTTGAACGTCGTCATATGAGACGCCTCCTAACATCCAGTTCGTCTCTTGCTTGGTATACTCTAATACAGCAAGACGGTTTGCTCCTTTTGGGTAATGCAGCGTCACGTAAGCATGATTCCCGAGGGCGACACTACTCCAGATATCGCCTTCAGTCGGATGCGCTTTTGTTCCATCCTTAAAGTAAAACGTCACGTGACGACGGAAATCCGCTTCAAACGAATCCTGTTCTGAAAAGTCTTCTGCTTTAATACGTTGTACGATGGCATCCGGCTCAGCACCATCCTCAGCAGTGTTATCATCAATCCATCGCGTGTGAAGCTGATTCAAAGGCGGAACTTGGTCCGGTTCTGCACAACCGGTCAAGATACTTGCAGCGAGTAAAGCACTGATTACACCAATCCGTTGAAATCGCATGACAATCTCCTTTTCCTCTTTTTTCCTTTATTTGAGTATCGCACGAAGCGGGACTAAGTCTTTAAGAAAATTACGAAAAGAGGGAAAGGAGAATTTCTGATTAATACGCATTCACACGTGAAAGATCTACAGACAAAAACAGACTAGCCTTCTTCTATTGAAGAGAACTAATCTGTTTCGTATGTTTCATTCTAAGTTGGCGTGTTTCCCGTACATCGTTTGCGAATCGAGCTGTTTGTCTTCCATGATCTGCAGAATCAAGGCATCATAGAACAACAACATCGTCTGTTCGAACAACGATCCCATCGGTTGAACCGTCTCGTCCGCTGATGCCGTTTGTTCTTTTGGAACTCCGGGCAGTTTGACGACTAAGTCTGCAAGTAGTGCTAACGTCGATGTCGAATTGATCGTGACAACGGCAACCGTCCCACCGAGTTGCTGTGCTTTCTCGACGATCGGAATCAATGTTTTCGTCTCACCCGATCCGGAACCAACGATCAACAAGTCACCCTCACGTAAGTTCGCCGTGACCGTCTCGCCGACGACATACGCGTCGAGTCCCATGTGCATCAACCGCATGACGAACGCTTTCCCCATCAAGCCGGAGCGACCGGCTCCTGCGAGAAAGATTCGGTTCGCTTGAAGGACAGCATCTGCCAGTTCTTTCGTCTCGGTCGCATCGATTGCTTTGACCGTCGAAGTCAGCTCTTCGATAATCGTTTGAATATGTGTCATTTACGCCTCTTGCAGCATCCGGTGCATCGTTGACGCTGTCTCTTGTTTATCATCTTGTCCTGTAATGCCACCACCGACGATGATCAGATCAGGACGTGCAGCGATGACTTCCGGTAACGTCTCCATCTTGATGCCACCCGCAACAGCTGTTTTTGCATTTGTCACAACTGACTTGATTGTCGCAAGATCTTCGAACGAGTTTTGACCGACTGCTTGCAGATCGTAACCTGTGTGGACACAGATGTAGTCGACGCCTAATGCATCAAGTTCTTTCGCACGTGTTGCAATATCTTTAACAGCAATCATGTCGACGAGAATCTGTTTGCCTGATTTTTTCGCTTCTTCGACTGCCCCTTTGATTGACATGTCTTCCGCCGCACCAAGGATCGTCACGATGTCGGCACCATGTGCGACAGCTTGGCTGACTTCGTAACCGGCAGCGTCCATGATCTTCAAGTCAGCGAGGACCGTTAAGTTCGGGAACGCGGCTTTCATTTCTTTGACGGCGCGGAGCCCTTCGTTGATGACGACCGGTGTTCCGATTTCGACGATATCTAAATTGTCTTCCCCGATTTCTTTGACTAAAGCAATCGCACCTGCTGTATCGACTAAATCGATAGCGAGTTGTAATTTCATTTTGTATCTCTCCCATTCTTTTCTGTATTGTTGTACCTGACACTTCCTTCAGACATTCAAGAAGGAACAGGACTAAATATAATCCGCAGGAGCATTCTTGAGAAGTACGCACTTTTAATTTACATAGTGCGGTTTTTCATACATAGTGCGGAAAAGTATACTGTCGATTGGAAGAAAGACTATACTGGAACAGGAGGTGGAACGATGCCACATTTTGAAGACCGTCAGTTTAACTGTGAGAAGGAATTGACCCTCTCGATCATCGGGGGCAAATGGAAGATGCTCATTCTTTGGCACTTAGGCAAGGAAGGTACGAAACGATTCGGGGAACTGAAAAGTCTGATGCCCGGCATCACGCAACGGATGCTCGTCAATCAACTACGGGAACTCGAAGACCACCACATCATTCACCGGGAAGTCTATCCGGTCGTACCACCGAAGGTCGAATACTCGTTGACGCCGCACGGTCATAGCTTAATGCCTATTTTAGATGCGATGTATGACTGGGGTAAGGATTATGCGAAAAATGTCCTAGAAATAGACTTCGAACAACAGAAAATATCGCCATAAAAAAGATGCTCATGGTCTCGTCTCTTTTTAGAGGTAAGTCCACTGAGCATCTTTTTTTAGGATTCTTCTGTCGTATAGATTTTCGACATTGCGAGTTCATCGACGTATTCGCCATCGATGAAGAGCGACGCGATGCGAGTTCCTTCAATGTTGAAGCCAAACTTATGATAGAGTTCGATTGCCCGCAGATTGTCCTTGCGAACCGTCAACTCGAGTCGGATGAGTCCTGCTTCAATCGCAAAGGCATCAACCGCTTCAAGTAGTCCCGCACCAAGTCCACGACCCGTATAGGCATCGAGCAAGCCAATGACGAGATTCGCCCGGTGACGAATCCGACTCGGTTCACCACCGACGACAAGCACGTACCCGACGAGTTGCTCGTCGACATCCACGACGAAAATGTCTGAGTTCGCAGCCTGACCGAACTTCTCGATGAACGCCTCCGCCTGTTCCGTTGACAGGACGCGTTCCTCCGGCTCATACAACATATATTTCGTTTCCCGATCAATGCGTCGCATCAAGTCCGATAAGGCTTTTCCGTCCATCAACGTGGCTCTTCGTATCATAGGTGTCAGCTCCGTTCTAAATAAAAATTTTACTTGGTTGCAGAATCTAATATACCCCAAAATTCTTCAGCTAGAATCGTGGCTCTCTTTTCAATATCTGTTTTTTCGAACGAGCTTGTTTCTGTGCAGAACACTCTTACACAATCGTATTTACTTTTAGAATAAATTTTCTTTTTCTCTGAAAAATTTAAAGTACGCTTTTTCTTTTTCTTTTGCTCATCAATTTCTTTATTTAACATTTGCTCAAGAACTAATAAATTTCCAATATTATTAACATCACCATCGGATTCATCAATAATATGCTCAATAGAGTAATCCATATCGTTATATTTTCTTTTATTCTTTATATCCGATAAACGTTTAATAGCATAAGATGCAGGAAAAGCATCTATTCCTGTTCTAGCTGTTTTTTTAGAAAATTCCAAGTTTTTAAATGCACTAATTAATTCCTCTTTAGGAATAAGCTTAATCAAATCTTTTCTCATATCAGAACAAGCTTTACGTACATCCATTTTATTATTTGCTTTTGATAGTTTTTTCACAAAATTGTTATAAGGATTTGTAGTTTTATTAGATCTTAAATTCAAACTAGTACCAAATGCTGAAAAATGAAAATCACAAATAAATCGTAAAAACTCCGATTTTTCTGATTGCCTTAATTTAAAAGTTTTCTTCTCATTTTTTAAATAAAAAGCTAATAGACTTGGTCTTATTTGAACTGCTTTAAACTTGTTAATAGATAATAAGCACTCAAGTTCTTCCTTATGTTCCATTCTTGTAAATTCATTTCTATCTGGAGAAATTATTTTTTTATAAATTTTCAATCCTTTTTCTAATTCCTCTACAAATTGAATTAACTCTGAGTCTTTTTTTCTAGCGAATTTAGCATTAAATTTTTTGTATAAATTTTTCCCATTTGCTTTATCTAATGGATACACTGCTTTCCAATAATGTAAAAAGAATTCATTAAATGTTGTATCTAAGTTCGCTAATTCTTTTTTTAACAAACTCCATGTATCCTCAATTTCATCTACGCCAGCTTCAGTCAATCCTATCCTTCCAAAAATAGTATTTTTAATTAAATCTACTTGAGAGAGAGGTTTTCCTTTAGAGTTGATGTTTTCAAAAATTTTGTTAGCTTGATCTTTCTCATTTACAAATACATCTATTATTTCCGAAGTTAAAATTTGATCTCTTAGTGCTTTGAGAGCAAAAACATAAAATTGGTCCTTAATTTTCACATTATGTATTTTATTCAATTTTGTTAAAAGAGCGTCCTTTTTTAAGTTTGCTAAAAAGTTTTCAAAAGTACTAAATAATAATTCTTCTTCTTCAGTAGAAGGCTCCACCTTATCATTTTTTGTATTATAATCCTGAATAGTTTGTGTAAAATAGGGATAACTAGTAGCAGTTTTTAATTTTCTTTGAGGTTCTCCATCAATTCTTTTTATCAGATATTCTGTTTGTATAGTATTAGCATATTCTTTTGCAGATTTGCCTTCTTCTTTGGTGGGATTTTCCTGTTCATATTCGTATAAAGAATTTCTTATGGCTGCCAAAAGAATTGTTGCAGTAGTCAATCTTTGTTGACCATCAATCACTTCTACTTTAGAATCTTCTTTATTACCTAAAAATAGCATATTACCCAAAAAATATTTTTGATTGCTAAAAGTTCCATTTTCTTCGTTAAATTTAATTTGAGTTAACATATCTTCTAAAAATTCATTGTAGTTACTAGTATCCCAAGAAAATTCTCTTTGAAATCTAGGAATCTTGTATACTCTTGTAGCTGTTAAAAGCCCTCTCAAATTATCGCTCATTGCTTCAAAATTCATATTTACCTCCTGAATAAATAGTATAAAAAAATGCTAAACCTGAGGTTCAGCACTTTTCAAAATCCTTAAGATTTCAGGGTATGGAGACGGTGGGAGTCGAACCCACGTCCGAAGGCATCGTATACTTAAGCTTCTACGTGTGTAGTCAATTTATTGGGATCTCGTCGTCAGGCTGCCAATTGACAGGCGTCCGTCCGACCAGTCTGATTCCATCTCTTCTCTTTCCCTCCAGACGGAAGGGTCCAAGCGTAGCCTGTTTAAAGTGAGACCCTAGAAATCAGCCGACCAGGCGACGGCTGCTAGGATCCGCAGTTGCTATTACGCTGCTGCGAGTTGTGTGTTAGTTTTGCCAGTTATGGCTGGTGCGTTTTAACGAGGCCGACCCCTCGACACGCCACAGAAGACCGAACTACCCCCGTCGAATCCGTAACGTCCCCAAGATAATAAATTGGGGCTTTCCGAATACTAATATTCTAGCAGAAAAGTGTTACGGGTTCAATACTTTTGCTTATCGCGTAGTGCTCGGTCGATATCACGCTTCGCATCCTTCTTCTTCAGGTCGTCACGTTTATCGAATTTCTTCTTCCCGCGTCCAAGTCCAATCAAGCATTTCGCGTAACCGTTCTTGATGTAGACCTTAAGCGGTACGATCGTATAGCCGTCCCGTGAGACCGCACCGATCAAGTTTGCGATCTGTTTCTTATGCAACAACAGCTTCCGTGGGCGGAGCTGCTCATGGTTGTACCGGTTCCCCTGTTCGAAGTGGGCAATGTTCGAGTTCCAGAGAATCGCTTCTCCCCCGTCGAACCGGACGAACGCGTCCCCGATGCTGATCTTTCCCTTACGGACTGATTTGATTTCCGTTCCCGTCAAGACAAGACCGGCTTCAATCGTATCCTCGATCGCATAATCGAACGAGGCCCGTTTGTTGTTCGCTAAGACTTTCGAATCTGTTCCCTTTGGCATATTCGTTCACCACATTTCCGATGCGGAAGCGCTTATTTGCGCTTCCGTTTCTTATTCGAGACCGCCTTATGGAACGGCGGCTTATCTTTCTTATTCTTTAACGAGAATCCTTTTCCCTTGCTTTGGTCGCTCTTACCCGACCGTTTCTTGCCACGACGATCGTCTTTCTTCTTGTCGTCGCGTTTTTGTCCCGGACGTCCACCGCTTGAGCGGATCGTCTTCGACTCGAACCGTTTCTTCGGTTGCCGCTCTGGCATCCCGACGACGCTGAAGTCGATCGTCCGTTCATCAATGTTGACGTTCGTGACCTTGATCTCGACGACATCACCGATCCGGAACTGTTGCTTCGTCCGCTCACCGATTAGCTGATAGTTCGCTTCATCGTAGCGATAGAAGTCATCCGTCATCGCTTGGATGTGAACGAGTCCTTCGATCGTATTCGGCAATTCGACGAACATTCCGAAGTTCGTGACACCACTGACGACCCCTTCAAACGTCTCACCGATGTGTTGCTCCATATACTCGGCTTTCTTCAAGGCGTTCGTTTCCCGCTCGGCATCCACCGCACGACGCTCGCGTTTCGACGAGTGATCGGCGATTTCAGGTAAGATTTCCGAGTAACGGTCTTGCGTCTTCTGTGACTTATCGTTGTAGATGACATATTCACGCAACAGACGGTGAACCATTAAGTCTGGGTACCGACGGATCGGTGACGTGAAGTGCGTGTAGTAGTCCGTCGACAGACCGAAGTGACCAATCGGTTCGATATCGTATTTCGCTTGTTGGAGCGAACGAAGCATGACCGTACTGACGACTGCTTCTTCCGGCTCGCCTTCGACGGCGTTGAGGATCGATTGCAACGTTTTCGGTGCAACTGACTCACCCTTGCGTTCGACGTTGATGCCGAAGTTACCAATGAACTTGAAGAACGTATCGAGACGTTCTGCTTTTGGCTCATCGTGAATCCGGTACATGAACGGTAGTTTTTGACGCTGGATGTGCTCCGCGACCGTTTCGTTCGCTGCGAGCATGAACTCTTCGATCAGCTTCTCAGCGACTGACCGTTCCCGGAGGATGATCTCACTCGTCTTGCCTTCTTCGTTGACGAGGACCTTCGCTTCTGAGAAGTCGAAGTTGATCGCACCACGACGTGAGCGGCGTTCGCGGAGGATTGCTGCGAGTTCCGCCATCTTGTCGAAGTACTCGACGAGATCCTGATACTTCGCGATCACTTCTTCGTCTTCACGTTCGATGATTTTCCGGACATCCGTATACGTCATCCGTTCCGTCGTCTTGATGACACTCTGGAATATCTCGTGGTTGACGACAGCACCGTTCGCATCGATTTCCATGATACAGCTGAGCGTCAGACGATCGACGTGCGGGTTGAGCGAGCAGATCCCGTTCGATAGACGGTGCGGAATCATCGGGATGACGCGGTCGACAAGGTAAACACTCGTTCCGCGCTCACGCGCTTCTTCGTCGAGTGCTGAATCTTCTTTAACGTAATGCGAGACGTCGGCGATGTGAACACCAAGCTCGAAGTTGCCGTTCGCTAACTTCTTGACGTGAACCGCATCATCGAGGTCTTTTGCGTCTGCCCCGTCAATCGTCACCGTCAATTCGTTTCGTAGATCAACACGTCCAACTAAATCCTTTTCATCAATCTGATCCGGTACGGCGTTCGCTTCAGCGATTGCTTCCGGTGAGAAGTCGACGTTAATCCCGTGCTTATGGACGATCGACAAGATGTCGACGCCTGGGTCATTTTTGTGACCGATGATTTTCAAGACTTTCGCTGTTCCGGCGTAGCGACCATCCGGATACTTCGTGATCCGGGCGAGGACTTTATGGCCATCGACGGCACCGAGTGTATCGTCGTTCGCGACGACCGGTAAGAACGTCAGCTTCGTATCATCCGGTTCGATGTAAGCGATCGATTCGATCCGTCCTTTTGGACTGACGAACGTGCCGACGAAATCGGCTGGTCCGCGTGAGAGAATCTTGAGCAGTTTCCCTTCACGACGGTCGCCGCCGTTTGACTCGGCAAACACTTTGACGAGGACACGGTCGCCGTTATAGACATTCTTCAGTTCCGGTGCCGGTAAGAAGATGTCGCCTTCTGAACCGTCTTCCGGTGAGACGAAGCCGAACCCGCGTTGGTGGACGGAAATCTTCCCTGCGACTTGACCGATTTGCGCGAGCGTTCCGTACTTGTTCGAGCGTGTCCGGGCGATCAACGCTTCGTCTTCCATCGCGTTCAGCGTCCGGATCAATTCTTTGAATGCTTCCGTATCCGCTAGTTCTAGTTTTTTCGTTAATTGATCAATCGACAACGGACGTTCTTCCGTCGTGATGACCGTTAGTATTCGTTCACGTAATTCCAACGTGACACCTCCAGTTACTTGCTCCAGTTCAATGACTCCAGGAAGTCCAAGATGTCAGAGTGGAGCTGGTCTTTTTCTTTGTCGAGCGTAATGACGTGACCTGAGTTCTCATACCAGATCAGCTCTTTTTGGAAGGCACTGACTCCATCATGGATGATGTTCGCGGAGTCGGTGTTGATCATGTGATCGTTGCGTGCTTGGACGACGAGCGTCGGTGCGTAGACGTCCTCGAGCGAATCGCGTGTCTCACGCAGCAGTTCCTGTAAGTCCTTCAAGGTCGGCATCGGTTCGAAGGACGCCATCTCTTGGTCGATTTCTTCTTGTGATTTGCCTTCTCGCTTCTTGAATTCTCGTGCGTACTCGGTGACTCCTGTATACATGACTTCTTCACTTTTGATGTAGGCGGGTGCACACATCGGGATGACCGCTTTGACCGGACGGTTCATCGATAACTTCAACGACATGACGCCACCGAGCGACAGTCCACAAACGGCGATTTCGTCATAACCTTTATCGACAAGTTCCTGATATCCGGCAAGGACATCCTGCCACCAGTCGGCTGGCCCGGTCTTCGTCAGCTCTTCGGGTGGGGCAGCGTGCCCTTTATATTGTGGTGCAAGGGACGTATAGCCCTGCTTTTGCAAGTAGCGACCGAGGATGCGGACATCCGCGCTCGATCCAGTGAATCCGTGTAATAGTAAAACGGCACGTGGGCCGGCTTCGAAAAAGAATGGTTTCGGTAAAGTGATTTTCATAAAATGATTCCCCCTCTAACTCTATACCCCATATCCGGAAAAATTGAATATCGAGAAATACAAAAAACGACAGCGCGATCATACGGCTGTCGTTTCAATGCTCACTTATAAAAAGCGACGAGTAACGCCAAAATGAAGAGTAATGCTCCTAAGATAGACGCCACACGATTTAGGACCGCATCCAAGCCACGAGCTTTTTGGCGACCAAATAATTGTTCTGCTCCACCCGTCAATGCTCCGAGTCCGGTCGTACGACCCGACATCAATAGAACGACGATGATGAGAAGAACGGAAACGACGATGAGGCCGACAAGAGCCACGTTATGAATGATCATCGATGATCCTCCTTCAGTAATATACGCTTCTTTCATTATAGAGAAAAACAAGTACGGGAACAAGGAATAGATTTAGGAACTTTTTCCTGCCTGACGAAAAGGGACACCTGAATCGTCGACTCAGGTGTCCTGTTTCCTTATTGTTTGATCAATTCGAGATCGACTGGGATGTTCTTCTCGACTTTGTCACCTTTTAGGTGCTTGATCGCTGTCTCGACACCCATTTTTCCGATTTCAGTCGGTTTTTGAGCGATCGTTCCTGCCATTTTTCCGTCTTTGACGGCTTTGACGGCATCATCTGTCGCATCGAAGCCGATGACTTTGACATCATTGAGACCCGCTGCTTTTAATGCTTCAACCGCACCAAGTGCCATTTCGTCATTGTGCGCGAAGACGGCTTTGATGTCTTTGTTGTTCTGAAGGATGTTCTCCATGACCGACAAGCCTTTTGCCCGGTCGAAGTTTGCTGCTTGTTTTGCGACGACGTCAAGTTTACCGTCGACTGCTTCATGGAACCCTTTACCACGGTCACGTGTTGCGGATGCTCCTGGAATCCCTTCGAGCTCCACGACTTTTGCTTTGTCGCCGACGAGTTCGATCATGAACTCACCTGCTTGTTTCCCACCCGCGACGTTATCTGACGCGATGTGTGCGACGACGTCGCCTGCTTCTGCGTTCCGGTCAACTGTGATGACTGGGATGTTCGCATCGTTCGCTGTTTGGACGGCTGCACCAACTGCTGCTGAATCCGTTGGGTTGATCAAAATGAGATCGACTTTCTTTTGAACCATGTCTTCGATGTCGCTTGCTTGTTTTGCTGCATCATCTTGTGCATCGGCGACTTGAAGTGTTGCGCCCTGTGCTTTTGCTTCTTGTTCTGCCCCTTCTTTTAACGAGACGAAGAATGGGTTGTTGAGGGTTGAAATCGAAAGACCAATCTTGAAGTCCTTCGTCTTCTTCTTCGTTTCACCGTTGCTACTGCCTGGCTGTTCCGTCGAACAGGCTGCTGCGAAGACCATTAATGCCATCATGACGACTGCAAGTAGTTTTTTCATCTGTAAATCCTCCTTTTTGAGTGTGGGTTATGCTGCTTGTTTCCGGTCCGCGAGTACCGCGAACAAAATGACTAAACCTTTGACGACGAGTTGGAAGAACGAGGAGACACCAAGCAAGTTAAGTCCGTTGTTCAGTGTTCCGATGATCAAGGCACCGATCAAGGTACCGACAATCCAGCCACGACCACCTGAGAGGCTCGTCCCACCAAGGACGACCGCTGCGATGGCGTCGAGTTCGTACGATGTCCCCGCCGTCGGCTGTGCCGAGTTCAGACGAGACGTCAGGATGATTCCGGCAAGTGCCGCCATCAACCCTGAGAGGGAGTAAATCATGATTTTGACTTTATTGACTTGAATCCCCATCAACTTTGCTGCTTCTTCGTTACCACCAATCGCATACGTATAGCGACCGAACGTCGTCTTCTTCAAGATGAAGTAGAGAACCGCGAAGGCGATCAACATCGTTAGAACCGGTACTGGGAAGATCCAGAAGTAGCCGCGTCCGAACAGTTCGAACCAGCCACCTTGGCTCAGACCAGTGATTGGTTTCCCGTCCGTATAGACGAGCGTCAATCCGCGGAAGATCGTCATCGTCGCAAGTGTTGCGATGAATGGTGCGACTTTCCCGAGCGAGATGACCATCCCGTTTAACGCACCCATGACAGCTCCGACGATTAGACCAGCCAGAACAGCGATCAACGCTGATGTTCCGTCCGTCATCAGACCCGCGACGAAGGCGGACGAGAGGGCGAGAATCGAGCCAACTGATAAATCAATCCCACCTGTCAGAATGACGAACGTCATCCCGAAGGCAATCAAGGCATTGATCGAGACTTGCCGTAAGATGTTAAATAGATTATTCAGTGTTAAAAAGTCCGGTTCCATGATCGAGACGACGAGGACGATCGCGAACAATCCTGCGAGTGGTCCAAGCTTTTGTCCGATCCCAAGACGTCTCGGTTTTGCTTCCGTTACCTTGCCTTGCATCAATTCCATATCATTGTCCTCCTGTCGCAAGTGTCATGATGCTTTCTTGCGTCGCTTCCTGTCGTGTCAACATGCCGCTCATCTTGCCTTCGCGCATGACGTAGACCCGGTCGCTCATCCCGAGAATCTCCGGGAGGTCCGAGCTGACCATGATGATCGCGACACCCGCCGCAGCGAGTTCGTTCATGATGAGATAAATCTCTTTCTTCGCCCCGACGTCGACACCACGTGTCGGTTCGTCGAGGATCAAGACTTCCGGTTGTGTCCCGAGCCATTTCGCGAGGACGACCTTTTGTTGGTTCCCACCGGACAATGACTTCGCCGGCTGGTCCATCGAGCTGTGCCGGACCGAAAGTGACTTCAAATATCCTTCCGCGAAATCGCGTTCTGCCTGATCCTTGATGACACCAGACCGGGATAACGAACGAATCGTTGGCAGTGAGATGTTCTCACGCAGTGAAAAGTCGAGGAACAAGCCTTCGCCTTTACGGTCCTCGGTCAAAAAGCCGATGCCTTGGCGGATCGCATCATACGGTGTCTTAATCTTCAGCGACTGTCCGTTCAGTTCAATCGTTCCCTCTTTCAGGCGATCGACCCCGAACAGCCCGCGCATGACTTCCGTCCGCCCAGCGCCCATCAAACCTGAGAAGCCGATGATTTCACCCGCCTTGACGGAGAACGAGACATCGTCAAACCGTTTCCCGCTCGCCTGTTTGACCTCAAGGACGGTCTCACCGATCGACACATCACGGTCCGGATACCTTTCGCCCATCTCACGACCGACCATCTCTCGGACGATCTGTTCGAACGATGTCTCGGGAATCGCGTGCGTCGAGACGGAGATCCCGTCCCGTAAAACGGTGATCCGGTCACAAAGCTCAAAGATTTCCTCCATCCGGTGCGAGATATAAACGATCGAGACACCTTGATTGCGCAGTGCCGTCGCAACGCTGAATAAGGCGCGAATTTCCCGTTCTGTCAGGGCTGCTGTCGGTTCATCCATGATGATGACCTTCGCGTCCGTCATCAAAGCTTTTGCGATCTCGATCATCTGTTGCTGACCGACCGATAACGTCCGAGCGAGTTGATCGACGTCCATGAAGACGTTCAATTCGGCGAGTTCACGTTCTGCCTGCCGCTTCATCTCCCCTTGCTTGAGAATCCCGAAGCGTGACTTCAACTCTCGTCCGAGGAACAAGTTCTCCGTCACCGTCAAATCCGGGAGGATGTTCAGTTCCTGGTGGATGAAGGCAATCCCCGCCTCTTCGGCAAGTTTCGGATTCTTATACTCGACGTCCTGTCCATCGACGCGGATCGTCCCTGCGTCCGCTTTATGAACACCGGTCAAAATCTTCATCAGCGTCGATTTCCCGGCACCGTTCTCTCCCATCAAGGCATGGATCTCACCCGCAGCGAGTTCGAAGTCGACACCTTTCAGGACGGGAACAGGCCCGAATGCTTTTTTGATACCTGTCATCTCGATACGCATCGCATGACCCCCTTAAAAGATTACGCCGGAATGGAAGATGACATTTGCGTACGGTGTCGCTTCCCCAGTCCGGATGATGACCTTCGCCTGCTGCGTCAATTTCTTGAACTCTTCATGCGAGACGAACGCCGTCTCGATCTGCATGGCTTCGAGTTGCTCGAGTACATCCGGATTCGCTTCTTTGATTTCTGTCGCCAGTGTCAGTTGTTCGATCGCCATGTCACCGGCGACGACACGGACGACGTCGAGGAATGACGGTGTGCCGAGTTCCAGTGCTAAATCGATTCGGGCGACCCCGTCTGGAATCGGTAAGCCGCAATCGGCGATGACGATCGTATCGGTATGACCGAGATCGGTCAGGACCTTGCTGATATGACTGTTTAAGATACCGTGTTTCTTCATGCGTTTCCCTCCATCTGTTCCCGTGTTGGCATGCCACCTTGAGCGCCAAGCGCGCGGATCGATAAGCCGGCTGCCCGGTTCGCGAAACGAATCGCTTCGACGAGCGATTGTCCTTCCGTTAAGGCAACGGCTAAGGCGCCGTTGAACGTATCCCCTGCTCCTGTCGTATCAACGACGGTCGTCTCGATCGCTGGAATCGTCACGATCGACTCACCGTCGTAGAAGCGTGCCCCGCGACTGCCTTCGGTCACGATCAATTTATTCGGATATTCCATCAACCAATGTTCGATTGGCTGGTCTTGTCCGAAGATCAAGCCACATTCATGTTCGTTTGGCGTTAAGTATGTGACGTGTTCAATCAATTCCGGACTGAGTGACATCGCCGGTGCTGGATTCAAGACGACTGGAATGCCGGCTGCATGTGCTTCGCGAGCAACGGTCTCGACCGTTTCGATTGGAATCTCGAGCTGTAGTAAGATGATTTCACTGTCTGCGAGAATCGGCGCGAGTGTATCATCCGCAAATTTCACATGTTGATTAGCAGACTGAACGACGACGATCGAGTTATCGCCTTCAGCGAGCGTGATATGTGCCGTTCCCGTCCGTTCGCCTTCAATCGTTTGCAAGTGTGTCGTCTGTACTCCTTGCGTTTTGAAGTTTTCGCGAATCGCTTCACCGTTTGCGTCACTGCCGACGCAACCGATCATTTCGACGGTACTGCCGAGACGCGCGACCGCCACTGCTTGGTTCGCCCCTTTTCCGCCCGGTACGGTATGAAAGGCATCCCCGATGACCGTTTCGCCTGCGCCTGGGCGGCGTTTACTTTCGACGACGAGATCCATCGAGATACTGCCGATGACACTGATTTGTTTCATGCTTCCTCATCCTTCCGTTTCGTCGTTTCCCGTTCGATGATCTCAACTGTCAACTCATGATGAACGGCGGCAATCGGTGTGCCTTCAATCCGCTGAATCAAAAGTTTCGCCGCCAGTTCTCCCATTTGATAGATCGGCTGCGCAATCGTCGTCAACGGTGGTGAAATCATTTGTCCGAGTTCGATGCCGTCATAGCCGATCACTTGTAGCTCGTCCGGAATCGTGATCCCGCGTTCCGCAGCGACTTGCACCGTTGCTGCAGCGATGACATCGCTCGCGGCAAAAATGCCGTTGCAGTGATAGTGATCAAAGAGATAGTTCGCGGCATCGAGCGCTCCTTGAAAGTGGAACGGTGACTCGATGCTTGCGACGAGATGGGTTCCGGCGACTTCCTCAAAGCCGTCCCGGCGTTTCTTGATCGTCGGGAGTTTCGAGGGACCGCTGATGACTGCTAGCTCCGTCGCACCAGAAGCAAGTAAGAACGAAGCTGCCTTTTTCCCGCCTTCGTATCCGTTTGACGTCACCGTTGGAATCGCTCCTTGTAACACACGGTCTAACGCTACGACCGGCACTTCGAGTTCTTCATAGTTCGGATTGTTTGAGTAGTTCGTTGTGATGATCAATCCGTCGACATGCATCGCCTCGAGTGACTTGATATATTCGCGTTCTTTCTGAAACTGTTCGTCTGTGTTACACAAAATGACCTGAAAACCATGTTGATGTGCCATATCTTCCACAGCCCGTGCGAGTTGTGGGAAGAACGGGTTCGTGATGTCTGGAACGATCAATCCGATCAGTCCGGACCGTTTTTGGAACAACGATCGCGCGACTCGGTTCGGTCGATAGTCCAATTGTTTGATTGCCTGAAGCACCGCCTTACGCGATTTCTCACTGACATAACCCTTTTCGTTCATGACGCGTGAGACCGTCGCGACGGAGACATGTGCCGCTTTCGCTACTTCCCGGATGGTCGACATGTTTCGCCACCTCTTTCTTTTGATAACGCTTACAAGAATCATCATATTGTGTAACCGGTTACACATCAATCTTTTTTCTTTAAAATATATTTTATTTTTTTCGAGTTTTTGGATTGAACCACAAAAAAGAAGCCTGACACGGCGTCAGACTTACGATCATTTCGTATGATCATGCACTTGAACACTCTGAATCATGTCTTAAATAAAGACGATCAGCGAGAGACCAATCAGAATATTAATGAATCCTAATCCATCCGTCGCTTTCGTATACAACGACGGTTTATCTTTTTTAACGCTGTCGTTTAGAAACATCAATGCCATAGCAATAACGGTCGTGATGCCGAGTGGCGCATTAAGAAAACTATCGGAATACGTAAAAAAGTTATTCGTAATGTAGAGACTATTTAAGACGGACAATCCGAACAGTATTTTATGCATGCAAGTCACTCCTATAATCACCAGGATCTTACGAAACCGACTACTATCTAATTTCGCTCTCCCTCTATTATAGAATATTCTTCCAGTTACTCTTCCTTACACTATTGAAAGAAAGTATTTGGGTGCATACGCAAATACACCGCAAGACAGCGTCACGCCATCTTACGGTGTATTTCTTGTCCTCTCAGTAGCACGTTAGATTGTTGATTTTCGGAAAAGACGGAGACTCCTGCGGGAAGAGCGGAATAGGCAAGACCCCGCAGGAGCACACGCGACGAGGAGGCTTGCCTTCCGCCCGCGGAAAGCGACGTCTTGGACGGAAATCAATGAACAATCGGAGTCTAACTGACAAGTCTTTCATCTTTTTGCTTTCCCGGCTCTTTTTCGCTTCACGAACAAACGCCGAATCAAAGCAACAACGAACGCAACGATTGCCAGCGGCTCAAACAAATAAATCAATAGGAACGTGACATCGATGACGGCATCCTCCGGATTATAACGGATGATATAGAGCGCACCGGGTAAGATGGCAATCAGTCCACCAATTCCGAGTGCCGTTCCAAAAATCAGACTCTGACGCGAAAACCGGCTCGTGATTTGATACAAACCGATGAATAGTATGAGTTCCGTAAAATAGATGAGGCGCAACGGGATGTCACCAATCGACGTATCAAGCCCTAAAACCAAAAACCGAAATAGCATGTCGATTCCCCCTTCCCTCTAGTTCTACCCCGAACAGCGTCCTCGTAATACTTGATTTCCAGTTTCCATGCATATCCTCACTTCAATTAGGGAATAGCTAGAGAGTTACAGTCACATACAGAGAGTTGGGATCGGATGAAAGAAGAACACTCGATGAGGGTCGTCAGTTGTCTGAATGATTATTTCGAACGTCATCAGCAGCCCCTTCAGGTCGATCTCTTACGAGGTCTACCACCTATCGTGCTATTGTTGCGCGATGACGCGAAACGTGCCTTTCCGAAGGAAGCGAACTTGCACGATGAACTGTTACAAGACATCAAACGTTTGATTCAGGAATGTTTGGATCCCGATACACTGCGCGAATTGGGAATCGATGTCGATCTCCCGGACTTTTTCGTGACCCGTGCACCGCTTCATTCTGCCCATCATTATCTCGTTACATTTATTGAAGACTGACTTCATGTTAAAAGCAGCTATTTCTTCTCTCACAAAACATGTGAAGCAAGAGATAACTGCTTTTTTTAGTGATAATAAAAAACCGATAGCGCCAAAGCACTACCGGTTTTGCTTCCCTTCACGTATGGTAAAGACAACTTAATTCTCAACCTCAAGAATCGCTTCGATTTCAGCTTCTACTTCTTTGTTGACCATTTGCGAACGTTTTTTACGTAATTCGAGATCCATCTCTTGATCGATGAACTGATTCGTATGCTTGTCGAAGCAATCAAAACAGATCGGATAAAAATCTTTTGCTTCTTTGTTCAATGAGTTGAATTCCCACGTGTCGAGTTCCAAGTAACTGACTTGGTTGTTCGTTTCAGTTCCACAGATTTCACACTTCATCTTCATTCCTCCTTACGCGTCAATCTTCGCTTTTTCGAGTTGGCGCTCTTGACGTTCCTTGATACGTTTTAAACGTCCATGATATTTCATGATGTTCGCTTGAGATTGTTTCGCTTCTTCGCTTGTCGGTTCTAAATCAGCGATGCCCCAGAATTTGACGACGACGTCTAATACTTGGTCGAAGTATTGGAGTGGTCCATAGTTCGTATCAACAGCAATCGTCTTCATCCGTTCCGTGAAGTCCGGCATGACAGCACCTGGCATCGAGAAGTTGATGATGACGTCTTCGAAGAAGACGATGAAGTTCGGGTCAAGCTCTAGGTGTGCTTTGACCGTGTCACGGTAGAACGCATAATGGAGCGCTTCGTCCTTCGCTAGACGACGGAGTAGCGTTGCTAAGTCCTTGTCATGTGCCCCTGCGATCTTCGCAACGTTGTTATAGAAGACGAGTGTCGCTAACTCTTGCAGTGACGTATACGCCATCGTTGCTAGCGGGTTCGTGAAGTCCGGGAACCAGCCGTTCTCAACGACGCGTCTTCTTAATTGATGAAGTCGCGTTGGATTGACGTTTCGCGTGACGAGTAAATACGTCTCGAGTAAGTTCGAGTGCTGATCTTCTTCTGCTGTCCATGTCCGGACGAAGTCATTGATGACTTCCATCGAGTTCTTGAACGTATAGTCTAAGTGCGACGTATACCACGGTAAGTTGACCTCTGTCAGTAATGCCGTCTCGATTGCGACGATGACACCTTCCGGAAGCGTGACTTGGCTTTCGTCCCAAGGGACGCGTTTGAACGACATCGCCTTATCCCACGGAATGAATTCGTGGTAGCTCCAGTCGATGTTGGCTGAACGCTCCTTGTGTAGTCGATATAACTCTTGAATGCGTGGTTCTAAACGGATATCTAAATCTGAATTTAGCATGATCGTATCTCCTTTAGACGTATTTGTCATCTGTATCGAGCAAGATGTAATTAATGCCTATAACTATTTGATTTGCACTTATTTATGAGTATAACATTTTAGTCATCTACTCAGATGAATCAATTTTTTGACAGTTCATCATAGTTTTGATGACAAAAACGATTTTCATGTTTGACATTGCTTGATATAAAAACCTCCTATCCGGTGTGTACGTATCACACGAATAGGAGGTTTTCCTTATAGCTTATTCAAACGATCAACCTGAAATTACTTCTTGAGGTTGTAGAATGATTTGATTCCGTCGTAGACAGCAACGTCTGAAAGCATGTCTTCGATGCGGAGAAGTTGGTTGTATTTCGCGATACGGTCTGTACGTGAAAGTGAACCAGTTTTGATTTGACCAGCGTTTGTCGCAACAGCGATGTCAGCGATTGTTGAATCTTCAGTTTCACCAGAACGGTGAGAAACGACAGCTGTGTAACCAGCTTTTTTAGCCATTTCGATTGCGTCGAATGTTTCAGTCAACGTACCGATTTGGTTAACTTTGATGAGGATCGAGTTAGCGATGCCTTTTTCGATACCTTCAGCAAGTTTCTCAGTGTTCGTTACGAACAAGTCATCCCCAACGAGTTGGACTTTGTGTCCGATACGATCTGTAAGGAGTTTGTGACCATCCCAGTCGTTTTCGTCACAGCCATCTTCGATTGAGATGATTGGGTATTTGTCAACGAGTTGTGCGTAGAATTCAACAAGCTCTTCTGTTGAAAGGACTTTGCCTTCGCCAGCGAGGTTGTATTTTCCAGCTGCTTTATCGTAGAACTCAGAAGAAGCGACGTCCATTGCAAGGTAAACATCTTCGCCTGCTTTGTAGCCAGCTTTTTCGATTGCTTCAAGAATAACTGTGATTGCTTCTTCGTTTGATTTCAAGTTTGGAGCGAATCCACCCTCGTCACCAACTGCTGTGTTTAGACCCATTCCGCTAAGAACTGATTTCAACGCGTGGAAGATTTCAGCACCCATACGAAGTGCTTCTTTGAATGTTGGAGCACCGACAGGCATGATCATGAACTCTTGGAAGTCCACGTTGTTGTCTGCGTGTGATCCACCGTTGATGATGTTCATCATTGGTGTTGGTAATGTTTTCGCGTTGAATCCACCGAGGTATGTGTAAAGTGGAAGACCAAGCTCATCTGCAGCAGCACGTGCAGCAGCCATAGAAACACCAAGGATTGCGTTAGCGCCGAAGTTACCTTTGTTTTTCGTACCGTCGAGATCGATCATCTTTTTGTCGATTCCAGCTTGGTCGAAGACATCGTAACCGATGATTTCTGGTGCGATTTTTTCGTTGACGTTGTCAACAGCTTTCAAAACACCTTTTCCGAGGTAACGTGCTTTGTCGCCATCACGGAGTTCGACTGCTTCGTGCTCACCAGTTGATGCACCTGATGGTACGAGTGCGCGACCGAAACCGCCATCTTCTGTATAAACTTCTACTTCTACTGTTGGGTTACCGCGTGAATCAAGAATCTCGCGTGCGTAAATCTCTGTAATCATTGACATTTAAATTCGCTCCTTTTGTGTGTAAGAAATATGTGCTGTAATTCTTTCGATCGACGGGATTATTTCTTCAATACGATCGATTTACCAGTCATCTCTGCTGGTTGGTCCGCTCCGAGGAGATCAAGGACCGTTGGTGCGAGGTCAGCGAGTGCACCTGTGAGTGGTTCAAGGAGTTCGACGTCCTCGACCGTCACGATACATGGAACGGGTTCTGTCGTATGCGCCGTCATCTTACTGCCGTCCGCATTGAGGACTTTATCCGCGTTCCCGTGGTCAGCCGTGATGACTGCCGCGCCGCCTTTGCTGAGAATCAAGTCAACGACTTTCCCAAGACACTCATCGACAGCTTCGATCGCCTTTTTCGTCGGCTCGAGCATACCCGAGTGACCGACCATATCCGGGTTAGCGAAGTTGAGGATGATCGCGTCGTGTTTGTCCGAGTTGATTGCGTCGACGAGGGCATCTGTAACTTCATAGACGCTCATCTCCGGTTTCAAGTCGTATGTCGCGACTTTTGGTGAAGGGATCAAGATCCGATCTTCCCCTTCGTATGGTTCTTCACGTTGTCCGTTGAAGAAGAACGTGACGTGCGGATACTTTTCCGTTTCCGCGATGCGTAGCTGTTTGAGACCTTGTTTTGACAATGTCTCACCAAGCGTATTCTTGATGTCTTCAGGCGGGAATACGATGTCCGTATCAATCGCATCCGAGTACTTCGTCATTGAGACGAGTAGCAGGTTCTTCGGTGCGTTGTCCGGAATTTCGAAACCGTCGAAGCCACCTTTTTCTTTGTAGACTTTCGAAAGCTGAATCGCACGGTCAGGACGATAGTTGAAGAACACGATCGCATCGTTATCGTGGATCGGTGCGACTGGCGTACCGTCTTCCTGCACGACAACAGTTGGTTCGATGAACTCATCCGTTACGTCTTGTTTGTACGAAGCTTCAACCATGCCGATTGGATCCTTCGTCGTTGGACCTTCACCGAACGTGATGACGTCATAGACTTTCTTGACGCGCTCCCAACGGTTATCGCGATCCATCGCATAGTAGCGACCAGAGATACTCGCGAATTGTCCAACATTCAATTCATCCATCTTCGCTTGCGCGTCACGGAGGAAACCAGCGCCCGATTGTGGGTCGCAGTCACGACCGTCCGTGAAAGCATGGAGGTAGACTTTTTCGATTTCGTGAAGTTTCGCGAATTCAAGCACCGCATATAAGTGGTTGATGTGACTGTGGATTCCACCGTCAGAGACCAAACCGAAGATATGAAGCGCTGAACCGTATTTCTTCACGTGACCTGCCGCATCGTTCATCGCTTGACGCGAGAAGAACGAGCGATCCTTGACCGCGTTGTTGATTCGGGATAGCGATTGATAGACGACGCGACCTGCACCGATGTTCAGGTGACCCACTTCTGAGTTCCCCATTTGACCTTCAGGCAAACCGACGTATTCGCCTTTCGCATTCAACAACGTATGCGGGTATTGACCCCAGTAACGGTCGAAGTTCGGTTTGTTTGCCGCCGTAACGGCATTTCCGAACTCCTCGTCACGCATACCAAAACCATCAAGGATGATCAGTGCGACTGGACGTTTTTTCATTTAAATCGCCTCCAACAGTTTGAGGAACGATCCTGTCTCAAGACTTGCACCGCCGACGAGCGCGCCGTCGATGTCTGGTTGAGCCATATATTCTTTGATGTTTTCCGGTTTGACGCTACCACCGTATTGGATGCGGACAGCTTCTGCTGCTTCAGCACCGAATTCAGCTGCAACGACGTCACGGACGAATTTACAAGAATCTTGTGCATCTTGTTCTGTCGCTGATTTACCTGTTCCGATTGCCCAGACAGGCTCGTAAGCGACGACGAGATTTTTCACTTGGTCGACAGTAAGACCTTTGAGGCTGTTTGCTGTCTGTTCGCGGATGACGTCTTCGAACTTGCCGCCTTCACGCTCTTCCAGTGTTTCACCTACACAAACGATTGGAACGAGACCGTGCTCGAACGCTTTTTTCGCTTTGCTGTTGATGAACGCATCTGTTTCGCCGAAGTACTCACGACGCTCAGAGTGACCGAGGATGACGTATGTCACGTCGAGTTCTTTGAGCATGAGCGGGCTGATTTCACCAGTGAACGCGCCGCTCTCTTTGTCGTACATGTTTTGAGCACCGATTTTAAGATCCGTACCAGCTGCTGCTTCTGTCAAGTGTGCCAAGAATACTGCTGGCGCACAGACGGCTGCGTCGACTGTCGTCGAAGCAGGTACAGCTCCTTTGACTTCCTCAACGAATGCGACTGCATCCTTGAGCGTCAGATTCATCTTCCAGTTACCTGCGATAATTGGTTTACGCATTGAGAAACACTCCCTTGTGAACTTAGATTACTTGTCGTTTAGCGCTTCGACACCAGGAAGAGCTTTCCCTTCCATGAATTCGAGACTTGCTCCACCACCTGTAGAGATGTGGCTCATTTTGTCAGCAAGACCGAATTTCTCTGCCGCAGCAGCTGAGTCGCCACCGCCGATGATTGAGTACGCATCACTGTCCGCAAGAGCTTGCGCGACACCTTTTGTACCATTTGCGTATTTATCGAGTTCGAATACGCCCATCGGTCCGTTCCAGACGACGAGTTTCGAGTTCTTGATTGCCTCTGCATAGAGTTCAACCGTTTTTGGACCGATATCAAGTGACATGTGATCGGCTGGGATCTCTGTGATGTCACGTGGTCCGACATATGTTTCTTCTCCGAATTCCTTCGTGATGACGCAGTCGATTGGCATGAGGAACTTAACGCCTTTTTCTTCTGCTTTCTTCATGAATTCCTTCGCTTGGTCGATTTTGTCGACCTCAAGAAGTGAAGTACCGACTTCGATACCACGAGCTGTGAGGAACGTGTACGATAAGCCGCCACCGATGATCAACGTATCGACGATGTCGAGTAAGTGATCGATGACACCGATTTTGTCCGCTACTTTCGAACCACCGATGATTGCCGTGAACGGACGATCTGGGTTAGAAAGAGCTTTACCGAGAACTTGAAGTTCTTTTTCGATGAGAAGACCGGCAACTGCAGTGTCGACATGGTGTGCGATACCTTCTGTCGATGCATGTGCACGGTGTGCTGCGCCGAACGCGTCGTTGACGAAGACGTCAGCGAGTTTCGCGAATCCTTTAGCGAGCTCTTCGTCATTTTTCGTTTCACCAGGGTAGAAGCGAACGTTCTCTAAGACGACGACATCGCCGTTTTCGAGTTTGCTGACTGCTTCTTCTGCAACTGGACCGTATGCTTCTTCAACGAGCTTGATGTCTTTACCAAGCAATTCGCTGAGGCGTGCTACGACAGGTGCAAGTGAGAACTCAGGGTTCTTTTCGCCTTTTGGACGACCCATGTGGCTAGCGAGAATGACTTTTGCTCCGCCGTCGATCAAGTGTTTGATCGTTGGGAGTGCAGCACGGATCCGTGTGTCATCCGTGATTTTACCGTCTTCCAACGGTACGTTGAAATCCACGCGTGTAAATACGCGTTTTCCTTGTACATCGATGTCGCGAATCGATTTCTTATTCATACATTCGTCCTCCGTCTCTTACGTATAGTGAGGGGCGAATGCCCCTCCCGCTTTTTTCCGCAATAAGAGCGGAGACTGATATCGTTTCCGCTCTTATTCAATTGCTATTTAATTGCTCGAATTACTTAGCGATTTCTGCGAAGTGTTTGAGTGTACGAACGAGTTGGCTAGTGTAAGACATTTCGTTGTCATACCAAGCAACTGTTTTAACGAGTTGTTTGTCGCCGACTGTCATGACTTTAGTTTGAGTTGCATCGAAGAGTGATCCGTAAGAGATACCAACGATGTCAGAAGAAACGATTTCGTCTTCAGTGTAACCGTAAGACTCGTTAGCAGCTGCTTTCATTGCTGCGTTGATTTCTTCTACAGAAACTTTTTTGTCGAGTACAGTTACGAGCTCAGTGAGTGAACCTGTAGCGACTGGTACACGTTGTGCAGATCCATCAAGTTTACCTTGAAGTTCTGGAAGAACGAGACCGATTGCTTTTGCAGCACCAGTTGAGTTTGGAACGATGTTTGCTGCTGCCGCACGTGCACGACGGAAGTCACCTTTAGGGTGTGGAGCGTCGAGTGTGTTTTGGTCACCAGTGTAAGCGTGGATCGTAGTCATGAGACCTTCAACGATTCCGAACTGATCTTGGAGAACTTTAGCCATTGGCGCGAGACAGTTTGTAGTACAAGAAGCACCAGAGATAACTGTTTCAGTTCCGTCAAGGATTTCGTGGTTCGTGTTGAAGACGACTGTTTTCATGTCGCCAGTTGCAGGTGCAGAGATAACGACTTTTTTAGCGCCAGCTTTTAAGTGAAGCTCAGCTTTTTCTTTGTCTGTGAAGAAACCAGTACATTCGAGAACGATGTCAACACCGAGCTCGCCCCATGGGAGTTCTTCTGGGTTGCGGTTAGCAAGTGTTTTGATTTCTTTACCGTTGACGAGGAAGTAACCGTCGTGTACTTCAACTTCGCCGTCGAAACGACCTTGAGTCGTATCATATTTGAGAAGGTGTGCAAGCATTTTAGTGTCTGTAAGGTCGTTGATCGCGACTACTTCGATTCCATCGAATTGAAGAATTTGACGAAGTGCCAAACGTCCGATACGTCCAAATCCGTTAATACCAACTTTTACTGCCATGATAATTTTCCTCCTTTTAATGTAAAGCGAGTTATCTATTATTCAAAAGGGGGTTACCCTTTCAAAATCGAAGCGGCTGCGCCTTCATCCGTAATCAGGATGATGTCTGGCGACTGTTTGACATAGGCGTTGATTGCTTCTGCCTTCGAATGACCACCTGCGACGACGATGACGTGTTCGACTTGCTTCAAGTCAGCCAGTTGGAGACCAACCGTCTTGACCCGGTGCACGATGTTCCCGTCTCGGTCGAAGTAATATCCGAATGCTTCTGCCACTGCCTGTTCGTGTTCCAGTCGGGTCAGGAGATCCTCAGACGCGCGACGACGTTTTGCCATCGTTTTCGCCTCACCAATTCCATGTACCACGATTGAAGCACCTTTAATCATTTGAAGCACATTTTTTATGCTCGGCTCTTCGATCATCTTGACGAACGTCTCTGTACTGACCATGTCCGGGATGTGAAGCAGATGATAATCACTTTGAGCGCGTGACGCCATCCGTGAGCATACTGTGTTCGCTTGTAATTCGAGCGTTTCTCCCAGTCCTCCGCGTGCCGGAACGAACGTCATCGGACGGTGTTCCTTGTCTGGCGACATCATCGCCGCGACGGAAGCCATCGTCGTACCGCCTGTGACAGCGATCGTATTGTGATGGTCTGAAGAAAGCTCTCGTTTGAGTCGTGCGACGGTCGCCCGCCCCATGTCTCGTTGTACCCAGAAGGCCTCATCGGAATCACCCGGTACGATGACGACGTCCCGTACTCCGAGTCTCTCTTTCAAGGCTTTCGCCATGTCTGAGATCCCTGCGAGTTCTCCCATGATGCTGTGCATGCTGCGAAGAACGTTTCGTCCTTCATCCGTCAAGGACATCCCTTGCGTCGCAACCTCTAGGAGGTCTTGCTGCTTCAAGAAGTCGACTTCCCGCCGTAAGACGCGTTCCGTCAAGCCAAGGCTTGTCGCAAGCGTACGTCGTCCGATCGGTTGCATCAGTCGTACGTAATGAAGGATGTCGTAGCGTGTCTGCATTTCTTCGATCAGATCAGGCACGATTCGTTTTTGGATCTGGACTAACTGCCGAATCATGTATTTCCCTCTCCTCTCAAGTAGCTGGACGCTTTCTGTCCCGCATGTCATAACGTGTCCCACTTGGTACACCGTTATCATAACAGTCCATTTCTCGCCTTGCAAGTCTCGTTTCTCAAGTTTTTTGAAGTAAGCGGTTTCTTATCGTTTCCGTCTCGAATTTGCCATAACTCCAGATTTCCTCATCATGCATGACGACCGGAATCTCGTATAAGAACCGTAGACTGAGCGCTTCATCCTGATCAATGTTGACTTCCTCGAACGTCCATTCCGGAAACTCATCGAGTACGAAGTCGAGTAAGATGGCGGCCTCTTCACATAGCGTACATCCCGGACGTGAATAGAGTGTTAAGTGTCTGTGTCGTTTTAATCCCATTCTGATTGCGCCTTCCTTTGCTGCATCGTTTTTTTCGTTAAACCAAGCGCTGCCCGGTACTTCGCGACCGTCCGTCGCGCGACTGTCAGACCGTCTGCTTGCAGGCGATCCGTCAATTGCTGATCACTTAACGGACGATCGCTGTGTTGAATGTATTCGGCGATCCGCCTTTTAATCAAAAAACTCGAATCTCCGCTTGTCGTCCGTGAGACGAACAAGTCTTCTAAAGCAACGAGACCATGGACCGTCTCGACATACTTCTCAGCAATCGCTCGACCAATCGTTGACGGATGATGCCCCGTCGCCTCAGCGACTTGTTTTTTCGTCAGTGGCTCAAGATGCAGTTCTCCCTTGAACCAGCGTTCTTGTCGCTCAAGCAAGACCGAGAGGATGGCATGCATCGTAACGCGACGTCGTTCGTACGCGCGCAAAAAAGGCGTTGCCTCTTTTAATCCGAGCCACTTCTGATCCATGTCGAGTGTCATCCAGTCAATCTGAAGTTTTCCATCTAACAGGTGAATCCGTGCTTCTGCCATGACCGGTCGTTCTTCTTTAGGAAGATCCGGTGTCCGGCTCAGGCGCGTCAATCGTTTTCGCAACCGTGCTCGATCCTGTTCACTGAACTGCGCGAACACTTGACTCGCCGGTTCATGTCGTAACCGATCCGTCAGTCCGATCAATTCTGCGTCGTCTAGCTCGATCGCCTGTAACCATTGGCACTCGCGCTCCGAGCGGGCAGCAATGCCGACTGGTTCACATTGTTGTAAGAGTGTCCGTGCTTCTGTAATCGTTGCGACATCGGTCGAGAAGGATGCAGCGAGCTCCTCGTCCGATGTCCGCAATAAACCGTCCGCTTCTAAATACACGATGAGTTGTTCCGCCATATATCCTATTTCCTGTCTGACTGATTCTAAACGTATTTGTGCAAGAAGCTCGTCTTCATAGGATGCCAAATGTCCTGCCATCTGCTCGGCCTCTAACGAAACCTGATTCGGGTAATGGCGGTACAATCGTCGTTTTAACCGCCGCCATTCCTCCTCGAGTTCTGCCGCTGGTTGCTCAAGTACATGTAACTGATACTGTTGTGACGCCGATAACGTCATCTGTTGCGTTTGTTCCTGGCGTTGATCCATCGATTCCCCTCCCTCACTTCTTATTATAGAAGAAACGTTTTGAAAAACATGCTCTGAACCCCTTTTGAGTCGCTAGAGAAAAGAAAAGTCATCCTTCCCTATTGCTTTTCTGAAAAAATGTCGCTATACTATTAATTGTTCAGTACATCAGATGCACCCGTAGCTCAGGGGATAGAGCACTGGTTTCCGGTACCAGGTGTCGGGAGTTCGAATCTCTCCGGGTGTACCATTTATTCAACTACAAGGCAATGCCAGCAATGGCGTTGCCTTTTTTTCTATATTGATATGTTTCATTTGCCCTTGTAATGGAAAAATACCTAAAAGTCGCATCGTATCTTTTGACCAATATTGACCAAAGGATTATGATAAGGATAAGTCGAATAGGAAGCTACATACCAACTATAAGGAGGCAAAGACTATGTTAATTCCAACAGTCATCGAACAAACAAACCGCGGGGAACGTGCTTACGATATCTACTCACGTTTGCTAAAAGACCGCATCATTCTTCTCGGGAGCGCGATTGACGACAACGTCGCCAACTCAGTCGTTGCCCAACTTCTGTTCTTAGCAGCAGAAGATCCAGATAAAGAAATCTCGCTTTACATCAACAGCCCAGGTGGTTCGATCACTGCCGGTATGGCGATTTACGATACAATGAACTTCATCAAGCCACAAGTTTCAACAATTTGTATCGGTATGGCAGCATCGATGGGTGCGTTCTTGCTACAAGCAGGCGCAAAAGGAAAACGTTTCGCGTTACCAAACGCTGAAATCATGATCCACCAACCGCTCGGTGGTACACAAGGTCAAGCATCGGATATCAAAATCCATGCGGAGCGCATCATCAAAATGCGTGAGCACCTCAACAAAATCATGGCTGAAAACACAGGACAACCACTTGAAGTCATCGAACGCGATACAGAGCGTGACAACTTCATGTCAGCACAAGCTGCTGCTGACTACGGTCTCATCGACCGCGTCATGGAACGTGCATAAGTCATCCAGAGTGTCTCCTTCGGGAGGCACTTTTTTGTATCCATAGAAAATCGAAGCCTTGTCGGTTATCGTTACATACAAAAAACCTCCCGTTCCGTATAGAACGAGAGGTAGAAGATCAGTCGATCAAGTCTGTGATGTCTGAAACGATATCGTGGTTTTCACGAATCAGCGAGTAGATCGCGTTCGCATGTGGCGAAAGCTCTTCTTCTGCTTGTAATTGTTTCAGGAATAAAGATGTTGCGAACGCAACGAGTGTGCTTTTCGGTACACCGATTGCTTTTGCTTTTTTTGTTAACACTTCATCAAACTTCGCATCGACTGTCAGCGAAATACGTTTCTTTTCGTTAGCCATTTCAAAAACTCCTTAATTCGAACATTTAGTTGCATCGACTATATATTATAGTAGACTATGGTTCATCCCGCAAGCGACCCTCTTATATGGCCCCTGTCATCGACTCTCCGTTTCGTACTTTTTCAGCGATTTGATCAATCTTCCGCAACCGGTGATTGATCCCTGATTTTGAGATGGAGCCGCTTTCGACCATCTCACCAAGCTCTTGCAACGTGACGTCTTGATGTGTCACACGCAAAATCGCAATCTCCTTCAACTTATCCGGTAAGACATCGAGCCCGACCGTCCGCTCGAGGAACTTGATGTTCTCAACTTGGCGTAATGCCGCACCAACCGTTTTGTTGAGGTTCGCCGTCTCACAGTTGACGAGACGGTTGACCGAGTTACGCATATCTTTTAAGATCCGGACGTCCTCGAACCGTAGCATCGATTGGGTCGCATCGACAAGCTTAAGGAAATCGGAAATCTTTTCGCTCTCTTTAATATAGAGAATGTGTCCCTTTTTCCGTTCGATCGCCTTCGCGTTCAAATCAAAGACGTTTGATAGACCACGGAGCGCCGCATTATGTTCTTCATATAAGCTGAAGATCTCCAAGTGGTACGACGACGTCGCCGGATTGTTGAGCGAACCCCCGGCGAGGAACGCCCCTCGTAAATACGCGCGTGCTTTTCGTTCATCGTTTAAGATCGTGTCACTGATGGAACGAATCATCGTGAATCCTTCTCCTAAAATCCCGAGGTCTTGCAAAATCTTATCCGCCTGTTGTTTGACGCGGACGATGTAGACATTATTCTTTTTCAGACGCATTTTCTTCCGAACGAGCAGATCGAGATGAACCCCGTATGCTTTTTTCAAAAGCGAGTAGATCCGACGGGCAATCGAGGCATTCTCGGTTGAGATATCGAGTGTCAGACCACGTCCGAGACCGAACGAGATCGCACCGTTCATCCGGGCAAGCGCCGCGAGTTCCGCCTTCATCTCGTGATCGGTGATCGGAATCTGCGTTAATTCTTTTTTGACTTCTGAGGCAAAGCTCATGTCAGCTCCTCCTTTCCTTCGAGTTGACGCATCCGTCGAATCGACAACACTTTTCGCATGACGAGGCTTGCGACGGCATCTGAGTCATGACGGATGAAGTGATGATTGTAATCGACGATGTCGTCCGCAAGCACTTCAACGCCTGCTAACTCGAATTGTTTTTCATTATAGGTGACGATGTCAGCGTGATCCTTTTGGTATTTCTTCAGGTAACTCGCATCAATCGATTCATTATTGACGATGATCGTATCGACGACGCCTTGTCCGAGGAAGCGTTCGAGTGCCGCTAAATGTTCATTGGCTGTGAACGCTGTCGTCTCACCGGGTTGCGTCATGACGTTACAGATATAGACGACCGGAGCTAGCGATTGCTGGATTGCTTCCCGGATTTCGTCGATCAGAACGTTCGGGATGATACTCGTATAGAGACTGCCCGGACCAAGGACGATAACATCGGCATCAAGAATCGCCTGAATCGCTTCCGGTACTGGACGGACATCTTGTTCTTCAAGGAAAATCCGTTCAATCTTCTTACCGACCTTCGGAATCAACGACTCGCCTTTGACGATCGTTCCGTCCTCGAACTCGGCACAGAGCGTGATCGTCCGTTCCGTCGCCGGATAGACTTTTCCTTCCGCGTTCAACAGTTGCCCCATGACACCGATCGCTTCAACGAACGAACCGTTACAAAGTTGGGTTGCTGCCGTCAACATCAGATTTCCGAGTGAATGACCATGCAGTCCTTCCCCGGTCTCGAACCGGTACTGCATAATCCGGTCCATCAATGTCTCTGACTTCGATAAGGAGACGATGACGTTTCGGATATCGCCCGGCGGCAACATATTGAATTCCGTCCGCAAACGACCAGAACTGCCCCCGTCATCAGCAACGGTGACGATGGCTGTGATGTCAAGCGGGTAATGTTTCAGTCCACGAAGAAGCGTCGAGAGTCCTGTTCCACCACCGACAGCGACGACTTTACGTTCCCATTTCATCACTTCTCCCCCTTCGCATACACATAATCCCGGTGATTCGTCTCAATATGATACTGCGTCGCAAATTCTTTACTGATCGCTTCTGCAAACGTGATTGAGCGATGTTTCCCACCTGTACAACCGAGGGCGATGACGAGTTGCGACTTCCCTTCCCGCTCGTATTGCGGAATCAGGAATTCGAGCAGGTCGACGAGTTTTTTATAGAACAGCTTTGCTTCCGGCCATTGCATGACGTACGATGCCACTTCCTCGTCAAGTCCAGTTTTTGGACGCAACTCTGGAATGTAGAACGGGTTCGGTAAGAAGCGCAGGTCAAAGACAAGATCCGCATCAAGCGGTAAGCCATGTTTAAAGCCGAACGACATGACGTTGACCGTGAACGGAATCCGTGTGCCTTCCGTGAACTCCTTTAAGAGACGTTCTTTCAGTGCAAGCGGCTTGATGTCACTCGTATCAATCAGCATCTGTGCTTTATCGCGGAATCCTTCGAGCAACGTCCGTTCACGTTCGATTCCAATCAATGGTGAATCCGTCGGTGCAAGTGGATGCGAACGACGCGATTCCTTGTAACGGCGGACAAGGACATCGTTTCGTGCATCAAGGTACAGCATCCGGATTTGTAAGTCCGTTTTCTTTAAATCCTCATAGACGACAAAAAAGCTGTCGATGAAATCACGCGCGCGGGTATCGATGGCAACGGCGATTTTAGGACGCACTTGTCCAATGACTTCGATGAGATGCGGCAGTAACGTCGGGGGTAGATTGTCGACACAAAAATAGCCTAAGTCCTCAAAGCTGTTCATTGCGACAGTCTTCCCAGCCCCACTCATACCCGTGATGATGACAAGTTGCGGTTGATTCTGTTCCATCTTTTCGCCCTCCAGACAACAGTTCCGTGTGTATTTTTTCGCTTCTTTTTCAGTATATCATAAAAAAAGAGCCAGCTTCACTGAAGTCTCCTTCAATGAAACTGGTTCGATATTATGCGTGTGAGGATTCTTGTAATTCTTCAAGCAACGCTTCAATGAAATGCTGTGCATTTTGCGCTGCGATCGAACCATCGTTCGTTGCTGTAACGACTTGGCGCAATGTTTTTTCACGAACGTCACCAGCAGCAAAGATACCTTTGATGTTCGTTTCCATCGCTTCGTTCGTCACGACGTAACCTTGGTCGTTCAAAATACCGAGATCTTGGACGTAACCTGTGATTGGGTTCATTCCGATGTAGATGAAGACCCCATCGATCGGATGCGTCGTCACGTCAGCTGTTTTTGTATTGATCAGCTCGATACCGCCGACTTTCCCGTCTTGTTCGTTGATCTGTTTAACCGTATGGTTCCAGATGAAGTCGATTTTCGGGTTGTCGAACGCACGTTTTTGAAGGATTTTTTGAGCGCGGAGCTCATCACGACGGTGAACGATCGTGACTTTTTTCGCGAAACGTGTCAAGTAGACACCTTCTTCTACCGCAGAGTCCCCGCCACCGATGACGAAGAGTTCTTTTTCTTTAAAGAATGCGCCATCACAAACGGCACAGTACGAGACACCGCGACCGCCGAGCTCTTCTTCTCCCGGTACACCGATTTTTTTATATTGTGCACCAGACGCGATGATGATTGCCCGTGCGTAGTAATCTTTGTTGTGTGCATGAATCGTTTTGTATGCTTTACCGTCTTCGATGCTTCGAACATCTCCGTACGCATATTCTGCGCCGAATGCTTTCGAGTGGTCGAACATTTTTTGTGAGAGATCTGGTCCGAGGATGCTATCGTATCCTGGGTAGTTCTCGATATCTTCTGTGTTCGCCATCTGACCGCCCGGAATCCCGCGTTCGATCATCAATGTCGAAAGGTTCGCACGTGATGCATAAAGTGCGGCTGTCATCCCAGCAGGACCTGCCCCGATGATGATGACGTCATAAATTTTTTGTTCTGTTTCCGCCATGATTCCACCCCATTTATCGTAATCGTTGTAGTTTGAGTATAGGTGAGAATCCCCTAAACGTCTAACACTTTGCTTGCAGCGGTGCCAGCATCCGTTCATGTGTCCGGATCATTGACGCGACATGATCGAACGAACAATCGACGAGCGATGCGCATTCCTCGATCAACATTCCGTCTCGTAAATCATGGAACAGGTAAAGCAGTGATGCCGCGGATGCTTCAATTGAATCGAACGATTCTCCACTTAAGACGAGCTGTGCGAAGCGCTCATAAAAGTCCCCTTCAAGACTCATCCGTTCTTCGTCTGAAACGAATCGTTCTGCAAGACGGATCGTCTGCAATGCCCGGTGAATGCGTTCATCCACGACATCGGTCCGTCCTTCCATCTCGATGACAATCTGTTCCGTCAGTAACAGGACGTCTTCTCGGTCCGTCACTTCTGGCATCATCGACAATGCAAGCCGTGCTTCGGCATCGTTCAGCTTGCCAAGAAGAAGTGCCGTGAAGATTCGCGAGACGTCATCTTCCGTCTTCAACGCTTGGATGAGTGCCGAGCGAAACTGTAGGTTGTGGCGGATGTCATACGTATCCGTTTCTTCCTTTAACGCTTGTGCTTCGTCTGACTTTAAGAAAGCGGCTGCCTCTTCGACATGTCCTGTCTTATAAGCAGAGATCGATAACCAGTGCCCAAAGAGGGGATCTCCTCGGTACCCGCGACGCTCGAGCAACTTCAACTCTTCATAGGCGATATCGTATCGTCCGATGATCGCAAGTGTTGATGCGACCTTATAACGTGTCTCAAGATGCACGGAACGGACGTGTTCGAGCTGACGAGAGAGACGATGCGCCTCTTCGTCCTGTCCCATCTCGTGTAGCAAGACGAGCGTGTTACAGAGGGCATGCAAATTCCCCGGGTTTCCTTCAAGGATCCGTTCGAGGGAAGCGAATGCCTGATCATTCTCTCCTAAATAGAACTCGACGATCGCGAGGTTGTTGTAGGCAGGCCAGAACGTCGGGTACTGGGCAATCAGTCCAGTCAACGTCTCCTGTGCCGCGAACAGCATCCCTTTATCGATCTGGCGTTGTGCTTGACCGTGCAGACGAATCAATTCGTCCTCTTCGTCGTCTTCCATCTCTTGTTCGAGATCAATCAGTTCCACGAGTGCGGCCGATGCCTCCGCGTGTTTACCGTTTGGTGCTTGCTCTAAATATTCCATCGCATGCTGTCGCGCTTCTTCATAAAGTGAGACGTGTGCGTAGTTATTCGCTAAATAAAAGAGTGCTTCCGTATTTGATGCGTCGAGTGCGCGTACTTGTTTCAAGACATCATTCGCATGATTGATTTCTCCTGTCTCGAATAAGACACGGGCATAACGGAGCAAATAACGGATGTCCGCTGGCTGAAGTGTCGTCGCCTCATCTAAATGATAGACGGCTTCATCCAGTCGCCCTTCCCGGTGCGCCTTCCGTCCGCGGAAATAAAAAAGTTCCGCTTGGCGCGCTGTTATCGCAAAGGGGTCTGCTTTGTATTTGGTTAATTCCATCATGATTCAAGCCCCCATAAATAGTAAACTGGTTTCGTAGTTGCAGACACAAGAATACCCTATCTCTAGAAGGCATGCAACAGAAAAAAACGCCGGAGTTCATCCCCAGCGTTTTGCATAAATCGATTCCAGTTCTTTGTAATTCTCTAAGCATTTTCGTACAAAAGCATCCGTCTCTGGATTCAGTCCTTCAAGACGTGCCACGTCCTTGTCATATGCCTGCCGTAAGCTCGTCGCATAATCGGGAATCTCTCCGTCATACGCATAAACGACTGCGGGCGAAACCGTGATCTTTTCGTGCTTATGCAAGGCGGTCCGGATATGAAAGAGCGGGACATCGACTTGGTTCGGTTGATGAAGATCTCCTTGAACCGGATGCTTTTCGACAGCCAGCACCTCCACGACGAGACCTTGTGGACGTTCGGCGAATAATCTTCCGAAATACTTTCCTGTCTTATACGTAAAGCGGATGTGCGTCATCTTTTTTCCTTCTTCCTTCTCACAGTTTTGTCACATTTCGTGCCGGCGAAGCGGCTGACTCGAGACGCGTTCGTTCGGAGCGATGTCCCGGTGAACAACGGATCCGGCACCGACAACGGCACCATCTCCGATCGTCACGCCCGGTAGGATCGTCACGTTCGCACCGATCAAGACGTTGCTTCCGATGACGACGTCACCTAAACGATACTCCGTCGTCAAATATTCATGACAGAGGATTGTCGTATTGAAGCCGATGATCGTATTGTCACCAATCGTGATCCGCTCCGGGAACATCGTGTCTGGCATCACCATCAAGGCAAGTGCCGTCTTCTCCCCGATTTTCATCCGAAGACAAGTCCGGTAGAGCGTGTTCTTGAAGCGTAACGACGGGGCAAACCGACCAATCGTGACGATCGTAAAGCACCACATCACTTTAAAGAACGACACCGTCCGGTACATATGCCAGAGTGGATTCGTCGTTCCGACCTGAAACCGATCAGTTCGCCGTGCCATTTTGTTCCTCCAGCCAAGCAGCGAGATGATCCATCGAATCAATGATGACATCCGGTTCGAGAGCTTCTAAGTACGCACGTCCTTTGATCGCCCAACCAACCGCGACCGTCTTCACTCCTGCGTTCTTGCCCCCAAGGATGTCCGTATCGTTGTCACCGACCATGATCGTCTCGTCTGGTGTTGATCCAAGTAACTGCATCGCTTTCTCAAACGGTTCGACGGCTGGTTTTTCTTCCGTTACGTCGTCCGCTGCGATGACAGCGTCAAACAGTGACGTCAATCCGAATAACTCGATGCCGCGGAGAGCGACACGACGACTTTTCGACGTGACGACCGCCATCTTGTAGCCTGCTTCATGCAAACGACGTAATCCGTCAAGCACACCTGGATACTCGAGCACGAGTGCGTCATGCATGGCAATGTTGTAGCTCCGGTAAAAAGCAACCATCTCTTTCCACTGTTCCGCGTTCATTGCTGAGAATGACTTTTCAAGCGTCGGACCGATGAACGGAAGCAGTTCCGCTTCCGTGAACGTCCGGTCGGGGTAATAGTAACTGAGCGTATGCTCGAAGCTTTTTAAGATCAATGGATTCGTATCAATCAACGTTCCATCTAAGTCAAACAAAAGTGTGCGAATCATCGATTACTTCGCCTCCTTTTTTGAACCGTCCAAGTAACGAACGGCATTGCGACGAATGACAAGCATGATCACACCGAAGATGACTAAACAAATCGAGACGACTTGCGCCGTCCGCAGTCCGTCAGCCATCAGACTATCCGTCCGGAGTCCTTCGATAAAGTAGCGTCCGATCGAATACCAAATCAAATAACCGAGGAAGACATATCCACGACGTGGGTTGAACTTCATCCGCCAGACGATTAATAGAATGACACCAATGATGTTCCAGATGCTTTCATAGAGAAATGTCGGTAAGTAGTATGTCCCGTCGATGTACATCTGATTGACGATCCAGTTTGGTAAGTGCAACGTATCTTGTAAGTACGACCACGTCGTCTCGCCGCCGTGTGCTTCTTGGTTGAAGAAGTTGCCCCAGCGTCCGACGGCTTGACCGAACAAGAGCGACGGTGCCAGGATATCAGCGATCTGCCAGAACGAGATCTTTTTCTTACGTGTATAGATGATGACCGTCAAAATCGCGCCGATGATTGCGCCATGGATTGCGATTCCACCTTGGCGGATGTTGATGATCTGATCGAGATGCTGACTGTAGTAGTCCCACTCGAACGCGACGTAGTAAATCCGGGCACAGATGATACTGATCGGAATTGACCAGATGACGACATCGACCGCATACTCTTCATTGAAGCCGATCCGCTTCGATTCGAAGATCGCGATCAACAGACCGACGACCGCACCGAGTGCGATGACGATCCCGTACCAGTAAATCGGTACCGGTCCGAGATTGATTGCGACGCGATCAAACGTTGGTTGTACAGAGGCTAGAGTTCCCATCAAAGACCACCATTCCCATCTTCAATTGCTTGTGCGAGACGTCCCGCGAATTCTTCTGCTGTATTAATGCCCATGTTTTTCAGGCGATAGTTCATCGCTGCCACCTCAATAATGACGGCGAGATTTCGTCCGGGACGAACCGGAATCGTCAAGAACGGGATTTCCGTATCGATGATTTGAAGCGTCTCTTGATCCAGACCAACGCGGTCATAGACTTTCGATTGATCCCAAATCTCGAGGTTACAGACAAGGCTGATCTTCTTGTGCGAGCGAACAGCACCTGCACCAAACAACGTCATCACGTCGATGATCCCGATTCCACGAATCTCAAGCAGATGTTGAATCAACTTCGGTGCCGTTCCGACTAGAATCCCGTCACCCGTTTGACGAATCTCGACCGAGTCATCTGCGACCAGACGATGACCCCGCTTGACGAGTTCGAGTGCTGTTTCCGATTTACCGACGCCACTTGCTCCTTTAATGAAGACGCCGACACCATAGATATCGACAAGGACACCATGCATCGCTGTCGTTGGCGCGAGTTCCGCTTCGAGGAAGTTCGTGATCTGTGACTCGACCGATGTCGTATGCCCTTTTGTCGTCAACAGTGGCACGTTCGTCTCGTCCGCAGCTTGGATGATCGCTTCCGGCACTTCAAATCCACGTGTGATCAAAATACCAGGTGTTTCATCTGTACAAAGGACGTTCGCTCGTTCACGTTGTTCCTCGTACGTTAAATTATTGAAGAACGTCAATTCTGTTTTTCCGAGAATTTGAAGACGTTCTGCCGGGTAATAGGCATAATAACCGGCAAGCACAAGGCCAGGTCGGCACAAATCAGCCGTTAGAATCGGGCGATGTAAGCCTTCTTCTCCCGTGACGATGTGGAGATTGAATTGTTTTACGATTTCAGCTGTTCGCACTTTTGGTTGCACGCTTCGTCAGCCCCTTTCACTTGAAGTATTGTACCATATTTTTATTCGGTTCATGGAATTGGATTAGAAGCATGATTTCTTGGGAATGGAATAAAGAGTTAATATTTTGAAGGAGGTTTTGCCATGATGTCAGGTGGCGGTATTTGGTTCGTTTTAATACTTACTTTATTTGGAATCCTCGCGATCGCCGGTTTCGTTTATCTCGTGATTTCGCTGATCGATATGTGGAAGGCTTACTCCCGGTATCAAGATCAAACAGCTCTCTTATTCTTTATTATTTCCATTATCGGGGTCTTCATCAGTGGGTCTTTCATCTCGTACGTCTTAGCAATCATTTTCTATTGGAATCGTTCCCGTGGCAAGAGTTGGCTCGGCATCGGTCTGATTCTCGTGTCGATTTTCCTCGCGATTATCGGTGTCATCGCCTTACTCTCGTTCGGTTACGATATGAATAATATCGAGAACATGAACTTCGACGAGCCGATGATGGATCAGGATTACGATTATTGATGTAGCTACACCCATCTTCTTATGAGGATGGGTGTTTTTACATGTGCAGACGAAGTCGTTCCGCATCTGTGACTCCTACAGGAAAAAGCCCGGTCATCCGCGCTGTCAGAGACAAACGAGACCCAGCTACTCGTTCCTAGAACGACGTAGCCGCGGCTCGTGTCTCACCTGAGGAAAGCACGCACAGCGGATACGACGTCATTAGAAAAGCGCAACCTCTTTTTCAAGAAGTTGCGCCAAGTATGCTTATAACGCTTGTGGACTGAGGTGAACGCCGTGTGTGACCGAAATCGTACCTGTCTTCGTATCCGCTTCGACCTCAATTTTAGGTGAACGACCGCGCCCTGAGACGAAATGGAGTTTCCGGTTGACGATCTCTTTTTGATCCCGAATCAATTCCATATCGTCAAGATTGCAGTTGAGACCACCGAAGTTCGTCTCAAGTTCTCCGTAGACTTCAGCGCCATGCGGCAACATCAAGGCGATGCTTCCAGCAAGTGACGAGGCTTTGACCTTCGCATTTTGCGCTGTCTTCAGCTCGCAACGTACGTTTCCGTTCGCTGTTTTCAATTCTGAACGTTCGAAGACACCAGTCGTGATGATTTGACCGTTGGCTGTCTTCGCTTTTAAGACCTTCAACTCCGACTCTTCGATTTCGATCGAGCCGTTCGCAGTTGATACTTTGACATCTTCACTGAAGAGGTCACGGACGTTGACCCGACCGTTCGCCGTCATCAGTTGAGCGGACGTCGTATCGAGTGACGATAACGAAATCTCACCGTTCAACGTCTGTAAGACGAATGACTCGTAATGACGGCGTGGTACTTTCAGGTGGACCGTCGCACGGACACTCTTATCCTTCAAACGAATTGAGAGTGTATTCGCCGACACTGCGTGTTGCACAGCGGCTTGTAGTTGCTCAAGCGCCTGTTCTTCCGTCACCTGTTGGCGGCGGAGCGGACGTCCTGTCACCGTTAATTCGCATTCTTCGAGATCACTCGGTTCGACGACCAAGTTCGCATTGAACAGATCGACGTGAACCGTCTCACCGCTGAACGGGAATTGTTTGACGTAGGTGACGTTTGGACCGGACGCCTGATTAAGCGAAAGATCACTGTCCTTGATCCGGCTGACGAGATTATCGAACGCTGACATGACTTTCGTCGTCAACGAATCGACGGAATACTGGTCGACCCGATCATATTGTTCTGGTTCATCGACGTACTTATGTTCACTGGCAGAAGTTGCACGTTCGTCGATCGCTTCGAGCCGCTCTAGTTTATCGAGTGCCTCATCAATCGTTAACTTTCCTTCTTTGACTTGCTCCAATATCAATTGACGCATATCTTGCTTCATGAACCGTTCCCTCCTATTCTTGAACCTCAAACGTGTGTTACATGATACTTTCGTTTAAGTTCCCTTAGTTCCTTCCTACGAATCCTCATCCACAAAAGTTTCACGATTCAATTCGTGCCGCGTCACGTTCAAGGACAGGCGCGAGGTATCGTCCCGTATAAGATGCTTCGACTTCAGCGATCTGTTCCGGTGTCCCGGCAGCAACAATCGTTCCGCCACCGTCGCCCCCTTCAGGTCCGAGATCAATCAAGTAGTCGGCCGTCTTGATGACATCCAAGTTGTGTTCGATGACGAGCACCGTATCACCATTGTCGACGAGACGTTGTAAAACTTTCAACAGACGCGCGATATCATGGACGTGGAGTCCCGTCGTCGGCTCATCGAGAATATAGATCGTCTTCCCAGTCGAGCGTTTATGCAACTCGGACGCCAGTTTAACACGTTGTGCTTCCCCGCCGGACAGTTCCGTCGCGGGTTGACCGAGACGCATGTACGTCAGACCGACGTCAGCGATCGTCTGCAGTTTCCGCGTGATTTTCGGAATGTTCTCGAAGAAGGCGAGTGCATCTTCAACCGTCATCTCAAGCACGTCGGCAATCGTTTTGCCTTTATATTTCACTTCCAGTGTTTCGCGGTTATAACGTTTACCGTGACAGACTTCACACGGGACATAGACGTCCGGTAAGAAGTGCATCTCGATCTTGATGATCCCGTCGCCACGACACGCTTCACAGCGTCCACCCTTGATGTTGAAACTGAAACGTCCTTTTTTGTAACCACGGAGTTTCGCTTCGTTCGTCGAAGCAAAGACGTCACGGATATCATCGAAGACACCGGTATATGTCGCTGGGTTCGAACGTGGTGTCCGACCGATTGGTGACTGATCGATGTCGATGACCTTATCGATTTGATCCAGACCGGTGATCCCTTTATGGGCACCCGGTTTTTCTTTCGCCCGGTTCATCTCGTGCGCAATCGTCTTATAGAGAATTTCATTGATCAACGTCGATTTCCCGGATCCCGAGACACCAGTGACAGCGACGAACAGACCAAGCGGAATGTCGACATCGACGTTCTTCAGATTGTTTTCCGATGCTTTGTGGATATGGAGCATCCGACCGTCTGGCTCTTTGCGTGTCGACGGAACAGGAATGAACTTCTTCCCGGACAAGTATTGACCAGTCAACGAGTTCGCATCCTGCATCAACTCTTCCGGTTTTCCGGCTGCCGTGACGAATCCACCGTGATCGCCGGCACCAGGTCCGATATCAATCAAGTAGTCGGCTGCCATCATCGTATCTTCATCGTGTTCGACGACGATCAGCGTATTGCCGAGATCACGCATCGCCTTCAGCGTATTGATCAGACGATCATTATCGCGTTGGTGTAAGCCGATCGATGGTTCATCCAGAACGTAGAGGACGCCCGTCAGACGCGAACCGATTTGTGTCGCAAGACGAATCCGTTGCGCTTCCCCACCGGATAATGTCCCCGCTGCGCGTGAGATCGTCAGGTAATCGAGACCGACGTTCTCAAGGAACGACGCCCGTTCATGAATCTCACGGACGATCATCCGCGAAATCGTCTGATCCTTCTCACTTAATTTCTCCGGTAGTTCGTCGAAGAACATGACCGCTTGTTTAACAGACATCTTCGTCACTTCACCGATATGGTGATCGGATACTTTGACGGCGAGCGATTCCCGTTTCAAGCGATGTCCTTTACACGTCGGACACGCCTTCTTCGCCATGTAGCCTTCCATCTGTTCCCGGATATAATCAGACGACGTCTCCTTGAAGCGACGTTGTAAGTTATTGAGAACTCCTTCGAAGTAGAGGTTCGTATTTCGGACCATCCCGAAGTCATTCTCATAACGGAAGTGAATCTCTTCCTTCGTGTTTCCGTTCAAGATCGTTTCGCGGTGTTCTTCTGACAATTGTTCGAACGGTGTATCCATATCGATTTTAAAGTGGTCACAGACCGCTTTGAGCAATTGTGGATAATACTGCGAGCTCGTTGGTTCCCACGCCACGATTGCCCCTTCGTTCAATGACTTATCGGGATGCGGCACGACGAGATCAACATCGACCTCAAGCTTCGTTCCGAGACCATCACATGACGTACAAGCACCAAACGGTGAGTTGAACGAGAACATCCGTGGTTCGAGTTCGCCGATTGAGAAGCCACAAATTGGACAAGCATGATGTTCACTGAACAACAATTCGTTGCCGTCCATCGTATCGACGATGACCCGACCATCCGCGAGGCGAAGTGCAGTCTCAAGTGAGTCCGCAAGACGGGCTTCGACGTCTGGTCGCACGACGACACGGTCGACGACGACTTCGATCGAGTGTTTCTTGTTTTTCTCAAGCGTGATCTCCTCTGCAAGATCGAGTGTCTCTCCGTTGACACGGACGCGGACGAAGCCTTCCTTCTTCAAATCGTCGAGCACCTTGACGTGCGTTCCTTTGCGTCCGGAAACGATTGGCGCGAGAATTTGCAGACGCGTCCGCTCCGGCAACTCCATCACTTGGTCGACCATCTGACTGATCGTCTGGCTCGAAATCTCGATTCCGTGATTCGGACAAATCGGTTTACCAATTCGTGCGTACAATAGACGCAAATAATCATAGATTTCTGTGACCGTTCCGACCGTCGAACGTGGGTTTTTACTCGTCGTCTTCTGGTCGATTGAAATTGCTGGACTCAGTCCTTCGATCGTGTCGACATCCGGTTTATCCATCTGTCCGAGGAACTGACGGGCATAGGCTGATAAACTTTCGACATAACGACGTTGTCCTTCAGCATAAATCGTATCGAACGCAAGCGACGATTTCCCTGACCCGGACAAGCCCGTCAAGACGACGAGCTGATCGCGGGGGATTTCGACATCGATGTTTTGTAGATTATTGACGCGAGCGCCTTTGATGATAATCTGATTCTTCTTTTCTCCCAACTTAGGCACCTGCTTTCAATTCTAATATGAGGTCGCGGAGCTCAGCAGCTCGTTCGAACTGCATGTCTTTCGCCGCTTGACGCATCTCTTGGTCGAGCTGCTCAAGCAACGTTTCGCGCTCCGGTTTTTTGAGTTTGTTGAACTTCTCGAGTTTTTCGACGGTATCGTCGCTCTCGATCGTCGTACTGATAACACCACGCACGTCTTTTTTGATCGTCTGCGGCGTGATGCCATGTTCTTCGTTGAACGCCATCTGGATCGCGCGACGACGTTCCGTCTCATCGATCGCCCGTTGCATCGAATCGGTGACTTTATCAGCAAACAAGATGACGTGTCCTTCCGAGTTCCGAGCCGCCCGACCAATCGTTTGAATCAGCGAACGGTCCGACCGGAGGAACCCTTCCTTATCAGCATCAAGAATCGTCACGAGTGAGACTTCCGGAATATCGAGTCCTTCTCGTAACAAGTTGATCCCGACAAGGACATCGTATTTTCCGAGCCGTAAATCACGGATGATTTCAATCCGTTCCAGCGTCTTGATCTCTGAGTGCATGTAGTTGACCTTGACGCCATTCTCTTTCAAGTAATCGGTCAAATCTTCTGCCATCTTCTTCGTCAATGTCGTGACGAGAACACGTTCGTTCTTCGCGACCCGGTCACGGATGTTATCCATCAAGTAATCGATTTGTCCTGTGATCGGATGAATCTCGATCGTTGGATCAACGAGACCGGTCGGACGGATGATTTGCTCGACCATCTCTTTCGAATGTTCGAGTTCATACGGTCCTGGTGTCGCCGAGATATAGATCGCCTGACTGACTTTTTCCTCGAACTCCTCGAACCGTAACGGACGGTTGTCTTTTGCCGACGGAAGACGGAAACCGTGATCGACGAGGACTTGTTTCCGCGCCTGGTCCCCGTTATACATCCCTCGAATTTGTGGCAATGTGACGTGTGACTCATCGGCAACGAGTAAAAAGTCCTTCGGGAAGTAATCAAGCAATGTATACGGTGTTGCCCCTTCCGGCATCAAGTTCAAGTGACGCGAGTAGTTCTCGATTCCGGAACAATAGCCCATCTCACGCATCATCTCAAGATCGTAGTTCGTCCGTTGTTCAAGCCGTTGCGCTTCAAGCAACTGATTGTCTTCACGTAACTTCGCAAGCTGCACTTCAAGTTCCTTCTCGATATTCGCGATCGCTTTCTGTAGACGGGTATCCCCCGTCACGAAGTGGGACGCCGGGAAGATCGAGATGTGCTCGCGGTCCGCGACGATCTCACCTGTCAGCGGATCCATGTCACGGATCCGTTCAATCTCGTCACCGAAGAACTCGACCCGGACACACTGTTCGTCACGTGACGCCGGGAAGATTTCGACGACGTCTCCGCGTACGCGGAACCGTCCGCGCTGGAAGTCGATGTCGTTACGCTCATACTGAATGTCGATTAGACGACGGAGCATCTCGTTTCGCCCCATCTCATTGCCGACACGCAGTGACAAGACGTGGTTGTTGTACTCTTCCGGGTTACCGAGACCATAGATACACGAGACAGACGCAACGATCAAGACGTCTTCTCGTTCAAACAAGGCGGACGTTGCCGAGTGACGCAACTTATCGATCTCATCGTTGATCGAAGAGTCCTTCTCAATGAACGTATCCGTCGACGGAACGTACGCTTCCGGTTGGTAATAATCATAAAAACTAACGAAGTATTCGACCGCGTTGTTTGGGAAGAATTCCTTGAACTCCGAGTAGAGTTGTCCCGCTAGTGTTTTGTTATGGGCAAGGACGAGCGTCGGTTTCTTGATTTCCTTGATGACGTTCGAGACCGTGAAAGTCTTCCCGGTACCGGTCGCCCCAAGCAACGTCTGATGTCGTTCGCCTTGTTTTAGCCCAGTCACCAATTTTTCGATTGCCGTCGGCTGATCACCGCCTGGTTCAAATGGTGAAACGAGTTCAAAATCCATCGTTTGCTTCCCCCTCATCACGTTAAAAAATCTATTTTTATTGTACCACTTTACGAACAAACATTCGATTATGAAGTGCTCCTTTTAGGAAGTTACCCTTTTTTTCGAAAATGCAAAAGTTTCTTTTTGCTTCGAGTATTGGGCATCAATTTTTTTGCTCACAAAAAAATCCCCATCACGAATGTTGCGTGACAGGGATCGGCTTCTTAATGGAGGGATCGCACCTTCGTCCGACCGTGGACCGGTTCGTTGACGAACAGGATACCGAGCTCATGATGATCTTGTTCATAAAAGGCACGTTGCGCAAAACGGATGTCTCCGTTATGGTTCATGACTTCAAGACGCAGATACGGTTTGTGTTTTTGGATGGCTTCATAGAACGATGCTTCCGAATCGACCTTCTCACCGTTGACCTTATAGATCGCTTCACCTGGAATCAAGCCCATCTCAGCAGCCGGTTTATCGGGAAGTGTTCCAAGGATGACGGCACCACGTGTTCCATTGAGGAACAACGGCGTTTGCGCCCGGTTCAAGCGTTTGACCCGCTGGTGCAACAAAATGTGCAGGACGAGCAACAAGACGATTCCGTAGAGCCATTCAGCTTGACCAGTCACGTACGCAAGAACCGTCAATAAAACTGCAACAAGACTCGTGATCAAACGTCCTTGAACGAGCGGACGCATCAATTCTTTCGGCAGCTTACCTGTAAAGAGGAAACTGAAACCGATCGGTAACCAGAGAACGACCGGAACGAGTTCCGGGAAGCTGTAGCGTGGCCACCACGTCTCGAGCACGTCGCCCGGAACGAAAACAAGTAGAGGTAACAGCCAAAGTTTATTCGCTGACAGCCCACCGATGAAGCGACCGCGCTTTGAGACGACGAGTGACGGTGACAGACGCCGCTGCCCGCGCCACCAGACGAGGAGACATTCCGCGACGAGCGTCAACGTTGCAAGTAATAAAACCATCTTCGGCTCGACCGCTCGGATCGAGTCAAGACGTGAATCCATCACGAACCAGCCGGTCAGTCCAAGCAAGACGATCGGCCAGAGTGGCAGGTTCAAACGAACGACACCAATCAACAGCAGGACGCTCGAAAGTCCAAGCAACAGTAGAGCGTACTGCGGTGTCACTGTCAATCCGAGCCATCCGCTGACGACGGACAAGACGAGACCGACGAGTAGGCCTGGTAAAAGTGTTTCGAGGACATCGCTTCGTTTACCGTGTGTCCGGGAGCGAAACAGTCCGCGTTCCCGTTTGACACGCCGAATGCCGATGACCCAACTGACAAGGAGTGCTAACCACAAGGTCGGACTGGCGATGAGACTAATCGCGGTCCAACCAATTTCATCGAGTAATTCCACGCGCATTCAGACCTCTTTCCATTCCTTATTATTGAGCAGCGACCTCGAGTGCTTTTTTCCGCTGGACGTCATTCTTATCGTCCTGGAGTTTCTTCAGGAGACGCGTCTCCATCTCACCCGCTGTCTGCTGATCGATTTTTCCAGTGACGTCAAGTTTCGCATCCTTTTGCAAAGCCTCGACAGCTTGTTTCATCGTGTCACCGAAATAGCCGTCCTGTCCTTTTGGCTTATAACCGATCGCTTCGAGGACAAGGTGGGCATTCTCGACTGATTTTCCGTAATCGCCGACAGCGAGTGACTTTTGATCAGTCAAAATTTTCGTGACGTTGAAGTACGCCGGTTGTTTGACTTCGACCGTCGGCTTGACCCCTTTTTTGTGGATCCAGTTCCCGTCTGGTGTCAGCCATTTGTTCGTCGTTAACTTCAGGTCGCTACCGTCCTTCAAATCATACGCACTTTGGACAATCCCTTTCCCGAACGACTTCGTACCGACGACTTCGGCGCCAGCTCCTTCCTTCAGTCCGGCTGCAAGGATCTCGGACGCTGAGGCCGATCCGCCGTCTTCTAAGACGACGATGTTATATGGTTTCTTCTCGTCTGCCTTCCCGAATTCCTGCTGGCGCTCGCCTTTATTGTTCTCGACTTGATAAATCGGCACGTCTTTCGGAATGAACGGAGCGATCATTTTCGAGACAGCCGTCAAAAGACCACCCGGATTTCCGCGTACATCGATGACGAGTCCATCAATGTTCTGACTCTCGAGTTTCGTCAACCCCTTCTCGAACTCTTCTGCTGTCGGTTCCGAGAACTGTGTTACTTGTAAGACACCGATCTTCTTGCCGTTGACATTCTCCGTTGACGTATAGACCGTCTCGATTGGAATCGTATCGCGTTTAATCGTGATCTCCATCGCGTCTTGTCCGCTACGCTGAATCGTCAGGACGACATTCGTTCCTTTTTCACCACGAATTTTTTTAACGGCTTGATCCGTCTTTTGCCCTTTTGTCGACTTACCATCGATTTCTAGGATGACGTCACCTGGTTTGATACCAGCTTTTTCAGCAGGTGATCCTTTGATCGGCGAGACGATGACGATCGACTCACCTTTTTGTTCAAGCGTCGCACCGATCCCTTCAAACGAAGACGACAGATTCGTATTAAACGATGCCGTTTCCGACTCATCCATATAAACGGAATATGGATCGTTAAGCACTTCTGTCATGCCAGATAACGCACCATCGAGTAACTCTTTATCTGTCACGTCTTTTAGATAATTTTGTTCGATCATCTGCCGGACCTGGTCGATTTTTTTCCAATCACCCGTCGCATTCGCCGACGACGATGACGTCGAGACAGAATCCGTTCCGCCAGCCGCTAACATACCGACGGCACCTGCCCCTAAACCAAGCCCGAAGGTACTGACCGCAATCACTGCTGTTGTAGATTTTTTCACGCTTGATTCCCCACTTCCATTAAAAACGCATTATTTTTTTCAGTATAGCAAAAAAAGATAGGTTACCCTATCTTTTCAGTATTCTGTGGGATGTCAAAAGATGTACGGTGCTGGGTCAACTGCATTCGGTTGTCCGACTGCCCACTCTCCCTTATGCAATTCGAAATGCAAATGCGGACCTGTCGACCAGCCCGTTGTACCTAATGTGCCGACCGTCTTACCCGGCATGACTGTTTGACCGGCGGAGACGCTGATCGAATCGAGATGTGCATAGACGGTCGTGTAGACCTGTCCATCAATCAAATGCGTCACCATGACGACGTTCCCGTAACCTGTTGCACTACCGGCACGTAGAACGATACCACCTGCCGCCGCATGAATCGGTGTTCCTTTTGCATTTACGAGATCAATGCCTTTATGAATCTCCGGCTTCCCTGTCAACGGATTGTTTCGGGGACCGAACGGCGACGAGACATATCCTTGAACCGGTAAATGGAACGGACGACTCGTCACGGCATCTGCCGGTTGCTCCGGCGTTGCAGTCGGTGACTCGACTTCAGGAATGGTCGGTTCCGCACTTGGAGCATCGGATTTTTTCTTTTTTGCCTCTGCTGCACGTGCCGCTTCTGCCGCTTCCGCTTGACGTTTTGCTTCTGCTGCCCGCGCCGCTTCTGCCGCTTTCCGTTTCGCTTCTTCTTTTGCTTTCCGTTCGGCTTCTTGCAGGGCAATCAATTCGTTTTGAATCAGACGGCGCTGATCCGCGAGAATTTCTGCTTCCTCGGCTTTAGAGAACTGCTCTTGTTGCAGTTCCTTGACCTTCGTGTTCAACTGGACGACAAGCTTTCGCTTGAGCTCAGATTCCGCAATGATTCGTGTCTGGAGCACGAGCAACTTCCGTTGTTCCCGTTTCATGCTTTCAAGCAATAGTGCTTGTTCCGACCGTTGTTCGCTCAGTTGTTTGACGTTCCCCTTGTAAGCTTGTAAGACATGATCATCTTGTTTGATGATCTCACTGACCGTACTGAAGCGCGAAATCAAATCACCAAAGTCTTTTGCGTCGAGCAAGACCTCGATGTATTTGACGTCTCCTTTTTGTTGGACGGCACGCAATCGGCTTCCAAGCAACTCTTCTTGTTGATGCAGTTCCTTGAGCGTCTCGGAAATCGCTGCTTCCGTCAGACGCAATTGTTCTTTAGATGCAGCAACAGCCGCTTGTTGATCGGCTATCTTAAGCGCTAAATCATCCAAACGGCTGTTGACTTCATTCAGTTGCGCACGGGCTTCCTTACGCTCCTGTTTCGTCAAGATCAACTTCTCTGATGTCTGATTCTGTAATCGTTCCGTCTCTTTCAGACGGCTTTCGACCTCCTGTTGTTCCTTCAGCAAATCTTCTTTCGACGTGGCATCAACGGACACACTAGTTCCAATCAAAGCTAAGCTCAGGACGGCAGAATAGAATCGGACTTTCATGAGAAGCATCTCTCCTCTATTTTATTTTTGGGTAACTGATTTAAATCTTCAAGAAACGACCGAGTGATGTCGTTGATCCCCATACACCGATGAATGCACCGAGTCCGAGCAGGATTAAGACGACTTGTGCCGACAATTCACCTGGTGGAATCAACGAGAATATTCCCGCATTCACGGTAGAAAGTTGGGGTTGGATCGCATTGTAGGAGACTTCGTAACCGAAGTAGACGACGACGATCGGGATGATGGCACCTAATATGCCCATCAATAATCCTTCGACGAAGAACGGTGCACGGATGAATCCGTTTTTCGCTCCGACGAGGCGCATGATCTCGATTTCCCGGCGACGGGAGAAGATCGTGACTTTAATCGTGTTCGAAATAAGGAACATTGCCATGAACGTCAATCCGACGATCAGGATGATTCCACCGATCCGAACTCCTTCAAGGAAGTTAAACATCTTTTTAACATAGTCCTTACCATATTCGACACTATCTACATTTTCCATTTTTTTGACGGAATTTGCAAGTGTTTCTGTCTCTTTTGGTGAGGTAGCTTTGACGATGTACCGGTCATGAAGCGGATTATCCTTTTCAACCGACTGGTAGGCTTGGGAACCTTCGCCAAGTTGCTCCTTGAAGCGGTCCAGTTCTTCTTCTTTCGAACTGTAACGAACGGAGTCGACACCCGGCATCTGCTTGAGTGCTTCACCGACTGCATCGATCTTCGACTGGTCAGCTTCTCGTTCGACGAACACTTGGATTTCGACGTCTTTTTCGACGTTATCGGAAATCTTGTTGACGTTGAACATGAGCATCGCGAATATTCCTACGAGAAGTAACGTGACGGTAACGGCACTGACAGAAGCGAATGTCATCCAGCCGTTCCGGACGAGACCTTTTGCCCCTTCCCGTAAATGACGGAATCCATTAAACTTCATAGCCGTACATTCCTTTCTCTTCGTCTCGGACGATTTTTCCTCCATCGATCGCTAAGACACGATGACGCATCTTGTTAACGATGTCCCGGTTGTGTGTCGCCATTACGACCGTTGTCCCACGGCGATAAATCTCTTCGAATACTTCCATGATCTCCCATGCTGTATCCGGGTCCAGGTTTCCAGTCGGCTCATCGGCGATGACGAGTGACGGACGGTTGACGATGGCTCTCGCGATCGAGATCCGTTGTTGTTCGCCCCCAGATAATTCGTCCGGATAGTTGCGCTCTTTATGCTTGAGCTTAACGAGATCGAGTACTTCGAGTACTTTCTTCCGGATTTGTGTTTTGTCTTCCCCTACGACTTCTAGCGCAAAGGCGACATTTTCATAAACCGTCAGTGACGGGAGTAATTTAAAATCTTGGAAGATGACGCCGATTTGGCGACGAAGTTCGGGGATTTGACGGTTCTTCAACTTACCGACTTCGATTCCTTTAAACAAAAATGAACCGCTCGTTGGTTTCTCTTCGCGGTACATCATTTTCATGAATGTTGATTTACCCGCACCCGACGGACCGACGATATAGACGAATTCGCCTTGATTGATCGTCAAATCGACCTCACGGAGTGCCGTGACGCCGTTCGGATAAATCTTACTGATTCGTTGCATCTTGATCACGTACTTCACATCCTTACTTATTTACTGATGCTGAATGAATAGGTCCAAAAACCTACCGACCACCATTATAACAGGGACAAAATTGAACGCACATTACAATCAAATGTCATTTCAGGCGATTATACCATAAAAAAGAGGCACGAATGACGAACACATGTCGTGTGTGTCATCTCGTACCCCATCATATCCCATAATCATTTTTTAGCAGCGAGCCAGTCGGCAACAGCCATGATTTCTTTATCATCTTTCAGGATACCAGCAGGCATTTGCCCTTTCCCGTTCTTGATGATTTTTTGAATCTCTTCTGAAGAATATTTCGAGCCAACCTTCGTCAAGTTCGGTCCGACGTTTCCTTCAAGGTTTTTACCATGACACGTTGCACAGTTGTTGGCGAAGATTTTCTCAGCATCTACACCGGATTGTGTCTTCGACGAATCATCGTTCATCGTTGACTCATCCTTCGTGCCTGACGATGAATCATCAGAACTCGAATCGTCACTACCACCACATGCCGCGAGCGCAAGTGTCGTTCCTAAGCCTAACGCGAGTAACAAGTTTTTCAGCTTCATCCGGATATCCCCCTCTTGTAAGTATCTACATAAACGCTACTGACCTAGTTAGAGTATAACCGTTATCCGGAGGAGTTAAGCGTGATTTCACAAAAACTTCACGTTTCAAGAACGATTATGGCACATTACGGTAGCGTTTATCGTCTGTAAACCCGAGTCCGAGCACCTCATGGGCTTCACTGACGACGAGGAATGCCGATGGATCGATGTGTTTGACGATTTCTTTGAGCGTCGTGATTTCCCCTTGACGAACGACGACCATTAGCATTGGTTTGCGTGTCCGCGTGAACGCTCCCGCTGCCTCTATCTCCGTCGCCCCGCGATCGAGCGTCTCGAAGATTTCCTTCACTAACGCTTCCCGTTGATCGGAGATGATGTAGGCAAGTTTGTCGTTCGTGATTCCGAGCTGGACGACGTCGATCATCTTGATCGTGATGAACAAAGCGACGAGTGCATACAGCCCAATCTCCAGCGAGAAGATCGTCGCCGCACTGATGACGATTGTTCCGTCAAGCAAGGCGATACACAGATGAAGTGGCAATTTCGTGAAACGATGCAGGATTTGCGCAATCAAATCCATTCCTCCGGTCGACGCTCGCCCCCGGAAGATCAGACCGAGTCCAATCCCGACCCCGGCACCACCGAAGATTGCAGCAAGCATCGGATTCATTGTCGCAGCCGGAACATCGAACCGCTCATATACGAGGATGACGACCGGTAAGAAGATCGACCCGACGAGTGATTTGACCCCAAAGCCCATCCCGAGGATCATCCAACCGATCGCAAGCAAGACGACGTTCGCGACGAGTTGGAACAATCCTGGCGAAATTCCGAACAAATCGTTCAAGACGATCGATAAGCCACTGACCCCTCCCGAGGCGAGTTGGTTCGGTGCTAAAAATAAACTAAAGGCACTTGCGACGAACAAGGACCCGATTAACAAATACGCATAATCGCGCACGACTTCCTGACGTGTCGATGTCATGACATTCCATTTCCCCTTATCAATTGATTCTCGTGTTTCATTTTAGCGGAAAAGTCAGACAACGACTAGACAGGCGGAACAACTCACAGTGTTCCCTTTATACCGCACTAAAGGGTGGACTGTAGCGAACGATACCGCTAACGCCACGTAATCCATTCCGTTCGAGTGCAAGAACGAGAAAGACCTCCGGCGGAACGGGGAACGGCGGCTTGATACCGTAGTCAATCGCCCGTTCAAAGCCGAACTGTGGATAATAGCTGTCGTGACCGAGGACGACGATGTGTGATTCCCCGGCGTCACGCGCATCCTCGATCACTTGACGGATCAATTCAGAGCCGATACCCTTTCGCTGCCAAGCGGGCAGGACACCGACCGGCGCTAAGGCAAGCGATGGGATGTCATCGATATGGATCCGGCTCAACAGGACATGACCAACGATTTCTCCTTTATCAGTCACGGCGACGCGACCGAAGACTGGTTGCGCGGCTTCCTCCTCGCGTAACGCATCAACGAGATTCGCTTCGTTTGGTTGTTCGAATGCCGCTTCATGGACGAGCCGGATTCCCGTTGCGTCCTTGAAGCCTTCTTTACGGATGATCATTAGTTATTGCTCCCTTCAAGTGGTTTGGTTGCGAGAAGCGTGAACTCGGTCGGGATGTTCTCACCGTTCCATCGCGTTTCTCCCAAAATTCATATGCTCGGTATTCCCACGCCTGTTTGTTGACCCGACTTTGCTTCTTCATCACGTTTCCCCCTTTGACGGTCAAAAAACCAGTCGAACATCGTCCGACTGGTTGGTTGTCTTACATATTCATGAGACGGAGGTACGCATCGATGAAGCCCATGATGTCACCATCCATTGCCCCTTGCGTGTTCCCGACTTCATAGTTCGTCCGGTGATCCTTGACCATGCTGTATGGGTGGAAGACGTACGAACGGATTTGGCTACCCCATGCGATATCCGATTTTTCACCACGGATTTCGTCGAGTTTCTTTTGTTGCTCTTCGATTTCGCGTTGGTAAAGTTTCGCTTTCAACATCTTCATCGCCGCTTCACGGTTCTTGATCTGCGACCGTTCTTGTTGACAAGAGACGACGACGCCTGTCGGAACGTGGGTGATCCGGACAGCTGAGTCCGTCGTATTGATGTGCTGACCACCGGCACCAGAAGCACGATACGTATCGATCCGCAAGTCTTCCGTGCGGACTTCGATATCGATGTCATCATTGAATTCCGGCATGACGTCACACGAGACGAATGATGTATGACGACGGCCTGACGAGTCAAACGGTGAGATCCGGACAAGACGATGGATCCCTTTTTCGGCTTTTAAGTATCCATAGGCATTGTGCCCTTGAATACGAAGCGTGACCGATTTGACACCGGCTTCATCACCTGGTTGGTAATCCATCGTTTCGACTTTCCAGCCCTGCTTATCGCAGAAACGTTGGTACATCCGGAGAAGCATTGATGCCCAGTCTTGTGACTCAGTACCACCCGCACCTGGGTGTAACTCAAGAATCGCGTTGTTTGCGTCATACTCGCCGTTCAAGAGGATTTGTAATTCGAAGTCTTCGAACTTCTTCTTGAGGTCGCCGAGTTCTGACTCGAGCTCTTCTTGAAGATCCGCATCTGGTTCTTCCTTGATCAATTCATACGTCAAGGCGACGTTCTCGTGACCTGCTTCGAGTTCTTTATACTTGTCGACCATCGCTTTTAAGCCGTTCGACTCATCGATGACTTTTTGTGCCGATTCCTGGTTGTTCCAGAAGTCCGGGTACGTCATCTCGTTTTCGAGTTCTTCAATCCGAGCAATCTTCGACTCAAGGTCGAGTGATGCCTTATATTCGTCGAGTTTTTTTTCCATCCACTCGGCGGTGTTGCGAATTTCTGCTAATTCCATGTAATCCACCTTCTCTTTCCGTGAAAAGAGGCAGGAATCTCCTGCCTCTCTTTCAGTCGATTCATCACTTATGCCTGACGGCCGTGACAGTTCTTATATTTCTTACCGGATCCACACCAACACGGATCATTGCGTCCGATTTGGTCGTTTGGATTTTTCCGGACCGGTTTTTTCTTGACCGCTTTATCTTCCTTACCCGAAACGGCGACTTCGTCTTGGACGACTTTTTCGCGTTTGAGGTTCGGGTCGAGATCTGCCCGAAGGACGAATTGTGTCACTTCTTCTGCGATCGCAGCGTTCATCGCATCAAACATCATCGAACCTTCCGATTGATATTCACGGAGCGGATCGTTTTGACCGTATGCCCGGAGGTGAATCCCTTCACGGAGTTGATCCATCTGATCGATGTGGTTCATCCAGTGTTGGTCGACGGCACGAAGGACGATGACTTTTTCGAACTCATCGAATGCTTCCGCTGGTACTTCTGACCGTTTGTGCTCGTAGTGCGCGAACGTGCGCTCTTTGAGCAACTCGATGATCTCTTCGCGTTCTTTTCCGAAGAGGTCGCTTTCCGTGACTTTCTCTTCGATCGCAAGCGTCTGGTTCGCCCACTCCGCAAGCGCACCAATGCTCCATTCTTCCGGTACGAACTCGACCGGCGTATACTGATGGACGCCTGCTTCGATCGTTTGCTCGATCATCGGACGGACGATATCTGACACGGAACCGGCATCGAGAATTGCTGCCCGGTCCGCGTACATGACTTTCCGTTGATCCGCCATGACGTTATCGTATCCGAGGACTTGTTTCCGCGCATCAAAGTTATTTCCTTCGACGCGTTTTTGAGCCGATTCAACGGCACGAGACACCATCCGGCTCTCGATCGGTTGCGAATCATCCATTCCGAGACGATCCATCATCGACTGCAGCGAATCAGAACCAAAGCGACGCATCAATTCATCTTCAAGTGAGAGATAGAATTGTGATGCACCTGGATCCCCTTGACGACCGGCACGACCACGGAGCTGGTTATCGATCCGGCGTGATTCGTGACGTTCTGTCCCGAGGATATAGAGACCACCTTTTTCTAAGACACCTTGACCGAGCTTGATGTCGGTACCACGACCAGCCATGTTCGTTGCAATCGTGACCGAGTTCGCTTGACCCGCGTTCTCAATGATTTCCGCTTCACGTGCGTGATTCTTCGCGTTCAAGACTTCGTGACGAATGCCACGTTTTTTGAGGATGTTACTCAGCAACTCCGACGTCTCGACGGCAACCGTACCGACGAGGACTGGTTGTCCTTCACGGTGGGCACGTTCGATTTCGTCTGCGACAGCAGCAAACTTCCCGTTCATCGTCTTGAAGATCAAGTCCGGCATATCATTTCGGACGACCGGTTTGTTCGTCGGAACCGGTACGACGTGCATGTTGTAGATGTTACGGAACTCTTCTTCCTCCGTCTTCGCTGTACCGGTCATTCCGGCAAGCTTCGTATACATCCGGAAGAAGTTTTGGTACGTGATCGTCGCAAGGGTCATGGATTCGCGTTGAATCTCGACGCCTTCCTTCGCTTCGATCGCTTGGTGCAGACCTTCCGAATAACGACGACCTTCCATGACACGACCTGTGAATTGGTCGATGATCATGACTTCGTCTTCGCGAACCATATAGTCGACGTCGCGATGCATGACGGCGTTCGCCCGCAGTGCGAGACTTAAGTGATGGTTGAGCGCGACGTGTTCGAGACCAAACAAGTTATCAATGCCGAAGTATTTTTCAGCACGGTCGATTCCTTGCTCCGTCAACAGGACACTCTTCGTCTTGATGTCGACCGTGTAGTCTTCCTCTGCCTTCATGATTTTCGCGAATGCATCGGCTTGCGAATAGAGCGCTGTCGATTTTTCGGCCGATCCTGAGATGATGAGCGGAGTCCGCGCTTCATCGACGAGAATCGAGTCGACTTCATCGACGACGGCATAACTGAGTGGACGTTGAACGCGGTCTTCTTTATAGAGGACCATGTTATCACGCAAGTAATCGAAACCGAACTCGTTGTTCGTTCCGTACGTGATGTCACAGCTGTATGCTGCTTGTTTTTCTTGACGCGACATGCTAGAGAGGTTCAAGCCGACCGAGAGACCAAGTGCTGCATAAAGCGGCTCCATGATGTCACGGTCACGTTTTGCGAGATATTCGTTGACGGTAACGACGTGGACGCCGTTGCCAGCGAGAGCATTCAAATAGACAGGGAGTGTTGCGACGAGCGTCTTACCTTCCCCGGTCTTCATTTCGGCGATATCCCCATTGTGCAGGACATATCCACCAATCAACTGAACGCGGTAGTGGCGCATGCCGAGAACGCGTGTTGACACTTCGCGACAAACCGCGAAGGCTTCCGGTAAAATATCATCTAAGTCTTCTCCGTTAGCGAGACGCTCACGGAATTCAACGACTTTCCCTTCCAGTTCTTGATCCGATAACGCACCGATTTGTGTCTCGAGCGCTTCCACAGCGTCTGCTGCTTTTTCGGCTTTCTTCAGGACACGTTTCGTTGGTGCAAATAATTCTTTTAGAAAATTAGCCATGCCTTACAGTCCCCTTACTTCGAACGATTCTTTGAACGAACAGAATTCCGAGATTTTTCCTTTATTCAGTGTACCGAATACGACGTCAAATTTCAACAAGCGGACCGAGCAGCGGTCTCGGTCTTTTGTCGTAAAGCAAACGTACCTTGTTTAGAAATAGTTTTCCATCATATCAAAAAGGGACTCGCCCGTAAGAGCGAGTCCCTGTTGCATTCATTATTCTGGTTCAATCAAACCGTAACGACCATCCTTACGACGGTAGACGACGTTCGTGTTGCCCGTTTCTGCGTCTGAGAAGACGAAGAATGCGTGTCCGAGCATGTCCATCTGAAGAATCGCTTCTTCCGTGTCCATTGGTTTGAGTGTGAAACGCTTCGTCCGAACGAGTTCGAGTTCTGCCTCGTCCTCTTCATAGACTGGCGCTTCCGCTTCCGGTCCTTCGAGCGTTTTGAAGTACTCTCCGATGCCGCCTTCTTTAGCGCGCCCTCTCCGGTTCAATTTCGTTTTGTGTTTCCGGATCTGACGTTCGAGCTTATCGACTACGAGGTCGATTGCTGCATACATATCGCCATTGACATCCTCAGCACGGAGCAAGAGGTTTGGCATTGGAATCGTCACTTCGACTTTTTGTTTCTCATTATTGACTTTGAGATTGACATAAGCCGTTTGCGCTTCCGTAGGAGTTGTAAAATAACGAGTTAACTTTTCAAGCTTTTTCTCGACGTAATCCTTGAGAGCATCTGTGACGTCCAAGTTTTCACCGCGAATGTTGTAGATCATGTAAACTCCTCCTTAAGTAACCGGTTGAACCTATGAATTCGAGATGCTCCAGTCGTTTCCTTCTGAATATTCGAAATTCTTTGGTTCGTTTTTATTATAGCACGATAAGTGAAGGAAGACCATGAGAACAATGACATTCTCATGAACGTTCACTACTGTTCTTAGCGTACGATAATATTGAAGCATGTTGATGTTAACGTATATACCCGTTTTGATCGAACTCAAAACAAAAAACCGCTTTTAGGCGAATAGCCTAAAAACGGTGGCGGCTGCTATTGGATTAGATCTTTGAAACGTTCGCAGCTTGTGGACCACGATCGCCTTCAACGATTTCAAATTCCACTTCTTCGCCTTCTTCAAGTGATTTATAACCATCGACTTGAATCGCTGAGAAGTGTACGAATACGTCTTTCGCGTCAGACGTTTCGATGAATCCATAACCTTTTTCAGCATTAAACCATTTTACTTTACCTTGTTCCATTCGAATTCACGTTCCCTTCGCAAACCAGAGTTCGAGAGCAAGCTCTCTACGGCTTAGTCTATCAAAAGAAGGAATTATTGACAATTAAAAATTCTGATTACTTTGAATTCATTCTAAAAAATGAATAATATTCCCTACTTATTGCTCTATATTTTAAAAAATTACATTGTCATTACAGTTGTATTATTGTATTATATCGTTAGTAATTACCTATTTTATCCATTGTCCTATCTTAAGGAGGATGTAGTCGAATGCGACCATTCCATAATGACGAAAAGTATCGAATCACGAAACGGACGGTGGCGATTCTCCCGTGCTACGACATGATGAAGCAATCCATCATCGTACTCGAGGATGGCTCGACCATCATGACCCCGCTTCGACCGTATCAACTACTGCAGCTTTCCTGCAGGCAATACAACAGTTCCATTGAGGAACGCATCGTGACAGCAAAACGTGTCGCATCTGTAAAAGGAAAAGTCCCAGTCGTCATTGAACCGACACTTGGCCTCGTGTTTTTCCCAACGAAATCACCGAAACGTGATGATTGCGAGTGGTATGCTTGGAGCCACATGTCTGAAGTCATCGAGGAAGACGGACAGACGAAGCTCAAGACTCGTAATGGCATGATCCTTCCCGTAAACGCCTCTCCTTACATCGTCCGCAACCAAATGAAAGCAACTGGCGAGCTGATGGCTCGTTATCAACAATTGAACGCGATGACATTAGAGGAACGCTTTAATGCAATCAAATCTTAAAGAGTAACCGTAAAAAAATCAGGGTTGGGCGATGAATTCGCTCAATCCTTTTTGGTTTCTGCCGATATATAATGAGATGACAGTTTTAAAAAACAAGGAGGCTTCTCGATGAACATCCAATTGAACCCGGCACGTCCGGCGCAATCCCCTGGTCAGACGCCGCTTTTGGACACAAAGACCTATAAAGGAACGGTCCTTGAGCAGACTGGTCCGCATACGGCTCTCGTCCAGGTCGGTCGGGATAAGATCGAGATGACCTTCACAGGCGACGTTCCGACAGGTGATTTCCAGTTCAAGGTCAAAGGACAGACAGCAGAAGGTTACCTGATTGAACAACTAACACCAGCGACACCAGATGCGGAAACGCCACCCGTTCTGTCTGTTCCGTCAAACGTCGATCCCGCGTTACTAGAAGGTATACCGGCTGAACTGAAACAGGCCGTCGCGAAGTTACTCGCGAGCGGTCAATTGCCGCAGACACCGGAAATCGTCGCCCAGCTTGTGACGGCACTGCAAGGAACGTACAAGGACTTAGCACTCGAACTCGTATCGCGACCGGATACGGCACTGCCTGTTGACGCCGACGTCTTGATCGCAAGTCTCCTTGCGACGACGGAAGACTATCGAGACGTCCTTCCGGAGCGCGACGCCTTAACGGAGCAACCGACGTTCGAAAAAGCCGTCGCCCTTGATGTCGCCCGTGCAACGCTACCGACGCAACGCGAGATCGAGACAGCGTCACCCCTGCATATCCGGCAATACATTGAACACATACCAGCAGAGAAACGCCCGGCACTCGTTGCAATGCTCGAACAAGGCGAGATCGAGACGGTCCGTAAACAACTGGCGCCCTATTTCCCGCAAGCGCCACTCGAGCCGAAGACGAGCGTTCGTGAGCAACTGATCGGTCTGACGGCACGGGCAAGTCAATCGGAACCAGTAACAGGGCAACCGGCACCGGTCCGCTCTGCCTTAACACTCGTCCGTGAAGTGACGCCACGGCTTGCTGAGATCACGAATGATTTCAAGAGCCAACAGCGAACGATCGTCTCCCAACTCCGGCAAATCGAACCGCTCGTCGAGACACGTCCGGTCCAGATGGTCGCCGTCATCGAGAGTACGGCGCAACGCTTAAAACAAGTCTTCCAGCAAACGGACGCCTTATTACATACCTCGATGAAGGATGAAAAACAGCTAGTCCACTTTTTATCGAAACTCGAACGGGGTGCGGAATTGGCGTTACTCGGGCGTGGAACAGAGTCAAAAGCCGTTTTACAGGAAGTCCGAGTTGCGTTTGAAGCGTTCCGCTATGCGCCAGCGAACGTCCGTCCGACCTACTTACCAGAGATGCAGGGACTGCCGCCACAAGCGCCGTTTCCTTCGTCACAAACGGCACAAAAAGCCGTTCCATATGAGCCGCAACAGAACAGTCCACGCCTCTTGCAGGAGACCGTCCAAAAGACGCTTCAGCTCCAGACGGCGGAACTGAAACTGAGTACGCCGGCAGCAAATCCGGAAGCTGCCAAATTGCAGACATTCCTTGCAGCACAACAGCAAGTTAATAAACCGGACAGTCAGCAACAGTTGAACCAGATTTTACTCGCCTTACCGGTCCAACTTATTGAAGCGACGGCAGGACTCCACGTCCATTTGCAAAACAAACGGCCGGACGAAGTGATCGACTGGGAAAACAATACGTTGTACGTCCAGCTCAATACGCCACGCCTCGGTGAAATTGGTGTCCGGGTCGAGACCGTCAATCGCAAGATGCAGATCACAATCGAAAACGATCATCCGGTCCTTGAACAACTGGCAACACCGTTCCTCGATCGGACGACGGATGCCTTGCAAGCAACCGGTTACCAAGACGTCCGAATCCAGTTCCGTCCATTCACGCGTGAGCAAGCGACAGAGACCGTCAAACAAGACGAGACACCACATGGCTATGACTATCGTATCTAAAAGGAGAGACCGTTATGTATCAGAAAATCGATTTAACCGGACGCAAGACTGCGGCTGTCCTCCGCTACGATGAAGCATCCGGTCAAGCACCGGTCGTCGTCGCTCGAGCTAGGGGTCAAGCTGCCGATCGAATCCTGCAAGAAGCACGGGCGAACGGGGTCGCGATCGAACACGATACGTCCCTGCTCGGTCACTTGCTTGATCTCGACCTCGGGACGGCGATCCCACCGCAACTTTACGACGTGATGGCAGAACTGCTCTTACTGATCGAAGAACTCGACAACGCGAAAGGACGGCAGACATGACAGAACAAGAACTCTACGCGATGACCCCACAACAGCTGACGGAAGTCATGTTGACGGGACTCGTCCTTCAATACGATCGTGCCATTCTCGCACGTGATACGAATCGCTTTGACGAGGTCAACGAACGCTTACAAAAAGCCTATCAGTTACTCGACAAACTGCAGGCAGGGTTACACGACGACGGTGGCATCATCACGGCACAACTCGATGCCCTCTACCACTATCTTGCTGAGCAAACGTTACAGGTTTATAAGACGCCGCGTGTCTTAGACGAACTACTCGAACTGGCAGAAGACTTACGCGTCACTTGGCAAGCGGCACAGACCGTCGATCGACCACTCGTGCGCGCCGCACATCATCAACGATACGAAGGGATGGAATACGAATGAGAATCACGAACAACGTTCAAGCCTTAAAGGCTTATCGCAATCTCAGCATCAACCAGACGAACGTCAAGACGACGATGGATAAACTATCGAGCGGTCAAAAAATCAACCGGGGTGCTGATGATGCAGCTGGTCTCGCGATCTCGGAGAAGATGCGCAACCGTTTGAAGGCGCTCGATAAAGCGGAACAGAACGTCCTTGACGGCGTCTCGATGATTCAAACGGCTGAAGGTGGTTTGAGTGAGACACATAACTTATTACAACGGATGCGCGAACTCGCCGTCCAAGCTGGTAACGGTACACTCGCGACGGAAGACCGGACAGCGATTCAAGAAGAGATCAACCAGCTGACGAACGAAGTCTCGCGGATCGCGAAGACGACCCAGTTCAACGGCAAAGAATTGTTGAGTGGCAAGTTCAACGATGCCGACAGTGCGCTGTTCATCCAAACGAATGCGGGCGCCAACGAAGGCATCTCGATCACGATTAACGACATGCAAGCTCTTGCGATCGGTGTCAGTTCAACGACACAAACCGATTCCTCGATTCGTCCGCTTGATTTTTCGAGCGGTGACGCACCCGAATATGCTCTTAGCGTCATGACGGCAACGGACGCGAATGATGCGATCAGCCATTATACAAAAGCAATTGATACGATCTCTCAGCAACGGGCACAACTCGGGGCGATCCAGAACCGGTTCGAAGCAACGTCTTCCGTCCTCAGCGTCAGCGTCGAGAACTTGACGGCGTCGGAATCACGGATTCGCGACACCGATATGGCACGTGAGATGATGGAATATGCGAAATATAATATCCTCAACCAATCGGGGATGGCGATGATCGCTCAAGCGAACGCCTTGCCGCAAGGCGTCTTACAACTACTCAACTAAGGAGGCAGACCCGATGGATATCCGCCGCATCCAAGAAACGCAACGACTCCAGTCCTTAAAAGGCGGTCCCCGTGAAGTCGAGGCGTCGACGACCTTCTCTGCCTTGATGCAGGAGAAACGCGACCACAAAGGCTATGAGCGCCTGCAACAAAAGCTCGCCCTCGTCGAAGAACATGGTCAATTGCTCGCTGAGAGCCAGACGATCGAGCACCTCGAAAGCTATAAAGAAAAAATCAAGGACTTCTTAAAAGATGCCCTCGACCAATCACAACAACTCGAAGAGAAGCGCGGCTTCAATCGCCGCGGTCGGACGAAAATCTATAAAGTCGTCGAACAAGTCGATGCGAAGCTCCTTCAGTTGACGGATACGGTCATCTCCGGCGAATCGCGCCGGCTCGATATCCTCGACCAAGTCGGCGAGATTAAAGGGATGCTCGTCAACGTCTTCGTGTAATCTAGAATTAGAGGAGTTCCCCCACATGCCAGACTTATATCTTAAAAAATGCACCTGCCCCTACTGCTTGAAGACGACGGAGACGAAACGTGTTCTGTCGCGACACATCCGTGTCGCCTCGACCGACTTTGATGGCTTCATCCGCCATCAAGGCGTCAACGTCTATCTCTATGAACCGGTCCAGTGTAGCCATTGTCGGTTTTTCTTCCACGAGTCGTTCGGAAAGTTGTCGCCGGACGTTCGAGCGACCTTACAAGATCACATCCTACCGACGCTTCCTGTCTTACCGTTTGCCGGCATAGAGCGGACGATCGAGCAGGCAATTCAGCTTTATAAGCTTTGTCTCTACACGGCTCAAGTGACGGAGCAGAAGCCAGCGATTCAAGCAATGCTCGGCGTTCGCCTGTCCTGGTTGCATCGCTTGACCGGTCAACAAGCGGAAGAACAACTTTGGGCGAGCCGAGCGATCGAGAAGTATGTCTCGCTTTACGACAACTACACGTCCGTTAAAGAGAGCGGGCTTCCGGAAGACGTCCTGTTATTGCGGATCGCTGACCTGCATGCTGTGATGAAAGATAAAGAGCAGGCTCGCCTCTGGTACAGTCGTTTGTTCCAAAGTAAGACAGCGACCGATAAAATCAAAAAAGACGCACGAACCCACTGGGAATGGGTGCAAGAGCAGGACTGATCTTTGTTCGTCATCAGACGGAACAAGGATTTTTTTCACTGCTCGCAATCGCGCGGAGACGATCACCTACGCCGAGAACGTCCTCCTTCGCTTGAACGATCCGTTCTTCTTTGACGCGACGGCGATGCAGGTCACGCCGTCAATTGGTACCGCTCGTCACCCTGATGATGGCCGAACGCCGAGTCTATTATTGATTCGGGCCGACGAAGCAATACATACCGTCAAGTAGGAAGAGAAGAATGCGCATCGCTTTAAATGAACGGCAAAATGCCCAGTCCAAATAAGTGGACAGGGCATTTTTCATGAGCTTACGACTCACGACGATATTTTTCTTCTTCATAGGCATCCGGTGCATCGGAGACAGGGCGTTCGAACTCTTCCCATGATTCCGATTCGACGTCCGGTTCAATGAACTGATCGTACGAGCCGTCCGACTGGAAATACGGACGTGGTACAGGACGTTTTTTTTCTTCCCGCTTGGTCACGAAAGATCCCTCCCTCACACAAGAAAGTTACTGACGAGAATCAAAATACGGTGAAAAACTATGATCGACTTCCTCGTACGGATCAACGTACGATTTACGACTCGTTTGCGTCTGACGCAACTGACTGATTTGTACCCCTAATTTAGCCGTTTCCGCCGATAATTTCAAGTCGATTTTCCGACTATCGGCGACGAGTTCCTGGATGATGGCTTGATTGGCACCGGCTAGCAGATTCGAGTGCGCCGCGATGAACGCTTCCCGTTCGTTCAAGAGACCATGAATCTTCTCAATCCATTCGTCATACGTCTCCTCATTTGGCGTTTGATCAAGCAGTTCAATCAATCGTTTTGTCTTCAGGCGAAGCGGATCGAGCGGACTCATCGTTGCCGTGCGAGTTTCATCGCTTCTTTCCATGTCTCGCGGAATTCTTCAGCAAAGCCGATCACTTCGTCAATCGCAACAAGGTCATTTTTGACGTTGGCATCGATCAAGCGTGTTTGCATGTAGTCGTAAAGACTATTCAAGTCTTTCGACAGGGCAATTGATTGATTGAGCGTCAATTGCAACTCACTGATGATTGCTTGTGCTTTTTGGATGTTCGTATTTTTTTGTTCGATCATCTTCTGTTCGATCGCTCTTTTCGCAAGCATCGAGAATTTGATCAGTCCTTCGTATAACATCAGTGTTAAATCTTGAGGTAACGCTGTCGTTACCGAGTTCGTTTGATACGTCGCATAAGGGTTCATCGCGTTTCCTCCTCTTTATTGTCCTTGTCCGAGATAGCCAGCAAGCGTTGACGACTGACTGTTTGCTTGGTTCATCGCTTGTTCCATTGCCGCAAATCGGCGATAGTAACTGTCTTCTTTTCGTTTCAGCTTGTCTTCCCACGACAACATGCTCTTATCGAGATCAGCGAGTGACTTCCCGAGTCGATATGTCGTCGCAACCGCTCCGTCCCGTCCGGCAACACCGGAAATCTTATCGCGAAGTGTTGTCGCAAATCCTTGAATTTGCCGGACAAAACCGTCAAGTCCATTCGGATTTGGAATCGTATTCCCTTGCGCATCCTTCGTCGGTTCCGGCGCATCAGCGGTAAATAGTTTATAGACGCCTTCCGGCTGTTCTTCAAGCATCTTCTTCAGTTTCGTCTCATCGATTTTTAGCTTCCCACCGTCACGGAAATCACTCGTTGAAGTGATTCCGATCTGCGACATGTACTGGAGCTGAATCGTATCCGTTCCTGACATGTACGAATAACCGCTGTCGATTTTTGATGAGATTGCGCTGCGGAACTGATTGAGACCGTCCTGTAAGTAGCTATCATTCTTCAGCACACCACTCATCGCTTTTTCTTCCCACTTCTTGACCTCGTCCTCACTGAGTTCCTTACGCTGGGCATCTGTCAATGGTTGGTAGTCACGATATTTCTCTTCACGAACCTTTTTGTTCATTTTATCGATGACGTCGTTATATTTATCAACGAAATTTTTGATCGAATCAAAGTTTTTCTGCGTATCGAGCGTCGTATTGATCGTCGTCGCTGTCGTCGAGATGTTATTCAATGTGATCGTCAGACCGTTTTGTGCGAACGTATTCGTTGTCTGTTCGAGTTGTTGTCCACCAATCGTATACTTGGCGTTTTGTCCTTCCCGACCGAATGTTGCATCCTGTGAATTAACCTTCGCAGTATTAGTCGAGGCATCAACGATAGAGATGTCGGCTCCTGCGGGGTTTAAGTTACCGGTACTCGTTTTCGTTAAGACAAGTTTTCCTGTCAAATCATTGAAGACCGCGTTCATCCCGAGACTTGTTTTACCGTTGATCGCCGCTGTTAAGTCCGAAATTTTTTGTGTTGCATCCAGCTGCAAAGTTTCCGTCACTGCAACACCTGTTGCATCGAATGTATTGATTTGGACGTTAATTTTGCCATTCGCATCCTTCGTGAACAATCCACTCTCTTCAAGTGTGGCGTCACTCTTTTTCCCACTTGCTGCGACCATCGTTACCGAAGCGGCACTCGCGAGCTGATCAATGCTGTCAATCGTCACACTGCCAGCTGACGCTGCTGGACTCGCCGTTACCGTCAATGCCGTCGGATTAGAACTCGTAACCGTTTTTGATTGATAGTTCTTCGATAACAACATATCGCTTGCCGCTGTCCGGAAGTCAAGTAACGCCCGGTTCATCTCCCGGTAAGCATCGCGTTGCCATGTCAGCGTCTGTTTCTTTTGCGATAAACGATCGACCGGTGCCCGTTCCGCCTGCATCAATTGTTTAATCATCGTTTCTGTATCAATTCCACTTGCTAAACCGCTCAGTCGAATACCTGCCATCCAATCAGTCCTTTCTGTTAAATCCGTTTATCGATTAATTGATTAAATTCCATGAATGCCGCAAAGAAATCGAGTTCTTTTTTACTCGGAATTTCCTGGACGACGTTATTATTCGTATCAACAACTTGAATGTAATATTCGTTTAATTTTTCATGCTTGACGAATTTAAGTCCTGTCCGTTGCAGTTCTAGCTTGATATTCGCTTGTTCCATCGCTGTTTCAAGTTTTGTAACGTGTTGGGGTGTCGGTAGGACAACGACTCCTTCTTCTGCTAGTGCTTCCTGATTCGCTTCCACAAACACATTACGTGTCGCTTCGTACGGTAGGACGTTCGAAGGCAGATGAAGGCGAATTTCCGTATTAATGGAATTCATAGTCGGTCACTCCTTGTTTTAGTATCTATTTATTTATCGGTCTATACTAATTTTTTATTAGCTTTAGACCTATATTAGAATGATTATTTATCAAAAATGACTCTTTTAGTAAAGAGTCATTGAATAGAGCTAGCTTTTTATAAACACAGACATATATGCCATATTATTACATTCATTATCCTTAACAAATTTCAATACCCGATATAGATAAATTGGATCATGCTCTATCGACTTCGCAAATGATTGAATTAACTTTACAACTAGATCAGGAGTAAGACCTTTATGATAAGCAGACATTCCTATCAAATGATTTTTAATTAAAGAATAGTGAATAACTAACATCATATAATCATCAAATGGCTCATTATACTCTAAAGGATACAAATTTTTAAAAATATAATTTACAAGATAATTTTCTAACATGTATTCATTATTTTTTATAAACGGTTTGTAATGTTCTCTTAAGATTTTTTTATAATGTTCAATATTATCAATACTGTCATTATTACTAGATTCTTTTAGTCCTTGTATCATTTCGTTTAGACATTCGAAGTATCGTTTGTTAGAAATTCCTTTACTAAATTTGTTCTTGATTATTTCTTTAAATAACATTAAATTGACTTTTGGTTTCTCAGGTATTTTTTCCAAAGCTTCATCAAAATTACCTTGATTTATCATATTAGAAAAATTAGTAATTAAATTTGGTACTTCATTACATAATCCCATATCGATTTTGTTCTGAAGCTTTTGAAAAAATAAACCTAATAAAATTAACCTTGACTCAATATTATAATTTCGATTTTGAATAAGCCCTATAGAAAAAATTCTTATATTCCAAAAATAGTACTGTAAAGTATCTTTATTAGTTTTAGTTTGCACCGCTTTATTTATATTCGCTGATAAATCTTCATCTAAAAAATGATCGAATTGCATGGGGATAGGGTTAAGTAGTATTAATCTTGCCGCTTCTGGACAAGAGATTGTTGCAGCCTTTTCAATAACTCCATTAACTGAATTAACGATTCTTGGATAAGTACTACAAGTATTTGAAAGGTATTCTTCTCCTAAGGTAGTTTGTATACTACACAAACTTTTTTCATCTAAAAAAGAGCATGCATTATTTTCATTCATTTTTATTTTTGCAAAGTTAGATTCTGTTGAGTGAGATCTTTCACGTTTTATATATTTTTTAAACTTTGGTTTTAATTCGATATGTTGTGATTTTCGATATTTACGATAGGTTTTCTCATCTATTGTAACTTTCCATCCTGAACAGCATGAATCTTCACATAATGATCCGATACATTTGAATTTTTTCATGTATTGAGGAGTCAATATTTCATTTTTAGTTTTTAAATTCATTTGAAAGGTTCTCCCTCCATTTATTAATTTCAATACAAAATAGTTTTTAAGAATTATGTACTGAAATTAATAAATGGATAGATTATTATCTAATCTATCCATTCATTAAAATCATTTAACTAATATTAACGAAGTAATTGTAAAACTCCTTGAGGTTGCTGATTCGCTTGTGCAAGCATAGCCTGTGCAGCTTGTGCAAGAATCGAGTTTTTAGTCTGGTTCATCATTTCTTTTGCCATATCAACGTCACGAACGCGTGATTCAGCCGCTGTTAGGTTTTCAGAAGATGTTTTGAGGTTGTTAATTGTGTGCTCAAGACGGTTTTGGTTTGCACCAAGTTTTGAACGCTCAGCAGAAACTGTATCAATTGCTGATTGAATTTTTGTAACTGCACTTGCTGCGTTAGCATGTGTTGAGACATCTAATGCTTGTTCAGTCGTAGTGTTGTTCGTTCCGTCAGTAACCGCTAATTTTGAATCTGTTGTTCCAGTAGTAGAAATTCCTAGAGCAGATGCACGCATATCAGCAATATCTAAAGTTAAACTTTGGTTTTCGTTTGCGCCAATTTGGAACTTCAAGCTCTTAGTTGGATCTGCTGCAACTGCTGCAACTTCAGTAACACCAGCTTTTGTAGTCGATAATGTTCCGCCAGTAACAACCGGAGCTGTTGAAGATTCAGAACCTGTAGACTGTACTAATTTCAGTGCTCCTGAATTATCAGTAGCAGCGTATTTGTCTTTAATAGTTGCATTAGCTTCAATTGCTGTCGCAAGAGATGCTGCATCTTTAAATTTGCCACCTGTACCATCGCCAGCAACATCATAAGTGAATGTTTCACCATCGATAGTGATATCCGACGTTCCTACTGTTACTCCATATTCACCAGCTACACCAGTAACAGCTGCAACAGCCGCACCATTTTTACCACCATCAAGTAATTTCTGAGTATTGAACTCAGTCGTGTTACCGATACGGTTAATTTCAGAAGTCAAAGAGTTAATTTCTTTTTGAATCTCTCCACGGTCAGATGTTGTGTTTGTATCGTTTGCCGCTTGGTTAGCAAGTTCACGCATCCGTTGAAGAATATCGTGTGTCTCGTTCAAAGCACCTTCAGCTGTTTGAATGAGTGAGATGCCGTCTTGTGCGTTACGTCCAGCTTGATCAAGACCTCGAACTTGTGCACGCATTTTTTCAGAGATTGCAAGACCAGCTGCATCATCCCCAGCTTTATTGATGCGAAGACCTGAAGCGAGTTTCTCCATTGATTTACTTTGAGCTGCAGTAGCACTCGAAAGTTTGTTGTGCGTGTTAAGCGCAGTTACGTTGTGATTGATAATCATTGTAATTTCCCTCCATAGGATAAGTTTTTTGTCTCTTTGAAGATCCGTCTTCTCCGAGATGTGCCCCCTGGCCGGCCCAAGAGTGACACGGTGGATGAAGTCGATGACTGCTTCCACCTTATATATCGTCGTCGGCTCGAAATGTTTAACAACTTTCTTCAAAAAAATGCAAAAAAATCGTACATCCATGTCGGATGTACGATTTCTCCGTAATTTAGAGACGCGTCGCACCTGTCTCTTCTTGCAATTGTTCCGCTACTGCTACAAGCTCTTCCATCGCCCCGTTCACTTCACCGAGTGATGCTGCTTGATGGCTCGATGCCTGTAAGACTTGTTCTGCGTGCTTCGATGCTTCCTCAACCATAGCGAGGATATTTGCTGTCGTTAAGCCAACCTGATCGATCTCTTGATCTGATTTAACGACGAGCTGATCAACCGATTTCACGCGTGAATACACGTTCTCTGTCGAATGGTGAATCTCTTCAAATGACGAACCTGCCTGCTCAACGAGTCCGACACCAGTTGCGACTTCACTTTGAACATCGGTCATTGCGTTCGCCGTATCATTGACGAGACGTTTGACACCAGAAATCAAATCAGTGATTTCTTTTGCTGATGTTGCTGTCTGTTCCGCGAGTTTTTTGACTTCTGCTGCAACGACGGCAAAACCACGCCCCGCTTCGCCTGCTCGCGCTGCTTCAATCGACGCATTCAAACTGAGTAAGTTCGTCTGTGCCGAAATATCACTGATGACATCGGTAATCCGCGAGATTTCGCCTGTCATATCCGTCAGACGACCGTTTAGTGTCGCTGACTGTTCCATCTTCTTCGAAATCATATGCATCGCTTCGACAGAATCTGTCGCTAGTGTCTTCCCGTTCTGGGCTTCCGTCTGCATGACCGTCGCTGATTTCAAGGCTTCGTTCATCTCTTTCGCGACTTCATCCATCGTCCGTTTGACAGCACCGAGCGCATCCATCGACAAGTACGCTTGATCGACATTCTCGTTCATCTTCGCGGACAGCTCTGCCATCGCTGAACGGATGCTTTCACCCGACGCATTGCCTTCTTGAACTGCTGCTGCGATTTCTTGTGCGGATGCTGTCAGCTTATCGCTTGAACTTCCCATCTGTGTCGCCTGTTTGCGGATATGTAAGACCATGACTTCTAGTTCGTGCATCAGTTGGTCGACTTCATCGCCGCGCTTCGCTTCCTCGAAATCGACGTTGAAGTTGCCATTTGCGACTTCGCGTGCCGTCTCTGTTGCCTTTTCGATTGCTTTGATGGGTTGACGTAGAATCAATTGCGTCAACGACGTCCCAATCAACGATAACAATAAGCCAATCCCTGCTCCGAACCAAATCGCACTCGTATCTGCGACATCGAGTCCACGATGGAGATAAAGCACAAGCTGAGCTGAAATACCACTCGTAATGACCGAGATGGCTAAGACCCAAAAGAATAACCGTACCTTCAAGTTGCTTCGTAATTTACGCATAACCGAAACTTCCTTTCCTGTATCTTCTTTCACCGTCCTCTCTATCGGTTTCTTTTGTAACCGTTTTAAGTCAGTTGACCTGATTTTCAAAAGCGATTTCCAGCGATATGACAAAAATACATCAAAAAGAGTGATGGACCGCTTCATCCATCACTCTCTCTTTCTTATTTCCGCTCAATCTCAACATACTTATACGAAATATCCGTTCCGACATTGTGTCGGGCAAGATGCGTGACTTCCGTGTTTTGCAGGAAAGCATTCTTTCGTTGGTAGACAGGCGAGATCGCTTGATCGTCGAGCAACACACTTTCCGCTTTACTGAGTAACGCGAGACGTTTGTCTTGATCGAGTTCACTTTCAGACTGCTTCAAGAGACGATCATATTGTTTATTCGAGTAATCCATCATGTTGAACGGGTTACCTGTCGCGAACAAGTTCAGGTATGTCGTCGCATCCTGATAGTCCGGCGCCCAGCTCGCGAGTGACAAATCGTAATCCCCTCGTCCTTCACGGGCGAGACGCTCTTTCTTCGGTAGTGACAACAGTTTGACGTCGACGTTCTGTTTCTTCAATGCGCCTTGGATGTACTCGCCGATTTTTTTTGAGACATCGTCATCTTCAATCAACATCGTCAGCTCAAGGTTTTGCTTCGCAAGCACTTTGTTCGCCACTGCTGCATCATATGATGATTCGATTTGACGCGCGTTATCGTATTTCGGATCAAGTTCTTTCGGCACGATGTAATCCGCTGGGAGTGATCCGTTTCCGAGCAACGTCTCCGTCAAGGCCTTTTTATCGTATGCTGCGTCGATCGCTTGGCGTGTTTTCTTATCCTTCAAGGCATCTGTCTTTTCATTCATGCGGATGAAGAACATCCGCGAATCGCTGAACGTGTTGTACTCTTTTTTCCCTTTGTACGTGACGACGTTCTCTGAGTTGAGTGGTGCGACATCCAGATCGCCTGACTCGAACAAGTTGATCGCAAGCATCGGATCCTTGATGATCTTAACGTCGACTTCATCGATCTTGACGTTTTTCCGGTCCGCGTACTCAGCATTCTTCGCGAGCGTATAACCTTGCTCGGCTTGATATTTCTTAAACGTGAATGGTCCGTTGTAGACGTTCGTCTTTGGATCTGTTCCGAACTGGTCGCCTTCTGCTTTGACGATATCTTCGCGGACCGGCATATAGGTGCCGAACGTCGTCATGCTGAGGAAGTACGGCGTCGGACGTTTCAATTCGATCTGGAGTGTCTCATTGTCGACTGCCGTCGTTTTTTCGACCGGCTCAAGCAAGTAAGCAAACGGTGAGTTCGTTTTTACGACACGTTCGAACGCATAACGGAAGTTCTCCGCTGTGACAGGTTTTCCGTCTGACCATTTTGCATTCGGGTCAAGCTTGAACGTATAGACCTTCCCGTCCTCTGACACGTTATGTGATTTTGCTGCCGCCGGAACGAGTTCATTCTTCTCATCGAAGCGATAGAGTCCTTCGTAGATTTGGTTGAAGATGTTTGACGTGATGGCATCTGCCGGGTCGACCGACAGGAGATCGTAACTTTCCATCGTATGCAGGACCTTCTTATCCGCTTTTTTATCTTCTGCTGGTTCTGTCGTTGCACATCCTGCGAGTAAAACTGCCGTGCTCGCCGCTGCGATCAATGTTTTTTTCATGTGTAGTGCCTCCTGAGAAATATGATGAGCGTTGGATGATTCGGCATTTGACGTACAACAAAAGGCGTCCTCTACGCATAGCTAACAGCTAATGCATAGAGGACGCCTGTATCCGCGCGGTGCCACCTCTGATTGAGACGAAGAATCGTCTCCACTTGTCGCTGGTCCAACAACCAGCTAGCCCGGTAACGGGGGCAACCGTCCTGTCTACTCGAAGGTTCAACAGGCTCTCAGCGGTCCATTCTCGTTCAGCTTACCGTGTCAGGCTCTCACCATTCCTGACTCGCTTGGTCGGCAGTGTTGACGTTACTTACTCCGCGTCGTCGATGTAATTGATATGGCTTAACTTGTTGTTTACTTTACACGGCTTGTTTTTCGCTGTCAACGAAAAAAACTCAGAACGGATGGTCTTCTTGTTTTTCTTGTTCCCGACGGACCGGTCGTGGTTGAATCGGTTCGACGTGTTTGACATGTGTTCGTGTAACGATGCGGTTACTGAGTGCTGCATCGACCAAAATCGTGATCGCTGCTGCCATGTGTAAGAACATCCCGACGACGGGAATGACACCGACCGTTGATGCGACAATCCCGACGATGTTTCCTTTTGAGACATTCCCGGCACGTGCCGTCAATACGACAACGACGATGTGAAATGCGAGCATCAACCACAGGGCATTATAACCTGAGAAAATGACGATTGAACCACCTAAGAGCGGAATCCCGAGCACCGCTTCCATTCCACCTGATACCCACTTCAACGTCCGCAATGAATCCTGTCGACTCTCCATGACGTCGCCTCCTCTTTTTTTCCATATGTCTAGTATACGACGGATTGCAGAAAAGGTTCCAACGTTTTTGTTTAGTTTCTGTAATAATCATCATAAAAAAAGAACGATCCGGAGACCGTTCTTCGATGAGGCATCACACGTCCACTCGACTTCTGCGAGCCGAAAAGTCGTAATGCTTGCTTCAATTAAACTGCCAACACATGGAACTGATAACCACGATGGACGACGAATCCTGCTTCTTTATAAAGATCAAGCGCCCGCTCGTTATCCGTCTCGACGTCGAGCTCCAGTTGTGTCCGACCTGTCCGGAACAACGCTTGAACCATCAGCTTCAGCATCTTCTTACCGTAACCATTGCCTTGTGCTTCTGGACGAACCGCAAACGCATGGATGCTCGCTTGTGTATCGGAAGCGAGATAGGCACGAATGACACCAATCGGCTTGCCATTAGCGACGCCGATGAACGTGATCCGGTCGTCGGATTCAATCGCTCGATAGATTGACTCCGCTTCCTCGTCTGTGTTCCCAAATGATTTGCCGAGAGTCTCGACGATGAACGGGCGGTCGTCCGCTGTTGCTTCGCTTAATTCGAAATCCGGATCTGCTTTCAAGAACAACTGCGCCTTTTTCAAGACCATGTTATACTCCGTCATCCGGTACTCTGCCCCTAACCCTTCAAGGACGGCTTGACCTGATTCACTTGCGTCATCAATGACGAACGTGAATGCTTCAACGCCTGCTTCCGTAGCACGTGCGCGCGCCGCTTCAACGAGTGTTGTGAAAATGCCCTGTTTTCGGTAATCGGGATCAACGAAGACATTCAATTCCCATTCCGTCGGTAAGTACGCGAATGCTTGTAAATATCCAATCAATTGCTCACCATCATAGATTGCGAAATCATTCTCGCCGACCCAATCGGCTGCGACCTTTAATTCAATGCCGTCGTGATCGTTGACACATTTTTCGAGTTGTAATACATCTGTTGTTTGTTTGACGTCTGTGACGTTCCATTCCATATTCATTCACCTCATTTTCAACTATACCGAACGAACAAAAGAAGCACTAGCAAAAGCTAGTGCTCATTGCAGTTTGAATGTCTTCATCATCTGCGGGACGTCCTTAACGATCAAGTTCTCGATCGCTTTCTTGCCGACAGCACCTTTAACGGCTTCCGTCGGTAAGACGTAGTAGTAGGTTTTACTACCTTTCGTCCCGAGATATGTACCATATCCGATTTCACGGTCGAACTGTTTTTTCGAGAGCTTCTTCGGCTCGTAGTTTAAGTTAACGAGTAACTGATTCGCTCCCTTAACTTTATAGTACAATGCGAACGTGCCACTCCGCGTGATGACACCGTATTTTGATTTAACGGTCTTATTCTTGACGAATTCGACCTTGTCTTGCTGGATTGCCTTTTTCAACGCATCCGTCGTCTTGACCGTATAGCCGAACGTCTTGTTCGCGACGACTCCTTTGCTATATGTCACGTTACTTGCGGCAAAACCCGTCACCGGAGTCAGACATGCTCCGAGTAAGACTCCTGTCATTGCGATTCGTTTCATACTGACTCCCCCTTAAAATGATCTATAGTAATGAATTCCCTTTTGCGAAATAGGTAAACTCTATTCTCGAAAAAGATTTGACGGAATTGTCTAAATTTCTTACGATAAGGATAACGAAACGAAATGGGGTTAAAGCGATGACTGAACAAGAACAATTAACGCAAGAACAGCTCGATAACTTGCTCAAGAATGCGTTTGCAATGCAGGTTCCGATCCTCGAGAAGTTCATGAAGGATACACACGATCGTTATGCACTCGCAACGACGTCGTTCAAGCGTGACATGGAAGCAATGAAAGAGACGGAATGGCATCAGTTCTTCGCTAGTAAACTGTTACCGCACTTCTTCCTCGAGCACCTCGGATTCGGGGCATCGTTCCGCTTCAACGGACACGATAAGGAAGTCGATCTTCCGGAAAACGTCGTGCCCGTCCGTAATGATGCCGATGAGCAAATCGAAAAAGTCGTCCTCGGGGTCAAAAAGGCGATGCAAGATGAGCACATCAAGAATCACGATCTCGTCGCGAACTTCTATAAAGAAACACTCGAACTCGCTTGCCAAATGGGGAGCCGTGTCGGGATGAGCGATGAGTTCTATACTCTCGTCAAACCAAGTCTTGTTCATGCGAACGAAGGCGAATAATTTTTAAATTCTACCAACATAAAAAAGGAGATCAGCTTCTGTATGATACGGAAACTGTTCTCCTTTTTCGTATGTCTGTTTCAGAACGAAGCAGCTCATCCGCGACTCCTACAGGAAAGTGCCAACAGCACCTAGTAAGACCCGGCAGATGGCACGGAGTGCAAGATGCCGCGGCTTACTCCCGCCTGTGGAAAGCAAGGATGACGGAATCGTTCGTCAGAATCCTCTACCATTCTACCCCATCAAAACCGAACGTAGAACACCGCTCCCCCACCATTCCGGTCGCGAACACCATAGTCGAATTGATGACTATCGAGAATCATCCGACTGATCGCAAGACCAAGTCCATGTCCGGCACTGCCTTCTTGTTTGACGTAGACGTTCCAGATCGTTGCCCGGTCTTCTGCTCGGACACCCGCTCCTTCATCCTCGACCGTCAATTCGTCATCCGTTAAGCGAACCGTGACCGTTCCTCCGACTGGTGAAGCAAAACGGGCGTTCATCAAGAAGTTGATCAGGACACGTTCGAACATCCGTGAATCAAGTGATTGCCTAACCGGTTGCAGCTCCGTCGCCAGCGTCAGTCCTGCCTGCGTGAACGTCCCACGCAGGCGTTCGACTGTCGCAAGCACGAGTTCATCAAGTGCCACATCCGTCTTTTCAAGCGGCATCCGTCCACCGGCAAGCTTCGAATAAAGTAACGTCTCGTCAATCAGATGACCGAGTCGATCCGTCTCCTCGATGATACTCGTCGTCACGTCGGGCAGTTCGGCAACAGGAATAACACCTGCTGCGAGCGCCTCGGTCTCGTTTCGAATGATTGCGAGTGGCGTCCGCAAGTCATGGGTGATACCGGCGATGAACGTCTTTTGCAGATGATCCTTTTGTTTGAGTTGTGTCTGCATCTCATCGACCGCGTCGATCAACTCCCCGACTTCATCCTTCGGTCGGGCTGGCAGGACGACGTCCGTTTCACCAGCACCAATCTTTTGAGCGACGGATCGAAGCGTCACGATCGGTCGTGTCAGGTGCCGTGCCATATAGTACGCGAGTAAGGATGCCAGCAACAGGGTCACAAGTAACGCGAGTCCGATCGCGACATAGACACCGTCGAGAGCGCTACTCGCTAGCGGCGCTTGTCGCACCGTCGTGATCCGCGTTCCATCAACGTTCAGCTGATACGTCAATAACCGTTCGTCTTGCACTTCGATGACATCTTCTTTCTTAAGATCGTCGAGAAGTGGTAACCGTCCCGCCGGTCCGCGCGCACCGATCCGTTGCGTCAATCCATCGGTCGTCAAAAACCCTTGAATGTCACGCGGAATCGGCGTGTCAGCTTCAAGCGCTTGTTTGATGATGTTCGCTTCCCGCGCGAGTTGATCGTACCGTTCGCCTTCTGCAAACCGATTGACAAGGAACGCCGTCAAGACGAAACTGAGGACCCCCATCACGAGCAGCGGACCGACGACAGCGTATAAGAACTTACGCATCAAAGGACGTCGTTTCATTCAATCGCCTCCAATCGATAGCCGACCCGGTGCACCGTCTTCAATTGTTGTCTAATGACGGGTAGCTTATCGCGCAATTGTTTGACGTGCGTGTCGACCGTCCGGGTATCGCCACCGAATGCGTAACCCCAGACGTCGTCAAGAATCTGATCCCGGCTCAGTGCCTCCCCGAGATGTTCGATGAAGTAGAGCAACAGTTCGAATTCCATCTTTGCGAGACTGACTGCCTGTTCTCCCAATTTGACTTGGCGTCCCTTCTCATCGATCGTCAAGTCACCGAACACATGACGGGCGACCGGCCGGACTTTTAATGCCCGTTCAAGCCGGATCGTCAATTCCTTCAGGACGACCGGTTTGACGAGATAATCATCGGCACCGAGTTCGAGTCCGAAGACACGATCATCTGCCTCCCCACGCGAGGTCATCATGAAGACGACCGGCGGCTGAACTTGTGATTTGATACTTGGCACGAGCGACCAACCGTCACCGTCCGGCAAGCGGACGTCGATTAAGACAGCGTCAAACGTTGTCGTTAAGCACTGTTTCGCCTCTGCTAACGAACCGGCAATCGTTACCTCATACGCATGGTGACGCAGGAAACGCGCTGTCACCTGCGCTAATTTTTGTTCATCCTCAATCAATAGTACATTCATGGTCATCCCTCCACTCCTAGTGTAGCGCCTTTTTGTCCAGATTTTCCTTTCTTCGCAGTTTCTTTGCAACTTCCTCACAACTTCTCTTTCGTGACCCTCTACCATAAAAGGTGAAAGGAGTGATCATCCCATGACATTCAAAAAACAATGGATCACTGCATTGACAATTAGCGCATTAACCGTTGGAGGCGCATCAGCATATGCTGCGACGAACGACGACTCGAGCACGACAAAACAAGCGAAACACGGGCACCACTTCGAAGGTATGAAAAAACACGACATGACGTTACTCTTGAAAAAATTGAACCTGACACAAACTGAGGTAGATGCTGCCCGGGAGAAAGGGCAATCAATCGCAGATCTTGCAAAAGCAAAAGGGATCTCGTTCGCTGATTATAAAAAGGCAGAACTCGCAGCAGCAAAGGAACAGCTCGCTAGTCTCGTTAAATCAGGTGACTTAACACAAACGCAAGCAGACGACATGTTGAAGCGCCAAACGGAACGATTCAGTGGCGTCAAGAGCTACGATGAACTCAAAGACAAGATGCCGATGGGTCGCCACGGTGGACCAGGTTTCTTCAATGAATCGTTGATTGCTGACGTCCTGAAAGCACTCGGACTGAGTCAGTCAAAATTCGATGCAGCGAATCAATCGCTTGCTGCTTATGCGAAGGCACAGTCGATTAAGTTCGCCGACTATAAAAAAGCATTGCTTGCGGCGCAAACAAGCGAACTCAATCAACTCGTCAAAGACGGGAAGATGACGAAAAAGCAAGCAACGGAAATCAAGTCTCGTCTGACCGAAGAATATAAGGACGCGAAGAGCTACGACGATCTTCCTGATCGCGGCGAACACGGTAAGCGTGGTGACCATGGACCGGGTGGTGTCTTCGGTGACTCGACGTCAGCAATTTTAAAAGCACTCGGACTCGATGAAGCGAAATTCAAAGCAGCGGATCAATCATTGCCTGAATTTGCGGAAGCGAACAAGATTGCTTACGCCGATTTCGAGAAAGCCGTCCTGACAGCACAAACTGCTGCGATTGATCAACAAGTCAAAGATGGCAAGCTGACAGACAAACAAGCGAAACAAATCAAGGAACACATCCAGTCGCGCGCAGATGCGGTCTCAAGCTACGCTGATCTCAAGAAAGGACCAGCACGCGATGGTGGTCATGGTCGAGGACACGGACCTGGTCCGGGTGGTGACATGCCGGGCGCACCGGATCAAGGACCGGATGCGGATCCGAATGCGAGTGCTACATCCGTCGATTTAGCGATTTAAGATTTAGACCGAAGCTCTTTCATCGGAGCTTCGGCTTTTTTTGTTCACGTTAGGACAATTGTCTTTTAATCATGAATTTCATATACTGGTTCACTTTTTTGAAAAATAAGTCTATTCCTTGAACGAAGGTTGCAAATTCCATTTCCTACACCCGATACTAGTAGAGAGAACGTTAGTATCGTAAGGAGGTGACGTGGATGGCTTTTCATGAAGCGATGAATCGGATTCGTCAATCCGACACAGCCCCACTCTATATCGGTGGACTTGAAGTGTCCCGTCCGGAAACGGCGGAAGCCTTCTTTCAACAACAAACAGATGCAATTTTTTTATTTGATGCCTCTGGAACAATCATTTATTTCAACGAACAGTTACAGGACATGCTCGGCTATTCCGCTGAGACGCTCTATGAGCACTTTGCTGTCTTCAATCCACCTGATCAAGTCGAAGCGGTGACATCCTTTTTCAATCGTGCGTTACATGGTGAGACCGTTCATTATACGGCACAAGGACTTCATGCCGATCAACACCGGGTTACCTTAAAAATTACGAACATGCCGATCGAACAAGACGAACAAGTCATCGGCGTTTACGGGATCGCACGTGATATCACACGTGAGAAACAACTCGAAGAAGATGTCTCGTCCATTCGCTCCCAACTTGAACTGACGGAACAGATTCCTGAACTCGTCATCTTCCACTTTGATATCCACACACAAATGATCGAGTTTTCCCCCGCACTCCTCCATTTTTTAGGGTTGTCGGAAACCGATGCAACGACGCTAGATCAAGCACAATTATTTAGTCGGATTCATCCACGTGACTTCGATCCGCTCCGGTTCGAGATGGAACGTTTGATTGCGGGTGAAAAGGAACGTTTTGAAATGGAAGTCTCCCTGTTGACCGCTGACGATACCTATCAGCTGTTGCGCTTGAAAGCCTTCCATCGTCCGCATCATCCGGATCATCTATCGGTCGTCCTCTATGATTTATCGGAAGTCGACGAGGCGCGACGTCAACTCGTCACGGAACGGGCACAGGCACGTGAAATCTACGAAGCCGTTAATGCCGCGATCTCACAAATCGACTTGTTCTCGGGTCGGATCCTGTTTCATTCGCAAGGATTTCTGCATATCTTCGAAGAATTGCCAGAGAATTTAATCCTTAGTCGCGAGTGGTTGTACGAACGACTAGACGCGCGCGATCATACTGCAATGAAACAATTCATCGGTCGATTGGTGGACGGTCAAGCTGATACGATCCAGTACCGCCTTCACTTCCCGGATGGTCGCGTCAAATGGATTGAGGACCAACAAATCCCCGTCTTCCAACTGGACGGTACGATTGCTTATACGAACAGCATCATGCATGATATCACGCTTCAAAAAGCGTACGAGGAACGATTGCGGCAGCTCGCTTTACGTGACGCCGTGACGCATCTGCCGAACCGGCAAGCGCTGATCGGAACAATCGACGCATGGCAAGAGAAGGACCAACCGTTCTTCGTCCTGACCGTCTCCTTCAACCGCATCGCTGAGATCAATAATGCCTTCGGACACGGCTCCGGTGATCAGTGGCTACAAGGAACGGCTGCCTTATTACAACAAACAAAGTCAGATGGAACGTTCCTCGGACATCTTGGTGGTGATGAGTATGCCCTGCTCGTACCGACAAGCGATAAACAGGATGTGACGGCATGCGCCGAGGCACTACTCGATCTATCGGAAACACCGATCTCGATCGAACCATACGCCTTGTTCACTCGTATTTCTGTTGGGGTCAGTCGCTATCCGGAAGACAGTACAGACGCTGTCGAATTGTTAAAGCATTCCTATACCGCCTTACGACGATCGCGTCGTGAAAATCACAGTACGATACACCACTACGCATCGAATCTCGATATCGATTATTACCGGCGCTACCGGCTCGAGCAGGACTTACATTACGCGATCGAACGTAATCAACTGTTTCTCGAATATCAACCGAAGGTCGACAGCTGGACAGGAAAGATTGTCGGTCTCGAAGCACTGATTCGCTGGCAACACCCGGAATGGGGACGGATTCCACCGAACGACTTCATTCCGCTTGCCGAAGAGAGTGCTTTACATATCGCGATCGGAGACTGGGTCGTCGAGACGGCGTGCCGTTCGATGCAAGACTGGAAGGCGACCGGAGCAGATCTTGTTCCAATTTCCGTCAACGTCTCACCGAAACGATTCTTGATCCCCGGCTTCGAACACCATATCGAGCGGATGCTGTCGACGTACGATCTCGCGCCTGAGTTACTCGAACTTGAGATCACGGAAGCGGCTTTAATCATGGATGATCCGATGACGAGTCGGACACTCGAATACGTCAGCCGGATCGGTGTTCGGATCGCACTCGACGACTTCGGGAAAGGCTATTCCTCAATGGTCTACCTGCAAAGGTATCCGATCGACGTCATCAAGATCGATCGGCAGTTCGCGACCCACATCACGGATGACGCTAAAGCCCAAGCAATCGTCAAAAGCATTCTCTACATGGCAGGTGAGTTCAATCTGACCGTCGTCGCAGAAGGCATCGAGACGCTCCGTCAGCTCGATACGTTCCGTACACTCAATTGTCCGAGTATCCAAGGCTATCTATTCAGTCGCCCGGTTCCAGCGGACGTCATGGAATCGTTCCTCCTGCGGGAGATTTTGTATCCGATCGAAGCCTGTTCCTTGTCGAGCGATACCATCCCCCGTTTTTCCGTCTCTGGGAAAGTTCGCATGCTGACACATCATACCCAGTCGTTCGAACTGCCCTTCTCAGACATTGAAGCGCATCAAACGAGTACGCGGGCACTCTATTTTTCGTCGAAGACGTTGTTACCGTTGTCGGACGCAACGTTTGAGATTCGCTTGAGTGAAGGCGTTCAACTCGTCTCCTGTACGGTGACGATCACCGGACAACAAGATCATCAATACATCGGTGAATATACAAATCCGATCGAAGCAGAACAGATCATGCGTTTCTTCCAGTCGTTACGTTATCGCCCTTGACCTCTCCACGAAGACGTTCACACACGTCTTCGTGCTTTTTTGTTATAGTAATCCTAAAGCGTTTTACTATAGAAGGGAGGAATGGCATGCAGTCACCACTACCTACGAAACATCATCGTCGCTCTACGAAAGGTCAGCTTTTTCGACGATTACTGATGCTAACAATCGGTGCCATCATCTTCGCACTTGGACTGAAAGGATTCCTTGTTCCCAATAACATCATCGATGGCGGGATCGTCGGAATCTCGATCATCGGCTCAAAGGTGACAGATACGACGCTCGCTTTGTGGCTGTTCTTCTTGAACATCCCGTTCATCTTTTTCGGCTATAAGCAGATTGGAAAGACGTTTGCCCTGTCAACGTTATATGCGATCTTCGTCATGGCGATCGCAACGAAACTCCTCGAACACATCGGTCCATTGACGAGTGTTGATCTGCTCGCGACCGTATTCGGTGGCTTGATTCTCGGAATCGGCGTCGGGATCGTCATCCGTTCGAGTGGATCACTCGACGGAACTGAGATTCTTGCTGTCTCTTTCAGCCGCTCGACACCGTTTTCAGTCGGTGAGATCGTCATGTTCTTCAACGTCTTCATTCTCGGTGCTGCTGGATTTGTTTTCGGTTGGGACCGAGCGATGTACTCGTTGATCACCTATTTCGTCGCCTTCAAGACGATTGACGTCGTCATCGACGGACTCGATCAATCGAAGAGTGTCTGGATCATTTCGGAGAATTACGAAGAGATCGGTCTTGCGATCATGGACCGACTTGGTCGAAGCATGACGTACTTAAACGGGGAAGGTGCCTTTACCGGTGACGGCAAAAAAGTCATTTTTTGTGTCATCAGCCGGCTCGAAGAATCTAAACTGAAGGACATCGTTCGTGACTTCGATGAACAAGCTTTTATTGCGATCGGCAACATCCATGATGTCCATGGCGGTCGCTTCAAGAAAAAAGATATCCATTAACCGAACGAAGGGAAGGAACGCGGGTGTGGAAAAAACATCGTAAGAAAATCATCGGCGGCGTAATCGTCATCGTGACGCTCGCTGTCATCGTTGTCATCGGGATTTCCGGTTATGTCGGATCATCGTTGACGCAACCGGAACGCGAAGCCTTGACGACGACACCCAAAAAAGCAGAAGGACTTGACTATGAAGATGTCACCTTCCGTTCTTATAAAGACCGGACACGTTTGTCTGGCTGGTGGATGCCAAGCGAAGATGCGAAGTTGACGATCGTTTTCGCTCACGGCTATGGCAAGAACCGGGAACAAGATGATGTTCCTGTCTTCCCGCTATTTAAGAAGTTTCACGATGCCGGATACAACGTCTTGACGTTCGATTTCCGAGGATCGGGTGAATCGGACGGGAAACGCGTTACGGTTGGTGCCAAGGAACAAGATGATCTACTGACAGCTGTTCGTTACGCGAAGTCACGTTCTTCAAAACCGGTCGTCCTCTATGGTATCTCGATGGGCGCAGCAACATCACTCGTAACGGCACCGAAAGCGGATGTCGTCGGTGTTATCGCCGACAGCCCGTTCAGCGATCTCGAGAATTATCTCGCAACGAACCTGCCCGTCTGGAGCGGGTTACCGAACTTCCCGTTCACACCGATCATCCTTGAAATCACGCCACCGTTGACAGGTCTTAATCCAGAACGAGTCAAACCGGTCGAAGCGGTCCGGCGCATCGAGTACCCGATTCTGTTGATTCACGGGAAGGATGATGATGCGATTCCCGTTACGGAAAGCATGAAAATCCAAAAAGCTGCACCGCGCTCGGAACTCTACGTGACGGAAAACGGCGGACACGTCCAGTCATACGCGCATGACCGGAAGGCGTATGAAGATAAAGTGTTGACCTATCTGTCTGACTTGCATTGATGGAAGGAGAGACACATGCAACAGCTATCTGTGTTCTTGACCTGGTTTGTCGCGTTGACGGTGATGACGATCGGACTACTCGTCTCCCGTCGCGCTGGCTATCGTTTGCCCTATGGACGGACGATCGCTTTGATTTGGACGGGTTCTGCCTTGATTGGACTCGCTTTTTATCTATTACGTTAAAAACAGCCGCCCACTTCCTTGACGGAAACGGGCGGCTGTTCGTTTGTACTTATCGTTTTAGTACGGCGGCGCCGACGATCTTCAAGACTTCCGGACGACTCAGTTTTTCTTTCCCTTTTGCAAGGGCATCCAGCGTTCCATGTGCGAGTGCAAGTGGAATGTGACAGAATTCATAAATCGTCGTCTCCTTCGGAATGGACGCAAGGTACGCATCGGCTTCTGCAAGGTTCTCACGCGCATAGGCGAACATCGTATCCGTCGTCCAACCAGGTGGGAAGTAGCCGACACCACGCTCCGCATCTTCCTGTTGGTTACGAAGGATGTTGACGGCTTGCAGACCACGACCGAATCCGATCGCTTGCTGTTTATCGGTGACGATACCAGCCTTCCAGTACCAGATGTCGGATAACATAACACCGACAAGTCCCGCGACATAGTATGTGTACTCATCAAGATCCGCTTCCGTCTCGACCGTCCAGTCACGCTCAGCCCAGACCGCCATGCCTTCTGCCATCTCAGCCGTCGAATCGAGCACTTTCGGACGAATCGCAGCCGGACAATAGGCGATCCACTCCGGTAAACGGAGCGTCACTTCTGGTAGATGTGCCGTATACGGAGCAATCAATTCAAGATAGGCGGTAGCGGAAAATGTGCCCCGCATCAACAATGCCGTCTCTCGGAGCAACATCGTCTTGACGTCCGTCGCCAAGTCTTCATGATCTTCAATCTCATCGATGGCGCGCATGCATAGATAAGCAGCACCGACCGCTTCCTGTAAGTCTTGCGATAGTCGACTAATCGGGATATAGAAGGTGCGACTCGTCGCTTTCAATACTCGGTTCGCGTCTTTTTTCAGCTGCTTCGTCTCATTCATTCCTGACAACTCCCTCTTTGGCTCAAAAGGTTTCTTTTCTCTCCATTACTATACACGATTCAACGCGTTTCAGCATTCGTTTCATGATAAGAAAGACTCCCTTTGCGCTAGATTCAGGCAAAGGGAGTCTTTTCATCCTCGTTTGAAGCGTATCGTTCACAAGAAAAATACGTTCCAATGACATTCAAATGGAATCATTTTTCCTGTTGTTTCAAGAGTTGTCCGATCAACCCTGTGCTACGGGAGGCTTCCGTGTTCTCTTCTTGGATCGACAAGTAGACTTCCTTCCGGTGGATGTCGACTTGCCGTGGTGCCTTGATACCGAGCTTGATTTGATCGCCTTCAATCGCAAGAATTGTCAGTTCAATGTCGTCACCAATTTGAATCGCTTCTCCCGTCTTTCGTTTGAGTACGAGCATCAGCGACCACCTACTTCCGTCAGACTACCGATCAGATGACGATTCGTATATGTATCGTCTAAGATGATTTGTTTCGCGAGTCGTTGTTTCGTCTCCATGACGAAGGGTGCCCGTAAGTTCGTCGTCGACGTCTTGAACGGATCTCGCAACGTGACCGTCGTATAGACAGCGACTTGCGCCGTATCCTCAATCCCGAGCTGCTCTTTTGCTGCGTCCGGTAACTCGAAGACGTATTCCGGATCAATCCAGAACGGGTTCGTCACGACGAACGCACACTCCGGCTGATCAATCGATTGAAACGACCAGAACGGTACGCCCTCTCCGAACGGGAGCAGGATGAAGCGCTTCGCGTCCGGAAAACCCGGTAATTCGGACGCGAAAGTAATGATTTCCGTCTCGTTAATCGTGATAGTTCCAAAAAAATCGGTTTCGATTTGCATGTCGTTATCCTTCCCCGTCGAATATGCCACCAACCGGCCACATATTCAATTGATTTTGTTCTTGTAAGAAAATCTCGACCTGTCCGTCTTTTACGGTCAGCTCCGGTTGATGCGTTTCGACATCGATCTTCGGACGATTCGCGGTGTAGCTCAATCGGACTTCCGCTGGTGTAAAAGTCGTCTTGACCCGATCAAGACTCCGCGGGATGAATCCGAGTGTCGTCACTTCGGCAGGCGGTGCGTCGTTAGTTTTTGCAATCCGCGCGACCGTTCCCCCACCCTGCTCGATCCGCATCAGTTGATCCCCTTCCGAAGCTCTCTGCGCGACCGCTTCCTGTCCCTTTTGTCGACCGTAGGCAGCGTACTGCCGAACGGACTCGAGCGCAGGAACACGCTCCATCTCGATCCAGGCTTGTGTCGAATCGATCTCAAGACGTGCCGCGACGGTTTCAATCGACAGTTCCCCGCGGGGCTGTTCGATCGAAAGGGAGGCAGGTGTCTGCTTCTGCTCGATTTGCGGACGTGTGATGTTCATCCCGATTCGTGCTGCCGTCTGACGCATTTCAAGATGTGGAAGATTCATCTGCCTTCACCCCTTATCGTAGAAAATCGAGTAACGTCGGTTGAATGATTCGTGCTCCGGCGCTGAGAGCCGCTCGGTGTAACGTTTCGTACGACTTCAGCTCCATGATGACTTTTTCCGCCTCGATGTCTTCGTTATCCGACATGACCGTCTTTGCGATGATTTCCTGATCCTCGAGCCGTGATGTGTTCAAATCCATCCGGTTAACCCGTGCCCCGAGATCCGCACGCGTCTCGACCGTGCCGTTCACCATCTCATCGATATCCTTCAACATACCGGATAAAGCAGCTCCATTATTGTCAGCATTCGTCCCTAGGGCATCGTAGACTTTTTTCAATGTCTGGAACGTTCCCGGTCCGAAGACGCTAAGTGGCGAGATGTTGACTTGGACTTCGATACCGGAAGAGACTTCATATTGAATTGATTCCGTCTCCTTGCCCGTCGGATCCCCATCCGTGAAGACACCGTCAACAGGACCTGAAGCACTTGCTAAGTAATCACGCAATCCGTCCATCGAGACGAATGCCGTATCCGTCTTCGTCCCGTTGAAGATCCCTTTTTCATTGTATTTCGTATTCGCGAGCGTCCCGATGTGTTCGATCAATTGACCGACCTCGCTCTGGATCGCTTTACGCTGTGTCGCATCATACGTATCCGTCGCCGCCTGTGTCGTCAACTCACGAATCCGGCTCATCGCCGACGTGACTTCGTTAAGTGCCGAATCCGTCAAATCCATCCAGCCCGTTGCTTCACTGGCATTTTTCTTGAACTGTTCGACTTCTCGTACTTCCGTCCGGTAACGCACGCCCTGCATCGCGACGACCGGATCATCGGATGGACGCTGAATTTTCTTCCCGCTGATCAATTGCTCTTGAAGCGTGCTCAAGCGCTGATAGCTAGAGGATAAGTGCCCGATATTTGTTTTCGTCAACATCGTTTGTGTTACTCTCATCTATTCATCACCGTCCTACGAGTCCCATACCGTTGATGATTTTATCAAGCATCTCATCGACGGTCGTAATATTTCGTGCTGCCGCATTATAAGCGTGTTGATACTGAATCATCATCGTCATCTCTTCATCGATCGAGACGGCAGACATCGACATACGGCGTTGATCCGCACTCTCCATCAAGACAGCGGCACTCTTCCCAAGGCGCGCGACTTGTTCGGTCGAAACTGCCATGTTGCCGATGACGTTTTGATAGAACGAGCCGATCGTCGTCGTCGTGTTCGACTCTGTGAATTCGATGCTCGCTGTCTTCATCTTCGCTAGTTTCAATGCCCCTTGACTATCCCCGATGTTTCCGTCCGTCGACGTCGCAATGTTATCGAGACTCGCTTTGATGTCCGTACCAACAGAAATCGTTGCTGCCGTGATGTCGCCACTTGTCGAAGCAAAGAACGCATTCGATCCCGCTGTCCCGTCTTTTTTCAAGTTCGTCGCGTGCTCGGCGTTGAACGCATCGGCGAAGGTCTTCGCCATCTCATCAAGTTGACTCTCCATCTTGACGTATTCACCGACAGCTTGACCGTTTCGTTCTTGCCCGTACATCTCGATCAATCCTGTCAAACGACCTGTTGAGAAACCGCCTAGCTGATCGAACGTGTAGGTTTGTGTCTCCGATTTGAAGCCTGTGTATAGTCCTTGATCGTTCGTCGTGAAGGTTAGTGTCCCTGCTTTCGGTAAGTCGGAGTCGACCGCAAGCAGCTTGTCCCCATTCGGAAACTTGATGTTGACGTCAATACGTCCTTCTGCATTGCGTAACGCATTCCCCATCTTCCCTGTTTCAATCGCCTGAGCGTCTACCGTCACTTTTTCGAAATCGACATATTGAGCAAGTTCATCAAAGTAGCGATCACGTTCATCATAGAGCGCGTTCGGCAAGGTACCGAGCGGTTCGACGACATGGATTTCCGTATTAATGTTATGGATTTTTTGCAAGAGATCATTGACTTTTTTCGTCGAGACATCGATTTCACTTTTTAAGTCTGATTTGACCTGATTGATTGCCTTCGACATGTAATTGAAGGTCTGTGCGAGCGTCTCTGCTTTTTGCCGGACGACACTGCGCGCACCCGAGTCCTGCGGATTCGTCGACAAAGTCTGAAGTGATTCCCAGAATCCGTCGAATGCCTTCGCAAGACCCGTATCCGACGGTTCATTGATGATATCTTCCATCCGTCCGAAAGCCGCTTCCTTCGTGCCGTAATAGGAAACTTTCGTCACTTCATCCCGGTATTGCTTATCGAGCATGATGTCACGAATCCGCTCGATCATTTCTCCGCGGACACCCGTTCCGACTTGACCATTTCGGCCAGATCCAAGCGATATCGAAAGCTGTTCTGTTGTTCCCATGACGAGACGCTGACGAGAGAATCCTTCCGTACCGGCGTTCGCAATGTTATTTCCAGTCGATTGCAGGGCCCACTGGTTCGTCGTTAATGCCCGACGTCCTGTCTCAAGCCCCATGAAAGTCGATCCCATCCGTATTCCTCCTTACGCGTTTCGGTTAAAGTGTGTCTGGTTCAGTGCGGACTGCCCATATGTGAAGTCGTCTGCTTCTGGAATCAAAAGTTGGAGATGCCAATCCAAATAGTGCAACGATTGCTCGAGCAGCTCTGCGTTCAGTGCATTCAGCTGCCGCAACTGACCGATCGTCTGCAACAATGTCCGGAGTGAGTCGATATCTTCCGGGTGCGTCTCGATCCATTCGGTCATCGTCACGCTACCCATGAGTGCAAGTCGCTCTTGCTCTAATGCTTCAATCCGTTTGATATGTACGGGTTCTTCTTTAACGATTTCAGACAAGCGACGCATGTCGTTTGCAATCAAGACGTGCTTCTTTTCTTCTGCGAGCGCGAGCAATTGAGCATGCGCCTCGTTAAGCTGATTGATGAGTTGCATTCGGTTTCTCCTTCCGAATTAAAAAGGTTCCATTCATATAAAAAACGACCCGCGCATCCGTGCCCCGAGTCGCCTCCATTTTCTACGATGTTCCGCTTACAGGTTCAAGAAACGTTCCGCGATTTTTTTCGCGTCCGGTTTATAGGTTCCATCCTGGATCGCCTGCTTGAGGGATTCAATCTTTTCAGTCCGTGACGTCTGTGTCTCATTAAAACGCGCGCGCGCTTCTGTTGAGATACTGACTTCGTCCGGACGGTTCGTGCGTTGGTTTTTTGTTCCTTCTACTGATTGAGTTCTTTCGTACGTTTTGGGCATGTTCACCCATTTCGTAGAATCAATTCGCATGTGAACACCTGCTTTCTAGACTACAAGATTCTTAGTTCAAGTCCGATACGTCCTTGGTTTCGAAGAGTCAGAAGAGTCAAGCATCGCCTGGGCGAGGTCACGTCGTAAACGATCACGACATGCGGCACAAATCGTGCCTTCACGGGAGGGCTTCCCGCAATTCTCACACATGATTTCCATTTGGGAAATCTCGGAGATCAATAAGCGCCCTTCCTTGATGTAACGGAAGACGGTATCTCGACTGACACCCGTTCCGATCTCGACATCTTTAGGTGAAGTCCGGATTTTTCGTCGTTCTCGCAGAAATTCGCGCACCTTCTCAAAATCCGTATGATCCTTTCGTATGCAATCAATACACAGTTCTGAAGATTGACGCACAACTAACTTTCCGCAAGATTTACAATTGATGACATCCATTTCTTTCACCTCATATAGAGTATCGGCAGGATTGTCGCTTTCTTAAACACTTCGAAATAAAGTTACAGCAGAAATTTCTTTTGCGCCTGCCTCCTTCAGTCGAAACATTGCCTGCCGAAGAGTCACACCTGTCGTGTAGACGTCATCGACGAGCACAATGTTCTTCCCTTTGACGTCATTTGTCACGCAAAACGGATTACTTCGCGCAAGCCGAGCCTGTCGTCCTGCCTTACTTTGGGCAGGACCCTCCAAACGACTCAAATACGGCGCCATTTTCCCACGCATCTGGCGTGCGATCAACTCCGCTTGATTGAAACGACGGTCTGCGAGACGCTCGGTGCTTAACGGTATCGGAACAAGAACAGCTTGTTTGATTTTTACCTTCTTCAAGTCATCGGTAAACATCTCAAGCAACGCAGTATCTCCGAGAAACTTGAACCGACGCATGAATTCCTTGGCTGCATCATTGTACAGATAAAGAGGTGTCGTCTGGAGCGTCAGCCCTTGCAGCCGCCACGCCGTACAATCTGAACAGCATGGCGAACCCGGCTTTCCACAATCGACGCATTCCCCTCTTTTTACAAACTTTATTTTACAGGTCGGACAGGTCACTTGCCTAGTCCAGAGATTTCCGAGTTCCCAACTAGGTAGATAGACCTCTTGACAGAATAAACATCGATTCATGGTTGCACGGCATTCGCTTTTTTAATGTGATGGATCGCTTCATACATCGCATCACTTCGGTCATTGGCGCAAAATAAAATGTCACCATCCGGATACGCCGACGATCGTCCGACACGTCCGCTGATTTGAATCAAGGCTGACGTACTGAATCCTTGATCGGCATCAAGAATCGCAACCTGGACGTTTTCAATCGTCACACCCCGCTCTAGAATCGTCGTCGTCAGTAAGATTCCTGTCGATTGTCGAAAGCGTCGGACCTTCTCGACTCGTTCTGAATCCGCGGCATGGACCGTCTCGACGGTATAGCCTGCATCTGCGAATCGGTTCTGCCATCGCTCAAGCTCCGCAATACGCGAGACGAACACGAGCCGTGGTACAGCAGCATGACGCGCCAACCAATCGAATACGATCTGTTCGGTATAAGGTACGACGAGCTTTGGTACCGGTAACGGATACCCATGATAGCGCCGCATCAGTCGGACTATCGGAAAGCGTCGATGCCAAAACGAAGGGGTGGCGCTTAATAAAATCAAGGCAGCGTCTTTCGTCATCGCTCGTTTGACGTACCGGTGCAACGTCCGGTCCATCCGGTAAGGGAAGGCATCGACCTCATCCAAGAAGACGACATCGAAACAATGCCGGTAATGAATCAATTGGTGTGTCGTACTGACCGTGATGTCACCTAACTCGAGACGCTCCGACGAACCACCGTATAAAGAGACAATGGACGTATTTGCGAATGCTCGCTTCAAATGCCCTGTCAATTCCCGGACGACATCTGCCCGAGGTGCTGCGACAAGAACACGTCGTCCGTTTGTAAGGGCGTCGGCGATTCCTGGAAAGAGCATCGGCGTTTTTCCGGCACCACACACGGCATGGACAAGAAGTCGTTTCGGACGCAAGACGGTCTGCTGGATTGCTTGTGCGATGCGCAGTTGCGCCGGCGTCAACAACAATGGTCCGTGTTGCGACGGGATCACTGGATCAAGCGCCTCCAAATCCGTCACGAGCCTCCCGCAGCTTCGCAATTTGCCATAAGCGAGACATTTTCGACAATAATAACAGGCTTTTCCACATGTACAGGCACCTCGTACTGGTAGTGCGCCACACCGTTGACAACGCCATGTCACGGCTGGCATGTATCGATATGTTTCGTTTGGTGTATCTATCCATTCAGCAGGTACGAGTCGTCCTCGAAGATCCATCATCATGACCTCTCCTTTCTGTGACGTTCCTTTCTCGCATATGCCTGGTATCTCCTTGTCCGCATACGTTCCTGCTCCATCGCTTTTTTCCTCAGTCAATTTAAGAGAATAGCGTACATTATGCCTCTAAAAGTCCTCGTAAGTAGAATCATTCATGAAAATCGAGGATTTTGACAAAACAAAAGCAACAGGTATTCTCAATGTAAGAGAATTCCTGTTGCTCATCTGTTTTATCGGTTATGTTGTTCATTCCGCTGCATGATACCATGTGATACCAATTGCACCAGGTCCGAGGTGTGTCCCGATGACGGGTCCGAAGAAGCTCATCTCGATGCGCGCCTGCGGGAAAAGTGCCGTTAGTTCGGCAATTTCTGCTTCTGCTTTCATAGAATCCTCCGCATGGATGACACCGATGACATATCCTGCTCCGTCCCCTTTGATGTCTTCCTTCATCATTTCCTCGATTCGATTGACCGCTCGCTTGAACGTCCGGATTTTTTCGAACGGAACGATTTTCCCGTCGATGAAGTGAAGGACCGGTTTTATCTTCAGAAACGAGCCGACGAATGCCTGTGTGACACTCAAACGTCCACCACGCTGAAGGTGGGCTAGATCGTCGACGACGAAGTAGGCTCGAATCTGTTTTTTTAATGTCTCCAGACGATTAACGATCGTCTCTGCCGTCGCTCCTGCATCTCGCAAACGAACGGCTTCTTGGACGAGAAACGCTTGCGGCATACAGGAAATACGTGAATCGATTGGATGAACGTTAACATGCTCCACCATCATGTTGATCGTATGTAACGCTTGATACGTTCCACTGATCCCACTCGATAGTGTGATACCGATGATATCCGTTCCTTCCGGCAATTGCTCGAACGACGCAACGAGATCACCGATGTTCGGTTGTGATGTCGTCGGGAGGCTGCCCGTCTGGATGCGTTTATAAAATTCAGCTACTGAGATGTCAAACCCTTCTCGATAGGCGTCACCGTCGAAGATGACACTAAGTGGTGCGACGTGCACTTGATGTTCTTCACAATAGGTAGTTGGCAGATAGGCTGTGCTATCCGTTAAGATCACAATCTGGCTCATCCGTGAATTTCCTCGCTTTTATAGTTCCGTCGTGACGCTGCCGAATGTGACACGCCACAATCGTTTTTAAGTGTAGCATTTTTCCTTGGATAAAAAAAGAAAGACGGGAGCCCCGGCTCCTGTCTTTCGAGATGTTAGACGACGACCCATCCACGGCGGATTGATTCGACGACGGCACCAGTACGGTCCGGTACATTCATCTTCCGAAGGATTGATGAGACGTGATTCTTAACCGTCTTTTCACTGATGTATAATGTATCGCTGATCGCGCGGTTTGAGAAGCCGTCCGCCAGTAACTGTAAGACTTCGCATTCGCGACGTGTTAGAACGTGGAGCGGTGCTTCCGCGACTCGTTTTTCAACAGGCTGTGATGCCATCGTTTGTTTCATCTTCATCAAACGACGATATTCCTGTAACAAGTTCGGTGTGACCTTCGGATGGACGTAGCCACCTTCGCGGTATACGGAACGAATCGCATTGACGAGCTCATCGGTTGCCATTTCTTTTAAGAGATAACCGACCGCGCCTGCACCGAGTGCATGCATGACATATGTCTCATCATCATGAATCGATAAGATGATGACACGGACGTCCGGATAGACTTCCATCAGACGTTTTGTTGCTTCGACACCATTGACTTGCGGCATGTTGATATCCATTAAGACGATATCCGGTTGGTGGGTTTCGACGAGCGAGATGACTTCCGCTCCACTTTCCCCCTCCGCTACGACGACGAACTCTTCTTCGAAATCAAGAATTCGTTTAACGCCTTCGCGGAATAACTGATGATCGTCGACGATGACTACTTTCACTTGCTCGTTGTTCACAGTGTTTCCCCTCTCGCTTCAGATTCCTCGATTGGAATCTTTACCTTGATGACCGTACCTTTTCCGGGTTGCGTCTCGATTTCGAATTCACCATCGATCAATTCGATCCGTTCACGCATACCGACGAGTCCGAATGACTCGTCACACGACGCGACGATGGAATCAAAATCAAATCCAACGCCATTATCCTTTACATGGATTCGTACGGAATGTTGATATTGTTCTATGATAATACGAATGTCACTCGCTTTGGAATGCTTAACTGCATTTTGAACGGCTTCTTGCACGATTCGGAAAACGGCGACTTCATACGTCGAATCGATTCGTTCACCGCCTCCAAGATAGTTGAAGTGAACCGGAATATTCGAAATTTCTTGAATATGACGAAGATAACGTTCGAGCGTCGGAACGAATCCGAGATCGTCAAGCGTCATCGGACGTAAATCGTATATGATACGACGGATATCAGCAAGCCCATCCCGAATCAACGTCCGTAAACGGTGAATCTCTTCAAAAGCTGCCTCTGCCCCATTGTGCTGGTGAATCTTTTCAATCAAATCTGCCCGGATCAAGACATGGGCAAGCGTCTGTGCCGGACCATCATGCATATCGCGCGACAGCCGGCGGCGTTCATTTTCGGCGGACTGGAAGACTTTTAGACCCATCTCCTGCTTTTGCATCGCCTTTTCATATTTTTCATTCATCATCTGCATATCGTCCGTCAAGAAGTTCAAGACGACCGAGACACGTCCAATCAATTGATCTGCTCGTTCTATCGTCTCATCAAGCTGAATCAGTCGGCGCTCGAGCTCATCACGTCGTTTTCGGCAATTCATCTCGTCTCGTTGATTGATGAACGATTCGAGCTGCAACGCGTTTGCAGTCTCATAGGCCGACCGGACATCCTGTTCCGAGTAGCTGTCGAAGTTCTTACTGACGACGACGAGTCGCGCCTTCGCATCCTTGATGTGCCGTTCAAGTCGTTCTGCTTCTTTTATATAGTCGTGCACCCGAATCTTCAGGTCGCGTAGTTCTTGCTGAATTTCGGCATACTGTTCGCGAGAACTTTCCGTAATCCGGACGATTTCTTCCCGACTCTCTTCTACGACGCCGATGATGTTCTGTACGATATCATTCAAGGATAGCCGCTCCCTCATCTCATTCGTCATGGTACTCCCTCCATTCCTTGCCAGTCGTCTACGGTTGTCTCTCTCTTGGAACGTCGTTATGCTAGAAAGAACTAGTTAACGAGGAGGACATTTTTGATTATGACATTATCTAATTATTATACAGTAAAAGAAAACGGTTTCCACGAAATCATTATCCAAAAGTCACGATTCATTACCTATTTAGCGCGTGCAACGACGGAAGAACAAGCCCAGGCGTTCATTTCCGAGCTGAAAAAAAAACACCACGATGCGAACCATAATTGTTCCGCCTACGTCATCGGTGAACGCAATGAGATCCAAAAAGCGAATGATGACGGTGAACCGAGCGGAACGGCCGGTGTTCCAATGCTTGAAGTATTGAAAAAGCGAGACTTACGCGATACGGTCGTTGTCGTGACACGATATTTCGGCGGTATCAAGCTCGGTGGCGGTGGATTGATCCGCGCTTATGGTTCGAGCGTTTCTGAAGCACTGAACGCAGTCGGCGTCGTCGAACGGATCGAACATACTGTCGTCTCCGTCACCGTCGATTATACATGGCTTGGAAAACTCGAGAACGAACTGCGGGCAAGCGTCCATCCAATTGATCAGATCCATTACCTCGATCAAGTCCAGATCGACGTCCTCGTCAAGACAGCCGATGTTCCGGATTTTCTCGACTGGATGACGAATATGACGAATGGTCAAGCTGAGTTGTCAAGCGGCTCTACACGCTACCTCGAACGTGACATTATTTCTTGAACTGCTATACTGATTGTAAAGAATTTTAAAGTTTTTCAAAAATTCAGATAAAGTTAGGGGTTAATGAACGTGGAAGAGCGAACCCGAAGCAATAAAAAAAAGATAAAGAAAAAACGTTCTTGGTTCAAAGTGTTCGTGATCAGTTTTCTTATCGTGCTTATTGGCGGAGGGGCGACCTTCGCGTATGTCGCGTACAAGACATTTCAGACCGCAAACGACTCAAAAGTCGATTTAGCTCGTGGGGACAAGTCTGAGAAACGAAAAGCTGCGATTGATTTGACGAAAGACCACTTTTCTGTCTTGCTTGTCGGAACGGATGAACGACCTGGCGATACCTCCTCACGTGCTGACACGATGATCGTCGCGACATTCAACAAGAATGATCAGACGGTCGATATGGTCAGTATTCCTCGTGATTCACTTGTCCAGATTCCTTCGGTTGGTTATGAAGATAAGATCAACCATTCCTATGCCTTCGGTGGCATCGATTCAACGATTGAAACCGTCGAGACATTACTTGATATCCCCATCGACTATTACGCCTCGATCAACTTCAACGGTGTCGTCGCGATCGTTGACGCCTTAGGTGGCATCGATGTCGACGTCAAATTACCAATCGATACGCTCGACTCATCCGATAAGCGCAATGGTGTCAAATTGGAGCCGGGGAAACAAACGTTGAATGGGGAGGAAGCACTCGCTTATGCCCGAATGCGTTATCAAGATCCTGAAGGTGATATCGGTCGAACAAAACGCCAACAACAAATCGTCGAAGCGATCGTCGATCAATCCACCTCATTCGGTTCCATCACGAAATTGAACAGTCTGATGGATGCGACCGGTGATAACTTCAAAACGAACATGTCGTTGACGGAAGCATTCCAATTGCAACCATTCATCAAAAAAATCGGTTCGATCAACCAGATTGATCTAAAAGGAACGGATACGAAAATCAACGGCGTCTACTACTACCAACTTGATCCGACTTCACTTGCGGATGCAAAAACGACGTTGAAGGAACAGCTCAATCTACCGACTGATGAGACAACGGACGGCACGACGACGGAGGCTGCAGATGATTCGGTCACTTCAACCAACTGATCATACGTCACTATTAGACGTTCAGCGCCGCGCTTATCAGATTGAAGCACGATTACTCGAAACTGCTGATTTCCCGCCATTACGCGAAACGATTGATGACATCAACATAGAGGCACCGACTGGTTTTGTTTATGTTATCGACGATAACATCACTGGTGCCGTCACGGTTGACGCTCTGACAATCACCCGTCTCGTCGTTGATCCGGCATACTTCCGGCAAGGGATTGCACAATCCTTGTTGCAACATCTATTCGAACACAGTCACGCAAAACATGTCATGACCGGCGCGCGTAATCTTCCCGCGCTCGCTCTTTATGCTCGCTTCGGCTTCATGGAAGTTCGACGCGTATTCCGCGATGAGATTGAACTCGTCTTCTTGACGCGCATGTGACGTCTAATAACAAAGCAGCAGTGGACAAATGTCCGCTGCTGCTTTGTTATTAGAAGAAAAGAAACCCGAGCACTGCACCGATCAGAACAATACGAAGCGGTGACTGCTTGTAAAAACGTAACAGACAAAATAATCCGAAAGCCATCAAGAAGTCGAGTCCACTTTTAATACTCGATGTAAAAATCGGATCGTACAATGCCGCGAGTAAGATACCGACGACGGCAGCGTTGACCCCGATCAACATCCGACCAACCGACTGATTTTTTCGGATGCGATCCCAGTACGGCAAAACACCGATGACGAGTAAGAAACCGGGTAAGAAAATCGCAAGCGTCGCAAGGATGCCTCCAGAAATACCAGAGATGATCGTACCGAGATACGTCGCGAACGTGAACAGTGGACCTGGTACCGCTTGTGCCGCTGCATATCCGGCAAGGAACGTATCCGTATTCATGAGTCCAGGTACGAGCGATTTCTCAAGAAATGGCAAGACGACATGTCCGCCACCAAAGACGAGAGCTCCGGCACTGTACATGATACTCGTCAGCTGGATGGTTCCAGTTGTCGCTTGAGCGAGAAACGGTGTGATGATGAGTAAGACGAAAAACAAGACGAGTGCGATGACGCTAAGCATTCGTGGTACGCGAATTGACAACGAACCACCTGTCTTCGTTCCTTCTTTGAACCAGAAGAAGGCAATAAGACCAGCCAGCAACAAGACTCCGACTTGCGCCAATGGATGGGCGATCAAGAGCACGCCTGAGAGCGCCAGTAACATCAAGGTCAGGCGTTTAGCACCTGTCGCAAGCTTCATTCCCATACCCAGAACGGCGTCAGCGACAATCGCGACCGCAACCAGTTTTAATCCGTGAATGAATCCAGCTTCTGCAACGTCGAACCGTGTCGCAAGAAGCGCGAACAGAATCAAGGCGATACTCGACGGCAACGTGAAGCCGATGAAGGAAATAATTGCTCCTGCTACCCCACCACGGATCAGCCCGATGCCCATTCCAACCTGACTCGAGGCTGGACCGGGTAAGAATTGACAGAGCGCGACTAAGTCAGCATAGGCTTTCTCGTCGATCCATTTTTTCCGTTTGACATATTCTTCATAAAAATACCCGAGATGGGCGACCGGACCACCGAACGACGTCCATCCGAGCTTAAACGACACTAGAAAGATTTCGATTAAACGATGCATGTTTCACCTCCATCTTTCATTTTACATAAAAATTGTTAAGTTCTCGTGAACTTCAATGATTTTTCTTCCCGTATGTTCCCTTTCGCCACAATTTCTCCATGGGACCTTGTGCATGATGCTTTAGATATCTGTTTGATGCGATACCTTGCGTAATCAAAATCAGGAATACAAGTAACAGACCTTGCCATAAAGGCGTCGTTTCAAACTGACCGCTCAGGAAGATGAAACATGTAAAGACGAGTGTGTGCATTAAATAGTTCGTCAATGCCATCCGTCCCAGTCCAGCAAACCACCGCATTCGTCCAGCACGGACGAGTAATGCGACAGCACAAGCATAGGTGATAGCAAGCGTCCGACCTGATAACCAGACATAAAAGAGATTAGATGAACCGTCTGGTACGTCCATATGTGAATGAATGATTCCTACGAATGATGGCACCGTCAGCAACAGGCTGATTCCGAGCGTCCACCAGAGAAAACGATTCGTCGGCGGTCGTGTGCTGAAACGTTCCATCAACAACGCCCCGATTAAGAACAGCGACAGAATTTGCGGCCATATGATACCGGTGTTCAGAAAGGATTGCGGTAGTTGAACGGTTATCTCATCGTGAATGAAGCCGACAATATCCCGGGAAGCGATCAACGATTGCAAGAAATCATTCTCTTCGATACTCGATTCATCTCCGAATTCGTTAGCATATTGGTAAATCGATATGTAAATCAGGAAAGTATACACTTGACCGACGACTGCAAATAACATTTTCGTAATCGGCTTTGCTTTCGTAAATAATAACAAGATGAAACCAGTCAACGCATACGTATGTAAAATATCGCCCTGCCACAAGCATAAATGTACCAGTCCAATGAGAAAAAGAATCCCTAGACGACGCGCAAAAATCATCTTCGATAATCCTTTTTGTCGCAAACGCTGGATGAACAAATAGAATCCTGCTCCGAACAAGACACTAAACAGCGTATAGAATTTCGTCTGGATGAAAAGGTCAAAAAACAGACGAATCCATTGGTCCACTTCCCCCATCATCGCATGTGATCGATCGCCAAGAAAACTTGGCATATTGACGAATAGGATTCCGCATAATGCAAAACCCCGTAACACATCTAAATAAACGATGCGTTGATTCAACTGTTGTTCCAACCTAACACTTCCTTCCTAAAAAAAGACCGCTCATTTTCTGAGCGGTCTTTATCATACGCTATCTCGATGTAAAACGTTCCAACAAATTCAATAATGGACGATAGCGTTCACCGAGCAAACCAAGCGACTCGACTAAAATATCGAGGACAAGCAGTAACATGATGAGGGAGACAAGTGCCCCAAGTGAGTTCGTCTGAGAAAAGAGAACTGCCGTCATCCCAAAAATTGCACAGAGTCCATAGATGACAAGGACCGCTTGGCGCATTGTAAAGCCAAGATCAAGTAACCGGTGATGCAAATGAGCTTTGTCCGGTGCGAATGGCGGTTTTCCTTGCAACACCCGACGGACGATCGCAAATAACGTATCGGAAATCGGGATACCAAGCAAAATGACCGGAACGGCAAGCGAGAACAGCGTCACGTTCTTGAATCCAAGTAACGACAACACACCGAGCATATACCCGAGGAACAAAGCACCCGTATCGCCCATGAAAATCTTCGCTGGGTAAAAGTTATGGAACAAGAAGCCGAACGTACTCATCAATAAGAGAATCGCGACGATCGTCACGTAGACGTTTCCTTGGATGACGGCAAGACTGATCAATGTCAACAAGACGATACTTGAGACACCGGCTGCTAAACCATCTAATCCATCAATCAAGTTGACGGCGTTCGTGATCCCGATGACCCAAAGGAACGTCAACGGAACACTCCACCACCCAAGATATAATTGTTGGTCGAACGGTAGATTGATGAACTCGATCCGAATCCCACCGTTGAGGACAATGACGGCGGCAACGATTTGCCCCATCAGCTTTAAACGGGCATTGAGCTGGAATCGATCATCGAAGGCACCTGTCAAAATAATAACGAATCCGCCGACTAGAATATGCGTCGCATACGGACTCGAAGGTTGTAAGATAAAATAACCGATCATGAACGCGATATAGATCGCAAGTCCGCCAAGTCGCGGCATGATTCGGACATGTACTTTTCGCGCGTCTGGACTGTCAACGGCACCGACTGCAATCGCAAAGCGTTTCACGACGGGTGTGATCAGTAAGGCGGCGATAAAACAGACGATGGACGCAGTCCATAACATAGTAACATCACGCTCCTGCGCGAATTATATCATAAAAAAAAAGAGCCGACGAGCGGCTCTTACATGAAGATCGGTACTTCAGCAGCTGGATCATATGTATAGATACCGCGTCCGACTTTCTTAATGGCAGGGTTTGCCTGTTCGACTTTCGCCATCAATTGATAGATATTGCTGATTTGGTGGCGATAACGTAACTCGAGTTCCATTTGGATATCACGTGCTGTCATCGATTCACGCTCGCGCATTAAATCACTGATTTGGTGCACGTAGACTTCTAGTGGATACCGTTGATTGACGCGACGTTGCTTTAACGGACGCTCATGCGTGACGGCGATTTCTTGCGAATGTTCTCCCGTTCCACGGCTTAATTCCGAGATCAAATACTCGGCGCGTCGTTGCAGACGACGGTATTCCTCTTCGATTTCCATTAGTTCGCGGTAGATGTGTTCACTGTTCCCCATTCCTTGCCCCTCTTTCCTATTTTATACATTAATGTTTCAGTTGTGTTTCAATTGTATGTATTTTGAAATATGTTAAACTATAATTTGCCTCGATAATATATAATTTCTTTAATTATTTAATTATCCTGTAATATTTTCATATCCTTACCGATAAATTGGCTACACTTCATATTAACAGAAAGGAATGAAAACGGAACATATAATTTCGAGATTTAACTATTTTAATAATACTTAAGTTCTATTAATACAAGATATATCTTTCTTATTTTAACGAAAAGGAGACTGGAAATTTAATGGACAAATTACCTAAAACATTTCAGACCGCTTTAGTACTTTCGTTGGTATCCGGTTGCTTCGCTTCTACTTCTACTGTATCGGCTGCGACCGGCACAACCTTTACGAAAACTTCGTATCAGACGACGGATGCTTTGAATTTACGTAGTTCGAATTCGACCTCTTCGAAGAAACTACTGACGATCCCGAAGACGACGAACGTCACATCAAACTACCGTAAAGGCTCTTGGTATAAGTTGTCATATAAAGGAAAGACGGGTTATGTGACGGGATCTTACCTGAAAAAGATTGAGAGTGGTACGTCCTTTACGAAGACGTCCTATAAGACGACCGATGCGTTGTCCTTACGTAGTGCGGCAACGACGTCTTCTAATCGCTTGTTGACGATTCCTAAAGGGACAGGCGTACAATCGAGTTTTAAAAGCGGAAATTGGTATAAAGTGACCTATGCGAACAAGATTGGTTATGTTTCGGGTTCTTATTTGAAGAAAGTAGCTGCACCAGCTAAGACCACGGTCTATACGACGACCGATCGCTTGAACTTCCGTTCGTCCCCTTCGACGTCCGGGAAAGTACTTACAACGATTCCGAGTGGAACAGCAGTCAGCTCCCTCGCCGTTAAATCGAACTGGCATACGGTGCAGTACCAAGGGAAAACAGGTTATGTCATGGGGACATACTTGAAAAAAGGGGCTTCCGTCCCTGCCTCGACGACTGGAAACGTTGACTACAGTGGTTCGAAGATGTATGTCTTGATCTCGTCCGGTAACAGTGTCGCTCTTCGTGCGAATACTTCAACGCTCAGTGGTCAAATCGCCCGTCTCGGTCGGGGGACCCCTGTCGTCGTCACGAATCCGCGGCATCAAACGAAAGGCTTCGTCGCCGTCCGGACAGCGAGTGGTCAAAGCGGTTATGTCGATGCGACGTATCTGACACTGTTCCAACCGGCACCATCAAACCGTCCATTGCTTGTCCTTGACCCAGGTCATGGTGGACATGACGCAGGCGCGGTTCGTTACGGCGTTACGGAACGTGACATCGTCCTTGCAGTCACGAAACAAGTCGCTGAACGTCTTGCCGGAAAAGTCGATGTGACGATGTCACGTTATACAAACGATTACTACCCGTCACTTGGAGAACGGAGCGCCCTTGCGAACAGTCATGCGACGACTGCTTTCGTCAGTGTTCATATCAATGCTTCAACGAGTGAACAGGCATATGGAGCAGAGACCTTCTACTATAAGGGTGCTTCTTCGATCAACCTCGCTCAGAACGTTCAGCAACGTCTCGTCTCGTATGCAGGCATGCGTAACCGAAGCGTTCACTATGCGAACTATGCTGTCATTCGCGGCACACAAGCGCCATCGATTCTAGCGGAACTCGGTTTCCTCTCGAACAGTTCGGATCGTGCGAAACTTACGAATCCGACATATCAATCCCGCTACGCGCAAGCAATCGCGGACGGGATTCTCGCTTCGCTTTAAATCAACCGCATATTAAAAAGGATCGCTCAGGGAAGCGATCCTTTTTAAATACATAACTTTCAAGGAATGTCCTTCACCATCAGGGAATGGTTCAGACAAGGGAGCGACTAGCGAGGATTTGCTCAAGGGAAAGCAAATCTGTCGAATCGACACGATAGTCTGCCTCATGGAGTGCCGACTCCGGTCCGACTCCGACGGCATACATGCCGGCAGCGTGGATGGCAGTAATGCCAGCCGTCGCATCTTCTACACCGATGCAACGACTCGGTTCGACGTCGAGTGCTTCTGCAGCACGGAGAAACACTTCAGGGTGTGGTTTCGATTGTGCAACAGTCGCAGCGTCTACGATGTCATCGAAATAGTGCCGAACCTTTAATGCCTCAACGACCATCAGCGCATTTTTAGAGGCGGACGCCATTCCGATCTTCAGCCCAGCGTTTCGGATTTCATCGAGGAATGCAGTGATTCCAGGAAGAAGATCCTGTTCAGAGATGTGCTGGATCAATGTGACGTAGTGTTCATTTTTCTTAGCGGCGAGTGCTAGCTTCTCGTCCTCTGAAAAAGCGTTTTGTTTTCCGCCAAGCGCAAGGATACGCTCGAGTGAATCCATCCGGCTGACACCCTTTAATGTCTCATTAAATTCCCGGTCGAACGGGATATCCAAATCCTCTCCTAATTGTTTCCACGCTAAGTAGTGATACTCTGCTGTATCGGTAATTACGCCGTCTAAATCAAAAATGACCGCTTCGATCGTTGGTGCCATCCGACATCCATCCTTTCTTCCATCGTCCATGCAAGGCAAGAAATCGAATGACTTTGCGCAAACGATTGCACTTGCCTCATGAATAATTTTACTGGTTCTCTCGACTCTTTGCAAGCGTTATCAAATATTTCTGATTCTTTGTTTTTAAAGCTGAGATACCTTCTTTTTGATAACGCTTTCAATTTTAAGGGAATGTTTTACTTATTTCGTTTTTTACTATTCGTTTTACAATTTTTAACTGCTATAATGACTTCATAGCATATGAGGGAGTGACGAAGATGTTTCAACGTGTTAAACAGTTGTTGAATGATCAAAGTCGAAGAGTTCATCGTTATGAAAAAATCGTAACGACGATCAATAGCTTAGAACGAGAAATGGAGCAAACATCTGATGAAGCGTTACGGGAGTTGACGATTTCGTTGCGGGAACGGCTACGAAACGGAGAACGGATTGATGCAATCTCACCAATGGCGTTTGCGCTTGTTCGAGAAGCGAGTAAACGGACGCTCGGCTTACGACACTACGATGTGCAGCTCATGGGCGGACTCGCACTACTGGAAGGACAAATCGCCGAAATGGCGACAGGTGAAGGAAAGACGCTCGTCGCTTCACTCGCGAGCTTCACCCAAGCGTTATATGGAAAAGGCGTTCACGTCATTACCGTCAATGAGTATCTAGCACGACGCGATGCTGAACAAATCGGTCAGATCCACCGTTTTTTAGGATTGCAGGTCGGAATCAATTCCGCTGAAGCAACGTTTGAGGAAAAACGGATTGCCTACGCAGCAGATATTATATACGGTGTCGGGACTGAATTCGGATTCGATTACCTGCGGGATCATCTGATCATGGAGCCGACGGAACGTCTGCAACGTCCCCTGCACTTCGCCTTAATCGACGAAGTCGATAGCATTTTAATCGATGAAGCGAAAACGCCACTCATCATGGCGGAACGAGACAGTGTCCACGAAGGATTACAACAACTCGTCCGTCATGTCGTCCAGACGTTTGAAGACGAGCGGGATTATACGTTTGATGAAGAAATCAAAGCCGTCGCCTTGACCGATCATGGCATCGAAACAATCGAAGAGGCGTTTGCGATTGATCATCTGTTTGCCGCCGAGCATTCCGTCCTCTTCCATTACGTCATTCAAGCCTTACGTGCCCATGTCGTTCTCAAACGAGATGTCGATTATATCATCAAGGATCAAAAAATCGCGCTCGTCGACCTCTTCACAGGTCGTCTGATGGAAGGACGCAGTCTATCCGATGGTTTACACCAAGCCCTCGAAGCAAAAGAAGGGGTTCCGGTCACGGAAGAGAACCGGACGACCGCCCAAATCACGATCCAACATTACTTCCGTCTCTATCATCAGGTAGCTGGAATGACCGGTACGGCGGCGACGTCACGGGAAGAATTTCAAAAGACATACGGCATGGACGTCGTGACGATTCCATCGAACCGCCCGAAAATTCGAATCGATGCAGAGGACGTCGTCTTTGCAACACGCGACGAAAAGCTAGAAGCCATCGCGCTAGCAACAAAATCGGCACACGTCACGGAACGACCGGTTTTGATCGGGACTTCATCGATTGAACAGTCCTTGCGCGTCGCGAAGACACTTGATGCGCACGGACTCACCTACGAGATCCTGAACGCTAAAACCGTCGATCAGGAAGTCCGGATCATTGCGGCTGCCGGACAAGCTGGTCGAATCACGATCGCGACCAATATGGCAGGTCGCGGAACGGATATTTTACTCGATGAAGCGGCACGACAACAAGGCGGCTTGTTCGTCATCGGTACCGAACGCCATGAATCGATCCGGATCGACAACCAGTTGCGTGGTCGGGCAGGTCGCCAGGGTGATCCTGGATTGACGCAGTTTTATCTTTCGCTCGAAGATGAACTGCCACGCCGTTTCGCGCGCGATCGCCTCGAGCGTGTGCAACAAAAAGTACGAAATACTGCCGGTCCGCTCACTTCGCGTGACGTCCGGGATCTATTGCAGTTCGCTCAGTCGACATGTGAATCTGTCAACCGAAGTGTTCGGGATGAACTCGTTCAGCTCGAAGAAGTCATCAGTGAACAACGGCAAGCGATCTATCATCTCCGAAACAGAATCGTTGATGCGACGTCACTCGAGGATATCGTTCAGCCATTTGCAGGACGTGTCTTGCCGTCGATCCTCGACCAAACACTCTCTGACGATCTCGTTCCAGAAGAATGGCCACTGGCTCTCGTCATGACAGAACTCGAGCAACTGTTACATCAACCAGTCACGTTAAAACGACTGGAGACGATCGACGAGATGAAACGACAACTCGAGCCGCTGATTGCTGAAACCGAAGCCCTACTTGTTGCCCATGTCACAGCTGAAAAAGAGACCGTCAAACGTTTCATCCTCCTTGCACTGGACGAGCAATGGACGCGCCACCTGACGGCGATGAACACTTTAAAAGAAGGGATTCATCTCCGCAGTTACGGACAAGAACAACCGGTCCGCATCTTCGAACGGGAAGGCATGGATTATTTTGAATATGCCATTGCAAGTTTCGAGAAACAGGTCCTTTCAGGCATCTGCCGCGCCGAACAGACACACGATAGCGAAGGAGAACTGCACCATGCACACGTCGAATGAAGTGTTCCGTCCCCCGCTCTACTTCACGGAGGACATGCCGATCGTCAAGGAAGATGAATACGTCTTTCGTCACGTCGTGAAACAACTGCCTGATCTAGAAGACAATCAGATGGCAATCCATCTGTTTCAAGTCTTATCACACCGTCCGCTTCATGTCATCGCCTTGTTCCAAAACACGTTGTCTCGGTCGTTCCACCTGAATGACCTCGTCGTCCTTGCTTTATCCGGTGATGAACTTGTTGCTCGTAAAGTTCTCAGTATCGAGGAGGTCCCGGTCATCCTTCCGATGGCGACGTTACCGCTCTGGTTGACGTTTGAAGAAGACGAATGTTTCGTCGACCTCGAACAGTTGACGGAGCCGCTACAACTCGTCTTCTCAAGCGAGACTCTGACGGAGCTCTTCATCGAAGACGACTCCACGGAACTCGAGCAACGGATGATCCGCCAAGTCGCTTATTCGCATCCGACACCACCCGCAGACGGTTGGTCCCTCTTACCAGTTTCAATCACGCGCGAGCTAGACACTGTGACAGCAATCGTTCTCGTCCGTAATGCGAGCGATCAGACGCTGACACTCGAGGCGCTAACACTTGAACTAATGGATGACGAAACGCCAATCGCAGACGTCACCCATCCCGGACTATCCTTACCTGCTTATAGCCAACAAGCAATTCGTTTCCGTTTTTCCTGCACCGCCCCGCACGTCGATGCTCTCGGACTCCGCTATCTCCCATCTTCTTCATAAAAAAACGTCTCGGCACACAAGATGCCGAGACGTTTTCCTTATCCTTTTAAGAGTCCGATGACACGGACGTTGATTGCTTTTGGTTGGAACGCGAGCATATTTTCCATGTCTTGTGCGATTCGTTCTTGGACTTTTCCAGCTGTCTTGATGATCGACATGCCGTATTTGATATGCACAGATAAACTGACCGTGATGTCGCCGCCGACATCTTCGACTTTTACAAGTTTGACCATCTGTTTTTCCTGTAATTTCGAATCATCTGCTGTAAAGGCAATGCCTTCTGTTTCTTGAACGGCTACACCTGCGATGACCTCGATGACTTGTTGCGAGACGTTCACGACACCATCCGCATTATTTAAATTATATGACATACCTTCCACGCCCTTCGTCTAGTAATCCATCTATCTAAAGTGTAATGCATTCCGCTTTATTTTGAAAGGTCTTCCCGCTTCTCGACGATCGGACGAATATCGATCTCAATCAAAGGACGGAGGACACGGACGACGAGCGGGTGTATGATGATGCCAACGATTAGTAAGGCGACGCCAATCATGATCAGTAAGGCAAGCCATGCTTGCGGAACGAACGCATCCGTTACGTATTGGCGCCATGCCATGACGAAGAAGACGTGAAGCAAGTAGACATAGAGACTGAGTTCCCCTGCTCGCGTGATGAGCGGCAAACGACGCATTGGAATTAACATCATGAAACCGAGCGAAGCCGCAATCGATAAGAGGTAGATGACGCTATGCTTGAGTACACCAACCCACGCGTCACTATCATATTGTTCGACATATGGGAAACGATGCTTGAACGCATTTGCAAAGTCAACGATCTCTTTCGGCGTATCACGCCATGCTTCGAATAACAGGAAGCCCATGACGGCTGCGAACGTGATACCACCAATCAAACGGACGTTCATCCGCCGCTTGAAATTCTTCGGCATCTCGAAAATCCGGATGAACTCGTGCTCCGATAGATAGTTCCCGAGTAAGAAATACGGATAGAACATGATCAACTTGCGAAGTGCTAAGAAGCCCGTGTTCTCAAGCTCGAACCCATATAACAAAGCGAACGCGAGACCAAACCAGACATATCCTCGCAAGCGGACGACATACGGCGTTACGATATACCAGACGACCATAACGAACAGATACCAAAGTGCCCAATACGGACGTAGTAGATGTGTTCCGATATTTTCCCCGGACAACAGTGGTAGTCCTTCTCCAAGTGTCGCCCAAGAACCAATTAAAATTTGCCAGACACAATAGACGGCAAATAATTGGATGACGCGTAAGTATTTATTTTCGCGGAAGAAATAACCGCTTAAGATAATGAATAATGGCATATGAAACGAGTAAATTAATAGATAGACCGTCTCGAGCAACTTTCCGTCATAATCAAATCGTAAATCCGTCAGCATGTGACCGATGACGACGAAAATGACAAGAAAACCTTTGATATTATCAAACCAAGGATTCCGATTCATGTTACACTACCCCTTATACTCCCTCGAAAGGAACGAATGTTTATGAAAAAGACACTCCTGATTCTATCCATCGTCTTGAACGTCGTTCTCCTTGCATTGTTACTGGGACGTAAACCGCTCGAAACCTTCGGAAGCGTCTTACCTGCAAAGAGTACGACTCCAGTCACGACATTCCAATACGATAAGAACCCGAACTATGTCCGTTTGAATAGTCTATTCCATACTTATCAATACCCAAAATCAGCGAACGCTGTCATGTTAGGTGACTCGATGACGAATTTTGCCGATTGGCGCATCTTGATGGAGGATCCGACAATCATTAATTTCGGGATTCCTGGCGATACGACAGAAGGCTTTTTGACTCGCCTCGACCTGATTCTCGAGATGAAACCAAAACGCGTCTTCTTGATGGGTGGCATCAATGACATCCGTCACTATACGCCGATTCCACAAATTACCGAGAACATGACGACGATCGTGACGACACTTCGAAAAAATAACATCGACGTCGTCCTCCAGTCAACCGTTCCTGTGGCTCCAAAATATTCGGACTCTGTCCGAATCAATCGTGATGTCGAAGCGTTGAACCGAAATTTACAAAATCTCGCTCAATCGCTTAAAATCCCATTCGTCGACTTGAGACCTGTCTTGACGAACAAACAAGGGTATCTTCAGAATCGCTTGACGTATGATGGATTACACCTCGTCGGTGGGGGTTACCTGCGCTGGAGTGATGCCTTAAAACCTTATGCGTTGCAAACAAATATAACAGCAAACAAATAAGCGATGGCGCATTAAAAAAACGGCGCATCCCGGCAATCGGGATGCGCCGTTTTTCGATTCTTAGTCTTCTTGGTTTTTAACACCCATATAAGCTGCAACGCTTGATGCTGAGAAAACAGCAACAGCAACGATTCCGACAGCGATCCAGATAACCTGATCCATCATTTCTTCATATCCTCCTTTATGTAACCGCTCACTTCTACATTTAGCGTACACGAATTTCGTCAAGAAAGAAACACATTTTCCATGTCTAATGACTAGACGATTCGGGAAAAAGTAACTATAGTAGAAGGACAACTATAAATTGTCAGAAAATTCGATTATTTAACAAGGAGGTGTTTCTGATGGCCACTTCATTGCTTACGCCGAAAGTGACGTTACGACATCGAAGTACTCTCAACTTTGGATATTGGCTTGTCATCGGATGCATAGGATGGGTGATGCTTGCCCTCGTCACGAATGTTGGTACCGTTCTTGGTCGTCTTCCCTTATATGAAAGCATTCCCCTCGCGATCCTTGTACTTGGGCTCACAGGTATCGTACTAAAAATGGCGCGTGACGAGTGGTGGATTCATTATCTTGAACGTCAGACCCAGTATTATATCGGACATGAGACCGTGACCAGTTGGTGCACGACGATCGATAGCATGTGGCTGATCCGTAAGACGATGCGTCGTGAACTTCGCCTACTTTACCGGCAGCTCGCTCAGACGAAGGCATCGGAAGAAGTGAAACAGATCCTTGCCCTTCAGCTTGTCGAGCGTGGCGTGCTCATCGTCTACTCCCGTCCAAAAAGTGATCATCCCGCTTGAAGCGAAAAGAGGACTGCCCCATTACCTTCTAGAAGAGAAGCAGATGGGACAGTCCCTTTTTAGTGTTTTAACCAATCGGTTGCTGCTTCGATCGTCGGCATGACAAGTTGGTGTCCGTAGTTCGACCATGTGACATCGACTGATGCACCAGCCTCCTTCAAGAGTGCTGACAACTCTTCTGTTTCCTGAGCGGGACAGATTGGATCATTACTACCGGCGCCGATGAACACACGAACGTTTGATAAGTCCGGTAACGTCACACCGCGACGTGGTACCATCGGATGCAGTAAGATGGCTTGTTTAAATAGCGCTTCTTCAAACAACATGTTCGCTGCGATGTTGGCCCCGTTCGAATAACCGACCGGAATCAGGCGATCGAGTGCGAAGTCACGTTCCGCTGCTTGTTCCTGTAAAAATTGAATCAATCGTGCTGTCCGTAAAGCGAGATCTTCTTCATCGAAGACGCCTTCTGCGAGCCGTTTGAAGAAACGTGGCATCCCGTTTTCCGAGACTTCTCCACGGACAGACAAGTAACCGGCTTCCGGATCAAGCAGCGAGACGAGTCCGACGAGGTCTTGTTCCGTTCCGCCTGTGCCGTGTAAGAGTAAAAAGATCGGTGCATCCATTGTTTTTGGCGCTTGATATAAATGAATCATATGAGTCTCCCCTTCGGTACTGTAATAGGTGTTACGTGATTCGTGATTGCGGTGCGATGCGCTTCAAATTGTTCCGGCAACTTCAAGCCTTCTCCAAGCATCTCGAAGTCTTCATCGATCGCGAACCCTGGATTGTCAGTTGCGATTTCATGGAGGATGCGTCCACGGTCATGGAAATAGATCGACGTAAAGTAATTGCGATCTTTTACTTCAGTCGTCTGCAAACCGAACGCGTTGATCGCCTTCATCCAGTCGAGTTGTTCCTCTTGATCGGTTGCGCGCCAGGCGATGTGGTGAACGGTTCCCGTACCCGGACGACCAACCGGCATCTGACCATGGACGACATCAATGACATCTCCAAACTCCCCTTCCGCAATGTACCGGTCAACGGTCTCCGTCCGTTTACTGAGGGTGAGCCCCAATGTATCGGTCAGTAATTTGGCTGTGTCTGATGGATCTCGCGACAGTAATGTCGCTCCCGCAAATCCTTTGATGGCGACGTCACGCGTGACACCGTCGATTTCATAGCGACTGTCTCGTCCCGCCTTGCGTTCGACGAGCTCGATTTGAAGACCATGTGGATCTTCGAACGCGATCTGTTGCTCTCCGAAACGAACTGTTTCTTCAAACGAGACGTTTTTTTGCGTCAGCCGTGCTTTCCAGAAATCCGATGCACCGACCGGAATCGCATAAGCTGTCGTTCCGACCTGTCCGGCACCGACCTGTCCTCTCGCCATGCCTTTAAATGGGAAGAACGTGATGATCGTTCCGGGTGCACCAGACTCGTTTCCAAAGTAAAAATGGTACGTCCCTGGATCATCGAAGTTGACCGTTTTTTTGACGAACCGTAGTCCGAGAATCGTTCCGTAAAAATCAAGATTTTCTTGAGGATCGCCGACCATTGCTGAGATGTGATGGATACCTTGCGTTTTCATAGAATAGGTCCCTCCTTCAATCGTTACTGTTAACACAATAATAGTAACTAATGAACAAAAAGTAAACTAATTAGACTTGTTTCCATTTTCCCTGGAACCTTTACCCAATTTTGACCGTAGGACACTATGTAACAATGGTACACTTGTCGTGCAACAGACATCTTTATAAGGAGGTACTTATGTTAGAAATCAAACACATCACGAAGCGTTTCGGCGATTTCACTGCCGTTGATGCGTTGACGATCGAAGTGCCACGCGGACAAATCTTTGGTTTGCTTGGTGCAAACGGTGCCGGTAAGACAACGACGTTCCGGATGCTACTCGGTCTACTCCAACCGACCGAAGGTTCGATCACATGGAACGGAGAACGCATTCCGACTTCAAAGATTGGATATCTTCCGGAAGAACGCGGATTGTATCCGAAAGTCCGAGTCGACGAACAACTCTTATTTCTTGCTGAACTCCGCGATATGAAACGGAAGGATGCAAAACGAGCACTGACCGAATGGCTCGAGTATTTCCAAATTCCTCAATATGAAAAAATGCGTGTCGAACAACTCTCAAAAGGAAACCAACAAAAAATCCAGTTGATCTCCGCCGTCCTACATAAACCTGAACTGCTGATTTTAGATGAACCATTTAGCGGACTCGATCCAGTCAATGCGGAACAATTAAAACGTGCCGTTAAAAAATTGACCGTCGATGGAACGACGATCGTCTTCTCGAGTCACCGAATGGATCATGTTGAAGAACTCTGCGAGCATGTTGCGATTCTCGATCATGGTAAGCCCGTCGTCGCTGGTTATCTTCCTGATATCAAGGCGAGCTATGGGAAGACCCGTGTCCTCTTGACGACGGATGCCCCACCACTCCTATGGGATAGCTTACCGGGTGTCCTTCAAGTTGAGTCGGACAATAATGGACATGTCGTCCAAGTTTCTTCAAAAGAAACCGCTGACCAACTTCTCCAACATATCGTCAGTGAAGGACACCATGTTGATCGTTTCGTCTGGGATCAATTATCCTTGCAGGATATCTTCATCGAGGAGGTCGGAAAACGTTATGAACCGTAAATTCCTGACTTTATATCGCTTCAATCTATTACAGAAACTACGTGCCAAAAGCTTTTTGATCTCAACTGTTCTGATGGTCCTGTTTCTCGTCGGCTTCGGCAATATCGAACGGATTCTCGACTGGTTCTCGGGTGACGATCCGAAAGTCGCCCTCGTCAGTGAATTATCGACAGACCTTCGCCCTGCCTTGAAAAAGGCTGGTGTCACCTCAGACATCACACCGAAGGAGTATACGGTCGCAGAAGCACGTAAAGCGGTCGATCGAGGCACGTTTGACATCGTAGCGATTGTCCAAGACTCTTATGACGTGACGCTCGTTAGTGCTAGTCCTGAATCCGAGTTACAGACACAAGTCGCGACGGTCGTCAAACAAGTCCGTGATCAAGCGGTCATCACGGATGCGAAGATTGACCCGAACGTTCTTGCGTCACTCGCTAAACCCGTTCCCGTCAAACAAGAGTTGACGTCGACAGGTGGAAAAAGTGAAGACGAACTCTTTGCTGCCTCCGCGCTCGTCTATGTATTGTTGTTTTTGATGTACTTCACGATCGCGATCTACGGTGGAATGATCGTCACGGAAATCGCGAATGAAAAATCATCACGGGTCATGGAGTTGCTGATCTCTGCAGCGAGTCCGATCCAGCACATGCTCGCGAAGATTCTTGCAATCGCTACCGTCAGTCTCGTACAATTGTCGATTCTCGTCGGTGTCGGCTACTACAGTGCTCAAAGCAGTAGTTTATTCAATCAGTTATCACTCGACTCCTTAAGTGCCCGAACAATCATTTATCTGTTCGTCTTCTTCTTGCTCGGATACTTCCTGTATGCCACGTTACTTGCAGCACTCGGTTCGCTCGTCAGCCGGGTCGAGGATGCGCAGCAAGTGACGTTACCGGTCATCTTGTTAATCGTTGCTGCCTTCATGATTTCGATGTTCAGTCTGAACGCACCAACGAATCAAGCCGTCGTCGTCTTGTCATTCGTTCCGTTCTTTACACCGATGGTCATGTTCTTGCGTGTCATGTTGACCGATGTACCGCTATGGCAAGTTTCGATTTCTCTCATTTTAATGCTGATCAGCATTTCGCTCGCCTTATTTGTCGGAACGAAATTCTACCGTGGTGGTGTTCTGTTCTACGGATCGAATCCGCTTAAACAATTACGCCGGATCTTAAGCGGACGCCGGTAACAGTTTACAAGACGAATCGTTTCCGCTATCGTTAGGTGAGAAAAAGCCTTTAGGAGGAACTACGTTATGCGGTCTCGTTTTTGGGCAGCGATCCTTTTCACAGCTGCTGCCATGGTCTCGTCACTTGTCATGTTCACGAAATTCCCGCAAGCGAGTGCGACATGGGAACTCGTCATTGCCTACGGAGGCATGGCGTTCGTCTCTAGCCTCTTTTGCTGGTCCTTCGTCGCGGTGCGCCGCCAGTCTTCCCGTTTATACGGTAGCTGGGTTGGTGTCTTCATCGCCGGATTGACTGTCTTACTTGTCTGTCTCGCGCGATTCGTCTTGCGTGGTGATGTGATGATGATTTTCAAGTGGCAAGCGATGCTCGGTAGCTTAACTCTCAATTTCGGCTATGTCGGTTGGGTACTCGTCATTGCGAATGCGATCATCGGTTTCATCATCGGTCGGACACGTCAAAAGACGCGTCGTCCACGTCCGATGCCACAACGTCAATAAAAAAGTCGCTGTCTTCTGAACGTCAATCAGAAGATAGCGACTTTTTTTCATTTTCGGTGATAACGAGAGCGGCTTTTCCGGTCGCTATAATCCGCATAATAAGTCGAACTGGACAAAGAAATCCCGTCCGTCATACGATCGAGGTATTCATCCAGTTGCATCATCGATGGTAATTTATCCTCAAATAACTCATACGTCTCTTCAGCTTGATCGCGTTGCAACTCTCCTGCTTCCATGACGGCTTCGACGAGCTCATGAAAGATCCGTTGCTCAGTGGCACTCATCGTCTGCTCGATCCGTTTGACATCCTCATCATACATTAAATCAAATAGACGCATTCGCTCCTCGAGCTGTTCCTCGACCCACGTTCCGTCTTGTCCGAGCGTCTGTTCATAAGCAAGCTTCATCTCTTCGAGCGGTGTGTTCTGTTGCATGATGAACTTTAACGACTCTCCCGTCCAGATATGCCGTGCCAAATAACTGGCATCGATGTTCAAGACGTCCGCTAATGCTTCGATGTAGGGTTTAGTTGGATAGACTTCGCTGAGTTCCGTCCGACGGATGAAATACGGTGCGACACCGAGGCGTTCAGCCAATTGTTCGATCGTAATCCCGGCACGCTCTCGTAAGATACGGATCCGGTCACCGTAACCCCGATATGGTGAATGGTCTAGCATACGATTCCCTCCCTTGTTCCTATGGTATCATCATACCCTTGAATCCGGTGTCGGATACATCGAACTTTTGGATGAATTCCGGAACAGATGGCGTGGGTAGCGTAACCAAATCGGTAAGACACTTAAAAAGTATCCGATCGTGACGATACTGATCCAAAATGCGGCTAAGTTGAGGAATGATCCGACCTGTAGTCCGGCTCGGGTCACGACGACTTGGAACAATAAGAAAGCATGAAAAACCGAGATCAGGTACGGAATGAGTAAGACCGCACCATACTTCATGAGCAAGTAACGGCGGATATTCCCGGAACCGAACCCTAACGCAAACAATGTCTTCATTCGTTTTTGTTCTTGTTCCGCTGTCATCTGCATCCACACATGCAGGAAACTTGCATTGATGACGAACAACCAGATCGTCAGGAGGATGACGACGAACGTGACGAGGCGCACGATCCGGATGCCGTCGATCTCATCCTCCGTCTCATTGATCAACTGATAAGGAACCGACTGTTTTCCATCTAGCTTTGCTGCAGACTGGATGTTGCGGACAATCTTCATCCACTGTTCCCAGTCCTTTGTTCCGTAATCATGATAGGCTGGCGTATCAAAGACGACGATTTGACGGACAGGTTGCTTCAGTGTTTGAAAGACGGCATCACTGACGACGAACATCGTTTCAATCCGGTAGTTGTAACCGAAGACTAAATCATGGGAAGCAGCGGGAAGCAATTCAAAGTCGGCTTTTTCCATCGCCTGTTTCGCTTTTTTCATCGTCGGCGTGTTCTCTTCAAGTTGTACTGGACGTGCCGGTACGAAGAAACTCTGTCGACCGGTCGCTGTCCGCTCCTGAAAATGCAGTTGACGCATCATCTTGTTGTACGCTGAAATCGGCAAGAGCACCCGTGTTCCATCTGCCTTCACTTGAATATCCTGCTGGTAGCGATCCGGGAACGCCTTGGTCATCGTCTGCTTGATATCCTTCAATCGTTTCGTCGGCTGAGCGGACTCTTCATAATAGACGAGACCGAATTGGTTTTGTGACGATAAATCGAGTCCGACCAATTGAAATAAGAAAACGAGACCGACTGCTGTCAGCGCACACGACGTCAAAATCGTTCCAAGAGCAATCAACGTACTATTCGTCCGGAGTTGATTGGCGATTTCCGAGACGATCAGCTTCCGAAGCGACAGACGACGAGGACGGTATAATTGGGTCAACCACGGTAAGACATACCGGCAAATGAAGAACGATCCGATGAAGATGACGAGGGGAAATACGATGTAAAATTCGTACATCCGAATGAATGCGAGCGTATACCCGTAAATCAGAGTCAACAAAGCAATGACTTGTATCAGAATCCAGATCCGTCGTCGAAACGGAGACCGTAATCGAACCGGTCGGTCGGGACGAAAGCGATAGATCGCGAGAACGGTTGCCGTTAGTAAGACGATGAGGGCACCACCAATCAAGGCGAGGATTGCATAAAATGATAACTCGAATTCAATCGGTGGCAAGAACATGACCTTAACGACAGAGAGTAATAACATCTTCGTCAAGACGTTTCCAAGCACTAGTCCTGCCGTAATCGCAAATCCACCGACGATCAAGACCTCAATCAAAAAATATTTTAAGAAATGCGATAGTCCACTGCCGAGTGTTCGCATCGTCCGCAAATCATTCTTACGGTGCTCAAGCATCGTGTATGTCGTCGAATAAATGAACAGGACACTAAAGAGTAAGATGATCAGCTCCGCGGTGAAGACGAAGAAAATCGTCAGCTCGATGACCTGGTTCAATTGACTCAATACCTTGGCGACATTTTGGAACGATCTATTCGTCAACAAGTTCCAATAACTCGTCACGATTGTCATCGCGATAATAATTGTCAAGGCGTAACCGTAGTACAACCGCTGATAGCGGCGGATGTTACGTAGGGCGTATTGCAGATAATTGATGCTCATCCCCTCCTAATAACGATAATGATTCGATGACCCGTTGGAAAAAGATACGTCGTGGCTCATCACGGAATAATTCCGTCTGAATGCTACCGTCTTTGAGAAACAAGACATGATTACAGTACGACGCGACTTGCGGATCATGCGTCACGATGACCATCGTCATCCCGGTCGCATTCAACTCGGCTAGGACGTCCATGACATGTTTCGTCGATTGAAAATCGAGTGCTCCGGTTGGTTCATCCGCGAGTATCAGACGCGGGGTATGGATCAAGGCACGACCGATTGCCGTTCGTTGTCGTTGTCCGCCACTTACCTCATCGACCTGTTTATCGAGCAGATCGTCAATCTGTAGACGACGTGCCAACTCTTCCATCTCTTCCCGCGCAAGCTTCGCCTTTTTCCCCGACAGCATCAACGGAACGAGCATGTTTTCACCGAGTGTCAACGAGTCGAGTAGATTGAATTCCTGAAAGATGATCCCGAGCGTCTCGCGCCGAAAACGTGTCATCTCTTTTCGCTTGAACGTTGCTGTATCGACGCCATCGATCAGAATCGATCCCCAGCTCGGTTCGTCAAGTGTCGCAAGCAAGTTGATCAGTGTCGATTTGCCGCTACCGGACGGTCCCATGACGGCAACCATCTCACCTTCCTCCACCCGAAAGTTCAAATCGGTCAACGGTTGCTCCGTCACCTTTCCGGGATAGACCTTCCCCAATTGTTTGACTTCAATCATGTGCACGACCTCCTACTAATCGAATCCGGCATGTCGTGCCGACACCTTCTTCACTCTCGAGTTCGATCTCGTGCCCGAGCTTCAAGCAAACTTGTTGGACGAAATACAAGCCCATCCCGGTCGATTCCCCGTAGCGGCGCCCATTCTCACCCGTGAAGAACGCATTAAAGACACGCGGCACATCTCGTTTCGGAATTCCGACACCATCGTCTTGAATCGACAAGACGACCTGCCCCTTTGTCACCTCTGCCGTCAGAACGACTTCTCGACCATGCCCCGTTGTATACTTGATCGCGTTCGTCACGAGCTGTAAGACGAGGAAACGAAACCACTTCGCATCCGTATAGACATACACGTCCTCGGCGATGTCGAGTTTCGGGTAGACCTGGTTTTTGACGAACAATCGTTTTTCTTGATTGATGATGCTCGTCACGAGCGGCTTCAATACCAGTCGTTCCGCCTTCAAGTCTGTCTCGATTGCTTCTAAACGTGACGAATAGAGCATCTGATCGAGTCCACTGCGTAACCGATCAACCTCTTGACGTAAATCCGCTTGATAGTGTTCCCCTGGATGTTCGAGGATCAGTTCGATGACAGATAATGGTGTCTTCATCTGATGAATCCATTGATCGACATACCGATGTCGTTCTTTTTCTTTTCGTCGCTCAGCAAACAGGCTATTGCGAAACAATGTCTGTTGCCGCTCTAAAAATTGTTCGACGGCAACGGAAATCGGTTCTTCGCTATCACTACGAATCGGTTCTGCGACTGACTGGACCGGTTGTTGCATCCGTCGTAACAGCGGAAGCATGCTGAAGAAACGATAGCTGAGATAAATCAAGAGACCGATGCTGTTCAAGAGGACGATGTAAAAAAATGCTGCCGGACGATAGAGGTCGTAGAGCCATAAAATAGCGTATAAAATGAGCATCTGTCCGGTAAAGAAGATGGTACCCGGTATCACGTGCCGTAAAAAAAGCTTCATGGCTCAAGAACCAGTTTATAGCCGACACCTCGAACCGTCTCTAGACCAGCAACTCCGATTTCTGCAAGTCGTTTACGGACACGGGTGATATTTACATTCAATGTATTCTCATCGACAAACGCTTCGTCATCCCAAATCCGTTCGAGTAAGTCACCCCGACTAACGATTCGTGGACTTGCCGTCAGCAGCATCTCAAGGATCAGCCCTTCTTTTTTCGACAGCTCGATCGACTGTTCCCCGTACTCGACGATATAACGGTCTAAGTACAGTGTGACACCCTCTTTCGTCACCGTCCGCTCATCCGCCTCGTTCGACAACGTGCCATACGCCCGGCGAATCTGACTTTTAATCTTCGCGATGACGACCGCTCCTTGGAACGGTTTGACGATATAGTCATCAGCACCATATTCGAGTGCCATGACTTGATCCATCTCGCCGACACGTGCCGAGATAAAGAGAATCGGTGCCCGTGTCTTCATCCGTAATTGCCGACACCAATAGAAACCGTCGAACTTCGGTAAATTAACGTCTAATAAAATGACATCAGGATTCGTTTCCTCGTAGGTCGCGATGACATCCCCTCGTCCATCCTCGACGACGACCTTAAAATCATAACGTTCGAGTAGTTCCTTTAATAATGTCGCGATTTTCACATCATCTTCGACTAATAAAATCGTATGCATCGTTCACGTCAACTCCTTCTGTTTCTATCATAACGAACTCAAAAAGGACTGGAAACGATTATTCCGTTTCCAGTTCTGTGTATCCGTATTTAGTTCATCCCGTCACGATGCGGCGGTAAGCACGAACCGTGACGATATAGTAGATCAGATAGACGATCGTATAGCAAACAATCGCAAGTAATGTCGGACGGACGATATTGTAGTTCAACAGTTTCTGCAGGACTTGCATCGCAACTAGACTATGAACGAGTCCGAGGACATACGGTAAAGAGAAGACGAATCCGACCAGGCGACGGATGATACCCGTTTGTTCCTTTTCATCGACACCAATCTTTTGAATGATCGCAAACCGTTGTTTCGATTCTTCTGCTTCCGCGAGCATCTTAAAGTAGATGATTGAACCTGTCGCAAGCAAGAAGACGAGACCGAGGAAGCCGGCAGCAAACGCGAGTAAGCCGGTCGTTGCCGTCGTCATCGTATAGACCGGATAGTACGCTGCCATTTCTGTATCCGCTTGTTTTCCATACAGTTGCGTTAATTGCTTTATCAGTCCATCGTCATGACGTTCATCCGAAAACTGATAATTCGTCAGCGTAAAACCTTTTTCCGGCATCTTTGCAAACGCATCGTCGTTTACGACGAAGGCAAGCCGTTGTTTCTCATAAAGTTGAGCGATCGGTAAATTCGTCGCAGCGGTGATGCGAAAGGACTCATGGACATCCTTGATTTTGACACCGACCGGCGATTTGACTTTCATCTTCAACAAATCGTTTCCTTTAAATGTTTCAAGGACGATCGCTTCGCCTCGTTTCGGTTCTTTGATGACCGTTTGACCGTTTGCTTTCGCAAGCTTCACGTAATCCGAGTAATTGACGTAACTAAATTGCCCTGGCTGATCTTCGTAAGCATAGGTTTGATAATAGCGTGTAAACGTCAGAGGGTTCGGAAGCTCAGTCATCTTGTGATCGACGTTCTTGACGTTGACCATCGTCCGGCTGTCGATCTTCTGGTCGGACTTGGCAATCAGCTGTTCCGCTTCCGCTTGTTTACTCGCAATCGACAGACTGTACGGGACTTGCTCCTCGACAGTCTGATCGATGAAGTAATAGATCGATGTCGCTGTACCGACTGTCGTCAATGTCACGGCAGTAATGACCGTGATCGTCGACAGCATGACAGCGTTCGATTTGATTCGTGACAGCAATTGTCCGTGCAGAATCAAATTCGTTCCTTTGAAATGTCGCGCTTGATTACTTAAGAGGCGTAATAAGAAGATCGTGAAGTAACTCATCGTTCCAAATGTCCCGAGGATCACACACAGCATCAAGAGAGGTGCGACAATCGTAAAGTGATCCATTAACGGTTGTCCCGTCAAATAGTAACCGATACCAATCAAAACGACCGAAAGCACGGCTAGGATTGGATGGACTTTCGGAAGGGATTCCGCTTGTTGCTCTGCCTTGAACAATTCAATCAATGTAAAACGATAGATCGTCCGGGCTGAACGTAAGGCAATGATCAGGAAAATCAAAAGGAAGACGCCGATCGTCTGCACGACGGAAGCTCCGCTGATCGTAAAGGTCGCATCGACTTGCATCGCCATGACGGAAGCCAGCAACTGTACGAAATATTTCGATGCGACTGTTCCGATCGCAATCCCGAGGATCAGGCCAATCACTCCATACCCCATCGTCTCAAGGAAGATCAGTCGGGCGATCTGTCCCCGCTCTAAACCGAGCAACGCGTAGAGACCGATTTCCTTCTTACGGCGGCGTAAGAAGAAGTCACTTGAATACCAGATGAAGATAGCAGAGAAAAGCGCTAGAATAACACTCGCTCCAGTAAAGACCGTTCCTAATTTTCCGTACAATTCATTCGCCTGAAGCATCGCTTCGTTTGATCGAATCGCGAGGAACGTGTAGTAAATGAGAATCGCGAACGTGACCGCACCGAGGTACATCACGTTTTGACGGATGTTTTTTAGATTTTGAAACGCCAGTTTAGACAAACTCACGGACGGCACCTCCGAGTTCGCGTTGGACTTCCATGATCTGCTCGAAAAAATCCTTCTGTGAACCGAAGCGATGGACTTCCTTGAACAGCTCTCCATCCTTGACGAACAGAATTCGTTCTGCATAAGACGCCGTCATCGGGTCGTGTGTCACCATTAAGATCGTCGCGCCTTCGTCGTTTAGTGACTGCATCGCTTCAAGCAATCCTGTCGCTGACTTTGAATCAAGCGCACCGGTCGGTTCATCCGCTAAGATGAGTGACGGATCATGAATGATTGCACGGGCGGCAGCCGTCCGTTGTTTTTGTCCTCCCGATAGTTCGACCGGACGTTTATCGAGTAGTTCCTGGATACCGAGTTGATGCGCCACACGATCGACACGCTCTAAGATCATCTTTTTATCGACGTTCGCGAGTGAGAGTGGTAAGGCAATGTTTTCCCGGACCGTCATTGTATCGAGGAGATTGAAATCCTGGAAGATGAAGCCAAGTTGTTTCCGGCGAAAGCGAGCCAATTGTTTTTCCTTCATCGCCGTCACGTCTGCTCCATTGATTAAAATCGATCCGTCCGTCGGCTGATCGATTGTCGACAGCAGATTAAGCAACGTCGATTTCCCGGCACCGGACGGTCCCATGATACTGACGAATTCCCCTTCATGGACACTGAGCGTCGTCGGACGTAGTGCTTCGTGGCGTGCCGTTTTCGTTTGATAGGTTTTTGTGATCTGTTCTGCTCGTAAGATTGCTTTCATCTGTAATGCCTCCTGTGTTTGATTCGTTACACTCAGTCTAGTCCTTCCATGCTTTTCTCAAAATGGACTTTACTTTCACTTCTCTTACAAAACGGTAAGACAAGGGATGAGACATCAAAAAAGCCCCCATCCGTAAGGGATGGAGGCGTGTCGTATCTTATTTATGTGTTGCTTTGAAGAGCTCTGTGTCGCCTGCGACAACAGAAGTTCCTTCAGCTGGTACAGCTGAAAGCGTGAATTGATCGTGATTTGTCACGATGATCGGTGTGATCGTCGATGGTGCGTTCGCACGGATGTACTCGAGATCGAACTCGACGAGGACGTCTCCTGCTTTGACTTTGTCACCTGACTGGACGTGAGCCGTGAAGCCTTCGCCTTTGAGGTTAACCGTATCAAGACCAACGTGGATCAAGAGTTCAAGACCATCTTCACCTTTTAGACCGATTGCGTGTTTTGTTGGGAAAATCGTTTCAACCGTTGCGTTGATCGGCGAGACGACTTTACCTTCTGTTGGCTCGATCGCGACACCGTCGCCCATCATTTTTTGAGAGAAAACTTGATCGGGTACGTTCTCGATGTTGACGATTTTACCTGTAAGTGCAGAAGCGATTTTCGTGTTTCCTGCGTCGTTACCACCAAACAATTTTTTTAAGAATCCCATGATACTATCCCTCTACTTTCTCGATCGTTTTTCTTCCGAATGGAAGTTTCGATTTTTTATAGGAGTAAGCTGTTAGACAGCTCGCTCACGTTCTCACAAAAAGCATACGTTTGTCCCTCTGGTTTTGCAAGTATTTTTGTGTGATAATAGTTAGAAATCAAAAGGAGGCGCTTACATGTTGCCATTTTCAGAAATTACATATGTCCGTCCTGATCTTGCTTTACTTGAAACATCGATGAATCAAGCAATCGCTCGACTAACGGAAGCCACACAGGTAGATGAAGCAAACGCAGCCATCACTGAGATTAATACCCTCAGAAATCAATTTGAAACGGCAAGCCAGCTCGTCGAAATCCGTCATACGATTGATACACGCGATACGTTCTATGAGACGGAACAAGGGTTCTTTGATGAAGCAAGCGCAATCTATCAGGGATATGTCTCAAGCTATTATCAAGCGTTGACGACGCATCCGCTTCGCAATGAACTCGAACGGACGCAAGGCAAACAGTTATTCCTAATCGCGGAAGCGAGCTTAAAGACGTTTTCGGAAGAGATCATTCCAAAGCTCCAAGAAGAGAACCGTCTCTCAAGCGAATATACGAAACTGATGTCTTCTGCTCAAATCGAGTTTGACGGGAAGACGCTTAACTTATCGCAGTTCGGTCCTTACCTCCAATCACCAGACCGGGCTGTTCGTAAAGCCGCTTCAGAAGCCCGCTATGGCTACTTAAAAGAGCAAGGGGAAACGATCGATACAATTTACGATAAACTCGTTCGTATCCGGACAGACATCGCGAAGACACTCGGTTTCCCATCGTTCGTCGAACTCGGATACGCACGGATGCTTCGCGTCGATTACAATCAATCGATGGTTGAACAATATCGCGAACAGATCCTTGAAACGATCGTCCCGCTCGCGACACAACTTAAAGAACGCCAGCAACGACGCATCGGTGTCGATCACTTGTACTACTACGATGAAGGATTCGCCTTCAAGTCTGGGAACGCGACACCTAAAGGCGAAGAGTCATTCATCATCGAAGGCGGCAAAAAGATGTATGCGGAGATGTCACCGGAGACGAACGAGTTCTTCAACTACATGCTCGACCGGGAAGCACTCGATTTAACGGCGAAGCCTGGAAAAGCGGGCGGTGGGTATTGTACCTACATCGCAGACGAAAAACTCCCGTTCATCTTCTCGAACTTCAATGGAACGGCAGGCGACATCGATGTCCTGACACACGAAGTCGGACATGCGTTCCAAGTCTATGAGAGCCGTCACCTGACTGCTCCAGAGAGTGCCTTCCCGACGTATGAAGCGTGCGAGATTCACTCCATGTCGATGGAGTTCTTTGCTTATCCATGGATGGAAGAATTCTTCGGTGAAGAGACGGCGAAATACAAATTCAATCACCTCGCAGGAAGCGTCACGTTCCTTCCATACGGCGTTGCGATTGATGAGTTCCAGCACGTCATCTACAACCAACCGGAATTGACACCAGCTGAGCGTCGCGAAGCATGGCGGACGATCGAGAAGAAATATTTGCCGCATCGTGATTACGAAGCGAATGATTATCTCGATTCAGGTGCCTGGTGGCATCAGCAAGGGCACGTCTTCGGAAGTCCCTTCTACTACATCGATTACACGCTCGCTCAAGTCTGTGCCTTCCAGTTCTATGCTTGGATGGAACAGGACCGGGAAGCGGCTTGGACATCATATCTCGATCTCTGTCGTGCCGGTGGATCGGAAAGCTTCCTCACGCTCGTCGAGCGCGCTGGATTAAAGTCTCCGTTTGCACCAGGTACGGTTGAAGCAGCGGTCGCACCGGTCAAAGCGTATCTCGAACAAGCAGACGACCTCGTACTCGATCGCGTTTAATAATTATTTTCATCAATCTAAAGTTCACGCTTACAACGAACGTTTCTGTCATCCCCGCTTTCCACAGGCGGGTGATAAGCCGCGCCACCTCGCATTTCATGCGGTCTGTCGGGTCTTATCTAGCCCTGACGAAAGCGAAAATCGTGCTTTCTTTTCCTGTAGGAGTAGAGGGTGAACATTCACGTTCTCTATTTATCGAATGAAAAAAGGTGACTTTCCGGACTGGAAACTCACCTTTTTTCATTTTAAGACACATACATATTAAAATCATGAGTCATAATAGACTAATTCATTCAGATAGAAGCTTTTGATGGTACTTCACGTACCAGACTCGAAACACGTCGGCTGGAATCGGTCTTGAATAATAGAATCCTTGCGCATACTCACAGTCAAGCACTCGCAAATGATCAGCTTGTTCAAGTTCTTCGACTCCTTCAGCGACGACGTCATACTTCAGCGTATGTGCGAGCTTGATGATCGTCTCGATGAGCGGTGCGTTCGAGCATGCATCCGGACCACTGATGAACGAACGGTCAATTTTCAGTCGCTGAATTGGCAAGCGACTCAAGTACGACAAGGAAGAATACCCCGTACCAAAGTCATCAATCGCAAGACGATACCCCATCTGATGCAACTTCTGTAACGCATCAAACACGCGTGTGTCTGAAAAGACACCGAATGATTCCGTAATTTCAAGTTCCATCCGTTGTTCGATTCCCGGATGAACTTCTCGGACATCAGTCAGATAATCGACGATCCGACCGGAGACGAGTTCTTTGACGGATAAGTTCGCTGAGACGCGTAGTACTCCGAGTTCCGTATCCTTCCACTCTTCGACTTGTCGGACCGTTTCGGCAACGACCCACATCCCGATCTCTTCAATCAACATCGATCGTTCGGCAATCGGAATGAAGATCGCCGGACTGATCATCCCCCGTTCAGGGTGGAACCAGCGCAGGAGCGCTTCACAACCATCGACCTGACCGGTCGCGAGATTGATTTGTGGTTGATAGAACAATTGTAGCTCGTTCTTTTCGATCGCGTCCCGCAGTTCTCCTTCGAGGACGACGGATTCGAGATACTCGGCACTCATCCAGGATTCGAACCAGACCGGTCCGCCTTCTGTCTGTTGCTTCGCATGCTGCATCGCGATATCAACCGAAGATAATAAGGACGTGACGGCTACTGCATCATCGGGGTACCGCACCATACTCATACTGATGCTGACATTGACATACTCTCCATCGATCTCATAGACGTGTTCGATGACTTGCTTCAATTTCTCGTAATCAACGATATCCTGTTGTGCAACCAACACGGCGAATTCGTCTCCCCCGATTCGTGCGGCTTGTCCCGTTCCGATGAAATGATGTTTGAGTCGATTGGCGAGATCTTTCAAAATCTGATCGCCTGCACCATGTCCGTAAATATCGTTGATCCGCCGGAATTGTCGAACGCTGATGGTGACGAGTTCTCCCGGCTGAGGTGCTTTCAACGCATCTGCCATCTTTTGTTCAAAGCCATTTCGGTTCAACAGTCCCGTCAACATGTCAAAGAGTGCGAGTTGTGTGATCCGTTCTTCGCGCCGGAACTGATCCGTTTCATCATGACAGGATAAGTAAAGTGCAACGCCTGTATCGTCTTCTTTGTTTGCGACATGGACGATGTTGACGAACATGTTTAAGATTTCTTCATCGAACAACATCTTGCAACGAATCGTTTGACTATGGCCTTCCAATGATTGCTTCAACGCTCGCCGCATCCGATTCAAATCAGCCGGATGGATCAGTTCTTCGATCGTCCATTCCGCCGTCACTTTCGTCAATTGTCGAAAGCGTTCGTTTCCGTTCACAATCGTATAGTCAGATGACATCGCAAGAATCGGATCTGTATTTTGTGAAAAGAGCGACTCGATTTCCGCTTTTTTCTGCTTGATTTCTTTTGTTTTGGCATCATTATGATCGAGCAACCCGGCGATGATGGCCGTCATCGTCCGAAACGCTTGGACGACAGGTTGAAAATCATTTCGCTCCGGTACGTCATAACCGGATTGCCGGCGGTCTTCTGCAAAGGTATTCGCTTCTCCTTTCAGTAAGGATAGATCTTGGCGAAAGGCGCGTAATAACGATAAGGTCAAAATCAACAGTCCAAGAATTAAGACACTGGTTGCACCAAAGAGAAGCCAGGCATTGCGAATGATGTGATGGCCTCGATCCTGCATTTCTTGTGCGACTTGGTTGAGTTCTTGATCGTACAGACGATACATACTCGATTCATATTCTTCCGCTTGTCCTGCCAAAGCAGCGTACGTCTCGACTTTTGGAGCACGTAATAGATCATCGAGCGTTTGTGTATAGGAAGCCATCTGTTCCCGCATTGTTGCGACATCTTGCCGTCCCGTATCGTCCTGAAGAGGAATCACATCATACAATGATTTGATGAGTGATGCCTGGCGTATCGGTAAATCAATCCGCATCTGCTGAATCCGTAATCGATCAATCGAGCTCGGTTCTTCCTTTTGACGGGCATCTTTTAAGATTTCAGCTGATTTCCCAAGTTGTTCCTCCATCAGAATCAAATTGGAGAAGACATTATAATAAGATCCTGTCTCTTTGCTCAGTACGAGTTGATTGAAGATGATTTCACTCTTGAAATTCGTCATCGTCGTGAAGAAGCGATGGTTCGATTCATATCCTTGCCGTTGAAGCTTCTTGACTTCCGCCAAGACTTCTTCCTGTGCCGACCCAGTCGCTTTCATGTTCGGTAGACGATCGGTTAGTTGTTCCAATGCACGATCGGATTGTTTGGACGCTTGTAGAACATCCGTGTCCTCATTCAATGATGAAAAATAATAGCGTGTCACTTCTTGTTCAGCATGATTAAATGGTGTCACTTCAGCAATCGTTTTTCCTGATGCTTTGAAGCGATAACCTTCTTCGAGTGTTTTCATCAAATGTTGACATGCGACGATCAATGCTAATAACCCGATGATCGCAATCATCCATGAGAACGTTTTATAGTAGGAGCGTCTTCGAAAAGCTTCTACGATGAAGACTGGTGATAAACGTCGCAACACATCGTCCTCCCTAAATTGTCATTATGTTTCTATATCGTCGTCTCATACCGTTTCCTGAAGTCGTTTTGGGTCAATAAAAAGCACGTCTTCCCACATTTCTGCGAAAATAAGTGCTTTTTTTACTAGTTTTATTCTTTTTTAATAACTGACGTTCTCACGCGCTACTTTTTTAGCAAAATAATCGATGATGTCACGTCGTCGGATAATCCCGATGAAATGTCTTCCGTCATCGATGACGGGTACGAAATTTTGATCCGTGATGACTTCAATCATCTCTTCCATTTGCGCTGTGATCGAGACCGGTTTATAACGGACGCGTTGTTTGATATCGGTTAAACGTGTCTGCAAGACATGGTCATAATCAGCATGCTCGAGATTTGCTTCGAGCGCCCACAAGACATCGCCTTCTGTCAGCGTTCCTGCGTATTTCCCTTTATTATCAACGAGTGGGACTGACGTAAAACGATGATGTTTCATCTTTTCTAGTGCTTGTCTGACCGTTGACTCAGGATCTAAATATTTCACCTCATCTTTAGGTAATAAGAAAAAAGCAATATTCATTTCTGTTCCTCCCTAGCCACTCTGTGACACCCTTTTCATTTTATCATGAACCCTGCTCCGATTCATTTCTCAAATGATGAAAATCTCTACATAATTCCTTCATATTTGGTCATACTATTCCGATATTCCAAGTAGACAGAATTTAAAGACTATTTAGTTAGGAGAATACATATGCGCCTCCCGATCACGCGTCGCCTGTTCATCGGGCTTATTTTATTGCCCGCTCTCACTCTCGGTGCCTCGACCTGGTTTTCTTATGATCAGACGAGCCAAACCGTCGATCAGCTTGTAGACTCGACGTCACAAACCGCTTTGAAGCAACTCGAACAATCCTTTACACGAATCATTGATGATACGAAGAAGGATACGACCTTACTCGCAGGTCTTCCGTTCAACCGAGCGGACGGCGCTTTACCGAACTACACGGATCAAACGAAACAACCCGATCCGGCTACTCCTCCGACGCAAAAAGCGAGCGATATCTATAGCGTCCTAGAAAAGTACGGTTCATCGAAAATCGAAAACTCATTCATTCAGTATGCGGATACCGCTGGTGGTTATCTCAATTGGCCAAAACAAGCGGCAGCACCTGGATACGATCCACGCAAGGAAGACTGGTACAAACAAGCACTCGATAACTCTAGCACCGTCATCATGAGTGAACCGCATTATGATGCGGCAACGAAACTATCCATCATCGGCTTCTCAAAAGCAACACTAGATGCACAGGCGAATATCAAAGGTGTCTTATCCATCTATAAAAGTATCGATCGCCTAGCAGAAGACATGAAACGGATTGAAATCGGACAAAAAGGATTCGTCTTCAGCTATACCCAAAATGGGAAGATTGTCACCCATCCGAATAAAAATTATTTCTTCAAAAACGTAACGCAGATGAAAGAAGACGGAAAACCTTATTTCTCTGCTCCTAAAGCAATGATGGAACAAGAGTCGGGTTCGAACATCATGGACGTCGCCGGTACAAAATCCGTCGTCATCTGGCAGACCTCGTCAAAAACAGGCTTTAAGTTAGCTGTCGTTCTTGACTATGCTTCCTTGTATGCACCGAAAGAAGAAATGCTCAGTCAATCGTTGATCAACTTCGTCGTCGCGATCGCTTTAGCCACGTTGATTGCTTGGTTGATTGGTCGATCAATCAATCGTCCTTTATCAACACTCCGTCAAGAAGCACTTGCCATCGCCTCTGGTGATTTACGGACGCCAAAGCGTCCGACACGTTTCATCCAAGACGAGTTGACGGATCTCACCGAGAACTTTGACGCGATGCGGGCTCGACTACGTCAAACAATTCTCGCTTTGACGACTTCAGCGACGACCGTCCGGGATGCATCTGCCGAACTCTCCACGAATGCAACGCACGTCCAAACAGCTTCTCTGCAAATCGGACGAACGATGGAAGAGATCGCGGCGGCTGGTGAAACACAGACGAAACAAGCAGAGCGCTCGTCCCATGCCGTTCATGGCGTCAAGGAACGGTCGACGGCCATGCAACACGTCGCGTCAACGACATTATCGGAAGTCTCGACCGTCGCTTCCGCAGCCGTTCGCGGAAGTGATGTAACGAAACAGACGATCGCCGATTTACTTGATCATTCCGTCTCACTCGAACAGGAAATCCAAAATACGTCCGACTTCCTCGGTAAACGATCGGATGAGATTGCCAAAGTCCTTGGCACACTACAAGCAATCTCGAGTCAGACGAACTTGCTCGCCTTGAATGCCGCCATTGAAGCAGCACGCGTTGGCGAACAAGGACGCGGATTCGCTGTCGTTGCGAGTGAAGTCCGAAAGCTTGCGGAAGAGAGTGACGCTTCTGCGAAGCAAATCAAACAACTCCTCGATCATATCCAAGACGAGACACAGACCGCGATGGGTGCGATGCACCATGTCATGGATGATTTGAAACGATCGCTTGATTCCGTCAAGACGACCGGTGACGATTTCGAGCAAATCGCGGGTTCCGTCCAACATGTCTCACGCCGGACAGAAGAACTGACCGGTGACATCCATGCGTTGACGCAAGCGACGGAAGAAGTCTCAGACGCCATGGGGACGATTCTCGCTTTGACGGAAGAGAATGCCGCAGGTCTTGAGACGAGTAGTGCGAGCATTCAAGAAACGAACGTAACACTCGAATCCGTGACGTCTGCCGCTACGCATCTTGCAAAGATTGCTGGTAATCTCCATCAACTGACGCTTGATTTCCAACTCGACGATACGGAAACATTGGTTCACGACTCCGTTGAAGAGGTCATACATTCGGAAGAATCCGTCTTGTATGAGGAAGCAGCTGTCGCATCACTTGACGAGGAACGACATGATTCGGATTTAAAGGTTCCTTCGTCTTCATCCGAATGATTTTTCAGCGAAGTCTTTTTTCGAAAGGCTTCGTTTTTCATTGTTTCGTTCTCGACTATCCGCGAAAGAGGACATACACTAGAAGCAATCCACTATATTTCGAAAGGAGTCGTGTCATGAATCGCTTGTCGACGTCTGACTTGACGCAAATCGCAGAGCACCTCTACGGGATGACTGGTTTTTTCGTCACGTACCGAGATCATCACGGTACTCCGCTGTCGTTACGTCCAGAAGCTCCATCTCACCCAGGAACCTTACTGATTGAGAACGAATGGCCAGTACTAAAAAAGACTCCTCTACTCTATACCCTGAAAGATGGTACAGCTTACCTCTTTTTAGATGTTCCGGAACAAGGAATATACCGAATCGGTCCGGTTTTACTACAATCGGCTCTTTTTCGGGCACACATCCAAGATGAAGCCTACCATCAGTTCTATAAAGTCTTACCACGTACGACGGAGAATCGACTGATTGACTGTGCTCACCTGATGTATCGCTTGTTACACGGGGAAGCTCTACCGAAGCGCGAGATCGAACAACAGTCTGATATTCAGGAAGCCGAAATCCCTCTCGTCGCAGACGCCCCTTCCCATACGGGCGTCACGGCGTATCGAAAAGCCTGGCAACGGGAACAACAAATCATTGATTGGATCGCGACCGGTCAAAGTGAGCGCCTCGCTACGACCTATTCCCTGCCGGCCTATGGCGAGTTCGGAACACTCGCCCGTCATCAGCCCTTACGTGCAGAAAAGAATTTGTTGCTCGGGACTGTCCTCTTAAGCGCGCGTGCTGCGATTCGCGGCGGACTGGAACCGGATGAGGCATTCTCACTCAGCGACCGGATGATTGAGACGATTGAAGCGGCGACGAGTATCGCTGAGCTCCGGAATCGGCATGTCCGGATTACCGTTTCGTTTGCCGAAGCCGTCAAGGAGCTCCAAGCATTACGTCATTCGCCACATGTGTTGGCAGCCATTCGTTATATTCAGCAACACCTCTATGAACCTTTGTCCGTCTCGTCGATCAGTCAAGCCATCCATGTCTCGTCTAACTATCTGTCCGTCCTATTCAAAGATGAGACCGGTCTACCGCTCGCCCGCTACGTTATCCGGGAACGGATACGGGAAGCGAAGCGCCTCTTGCGTTCTTCGGACGATTCCTTGCTGACGATCTCGAACAAGTTACACTTCTCGAGTCAAAGTCACTTCAGTCAAGCCTTCAAGCAGACGACCGGTGAGACCCCGACACATTATCGTCAACGAAGTGAATTTTAAGAGAATCGTGCCTTTTTTTCGTTTTGTGATATCCTATTCAACAGGAACTATTTTCGTGAATCCGTCTTGAGCGGATTCTTTCAACAAAAAAGGAGAATCAACATGAACTCAATTAGTGTCATCATTCCTGTCTATCAAACCGAATCACAAACGAAGGCAGCCATTCAATCCGTTCTTGATCAGAAGGTGTCTATTCCGGTAGAAATCATCGTCGTCTTTGATGGACCAAGCCCATACATCGATGAGCTTCGCTCCCTCTATCCGACTTGTACGATCTTGGAACAAGCACATCAAGGAACATATGCTGCACGCCGTCGCGGTCTTGAAGTCGCGACAGGTGACTACGTCACATTCCTCGACAGTGATGATATCCTCGCACCACGTGCGCTCTATACGTATATCAAAGCCTATGAGAAATCACGCGGTGAAGTCATCATCGGTAAAGTCTCACCTGTCTACAACAAGAAAAAATGGCTTATGCCGATCGATGATGATCGTTATTTCTTCTACACTCGCACGAAATTCAATTCGCGTCATTTGACGACGATTCACGGATGGATGATCAAAAAGGAATTGCTGAGCGATTTGCCGGTTCTTGAGACACGATGGTTTGCTGATACGATCATCGCGCATACGATTATCGCGAAACTGACGAACCTGACATCGGTCAGTTATGTCGTCTACGGTCGAAACTCACGCAGTACACCACTCGAGGGACAATCACTCTATCAAGCACGCGATATCACGACATTGACTGATATCTCACGGATCTATGGTATGTTATCTGCGCATACGATGGATAACACTGTTCAAAAGTTCTTGAATACATGGTACAAACGATTCATCTCAAAACGTGGTCGTGCGTTGCTTGAACGAAGCACGTCAAAAAGTCAGCAGGCAGATGTATTCCGTCACGTCGCTTACGATTTAAGACGGACGAAGACACGAAGTAAGTATCTACAAGCATGGTCGACAGGTTCCTACTTCATGTTCCGTTCATACATCACTGCCGTGAAGACAAAACGAACGCTACGGACGGCACGACGTAAAAAGATCAAGAACGGTCTGATGCTCTATCGCCTGTTCCAAAAGATGCCGGTCAAAGAGAACCTCGTCTTATTTGAGAGTTTCCTCGGTCGGAGCTATTCTGATAATCCAAAGGCGCTTTACCTGAAATTAAAAGAACAACGCCCTGAACTTGAACTCGTCTGGATTTTCTCGAAAGAACCTTCAGATGACGTCAAGGAAGCTTGTCCGAACTGGGTGCTCAAAAATAGCTTCGCGTACTACCAAGCGATGGCACGTGCGAAGTATTGGATCTTCAACACGCGTCAGCCACTGAGCTTGAAAAAACGCGAAGAAACAATCTATCTCCAGACATGGCACGGTACACCATTAAAACGACTAGGTCTCGACATGGAAGAAGTCCATATGGCGGGAACGAATGCGACACGCTACAAACGGAACTTCTACAATCAAGCACAGGAATGGAACTACTTGATTTCTCCGAATGCGTATTCGAGCGAAATCTTCAAGAGTGCGTTCGGTTTCCAAAATACGATGCTTGAGACAGGTTATCCGCGAAACGATCTCTTGTATGCGGACGATCAAGCTGGTTTAATCAGCGAAATCAAAGCGCGTCTGGATATTCCAGCCGACAAGAAAGTCGTTTTGTACGCACCGACATGGCGGGATGACGAGTTCATTGCGCGTGGAAAATACCGCTTTGATCTCCAACTCGACTTGAACGAGATGCAAGCCCGACTCGGTGACGACTACGTCGTCTTACTCCGGATGCATTACTTGATTGCACAAAACATGGACATCAGTGGACATGAAGGATTTGCCTATGACGTGTCGTCATACGGTGATATCGCAGAGTTGTATTTAGTCAGTGACGTGCTAATCACCGACTATTCGTCTGTCTTCTTCGATTATGCGCACTTACAACGTCCGATGATCTTCTTTACGTATGACTTAGAGAAATATGCATCGACGTTACGTGGATTTTACTTCGATTTCGAAGCAGTCGTTCCGGGACCACTCTTGAAGGAAACGGACCAAGTCATCGATTATATCGAACAGATTGATACGAAGTCCGTCGCGTATCAAGAAAAGTATGATCGCTTCCTCGAACGGTTCTGTAGCTTGGATGACGGCACGGCAAGTGAACGTGTTCTTGCTGAGTTGTTCCCGAGCACAGCACAGTCAACGATTGAGGATGAAACAACAGAAACAGAATGACGATTATCAAAATGAGAAATGGTTTAATAAAGCCGTTTCTCATTTTTTGTTCCCACCCATTAATTGCTAAGCGTAAAGACAAAAAAGCCTCCTTCCTTAGTGGAAAGAGGCATTCAAAACGATTTAGTTACGGACGAACAAGGCAACGCTCTCAACGTGTGTCGTATGCGGGAACATATCGACCGGTGTCACTTCAACGAGTGTATAACCGAGCTCCGTCAACAACTTCGCGTCACGTGCTTGTGTCGACGCATTACATGAGACGTAGACGATCCGCTTCGGTGCGACATCTGCTGCAGCACGTAAGAACTCTTCGTCACAGCCTTTACGTGGTGGGTCGACGACGATGACGTCCGGCTGAATACCCGCTTTGACGAGTGCTGGCATGACCTTCTCAGCTGCACCGTACTCGAACGTCACGTTCTCGATCCCGTTCGCTTGTGCGTTCCGGCGTGCGTCATCGATTGCTTGCGGTACGATTTCGATACCGTAGACGTGCTTCGCTTGTTTTGCGAGTGACAATGAAATCGAACCGATTCCACAGTATGCATCAACGACTGTCTCATCTCCTGTCAACTGAGCATACTCGAGCGCTTTCGCGTAGAGTTTCTCTGTTTGCAACGGGTTGACTTGGAAGAACGAATGCGGTGAGATCTCATATGTCAAACCAGCGATTTGATCGCGAATGACGGACGGTCCGTACAAGACGACGTTCTTTTTCCCAAGAATGACGTTCGTATCATCCGGGTTGATGTTGTGCTGGATCGAAGTGACGTTCGGTAACGCCTTTAAGATTCCTTCGACGATTTTATCGATACCGCGAAGTTGTTTGACCTTCGTGACGAGAACGACCATCAACTCGTTCGTATGGTAGCCATGACGTGCCATGATATGACGAATGACACCTGCTTTTTTCTTCTCGTCGTATGCTGGGACTTTTAAGTCAGCGAGGACTTTACGAACCGCTTGGACAGCTTCATCGTTTTCTTTGTTTTGGATCAAGCAGTAGTCCATATCGATGATCCGGTGGCTCCGTTTTTGATAGAAGCCAGCCATCAATTTGTTCGATTGGAACGCGACCGGTACTTGTGCCTTGTTGCGGTAACCCCATGGATCTTCCATACCCATCGTCTCGTGGACCGGAATCTCGAGGCCTGCTAGGCGCGCGAAAGCGTCACGAACGCGGTTGTGCTTGAACTTGAGTTCTGCGTCGTATGACAAATGTTGCAATTGGCAACCGCCACACTGGTTGTAAACTGGGCAAGGTGGCTCGACACGATCGGCACTCTTCGTCTTTTGACGGATGATGCGACCGAATCCGTAAGACTTCGTCGTTTTCGTGATCTTGATCTTGACCTGCTCCGTTGGCAATGCGCCTGGGATGAAGACCGTATATCCATCGATGCGCGCGACCCCTGACCCTTCATGTGTCAGGTCGACGATCTCGACGACGTGTTCATCGTTCTTTTGTACTGGAATCATGAATATCCTCCTTAAAAACCTCGCTTCACGCGAGGTTCATTTCTGCTTCTTGTAGTTGTGTATTAATCTGTTCCATTTCTTCGATCCGGAACTTTGGTGTCATGACTTCGAAATGAGAGCGAAGATTCGTCATCTCGCCTTCGCAGATGCCGCCAAACTCACCATCAATGTTCAAACTCATCTCTGATGTGTTCTTCATACGGACGAATGAGGTCGTGACATGCTCGATGCAAGGGTCCGAGAAATGATCCCCTTTCAAGGCAAGACGCATGACACGAATTAATTCGACGAGGTTACATTTCTTCAGGATGAAGAGATCAAATCGCCCATCGTTAAGTGACGCGTTCGGTGACAACTTCTCGAATCCGCCGACAGAGTTCGTATTGGATGTCAAGAACAACATGACTTCTCCTTTGAATATACCCTTTTCATGCTCCAGTTCGACATATGTTGGTCGGATTTGCGGAAGTTTCTCCATCCCTTTGACATAGTACGCGAGCTGTCCGAGTGCCGTCTTCAGCTTTGAAGGCACTTCGTACGACAGTTCTGTCATGATGCCGCCACCGGCGATGTTGATGAAGTAATGGACGCCTGTCGACCCTTCGATCTTACCGATATCGACTGGCATCGTATGTCCTGTGCAGATGACATCCATCGCCCCTTCGATCGTCAACGGAATACGCATCGCTCGACCAAAGTCATTCGTCGTTCCAACAGGTAGTACACCAAGCTTTGGACGTTTGCTATAAGCTGCCATTCCGCTGATCACTTCATTCAACGTACCATCGCCGCCTGCAGCGACGACAAGATCAAAGTCTGCTTCGCATGCTCGTGCTGCTTCATACGTCGCATCGCCGACCGCTTTCGTCGAGTAGACAGATGTCTCATAACCCGCTGCTTCGAGTCGGTCGAGGATATACGGTAAGTTTCGTTTAACCATCTCTTTCCCGGAAGTCGGGTTATAAATCACGCGCGCTCTAGGTCTCATAAGATTTTCTCCTTTTTGACTCAACCGTTCATTTGATACATAACTGTTTTATTCTACATGAACTCTCGAGACATTACAAAGCCAAAAAAGACAGCGTCCGTTTCTTCACCTCAGCGAGGTAGAGACGGACGCCATCTTAAGTGGAACTTATTTCAGTTTTTCGAGCTCTTCGTAGAAGAGTTGATCAAGGAGAGCAGGGTTTGCCATTCCTTTTGTTTTCTTCATGATCTGACCGATGACGAAGCCTTTCTTCCGGTCACGTCCACCGAGTAACTCCTCGACGACGGCTGGGTTCGCTTCGAACATCTCGACGATGAGACCACGCAACAATCCTTCATCCGAAATTTGTGCAAGACCGTTTGCTTCAACGTATGCACGCGGCTCGACACCTTCTTCGATGACTGCCGTGAAGACTTGTTTGGCGATTTTCGAAGAAATCGTGCCGCTTGCGATCAAGTCGATCATCTCTGCCAAACGCGCTGGTGTCATCTTGACTGTTTCGAACGTTTCCGTCGATTTATTCAAGTGACCTTGGATCTCACCGACTGTCCAGTTGGCTGCTGCTTTTGGCTCTGCACCAGCTGCAAGTGTCGCTTCGAAGTACTCTGCCATTTCACGTGTGACCGTCAATTGTTTCGCGTCATACGCTGAAAGACCGAGTTCTTCTTGATAACGAACACGGCGTGCATCTGGAAGTTCCGGGATACCGGCACGAATCGCTTCTTTCCAATCGTGATCCAGTACGAGCTTGACGAGGTCAGGCTCTGGGAAATAACGATAGTCCGACGCCCCTTCCTTGACACGCATGAGGACGGTTTGTTTTTTCGTCTCATCGAAACGGAGTGTTTCTTGACGCATCACACCACCCGCAAGCAATAGTTTACGGTGACGATCTTCTTCAAACTCAAGCCCTTTTAAGACGTTTCCGAATGAGTTTAAGTTCTTGAGCTCTGTTTTCGTACCGAACTTCTCTTGTCCGTATGGACGCACCGAGATGTTACAGTCGCAACGGAGTGATCCTTCTTCCATCTTGACGTCTGAGACGCCTGCATATTGCAAGACTTCCTTGAGACGTTCGAGGTAGGCGACTGCGTCTTTCGGTGAACGCATATCCGCTTCACTGACGATCTCAATTAGCGGTGCGCCTGTCCGGTTGAAGTCGACGACCGAGTGATTGGCACCCGTGTGGTTCATCTTACCGGCATCTTCTTCCAGATGGACACGTTCGATTCGGAAGCGTTTCGTTTCGCCATCGACTTCCGCATCGATGTAGCCATCAAAGCCGATTGGTTGATCAAACTGCGAGATTTGATACGCTTTTGGCGTATCCGGATAGAAATAGTTCTTCCGGTCGAATTTTGTTTGATCGGCTACTTGGCAGTTGAGTGCCATCGCTGCACGAACGGCGAGTTCGACGGCTTTTTCGTTGATTTTCGGCAAGACGCCCGGGTGTCCAAGACAAATCGGACACGTTTTCGTGTTCGTCTCTGCGCCATATTCCCGCGCACAACCACAGAACATCTTCGTGTTCGTGCTCAGTTCGGCGTGGACCTCGATCCCGATGATCGTTTCAAAGTTCATGATACATTCGCTCCTTATAACTTCGGAAGCGCGAATCCACCTGTCGCAAGCTCAAACGCATGCGCAGCGCGATAGATCGTCGCCTCATCGAAATGTTTTCCAATGATTTGTAAGCCGACCGGAAGACCGTCGACGAATCCAGCTGGAACCGAGATCGCTGGGACACCTGCTAAGTTAATCGGAATCGTCAAGATGTCATTCGCATACATCGTGACCGGGTCATCGAGCTGTGCACCGAGTTCGAATGCTGGTGTCGGTGCTGTTGGTCCGATGATGACGTCATAGTTCGCAAGGACATCTTCGAAATCTTTTTTGATTAACGTCCGAGCTTGTTGTGCTTTTTTATAGTAGGCATCGTAGTAACCAGAGCTGAGTGCATACGTTCCGAGCATGATCCGGCGTTTGACTTCGTCTCCGAATCCTTGTGAACGGGAATACTTGAAGACATCTTCAAGTGCGTCCGCTTCCGCGCGGACACCGTAACGAATGCCGTCAAAGCGTGCGAGGTTCGAAGATGCTTCTGATGAAGCGAGTAAGTAGTACGTCGCAAGCGCATATTTCGAGTTCGGAAGTGAGACTTCGTCAACCGTCGCACCGAGTGCTTCGAGTTTTTGGATCGCTTCACGGATGTTGGCTTTGACGCCTTCACTGACACCCTCGCCGAAGTATTCTTTCGGAACAGCGATCTTCAAACCTTTGATATCACCAGTCAACGCTTGTGTATAATCCGTTGCTGCAACGTTCGCAGACGTCGAATCCATCTCACAGTGTCCTGCGATCGCGCTCAAAAGATACGCGTTATCTTCGACTGTTCGTGTCAACGGACCAATTTGGTCAAGGGACGACGCGAACGCAACGAGACCAAAACGTGAGACGAGACCGTAAGTCGGTTTCAACCCAACGACACCACAATAGGCAGCCGGTTGACGAATCGAACCACCTGTATCCGAACCGAGGCTGAACAAGACTTCGCCTGCTGCGACAGCAGCTGCTGAACCACCCGAAGAACCGCCTGGAACGTGTTTTGTATTCCATGGATTGCGAACCGGTTTGTACGCTGAGTTCTCGTTTGAAGAACCCATTGCGAACTCATCCATGTTCAACTTCCCGATTGTGATTGCCCCTGCTTCATGCAGACGCTCGACGACCGTCGCATCATGTGCTGGTACGAAGTTCTCAAGGAATTTCGAACCACATGTCGTCGTCATTCCTTTCGTGACGATGTTATCCTTGACGCCGATTGGAAGACCAAACAGTGGGTTCGCTTCGTGTTTCGCGACATCATCCATTCGTTTCGCTTGCTCGAACGCTTCTTCATTCAATGAGAGAAACGCACCGATTTTTCCGTCGACGCGGTCGATTTGATCAAAGGATTCCTTGACGAGTTCAGAAGCTTTGACTTCGCCATCCTGAATGAGTGTGTGTAATGTTTTGACACCATGTTCAAAAAGTGACATCGGGTCATTTCCTCCTTATTCGAACACCGCTGGGACGCGGACTTGTCCGTCTTCCCAATCGGGTGCGAGTCGTTCTACTTCCGTACGCGGAAGTGATGGACGTACTTCGTCCTTACGTAGGACGTTCTTTAAATCGAGGACATGAGTCGTCGGTTCGACGCCTGTCGTATCGAGTTCATTTAATTGTTCAGCGAACCCAAGAATCTTCTCGAGTTGTCCTGTGAATTGTGCTACTTCTTCATCTGTCACGGCAAGGCGTGCCAAATGCGCCACGTGGCGGACTTGCTCCTCATTAATCTTTGCCATGTCATTCCACCTCCGGAACTTTTGCGATATATTTTACACTATTTCTAATCATAGCACTTTTTGTCCAGACAAAAAAGACGATGGTGCATCGGGGGGAGGTCCGCACCATCGTCCTTATAGGGGTAGCAAAGCTTCCGGGCGGAAAGCTTCTAGTTATGAAATACCCGGTTTAAATCAGACGAAACAAAAATACTGAATATTCATACTAAGACATCGAAGAGTAAATAGATATTGAAGACGATGACGATCGAGACGATGATCCATGCCAACGCGTTCATGAAATGACTGTTTCGATATTCCCCCATGTACCGTTCACTCGCTGTCGCCCGAATCAAAGGGATTAGCGCGAACGGAATCCCGAACGATAAAGCGACCTGACTCAGGACAAGTGCTCGTGTCGGATCAAAACCGGAGAAGAGCAACAAAATCGCCGGTAACATCGTCACAGTCCGTCGAACGAACAACGGCAATTGAAGATGGAGGAATCCGCGCATGATCGCGTCACCTGACATCGTACCGACACTCGATGATGCAAGACCTGAAACGAGTAAGGCAATTGCAAACAGATACGGCGCGATGCCACCAAGCGTGACATGAAGTCCCTCATAGATCGCTTCAAGTGAACCAGCTTGATATTTCGTACCGTAAAATACACTGGCCGCGATGACGAGCATTGCTCCGTTGACCGCTCCGGCGATCAGCATCGCTCCCCAAATATCGAAGCGTTGGATTCGTAACAGCGGTATTTTGTTTGCAACATGTCCCATCCGTCGCTTCGTTAAATCGGAATGGAGATAGATCGCATGTGGCATGACGGTTGCTCCGAGCATCCCGGCAGCAAGCACGATACTCGACGTACCTTCAAATCCCGGTACCAATCCTGCCGATAGATCGCGAAAGACCGGATGGACTTCAAATACTTCAATTGCAAAAGCAGCAGCGATGATTAAAACGAGCACCGCGATGACGGCTTCGAAATGTCGAAGTCCCTTTTGCTCGAATCCGAGGATGACGAATGATAAAACTGCCGTCAACAGCGCCGCCATGCGTAAGTCGATCGCAAACAGTAAATGAAATCCGAGTGCGGCTCCGACGAACTCCGCGAGATCGGTCGCCATTGCGACGAGTTCCGCTTGTACCCAGTAAAAGAAGCGATAGACCGGCGATAACTCTTCTCGAATCACCTCCGCTAAACTAAGATTGCTGACGATTCCAAGTTTGGCTGATAGGAACTGAATGACGACGGCCATCAAGTTCGAGGCAACGATGACCCAGAGCAGTAAATAGCCATATTGAGCACCTGCCGTCATGTTCGTTGCAAAGTTTCCCGGATCGAGGTACGCGACGGCAGCAACGAACGCCGGTCCGATATATGTCCGTTTTTTGGGTACGTCTTGTGTAAGTGGCTGTGTCACCATCTCATTCACCTCACTTTTTGTTTTTATTATACGCTCATTTTGCGTAAGCGCAACAAATATGTTTATGGTAAATAATAACGTATCAAGTAAACAAAAAAAGGAGTGTCTCCTTTACTCAGGAAACACCCCTTTCCGTTATTTAGACGATTTTTCGCTCAGGCTCTGCACCTTTTAGTTGTGCTTGTACTTGATCGAACTCATCATAGATTGCTTGACTTGGTTCCTTCGTCACGAGACTACCGATAACGAGCGCGATCGTCGAAGCGATGAATGCCGGAATCATCTCGTACATTTCCGAAATATACGATGGTAATCCATCTACATTTTGGTTAATGAGGATCCAAGCGATGACAACGACAGATCCCGTAATCATTGAAGCAAGTGCTCCCGTCTTGTTCATCCGGCGCCACAGTAAGCTGAACAGCACGACCGGACCGAACGCTGAACCAAAACCAGCCCACGCGTATCCGACGAGTGTTAAGATCGACTTCTCCGCACCGAATGATAAGAGAATCGCAAGAAGCGCTACGACAAGAACCATAGCACGCCCCATCAACATCAATTCACGGTCTGAAGCATCACGTTTAAAGAAACGGTGATAGAAATCATTCGTTGCCGCACTTGAAGAAACGAGCAGCTGCGTCGAAATCGTCGACATGATCGCAGCAAGTAAGGCTGCAAGCAACAACCCTGTAATGAACCCTGGGAAAAGGTCACGTGATAATTGAATGAAGACATTCTCTGGATTTTTTAATCCTGCACTTTGTTGCGTGTAATAGGCATATCCGATCAAGCCCGTCACCATTGCACCAACGATCGAGAACGTCATCCAAATCATCCCGACACGACGCGCCGACTTCATCTCATGTAAGTTACGAATCGCCATGAAACGAACGATGATATGCGGCTGTCCAAAATAGCCGAGTCCCCACGCGAGAAGCGAGATGATACCGATCGTCGTCGTCCCTTTGAACAGTTCCAGTTTCGAGCCGCCTGTCGACCGGATCGTCTCCAATGTATCATTAATCCCACCACTTAAAGTCAGCGCGACAGCTGGTACGATCAGCAATGCGATGACCATGATCATCCCTTGCACGACGTCCGTCCAACTGACGGCAAGGAAACCACCGAGGAAGACATACGCAATGACGACCCCTGCGAGAATCCAAAGACCTGTTGTATATTCAAGACCAAAGACAGCTTCGAATAAACGACCACCTGCGACAAAACCACTTGATGCGTACATTATAAAGAATATTAAAATAACTCCAGCTGAAACGGTACGCAAAACACCACTTTTATCGTGGAATCGTTTTTCAAAGTAATCGGGAATCGTGATTGCATCCCCTGCATGTGCCGTATACGCACGCAGACGAGGCGCGACGAGTAACCAGTTGGCATAAGCGCCAAGTAATAATCCGACGACAATCCATCCACTGGACAGACCAGTTGCATACATCGCACCCGGTAAACCCATCAACAGCCACCCACTCATGTCACTTGCTCCTGCAGAGAGCGCCGTGACGACGGGACCGATCGTACGTCCTCCAAGCATATAGTCATTCATGTTCTTCGTCCGATAATACGCAATGACGCCAAGTGCGACCATCAGGCCGAGATATAGCAAAATCGCGAACCACATTCCGTTCATCCTTGCTCCCCCTTTTTCCGTGATATAAGAAAAACGGGTGTGCAGGTCGCACACCCGTTTCATCTATTAAACACCATTTCAGAACATTTCTGAAGTAGTTTTTGCTTGAAGATGTAAAGTCAAGTAATCCGGTCCGCCCGCTTTCGAATCCGTACCTGACATGTTGAACCCACCAAATGGTTGGTAGCCAACGATTGCGCCTGTGCAACCCCGGTTGAAGTAGAGGTTACCGACGTGGAAGTTCGCACGTGCGTACTCTTGATTCGTCCGGTCTTGCGTGATGACAGCACCTGTCAATCCGTATTCCGTGTTGTTTGCGATATCAATTGCTTCTTTGAAATCTTTCGCTTTCGTGAAGGCGACGACTGGTCCGAAGATTTCTTCTTGCATCAAACGATCCGTTGGTTGAACGTCCGCGACGACTGTCGGTGAGACGAAGAATCCTGTTGAATCGTCAGCCGTACCACCTGCGACGATGCGTCCTTCTTCTTTTGCGACGTCGAAGTACGACGTGATTTTCTTGAAGGCTGCTGCATCGATGACTGGTCCGACATTGTTTGAGACATCCGTCGGGTTACCGATGCTGAGTTTGTTCGTGTTCGCGACGACTTTTTCGAGCAACTCGTCATAGACAGAGTCGAGTGCGACGACACGTGAACAAGCTGAACATTTTTGACCTGAGAATCCGAATGCCGCTTTCGTGATCATGTCCGCTGCGTAATCGAGGTCAGCCGACTCATCGATGACCATCGTATCTTTTCCGCCCATTTCCGCGATGACACGTTTGAGCCAGATTTGACCTTCGTTCAGTTTTGATGCCCGCTCATTGATGCGAAGACCGACATCACGTGATCCCGTGAAGCTGATGAAACGTGTTTTTGGGTGATCGACGAGGTAGTCGCCGACTTCTGCTCCTGAACCGGGTACGAAGTTCAAGACGCCTGCCGGAAGACCAGCTTGCTCCATCACTTCAACGAATTTCGCTGCGACGACCGGTGTCGTCGATGCTGGTTTCAAGAGGATCGGGTTCCCTGCCACGATTGCTGCGACGGCTGTTCCAGCCATGATCGCGAGTGGGAAGTTCCATGGTGAGATGATGACACCGACACCGAGTGGAATGTAATCGTAACGGTTGTATTCGCCTGGACGACTCTCGACTTTCTTACCGTCTTTTAAGACGAGCATCTGACGTGCGTAGTATTCGAGGAAGTCGATTGCTTCTGCTGTATCCGCATCCGCTTCATTCCAAGGCTTCCCTGCTTCTTTGACGAGGTAGGCAGAGAACTCATGCTTCCGCTTACGGATGATGTTCGCTGCTTTGAATAGGACGTCCGCACGTACAGACGGATTGACGAATTTCCATGTTTCGAAGGCTGTGACTGCTGCTTGCATCGCTTCTTCTGCATGTTCCTGTGTCGCTTTTGAGACACGTCCGACGATCTCTTCTTTGTTGGCCGGATTGACGGAGACGATTTTATCTTCCGTCGTCACATGTTTTCCACCGATGACGAGCGGATAATCTTTGCCGAGTTCTTGCGTGACGAGTGCAAGTGCCTCTTCGAACGCTTTCTTGTTTGCTTCTTGTGAGAAGTCCGTGAATGGTTCGTGTTTGTACGGAATCATCTCTATTCCCCCTTTAATCTCTACTTTAAATCGCTTACATTCTCCATTGTACAGAAGCATGAGTCCGCTTACAATTATTCTAGTCAAAAAAATAAAGGAGCGACCGATTCGGTCTCTCCTCGTTCCTCTATCATTCCTTCGCTTGTGAAAAAACAATCTCTTCGTTTTCGATCGAGACTTTGACGTCTTGTCCTTGGAATAACCAGTCATCTTGGTCAGATACGACGAAATGAATACCGTCGACGACTTCCTCGACCGCTGCCCGTTCGACTTCTTCCATATGAACGCCGACGGAGAAACCTTGCGTTAAATCCGTTGATCCACCATATTTTGCGAAAAAGCGAATCGTATCGCCCGATTGTGCTTCCATCTCATTTTTAAAGTATTGCAATGCCTCGTCTGTAATATGAATTTTCATATCTATCACTCCCCTTTCGTTTAGTGTACCGATATCCTACTCAAAAAAGCGAATTTCCTGTATGGTAGAGACAAGATTAGCTATGAAATCATCACGGAACACCCATCTAGGAGGAATTCGAATGAAACGATCGCTCGTAGTGCTGCTTGCGACCAGTCTCGTACTCGTCGGTTGCGGAAACGATTCCCCGTCTTCTACAAATACCAAATCCCCGAAGACGACGGAAACGAAACAACAGAAGGCTGAACAAGCCGTTCTCGATATCTATCAAACCTATGAAAAAACGCTCGGTCAATCGGGACGAGCAGATGCGAAAGACCTCGCATCGATTGAATATACAGGTGATGCAAAACAACTTGAACCCCTCGCCGTTGGTGCGAAGAACTTGAACGTCATTCCTGGTAAAATCGTCAAGTCGTTCCAAAAGGGCGACGTCGCTTATATCATCCATGAATTCAAGGATGCGAAGGGAGCAATTCTCCCGAACCGCGGATCGAAGCTGTTATTGAAGAAAGACGATGAGTGGAAGATCGTTCTGACACCAACGACGTTCGACCCGGCCGTCTTCTCGACGCTTGGTGATCTGTTCACTGGGTTTAACGCCGATGAGTATGGTGTCAATGCGAAAGCAGCAGACGAAATCGGGAAAACGGATGAAAAAGAACAGGATGCCGTCTTCTCTCGCGTCAATGCGCAAACGGATTATATGGCGCTTGAGATGAACAGTAACATTCTGATGATTTATGGTGAGGCGCTGAAAAATGAAGGAAACCCTGAGACGCTTGTTGATTACTATCAAGACTATGCGGATTGGTATGAGGAAGAACAGCCTCTCCTCATGAAGACAGCGAAAGCCGGTACGGATTATGAGAAGTACTTGATCGCACTCGATCCGTTAAAAGAAAGCCTTCAAAAGAAGCTTGAAAAATATGCGGATCAATTAAACATGGAATTAGGATAAGGAGGAGTTTTTCATGCAAGCACCAACATTCACCCTTCCAAATGCACAAGGAGAACCAATCTCCCTTGAGGATTATCGCGGAAAAAAAGTCGTACTTTATTTCTATCCAAAGGATTCAACGCCGGGTTGTACGACCGAGGCATGTGATTTCCGAGATGCGACGCAAGCTTTTGAAGAGAACAACACCGTCATTCTCGGCGTCTCCGCTGATAGTCAAAAGCGTCATCAGAACTTTATCGCGAAATACGAATTACCGTTTCAATTGTTATCAGATGTCGATCACGAAGTCTGTGAACAATATGGCGTCTGGCAATTAAAGAAGAACTACGGTAAGGAATATTATGGAATCGTACGCTCGACTTTCTTAATCGATGAATCCGGTGAAATCGTCAAGGAATGGCGTAGTGTGAAAGTAAAAGATCACGTCGCAGAAGCACTTCAATACGTACAAGAACGGAAATAATTCGAAGAACCAGTTGAATCATTCAACTGGTTCTTTTTGTATGTGCAGATTATTAATATTCCTAATTTTATCCTTACATAAAAATAATTTCATGTAAGGAAACGTTGGTATCACACACAAATTTAATAATTTTGAAATAATCTGAAAATATCCTATTGATTTTTCTGAATATTGTATTTATTATTGATAACAAGTTGATCCGGTGCTTTCCATAGCTTAAGAATAAAAGGCGATGACCCCTCTTATTTTTAGTCGGACACCGGATCGCTATCCTATCGGTTCTTTTCGTTTCACCATATATATCTATTTCTTTTGGGAGGGATTTACTTTATGAAGAAGAAAAAGGCACTCGCACTCGTCGGAGCACTGACCATCGCTGGATCAAGTCTTGCGGCATGTTCGACGACAGATGAAGGTAAAAAAGAAGGCGGCTCGACGTCAGGCGACAAAACTTCAGACAAACAAGTCTTGAACTTAACGAGCGGTTCAGACATTCCGGCTCTTAGCCCGACAGTCGCAACGGACTCTGTATCCTTCACGGTATTGAACAACGTTCAAGAAGGTCTGTTCCGTCTTGACGACAAACAAGAAGCAACACCAGGTGTTGCTGAGAGTGTGGATGTTTCGGAAGATGGACTTACATACACGTTCAAACTTCGTGATTCAAAATGGTCGGATGGCAGCGATGTCACAGCAAAAGACTTCGAATATGCGTGGAAACGCGTCCTCGATCCGAAGAGCGGTTCGCAATATGCGTACATCATGTATATCATCGACGGTGCGGAAGCGTACAACACGGGTAAAGGGAAAGCAGATGACGTTGCAGTTAAAGCGGTCGACGACAAAACACTCGAAGTCAAGTTGACGCAACCGGCTGAATACTTCAAATCATTGACTGGTTTTGGTTCATTCATGCCGCTCAAGCAAGAATTCGTCGAAAAACAAGGGAAAAACTTTGCGACGAAGCCGGATACATTCCTCTACAACGGACCATTCACCCTCTCGGATTGGAAGACGGAAGTCGGCTGGAGCTTTAAGAAGAACGACCAGTACTGGGATAAAGACAACGTCAAGCTCGATGACATCAACTTCAAGATCGTTAAGGAAGTCTCAACGAGCGTCAACCTTTACGAAAAAGGTGATGTCGACCAAGTCGGTCTGACGAGTGAGTTCGTTGATCAGTACAAAGATAGCAAAGAGTTCGATACGCGTCTTGATGCGTCAATGTACTACATCCAAATGAACTTCAAGAATGAACTCTTGAAAAACAAGGATATCCGTAAAGCGATCGATTCGGGATACGATAAAGCGCAGATGGCGAAAGTCCTCTTGAACAACGGTTCGATCCCTGCGTACTACTATGTACCAAAAGACTTCGCAAAAGGTCCAGACGGTAAAGACTTCCGTGACGGCAACGAAGGCTTCGGGTCATACGACGCTTCTTCAGCCAAAGCATCGTTCGAAAAAGGTCTCAAAGAAGTCGGTAAGAAATCGGTGAAACTCGAGCTTCTTTCATACGATGATGACAACTCGAAGAAAATCTCTGAGTACCTCAAAGGCGAGTGGGAGAAAAACCTTCCAGGTCTTGAAGTCACGATCAAACAACAACCGTTCAAGAACAAATTGGATCTTGAATCAAAAGGTGAGTTCGAACTGTCATTCGCAGGATGGGGACCTGACTATCAGGATCCGATGACGTTCCTCGATATGTGGGTAACAGGTGGACCATACAATCGTGGTAAGTACACAAGCGATAAGTATGATTCACTCATCAAATCGGCTCAAAAAGAAGTCGATGCAGCAAAACGTTGGCAGTCACTGAAAGATGCTGAGAAAACACTCCTTGAGGATGATCAAGCCATCTCAGTCATGTACCAACGTGGAGCATCCTTCCTACGTAAACCGTATGTCAAAGGAGTCGTCAACCACAAAGTTGGTGCGGATACTTCGTACAAATGGGCTTCCATTGAAGGAAAATAAGTTATATCCGAAGACCAGATTCGCTGACGAGCGTGTCTGGTCTTTTTTTCCATATGAGCCGTTTGTCCTATTTTTCTGAATAGAATTAAAATTTCGTGTCATTCTGTTTTCATTTCCATGACTTCCATTTATACTAAGCAAAGAATCCGATTCACTTTATTTACAATATTTTGCGGGAATTATTCATAATTAATGGAAATGTACCGATATATCTAATACAGAGGACTTTTGCCTCAATATTACATCGAACTAGGAAGGAGGACTCACTCATGAAGCAACGTGTACTTACGAGTCAACAGAGTTATACAGAAGAGCAACTTGAGATGATTGAAGCCATCCGCGCGGTCGGTGAACTCATCCAGGATCGTCCACGCCGCACTGTCTATCGCCGTTATGCTCTCGTGAATGACTGGCCTCAGCCAGAAAACATCATTCGTCAATTCGGTTCATGGCCAGAAGCCTTATCTGCTGCTGGATACGAGTGGAATGTCGATCAACAGCCGGAGGAACTCGAGCGTGCACCTAAATACACGAAAGACGAGATCTTAAAGTCATTCGAACGGTATGCACAAGACGTCGGCTCGACGATCACGCTCAAAAAGTATCAAATGTGGCGTAAATCCGTCCATCATGCCCCGAGTCACTATCATATCGTCAAGATGTTCGGTTCATGGCATGACGCCTGTACCGCAGCAGGACTTGAAGCAAGTGTCACCTATTCAAAAGCTGAACTTGCTGCTTCCCTGCGTCAAGCAATCGAAGAAGTTGGCTTCTCCCTCTCCTTTGAAGCATATCGAGAATGGGCAAAGCGAAACAACAAACCATCGACGAAAGCCTTACTTCATCGCTATGGGTCTTGGTCAGCCGCGATCCATGCGATCGAAAACGAGATTCGCCTTAGTAAACAACAAGCCCAATGAACTTATACCTTCTTCAATCCTTCTCGTTCATTTGAACTGGGAGGATTTTTTACATCAAAAAAGAAGGTGACGCATCCGCCACCTTCTATTCGCTTCTTTAAATGACCTTCTCTTTCCACTCCTGATACGATGCGACACGATCGCGTCCTTGGAACTTGGCACCGACGTACATCGCCCGGTCCGCATTTCGAATCAGACTCGCGAGATCCCCAAGTTCCTTTAACGTATCGATTCCGATACTTGCTGTGATCTGAAGGGTGTGACCTTCAACTAAAATAGGATGCGCATGTAACGTCTCACGAATCCGTTCTGCAACGATTTGTGCGGAATCAAGATCCGTATTTGGTAGCAAGATGACGAATTCCTCTCCCCCGTAACGCGCAACGAGATCCGTGATACGTGTTGCTTGCATCAATAACTTCGCGACTTCAAATAAAACGACATCTCCGACTTCATGACCATACGTATCATTGATTTGTTTAAAGTGATCCAAATCAATCATCAATGCAGAGAACGGATACAGATCGCGTTGTTTAATACGACGATCGCCCCACTCTTGTAGCGCACGATAGTTTGGCAATTTTGTCATCGCATCTGTTCGACTATCCGTCAATAACCGCTCTCGCTCGTGCGCTCGTTCAACGGCCCATGATAGAACACGTAAAGCGCGGTATAACTCGTATCCGAAATCCTTCGTGAACTCTCCACTCGCATGGGACGCAAGGAATAAGGAGCAGTTAATCGTCTCCGTCGCCTCCGGTTGGATGAAGAGGACAGATTGTGTTTCTTCTGGCAGACAATCGTACAGACGAATATCCCATTCCTGTTGCATGCCGTAAAGAAGGACTTCTTCTTTTTCGATGATATCTTCAATGATTCGTCCTTCGACATGATCTGCTTTTAACTTTCGTCCATCCTTCAACGAATAGTAGACAGTCTGCTTGCCTTCTTCAAAATCAAACTTAATCCAAGCGATATCCGGTTTGACGAATTGATTGAGCTGTCGCAGATATCGCTCGATGATGAACTGTGCATCGCCGTCCTTCCAAGCTGCTTCTTTCAATCGCTCGATCTGCTCCCAATGTTCGATACGATCAGACGCTTCGACCGAACTCCCGAGTGCTCGTTTGATGATGAACAATGCAAATGCTGCCATGACGAGTCCACTATTCCCATTCCCTTGGACGACGAGTGTACTGAAGATCCCATATAACAGTTCTGCCGTGATGACGACTGCTTCAAAACGTAAGAGCTGGAACATGACGTCACTCGGAATGTTTTCTCCGAGAAGAAATCGAGATAACTGGTATTGTAACAAGAGTACGATCCAAAGGATCGCGACCATCGCTAGTAACGGAACGATGTTTTCTGTCAACAGGAATGCGTCTCCGTGTGTTCCACCTAGGGCATTATAGGCAAGACCTGCTGGCACGATCAGAAACAACTCGAGCGCGACATTGAACGGATAGTTGTGCAACATCCGACGACGTCCGATCGGCGTATGGATCGTCCGCAACTGATAGATGAGCATCGTCAGTTGACCGACGAAAATCGCTGATAACAAACCGTATGATAAAAACGTAAAGAGAACAAATCCAAAATGAAAGGTAAAACTCATATGACGACGGCGGACAGGATCGATGACGAAAATCGTCGACAAGACGGCAATCAATAAGAACGTAAACAAATCGATGCTGAGATTATAATCCTTTGACTTCGCAAAAAGATCGATGCCAATGACGATTACGAAAAAAACGGCCCAGCTTCGGAGGAGATATTGTTGAAAACGACGCACAAAACATTCCCCTTCCTCTTAAGTATGTAGTTGTATATTACTGGAAATCGACATGTCCATTATTCTACTTTTCAAGCAAAATGTCGAACTTCGATAGTATCCTTTGATACAATTAATATGAGGTGATATTTTTCATGACAAACACATTCACGCAACATGCATTTGATACATTTCAGATTGATGGATTAGAACCCCGGATGGAGGCGATTCGTGAACGGATTCAGCCTGTCTTCCGCGACATCGGTCAAGAAGTCGCACCTGACTTGACGGTCGCAACAGCAGAAGATGTCCATGTCCACATCGCGCAACATGCTCGGCGGAAGGTCAATCCTCCGAAAGATACATGGATGGCATTCTCGCCCGATAGACGTGGATATAAAAAACATCCGCACTTTCAAGTCGGTCTATTTGATGATCACTTGTTCATTTGGCTCGCTTATATTTATGAGTTACCGAACAAACAACAATATGCATCAAAACTGTTACAGCATACGGAACTGCTGACGACTCTTCCGGATGATTTCGTCGTTTCTTATGACCATATGAAAAAAGACGCGGTTCCTGTTCACGCGACGGATCTTCAAAAAGGGTTACAACGTTTCCACGACGTCAAAAAAGCAGAGTTCCTTGTCGGTCGCCATATTCCGGCAGAACAAGTTCATCAACTGTCACGCGAAGAATTACTCGAAATGATTCGAAATACCTATTCGCATCTCGTACCACTCTATAAAACGATTAAATAAAAAGGATGGCCGAATCGGTCATCCTTTTTCGTTAGTTATATTTTACTAGAATTGACATGACTTGTGTACGGTCGGAATTTAAATTTAGATAAATGTTGACCTGTTTCGAGGAAACAGTCATGACGTTGAATGTTTTATCGAGTTTCGCTGTCGGATATGCTTTTTTAGCTTCTTTGACCGTCACCGTCCGTTTGATTTGCTTTGGATCATAGACGATGGCGCTAACTTTAGCTTTTGTGTCCTTCACGCCATACGTTGAACAGTAATGAAGGGAGCGATCTGCTGAAGCAAGACCATTTCCACTTTGACACCAATTGGAGTTCTTTTCCCCTTTGTACGCTTTATGTACTTGTGCAAGTGTCGTTTTTTCAAGTACGACTTTTCCATCGAGTGAGCGCGCTTGTTTCGCTTGTGTTTGAATTTCTTGAAGCCATTTGACGTCTGATTGTTTTGACGCCTCGACCGGTTGCTGTTTATATGAAGTGCCTGACACGATGCTGACAGTGAGAGCGGCAGTTAAGATGATTCCTAGAACTTGTTTCATGATGATGTCCTCCCCGGTGCCTATAAAAAGGCGTTGATAATAAACTGATTCCCCTATTTCAAAAAATTATTCAGTTTTTACAGTTTTTTTTTGGGAACTTATATTTATTTTTATGAAGAGAAATAAAAAAAGAACCTAGTGCCCCTAGCACTAGGTTTTTCCTCATTTCTTATGCATCTTAAACTCTAAGAACAACTCATTGTAATGCGCGAGCATCTTCTTCCCGAGGTTCTCATAGACTTCAAGCGTATCCGTGACTTGTTTATCAGGATAGAATCGTTTATCTGTCCGAACCGATTTGTCGAGTAACTTTAAGCCTTCTTTGTTCGGTGTCGAATAACCGACGTAGTCCGCATTTTTCGCTGAAATATCTGGGCGTAACATGAAGTTGATGAACTGATGTGCTCCCTTGACGTTTTTAGCTGTCTTTGGAATGACGATATTATCGAACCAGACGTTCGAGCCTTCTTTTGGAATGACATAGTCAAGTTTGTCGTTTTCACTCATGATCTCGTTCGCATCTCCAGACCAGACGACACCAAGTCCTGCTTCTTCGTTCGCAAGCAATAACTTGATTTCGTCCCCGACGATCGCTTTGACATTTGGCGTCAAACGCATCAGGTTCGCTTTTGCTTCCTGTAGCTTCGACTCATTCGTCTCATTCAAGGAATAACCGAGACTGTTCAAACTCATACCTATCACTTCACGCGCACCATCGGCAAGTAGAATCTGGTTCTTCAGCTTCGGATCCCATAGATCCTTCCAGCTCGTTGGTTTTTTTCCGATCAAGTCTTTGTTGTAGACGATACCGACCGTTCCCCAGAAATACGGAATCGAATATTTATTTTTCGGATCAAAGGATAGATCCAAGAAACGTGAATCGATATTTTTGAGATTCGGGATTTTTTGATGATCAATCGGCAGGACGAGCTTCTCATCGATCATCTTTGCGATCGCATAGTCGGATGGAACGGCGATATCGTACGTCGTTCCTCCCTGTTCGATTTTCGTCAACATCGCTTCGTTCGAGTCGAATGTCTGATAGACGACCTTGATGCCACTCTCTTTTTCAAACTGTTTGATCAATGCCGGATCGATATAATCGCCCCAGTTATAAATGTTCAAGACATTCTTACCTGAATACCCTTGTGTCTCGTTTAACTGATTCAAGGTGAATAGGATGACACCCGAGATCAAGAAAATCGCGACGAATAATTGAATCAATTTTTTCAACGGTCATTTCACCTCCGGTCGCGAAAGCTTCGTAGCAGCTCGTTGGTTCAAGAAGTAGTAGCCGATGACGAGCAGGAATGTAAACAAGAAGATGACGGTCGACAACGCATTGATCTTCATCGAAATCCCTTGGCGGGCAAGTGAGTAGATTTCGACAGATAATGTCGTAAAGCCGTTTCCTGTTACGAAGAATGTCACCGCAAAATCGTCAAGTGAATACGTCAATGCTGTAAAGAATCCAGCAAAGATACCGGGTGTGATATACGGCAGGACGACCTTCGTTAAGACATCCCAGCGACTCGCGCCTAAGTCACGCGCCGCATCGACGAGCGTTGGACTCATCTCCTGTAATTTCGGCAAGACGAGAATGACGACGATCGGTACCGAAAATGCGATATGAGAGAGTAAGACTGACGTAAAGCCAAGCTGGATTCCAAGCATCGTAAAGAAGATCAAAAACGATGCTCCGATGATGACATCGGGGCTGACGATCAAGATACTGTTGAGCGTCAACAACGACGTCTCGACACGTTTCTTGCGGACCGCCTGGATCCCGATCGCTCCGAATACTCCGAGAATCGTCGAGATTGCGGCTGACAACAACGCGATGACGAGTGTGTTCAAGACGATGATCAACAAGCGTGAATCTTGGAAGACTTCCTTATACCAATCCCACGTGAACGAATCGAAGTTCGTCATGTTATCAGCGCTGTTGAACGAATAGAATGCGAGATAAAAAATCGGAGCATACAAAATGATGAAGACACCGATCAAATAAAGATTTGCTAGTTTCAGACGTTTCATCAAGTCGTCGCTCCTTTCTTCCGTTTCGTACTTGTCAAGGCAAGGATGATTGCCATCGCGATGATGAGGAAGACGGCAATCGTAGCGCCCATGCCCCAGTTCTGTGTCACGAGGAATTGCTGTTCAATCGCCGTACCGAGCGTAATGACGCGGTTCCCGGCAATCAAACGCGTGATCATGAACAGTGACAATGCCGGAATGAAGACAAGCTGACAGCCTGATTTCACACCGTCAAGTGTCAACGGAAAGACGACACGACGGAATGTCGTGAAATTTGAAGCTCCGAGATCACGTGCCGCGAAGACGAGCGATGGGTTCAGTTTTTCTATCGCGTTGAAGATCGGTAGGATCATGAACGGAATGAAAATGTAAACCGAGACGAAGACAAAACTGAAATCGGTAAACAGGATTTGCTTCCGTCCGATTCCGATCGCTTCAAGCGTTTGATTTGCGAGACCATACGTACTGAACAATCCGATGAAGGCGTAGGTTTTCAACAATAAGTTGATCCATGTCGGCAAGATGACGAGCAATAGCCAAAGTTGTTTATGTTTCGTCTTCGTCAGCAAATAAGCCGTCGGATAACCGATCAAGAGTGAAAACAAGGTGATCAAAAAAGCATACCAGAACGAACTAAGCGTCATCGTTAGATACGTCGATGTGAAGAAGTTCCGGTAGTTCTCAAATGAGAAATTGCCATCAAGATCAAGAAACGAATAATAGACGACGAGCACAATTGGTGCGATGACGAATAAGGCGATCCAGAATAGATACGGGATGAGATACCAGTTACGTGATTTCTGCATCATAACACCCCGTCGTAGGATTCCAGACGCTTATCAAATTCTTCTTCCGTCTCGTTCAATCGCATGACGTGGATCGCTTCCGGATCAAACGTCAGACCGATTTGTTCACCAACCGTCGCTTTTTTCGTACTGTGGACGAGCCATTCGTTTCCGACTTCATCCATACAGGCGATTTCATAGTGCACCCCACGGAACAACTGTGAGTCGACCGTAACCTTTAGTTTTCCTTGTGTCACATTCGTAATTTCAAGATCCTCGGGACGAATGACGATTTCGACCGGTTCGTTCAGCTCAAGACCGCGGTCAACACATTCGAATTCTTTTTCTGCGAACCAAACTCGATAATCTTCAATCATACGTCCAGGAATGATATTCGACTCGCCGATGAAGTCCGCGACGAAGCGGTTGATCGGTTCATCATAAATATCTGTCGGCGTTCCCGATTGTTGAATGACACCGTGATTGAGAACGAAGATTTCATCTGACATCGCGAGTGCCTCTTCTTGGTCATGTGTGACGAAGATGAACGTGATCCCAAGACGACGTTGTAAGTCGCGGAGCTCATATTGCATCTCTGTCCGCAATTTCAAGTCGAGTGCCGAGAGCGGCTCATCGAGCAAGATGACTTCCGGTTCATTGACGATTGCCCGGGCAATCGCGACACGCTGCCGTTGTCCACCCGACATCTCGGTGATTTCCCGTTTCTCATAACCGGACAAGTTGACGAACTTCAATGCATCGGTCACACGTTGTGCGATTTCCGCTTCCTTCACCTTCTTGATCCGAAGACCAAAAGCAATGTTTTCGAAGACATTTAAGTGTGGGAACAGTGCGTAATCTTGGAAAACGGTATTAACTTGACGTTTGTTCGCCGGCACATCATTGATCCGTTTCCCGTCGAAGATAATGTCTCCCTCTGTCGCTTCCGAAAAACCGGCGATAAGTCGTAAGATCGTCGTTTTCCCGCAACCCGATGGTCCGAGTAACGTATAGAACTTGCCGCGTTCGATTTCAAAGCTGACTTGATCAAGAACGGTCTGATCGTCATAACGTTTCGTGACGTCCTTGAATTGAATGATCGTAGTATCTGCCAATCTAGTTCCTCCTTTATAGGTATGAGTCGGTTGCGGTCACGAGGACCTTTGTCTCTTGCATTGACTCATTGCGTAATTGATGAATTTCTGAAGCCTTATAGTAAAGTGTCTCCCCTTGCTTCGCTAAAAAAGACTGACGTCCGAGCGTCAACGTGACGTTCCCCGCGAGCACATAGACGAATGTCTCCGCCCCCGAAGGTTCATACGTCTTGAAGGCTCCCCCTGGCGCAAGTGTCAGCAGGACCGGTTCCATCTCTTTTTCATTCGATTCCGGGATGAGCCATGTGACATGATACCCTTGTTCTTCGTCCGCATATGTTGTGACATCTTCTTCTCCATAGACGACTTTTTGATTAAGTGCGTCCTCATCAAAGAAATCCTTCGGTGAGATGCCAAGGACTTCAAGGAGATGAAACAGTGTCTCGATCGATGGGGAACTGATTTCCCGTTCGAGTTGCGAGATGTACCCTTTACTCAGGTCTGTTCTTTCCCCGAGTTCCTCTTGCGTCAATCCCTTTTGAAGACGGAGGTTCTTGATTTTTTGTCCGATTGAGTACAATCGACGTCCTCCTCTCATCGGCTTAGTTTAGTATAAGATGACTAAAAGTTTACTAATCACGTACCGATTATAGCGTATTTCATTATTTAATCAACTAAAACGTTTGATATTTTTTAATGTTCATTTGACAGCGAGAACGCTTACACCTACAATTATTATCAGGTACTAATTTGAGGAGGAACTTGTAATGCGGATTGCTTGGATCACTGATAGTACGACGATTTTACCGGATACGATCGCAAAGCGCGACGATCTCTCGGTTGTCCCTTTACTCGTCATGAAGGATGGTGAAAGTTTCATCGATGGGGTCGATGTAAATGCGGAAACCGTCTATAGCTGGATTGATGCAAAACATAAAGTGACGACGAGCCAACCTTCCATCGGTAGTTTTACCGAACACTACGAACGACTAAAAGAAGATTACGACATCGGTTTTGCTGTCCACCTGTCGAGTGAACTGAGCGGAACGTATAACGCGTCCGTCCAAGGCGCAGAAATTGCCGGCTTCCGCTTGATCGCGATTGATTCTCGTTGTGGGATTTATCCGGCTGGTCAGCTCTTAGCAGAGGCAATCGAGCTCGTCGAAGCGGGACATTCGATTGAATCCGTCGAACAGATCATTCTGGAGCGTCGTTTCGACCACCATATCGAATTCACTGTCGCGAACCTCGATCAATTGCAAGCCGGTGGACGGATATCCTCGACGAAGGCATTCGTCGGTAACTTGTTGCAACTGCGTCCGTTGTTCCACTTCGAAGAAGGAAAGATCGTTCCATACCAAACCGTTCGGACGTTCAAGAAAGCCCATTCAAAGATTTTTGATCACCTTGTTTTGATTCTCGAGCGCGGTCAAGTGACGGACATCTCGTTGTTCCACGCGACAGCGTATGAACTGGCGCTCGATTGGAAAAATCGACTCGAAGCACAGTTCGACGTCCGGGTCCGAATCGATGATTTAACGCCGGTTCTCGGTTCACATACCGGAAACCCCGCCATCGGCATGTCCTTTTTGAACCCGACGCGTCGACCATGATGACTAATGAAAATGATTTTTGGGTAAACCTTCTTTAGAGAATAAAGGAGGTTTTTTGTTTGAAAAATAAATGGATTTGGCTTAACTGGGTCGGCTTCATCTTTACGATTGCTGTGAACGCCCTCGATGGTGGAAAGACAGGACGGATTTCTGACTCCATCTTTACGTTATTCAAACCGGCTGGTTATGCGTTCTCGATTTGGGGATTGATCTATACGATTTTACTCATTTGGTTGATTCTCCAAACGATCCCAAAATTCAAGGAACATGAACTGGCGAAAAAAATCGGACCATGGTTCCTGATCTGCTGTTTATTCAATGCTGGCTGGATTGTCTCATTCACCTTCGAATTGTTCGTCGTATCTGTCGTCGTCATCGTTGGTCTCTTGCTGTCATTGATCGTCATCTACTCGAAAATCGACCGCGAGACGAAAGGCTTACGCTTCAAGCTACCTTTCTCGCTTTATCTCGGCTGGGTATCGGTCGCAACGATCGCCGACATCTTCCTAACGATCAACGCAGAGGGCGTGACGTCGTGGCTTGGAATCGGAGATGCCGGTTGGACGATGATTATGCTGGTCGTCGGTGTCATCGTCGCCCTTCTCTTCATGTTCGCAAACCGCGATCCGATTTATCCGCTCGTCTTCGTCTGGGCGTACATCGCAATCAATTTCGAGTCGGATAACGGTCTCGTCGATACGGCGGTTCTCGGTAGCGTCGTCTTATTGTTAGCCGGGTATATCTTCCTTCTTGTACGGATGCGCCGTCGAGTCAGCGTGAGCAAGTGACGTTCCTTTCTCATTCGAACGGCGTATACTAGAGAAAAGGAGTGAATGACCATGAACATCACATTTACACCATCTGCTCAGGAACGAATCAATCAATTACGCGGTGAAGTATCCGGTCAACTACACCTCTACTACGATACAGAAGGTTGCGGTTGCGGAAACTCTGGTATTTTCAGTATTCGTCTCGTCGATGAAGCGACACCGGAAGACATGACGATCGACTCGAATGTCGGACCCGTTCTTGTCAAACGATGGTCGAGTCATTTCCTCGATCAAGACATGACGCTCGATTACAACGCGGAGAAAAAAGCGTTAATCCTTAAAAGCGATGGACAATACTTCAATACGAACGTGCTCGTTACGGATCAAACAGGCTGTGTCCTGACGGTTCGTTCATAAGCACAGACGAAAAAGGCAACTTCCGCGATGGAAGTTGCCTTTGTTTGTGTTCGAACAGACAGGTGCTACGTTAAAAGCTTGGATGGTCTGAGTATGATTGAATGTACTAGATGTCTGTCTGCGCCGTGCACAAGCTGGTGAGAAAATCCAGCGCTTTGCGTCCCCCCAGACGTCGCATGCATCATCCTCGCATGCTTATCTAGTATACGAACGAAAGTCGTGTTTGGATTGCTTTATCCGACATTTAGAACGGTCTCTTCAATCGTCCGCTGATTCAGATCCTTCACATGCATCGGCTTACTGTAATAATAACCTTGTCCATAATCACAACCGAGACGTTTCAGGAAAAGATGCTGTTCGAGTGTCTCGACGCCTTCCGCGACGACTTCGATCCCGAGACTCTTCGCAAGCTGAATGATCATTTCCGTGATTGCCGTTCCGCGTTCGTCATGCGGGACTTCATCGATGAACGATTTATCGATCTTCAGGATATCAATCGGGAGATGCTTCAGGTGTGTCAATGATGATAGACCCGTTCCGAAATCATCAAGTGCGATCGTCAGACTGAGTTGTTTCAGTTCACCGAGCATCATCATTGCCCGGTCGAGGTTCTCCATGACGGATGTTTCCGTGATTTCAAGCTGTAGCTGTAGTTCGCTCCCATTCTTCAATGAATGGTGGACGATTTCCTTAATCATTAAGTTGTGTGACTCGGACCGGAAATGCATCGCCGATAAGTTCACCGAGACTTGGCGAATGAAATAATCTTCCTTCTTCCAAATCTCCATCTGGGCGACGGTTTCTTTGAGTACCCACTCAGTTAAACGGTGAATCAAACTGTATTTTTCTGCAAGCGGGATGAACTCCGCCGGTGAGATGAAACCAAACTTCGGATGATTCCAGCGGATCAAGACTTCCGCTTGATCAACTTTTCCCGTCGCAAGGGCGATCTTCGGTTGATAGACGAGGGCGAACTCCTTGAAATCCGTCATCGCCCGGCGTAAGGATCCGACAATCAATTGCTCTCTACGATCCGAGTGTAGTGAGTCATCATACACGATGAAGCGATCACGTCCCTCATTTTTGCCAGCCCGAAGCGCACTCTCCATCTGACCGATTCGCATCTCAAGTGATTCCTTCGCATTCGGGAGGATGACGCCCATCGTTGCTGTCAAATGAACCGGTTGATCTTCGAGATCAATCGGAAGACGTACATCGTCTAAAATTTGTTCGAAAACATCTGTCATGTCTTCTTGTGAGACACGTTTGATGAGGAAGAACTGCGTCCCGTTATAACGAATACACGCTTCATCTTCCTTCAACGTCTGTAACATCCGTTCTGCGAATTGGCGGATGACCGCATCTCCCTTATCGAATCCGAATGTGTCATTGACCCATTTGTATCCATCAAGATCAAGTAACGCCATCGCCATCTCCTGCTTAGCACGACCATACTGGGCATCGACTTTTGTCATGTGATGATCGAGCCATCGTCGGTTGTTTAATCCCGTCAGATGATCGGTATACGCCATCATCTGCAGTGCACGACGTTCGAGGTGAATGTAGAGACCTGCAATCAACACGAGAATCAAGAAGACCGGTATCGCGACTTCATTCAAGATGTTCGACGTGATTGGAGCATCACCGATAAGTCCGGCATCTGAGGCTGGAATACAGAACGATGTGCCGAGCATTCCGACATAATGCATCGAAGAGATGGCAAACCCCATCACGACTGCGATGGGAATCAAGATCCGTTTCTTATCGACATGTCTCAAGCGATGAAGCAGTAGCAAGGCGATATAGGCGACAGTGACTGCAATCAGGACGGATAAAAAAAATAAACTTTTCTCATACCGAACGGCTCCACCGAACTCCATCGCCATCATGCCAAGGTAATGCATCGTAGCGATTCCGCTCCCCATCAGGGATCCTGCTAAAATGACCTTCTTTCGCGTAATCGTCGACGAGTACAACAAATGAAAGGCAATGAAAGCAGCCAAAATAGCGGGAATGACGGATAAGAACATTAAAAACCAATCATAGCGAACCGTGACGGACAGAGAGAATGCTCCCATCCCGACGAAATGCATTCCCCAGATCGATAACCCCATCGTCAACGACGAGAGGAACAAGGCACGCTTCTTTAAGGAAGTCGCTTTCGCTAGACGACGATTTAACTCCAGTGAACCATATGAGCCGAGGATGGCAACGAGCACCGATAACACGACCAATGTCACTTCGTAGTGTTTCGTTAAGATGATCCATTCATTCATTGTATGAGGTCTCTCCTTATGAAATGTCATTCTCCTAACTATCGTCTGCTCTGACTCTTTTTTTCAGTGAAATTTAGAAATTCGTTTGATTTCTTATCATTCCATCACTTTTTTACCTAATCCACTCGACTTCTTACACAAAAACGGATCCGCTCGAGACGGATCCGTTAAACATCATTTTTAGAGTGCTACCGATGCGACGATTTCACCCGTCGGTTTTTCTAAATCCGGTTCGGGTTCGACCGTGATGGCGACGGCATCAACTTTTCCGTCTCCTTTAAGCGGGAAGACGGCTGCTGCCTCTCCATCTTTTTCGATGACACCGTTCGCAGTAGGTGTCTCTCCTTCGAGCGTCCACAATTGATAGAGCTGACCTTTTTGAAGCGGTGGTAAATCTTTCAGTTGAACGAGCATATACGATTTATCGTTTTGCGTGAAAATCATGCTCGATCCTTTAATGGACTCGGTACTTTCAAAGTTCCCCATCCCTTTGATCTCATCCATGGCTAACGTCTCTGGTGTATCTGTGCTCTCTTCCTGTGACAGGAAGTAGGCATTCGCACCAAGCGAGAGAATCAAGGCGGCGGCGATACTCATCAACCAACCGAGTGGCACACTCTTCTTCTTCGTTTGTTGCTGACGTGCTTGTTTAATGTCTACCGGAGTAGTCATCGGTGCTTCCTTCGGAGACGCTGCCTCTGCTGAACCAAGGACTTCTCCAAGAATTCGCGCTTTCATACCTGCAGGAACGGGTCGCTCCGGAAGCGATTCAGCGATGGGAAGCATGAGTTCTTCCATTTCTAAAAGCGCTTCACGACATTCTTCGCACGTCGAAAGATGCGCTTCGAACGCGTCGCGATCAGCTGCGGATAATGTTCCATTAAAATAATCGATTAAGTCATGACAACGTTCTTCCATCTCGTTCCCTCCCATCCATTCGTTTTCGTAATGCTTGAATCGCGCTCCTGATTCGCGTCTTGACCGTTCCAAGAGGTAAATCGAGCTGCTCTGAAATCTGTTGTTGCGTCATCCCCTGGAAGTAAACGAGTTCGATCAGCTCTTGCTGTTCTGGCTTCAATTCACTGACCGCGCCGCGTACTTCAGCAGCCGTTTCGCGCTGCATGACCGTCCGCTCGACCGGCTCGTCGTATCCACCATCCCGCTCTTCGACTTCGATCGTCGGTTGTCGTTTTTCACGACGGAGACAATCGAGTGCCGCGTTACGTGTAATCGTTAAAATCCACGATGAAAACTTTCCTTTTTGTGTATCAAAATCAACACGACCATTCCAAATCTTCATCCATACTTCCTGTATGACTTCTTCGGACAACCGGTCATTATTCGTAAAGCGATGGGCGAATGAAAACAATAACCTCTCGTACTTATCGTATAATGTCTCGAGAGCTTGCTCGTCACCGCTACGCATCAGATGATAAAGCGATTCATCGGATTGAGTGTGCATCCTTCTCCTCCTTCTGACGTCAGCCCTATCATATAGTATACGTAAGCTGACACCAAATCGTTTTCGATTTCATCCATTTTCTAAGTAAAAAACTTCACCACATCCATATTCCCTCATTCTATTAAAAGTATAGCTTAAAATTCTGCTGAATTGACAGCGATACCGTAATGGGCATAGCATAAAGATACTACATGACGTCAGGTCAACGGGAATCGGAGGAATAAAGATGGATTATGATCGGAAGATGAAAAACCGTGTTAGTCGGATTGAAGGACAGCTACGAGGTATTTTACGGATGATGGAAGAAGGGCAAGATTGCCGCGATGTCATCACCCAGCTCTCCGCTGCCCGTTCTGCGATTGACCGGACGATCGGCGTCGTCGTTAGCTCGAATTTGATCGAGTGTGTCAAGGAAGCAGAACAAAACGGCGATGGACAAACAGAAGAACTCGTGAAGGAAGCGGTCAACCTACTGGTGAAAAGCCGCTGACGTCACGTTCATACCGATAGTCTGCTTTGGAAGCAGGCTATTTTTTTAAACGTTTCTTTTCCCAAAGTCGATGCGAGGGTACACCTTGACTTAGGTTTGATTGCGTATCAAAACAGGTATACTAAATTGTTATTACTTGGACAGCATGTAGAGCCGTCCGCTTAGGAGGAAGAGTACTCATGACCGTTTCCCTATTCATTGATATCACCTGCAAGACAGGTGAATCCCCTGTTTACGACGCAAAAACAAAACGCTTTTATTTCGTCGATATTCCGAATCAACTGCTCTTTTCATATGATCTTGTTACAGAAGCACTTAAACCATATACGTTGCCAAGCGCTATTACATCGATTGCCTTGACGGACGCTCCGGACTTATTGCGTGTCACATCAGCACATGGCTTTGGCACGTTCGATCTCAAGGAAGGTCATCTGTCTCTCGAACATCAATTGTCATTACCGGATTCTGATCGGATGAACGATGGTAAGCTCGATCCGACCGGACAATATGTCGCTGGTAGCATTAATGAAGAAGACGGTAAAACAGCTGGGCTGTTCCGTCTGCGTCATGACGGTTCCATCGATGTTTTACACGAAGACTTGACGAACTCCAATGGACTCGTCTGGTCAGAAGATGGCAAGACGCTCTATCATATCGATACACCAACAAAAAAAGTCTATGCCTTCGACTACGCTCCCGATGCCCCACTTTCGAATAAACGCGTCGCCGTTGATCTCGAAGAGGAAGAAGGATTCCCGGATGGTATGACGAAGGATGCTGAAGGTCATGCTTGGATCGCACATTACGCCGGATCATGTATCACACGTTGGAATCTTACGACGGGCGAAAAACTGGATCATGTCGACTTCCCTGTCTCGAATCCGACATGTCCGATTTTTTACGAAGATCGATTACTCGTCACGACAGCTGCCAACGGAGATGATGCACCACATGCCGGTGCTGTCTTCGCTGTGACATTTGAATAATTAGCATGGGAGGGATCATCTAGTAATAGATGGTGCCTCTTTTTACACATAATCCGTCTAGACGCCTATTCAAAAACAGACGATACTAAAGAAGAAGTCTATTTACTTTTTGAAGGAGTGAAGCCGATGCGTGTCACGATCATCGAACGTTTACACCAATTGCAGACGACCCCATCCTTTTTCCCGGTCAATTGCTACCTGTTTGAAGAAGCAGACAGTTTGACATTGATTGACGCCGGACTCGGAATCAACGCAAAGGCGCTTTATCACTATATTCGAAAGCAAGAAAAACCGCTCGGCGCAATTATCCTGACACACGCACATGCCGATCATGTCGGCTCGCTCGATTTCCTTGCGAATGCCTTTCCTCTCGCTCAAGTCTGCATCAGTTACCGTGATGCCGCATTGCTCAGTGGGGACGAGACGCTACGCGAAGGCGAAACGACTCCTTTAAAAGGCGGTATTCCGAAAAACATCAAAACACGTCCAGATCGTTTGCTCGAAAGTGGTCAACAAGTCGGTAGCCTCAGCGTCATCGCCTCGCCAGGTCATACACCTGGTTCGATTTCTCTTTGGCATGAAGGTAGTCGGATGCTAATCGCCGGAGATGCCTTTCAGACACAAGGGGGACTCGCTGTCTCCGGTGACGTCCGTTGGCAATTTCCGTTCCCAGCACTTGCGACATGGGATCCGGACGTTGCTCTTCGCTCCGCCGATCAATTAACGGAACTGTCTCCAGATATTCTTGCCGTCGGACATGGTCCCCTCATCCTTGGACCAAGTTACGAGATGCGCCAAGCCGTCGATCGATTCACGCAAGTCTTACAGACGAAAAAATCGTCACCTTTCAAATAACACACGAAAAAACATCCGCGACGCGTTCCTGACACGTCGCGGATGTTTTTTCGTCCAGTAGTTCAATTCTGTTCTGTAACAGTATATCGATATACACGTGCTTCATAAGGACGTAGTTCATCCGAGATATCTGGATAGTTCGACACAAGCAACTTATCTTGTGATAAAACGAAGGCAGTTTGCATCGGTTCGTCATGCACGTTGAGAACGATCCGCCACACTTCTCCTTCTAGTTCCCGCTCATAGATGTAGAGATACGGATCATGAAGAGCTAAGTCGCGATACGTACCATAGACCATGATTGGATGATCCTTTCGCATCTGAATCAATGCTCGGTAGAAGGCAAGTACGGATGATGGATCGGCTTCTGCTTGTGCGACGTTGATGTCCGTGTAATTCGGATTGACCGCTAACCACGGTTTCCCACTCGTAAAGCCTGCCGCGTGCGTACCGTCCCACTGCATCGGCGTGCGGGAATTATCGCGTGCGAGTAACTGCATTGACGAGAGTACGACCTCCGGATCCTCGCCGCCAGCGACGCGCTCTTCGTATCGATTGCGAAAGGCGACGTCTTGATAGAGCGACGGATCCGAGAAGCGAATCCCCGTCATCCCAATCTCTTCTCCTTGATACACGTATGGAATGCCAGGTAATGTATGCAACATCAAACCGAGTAGTTTCGCACTCTCGACTCGGTATCGTTCACTGCCAAAGCGAGTCACTTGTCGCGTATGATCGTGGTTGTTGAGAAACTGTGAATTGACGCCTAACGGATACAAGACGTCATACCATCGTTTCTGAATTTCCTTGAAACGTAAAAGATCCATCGCCTCCATGTCGTCCGCGATTTCGAAGTGAAACAGTGTCCGAAGTTCTTCACGTTCTTCACTGACATATAACAGACCGTCTTCCGGACCGACGAACGGAATCTCACCGACCGTGAACAAGTCTTTCCCGGCAAGGACGTTCGCATGCATTTCCTGAAGGAAGTCGTGCACACCTGGTTGATTTCCGAGATACGATAGATCAAACGGATTGACGACATCCTCAAGCGAACGTTTTTTGATCAAGTTGATGACGTCCATCCGGAAACCGTCAATCCCCTGAGCGATCCACCAGTTCATCATGTCGTAGATCGCTTGCCGGACAGCCGGTTGTTCCCAGTTCAAATCGGGTTGTTCTTTCGCAAAAGAATGGAAATAATATTGTTCGCGCTCTTCACTCCATGTCCAAGGGCTCGGCGCAAAGTACGACCGCCAATTGTTCGGGGGCGTCTCTTTCGTTCCATCTTTCCAGATGTACCAATCATCCTTGTCGTGGATTCGGTCCCGCGACTGACGGAACCAGTCATGCTGGTCACTCGTATGATTGACGACCAAATCAAGAATTATCTTTAAGCCGCGTGCGTGAGCCGCTGTGATCAACTCTTGTAGATCGCCCATCGTCCCCGCCTTGTCCATGATCGTGTAATAATCGGCAATATCATAGCCATTATCGATGTCTGGAGAACGGTAACATGGATTTAACCAGACGATATCGACACCAAGCGATGCGATGTAATCTAGCTTGTCGATGACACCTCGCAAATCACCGATGCCGTCCCCATTCGAATCCTTAAAACTGCGCCAATAGACTTGATAGACGACTGCTTCTTTCCAGCTAGCTCGCTTCATCTCCTCACTCCTCTCCCTACTCTCTATTCCCGCTCCACATATCTGTACCTGTTTATTGGACGATTTTTTTGAATTTCAAAAAAGTTCTTTTCTTTTGACTGAATATTCGTTATCCTTGACGACAATACTACGAAGGAGGCACACATCCATGAAACATTTCGCTCCATCCATCGCCATCGATCGGCTTCCTGCTCCCGTTTTCGCTGAACTTGCGAACCGGATCGGTGCTGTGAAAGCTGCCGGACATGATGTCATCACCCTTGGTCAAGGAACACCCGATCAAACGACGCCCGTACATATTCTCGACGCCTTGAAACAGGCGATCGATGAGCCAACAAACCTTCAATATCCACCATTTCGTGGACATGATTTTCTAAAGCAAGCCGTCGCGAGCTTTTATGCGAACGAATTCGGCGTCACGATCGATCCGGCAACCGAGGTCGCAATTCTTCTCGGTAGTAAAGCCGGAATCGTCGCCTTACCACAAACAATCGTCAATCCTGGAGAAGGTGTCATCGTCCCGGATCCGGGGTACCCGGATTACCTGTCTGGAGCAGCACTTGCTGGTGCTTACCCGATTACGCTTCCATTGCTTGAGAAAAATAACTTCCTGCCGGATTACGATTTACTTGATACGACAGATGTCGAGCGCGCCCGGATGTTGTTCCTCAATTACCCGAGTAATCCGACAGGTGCGACAGCGACAGCACAAGCCTTCGAACAGACAGTTGCCTTCGCGGATGCCCATGATATTTGTGTCGTCCATGATTTAGCCTACGGTGGCATCAGCTTTGATGGTTCCACACGAAGCTTCTTGCAGACGGAAGGGGCGAAAGATGTCGGAATCGAGTTGTTCTCACTCTCGAAACGCTTCAACATGTCTGGCTTCCGAATCGCTTTCGCGATCGGAAATCCGTCCGTCATCTCAAGCATCGAGACGTATCAGGAACATCTCTACGTCAGTGCCTTCACACCGATCCAACATGCAGCGACCGTTGCCCTGACGAGTGACCAAACATGTGTCCGTGAGTTAAGTAGCTTATATGAAACACGACGCGATGCATTGTTTACGAAACTCGATGCAATCGGCTGGAGTGGACCACGACCGGGCGGTTCCTTCTTCGTATGGCTCCCCGTGCCGGAAGGATATACGTCCCAAAGCTTCACGGATCATCTGCTTGACGAAGCACACGTCGCCGTGACCCCTGGATCATTCTTCGGTGAATACGGCGAAGGATACGTGCGGATCAGCTTAATTGCTGACGTCGAACGGCTAGAGGAGGCCGTCGACCGAATCGGAACGCTCAACCTGTTCCGGACACCTGTTGCGGAATAATTCTGAAAAAACATTTGACAGATGGGAATCATTTCCGTTAAAGTAAATCCCAACAGCATAACTACTTATCGAGAGCGACCGAGGGATTAGGCCCAACGACGTCCGGCAACCACCTATCAGGAACGGTGCCACATCCTACAGAATGGATTCATTCTGAGAGATAAGTTACGAAATCTTACACTTTCGTCGCTTTTTTCTGGTTGCTCTGCTACTAGGAAAAAGCGACTTTTTTTGTACAAGGAGATGAGCAAATGATCGAATTCAAACAGATTACGAAACGGTTCGTCCGAGACCGGACCCCGATTTTCGCATTACGGGATGTCGATTTGACGATTCAAAAAGGAGAAATCTTTGGGATCATCGGCGAATCCGGTGCCGGTAAGAGTACGTTACTTCGTCTGATCAACGGTCTCGAGCATCCGACACAAGGAACGGTCAAGGTCGACGGTGTCTCGCTCGGTGGGATGTCAAAAGCAGATTTGCGTCAACTTCGTTTGCGGACAGGAATGATCTTTCAGCATTTTCAATTGATCCAGTCGCGTAATGTCGCAGATAACATTGCTTTCGCACTGAAGGCTGCTGGCGTCAAACGAGCAGATTTTCCAGAACGGATCCGTGAACTCGTCTCACTCGTCGGACTCGAAGGATTCGAAACGAACTTCCCGAGTCAGTTGAGCGGCGGACAAAAACAGCGCGTTGGGATTGCCCGGGCACTCGCGAATGATCCAACCGTCTTGTTATGTGACGAAGCGACCTCTGCCCTTGATCCGGTCACGACGCTGCAGATTTTAGATTTGTTGAAAGATTTGAATGAACGACTCGGATTGACGATCGTCCTCATCACGCATGAGATCGATGTCGTCAAACAGATTTGCCATCGTGTCGCGGTCATGTCGCAAGGGGAAGTCGTCGAAGTCGCCTCTACATACGATTTGTTCAGTCAAGCCAAACATCCGGTGACACAACATTACGTCGACACGGCACTCCAGATCGAGCTACCGGAACGCATCTTGCAAGCGACACCGGGAAAGATCATCCGCCTGCAGTTCACGGGCGAGAAGACCGGTGAAAGTACGTTGTCGGAAGCCATCCGTCGATACGATATCTCGGTCAGCATCCTGCACGGAAAAGTCGATTACATCCAAGACGTCGCTTTTGGTGTCCTAATCGTCAGCTTGACGGGATCCTCCGATCAAATCGCACCTGCCCTCGACTGGCTTGCGGCGGAACTTCATACACTCGAGGTGATTCAGGATGTGGCTTGATCGTATACAAACGATGTTACCCGAGTTGTTGAAGGCACTTGGTGAGACGGCGTGGATGGTTGGCATTTCGCTTGCCTTCGCATTGGTCGTCGGGATTCCACTTGGGATTCTCCTGTTCGTCACCGACCGCGGCTTATTCTTTCAAAACATTGCCATCCGACGTGTCCTTGACTTCGTCGTCAACATCGTCCGGTCCTTGCCGTTCATCATCTTGCTTGTTGCTCTCATTCCATTAACGAAGTTCTTGCTTGATAATACGATCGGTCCGACAGCAGCATCCGTCAGCCTCAGTGTCGCAGCGATTCCGTTTCTCGCACGACTCGTCGAAACATCACTGCGTGAGATTCCACCTGGTTTGATCGAAGCAGCGGAAGCGTGCGGAGCGAAACCGTTACGGATCATCGTCAGTATCCTTTTACCAGAAGCACTCCCTGGCATCATTCAGGGCATCACGCTAACGACGATCAGTTTGATCGGCTTCTCGGCGATGGCTGGGATTGTCGGCGGCGGAGGTGTCGGTGACCTCGCGATCCGCTTCGGCTACTATCGCTATGATAATCTCATCATGATCGTGACAATCGTCGTCCTCATCGTCATCGTCCAAAGCATTCAAGCACTCGGCAATCAACTGGCGCGAAAAACAGATAAACGCTAATCATACATACAAAGGGAGAGTTGAATCATGAAAAAACGATATGCCTTTTTAGCTACAGCCTTACTCGGTGCAGGAATCCTCGCAGGATGCGGAGACAGCAGTGCTGATGAAAAAGACAAGACGATCAAAATTGGGGCGACAAGCGGTCCTTATAGTGACATGGTCAAACAAGCGATTCAACCGCAACTCGAAAAGAAAGGCTATAAAGTCGAAATCGTCGAGTTCAGCGATTATATCCAACCGAACATCGCACTCGGTAGCGGCAATATCGATGCTAACTTGTTCCAACACTCGATTTACCTGAAGACGTTCTCTAAAGAAAAGAACCTCGACCTTAAAGGACTCATCACTGTCCCGACGGCACCGATGGGACTATATAGTAAAACGGCGAAGACACTTGACGACGTCAAGACGGGCGCTGAAGTCGCGACACCGAACGATCCAACGAACCAGGCACGCGCGCTGAACCTCTTGGCAGAACAAGGCTGGATCGAACTGAAGCCAGATGTCGATCCACTGACCGTCTCAGAGAAAGATATCGTCAAAAATCCGAAGAAACTCGTCATCAAGCCGCTTGAAGCAGCGCAACTGCCACGTGCCATCGAAAGCGTTGATGTCTCAGCAGTTCCAGGGAACTTCGCGCTTGCTGCGAAATTCGATTTACTCGATGCGTTAGCACTTGAGACGATGGACGAGCAATACCGGAACCTCATTGCTGTCCAAACGAAAGATGCAGACTCACAAGTCGCAAAAGACCTGAAGACGGCTGTCGAATCCGATGCCTTCAACACAGTCATCGAAAAATCATTCAAAGGTTTCAGCAAACCAAATTGGGCAAACTGATTTTAAAAACGACCGGAATTCAAAAGAGATCATCTCTCATTGAATTTCGGTCGTTTTGTGTTAGAACCGATACCACATGAGTTCTTCATCATGATAGGTACCATCGATTTTCAACGCCCGCGGTTCCATCGCGTACGATTCGAAGCCAAGCGACCGATACAAGGCTTTAGCGGCTTCATTCGTCCGAACGACCGAGAGATGAACCTGCTCGATCCAAGGACGTTCCTCTAATGCCCGTAATGCCTCTTGTACCAATTGCCGTCCGACCTGCTGTTTTCTGATGCTTGGAGTGACGTACATCGCAAATAAATTGGCTCGATGTCGCATCTTGTCCAGCTCGGAGCAGACAACGGTGACGACCCCAACGAGTTGCGCTTCATGAAAGGCACCGAACGTCGCTGCCTGTTCGCTCTGAAATCGCGTAGCATACTGGTCGACCGATCGATCTTTTTCCGCTTCATAATCGGAGCCGAACGCTTCCGGGTGATTCTGTAATGCTTCTAATCGCAATGCTTTATAGAGTACTGCATCTTCTGGATTCAATCGACGGATTTCCAATCGCCCCACCTCCTGCCTTTAGTATAAAACAAACAATCTCATGAAAAAGAGAACGACATCGTGAAATGTCATCCTCTTTTTTACATACTTAAGGTGTTCGGAAATTAATCGTGAAGTACGGTGCGTTGTCTCGGAATGCCACACCGACATCGGCTTGCTTGTACTCTTTTTTCAAAATATTTTCTCGGTGTCCTTGTGAATTCATTAGACCCCAATGCGCGGCAAAGACGTTCGGATACCCCATCGAGAGGTTTTCGCCAGCATAGCTGAACGTGATTCCTCCGCGTTTCATCCGGTCGAACGGATCACGACCTTGTGGATCTGTATGCGAGAAGAAATTATGTTTCGCCATGTTTTCGCTGTGACCACGGGTGACCGGCTTCAATGCTGTGTACGGTGCTAACGGATTCAACTTATAGTCAGCGCGTTCCCAGTTCATCAAGCGAAGCATCAATTTCTCATCCGTCGTCCGTAGCGCATTTGATGACGTACCGTAGAAGCCTTTTTTCTTCGCTTCGACGTCTTTCGGAATCGCAAGTGTCGCTTTGACTTTATTGCCGTCATGTTGATCGAAGAAGTACGTCACATAGTTCCCTTTCTTCTCATAAACGGCGGCATGGTCCAGATTCAGCATGTAGTTTGTGTTGCCTTTACGATAGGATTTCACTGCGGTCCAACCCTTTTTCTTCAAAGAGGATTCCGTATCCTTATTCAATACTGCACCTTGTGTCGTCACACCGTTTTTGAAACGATATTTTCCGTAGTCCTTACCATCCTTCGTTAAGGCGACGAATTCTTCCGTTGAAGTCCGTCTGACTTCCCAGTCATATCCGGGATACTCACTGCTATATCGATCAATCAGCTTGCCGCCACTTTTCGGGTAATCGGCTTCTGCCTGTTCCATTGGAATGTTTTCATAGCCGAAAAAGGCTACCGCTGCTACTCCGATGATCAACCATTTTTTCATGTCGTCGTTTCGCCTCCTTTAATCTCATTACCTTTATTTTAAAAGAAATTGTTTCCCCCGAACAGTCATTGGCTCTCATTTATCTAAATCACATCTTCTGTCCACAAACCTGACACATTTCATGAGAACGCTCTTCCTTTAGTGAAATGCTTTCTTTTAAACGATTCTTGAAAACATTTAGTACAGAGACTAAAGTATATTCCCCTTTTCTTAAAATGTGTGAACATTCTTTTATTTCATTCTCAGCGAATTTTGGTTGCTCTCCGAATCTTGACTCGGTATCATTAAAATTCGTAAGCCAAACTTTCAATGCTTTTCCAAATAACATAATGATATGAAGGAGCTGACCTATGGTTTTACTGTATTTCATTTATGAATCCATTGCCTTTTTACCCATTCAACAATACTTATTCTCCGGCTGGATGATTCTTGTCGCCTTGACTGTATCCTTTAGCTTAGCCAATGCCCACGAAGATGTTCGTCTCAATCAACGACTTGGATTTGAAATACTCGTTCCAGGTTCCGGTATGTTGCTCTCAAAACAATTCATTCCTGGTCTCGCTATTATTCTATTATTGATCATCATTCACTTCACGTATATGTTCCGTGCCATCCCGTTACCCGTTGCCTTAATTTCCACACTCTCGATCAGTACACTCTCACTTCTTTTACTCTTTATCCCAGCACGCAAAAAAGCGGACCGCTAAGTCCGCTTTTTTTGATTTTATTGGTATTTCGTTGTTTCAGCTAGTTTGTATTTGTTCGACAATTCAAGCCAGATCGTTTTGCCTTTGATTGTCTTCACTTGAATGTATGGACGCCCTTGTGACACGCGAAGTGCGAGCAATTCACCTTGTTGATCGGCGTGTGTTTCACTGGCTTTATCCCAGTTGCGACCCAATTTACGTTCAATGAAGATGTGTTTTCCTTTTTGAACAGCACGCCAGATACCGACTTCTGCCGTTCCTTTGACCGGTACTGCCGTTTGTGCACCTTGAATCGAGATGATCGCTGGATCGTGGTCACTCGCGCTACCGTCTGCTTCCATGTAATCCGAGTTGATGTTGACGATATCCGACGATGTATACGACTTCAAGTTATTCGAAATTAAGATATGGTCGAGTACTTGCGCATTTCCGTTGTAGACGTACGAGTAACGCTCAGATTTCGGAAGATCATCGACTGTGTTCCAGAGATTTTTCCCTTTCAGGATGTCTAACGTTTCTGAGAACTGGAAGTCGTTGAGGTCACCAAGAACGACGACATTCGAATCTTTGACTTCCGTCTTCAATTCAGAAACGAAGTTTTGGACGATGTTCGCAATCGCATGACGCTGGACTTCACTCTTACGAACGACCGGTTGGTTTTTCCCGAAGTCAGCTCCATCGCCACCTTTTGAGTTGAAGTGGTTGACGATGACATAATATGAATCACCATTAAAGAGGAATTCCGCGACGAGCGGTTTCCGCGAACTCGCGAAGTTCGGATCCGTCGGCTGAATGCGACCCGGGTTTTTCGTCAGCTTACCATTTTCAACTGACACGGCTTCCGTCGCTCCACCTTTTTCTCCTGGTGCGAGTGATACACGCGCTGGATTGTAGAGGAATCCGACACGGATGTTTCCGCCTGGTTGCCCGCCGTCCTTTTTATCTTCTGGTGCGATGTCCGTATACGCATACCGGACACCTGTTTTTGCTTCGATCGCTGCGATCAATGTCTCAAATGATTTCGAAGCGTCGACTGTGCCACTATCTGTTGCGCCGTCGTTATCCTGCATCTCTGTCAAACCAACGATGTCTGGTGTCTTCAGGAATGTCGCGATGCCTTCCGAGACACGATCAACTTTTCCAGCATCCGCTGTCGAAGCAAAGTTCTCGACATTGTATGAAGCGACAGTCAGGCGTGATTCACCCGTTTCGATGTTCGTCGGTTGACGTTCCACTTCGCTCGTAACGAGTTTCGGAAGGTCTGCTGCTTTTGCGAGTACTTTGTAAGCCGAATAGTTGTAGCTCATGACACCCTCAATCGTTCCATCGAATGTGTCTCCGGCTTTCGCACGATACGATGAACTTCCCATCTCGACGAACAAGCGCTCCGGATTGACGTTGTCCTTCGTCAGAATCGGTGTGCCACGTTTCGTGTAGACCTTGTTTGTGTCTGTTTGTGTACGAACTGGGATCGTCCGGTTCGCTTGTGGTCCTGTGACGATCGCGTTCGGTAAAGCAACACGCATGCCTTCTAAGCTTTCATATAAATCGATCGCATCTTCTTCCGGGTCAAACTGAGCGAAAGAATCGTTATCGACGACTTGAGTCGGAATCAAGACGCCTTTATCACCAAGGACGATGCTCGCTGGTAACCCTTCGTTGAGCGCACCCTTTACGAGATTGACCGTACTGATTTCCGTAACGGCTAGATCCGTATCGAATTTATCGCTGTATCCGCCAAGGATCCATTCCTTGACGTAACCTGTCGTCGCGACCTTTTGTCCAACGGCAGCACCGTGGTTTTTTGCGTAGACGAGAATACCTTCTGATGTCCGGCTGTCGTTATCCGGATTTGGATCCTGCATGTAGAAGTTGTTCGCATCAACGACATACGTGACGACACCCGTCGTCCGGACGAGTTGATCTGCGTATGGTGATGTGTGCGCGACGCCTTGGATACTGCTGATTTTAGTGAATGGTGGTGCGATGTAGTACTTGAATGTCGAGACAGCTGACGTTTTCCCGTCCTTGACAGCAACTGCTTGAATCGTCACTTCGTCATTGATCGTAATCGGTGATGTGTAAACCGGACTGTCAACAGTCGGTGTCGTACCATCAACTGTATAATGGATCGTTCCTTCACCCGACAGTGTCACTTGATCCCCACGCTCGACCTCACCGACTGGAGTAGCCGTTGGTGCAACGAGAATATCGCCGGCTTCCGTCTGATGGCTACCGAGATTCGTCAGTGTATCGACAGGAAAGCTCGTCCACTGTGATGGTTCATACGTCTTAACACCTGATGTAACACCTGATTTCCGAACAAGTGTCGTGTCTTTTGCGAAATCAACGGATGAACCGATCGGTCCGATGATATCAAGGACAACGTCGCCCTTTTTTAATGCAACCGGATCATTTCCGTTGAAGTTCAACGAACCCGTCGTCATTTGCGCTTTTGCTTTGATGTCTGCATTCGCACTTGAATTCGCGATAACGAATGTTTTACCTGGATCTACTTTCCCCGATAATGTGATTTTGGACTCAGATGGTCCACCGTTCGTGTATTGAACGAGTGTATAGTCTGCTAAATCAATGATTTGCCCCGATCCATTGTATAGCTCGATTGCCTTGTTGTTACTTGTTCCTTCTATGTATTCAGACAAGATGACGCCTTCGCCTTCTGCCCCGACAAGACCCGCTTGTGGAAGGATTCCTGCAGTCAATATTCCGGCCAATGCCCACTTTCCAAACGTACTGCCGTATTTCATGATGTGACCCCCTATTGAATTTTCTGACACTTCTTTATAATATCAGATTATATTCAAAAGAGTGTATATTTTTCGTAAAAAAAGATACCATCCTTCGTAAATGAAAGATATGGTATCGCTTACAACATTTTATTGTTCGTCTTTGTGACTTTCGTACCATTTTTCAGCTTGTGATGTCGCAATCGGAATAGCGCGTCCCTCTTCATACCCTTCTTCTAACAAAGCGTTCGCGATCTCAATCGCTTTTTTTCGAAGCGGTGGATCAAAGTTCTTGAATGAATCCGGATAGTTGTTCTCATTCCATGGCATGTCGTCACCCCCTTCTTTCCGCTTTACCCGAAAAAAGGCATAAAAAAAACGCCTCATCAGCGTGTCGTTGTTTTTGGTTGTCATGAGAATCGAGGATTACAGGTGATCAAAACACCTGAAACGACGAAAGCCCTACCTCTCTTTCGTTGTTACGGCTCCTTGGCCGCGCCAGCTGAATCAAGCATTTTAGCAAGAATCGTGATGCGTCTGCAACGGACGCATGATACTGGGATTTTTAGAAATAGCTCGGGAATGAGCGGAAAAGTATCGATTGGAAGGTTTATCTTGCTGGGTCGACTTCTTCCCGTAGTATGAAGAAGGACAAAATAAAAGCGATGACTTATGTCTGACTCATTTGTCAGTAGCGGTCTAAAAATCCTGACCTGTCGATTTAATTGTATGATATGGATTGAAGATTCTCACATGAGTGATCATCCCCGATTCATGACTTATATTAATTTATCATACTTTCTTTTATAAAGTCAATCTTTCTTTTAGAAAATCGTTTTCCCTCGTCTTGGAATCAGAGTTGCACCTGCTACAAAAGCCGAGTATCGTGAAGAGGACTCATTACTATAGAAGAAACGAGGGAAATCCATCATGTCGAATCGACTTATCCATGAAACGAGTCCCTATCTATTGCAACATGCCCACCACCCTGTCGATTGGTACCCCTGGGGTGAGGATGCCTTCACTGCCGCGCGTGAGACTGGTAAGCCAATCTTTTTATCAATCGGGTATTCGACGTGCCACTGGTGCCATGTGCTGGCACACGAAAGTTTCGAAGATGAAGAAACGGCACGACTCTTAAATGAACGCTATATCTCGATCAAAGTCGACCGAGAAGAACGTCCCGACATCGATCATTTGTACATGACGGCTGCTCAAGTCATGAACGGACAAGGCGGCTGGCCGCTGAGCGTCTTCATGACAGCGGATCAACAGCCATTTTATATCGGCACGTATTTTCCAAAAACGCCTCAATTCAATCGTCCGAGTTTTCGTCAAGTGACACTCCAGCTCAGCGAACAATTCCGCCGTTCACCAGAGAAAATCGCACAAGTCGGTCAGAATATGTCGCAGACGCTTCGCGACGTATTGCAGCCTGCGACGTCTACCCGTACTTGGGATGAATCGATCATTCATGACACCTTTGATCAAGCGATGCGACAATTTGATCGTCAACATGGCGGATTCGGAGAGGCGCCGAAGTTCCCGTCGCCTGCCCTGCTCCGTTTCTTGCTCGATTATTATCAGTTCGCGGAAGACGAGACGGCACTTCATATGGTCATGCGATCGCTGATCGCGATGCGTGACGGCGGGATGACGGATCAAGTCGGCTACGGTCTATTCCGCTACACGGTCGATGCCAAGTGGGAAATTCCTCATTTCGAAAAGATGCTCTATGACAATGCCTGGTTTGCGACAGTATGCATCGAAACGTATCAAGCATCGGGTCAAACTCGCTTCCGTCGCTACGCAGAAGAAGTGCTGACGTTTGTAGAACAGGAATTGACCGCACCGGACGGCACCTTTTATGCCGCACTGGATGCAGATAGCGAAGGGGGCGAAGGACATTTTTATACGTTCACGGAGCGTGAGCTGACCGACTTACTCGGACCAAACGCGCTGTTCCCCCGCTTCTATCATGCTTCAGCATCGGGAAACTTTGAGGGACGGAACGTCTTTTACCGGACAGGACGAACACTCGAGGCATTCGCACGTTCTATTCACTTGTCGCTTGCTGAAACAGCGTCGCAACTCGAACACGAGCGCCAAATTCTTCTTCGTGCGCGAAATGAACGCATGCGACCGTTCCGTGATGATAAACGGTTGACATCGTGGAATGCGATGATGATTTCGACGTTCGCTAAAGCCGGCCGTGTCCTTGGCGAACCGCATTATACGCATGTCGCAACGCGTGCAATGACGTCCCTCGAACGATTCGTTCGTACCGAACAGCACCTTGCTGTCCATTACCGCGATGGACAAGCGACCGGTCACGGTTTCCTCGATGACTATGCGTACATGATTGATGCACATCTTGAACTATTCCAGTCTACACACCACGCTCTCCATCTAAAGGAAGCTTTAGCTTTCGCAGATGTGCTGCAGGACCAGTTCCAGACAGCAGATGGTTATTTTTATCTGACGTCGTCACGCTCCGACAAACTACTTGTTCGTCCACTCGATCTGTATGATGGCGTCACACCTGCCGGAAATAGCATTGCCTTGAACGCCCTTTTCACGCTCAGTCGTCTTACTGGTCGTCTCGTTTACCAAGAGAGTGCTGAACGGGCTCTCGCAACTTTAATAGAGGAAGTCGAGCAACAACCGACTGGATTCGCCTCACTTGTCAGTACCTTCACCTACCGGCAGATGGAACCGAAGGAATTGATTATCTTGCTTCCGGAAGAAGTAGACATCCCGCTCGAAATCAAGCAACTGCAACAGTTACGCTTACCGGAAGTTGCTTTGTTGATCGGTACGAAGCGCGACCTTCTTCCGCACGTCCCACTGCTTGCGGAGTATCCAGAACCAGACGCACCAACGGCTTATCTCTGTCATGATTTTTCCTGCGAACGTCCGACGACGCGTTTAACGGAAATCCTCGCACGTCTCCATATCTAACCATATCCCCTCTTGTTTAAAAAAACAGGAGGGTTTTTCAAAAAACCAGACCCCTTTTTTCAAAATTATTCAATCTTTTGTTCATAAAAATCCGATATTGTCGATAGTAAGGATAGGCAATAGATTTTACAACTTAGACTTAGACATCCTAGAAGCCGATTCCGTCCATCCGGACGAATATCTACTAGGAGGAAAGATACTTTGAACACGACATCATTCTCGAAGACCTTGAAGGTGTTCGCAAGCTTTCTCATCGTTTTTAGCATCGTTTTGACATCTCTTCCGATGGCTGAAGCAGCAACGACGAAAGCGACGACCTACCGTCTGTCTACCGATAGTTATCTGTACGATAAGACGGCATCTTCTCGGAAACGCTTGTTGACGATCAAGACCGGAACTGTCGTTTCATCTACGTATGCTTCTGGCTCGTTCAGAAGGGTCACATATGCTGGAAAAACGGGATATGTCGCGTCGAAATACCTCACGCTGTATGAAAAGAAACAAACCGTTTCAGGACAGCGCTACCTCGTCCTCAAAAAGACACCGATCAAAAAGACAGCAGTGGATACTGCAACGACGATCGGCACGTTGAACGAAGAGGATGTGTACTACACGTCACAACGTGTGACGAATCCATATGGCGAGACATGGTACCGCGTCAAATATGACGGCAAGACAGGCTATGTCGCAGCTGGCGCAAAAGCGGTCGCGTATAAAAAGGTGACGAACACGACGTTAAAAACGATCGATGCTTACATCTTGCGTCAGTACGCTGGAACAGGTTATCCCAAAGTTCAGACCATTCCATCTGGAAAAGACGTCAAAGTCGTCGGTCGGATCGAAAAATGGGTCAGTATCCAGTACGACGGGAAGACAGGCTACATGCATCAAGATGCGTTCGCCTCTTCTGAAAAGCAAAATGTGACATTAATTCCACAAACACGGTATCAGACGAAAAGTGTGACACCACTTTACAGTCAAGCCGAGGCAAAACAAAGTCTAGCGAGTCTACCAAAAGGTACGGTCGTCACCTCGAATGCTAAGACGGCAATCTATCATCAAGTCACATATGCCGGAAAGACAGGGTATGTCTTATCCGCTACGTTGGCAGAATACACAGAAAAAACAAAGCTTCCGTCTTCACGCTTCTTATTGACATCACCACTCGTCATCAAAACGACACCTGCTGCGAATGGAGAAGCACTTGCGACACTGAGTGCCGGAAACGTCTATTATACGAAAACACGTGTGACGAATCCGCTCGGCGAAACATGGCATCAAGTATCGAAGGAAGGTAAAATCGGATTCGTACCAGCCAATCAAGGGACAGCGATTGCATACGAAACTGAATCAAACCTCTCTTTAAAAACGACGGCATCGACGGCGATTCGTTCGTATGCTGGTCCATCGTATGCAACAGTACAAACGATTCCGAGCAATACCGTCATCAAAATTTCTGGACGGATCGGGAATTGGTACCGTGTCAGTTATAACGGTAAAACGGGATATGCCGCATCAAACACGTTTACGACACTTGCGACGAAACAAACGATTTCAGGCGCCCGCTTCGAACTGGAAAACACGGTTTCCATCAAATCTTCACCCGACGCACAAGCATCGACACTTGCAACACTGCAGAGCGGTGACATCTATTACACGACACAGCTCGTCACGTCAAACGGACAGCAATGGCATCGTGTCAGTAAGGATGGAAAGACGGGCTACATTCCTGTCAACCAAGGCAAGAGTGTGCAGTACCAATCGGACCGGATCGTCATGCAGACGACGGCTTCGACTCCACTTCGCTCGTATGCCGGAAACACTTACGCGACCGTTAAAACGATTCCTTCTGGTACAAGCATTACTGTCACTGGAATGATCGATGACTGGTATCGCGTGACGTACAGCGGGAAGACGGGTTATATCGCTTCACGTTACGCCAAGGAAAAAGTCATGACGCAATCGATTCCTTCTTCTTATTATCGCCTTGAACGTACCGTCGAAGTGAAAGCATCGCACCATGCGACAGCAGAAACCGTCGTTCGCCTTTCTTCTGGAGACGTCTACACGACGAATCAAGTCGTCACGAATGGTCATTCCGAGCAATGGCATCGCCTGACAGTCGATGGGAAGACCGGCTACGTTCAAATCAATCAAGGTTCACCGGTCACCTATGAGAGCGTTAATAACCACCGCTATCAAGCAACGACGGATACGACACTCCAGTCGGATGCCGGTTCAGCCTATGCGACAGTGACGAAGCTACCAAAAGCAGCCGTCGTTCAAGTAACAGGCAGTCTCGATCAGTGGTTAAAGATCAGCTACGCTGGGAAAAATGGCTATGTCTTAAAATCAACACTGACACCGTATACCGAAACGAAAAAGATCACAGGTGCACGCTTCTTGGCGAATGAATCGCTCGTCGTCAAACAAGCACCGGACGATCAAGCATCGAATGTCACGACACTCGCGTTCGGAAATGTCTATTACACTTCTGCTTTGATCACGTCGTACACGAACACGTCGTGGCATAAAGTAACGATCGATGGCAAAACGGGTTATATCCGTACCGGACAAAATACGTCATCGATCAAATATGAATCAAAGGACAAAATGTATGTACGGGCAACATCAGACGCTGCCTTACGGTCTTACGTTGGTAGCTCCTATAATGTTATCAAGACGATTCCGAAAAACCTCGTCGTTACTGTCTCCGGTCAAATCGGTGATTGGTATAAGATTTCTTATGATGGAAAAAGTGGGTACGCGTATAAGGGGGCGTTCGTGACGACTTCTTCGAAATTAAACGTCTATAACTCTGTCGCGACACCGTATACGTTCGATACCTTCATCAGCGCCCAGATGAAACTAAATCCACCACCACAAACGGATATCTATAAAGATAAATTGATGTATGTCAGTACGGGTTACGTCCGTCTCGGCGGCGCACTTGATCCAGTCAATGGAACAATTGCGACTGTCACAGCGACGACACCACTTAACATCCGCTCTGGTGCTTCGACGGCGAGTCACGTCTACGGTCAGTTCCAACCTGGTCGAATGATTCGCGTCTATCAATCAGTCAGTGGCTTCTATACGACAAAGCCACGTGTCTACACGAGTGCGACAAGTGGTTACTCAACGATCCAATGGTTGAATGCATTGGAAACGGACGTCCGTGATGTTGCCGATCCACTGAAAGTCGACCGCAACTCTTCTGCCTTCTATCAGTTCCTCGATCTCTCGAAAACGACAGGAGCATCGGCTGCGACACTTGATAAGATGTTAGCGAACGTAACGAAAGGACTCGGGATCTTCAACAAGTGTAGCAACGGTAGTTGTGGACAAGCGTTCATCGATGCTGGTCAAAAATACAGCGTCAACGAAGCTTACTTGATCTCACACGCTTTACTTGAGACAGGCAATGGACAATCGACACTCGCAATGGGTGTGACATGGAATGGACGTAAAGTCTATAACATGTATGGAATCGGTGCGTATGATTATGATGCGATCAACACCGGCGCTGCTTATGCCTACAAAATGGGCTGGTTTACACCAGAAGCGGCAATCGTCGGTGGTGCTGAATTCATCAGCACGAAGTACATCCATAATGAATACGGACAAAACACGCTCTACAAGATGCGTTGGAGTCCGATGCGTCCTGGTAGCCATCAATACGCAACAGACATGGGATGGGCCGTTAAGCAAACGTCTCGGATCTATTCACTCTATCAACAAATGGATAGCTACACAGCTGTCTTTGATATTCCAGTCTTCGCTCGTTAAGGAGACGATGAACCAACGTCTTTAAATCAATGAATGTGTTCCAACATCAAAAAAAGGAAAGACCGTTCTGGTGATCCCACCGGAACGGTCTTTCCTTTTTCATTAGTAGCGAACGAGCAGGATCATCCTCAACTCCTGCAGGAAAAGAAAGCGCGCTCGACGCTTTCGACAGGGATAGGTAAGACCCGGTAGACCGCATGAAATGCGAGGATGTCGCAGCTTACCTCCCGCCTGCGGAAAGGGAGGATGACCAACTGACTCGTTCGTCTTATGAAACGATAGACTGATGATGTTGCGAAGAAAACCCCTGCATTTACGCGGAAGGGCTCCCCTAGCGTTCCATGTCGTCGGCGACGATTTGAATGTCGATGCCGCGGACATGACGCATGATTTCATTGATGATCGATCCGCGTCGGATTTCCTGCCAGCGGGTCCGCGCGGATTGACCGAGGACGATTTGCGTGATGCGATGATGTTTGGCAGCGGCAGTAATCGCTTGCGCAATCGAACGTTCGCCTTGAATCCGGATCAGCACTTCTGCTCCGAACAAGGCACCACTCTCCCGCACCATCGCAAGCACTTCCTTCTGTTTCGCATTCAATTGATTTTCCGCTGCCGGTAAAATCGTCAGAACATACAGTTCCGCTTTCAATCGACTGGCCATGCGAAATCCGCGATAGATCAACTTTCGCGCGTTATCATTAAGCTGGATGCAGACGAGAATCCGTTCTTGTAACGTCGCTGGGTCTTTTTCAATCAACAAACGTGATTGATAGACTTGATCGTCGACTTCGTCCGCGACTTGTCGTAACGATAACTCCCGTAAGCTCGCGAGATTCTGAAGCGAGAAGAACGAATTCAGACTCTGTTCAATCTTTTCTTTCTTGTAGATTTTCCCTTGCTCGAGTCTCTCCCGTAACGTTTGCGGCGTCACGTCGACGAGTAAGATCTCATCGGCCTCTCCGAGAAATGGATCCGGGATCCGCTCCCGGACCTCGACACCCGTCACTTCTTTGACTTTAAAGAGTAAGCTTTCGAAGTGCTGGATGTTGACGGCCGAGTAAACGTTGATCCCGGCATCAAGGAGTGCCGCGACATCTTGATAGCGTTTTTTCCGTTCTGATCCGGGAGCATTCGTATGCGCCAGTTCATCGATCAGGACAATATCCGGGTGACGGGCAATGATCGCGTCCACGTTCACCTCAGGAAACACTTTCTCTTTATAGACGACTTCAAGTAACGGGACTTGTTCGAGCTGTCCGACCATCTCCGCCGTCTCTTTTCGACCGTGCGTCTCGATCAGACCGATGACGACATCCTTGCCTTCAAGCGTTAAGGTTCGTGCATCAGCAAGCATCTTATACGTTTTTCCGACACCGGGAGCTGAGCCGATATAAAGCTTCAGCTTTCCCCGTGTCATGATTTGCTCCGATCAAGTGCTAGGTTCAAAAGGAGGACATTGACGTAATCATGCGTCCCGGCTTCTTTCGTGATTAGCTTGCGTACCTCGTCATGCGATAGGTCGCGTGCGGTTGCGATACGCTTCGCTTGATCCAAAGCATAAGCAACTGAGATATGCGGATCGAAACCAGAACCGGATGTCACGAGAGCATCGTCCGGAAGCGAAGCGCCGTCCTCTCGATTCTGTTTCTGCAATGCCGCTATCTTCGTACCAAGCTCCGGGTTCGATGCTGCCAAGTTATCCCCAGCAGATGATCCCGCTAATTGATCGACCGCTGATGGACGTCCGTGAAAATACTGTTTCGACGTGAACGGTTGGGCAATCAATTCCGATCCAATGAATTTTCCGTTTTCCTGTACGAGTGAACCGGCTGCTTTATCCGGTACGAGAATCTGACCGAACAGCGTCAACAAGGCGGGAAAGACGATCCCGCATAATGCTGTGATGAAGATTGTCACACGAATGGCTTGTTTCATGATTCGTTTTCTCCTTAAAGGATGCTTGCAAGCAAGACATCGATGATTTTAATCCCAATGAACGGTACGATGACACCACCAAGACCGTAGATGAGTAAGTTACGCCCTAGCAATTGATCGGCTGTCATCGGTTTATACGAGACACCTTTCATCGCGAGCGGGATCAGCATCGGGATGATGATCGCGTTAAAGATTAGAGCCGACAAAATTGCTGTCGTCGGGGAATCGAGTCGCATGATGTTGAGTACTTCCATCTGCGGAATCGCGACCATGAACATCGCCGGGATGATCGCAAAATATTTCGCGACATCGTTGGCAATCGAGAACGTCGTCAACGCTCCCCGTGTCATCAAGAGCTGCTTTCCGATTTCGACGACTTCGATGATCTTCGTTGGGTTCGAATCAAGATCAATCATGTTCGCTGCTTCTTTCGCAGCTTGTGTCCCACTGTTCATCGCTAGACCTACGTCCGCTTGAGCGAGTGCTGGTGCATCATTCGTACCGTCCCCTGTCATCGCGACGAGGTGACCAGCTGCTTGTTCTTGCTGAATGACACGAATTTTATCTTCCGGTTTACATTCGGCGACGAAGTCATCAACGCCTGCTTCGCGAGCGATCGTTGCTGCCGTCAACGGGTTGTCGCCGGTACACATGATCGTTTTGATCCCCATCTCACGCAACCGATCAAACCGTTCCCGCATTCCTGGTTTGACGGTGTCTTTCAAGTAAATGACTCCAAGAATCGTCGCATCCATCGCAACGACAAGTGGGGTTCCACCTAAGCGTGAGACGGAATCGATCGTTTCTTGCAAATCATTCGGAATCGTTCCACCTTGTTCTGTCACCCATTCTTGGATCGCTTGTCCCGCTCCTTTACGCACCCGGCGACCATCCGTCAAATCAAGACCTGACATCCGTGTTTCCGCACGAAACGGAATGATTTCTGCGCCATCTAACCACTGGCGCTCGACTGGCATGTCTCGTAGTTCTGCGAGTTCTAAGACGGATCGTCCTTCCGGTGTCTCATCGGCTAAAGAAGCGATGATCGCCCCTTCGAATGCTTGCTCGACAGAGCGTCCACCGATTGGCGTGACCTCTGACGCCATCCGGTTCCCGAACGTGATCGTTCCCGTTTTATCTAAGATGATCGTTTGGATATCCCCTGCTGCTTCGACCGCCTTCCCGCTCATCGCGATGACGTTAAAACGGGTGACACGGTCCATCCCGGCGATGCCGATCGCGGACAGCAAGCCACCGATCGTCGTCGGAATCAAACAGACGAGCAAGGCGATCAAGATTGGACCAGAAAGATTGAATCCAAGATAGTTCGTAAAGACTGGTAACGTCATGACGACGAGTAAGAAAATCAATGTCAAGCTCGTCAACAGTGTTGATAAAGCGAGCTCGTTCGGTGTCTTTTGACGGCTTGCGCCTTCGACGAGCGCGATCATCTGATCGAGGAACGATTCCCCTGGATTACTCGTGATCCGGATTTCAATCTCATCACTAACGACGAGTGTTCCACCGATGACCGATGAGAAATCACCGCCCGCTTCCTTGATGACTGGTGCCGATTCCCCTGTGATCGCCGATTCATCAATCGAAGCAAGACCTTTGATGATCTCACCGTCACCTGGTACATATTCACCGGCCCGGACGAAGACGATGTCGCCTTTCCGGAGTGTCGCGGACGAGACACTCTCAATCAATTGTCCGACACGTTTACGTGCCATGACGTCCGCTTTCGACGCTTTTAACGAGTCTGCTTGTGCTTTCCCGCGTCCTTCGGCGATCGATTCTGCGAAGTTCGCGAACAAGACCGTCAAGAAGAGTATGATGCTGACCGTCAAGTTAAATCCACGCATCTCATCAATGAAGATCGTATAGCCGATTGCGAGCAAACAACCGATCCAGACGACGAACATGATTGGTTGTTTGATCATGTTGACGGGATTCATTTTTTTAAAGGCGTCGATTGTCGCCTGGCGCGCGATTGAGCCGTTGATTGCTGATTTGGATTGGTGTTCCGGCTGCCCATTCGGTTGGTGTTCGTCGGACGTCGGATGCATGATACGTTCCATCATATGCTTTTATCTCCTGTTCACATCGTCAGCCAGTCCGCGACCGGTCCAAGTACGAGCACTGGCAAGAATGTCAATGCACCGACGAGTACGACCGTACCGAGGAAGACTGTTCCGAAGAGTGGTGTGTCTGTTTTGAATGAGAACTCATCTTGCGGCACGGATGGCTTCGCCTTCAGCGAACCAACGATCGCAAGCATTAAAATCAATGGGATGTAACGTCCGAAAAATAACGCAAACGATGTCGAGACGTTCCAGTAGACATTCGCGTCCCCGAGCCCTTCAAATCCGGAACCATTATTGGCTGTCGCCGACGTGAATTCGTACAAGACTTGTGATAGCCCGTGATAGCCTGGATTCGAGATGCCAGCGACGCCTGGTGCAACGTACATGGAGATCGCTGTTCCGACGAGAATCAAGAATGGTGGCACGAGAAGTGCGATAGCGATCATCTTCACTTCGAACGTCTCGATTTTCTTACCAAGGAACGTTGGTGTCCGACCGATCAAGAGACCTGTCAGGAAGACTGCAACGAAAGCATAAAGCAAGACATTCAAGAATCCAGCGCCGGCACCGCCGTACACGACGTTGAGCATCATGTTTCCGAGCTGGATCAATCCAGCAAGCGGATGGAGCGAGTCATGCATCGCGTTGACTGCACCCGTCTCGGCTGCTGTCGTAATCGAGCTATAGAGCGCTGTACCGACTTGACCGAAGCGTAATTCCTGACCATGTGCGGTCGGGTTCGCAAACAGGCTACCTGCCATTCCGAACGTCATCATGATAAATAAAATCGTCATGACACCGAGGAAAAGCCGCCCCTGTTTCGCAGAACCGATGATTTTTCCATACGCGACAGGAAGTGACATTGGAATCAATAACATCAAGAACATCTGGATGAAGTTGACGAACTGATTCGGATTTTCAAACGGATGTGCTCCGTTTGCTCCGAAGAAACCACCGCCGTTGTTACCAAGCTGTTTGATGACCTCAAACGCTGCGACCGGTCCACGGTAAATCAACTGCTTCGCCCCTTCAAGCGTCGTGACGCTGATTGCGCCACTAAACGTCTGTGGTACGCCGAGTAAAATCATCAACATCCCGAAGAACAATGAAATCGGAAGCAGGATGCGGAAGATGAAGCGAACGAAGTCGGCGTAGAAGTTACCGAGCGGTTTATTCGCAAGACCACGGATGACAGCGATACAGACCGTGAATGCCATCGTCGGTGCAACGAATAACATCGTTCCGAGGACGAACGTTTGTGAGAGATACGATAAAGCTTCACCCGAATAGTGTTGTTGATCGGTGTTCGTCATGAAGCTGATCGTCGTATGGAGCGCTGTCGACCAGTCAAGATTAGCGGCGCCGTTCGGATTGAGCGGTAGACTTTCTTGAAAGCGAAGCAACAAATACCCACCGATGAAAAACAGTAGATTGACGACTAATAGACTTTTTGAATAGCCGACCCACGATTGATCTTGTTTCTTTTCATCGACACCGAGTAACGATAGAAGGCGTCGTTCGACCTTACCGATTGTATCGACCCGACGCTCTGCGATTGGTGCAAAGTACATCCCGATGTAGCGACCGAGCAAGACCGCTGCACAAAGTGCAATGACGAGTAGGATCCAAAATTGGATCAGGAATTGAGTCCACATGTTTTTCTTTTCTCCCTATGCGATTAGAATTTTTCTGGATAGATCAGACAATAACCGAGATACAAAAAGACGAGACATCCCATTGCTAGTAAAAACCACGTCATTTCCGGTCACCTGCTCTCCACTGGACACGTTCGATCAGTCGAATCATTCCGAACGTCGTACCGAAGAAGAAGACGAGCAGTACGATACTCCATAGTTCTCCCATTATGAAATTACCCCCATATTATTCAATATTTTTACAATTAAGCACGACAAAAAGACGATGTGAGGCGAAAAACGGCCCCAGCATCGCCTTTATAACTTGGCATACTGAAAAAGAGTCGTTCCCTCCTAAAAACGCCTGCGAGGTTAGCTGTCGGATTCGGGCATACCTAGGATTTCGCCCTACCTTTCCCGTTCGGAAAGGATTCACCCCGTGTCACGTGTCGTGACGATTGGGTCCCCCGCTTCAATCATGAATTCGGCGTACTTTGAGATCGAAGCATTAACATGTTAGTGTTCGTTGATGAGATGGATATTACTCCGATTTTTTAAGGATGTAAATAGAAAAAATGAAAAAAAAATAGTCTGATTTTTTAATGACTTACTTTCGAAAAATAGTGTTTTTTGACTCTATGCTATAGAAGAAAAAAAACCACAGAAATCGATTCTTTCATCTAAAATGGAGGAGCTCCTTTTTAGATCGAATCGCTCTGCGGTTTCATAAGCAAATCAGAATTATGATTGCTGATTCATTTTGGCATGGACCGTCAAAGGAGCTAGCATCGTCACCCATAGGGCAACCACTCCAGAAACAAGAATCACAATATCGCGTTCGAATCCAAGCGTCAGTAAGGTAATACAACTTCCGACGAGGACGAGACAAAGCGTCGCGATCATGACGAACCGCGATTGTTTCAACATTTTTCTCATGTGGCATCTCTCCTTTCCTTCCATATTCCTTTTCATCGTAACAAAGATTGACATCAAATGCGTCGTTGATACTTGATTGTGATGTTTCTGTCATCACGCAAGTAATGATAGCAGACGACAGGAAAACGGATTTGTTACACTAGAGAAGTACTTAAAAAGGGGGAATTGATATGTTACAAGATCATTCATTTCAACGCGTCGACGGAACGTCGGCATCCTTAAGTGACTACCCAGCTCAAGCATGGCTGATCGTTAATACAGCCAGTAAATGCGGCTTGACGCCACAGTTCGAAGGACTCGAGCAATTGCATCAAGACTATCGTTCGCAAGGATTGACCGTACTTGGTTTCCCATGTAATCAGTTCGCGAACCAAGACCCCGGAACGGACGAGGAGATTCAGTCGTTCTGCCAAGTCAACTACGGCGTGACGTTCCCCGTTTTCTCAAAAATCGATGTCAACGGTGAGCAAGCACATCCGTTATTCGAAGAACTGAAAGCACAAGCACCGACGACGGACGGTACAACAGACATCGAGTGGAATTTCACGAAATTCCTCGTGACTCGTGATGGAGAAGTGACGCGGTTCTCTCCAAAAACGAACCCGACGGATTTGACGGCAGCGATCGAACGATTGCTCGTTCAAGTCTAACAAACAAGCTTCCGTCCTTCTCGTACGAAGGACGAAAGCTTGTTTTTATGTTGTCCCCGGCTCAAGATGACGACTGATCATTTCTTCCGCCAATCGTTTGACATCATCGATATCGCGCATTTCTGTGAACGGATGCCCCCAGACGATCAGCTCTTCGATTTCTTCAATCGGTTGCGTCGTGTATCGTGTACCATCGGCAACGAACTCTTGCGCAATCGTCGATTCAAAGGCAGCATACTTCAGGAGCCACGGTTTCTCACTCAAGATTTTGTGGGCATGCTTCGCCTGCTTGAACGTCACATCGCCGACGAGGACGACGGGATCGAATCGTTCATGGAGAGGATGCGTATATTGAACAGAGATCAGTAATCCATGTTGGTTCGTTTTTTCCTGTTGTCGGACATACGTCCGCGTTAGGAAATGTGGAACGAGTGACTCAGCACTCTCTTTCGTCTGATGGATGCTCAAACCATGTTCCGTTTGGACGACATCCGGTAGGACTGGTTCGTATCCACGGTTCGCTAATTGTTGATCGAGCTCTTTGAATAACAGCAAAGTATGTTCGACAAGCGCTCGGACTTGGCGAAACGATAATTGGATCGATTGATTGATCATAGGATGACCTACTTTCTCTAAAAGTATGGCAATATACAGTTATTTACCCAAACTTTTCCGACTTCATCCCTGTTTCAGTGAAAGTTCCTCGAGCCACTTACGTGTTTGCTCCTGTAGGCGCGTTTTCGTCTGTTCCGGGTCGAGTGTGATCGGCTGATCGACATGAATCGATCGACAATCAAGTGCCTGCGGGATGTTTTCTTCGACGATTCCTGCAAGGATCAGACAAGGAACGCCAGCTGTTCTCGCCATCCGCGTGACCTCACCTGGCAACTTTCCGATTTGGCTTTGACGATCGACCCGTCCTTCCCCTGTCCAGACATAATCCGCTTGTTGCATCCGCTCTGCTACACGAAGGTGTTGCAAGATCGTCGATGCGCCCGGAACGATTCGTCCACCAAGCGCATACACGGCTCCACCGAGTCCGCCGGCTGCCCCTGCTCCTTTGACGCCCTCTAATCCAAGTAACTTTCCAATCTGTTCGAGTTGTTGATCGAGTTTTATGATGTCATCCGGAAGCAGTCCTTTTTGTGGACCAAACAGATAAGCCGGACCATCTAGACCATGATAGGGAGCTGTCACATCTACGAGGGCTTCCAGCTGAACCGGATACGTTGAACAATGAATGGCTTGCGTCTCAAGTAACGGATTTGTACAAAACAAAATCGGCTTACCCGAGGCATCTTGAAGACGACAACCGACTTCCGCGAGTAAACCAAGTCCCCCATCCGTCGTACCTGTCCCCCCTAACGCCAGTCGGATACGTGTTATTCCTTGATTGCGTAACTGTTCCATCAAACGCCCGACGCCACGCGTATTCACTCGAACAGGATTATCTCCGCTTTGTCGCATCGGCAGTCCACAAATACGCGCGACTTCGATGACGGCGTCTGAATCTTTTACGGCATACTGCACTTCACACGGACGACCTGCTAGATCAATCGTCATGGTCGTCTTTTCCTCATATCCAAGCGCGAGATAGACTTCAAGCGTTCCTTCCCCACCGTCCGCGACAGGTGAGGAATCGATGATCGCGGTTGGATCATGTGCCAGTATTCCGGACGTGACGGCTTCTGCTGCCTCCTTCGAAGAAATACTACCTTTGAACGCATCCATTAAAATCAAGTGACGTTCCATCTGTAAGCTCTCCCTTCAAAAATCTCATATCAAGTTTTGATTGCGTTTCCAATTAATGTTACGATGATACTAATTTCAAATTACCATTCCCTTATCTGACATTTCATTTTACATACACAGGAGGTCTTATCCCATGGAACGCTGTTCGTTATGTGGAACACCACTTCGTCAACACGATACGACTTGTTCGCATTGCCAACATCCTGTTATCAAGAAAGAACAACTCGCCGAACCACCCACTTCGTCCACTTCACGGACTTGGCTCATCAGTACCTGCCTTTTGCTCTTTCTCGTCGGAGGAGCCGGTTTCCTGTGGTATTCGCTACAAGATCCCGTTTCCCCTGAAGCGGGTCCGACACCTAGTGTCGAAGCACTCGCGCTTTCGGAATGGTCCGATGAACAAACAGCGTACAATCAAACATACTCGAAAGACCGTCCTCCAACGTCCTATGATGTCCTTCGCTTCGTCCGTCAATATACTCGGACGATTCCGGAGCTTGCGACATTCTCGAAGAAATACGATTCCATCGAGACGTTTTCTGCGATCCAGTTCACGACTTTGAACGTCTTTGAATCAGAGTTTAAGCATCTCCATCGTATAACGAATGCCGTTGATGCCTCTGTCGCTCCAAGTGTTCTCGCCGTGACATTCCAAAAATTCACGTCAAAGGGAGTTACGTATCATTTACGTACACAAGAAACGTACCAAATTGCGACAGCAAACGGTTCAGAGCCTGTGACGTATCGCGTCCATTATCGTCTGAAAGTGCATACGGATCATCTTCAAATCATTGATGTTAATCGAACGGAGGTGACTTCATGAAACGAGTGCTCCTTTGTCTGCCTCTTTGTCTTCTGATGGCGTGTTCGCCAGAAACATCTAGGATTCAAGAACAGCTCGAGCAGCAAACCTACACCCGTGCCGTCGAACGATCGGAACAAGATATCGATGAACCGGCTGCTCAGCTGATGGTTCAGCTTGAACGACAGCTTGCTGGTTATCAACTGCGTGATGTCTTAAAAACAGCGGAAGCAATCGAACGTCTTCAACTCACAACGGATCATCCTGTTCGAAAAAGGGCAGAAGCCATTGCCCTCAGTGCAAAAGAGATGTTGAAGCAAGTCAAACAGTTCGAAGGTACGTATGAAGTCGAACGAAGTATACTCGAAGACGAGCCGTTCGACGGAACCGGACGTATTCATGTGTCTTTTGACGAGCAGGACACATTCATCGCGATGATTCGCTTTGAGCAGTTCGGTCTCCCGGACGCACTGCGAAACGACGAAGAGATCATTCGTTTTGAACCGGATTTCTCTGCTCGTATTAACTTATCCGAAGGACAAGTCAGTTACCGCTTCGCCCGCTCGACACTTCGTGTGACGTTCGAAGGACCGAGCGGTAAGCGGATTTATCAACTCAAACAACTATCAAAGAAGTAAACGCTAAAATGCCGCTCCACTTGAGAGAATATCCTCGAGTGAAGCGGCATTTTTGACGATTCCTACTCAGCGCGCAGCTTGAACGTGTTCATACACCTGTTGGCATAATTCATGTGTCGCGAGGCTATCAGACGCTACGACCGATTCGGAATGTTCCCCTTTGATCGTCCGAAGGAACGCGTCTAACATATCGACGAACCCGCGTCGCTTTAATGTCGCTTCCCAGTTATCGAGCGGATACCGGAGCGTTCCTTGCTTCGTCAATTGATCGAGTGTCGTCACGTCGGTTGCGACCCGTTTTTCCTCCGGTCCCATCACTTCGACGCGTTCTTCCGTCATACCGTTATCGCGGTTCATGACACCGATTGCCGTGATGCCGTTTGAGACGAATTGAATCGTCACGTGATGTAGCCCGCTTTCGTCTTGCTTACTCTTGACGTGTAAGTCTTCAATCTCACCACGTCCCGTCAAAAAGCGAAGCGTATCCGCGACATGGATGAAATCATCGAACAGAAATGGCTTGGCGTCTTCGATGAACGACGTCCGATTCTTTTGCATGAGGACGAGATTCGGATCGTTCACTTCAAGTAAGCGCTGGTGTGCTGACGCAAAGCGACGATTGAATCCCGTGATGAACGGTAACTGCTTCTCTTCCGATAGACGAGTCAGTTCACGAATTTCTTCAATTTCCATCGAGACTGGTTTATCAACGTAGACGGCGATTCCTGCTTCTAGCGCTTGTCGCGCTTGCTCGGCATGGACGACTGTCGCTGAATGGATCATGACCGCGTCGATCCCTTCCTGTACAGCATCAGTAAACGTCGCGTATGTCCTCGCAAAGCGATAGTCTGCTTGCAATCGTTTTGCTTTCTCTTCATCTCGTGAAATCAAATATACCTCGATATCAGATCGTTCAGCATAGACCGGTAAATAGGCTTTTTGAGCGATGTCCCCTAAACCAATGACGGCTAATTTCATATGAACTCCTCCTTTTCGACTGTTGCTTACATTCCCTATGATACGTTAATTGACACGAAAAGATGAGAAACAGCCCTTTACAGGCATCAAATTCCTTTTTTTGAAAAGAAGTGAATTTCCTTTTTTTGTTTTATGATAAAACCATATTTGAACAAGGAGGGAATGAGTTTTTATGAAGCGCTTGCTCCGTACTAGTCTTACGCTCTTATTATTGTTCGCTTTGTGCCTTCCCGCCATTCCGGCTCAGGCAGCCAGTTACCAAGTCGTCGTCACTTCGACGATTGGAGCGAACATCCGCTCGAAGCCGAGTACCGCCTCGTCCGCAACGATTGTAAGACGTGCTGCGTACAAGGCAAAATTCACAGCCGTCTCGTATACGAATGGCTGGTACAAGATCAAGGACGGAGGTACATATCGTTATCTATCGAACCAGGTCGCTCAAAAAGTATCGAGTAGCTCAGTGAAGACGTACAAAATCGTCGTCTACTCGAAAGCTGGAGCGAACGTCCGAACATCCCCAAGCACGGCATCGTCAAAGAATATCAAGCGACTCGCACCTTACAACTCGAAGTTCAATGCGGTTTCGTATTCGAACGGTTGGTATAAGGTCAAAGGTACGACCAATTACTACTATGTGTCGAACCAAGTTGCTAGAAAAGTGACGACGAGCAGTCCAAAACCATCGAGTGGTAGTTATCCTGTTGCGTCGATGCGGTATTTTAAGCTTGGATCGTCAAGTTATCAATTGACGAAAGAAAGTTTCGTTCGCCGTTACCCAGCGAGTACAACGAAACTATTGACGGGGATCGTCGCTTATGACGAAGCAGCGCGTAAAGGTACACTCGATCAAACGTTCACCCTGACGTCTGCGATGTTATCTGTCCCTGCTGGCAGTAGCGTAGCGGGTTTCCGTGTTGGCGACAAAGTGACGATGCGCCAACTCTTGAACGGGATGCTGATCCGCTCTGGCAACGATGCAGCAAAAGCGATCGCCGTCCGGACAGCAGGTTCTGAATCGAAGTTCGTCTCGTACATGAATAACCGCGCCCGTTCAATCGGGATGAGTGCAAGCCATTTCATGAACCCACACGGCTTCTATCATCCAAGTCATTACACGACAGCTGCTGATATGCAAAAACTCGCGAATACATATGCGAAGTACAGCGCCTTGATGACGATCAGTGGACGCAAGTCGTATCAGACGACCGTTAAAGGACCGTATGCACGGACATTGACGTGGTATCATACGAATACGTCGCTTCCAGGAGATACACGTGTTTATGCGAGCAAGACTGGTTACACACCGGAATCTGGTTACACACGTGTCTTCTTCATCAAAAAAGGATCGACACGATATGGTCTCGTCACACTGAAAGGAACGTTGTCCCAAACCGAGACGACACTTCGCTCCGTCTTAAATCAATAATCGACTCATCAACAGTCTGGTTTTCCGTTTCGGGAGCCAGACTGTTTTCTTTTTTTTTCAAATTATACTTGCGCTGAAAACGAATTCATCTTAGAGTTGAAATTAGAATCAGACGTCTGACGTCTTAATGAAGGAGAGTTTTTACGTGGGAAATGTCAGTTTATTATTTGGGGGCGTTGCGCTCTTTTTAAATAGTTTGACCTTGTTCGGAAAAGTCGATCTCCGTAGCGCTGGTGTCTTCAGTCTCATCACGGGTCTACTGCAAACGTTCATCGCAACGTATCTCGTCATCGGTGCTGCAGGTGATCCGGCATTGACGTTCGGGTACGCGAGTATTTATCTGTTTGCCTTTACGTATGTTTATGTCGGGATCACGTTCTTATTTAACCTCGACGGAAGCGGTGTCGGTTGGTTTTCCTTGTTCGTTGCAATCGCCGCTTTGTTTTATGCATTCGTCAGCTTCACGACAGCAGACATCATCGGCGGGGTGACATGGTTGTTCTGGGTATTGCTCTGGAGCCTGTTTTTCCTCGGGATGGGAATGAATCGTCCGATTGACGCGATCACTGCCCGCGTCGCCCTCGTATTAAGCTGGTTGACATTGATCGTACCGGCATTGATCGGTCTTCGATTCGGCTACTTTAGTTCTGCATATCAATGGTTATGGAGTGGGGCTGCCGTTCTGACTGTCGTCTATTTCCTCTATACGATGATGAAATTCTCGATGCTTCGGACGATCCGCTCGTCGTGACATGCTAATCGATTCATCAAAAAAGATGTCCATTTTCGGTTATGAATCGGAGATGGACATCTTTTTTGATTGATGGAGAACGCTATCGTTCATCCGCGACTCCTACAGGAAAAGAAAGTGCCATTGGTACTTTCGTCAGGGATGAATCAGACCTGGCAAACAGCATGAAATGTTGGTTGCCGCGGCTGATTTCCCGCCTGAGGAAAGCGCGGATGAGAGTAGCGTTCGTTTCGTTATCAATCAGTCCTGATATCGCAATTTCCTCTCCATTCCAATCATTTGAGCGCTTCCTGCAGTTGAGCTTGAACTTCTTTTAACGACTTATCCGTCGGATGCCAGTAATAGATGCCGTCCGATTCGATGCCTCCTGATCCGTCAAGCGACAAGGTCTTGACGTTGCGTAAGGCATCCCGGTAGTCCGTCGCGACCGTCCGGGCAACGGAAAATGGTACGTTCGTCTTGACGTTTTTCCCGAGGGCATCGAGGATAGCGTTGAAACGACGAATCGAGAAGTCTTCTGTCATCTTATCAGCGACTGCCTGAACGACTTGCCGTTGGCGGATTTGTCGTCCGAAGTCCCCACGTGGATCATCGTGCCGCATACGGGCATAGGCGAGTGCTTCCTTCCCGTTCAATGATAGTTCTCCTTTTGGGAACTGCATCTCATAGTACGAAAAATTGATATCGTTCTTGACTCTGACCCCATCCACCGCATTGACGAGATCCGTAAAGCCCGCTAGATTGATCTCAGCGAAATAGTCGATCTGGATCTTTAACAGATGACTGACCGTATCAAGCGCCATCTGTGGACCACCGAAGGCATAGGCATGGTTGATTTTATCATTCGAACCATTGCCGATGATGTCTGTCTTTAAGTCGCGCGGGATGCTGATCATCTGACTGGTATTCGTTTTCGGATCAATCGTCACGACGATGATCGTATCACTCCGTCCTGTCTCATTTTTTCGTTGATCGACGCCGAGTAAGAGAAACGAGAGTCCTTTTTTCTGCTCGACGGCTTTTTCCGTCTCAACGCTTGCTTTGACCGGTACCTGAACTTCTTTGAGCGTCTGACTCGCTTTATGATACACATATCCGCCTGAACTAAAGAGAAGGAGCAGGCAAATCCCCGTAAGTGTCAGTACGATCCATTTCCATTTCTTCATCACCCATTCTCCTTTTCTTCAATTTCAATTCAGGACGGTCGTTGTGCTTCGAGTACCAGTAAAGCATTGCGCCAGCTACCAAACAAGGCAGTGATGACTCCGATGCTTGGCGCATCACGTCCGATACTGAACCGTTGATAACTTGCGATCGTCAGATGCTCCGTCTCTTGTGCGGCTTCAGCAAGTACTTCGAGCACTTCTTCTTCCCGCCAGCGTTTACGCGGGAATTCGATGCCGATGATTTCAAGTGCGTTTGACCAAGAGCCGTACCGGCGGGCAATCGTTGCGACAGTCGGACGATTTTGACCAGCCGCCCACTTCGTGTAGGTCTGACTCGTCAAGACCGGCAAGACCCCTTGCGCTTCCAGTAATGACTCGATGATCCGTTGTTCCATTTCCTGGACGCGTTCCTTTAAGATATCCGCTTCTGACAATGCCTGCTGCCACGAGTTGAATTGATGGACGATATCCGTCAGGCTTGGTGCTTGTTTCTGTTGTGCCCATTCGCGGTACGTCGCACTCGTGAAAGGATGGAGTTCCTCCCGTGCCTGACGCAAGGCGTCAATGATTTCCGATTTCGTGAACGTCAAGCGGGCATGCCCGATGCCTGCTCGTTCCAAGGCGATTTGCCACGATCCAAACATCATCAGGATTTCCGCGACGCTTGGATGAGTGGTGTGGAGTTGCCAGCGGAAATAGGTATTGGCCGTCAATTCATTCTTCCCGTTCGCAGCGAGACGGAGTGCTTGGATCGCTTCCTCCATATCGCGCATGACGATGTCCCCTTCCCATATATTCATGACTGGACGTTCCTGCGTACGGTCGTCTGTAAAGCATGACGAACGTTTCGGATGACGACGGCTTGTTCAGTGAACGTCATTTGTGAAGCAGACGGAAGGCAGATACCGTCTTCAAACAAGCGACGGCTGACGTCAACCCCTTCTGCTGTGACGAATGGTACGTCGCGATAGACGGGTTGTAAGTGCATCGGTTTCCAGACCGGGCGAGACTCGGCATTCGCTTGTTGCAGTGTCTGAATCATCGCATCGCGTTGCGCTTGACCACCCGGTAAAAGAAAGGCACTGAGCCAGCGGTTGGCGAACGTTCCAGGCTGCTCGACTTGCGACGTGACGCCGTCCGGGGCAAAGGCACGGTCGTAGCGATCAAAAATTTTCCGCCGTGCATCGACGCGTTGATCGAGAACCTCAAGCTGTCCCCGTCCGATCCCAGCAGCGACATTACTCATTCGGTAATTGTAGCCGACTTCCGTATGCTCATAATGCAAGACCTGCTGTCGCGCCTGTGTTCCGAGATAAAAGGCACGTTCAATCAGAGCCGGATCATTTGCGACGAGCATCCCGCCGCCTGACGTCGTGATGATTTTGTTGCCATTGAACGAATAGATACCGAACGTTCCGAACGTTCCGGTCATCCGCCCGTTGACACGAGTCCCGAGTGATTCTGCAGCATCCTCGATCAACGGAACATCGTACTCTTCACAGATCGCAGCAATCTCCTCGATTCGCGCGGCGACACCGTACAGATGAACGACGATGACAGCCTTCGGAAGTCGACCACGCGTTGCCGCCTGGATCAAGGCCCGACGGAGTGCGACGGGCGACATGTTCCAGGTCTCTTCTTCCGAGTCGATCAATACAGGTCGCGCTCCGACATACCGAATCGGATTCGTCGAGGCAATGAACGTCAAGGACTGACAGAAGACATCATCCCCCGTCGTGACACCAAGTGTCGCGAGCGCCAGATGAATCGCTGCTGTCCCACTGCTCGTCGCAAGCGTTGCACCAGCTCCCGTGTATGCTTGCATATCTCGTTCAAAGGCATCGACATTTGGTCCAAGAGGGGCGACCCAGTTCGTCTCGAGTGCCTCGTTGACGTAACGGGCTTCCTGACCACTTAAATGCGGGATGGAGAGTGGGATGTGTTTCATGATGTTTCCTCCCTTCGAGGTGACAGATGACGAATCGGTGTTCGGTAGAGCGGGAACCAGTGACCCATTTGAGTTTCCGGATGTTGTCGTTCGAATTGTCGCGTTAGACGCTCATAGATCGTGGCATCCAGAATCGACGTACCGAGTCCAAAAAACGTTTGATTCGCACTAAAGGATCGTTTGTAGGCAAGCAAGCTATCCGTATTCGATCGTGTCGTGCCTCCACCAAGATGAAGCGCTTGAAAACCGGCTTGTTTTGCCCAACGAATCATCTCCGCGAATAATAGGTGGTTGGGTCGAAGTGCTAACGATGCGGGATCAGACGCACCGAGGTGATAATGCGCGAACTGGCGACCAGTCAAGACGATACATCCGGCGATGATCCGTCCGTCATGTTCAGCAAGCAACAGGACATTTTTGATTCGTCCGTCCGCGAAGTGATCGAAGTAGGTCTGATCAAAGTAATACCGGGCATCGGCTTGATGTTTGTCCATCGTCATCTGATAGAGACGCGCGAAGTCCCGGTATTCTTCCGGGCGTCCCAGACGAATCGTGACGCCTTCGCGACGCGCCTTCCGGATGTTGCGTCGCGTCATTTGCGAAAAGTCGCTTTCGATCATCTCGAACGGGTCCGTTAGTTCCAGTGTCACGGTCGGCTGCAGGATCTCCGTTTGATGGCACCAGTACTGACCCAGTTCTTGATTGTGCAAGAGTGGATGGAAGCGAACCGTCTCTGTGACGATTCCCGTCTCATTGCAATAGCGTTCGAATCGCTCGCGCGCTTCGCGAATCTGATCGAGTGACCAGATGCCTTTGAAGGAAGGACCACCGTAGCCGTAAGGTGTCGTGATATCTTCAAAGAGTGTGCCTGGAATCCGTCGCCGCAAGTACGGATAGATCAACGTCCCAAACTCCGTCGGATAATAAAATAACTCAGGAATCTCGTCGTGTTCCTTCGCGAGTTCGAAGTAAGCATGTTCGTAATAACAATCGAGCTGATAGGTCGCAACGAGTGCATCCCATTCGCGCGGATCCCGGATCAACCGTTCATCGCTTAACGACATCATGGGGAACACCTCCGTCGAGACCCTTGAACTCACCCATTCCAGTCTGATGAGCCGTCGAGTTCCCCTCTGACGAGATGACCATTTTGAACGTCTTGAACAAGATATAGAGATCGAGTCGGAATGTCTGATTCGCTGCGTACCATTGATCTTGCTCGAGTCGTTGTTGCCACGTCGTCGCGTTCCGTCCATGAATCTGCGCCCAGCCCGTCAGACCAGGAAGGACATCATGCCGTGTCATCTGCTCCTTCGTATAGTGGTTCAAATAACTGACGAGTAACGGACGCGGCCCGACGAAGCTCATCTGACCGCGGAGAATGTTAAAGAACTGCGGAATCTCATCAAGGCTTAAGCGACGAATCCACTCGAGTGATGCGGGAATCCGGTCTGCATCCGGGAGAAGTTTTCCCTCAGCATCCGTTTCGTTCGTCATCGTGCGGAATTTGTAGATTTTGAACAACTCCCCCTTGTAACCTGGGCGGACTTGATTGAAGAAAATCGGACGACCGAGCTTCGTATAGATGACTAAGGCGACGAGGGCGTAGACGGGAATCAGGATCAAGATAGCGATAAGACTAACCGTGAAGTCGAATGTGCGTTTCATGATGACGTCCTCCTTTTACATAGCTGAAAAGAGATCAAGTTGTCGTTTGATGACGTCGGCTTCGTTGAAATGTTTCATGGCACGGTCAAATCCGTTCCGTCCCATCTCGTTGGCACGGTCAGGATGTTCGACGAGTGTGTTCATCCGTTTGGCAAGCTTCGTGATATCGCGGACTTCGATGAGATAGCCTGTCTTCCCCTCGACGACTTCCTCACGACAGCCGCGGATGTTTGTCGCGATGACCGGTTTTGCGCTCGCCATCGCTTCGATGATTGATCGTGGTACGCCTTCACGATGCGACGGTAAGACGAAGGCATCGACTTGTTGGAATAAACCCGGTACGTCTTCGACGAATCCAAGGTAGTCGACGTTTGGAATCTCGCGAATCCGCCGTAAGAATAAGTGTTTCGTCGTCTGATCGCGCTCGCTTGCCATCATCTCACCGGCAATGACGAGACGGGCTTCCGGGTGACGATAGACGACATCCTCGAATGCATCGAGCAGTTCGAGAATTCCTTTCTCTTCGACGATCCGACCGATGAATAAGAACGTAAACGGCGCTCCGGCTTCACGTGGTCGTGGGTAGAAGCGGGTCAAGTCGATTCCATTTCCGAGATGCATCAGCCGGGTATTCGCTTTAAAGCGTTTGCGCTGGGCGAGTTGATAATCTTCCTCGCTTTGAAGGAGCAGATAATCGGTCGCGAGACGTGCCAACCACTTTTCGACTGAATACGTTAGCTGATACGTCATCCGCCCCATCTTCTCGTGGAAGTAAAAACCGTGTGCCGTATAGACGATATGCTTCGTCCCGGCACGTTTGGCGGCGACCCGTCCAAGGGCAGCGGCGACTGGTGTGTGGACATGGACGGCGTCGTAACCATCCTCTTTCAAGATTCGCGTGATTTCACGGATCGTCCGCCAGTTACTCGTCCAGTCGATTCGCCGCTCGATCGGAATGTCATGCATCCGGAATCCCTTTGCTGCCAGTTTCACCGAGGCACCCGTGTCGGCACAGGCGATGCCGACGTCGTGCCCCGCATTTTGTAAAGCCAGTAAGAGCGGCTGCAACATCGTCTCTGCCGTCGTATCGAGAGCACAGACTTGAAGGATTTTTAGAGGCGCCATACGTGGACCCCCTCCGGTTGTTCTGCTCGTGGCAACATGCCTTTGATGTCGACGACGATGCCGCGACCGACCTTCAGTAAGTGTTGTGCCAGATTCCAACCACCTTCAACGTATTCTTCGTGTGAGACGGCAAAGATGACGACGTCGGCTGGTTTGAGTTCACTCATCTCGAGTAAGTCGATCCCGTACTCACGTTTTGCCTCACTCTTTTCGACGAGTCGGTCCGTCACTTGGACGTCGATTCCGAACTCTTCGATTTCATGAACGAGGTTCGCAACTTTCGAGTTGCGAATGTCGCTGACGTTTTCTTTGAACGATAATCCAAGAATGGTGACCCGGGCGCCGAGCACCGGCATGTTCTGTTTGATCAAGTTCTTAACGAGCGCTGTGGCGATGAAACGCCCCATCGTATCGTTGATCCGGCGACCGGCAAGGATGACTTCCGGATGGTAGCCAAGTGACTCCGCCTTCATCGTCAGATAGAACGGATCGACACCGATACAGTGACCGCCGACGAGACCCGGACGGAACGGGAGGAAGTTCCATTTCGTACCGGCTGCTTCGAGGACTTCGAGCGTATCGATGTTCATCCGGTCGAAGATGATTGCGAGTTCGTTCATCAAGGCGATGTTGAGGTCGCGTTGTGTGTTTTCGATGATTTTTGCTGCTTCCGCGACCTTGATCGATGAGGCACGGTGGACACCGGCTTCGACGACGGCTTCATAAACTTCCGCGACGATATCCAGTGTCTGTTCATCTTGGGCGGAGACGATTTTTTTAATCGTTTTAAACGTGTGCTCATGGTCACCCGGGTTGATTCGCTCCGGTGAGTAGCCGACAAAGAAGTCGACACCAGCGCATAAGCCGGACGCTTCTTCAAGAACCGGGATACAATCTTCTTCCGTAGCTCCAGGGTAGACGGTCGACTCGTAGACGACGATGTCGCCTTTATTGAGCTGGCGACCCACGAGGTGCGACGCCCGTAAGAGTGGTGTCAGGTCCGGCTGGTTCTGTGCATTGATCGGGGTCGGAACGGCGATGATGATGAAGTCGCTCGCCTGCAGTGCCGATGGATCTGAGACATAATCGACGGTTGCGTTCTTCAACGTGAAGGGACTCAGTTCGAGTGTCGCGTCGATGCCTTCTTGAAGTTCTTGGATTCGTTGTTCCTTGATGTCAAAGCCGATCACGCCCGTCTTTTCACCGAACGCAACGGCAACGGGAAGTCCGACGTAGCCGAGTCCGACGACGGCAATCGAACGGTTGGCAATGGGAAGTGCACCAGTATGGGCTGCTGTCGTATCTACGATGTGTTTGACTGCCTTGTTCATGTTGGGTTCCTCCTATTTCATCGACTGTTTGACGATCAACGTTTTTCCGTTTGGCTCTTGTTTGACGTGTTCGACTGGTTCAAGGACGATTTTCATGTCGGAGCCGAGTAACTTGCGCATCTCGTTCAAGAGAATCTGTTCGTGCTTCGGTTGGAAACGTTTCGCATCCGGAATATAGCGGAGTGTCACATGATTGAGCGCATGCTGTTCGACTTGGAGTCGTAGAACTGAGTTCGGTAGCTCCCGGGCAATCGTCGTGATGTCTCCTTCGAAGACTTTGCCACGCTTCTCGCTGACGATGTAGCTCGTTCCCCGACCATCAATCGAGGCGATGACGGGACCATTTAATCCGCAGCCGCATGTCTCGTCACTGAGTGTCATCCGGTCACCGATCCGGTAACGAATCAGCGGTGTGCCGCGTGTCGTAAAACAGGTGACGACGACTTCTCCGTCCTCTCCATACGGTTCGATGATGCCAGTTTCGTGGTGCAGATGCAGTTTATGATGGCGGCACTCCGAGATGATTGGTGCTCCTTCCGAGGAACCGTATTGATCAAAGACCGGGACACCGAATGCTTCCTCGAGGATGGAGCGCATCTCCTCCGTCACCGTTTCGGATGTCGGGAAGATGGCGATCAGCGGGATATCCAGTTGAATGTGGTGCTTCAGCATATAACGGGCGATTTCGACCATCGCTGTCGGTGTTCCGTCGAGTGCGCGTGGTTGAAAACGATTCAGCTCTTCAATATAGGCTGGGAAGTTCTCTTCTTTCATATGAAAAATCGAGAGTAACAATTGATTGAGTGGTCGATTCATCCGCCAGAAGATCGGTTTCGTTTGATCGACGGCTGTCAGCGTCCGACCGGTGAAGCTTGCCCGGCGCATTCCGGCCTTGAAACCGTGGAGTTCCTTGAAGTAATCAAGATGGGCCATCCGTTCCTGTACATCTTCTCGCATGAAGGCGACTTGGAGTGACTTTCCGCTCGTCCCTCCCGTCCGTCCGCGAACCGGCGCATCGACACGGGACATGAACGCATCATTGTTTTGGCGAAGCGTCTCTTTTTCAAGGATCGGAATCGTCTTCAGCTGCTCGAGTGACGTAAACGGTAACTGGATGTCATGTTCGTGAAAGAGTTGTCTGTAATACGGTGTATGCGCCACGGCGAAGGCAAGGAACGCATTCAGACGGTCGAGTTGTTCCGCTTGGTAATCCCGCGTCCGGTCCTTCATCCGGAGCTCCTTCATCTTTTGCTCATAGAAGCGACCGTAGCGTTCTTGCATCAACTTCCGACCGTATAACGAGGTCAGCCAATTTTGGATGAAGATTGGAGAGCGATAGTAGATATTCTCTTTAAGCGCCATCTTGGATTTCCTCCTTCATCAAGTAATGGCTCTCGTACCAGTCGATGAATGCATGGACACCAGCTTCGACCGTCGTCTGTGGTCGGTAGCCGATTGTCTCGAATAGTGAGGAGACATCGGCGAAACTTTCCGGGACGTCACCCGGCTGTAACGGCATCCCGTTCTTGATCGCCGTCTTACCGAGGCGTCGTTCAATCAAGGCGACGAATTCACTTAAGCGAATCGGGCTATGACTACCGATGTTGTAGACGCGATACGGGACGTTGCTACGATCCGGTAAGGGATTTGACGCGTCAAACGTCGCGTCGACTTCCGGTTCAGTCTGGAACAGACGATAGATGCTTTCGATGATATCGTCGACGTAGGTGAAGTCTCGTCCCATCTCGCCGTAGTTGTAGAGATCGATTGGTTCGCCCTTCGCAATTGCCTCTGTGAACTTGAACAGTGCCATATCCGGGCGCCCCCATGGACCGTAGACGCTAAAGAAGCGAAGCCCTGTCGTCTTGATGCCGTAAAGGCTGCTATAGGTGTGTGCCATCAATTCGTTTGCTTTTTTCGAGGCGGCGTAAAGACTTAGCGGATGATCGACGGCGTCCGTCGTCGCAAACGGCATCTTCGTATTCGATCCATAGACGGAACTCGATGAAGCGTAGATCAACTGCTCGACGGGATGATGGCGACAGGCTTCTAGAATCGAGAGAAAACCGACGATGTTTGATGTCATGTAGACATCGGGTCGGTCGATGCTATAGCGTACGCCTGCCTGCGCTGCCAGGTGGAGAACGAGATCAATTGATTCTTGTTCAAAGATTCGCGCGACGACTTCCGTCTCTTCGAGTGAGACCCGGTAAAATGTATAATTCGTGCCGAGTTCAGCGAGCCGGGCTTCTTTTAACGTCGGGTCGTAATAGTCGTTCACTTCATCGAGTCCGATGACCCGGTAACCCTCCCGGATGAAACGGCGTGCGGCATGAAATCCAATGAAGCCTGCGATACCAGTGATTAAGATCGTTTTATTCGGCACGGTGTTCGACCTCCTCGAAGTAGTGGCGCGCTTGCAGGCGCATGTAGTGAACGGTTGTGTAGACGATGAGTAACATCGGGAACAACTTATACCGGTGTCGGATGGCCGTTCCGACGTTGCCGGTTCCAAGACCGAAGATCAACGCGTTGAGTGCAAAAAGAAGGAAAAAGAAGAAGAGGACGCTGCCGAACGGATGCTGACGAATCAGTTTGAACGACCGAACGATGGCAAAACAACCGATGAAGTAGAAGATGGCGTCAAGGAAGAAAATCAGGATGTTCATGACACTCGACCATTGCCACGGGAATGGTGAGAACAGGAAGTAAATCATCCGGATCGGTGAGTAGAGAATCATGTCGCCTGGACCTGTCACCGTCAATCCATTCAAGTAAGCGGAGCCGCCACGATCGTAGCTCATCCCGCTGAACAACTGTCCGTTTTCCGATACGTGGGTGAACTTCGCGAACAAGACGTCTTGGAAGCTGTAGACGATGAAGCCGACGACGAGTACTTGGAAAATCAGTCGCTGTACCTTCGTCGGTTCAAAGTCCATGCGTCGTGTCTCATGGCTATAAAACGAGAAGTAGACGAGTAAGACGGCGATTCCAACGGCAAGACCGGAGTGGAACATCGTACTGACGAAGTAGCCGAGATACGCGAGAACCATATGTCTGCTGGACTTCTCTTCCGTCCAGCGGACCATGTAATAAAGCGTATAGACGATTCCAAGGGCGACGATCTGATCCCGTAAGAGAATCGGTGAGAGCAACAATCCTTGCGGGAAGAACGCGAAGATGAGTGTTGCACCGAAGACGTATCGTTCCGGTAAACGTAATCGCTGTAATGTCTTTGCTAGAATGACGACGGCGACGACGCCAAGGATGACGTTGAAGAACTGAGCTAGGATTCGTTCCGGTCCGAACATCAGATAGAAGATTCCGAGAAACTTGGAATAGGTGCCGCGGACGACATCGTTAAAGGTCGACGGGTCGGTGAAGATTTGGACACCTTCGAGATGAAAGGCTTCCGTATCGTCCCCACTGTGCGGTGGTAAGCGGAACAGTTCGAGATCGATGAACATCAAAACCAATCGGACGAAGAAAGCGGTGATGAAGACAAGATAGAGCGGCGTCGTCTCGGCTTGGCGGAGTAGGTAATAGAGAAACAACACCGAGTTGATGAGCAGCAAGGCGGTCACGTACGTGTCCGGGAAGAGCGACCGGGCGAATTGACAAACGAGCGCTTCAATGACGATGAGTAAGAGAATTGGTCGCATCTTCTTCCCTCCTTAACTGCTTTGTTCGACGACGAAGGCGACGTTTCGTGGATACAAGGAGCGATAGAGCGCGGGTAACAGTAGGACGATCTGAGTGACTGCGCAAAGTGTGTATGCAATCGTCGCTCCGTATAGTCCGTACAACGGAATCAAGAGGCTACAAGCGACGAGATTGACGACGACACTGCCGAAGATCGAGAGTGTCTGGATTCGAAACTGCTGGAAGCCGGTCAGTAGTGCTTGAATGACGGTCGAATTATAGAAGAACAACGACGCGACCATCATCAAGACGAAAATCAGATGATATTTGACGAACGACGCATTGTAGAAAATCGTCAAACCCCACTTTCCGAAGAAGATTGCTCCAAGAATCAGGAGGATTCCGACGACGTTCGTCATCAGTAACATCGACCGTGTCAGCTTGCGCAGTTCCGGTAAACTTTGGCGTTCTCCAGTCTCTGACGAGAAGTTCGGTAATAAGACAGCAATCAAGGAGTGGATGAACAGACTACCGAGTACGAGTAGATAGGCAATGCTTGCATAATATCCGAGCTCTTCCGTTCCGATCGCATGTCCAACGAATAATCGTGGGATGTTTGCGTTCAAGGCAATCAGGAGAGCGACGAACCCGAGTGGCATCGCTTTAAGGAACAGCTCCTTACCGGATCGATATCGTAAGTCGAGCGCTTGATTGTCAAAACCACGACCGACCCGGCGAATCGTCGGGAGATCGTAGACGAGTAACATGATCAAGTTACCAGTAATCAAGGCGATGACGAATCCCTGGATCGAATGGGTCGTAAAGAGGACGAGTGCTGCGCCTGAGACATTCAGGAGACTGCGAAAAATCTTCGAGATGGCGACTTCCTTGAAGGCAGTGTGTCCCTGTAAGAAGCCGTATCCGAGATCAGCGAACGACTCCATGTATTTATTGAGATAGACGAGTAACGTCAGCAGTAAGATGTTCGCTTCACCGAAGAAATAATAGACACCAAGGAGGACGAACACACCTGCCGAGAGGAGCGAAAAACGGGTCTTGATGAAGAGCCAGAAGTTCGTCAGTCCAGCCCGTTCTGCCGTCAGGATCGTACTGGCATTCAGCCAACAGAACATGACGATTGGTGCGGTGATGGCAAGGGCGTAATTGAAGTAGCCGATATTGAGCGGCGTACTCCATTTGATCAGGAGCGTCAAAATCATCCATTGATGCAACGAATATGCTGTATCCGCAATGAAGATGAGATTGAAGCGAGACAGCCGGACCGTTTTCATCGTTCTCCCCCTCTCTATTTACGAGCGATCCGCATCGTTGGTGCGACTGGATCGGCATCGGTCTCGTTCGTCGCTTCTAATAAATACTGGCGAAGTGTATCATCCCGATCGAGCGCTTGGGCGATCTCACGCAAGTACGGATCGACGGAGCCGAAGGGGCGTGTCTTTCCGACGAGGATCTTATCGAAGACGAGTTCGTCATGCACCTCATCACGAGCGAGCAGTTCCTCGTAGAGTTTCTCCCCTTTTCGAATCCCGCTGTAGACGATCGGGATCTGTTCTTCCGTAAATCCACTCAAGTGAATCAAGTTTTTCGCAAGTGTCGTAATGTGGACCGGTTCACCCATATCAAGGACGAACACTTCGCCTCCTTTTGCGAGGACACTCGCTTGAATGACGAGACGACTCGCTTCCGGAATCGTCATGAAGTAACGTGTCATCCGAGGATCGGTGATCGTGATCGGCCCACCTTTCGCGATTTGTTCCTTGAAAAGTGGGATGACGGAACCGCGGCTACCGAGGACGTTGCCGAACCGGACGACGGCGAACGTCGTTTCGCTATTTCTTGCCATCTGCTGGATGACCATCTCAGCGATTCGTTTCGTCGCGCCCATCACGCTCGTCGGGTTGACTGCCTTATCGGTCGAGATCATGACGAAGCGTTTGACTCCAGCCGCTTCTGCTGCTCGGGCGACGTTACGTGTTCCGTAGATATTATTCTTGACGGCTTCGCTCGGATTATCCTCCATCAGCGGGACGTGCTTATGGGCTGCCGCATGATAGACAAGGTCCGGTTCGAAGCGTCGCATGACTTCAAGCATCCGGTCACTGTCCTGTACATCGGCGATGACGGATTCGAACTGGATGTCCTGGCTGAGACACTCGAGTTCCCGGCGAATCAGGTAGATACTGTTTTCACCGTGTCCAAGAAGAACAAGTCGTTCAGGACGAAAACGAATCAGTTGCCGGCAAATCTCGGAACCGATTGATCCACCGGCACCGGTGACGAGGACCGTCGCTCCATGCACGCTTCGTTCGATTTCCGTGATATCAAGCTCGACTGGTTCCCGTCCGAGTAAATCAGCGATTGAGACTTCACGGATTTGTTGAATCGAGACCTTACCGGAAGCGAGTTCGACGAGCATCGGTAACGTATGCGCCTCGACTTGCGTCTGTTTAATTCGATTCAACAGTTCGATTCGTCGCGGATACGATAAGGACGGGATCGCGAGGACGACCGCTTCAATCTTTTGTTCCTCGATGATGCATTCAAGTTGCTCGATCGCTCCGATGACAGGAACACCGTGAATTCGCATCCCGCGTAATTCAAGCGAGTCATCGAGTAATCCGACGACGTTTAAGATATGCGATTTCTTTTGTTTCAGTTCTTTCGTGATCATCTGTCCGGAAGCTCCGGCACCGATGATTAGCGTCCGTTTGCCGAGCGTCTTATGCTCCGGAACGAGTCTGAGACTACGGCCACGAATCAACAACCGGACGAATAAGATACCGTTCAAGACAAGTCCTGTCTGCAAGAAGATCGCCCGTTCGACCGCAAAGTCGAACAACGCATATTCAAGACCAAGTAAAACGAAACTGCTGGCAAGGACGACGACGAGGAGAACGGCGAGATCACGTAAACTCGCGTAGCGCCAGATGATTTGATAGAAACGCATCCAATGAGCGACGAAGGTGAGGGCAATCCACTGGATGAGTGCGATTTCGAGCGCATCCTGTAACTCGAAATTGACGGTGAGATGGAGCGGATTAAAGAAGTAGAACGTTACTACGGTTGCGAGTGCGATGACTCCGGCGTCGATCAGGCGAAGGAGTCCAATCTTCAACTGCCGACGATACGGGGTAAGCGGGGAATGCTGCATGATGGTGTCTCCTCTCCTCTCTCATGAGTGCGTCCGGGGAATGACTTTCGGATAACTGTCGGTCGCTTCACGTGTCACTTCTTTTTTGCTTAACGAGCGCGAATAGACGATCAGGAGTCCGAGCATTAAACCAAGGACACCACCGATTCCCGTATTCATCAAAATGTTCGGGGATACGGGCTTCGTTGGAATTCGTGCACTGGAGAAGACTTCCGTCTTACTCGTGTTAATCAGTTGCGGGAGATAATCCTGGAAGACTTCCGTCATCGTATTTGCCTGAATGGCTGCCTGCTCCGCTGAACGATCCGTGATGGATAAGGCGATGACTTGCGAATCGAGATTGCTAGAGACCGTCAGACGATCCGTCAAATCGAATAATCGCTTGTCGGTGACGTTCATCTTTTGGGCGACCTGATCGACGACCTCTGGGCTTCGCAAGATATCTTGATAGGTACTGACGAGTGTCGGCGTCGATGTCGCCTCTGCGTTTGCTTGAGGAACGACGAGGATGTAGGCCGTCGCTTCATATGTCTTCGGAATGACATACGTGCTGAGTGCATATCCGGCACCTGCGAAGAGCATCGTGAAGAGTGCCAGTAGCCACCAGCCGCGTCGGAGTGTCGTCAGATGATCTCCAAAGGTTTTTCTTTGATGCATCGAGCTCACTGTTGTTCACCTCTTTCTAGCTTGACCGAATGGATGGACATTGGTTATGTCTACACCTTATTTCCAATCGAATTCCAAAACAATTAGAGCTTGGTGAAAATGATTATATTTTTTTCGGTAGCTATCTCGTTTGCGTGACGCGAGTTCACAGCAGGAATTCATGTCACAAAAAAAACGCGATTCACAAAAAAATGATTGCGTTTTTCTTAATATTTTTTCATTGGTATGCATGATTTTTTAAAAGATGAGGGTAAATACAAATTTGACGATTAAAAAGTATTTGAATCGGTAATAAGTCCTATATGAAGGGTGGATAGTCTTTAGAAATCATGTTAAAATCAGTCAATATACCCACATCGTTTGCCTTATCCATCCTAGTCATTTGGATCATGCTCGATGCTTGGATTCGTCCTCTATCCTTTACGGACGAAGTGTTACCGAAAAAGTGGTCACTTTGGTTGCTTCCTGCCTACATCGTTCTGTTCAGCGTCTGTTGGTTCATCTTACGACCGTTCTATCGCGTCAATCGCACAACTGGACATCAAATCGGATTTATTTTTCTGATTTATCTGACATTTCATATCGTATTTTTCTTTTTTAACGCGAATACGGATCGTGTCCTTGCTTCGCTTTACCTCATTTCGACTTGGCTTTTCGTCGGCATCGTCTCTTCGCTCTCACGTACATCGATCAATCAATGGCATCGTCTTCTGTATTACTTCCTTTACGGACAAGCCGTCTTTCTCGCTTCCTACGCACTCATCGTCTCGTTTGGCACAGAGTATGTTCCGGTCGAAAACCTACAATGGCTTCGAATCGGTCCTTTGTCGTTTCCTCAGCTGTATGTCGGAGAGCAAGGTTCATTCCTTCGCCTTGCTGGACTGATGAACAATCCGAATACGTTCGCAGCGTGGCTCGTTCCGGGAGGACTGCTTGCTTGGGTCTATCTACTGCGACAGTTTCCACGTTGGCAAAGTCTTCTGCACGCTGTTTTCTTACTCCTGATCGTCATTGCTTTGCTAAGGAGCGGTTCGCAGACAGGAATCTACTCCTTCGTCCTCCTGGCACTCTTGACGAGTATTCGAATGGTTCCGGGAACGAGACGCCGGATGCAGGTAGCTGCCTGTTATGTGACAGGAAGCCTGATCTTATGTGCCGTCTTCGCATTTCAAGGTCTGCTTCCCCGTCTGCTCAGTCTTAACGGACGATTTACGCTTTGGCAAGCAGGATGGCACGCTTCCGCTGACGCGCTCTGGTTCGGTCACGGGATTGGAAGTGCCCAGCGTGGACTGCAGGAACAACTCGGGGAACGGATTCTTTATACATTTCACAGCACACCGATCACGTTTCTCTACGAATTCGGTCTCATCGGTTGTCTGCTGTACGGTGCAGTCTTTCTGTATCTGTTTTATCGACTGCTTCGCATTCAGACGACGGATCTCGCTTTCCTCGCGCTCTTGCTAGCCAGCTGGCTCGGGTTACTCCAATTCACGGAAAGTGTTCTCGTCAGACCGAGTGGATTTTATTTCATTTGGCTCAGCCTTCTTGCTTATGCGTCGCTTCGTCGACTTCCACCTCACGACAGTACCCACACCTAGACGCACCTACACGAAAGGGGTATGACATCATGAAGAAATGGACAGAACAACAAGTCATCGATAGCCTGATCGAAGCTAGTATCGAATATCCCTCTCTCGACGCAAAGACATATGCGCGCTGGTCGGTCGGAAAAGACATTCCATCGATCACGACGATCATCAATGTATTCGGCTCTTGGCGTGAAGCACTCCAAGCCGCTGGTCTCTCATCAATTCGTCCGTATTTTTCAGATGAAGAGATTCTTACTTTCATCAAGGAAGCATCGACACGTTTACATCCCTTCCATAGTAATAGCTACCGGGAGTGGGCAAAAGCCAAACACGGACCATCCTTGACGCTGATCAACTTACGTTTCGGTTCTTGGTCACGTGCGCTTGAAGAAGCACAGATTGAGATGACACGCTCCATCTCGATGACGGAAGAACGAATCATCACTGCTTTACTTGAAGCTTCCGATGTCCTTTCGCGTCTGACAACACAGACGTATGCGATTTGGGCACAGGAAAATGGACATCCGACAGTCGCGACGATTGCCCGTAAATATGGTTCGTGGGCAGATGCTCTCGCTTGCCTTGACATCGCTCCACCTCGCCGGAAATGGGTCGAAGAAGATGTCCTTGAAGCACTGCGGCAGGCACAAGAAGAATTACCTTCTCTCAGCATCATCCATTACCGGAAATGGGCAGAAGGTCGCTCGGTTCCAAGTACCTCGACGATCAACGCCCTCTTCGGTAGCTGGACCTCCGCCGTGCAATGCCTCAAGCGTGCACGCGTTTCTCTTTCCTAATCCTTTTCTTCCATCTAAAAAGGAGTGACCCGGTACGTTACCGGATCACTCCTTTTTTCGTGCGTATCATGATTTTTCGATCTGCTCAAGTAGAGATGCCGGCAATAGTGTCACCGTATCGTGCTTCAACAAATAGATGTCTTCCGTATACGCCCCGATTCGTCGAGGATTGCGTTGCCCGTGGAGATTGTTTCGGATCGCTTTCGGAAAATTGACCCCACATTCATAGGCATGAAGATACCCCCCACCAAATCGTGGATTGATTTCCGATAAGTAGAGCGTTCCGTCCACATCGAACAGATCAAAATCTAGTGGACCGACAAGACGAGTTCCCGCTAAGACCTGCTCAATCAATTCAAAGACGTCGTCGCGTTTGACGGAGCGACTCTTATCCGTTTCTCCTGCGCGCATGACGAGTTTCTCCTTAATGAAGATATCCGTCACTTCATGCGTCAGCCAATCGACATACACATCAACGCCAAGTTCTTGTCCTCTTAAGTATTCCTGAATCAATAAATTCGGATGGACAGCGAACAATCCTTCGACGACCTGAAGGGAGGAGACAACCTGGACATGAAGACTAGCACTGCCGTTACGTGGTTTTACGAAGACTGGAAATGCGACTTCCCCTTGCGCGAGCGCATTTTTAAATGCGTCGAGTGTCGCATATGTTCGTGCATGGGCAATCCCTTCCGTGACACAATACGTATACATAGCGTATTTATCAAAGCATAACTGGCACGCATCCATCGGTGAGACAAGGACCGTGACACCGATCGCTTCAAATCGTTCCGTTGCCGCTGCGAGCAACTCCAGTTCGGGATCGATCAATGACAACAGCGCCGTTACGCCTTCCCGCTGACACAACTCTAGTAGATGATCGATATACCCCGGTGCGTCGATGCGCGGGACAAGATGATGACGCTCCGTCATATAAAGACCCGGTGCAAGTGGATTACAATCCGCAGTACTGACGTGACCGTCCGGCATCTCACGAACGAAGTACTCGACCAGTTTCGTTCGGCGACCGACGCTTGTCATCAACAAATGGGCAGTCTTCATAGGGCCATCTCCTTCGTTAAAAGTGATGTCTTTTCTTTTCGTGCCAGAAAGAAAGACTTCCTGCTTGGCGCTGTACTTTTTTCCTACGAACGAGCAGATAGCATCCGATTCCGATCAATGCTCCGGTTCCGTCGAGTAACACATCTTGGACGAGACCAGTCCGGTCACCCGTTAAAATTTGATGAAACTCATCAAACACAGCGATGGTGATTGCTAATGAGTAAGCGAACAAGACAGCAAGACCCGGTGTCAAACGACGACGCGTCAAATCAATCAAACCGATACCTAATACGAGAAACGTCGAGACGTGCGCTGCTTTACGAATGAAAAATTCAATGAATCCACTGCGTCCGAGCGCCGCTACACTGACTTCTCCATGATACGAGAAGGAGATGAATCGCAGATGATCGACGAATCCTAATGGGATATAGCGAGATAGACCAGGTTTGATCGATTGTGCCTGATAAGGCATCGAACTTGAGATGAAGAGGATCAATAGGACGGCAAAGACGACATAGCCGGACCAGGTGATTTTTTTCATGAAGACACTCCCTTATGTGATATCACTTTAGAATAGCACGGACAGAAACGATAGGCGATTATCTCCGAAAATCAATTTCTATTTTAACCCAGTTCATTTTTTTAGTTTCCTTGAAAAACGATATTTTACATTTATCAGGTTTCTTTTATAATGAAAGTGGTTAATTAGTACTATAAAGAATGAGCTGAAGAATAGGAGTGGAGTGCCATGAATCGTGCACTAGGTAAAAAAATCATGCAATTGCGCAAACAACACAAGTATACTCAAAAATTTTTAGGTGAACGGTGTGGTGAATCAGCAACGGACATTTCCGCTTACGAACGTGGTCAGCGCATTCCCTCTGCTCAAGTTTTGGAACGATTGGCTCTTGCTTTAGACACGACGATCATTGATCTCATCGATCCGAAGTATGTACAGCATCCTTCATTGAGTGAATTCATGCAACAAGCGCTTGAACCATCGCAACCGCTTGATCTAAAGCTCATTCTTGAAGATTTACTGGTTCATCTCAGTCTATCGAAGGAAATCTATTTTGATGGTCGACTCGTCTCATCACCTGTCCGGGATGAGATGGCAACGTCCATTGATCAAGCATTAAAGCGGGGTCTTTCTTCTATCGAAGCGTAAAAAAGAGATCAAAATCAGCTGATTTTGATCTCTTTTTTTATTCTGTTTGGACGATATGATCGATGTATAATTGATTGTCGTCATATGTTGCTTCTAATAACTGACGAAAAAACGTATTTTCGCTTGTTTTCTCGGATACGAATACACGTGCGTAATGCTTATGCGCCTGCTCGAGTACAGTGAATTTCAAAGTACGGGCAGATGAAGAGAAAAACAATTGACGACCGGGATAACCAAAGGCGTCCATCGCTTTCGATTCTTCTAAGAAATGAAAAGGTTCGTCTGGAAACAAGGTCTCAATGAACGATAGACAACTTTGTTGAAAGGTACTTCCGCTCTGATTTTCCATGATACATCCGGCTCCTCTTTCTTATGATGTACTTTGAATCGTGCAAAGGAAACTACTGTATCTCATTACCCAGTCTTTAGACCTATTCAAACCAATATATTACATATATTTTTTATTTTATTATTACATTATATTTTGCATTTATTGTTTTTCGAACTCCAATACCATCATTGTCTTTCCTTCATATAGAAATTGTCCATGATAACGCGATAACGTCGCAAATTCAAACAGCGTTTTTGGTTCGTATAGATATTCGACCGCATAACTGACTTTTTCCTCTTGTCCGGATTTGAGATAAGCGTTGAACAAAAGACGCTCCCCATCGATGTGATAGCCATAGAAAAGTAATGTCTTTTGAAAGCGTCGTGTCGCAATCGGATGGACAATTGATTTCAGATGATCGATGTGATACAAGGACACGAGCAAGCGTCCTCCCTGTCGTAGCAGTTGACGGATGTTGCGGAAGAACAACAGTAATTCCCCGCGCGTATAACGTAAAATCGTCGTTCCCGGTAAGATGATCCGGTCAAAATACTCAGGTCCGACGACGTCCGTCACGTCATGACTCCAGCCGTAAACCTTATGCTGATATGCCTCCGCGATTTGCTTCGTCCGCGCAGCTTCTGGTTCGATCAAATAAAGATCATATCCTTCGTCAGACAAGAGATTAAAGAGCGATGGATCAAACGTTCCATAAAACAGGATCCGCTCCCCCTTTTGTAGATAACGTCGATAGAGCATCAACTCATCGACTTCATTTAACTGTTGTGCTTCTTGGTACAATCGACCAAATCGTTCATCTCCCTGTACATGATCGAGTACTTGGACGCGAGAGTAGCTACCTTTACGCAAAAACGGACCAAATAAGACCTCACCCATGATACATCAACTCCTTGTAATGCTGAATCGCTTCCGCATAGTCTGCGCCGAGTCGCTCTGACAACACGTCGAATTGTTCCTTTTGATCCGCTTCTAAAATCCAGAGGAATGCTTCGTTCGTCTCGAACAGGCGTAACGTCGTTCGATCGAACGCAAAACACCCTTCCTCATTTTGAATGCCGATCAATGTTAACGGTCCAATCCGTCCAGACGTCCGGGGTAATTCAAGATCCGAGTAAGGGGTGATGAAACGGCTCGTCCCTTGAAACGATCCTGCCAGTTGATACAACAACGGAAACAACTCCAGTTCCGTTTGCGACGCGAGCGCCTCCGGTTGAGGTTGCTGTTCTCGAAGACATTCAATATCGATTGAAATATCCGCACTCAACTGAATCGTTTTTTGTCGATCAGCGTAAATCCCGTCCGCAAAAAAGAACAGGCGATGCGAGACGCGTAATCCGCTTAATGTCGCATAATCGAGAATCCCCATCGATTGATCGTTTTGAATGCACCCCGTTTGCTGCCAGTCTTGTAACCGCTCGGCAAGTGCGTCGCGAGATAAAACCGTCAGCTGTGACGCAAGTGACGGAGATAAACCGTCTGAGAACGTCAACAAAATCGGAGTCCGACTCATCAGTTCGATGATCGGCAGATCGTGCCGCATCGGATGATCAAAATAGATGACACTATTGATCGTCATCAATTGAAAACTGTCTACTGGAATCCGGTCCAACAATGAGCTGTCCTCGATATAGATATGACGCAGCGGTTGCGGATGGTGCGGCACGGATGCCGGATAGACACCCGTCATCAACGAAAGGAGAGCATGATGAACAGCCGGAACGGATGCCGGAACCGGTATCTCTTCCTGCGGTAAGAAGAGACCGTTCAGGAAATCCGGTTGACCGAACAGAACCTCCCCGTTCTGCCGGATCAAATGAAACTGGACGTGTAGCATCTCGTGTTGCAAATACGCGACGAGACGCAACGTACGCTCTCCTTCTCCTTGGAGGACGAAGACATAGTGCTCATATTCCTGAAAATCCATGTAATCGAGTAAATCATGAAACGTATGCGTATCATAATCAAAGGCATCGATTGAAATACGGTGTGTCCCACAAAAAGTCTGCATCGCGATGGATGGCAAGGAACGTTGCAACCAACCGTCTTGTTCCGATAAAAGTGATAATCCGATCATGTCCTCTCTCCTTTCACGTCAAGTGATTGAAAAAAGGGCTTCATTCTCTACGATCCGAATGAAGTCCTTTTTGTGTGTATTAAGCCGATTTGATAGTTGCTTTTGGTTTCGTATTAGTCCGGCCCATTTCCCGATGAGCGAGGGGGGCGACGGAGACGATAGCAGGATTAAGACACCAAGCGCATGAAGTCATGTTACGTCGCGTTTCTTTTAAAATGAGTGTCATGGTTGTACCCCTTTCTGAATCAAGTGAGATGGTCGTTGAAACATTGATACGAAATCAAGTAAATCAGTGGTATCCCGTTCCATTCGCTTCTATAATAGAAATTGGTACCCTGTACCAGTTCAATCTTCACGAAAGGACGAGGAGCCGATGGATCAATTCATGTCACCGCAAATCGGCTTAGCATTACGCCGACTGCGAAAGAAACATAATCTGACACAAAAAGATTTAGCAAACGGAATTTGCAGTCAAGCAGAGATCAGTAAGATCGAGAGTGGTACCCATTCACCAACGGTTGAGCTTCTCTTTGCACTATCTAAAAAACTACAAGTTCCTTTTTCTTCATTCTTTGATCATGCCAATTATCGTGAAGCGTTTTATCAATTAGATGAACAATTATTAAAAAAGTTTCGAAATAACGAATTTGATAAAATTTACTATGAGACTAAATCTAAGTTAGAGCAACCAAATATAGATGAAGAAGTCATATTGTTGCTTAACTACTATAATAGTATTTCAGCTCATAAGTTAAATATGACTGACTACAGAACTTGTATTGTAGTCTTACGTCAACTGTCTGAAAAATACTCTTCAATTTTTTATTCACCAAGTATGATAATTCGAATAAAATCAGCAATTGCGAATCTATATTCTGAAAATAAAAACTTCACTCATAGCAGGAAAGTTTATGAAGAATTAATTGATTTAGACTTTGAAAATGAAGAATTAGTTTTAGATCGTATTCGTATTTTATATAACTTCTCTAAAACACTTTTACAATTGAAAGAACCTAACTACGCTTTAAAAGTCATTGAAGAAGGCATTGAACAAAGTTTGAAATATAAAGACATGTCAATGCTTGGACAGCTTTATTATCAACAAGGCGCTTGTTTAGAGCGCTTTAATGCGCATGAACATCATCAACGAATAAAACTTTCATATCAGCGTGCTCTCGTTTTTTTCGATTTACTAAAGATGAAGGAATATCAGTATTTCATACTAGAAAACAAATCAGAATATCTAGTCTAAATTTTATGCTTTATTGCTAACGATTCTATATTCATATGGCAAATCTTTTGCTACTTGCTTTACAGAGTATTCATACGGTAAATCTTTCGCTACTCGTTTTACAGAATATTCATATGGTAAATCTTTTGCTACTTGCTTTACAGAGTATTCGTACGGTAAATCTTTCGCTACTCGTTTTACAGAATATTCATACGGTAAATCTTTTGCTACTTGCTTTACAGAGTATTCGTACGGTAAATCTTTTGCTACTTGCTTTACAGAGTATTCGTACGGTAAATCTTTTTTAGCAAATTGATTTTGATCATTTGTAAGGTTAGTATTCGCAACGCCGACACTCAATAGGAGTGCCCCTAATCCTATAACTATTTTGTTACTCAATTTCATATAGTTAACCTCCTATTATTTTTCGTATGGCTTCGTAACAACATCATATAACCTTAGACCCCCTCTGAATATTCGAATACGAATATTTATGGTATTTTACACATTATTTTCACTTTCTATTACTTTTGGCGCGGGTCATATGTCCCGAATACTGCATTTTTTTTACAAATCACCCATCAATATGTAGAACTTGTGTATGAAAATAGATTTTTCTGAATATTTAACTATGATAAAATTTCGTAACAGACAAAAAGAGAGCTAGTCCAACTCATACGAGTCGAACCAGCTCTCTTTATTTTGATGATTGTCGTAACGCGATGACATAAAATATACCGAGTATGAGAATCACACCTAGTAGTATCGAACTAATTGTTGTCCGAGTCGACGTATCCGGCATCCATATCCCAAGTCCCAAATTGATTGCTGCGATAATTAGGACGAGCCAAACGATTGTACGTGGTCGCATACCGATCTCCTTCCTGGTCTCCTCTGCCGTCCGCTCACCGAATATGCTATGGTGACAATAACAAAGGAGGTTCTGTTCATGAATAGACTTGCAGTATTTTGTGGTTCTAAAGATGGTGCGCATCCAGTCTTTCGCGAGGCTGCTGAGAAGCTTGGTCTAGCGCTCGCCGCTCACGGCATTGGACTCGTATACGGCGGTTCCCGCGTTGGGACGATGGGGGCTGTCGCGGATGCTACGCTTGCCGCTCAAGGTCAAGCAGTCGGTGTCTTACCCCACTTTCTACAAGAAAAGGAATTAGCACACCCTGGACTGACTGAATTGCATCTCGTCCACTCGATGCACGAGCGGAAAGCGAAGATGTCAGAGCTTGCCGATGGCTTCATTATTCTTCCTGGCGGACCCGGAACGATGGAAGAGTTTTTCGAAGTCTTCACATGGGCTCAACTCGGTCTGCACGAAAAACCGTGCGGTGTACTCAACATTGACGGGTACTATGACCCCCTGATTGCCCTGTTTAATACGATGGAACGTCAAGGATTCTTAATTCCCGAGCACCGGGCGATGCTGATTGTCGAGTCGGATCCGAATCGTCTTCTAGAACGCTTCGCCACATATGAAGCGCCACGCGTCAAAACGTATATGGATCGCTCACAAACTTGATGAAAACGGAGTCCTCGACTCCGTTTTTTTGATGAATTCGCATGCTCTTCCAATTCTACTTCTCTCTCACTTACTAGTTTTCTCCATTCCGTTTCAGGATTCCTACTCTTTTGGCACAAAAAAACCAGATGCACGGAGGCATCTGGTAGAACATTAAAAGAACTTCATGATCGCGTCGCTAAGATTCGTCAAAGACGGTGTCTCGTCGATGACCATCAAACTACCTGCTGCAATCGCGAGCAACCCGAGACCAGATAAAATCCAGCCAGGATGTTTCACGTTGACGTCGGCATCGACGTTTTCTTTACCGGACCGCGCATTCGCTGCTTGTTCCTTCAAGCGATCGCGGCGGTATTGATGTTGTTCCTCTTTTGACCATTTCTTATACTCCGCGAGGAACTTCTTGTATTCCGGTAAAACGTCTTTTGTCGTGCCGTCGAGGCGGACTTGACCGTATTCGAGCCAGACGACCCGCTCACAGAAACTCTTGATTTGTGAGAGCGAGTGACTGACGAAGATGATCGTCTTGCCTTCGTCCTTGAACTCGTTCATCTTATCGATACAACGGTTATAGAAGGTTTGGTCACCGACTGATAAGGCTTCATCGACGATCAGGATGTCTGCGTCGACATTAACGGCAATCGCGAAGCCAAGTCGTGACTTCATCCCACTCGAGTATTTCTTGATTGGCTGATCAATGAAGTCCCCGATATCCGCGAAATCAATGATCCCGGGCATCCGACGTTCGATTTCAGCGTCGTCCATCCCAAGCAAGAGACACTTCAGACGAATGTTCTCACGTCCTGTCAGCACGTTTTTTAATCCTTGGGAGACGGCGATGATCGCGACTTCTCCGTTGATCGCGACGTTACCCTCGTTCGCGTAGATAATCCCTGAAATCAGGTTCGAGAGCGTCGATTTACCCGAACCGTTGATTCCGACGAGACCGACGACTTCTCCTTTTCCGATCTCAAGTGAGATATCGCGTAAAGCTGTAAATGTTTTAACGCTCTTGCTTTGATTTTTGAACAAGAGCTTGAATTTTTCTTTCGTAGTCGTGACCATGTCGAAGCGTTTCGTGACATGGTCGAGTTTAATCATAGACATGGCGATTTCCTTCCCTTAAACGAGCTCAGTGAATGATTTACGGAACTTGATGTGCAAGAACGTTCCGGCTGAGAATAAGAGGAGCGTGACACTCCAGAAGTACAGACCCGTTGGCCATTCTTGCCAGACCCAATGTCCGCCGAGCAAGCTCGCCCGGTATCCCTCGACGAGATAGTAGACCGGATTCAAGCGGAGGACCCCATGTAAGACGTCCGGGAACCGCTCGATGTTCCAAAGGATCGGTGTCATATAAAAGAGCATCCGCATCATCGATTGCAAGAAGAGCTGGATGTCCTTGACGAGTGTGACGAGTGTCGAAAAGCAAAGCGAGAATGCATAGACGAAAATGTATGTGGCGATCATATAATACGGCAATTGAAGCAGTTTCCATGTGATCGGAATGCCGTTTGCAATGATGACGACGATGACGATGGCAAGCATCGCAAAATGTTGATACATCCGTGACAAGATGACATACGATGGAATCGCACTCATCGGGAAACGCATCTTCGTTACCATCGCGAGACGGCTGTTGATCGAATTCGATCCCCGAAGCAACGCATCATTGATGAAGAACCAGACGACGATTCCGCAAAGGAGCCAGACGATGAACGGAATGTTTCCATCGACGTCTCTATTTCCGCGAAGACCGACCCCGAAGACGAACCAGTAGATGAAGATTTGGAGACCCGGATTGAGGAGCTCCCATAAAAGGCCAAGGCGTTGCTCTGCATGCGCTGATTTGATTTCATATCGCGCCAACCGGCGAATCAGGGGGAAATTATCGACCTGTTCCCGGATGATACTTCTCATTTCTTTCAGCATAAGTGTAAGTTCCTTCCGATTCATGATACATGTATTTTATTTTCATATTCGTTGATTCCACTCAAAAAAGACGGATGCCGTCCGCGATTGCTCAAACGAACGCTCCCTCCGCGTGAACGGGACCTTGCCCGGTCGATTCTGACTCGCCTCCTTCTTCGTTTACTCGTGCATAATAGAAGCAATACTTCCTATATACACTTAATCAATTCTAGCCATCGGGAAAAAGCGTGTCAATGTATTGGACGAACCGACACCAAACTGTAGTTTTTTAGACACGAAAAAACCGGCGGGTAACCACCGGTCATCTCCTAGTTTGTTTCCTTTACGCATGATTAAAATGTGGAAATTCGATCGTCGTCGGTGGAGAAGCGAGTCCCCATACGAGGAGAACCGTAATCACAAAAATAATGCCGACAAGAACGCCTCCTCGAACCTTATCATTCATCCAGCGTTGCCCCTTTTCATCCGAACTACTTGTATACTGACATCATACAATATTTAGCAATTTTGGACCACTAAAAAATCGACATTTAATGGGAATGTTTAACGATTGTTCATATTCTTTCGTTTCATTTTTATTCAAGACAAGATATAATGAAAGCGTTATCATTTGATTGAGAAAGCGAACGTTCGGATTTAAATTACATCGAACGAACGACTCCCGTAGGTTGTCATGTTGTCGGACCTAAGAATTTACGTTATTTACAAAAGGTTCATCCCACGAAGCTTTCCGAACCCTTTATAGTAGAAGAAGAGGTCAACGATCGCAGCTCGACCTTGCATTCATACCCCACTCTTGAAGGAGGATTTTTACGTATGTACAAATCAAAACCGCTTTACGCGGCAGCTGTGGCTGTCGCCCTGACGACATCGGCAATCGTGCCGGTTGCCCAAACGACAGTTTCGGCTGCAACGCATGTCAAAGTCAAAACGGTCAAACTCAAGTCACTCGTCTTCACGAAAGGTGCTCCGGTCAAACTCCCTGCTACATATAAAGGTGAGAAGATCACATGGAAATCTTACGATCGCCATGCGTTCAACCGTTACCAAACGGTCAAAGGCACATACGGTAAGAAAAAGAATCCAATCGAAGTCAAGATTTACATCCAGAACTATGCAGTGAAGTTCGTAGAGAAAGTCGCGGATCAAACGATTTACGTTGATCAAAAGCCAGAATTGCCAAAAACATTGGCTGTTCTCTACGCGACAGGTCGTATCTATGACAAACCAGTCCGTTGGTCGAAGGTCGATACGAGCGAAGCAGGTGTGAAATATGCGGTCGCAAGTTATACACGCCTCGGAAAGACAATTACATTAAAAGCAAAAATCACAGTTCTCGACGTCAACACGGATGACTTCTCGATCGGTTTGATGCACACGAACGATACGCACGCGAACCTCGATAAGACACCAAAACGTGCGACAGTCATCAAAGAACTTCGCGCAGCTTACCGTGCAGAAGGTAAACCATCGCTTCTCTTAGATGCAGGTGACGTCTTCTCTGGAACACTCTACTTCAACAAGTTCCTCGGTCAAGCAGATCTTGAACTGATGAACTACATGAAATACGACATGATGACATTCGGTAACCACGAGTTCGATCTTGGGGATACTGACAATAACATCGCCTTGAAAAACTTCGTCACGGCTGCAAAATTCCCGTTCATCACGGCGAACGTCGATTTCAGCAAAAATAAGTCGTTCAATGGTCTACAAAAGAAAACAATCACTGCAGGACCGGAGCGCGGCAAGATTTATCAAGGCATCATCAAGGAATACAAAGGTCAAAAAATCGGTTTCTTCGGTCTGACGACAGAAGAGACGAAAGATATCGCAAGCCCAGGTACGGTGGCGTTTGCAAACTATATTGCTAGTGCTAAAGCTGCTGTCAAAAAGCTTGAAGATCGTGGCGTTAATAAAATCGTTGCATTGACACACATCGGTTTTGATGACAACGAAGCAATCGATAACGATCAATTGCTTGCACGGAATGTCGACGGGATTGATGTCATCGTCGGCGGTCACTCGCACACGAAACTTGAAAAACCGGTCGTCGTTGATGAGACAGTCGTTCCAGGCAAAACAGAACCGACAATCATCGCTCAAGCCTACCAATACGGTGATTTCCTCGGAAATCTTGATTTGACGTTCGACTACAAAGGAAAATTGACTGAGTATAACGGTTCATTGATTGATGTTTCTACAGCAAAAGAAGATGTGCGTGCGGCTGAAATCCTTAAGCCATATGCAGATCAAATCGCTGAGTTGAAAAACGAAGAAGTCGGTGCGAATATCGTTAATGCCCTTCCAAACCCACGCGGCGAAATCAGTGTCCGTAACAGTGAAACGGCTCTTGGAAACTTGATCACGGATGGTATGCTCAAAAAAGCGAAAGAATACAATAAGGATACAGTCATCGCGATGCAAAACGGTGGAGGGATCCGTGCTGCCATTGATGCCGGACCACTTACTGTAGGTGAAGTCTTAACGACGCTTCCATTCGGTAACACGCTCGCGACAGCGAAGATGACCGGTGAAGAAATCAAGAATCTTCTTGAAATCAGTGTTGGGGTTGCGCCAAAAGAAAACGGTGGTTTCCTCCACGTCTCGGGTATGAAGTTCGAATACGATAGCACGAAAACAGCTGGAGAGCGCGTCACGAAGATCGAAGTCAAAAATGGTGACACGTACGATCTTATTGATCCAGCGAAGACTTATGTTCTCGCAACGAATGCCTTCACAGCTAAAGGCGGCGATGGTCTCACACCATTCGCAACGGCTTATAAAGAAGGCCGTGTCACGGACCTCGGTCTCTCTGACTGGGAAAACCTACGTGATTTCACGAAATCACTCGGTGAAGTCAATTACAACATCGAAGGTCGTATCGTCGACACATCAAAATTACCAAACTAATTCAATACAACACACAACCGCAGGTCTTCTCGATCCATTCGAGAGAGCCTGCGGTTGTTGTTTTATAACGTTTGCGCGGAGTGCTGTTTCAACAGATCAATGATTTCATCGAGTTCATACTCCTGTGCCATCATCAGCGGCGTGAAGCCATCCGCATTTTTGATCGACGGGTCGGCACCGCGCTCGAGCAATAGCTTGACTGTCTGTTTCCCCTCACCCTCGACAGCATGATGAAGCGGCGTGAACTGATCGTCATCTTGTTGGTTGATTTTCTCGCCTCGTTTCAAATACAGATCGACGAGTTCATCGTTATTGCTGAAGACAGCTGTAATGAATGGTCGCTCGCCAAAGTCATTGACGGCATCGACATCACTCCCTGCTTCTAGCAGTTCCTTGAAGATCGATTCAAGCCCCTTGCTCGACTTCCGGTAACCGAGATAATGCAGTGCTGTATCCCCATCTGCATCGACTGCTTTCATATCACTTTTCGGGATCAAGCGATGGATATCTTCAAGCTTTCCTTTTTGAATCGCTGCCATCAATTCCGTCTCATTTAAATCCTGATCGTTTGTTTTTGTCGTCGACGCGTCGTTACTGGCTGCCGTTTGCGTTCCCGCTTCGTTCAGCAAGATCCCTGCCCCTGCACTGACGAAGAACATGACCGTCAGAACACTAAGCGTGATGATGATTCCTTGACTATAACGTAGGAAAGGACGGGGTTGATCGAGCGGTTCACCCGTCAAGCGAAGCCGTTCCAGCATGGATAGATTGGTCTGTAGCTTCTCATACAATAAGACAGAAAACGTCCGTTGCTGACGCTTCTCCGCTGTATAGGAAACGATATCCGTCGTCGCAAGAAGTGTTGGTCCGAGAATATCCTCAAAGATCGCTTGCCGGGCACACTGGTTGGATACAAGCGGTAGAACCATCTGATAACGAGTCCGTTCGCATGCCCGCGTGTAAGCCGGACGTAAAAATGGAACCCAGCTTCCGATCCAAAGCAACACCTGCTTTTCTTGATGATTTCGTTTAATGCGTGCAAGTTCAAGCAGTAACTGGAACCGTCGTACCTCTGTCAATTCCAAATATGACGTCGGAAGGACGATCAAATATTTTTGAAATAATCCGATGACATATGGTCGTTTCACATCGTTCTGGAAATAGATTTCTGGAATCCGCCACAGCTGCAATTGTTCTGTATGCATGCCGATTTGCTCGAATAACTCCGGGAACTGCTTCGCACTCAAGCGAACCCCTTCACTTCGAATCCGCGATACTCGTCGCCATTGACGTAACCAGAGTAATAACAGCAGGATCACTAGCGCGAACATAGCATAAATACCGCTCTCGCCTGTTTCAAATACTAAGCCGATGATGCCACCCACTGTCAAAATAGCGACGCCTAATAACAAACTGAAATAAGCGGTCTCTTTTCGTGTCACTGCTTTCCTGATCCGTTGTGCGGGATCGATTCGTTCATTCGTCTCCTGCTCCATACGTCATCTCCTTCATCTATCGTTTGATTCATCGTCTTTCTCATCCCTTCTTATCTTAACGGTTATTCCATCAAAGTTCCAAGGGAATCCTTTCCTGACATACCAAAAGAATATTCAGATAAATTATATTTTCAACCATGTTTTGATAACGTAACTTTTTTTCCTGAATATTCATTATTTATGTAATAAAATTTTCAAAAATTCTATTTTAGAGCGATTTTTGTTGATTTTTCAGCATTTATACGCAATTCTAACAATAAAGCAACCTGCCATTTGAACCACTAACTTTTTATTAATAGGTGGGACAATAGTCACTTTTTTATATTGCAGAAAAATTTGGAATCCCATATAATAACTAAAAGGAAGAAGAATATGGGAGTGAAGAATTTGGGATTATTTAATTTAATGAAAAAGGACTACACCGTCCAGTATCACGTATTACGCGGAGATGAGATCATCGACACAGATCGATTGAATGTTCGAGCAGGCGATCACACGACAGCACGAAAAAAAGCCGACAACATGTTAAGAAGAGAATACGGACGCACTCAGTACAAAATCGAGTGGGTACAACGGTTCTAATCGCTAAAATAACCCATCGCCTCAATCCTAGGATTGGGACGATGGGTTATTTTCATGCGTGCTGTTGTTCTTGTTCGCGAACGATCCGATCGGCTTTCAAATAGAGACGGATGACAGTGTATAAGACGATGCCGACGAGTGCACCACTACCATCGATCAGTACGTCTCCAACGAGTGGTGTTCGTCCCCCCGTCAACAATTGATGGAACTCATCCAACACACCGATCGTCATCGCTGTCGTGAAGGCAAAGAAAGCAGCTGGTAACGCTGCGTACCCTCGACCGCGCAAAAAATGAACGAGACTGACCCCGAGGACGAAGAACAGACTGGCATGCATGCCTTTCCGAATGAAGAATTCAAGGAAGGCTGCAGGTCCGAGTGACGCGACGCTGATCGGAACTTCATAATGGAACGACACGAACGAAAACGCATAGACCCAGTCGAGCGGCATATGTTGTGTCAAAAATGGAATCAGGGATTGTTGCTGATAGGTCATCGAACTGAAAACGAATAAGGAAAGTAAGATGGCTCCTCCTACATAAGCAGCAATGGGTATACGGCGCATCATGCACGCTCCTTTCTCTTTGTACATCCTACCATGGATGCTTATCGTGAACATACGCCAAAAGACGGACATACACTGCTCTCATTTACTGTGCTTTCCCTCTTTTACAGCTCGTACAACAAAAACACCCCATCCATATGGATGAGGTGAAAAGCTTACAACGATGACGGTTTCGGCTCGCGTAAGAGGTGTTTGATATCTTGGAACGTCACGAACGTTTTGTTTTTCGCATCGTATAGCTTATACCGAAGCGATTTCAGACTTGAGAAGAGACCGATTTTCGTCGCCTTCTGAAGCGGTGGCGTCGAGACATGTGCTTTTTCAAGATGATAATTCGGGACACGTGGACTGAGATGGTGAACATGATGGAATCCAATGTTTCCGGTCACCCATTGTAAGACCTTCGGTAGCTCGTAATACGAACTGCCTTCGATTGCTGCCTTGACATAATCCCATTCGCTTTCATCCTCAAAGTACGAGTCTTCGAACGTATGTTGGACGTAGAATAACCAGATTCCGAGGACACCTGCTGTGAACATCGTCGTGCCTTGGATGATCAGGAAGGCTTGCCAGCCGATGAAGTAGATCAGGATACCGTACAAGACGACGAGCGACGCATTGATGACGTGTGTGTTGATACGTTCTTTTTTGCGAGCATCCTTCCGGTTGAAGCGACTCGAGACAAGAATCAACAAGAGTGGTCCAAGACCAAACATGACGAGTGGATTCCGGTACAGACGATACTTGAGACGTGTGAAACGTGATGCTTCGATATACTCCTCAATCGTCATGACCCAGATGTCACCGACACCGCGTTTGTCGAGATTCCCACTCGATGCGTGGTGGATCGAGTGCTCCCGTTTCCATTTCTCATACGGGAATAACGTCAAAATCCCCGTGATCGTCCCGACGATGGCGTTCGCCTTCTTATTTTTGAAGAATGATCCATGGGTACAATCATGGAAGATGATGAACATCCGGACGACGAATCCTGCAGCGAGGATCGCCAACGGGATCGCGAGAAACACAGATAGTTTCAGGGCCTCATATGCCAGAAACCATAGGACGAGAAATGGCAGGATCGTGTTGATCATCTGCCGGACGCTGGCTTTGATGTCCGCCTTCTCAAACGGCGATACATGTTTGCGCAGCTGGGCAATCTTTTCTTTACTCATAGTGGTGCTTCCTCCTCGGGTTGTTTCAGCGTTCACGACGCTAAGTAAAATAGTGAAACTAAAGTATGAAACCAGTGAGCGGTGGTCGTGACGGTGCCTCTACAACACGATTCAAAAGCGGCACTCTAATTGTTTAGCGCTAAAATATTTTTGTTACCAGGTAATTATATCACATATCATAAATCGTCCACGGTTTATTTTTAAAATTAAAAAAGCAGAGACAAGCGTCTCTGCTTACTCGATCGATTTGAGTGGGTTGACGGCTGGTCCTTCTAGCACCTCTCCTGTTGGACCGAATCGTGAACCATGACACGGACAATCCCACGACCGTTCCGCCTCATTCCATTTCGTATCACACCCCATGTGGGTACAGGTCGTCGAGACGAGATGAAGCTTTCCTTCCGGATCCCGGTAACCACCGACTGTTTTTCCGTGATGCGTCACGAGTCCACCTTCGTCCGGTTGTAACTCGTCGGCACTGCGACGCGCTTTCGTCAGCTTTCCTTTGACCAGTTCGATCGCGACGTCCGCATTGTTCTTGACGAACTGCGTCGCATCCTTTGTTTTTAGCTTCGAACGATTCGGATCGAACAGATGCCGAAAACGGTTTGGTGTTCCCGTCAATAAGTCGCTGAGTAACAGTCCGGCCGCGATACCATTCGTCATCCCCCACTTCGCAAAACCGGTCGCGACGAACACGTTCGGATCATTTGGCGTCATCTGTCCGATGTAGGGGATTTTGTCGAGCGTGATCAAGTCTTGTGCTGACCAGAACTGTCCGAACGATTCGACGTGAAATTCATGCTTTGCAAAATCCGCAAGATGCTGATACCGCTGCATCGTCTCTGTCTCGTGACCAGATAGATGATTCTCACCGCCGAAGAGACCAAGCAGACGACCGTCTTCTGTCCGTGTGTGACGCAGAGAACGACTCGGTTGATCGGCACTCATAAACATCCCGTCCGGAAACGTCTCATCGACCTGACCCGATACGATATACGAGCGATGGACTTCAAGTTTTGAGAAGTACAAGCCTTTGAAGTCATGAAACGGAAAATGGGTCGCGATGACGACTTTCTTCGCTTCAATCCGATGTCCATTTTCAAGGACAACAGTAGGCGTTCGGTTCGATTCGAGCGATACAGCACGTGTCTGTTCATATAAGGCACCCCCTTGGTGGACGATTTGTCGGGCGAGTCCTTGAAGGTATTTGACGGGATGGAACTGCGCTTGCTCGCGCAAGACGACAGCACGTTTGACATCATACGGCAACTTATCCCGAACTTCTTGCGTCGCCTCGCCACCGTTCAATCCCAATCGTTCATAGGCTTTTACTTCTCGTTCCATCGCTTGCTCTTTTGATGTCGCAACGTAGAGATACGCGTCCTGCGTTTCAAGTTCACACGCAATGTCGAGTCGTTCCACCTGATGACGTAAAAACGTGATGGCTTCTTCATTTGCTTCATAATACAGTCGCGCCGATTCTTCACCGACCGTTTTGATTAACGTGTCATAGATTAAACCGTGCTGCGAGGAAACTTTCGCCGTCGTATAACCCGTCGTGCCAGCAGCGACGTCACCGGCTTCAATCACGGCGACATCATATCCTCGTTCAGTCAGTTGTATGGCCGTGACGAGCCCCGCAATACCAGCCCCGATGATGACGACATCATGCTTCGCATCTTGATCCAAAGTGGGATAAGAAGTGGCTGGTGTACTTTGCTTCCAATAAGATGACGGAAATCCGGATAAGTATGACATCATAAAACTCCTTTCGGAAAACACGATAGGTCGACATGTTAAAAGTTCCCTGAACGATACAAAAACATGCGTGAATCGTATAGTTTTAAAAGAACCTCTAATTTAAAGGAATTAATTTACTTTAATGAAAAATAATATGGAATAATTAGGTTTATTCTCATTTATACTAAGGGGAAGAAGCATAAGAGAGGAGTTTACTTCATGAAATTGGGGCGCCATTTAATTGAGACGTTTCGTCGTTTTACGCTTGCAGCAAGTATGGATGAGTATGACTTAGCAAGCGTTCTAACAAAGGAAATTCCAGAGCTGACAGATATCTGTGTCACGATTCGACCGACACACCTTCACCTTCAAGCCGTTGTACCGTTGACACGTTATGGTCTAAAGCGTGACTTACCGGTCGAATTGACGCTCCAATTGCGGGTAGTCGATAAACGTACCATTACGTTCGAAGTCTTTGACGTCTGTCCTCATGATACCGAATCCTTTAATGAAACTTACCTCATTCGTCCACCTTATCTGCGTTATGCAAATCGACTTCTGACCGTCGATCTTTCCTTCTATTTTCCTTTCCGTCATGCCCATTACCGTTCGATTCGTCACGTTAAACTGGAAGAAGGTTTTCTGCTTGCTTATTTGTCTCATTAAAAAAGGGCACCCTCTCCTAAATAAGGCGAGGGTGCTTGTGTCTGTTACGAACTTAACTTATCCGCTTGACGCTCCAGCAGTCCGAGGCGACGAATCTTTTTCTCCTCGACGACGGCAACGATCGCAAGGGCGATCAAACCGAATAATAATGCCGCATTGAAGATTATGAATGTGTCGCTCCAGCCGTGCAAGGTGACCGAACCGATCGTTAGACCGTTCGTTTCCGGGTCAGCGATTTTTGCTAGACCGACTTTTGCGATCGAATCACCGAACAAGTAACCGAATGTCCCGACCATCCCGTTCGTGACCGTTGTTGCTTGTTTCGGTGCGAAGCTGATGACCGAGACACCGATCAAGAGCTGCGGTCCGTAGATGAGCGCACCGAGTGCAAATAGTGACGCGTAAATCATAAGTTCACTCGTCCCGTAACGATAACCGAGGACCGCGACGGCCGTCAGTAAGAGACAGATCGCTGCGACGAGCGCCCGGCGTCCTTTGAGCAAGTCGGATACATACCCCCAGATCATACTGCCGCACAACGCACCAATCTCAAAGAAGAAAATCGTATTGACGGCGCTCTCCGTGCTGAAGTGTAAGTGTTCCGTGACGTAGAGCGGCGCCCAGTTATCAATCCCGATCCGGACGATGTAAACGAAGACGTTCGCGATACAGAGCGTCCAGATCCATGGGTTCGAGATGACGTACGTTTTGAAGATTTGCCATTTCGTCATACTTTCAGCAGCGATGTTTTCCGGTTCGATCGGTTCCTCGAAGATTTCTTCACTCCGATTCCACCCGAGTTCCTCCGGATCATCCTTCCCGATGAACAGACCGACGATTCCGATAACGAGCGCGATCGCAGCTGGGAAGATGAACATCCCGACGACACTTCCGTTGAAGAAGACGTTCGCTCCCCAAAGTGCGAGACCACCGGCAATTGCTCCACCGATGTTGTGCGAGACGTTCCAGAAGCCGAGGTAGCGTCCACGTTTTTCAAACGGTGTCCAGCGGGCGATCGTCGAATACGACGACGGTCCCCCGACCGATTGGAAGAACCCACTGAGTCCCCATAAAACCATCAATAAACCGACCGGACTTCCACCGGCACTCATCAAGAGTCCCATCGCGGTGACGATTAAGGACGAGAGAATCAATAAGAACGAGATGACGCGTTTCGTATTTTTCCCGTCAACGAAGTAGCCGAGCAACGTTTTCCCGATTCCGTATGTAATCGAGAAGGCGAAGCCGATATAACCGAGTTCCGTCGTCGTAAAACCTAGTTCCTCTTTCAAGAGCGGTTGCGCTGCCTTGAAGTTGTTTCGAATGAGATACATCGCCATATATGAGAAGAAGACGACTAAAAATGCCTTTAAGAATTGCTGTAACCATTGTTTCCGTTGTACTTCGATTGGTATGCCGGCATTCGGCAATTTTTTGATGCTGAAGAAGCCCATCTTCCATTTCCCCTATCTGAATCAGAGTCTTCGCATCATTTGTCCTGGAGCTGATTGAATCGACGGAGGTAGTCCCGGTAATCGGCGACGATGTCCTGCCCGACGTTCTGCTGGATCGGTTGTGTCTTCGCGATCGCATAGGTCGGCGTGCCGAACGAGACTTTCCGCAGGATCGCCTGACCGTCCGCCGAGAGCACGAAACGCATGAAGGCATTCGCCTGCTTTTGTTGCGTCCGTCCTTTCAACTTTGAGATCGCGTTGATCGAGTACGTATCGAGCGGGATGCTTTTGACCGGATAATACTTTTCGCGTAGCGATTGTTGATCCCCGATGAAATTGACCCCAAGCATCGCTTCCCCACTGGCGACATACGATGTCGGTGCAAATCCGTTCGCCGTGAATAATCGCGTTCGCTCGATGAGCTCGCGTAAGACATCTTCCGCCTTCGTTCCGTATCCGTCAAAGACCGCTTGCAGGATCGTCGCACCGGTACCGGAATGGTTCGGATCCGGCAAAATCAACGCATCTTGATACTGCTTCGCCGTCAAGTCAGCGAGTGTCTTCGGATATGGTGCCGCCCCGAATCGGTTGTTCCAGACGTCCGTATTGATGACGATCGCGAGGCGTTCGACTTCATAGCCGATCCAGTAGCGGTCCGGATCCTGTAGTTCCGCTTGATCCAGATCGCTCGGGAACGGTGTCGACAACCCGCGTTGCTTGAGCGTCTGGTGGGCATCCCACGTCCCGCCGATGATGACGTCGGCACGCGGATGAACCGCCTCCTTCGTCACACGCCGGACGAGTTCTTCTGTCGAGAGGCGAACGAACTCATACGTACAACCCGCTTGTTCACAGTACGATGACAGTAAGGCCCGCCCGATATCCTCTTTCGCAGAGACATACGCCGTCAAATGCGGAACTGTTTCCCGCGCAGCTGTTCCCTGCTTCGTCTGTTCATTGTTGCGGACGATCCAAATGCTCATGAGACAAATGATACTCAGCAAGAAGAGCATTCCTTTTCTCATCGATCTGCCTCCTTCCCGGTCGGCAGGAGTTGTCCTTTTAAATAGAAGGTGTTTCCATTGTCATCATCCATGTACTGGACGCTGAACAATGTCTCATACACGGTGATATTCATTAAGTTGGCACGCGTGTTCTGCTCATTCTTGAACCGCTGAAGCTTGAGAATGCGCGGCTGTCCCTGACTGGCATCGAGTGATTGACCGACTTCTTCATAGTCCGTCATCGGCTCCGCTTGCGTCAGGCGACGCTTAACGTCTTCTCGCTCACGTGCAGTCAAAGAACGAGATCGTCCTGCTGCATACACGGTCACGACTTCCGCCTCGGCGAACTGACGCGCGAGCTGTTCTGGTTCGTGATAGGCGTTCAAGAAGCGTGCTTTTAATGTCGTCGTCTGGGTGCTAGGACGTTGCGCGACACATTTTCCATTCAGCGTCATGCTTTCCCCGAGCGAGAACGTCCATGTCGTTCCGTTCAAGAAACGGAGCGTCCCGTTAAATGTCGCTGTACCTGCCGGACATGTCCCGTTTGCCAACGTCTTCATTTGCTTCAATAGCGTCGTGATGCGCTGGACTTCCGTTCCATCTTCTACCGTTTGCTCACCCCATGCCCGGTGACGTAACGTCAACTCGGTCGGAAGCGAGTCATCGGAAGCATTCAGCCGTTTCGGTCCATCGAGGACGTGCAAACGTCCGAAGACCGTCTGCTGAAGCAAAAGAAGACCGAGGGCAAACAAGATGCCCATTAGGAAGAGATAAGCGATGGTCGATGCTTTCATGATTCCTCTCCTTGCTTGATTCTTAGATTACGGGGCAATTGTTTCGTAAATCCGGTCGAATTGTTTCGTAAATGTATCATTTGTAAGCGATTACATTAAGTCTGATTCGCTAATCGGAAGGTCAATGTGATACGTGTGCCGCTTACATCGCTTTCCAGTGCAAAATCGCCACCTTGTTCCTGCATCAGACGCCGACAGAGCGGTAGACCGAGTCCATTCCCACTCGCCGTCGTCAGACTATGTTGCTCGTCCTCCCATTCGGTTAGGACGGCTGGATCCATACCAATTCCGTCATCCGTCATGAGGAGTCGGAGGGTCGTATCCGTACTGACGGTCGAAAATGTCACCGTCATCGCGTCACTGTATTTGACGGCATTCTCGAGAAGATTCAACAAGACTTGTTTCGTCTGGTCCGGTTGCCCGAGCACGTAGATTGGCGGAACATCCTGTTCAACTTCAATTCCTTGTCCATCAAGACGCAATTGCATGATGAATAAGGCGTCGGCGAGCAAGGCATCGAGCGCGAACATCGTCGACGTCACGTGGCGTTCGTTGCGTTGTTGTTTCGCCTGTTCGAGATTATGCGAGACGAGTCGTAACAAGCGCTGACTCTCGACTTCGATGTAGTGATAACAGTGCGCCGCTTCCTCCGGTGGCAGCTTGGGGATTAATTCGACATAGCCCATGATCGCCGTCATCGGTGTCCGGAGCTCATGAGTGATGTGATCGATGAACGTCTGTTGGTCGCTTCGTTGTTGTTCGAGCTGCCCGATGTTGTGCTGAATTGCGTCAGCAAGCGTCGAGAAGTCTGCCGCTAGTCTGTTCAGTTCCTCATACGGATAGGCCGGTAGCGCATGCGCATAGTGCCCTTTCGTCAAGGCGTGCGAGACGCTCCGTAAATCATCGATTGGTCCGATCAATGTCTTCGCCATCCGACGCGCCGTCCAGACGGCGATCACGATCAACATCAGAAACACGCCGGTGAAGACATAGGTGAATTGCCGCAGCAGTTCGGCTTCCGTCCGCAGGTCGACGAGAAAACGGACCGAGCCGATGACGTCCGTCTTGCCGTACAGCGGGCTTGAGAAGAACAGTACGGGAACATCGGTCTCCTTCAGGAACAGATAACTCGATTTTCCTTTTAACGCTTGATCGATATCTCCTGCGAGAAGCGGTAATTGATCGCGCTCGGAATCGGCGAGTAGTTCCGCGTTTGGTCCAAACAGCTGGACACGCGCGTCGAACCGGTCTGCTAAGTAAGAAGCAATCGGGACTGCTGTATCAGCGAGCGAGTCTGTCTCTTCACTTGCGAGGTAATTCGTCGTGTAGAGTTCCGCTTCCCGACTCAGTTTTTGGACAGAATCGACAGCGTTCTCATACAGATTCGATTGAATGAAGGCATAAAGAATCAAGAACAGAACGAGCAGTGCCGGAACAAGGAGTAAGACGAAGTTTTCCGTGATGACCTGGCGTAGCTTCATGCGTCGACCCACTTGTAGCCGACACCGTAAATCGTCTTGATCCGTTCGCCTTGCGCTCCGAGTTTCTTCCGCAAGCGTTGGACCATGATATCGACGGCACGGGTCTGACCGGAGAAGTCAAAACCCCAGACTTGTTCGAGCAGTTCATCTCGCTCGAAGACCCGTTTCGGATGCGCTAAGAAGAGCGCAAGTAAGGCGTACTCCCGGTACGTCAGTGGTAACGGTTGTCCATCGAGTCGAATGACGCGTTCTTCGGGATCAACCGATAAGAAGGGATCAGTCACGACAGGCACGGGTGGTGCGACCGCCTTCGTGCGTTTCAACAGATTTTTGACACGCAAGACGAGTTCCGTTCCATTAAACGGCTTGGTCATATAGTCATCCGCTCCGAGCTGCAGCCCGATGATTTTATCGTTCATCTGATCACGCGCCGTCAGCATCAAGATCGGTAAGTCAGGTGTCGTCTGTCGAAGCTTAGGAATCAAGTCAAAACCGGTCGTATCCGGTAGCATCAAATCGAGGACGATCAAATCAAAGGGTTGTGTTGCCTGCAAGGCGAGTGCTGTTGCTCCGTCGGCTGCCGTCTCGACCGTCTGACCATCGAGCTCGAGTTGCAGTTTGACGAGATGCCGGATGCTCGCCTCATCATCGATGACAAGAATATGCATAGGAATTCCTTCTTTCTGGACAGGTTTTTCTGTCCCCTAGCGTATCATGAAATCGTTTGCAATCACACCAGCAGGATAAATGAAAAAGCCAGCTCTCACTTTATTTGAGAGCTGACTAATCTGTTTTTGTTATCTGGAATTCGATGAAATAATAGTATTTTATCTTTGAACAGTCGTAGTAACTAATCCTGATTTATTACCGGAAGCGTCTTTCGCATATACAGATACCTTTTCTTTATATTTCCATGATTGAATCGATAAACGATACATCCCTTTTGAATCTGCCTTTGTTTTATAAACTTTATTACGGTAACTAATAAAGACTTGTGCGTTTCCTTCAGTTTTACCTGAAACACTCTTAGATTTCGTCGTAATTGCGGAAACGGTTGGTGTTTTAGGTGCTACATCATCTTTTACTTTTATTTGTGTCGTTATTTTTTCACCAAATGGATTTTTAGAGACAATGGTTAACGTTTGACCAATCTTAAGAGTACGGTTTGATTTAACATTGAATTTTGGATTTTCAAACAACATTACGCTAGTAAGATTAACCTTTTCTTGATTGATGAAATCTACTTGGTGATACGGTTGTGCAATCCCTTCAATCATTTTATTTTTTGTTGAAGTTTTGATATTAGATACCGTTTTATTTCGATAGGTATCTTTGATGATTTTTTTATAATAAGATTTTATAGTCCCATCAGAATTTCTCAACGTAATCTCAACAGTTAATGGTAATTTAGCTACTTTAGGAAGACTAAAGACAGAACGCGGATTAGACCCTGTCGTTTGAAGTTTTACAATCTGCCCGTTAAGTTTCAACTCATAATTTTTAAGTTTAATATGCACATCTTTAGTTACAAACCATAATTTATTTTTTGAGTTATTCATTCGAATATCTTCAACTTGATATCCAATCGGTTGCTTAGAAATAGTATGAGAATCACCAAATTCACTACTAACTATAAATCGAATATAATCTTTATTTGTGATTGGATAGTTCAATTTGAATAGAGCATAACCAAGCTCATTAGATTTGACATAAAGCGTTTCTTTACTCGATATCATTTTCACTCTAATATTAGCGTCTGTTTTTACTTCTAACGTCTTATCTCCATAATAGATTTCATCTGCAAATAGATTCGGGATTTTCGTACTTAGGACTTTTATTTCTTTCCAGTCTGACATTAGTCCTGAAGTATTTGTAGTCCGAATTAATATTCTATTAACTTCGTCGTCTATAAACCGTTTTTTATGCTTTTCATTATCGTAATAAATATTAAAAAATGGCTTGAGATAGTAATTACTTTCATATGATTTTATTAGTTTATCGTTTTTATAATATTGAACTTCTAATTTTCTAATAAAATCATCTGCTTCTATAGGAATTGTATCATCTGTATCTTTCACAACACCTACTTTAATCTTTGCTGGGGAATCATCAATAATTTTTTGTGAATACGTAAGGTTGTCTAACGACCGACTTCTTCTAATAGTAATTTCAAATGTAGAAGCTAAATCAATAATCGAATCACGCGATGCACTTGACTTTAATGATACTTTACCTTCTGAGTTTGCGGTTCCTCTAAAATAAGCCGGATCGTCAAAATAACGATTAGCAGCCCAAGTTTTTAATTCAACTTCCGCATACGGTTCTGTTGTTGCTGTTAATACTTCATCTGTAGACTTGAAAGAATTTAAAGCTAATTTTTGTATTGGATGAAGTACTCCTTCAAATCGAGCCTCTCTTTCATTTTGAACAGTAAAAATTCTTAAAATATAATGGTCACCGTCTTGAATATTTTTAACAGTACTTGTAAAAGGATAAGGATAAGGATACCCATAATCGCTTGAGAATGTTAACTTTTCAATATCAATTTCACCATTTTGATGTTCTATAATAATTTCACCGCTTAACTGTCTCATATCTGGCATGTTATTAGTTAAAATTAAGTTATCATTAATGATTTTCATATCCGGCTTGATTAATTGGCGTTCGTCCTTAACTGTCCATGATTTAAGGAATACACTTTTTTGATTTTCAGATATAAGATTTAATGACAATGTACCACTATAATTTTTCGGAATGATTTCGGAAAATGTTCCACTTTCATCCGATATCAATTTTATAGACTGTTTATTATACTTTAGTTCAAATGTGCGATTCGGTAATGTTTTACCTTTAAAGATTGAATTTTCTGATGTAATCGGGTATTCCAAATCGAACGGAAATTTATTAATATCAGCTTCTTCTTCAATGTATGTTAAACCAATTTGCTTATCGTTTGAATAAAAACTGATTTTTCGCACAGGTTCATTTTTCATAGGAATAACACAACTAAATCGTCCTTTAGAATCACTAATCGTACATGTTGAACTATCAATTTTTACCTGTGCCTCAGGAAAAGTAATTCCAGTCAACGAAAACTTATTATCTTGATACATATAAAATGGCGTTAATTCAGTTGGAACATAACCTTTGATCATGATACTATTTTTGATCGACACTGGTATATTGACACTCTCAACAGTAATTAAATTAGTCTTCTGCATGATTTCAATTGCCGGTGTCCACTTTACTTTAAACTTACCTTTATAATCTGCTTGAATAGTTGCTATTTCTTTTTCTTCACTTCGAAATTTAAGAGTTGCATATGGCCATGCCTTACCTTTTAATAAATTATTATTATAATCGAACTCTTCCAATTCAATTTTAGCAGTCAAAGTTGTAAGAATAGTTACGGTTTCATTTTTAACTCCATCCGAAGACTTGGCATACGCTTTTATTTGTGTCGATTCTCCTTTAGGAATACGTAATTGCTCTTTTCCAGAGAAGACTTTACCTTCATATGTAGCATAAATAACTGCGCCAGGAGATGTTGAAAGATAATATTCATTATCCTTGGTTAATCCTAAAAAAGTAACTGTATCATTTGATGGAATTTCTGATGATACAGGAACATCACTAGCAGTATATGTAATTTGACTGCTGTTATACCCCCATCTATCTTTTAAATACAACGTAACTTCTGAACGATCAATTTTTTCCGTAAGATTAATTTTAAAAATTCCTGTATTATCTGCTTTTACAAAATAAAACTTCTCGTTAGCATGTACATATAATTGCTCATCAGGTTGAGCACTCCCCTCAATTGTCTTATCCTCCATCTTAAATGGGTGGATTGAAGGATTTGTGTCTGCATGAATAATGTTTACCTGAAAAAATAAACTAATCATACAAAAAATCATGACAAAAAATATGCGCTTCATCTAGTTATTATCTCCTTTAAGTTACAATTAATTTCAAAGCATTCTTACTATATGCCATTAACTTTATTTTTCCAATACTTTAATAAAAATACCATTTAAAACTTAGGTATATATGGAACAATAAATTCCGAACACCCCAGCGGATAAGTAGAGTTATCCTGAAAGCAACTGCGCTAGAATGCGGGTTTAACTGAAGAGAACTGGTAGATTGATGAGGAATTGCATCACCTACGCTACTTAAAAGTTGAAGAAACCGTTGGCATGATTGAAGAAATGGAGCGTTGCGTCGAGCGGATAACTCTACTTATACTAAAACTACCGCGGAATACATAACAGATATGCATATCTGAAGAAACGGATACTCATGAACGACTTACTACGTAACTGGATTCCCCTCGTCAACTCCCTCCTGTCCCGCCTCTCGATCCACCCAAATGAACATGATGAATGTCGGCAAGCTGCCCTACTCCGACTTTGGAAATCGATTGAGGAAGGAAAGGTCATGACCGTTACCTTCGCCCGGATTCGAGCAAAAGGGGCGATGCTCGATTACTTAGCGACCCGCAACCGGACGCTTGCGACCGAAGTCGCGGTCGAGACGATGCCGGAGCTTCCTCGGACGCCGAACGTCTCCTTTCATTATCTCCTCAGCGAACTTAAACGGGATCTGTCGAATAAAGAGTACACGTTTCTCAAAGCCTTGATGCACGGCACGGAAGAGACGCTCGGTTATTCCCCGGCGCGACTCCGTTCATTGAAGTCGGAACTCCGGCAGAAAGTTCAGCTCCTTCTCGGATGATGCCCTATTATCAAGAACGACTACTCGCAATCATCGAACAGGCGGACTATCGTCCCTTGACGAAAAAAGCCTATCGATCGGACGTTCGGCATCTCTGTCGCCACGTCGAACGAATCGATGTTCCGTCGCTGCAGCGCTATGGCAAGTTTTTGCGCGACACTTACGCTCCAGCGACTGCCGCTCGACGACTGCATGCTCTCTCAATCCTGTTCGATCAACTGGTCGCTGAACGTTCGCTCCAGACGAATCCGTTGACGCGTGTCAAAAAACCGATTCCCGCACCCTACCGACGACTTGCTTTCACGTACGACGACGTCCACCGTGTCCTTGAGATGATTTGCGACGAAACTGTCTATGCCTTTAGCTTTCTTCTTCTGCACACAGGACTACGTTTCTCAGAAGCCCGTGACTTACAGCTCGCAGATATCGACTTTGCGCGCGATCAGTTGCTCGTCCGGAGCGGTAAAGGCGATCAATCACGTCAGGTTCCACTGCATCATGCGTTGCGCGATGTCCTGACGCGCTATATCGAGACGATTCGTCCTAATGCACTTCCATTATTTTGCGAAGACAGTGGACGACCGGTCAATCCGGCAAAGTTTCGCCGCGTCTTAAGAGAAGCAAGTCAAGTATGTCTCGGACGGATCCTGCGTCCGCACGATATACGGGTGACGTTCGCAACGACGCTCTATCACGTCCATCAGACGGACATTCTGACGATTATGCGCTTGCTTGGTCACAACGATGTAAGAACGACGCAACACTACGTCCTCCCGTCGCAGGATATTGCCCATACATCGGTCAATCGTCTTAAGCGGACAGACGATTAAGAATGTCCCGGACGTGATTCGTCTGACTGCGGATGTATCCTTCCGTCGTTGCGATGCTGGCGTGACCAAGCAGACGTTTTATATCAAGCAGCTTCAAACCGGCTTGTTGATAGAGATAGGTCGCATACGCGATCCGGAGCATATGCGGACGGACGTGACGCCTTAGATGTGTAAATCCCACCTCGCGAAGTGCCTTTCTCGCTGCATGTTCGTTAACCATCCGTTCAGTAACGGACTGAAATAAGTAGCCGGTCGTGCGCTCCGCTAAAAATAGACTGATCTTATCGCGGAGTGCTTCCCCGATCGGAACGGTTCGTGTCCGCCCGCCTTTGCCGTAACGAACGTACAGTTCACCTTTTACTAAATCGAAATCCTGCACTGTCAACAAACGGGCCTCCATGAAGCGGAGGCCCGTTTGGCTGAGCACCTCGAAGAAGAGGCGATAGGTTGGATTTTGAATCTGTCGGATTATTGGGATTAACTCTTCACTATCGTGATACGTCTCATCCTGCAAACGTTGGTGGACAATCGGACGGATCTCAATCATCGGATTCTTTTTGATGCGTCTCTGCTCGACGAGAACATTACCAAGCCGACGCAAAACATGATATCGTCGCAAGATCGTCGATGGTTTATAGCGTGCCTTCATCAAGTGAAAATAACGCTGTAAGGACGCAACCGACCAATCGACGTGATGACTTCTCATTTGCCGAAGGTCGCTCCGGTACGCCTTAATCGTGTGCGCTGCATATTTCGAATGTGTCAATAGATACTGATCGAGATAGTCATAGTGTGTCATGAATGGCTCCTCCTTTAGATGGCGACTGACGCGATGAACAATAAAACCGCACGATCAATTTCCGATGGATTATCAAGAATCGCTTTCCCTAAACACTTAATGATCGAACAAAAAAAATAAGGAAAAAAGTTACAATCTTATTGAATCCCTTTCCTTTTCGGATAGGAGAAACCACGTATATGTACTTACCCCGATTCACCCATCAATGATTCCACCCAAAGGAGCTTACTTATGAACACGGATAACGATTATCTCGGTAACCCATCGGATATTCTCGTCACTACTCATGTCTTGGAAGAAGATTTACGTGACGTCATTGCGATTGAATTTAAAGACTTTTGGCACCCGAAATTACGGATTACCCCTAACGAGCTCGTCATCACCGGTTCGACTGTTTCAACAGAACATCGATTCGCCCATCATAAGCCGTTCACCCTCACGATTGCCCCGTTTCGTATCCGTCATAACATCATCTCTTTCCACATCTACGATATTAGTCCGGCATCACAAGAGCAGACAATCCTGAACATACTAAAGGCGCATCCGAATGTGTCTTACAGCTACCACATGATTCATATTCAACTTTTACCGTGTGACTTCGGCAATGAATTCTTCCATACACTCCAGTATACGAAACTACTCGATCATAAAATCCTCGTCGGTCTCCACCTTTAGCTCACTCTCAACACATCTTTTATTTGAAATTAAAATACAATTAGGTATTTGCCCCCTCAAAAAAATCAACTTAAAATAAAGGCGACACACCGATTACTCACTAGTGTGTCGCCTTTCAAGCATCATTCTTCGTTTTCATCTAAAACTGATTTACTTGACTAACACATGAATCGTTTCCGTGTGAGCGGGTCGTTGAATATCCTCATGAAATATCGATTGTCATCTGATGTGATAAAAATAAGTACCGGGTGAAGTTGTTTGCGTTCTAATTCGTAAAGCTACCGGTTTATCACCATCTGTTCTTAGTGCGTTTAATATCCGCAATTTCATATGATTTCATCAATCACATTCGTGTAAACATCGCTCTCTTTGCCATGTGACGTGCTGAAATGAGGCTGGGACATAACTAGCTGAATTTAACGAGAAGAAGGAATTGACATCACTCAGGATGTGCAATTCCTTCTTTTTTCATTGTCTCGCGTCAAATTGCCCTTCGGGCAACGCTTTGGATGAGCCATTTTCTTAAATTTACGGCCATGAGGATAAAGCCGAGCTCACGCTTCACCTTCGCTTTTCCTCTCACAGAAAAGCGAGTGAAACTCAAATTAGCCTTCAGATATCAAAAACTGGTTCCACGTCTATCTTCCGTTTCGCATAGAGGGATCCTGTTTTTTGATCTGAAAGCCATTTTTTCATCTGTTCTTTTTGTTCTTCCCATGAAGTGTTTATGTGTACCTGTCGGTGACGACCCTCTTTGGCCTTGGTACAACGGGAGCGAAACGGGCAGCCATCACACCCTTCGCTTTCATACACCTTGAAATCACGCGTGAATCCGTACCGATCTGTTCTCTTGGACATGTAACGGAATGTTACGTCCTGTCCATTAGGGCACACAAAACGATCCGACCTTTCATCATAAGACCAGTTTGCTGTGTTAAATGGATCATTGCGCCATTTTCGAGACTTTTCTTTTTCGAACATCGTATAAGGGATGAGTGGAATGCGCCCTCGGCGCATCAGAATATCCTGATAATTCTCCTGACTCCCATAGCCGGCATCCGCAACGATATGCGGTGGTAGTGGTAAATATGAGCTGATCTCATCTAAAAAGGGGAGTAACGTCCGGGCATCCGTCGGATTCGGATAAACATCATAAGCGAGTGTGTACTGTCCTTCGGTCGCGATTTGAACGTTATAGCCTGACTTGAGTTGTCCATTTTGCATATGATCTTCCTTCATTCGCATGAACGTCGCGTCTGTGTCTGTTTTCGAATAGCTGTTCCGTCCAGCGAGCGTCCTCTTTTGGAGGGCGTATCTCTGTTTCCGCTCGATGAAATCTGTAATCTCCTTTCGAAGGAGACGTGGTTCCTTCCGTTCAGAACGTAGACGTTTTCTTTCTTGGTTATCCGAACTCGCCTCGATTTTTTGGTTGATGGAAGCGATATGTGCGTCTAAAGCTTCACCCATGTGTTCGAGTTCTGAGAGAGTGAGTTCGTCCGGGCTTTCTCGTTCAATTTCCGGTAGGATGTCTTGTTCGACGAGGTTGTCATAGATACGATTCGATTTGTCCACGAGAGACGAACTATGACGTTCGATCGATTTCCGCCAAACAAAGGTGTATCGGTTCGCATTCGCCTCTAACTTTGTACCATCGATAAAGATGGCTTCTTCATTGATTTCTCCCATCTCGACGAGATGGCAATGGAAGGTAACGAAGGCTTGCTTCAAGATTGGAGTGACTGCGGGATGCACTCGAAAACGGTTGATGGTACGATAGCTCGGCGCATTCCTTTGCGCTAGCCACATCATCCGCAGATGATAAGCAGGGCATCCCGTCGTCCGCATGAAAGGATCGAAAACATCATCCGGAATGGATTCGACGAGATGATGGACAGCGAACGCGATATCATTTTCTTGAAGACGAACTTCTAAATCTAAGGGCAGAACCAGCTGGTTCATGTTATAATCTTTAAACATAAGGGCACCTCCGATGGTTATGGTTTGGTCACTTTAACTTTATCAGAGGTTGTCCTTATTTGTTTATTCAGAATCGGTTTTTCGTCATAGAACAAGGCCCTCGAAACGACTACACGTTTCGAGGGCCTTTCGTTTGTGAAACTGAGTTATGTTCCAGCCTCACTTTATTTCAAAACGAAAAATGAATCTCTTTCAGTTGACGAATTCGTTCCGTATCTTCGGCATACTCACCTGCCTCATGCCAAGATCCTGTCTCTCCGAATTTCCCTTGATTTGACAAGAAATTATAGCTGCCAACGATTAAGTACTTTTCATCACACATCAAGAGCTTGAAATGGGTATTTGAAACATGTAACTTCACTTTTCCCGGATAGCCCTTTTTCAGCCATCTCTTCTTCAAGTCCTCTGCAACTTTTTCAGAGGTGACTGCTCGTGCATCTTTCGCTCCCTTGTCCATGCCGATACCATAGACGATTTTGATGTCTACCCCCCGCTTGAGTGCCTTCTCTATTTTATTCCGTAATTCATTATCTTTCAGTAACCAATTCCCTAACCATGGACTGACAATGCAGATGTCAGAGTGTGCTTCATCAAAAGCACGATAGAATAAATCTTTCATCTCTTGATTTTCAACGTAACGCCGATTCGTTTCTTTCATATTCTTCAGTTGCAAATCTTGAATGATTTGCCGCATCGTCTCGAAGTCTAATCCATCAGAAGACTTTTCTTTTAACAGTTCCATGACTTCTTGTAACGTCTCATCTTTGTTTTGATGAAGACGAAGAACCGTCTGTAAATCAGCCATCATGGCTTCTGACTGTTCAGCTGTCACGTCTGCATTTCGATCAATCTTCCCATGCAATCCTTCAAGGTCTTTCCTCATGTGCAACGAATGATTTTCCATCATAGCATGCAATTCAGCCATTTTTTGATTGGATGACGATTCCGTTCTTTGCATGACGTTCTCCATCGTTCGTAACACCTGCTCCATGTAATGATCCATCTGCATCATCAGTGATCGTGTCAATTCATGTTCTTGACGTGCCACATCCATGGTAGGTGTTGATCTATAAGCAACTATTTCCGTAGCCTCAGGAGCAACCTGTACTTGCTTCGACAAAAGATTGATTACGATAAAGCTCATACATAAAAGGACGACATAGAGTGCCGAAAGCAATTGATCAAATAAAAAGAAATGGAACGTAGTCAAGAGTGTCATCCCGACAAGTGTCATATAGGCGGTTCGTTGATCATAGTCGCGCTGTAAGTACCAGGCGTAGACACTGATTAGACCGAGGACCAGTAACATCACTAAACTGATTCCCGCGGGAAATACCCATGGTAAAAAAGATACCAATACATTGACGATGAGTAATTGTCGTTGTGTCATGAGCGTCTCCTTCAATCTACTAAAACTTTATCAATGATGAGTTCGAGTTCATCTTGATAGACATCGACGGTTGCTACGACACGAATCGGAAAACGGGAAGTCATCGCATTTTCAATGCGCTCTTTTCTTCCCTTGACCTCATCATTGTCGGCTTTGAATAAGACCGCTTTGATTTGTGAATCGTCTTGTATCAACTGCAAGAAGAGATGTCCCTTCTTCTTCGTTACTTGCTCGACCATTCCTTCGACGACGACTTGTGATCCACGGTCTGACGATTTGATGGATGAAATCTGACGTGTTTGCACCGTCTCTGCTTTTTTATTCGTGACCTCCACGTCTCCTAACGTCTCCGGTACGAGCTCTAACTCACCTTTGTATTCGGTTACTTTTCCTGTGATTATAGCTGTAGCATGAACGGGGTACGTCTTAGCATCTGGTTGTAATGTCGAAAACAACGGAACTTTCAGTGATTGTCCATTTTCACTCTCGACCGTCAAGAAAATATGTCCCTTCGGATGAACATATTTCGAAACAATTTCGGCAGAGATCGTCTTTGTTTGTCCGATGTCGTCATTTGTGAGACGTTCGCTTTCTTTTGTCTCCATCACGATAAGATCTTTTTGTGTTTGGGGAATGATTTCAATCTTTCCTTGATATTCATCCACTTCTCCTGTAACAGTAATCTTCTGACCGACACTCATTTCTGTCGCGTCAATCGCTTTGTCTTTAAAAATAGGGACACTGATCGTTCCACTCGTATCTTTGACTTTTAGAAAGACATGCCCTTTATTCATGGACCGCTCTAGAATCGTTCCCGTAATGGTTTGTTGTTGCCCTTTCATCGAGGAATCGAGCGTTGCAATCGTCGTCGTTTGACCCGCTTCCGTCGTTTCGTCCGCTTTTACAGACGGGACGGGCTTTGTTGCGTTGTGTGAACTCGAATCAAACAGATTTAACTTATAGATCGCTCCCCCGACGAGTAATATCAGTATGCATGCAGTCACTACGATGAACGTTCCTTTTGATTGTTTCACCTAAATTCACTCCTTAAGAAATCTCTAGCTAATATTTATTTTTGTATTATATTTCTAATTTTACACAACCATCCAAATCCTCATATTTATTTTCTGTACAAGTGGTCAATGTCTATTTTTTCAGTACAGTAACTTTCAAAAGTTCATTCTGCAGATGTTTTTTAGTCTAATACCTGTCCACATCTTTTATTATTAAGTAAGTTCTATCTAGCGGAAGTTATCCTCGGTATCACTAGTATTATTTCCTTGGCAATGATTTCAGTAAAAGAAGACGAGTGATCGCTGCATACGAATGAACCTTACCCGACACACAGCACTTCACCTTTGGATGAACAGTAAAAAGACATCATAATAAGCCTAAATCGGCTCGTTATGATGTCTACAGCATCCATGGGAATACTTTTATCTCTTCTTCAATGAAATCATCAGTGGAATGGTTAGAAAAAGAGCGCCTAACGCTACGTATATAATAGTCAAAGCCTGCATCGCCTCAACGACAATACTTCCTGAAATACCATACGCTAGCTGCAATTGATCTAATTCTCGATACATGTTGAAAAAGACGAGTGCAGATAGCAATGTAATACTAAACGGGATGATCCATACTTTTTTCTGATTCGTTTTAATCGATGTCGAGAGGAAAACAAACTGTATCACCACAATAAGAAGAATCGGCACGAATACCGACATCACGTTCTCTTCGCTTTGGAAGAAAAATCCTCGATTATGTTGCTCTTTAAAGTATGCAGAATAGATCCACAAGCTGATCAAGTAAACAATCAGACTTCCCCACATCATAAGTCTAATCAACGGACCATCTGATGTTCTGGTCACGATGTTTTGCTGCTCATAAAAATTAACCGGCTTTTCTTCGTTCAATTTTTTGAGTTCTTCATATTGAACCTTGTTTCCGCACTTCGGACAATACTCATACTGTTTTTGAATACTCGTTTGGCAACTCGAACATGTCGTCATCTTCCTGTCCTCCTCATCCTTATTAAAGATACGATTCATTATTCAGGAGCTGACTCAAACAGATGCAAATATCGGACATATCCTTTTTCATCGTAGACTATTTCTAAAGCATTCTTCTTTTTGACAGTATAGAGACTGATTTTTTTGATTTGATGTTGATCAAGCGCGCTGTTCCCTCGCATCAATTTCGAAGACAACGCCGGGTCGAATCGGTAAGACTTCTTCGGTTTTCCGAAAACATCCATTATTTGTTTTTCACTAATATCGTTCCGTTTTTCCGTACTCATCGGTAAAAGTATTTCGTCCACAGTTTTCTTATTGCGATATGTTCCGTACAAGGCATTCCCTTTAAAAATACCACTCGTATAGACTTTTCCTTGGTAATAGAACTTTCCATTCGTTCCTTTTACTTTAGAGTAAGAATCATACAACTTATGCGAAGCCTTCACGAACGTTCCGGTTTGATTCAACATATTCTTCTGAGACGTTAACCATTTCACGTTCGTTGTGTTTGATGCTTTTCTGACGGTTAATGAAAGTGTGGCCGTGTACCCTTCATATGTTCCTTTGATTGTTACTTTACCAGGCGATTTTCCGATTAACTTCCCATTTGAGAAGTAAGCGATTTGTGAATTATCCGAGCGCCACGCGACTTGATTCGTCAATTTCGTTTTCGTACCGTCTTTCGCTATTGCGACAAACGTCGGCGTCATATCATTTCGAACAATCAATGAATTAAAGTCTGTACTAATCTGTGCGTTCACAGTTCGCTTTTTTAAGTTTTTCGTATCGTAGACACGAACCGGGTCACCTGTCGTAATGATTCTAGACGAGTTTTCGTTAAAGGCAATCCGTGACTCGTCTAGATTTGTATAAATCCGCTTCGCTGTTTGCATATCATATAAGATTCCTTTAGAAGTACCAAGGAACATGCCACTCTCGTCTAAATCAATATCATCGTAGGTTTTCAGTGTCGAGAGGACCGACTTATTGTATGGACTCTTAGACTGATAGATACGGGAGCTATACGTATTAAAAACAAGCGTATTCGATCGTGTCAGATCGTATGAGATGATATTTTCTGATGGTAACACTTCCGTTATCAAATCTAAGTTATGGTTCATGACACGAATCGAGGTGTTATCACCAATCATGATGTAATCATTCGATACTTTTAGCGCACCATATGTGTCAATCCCGCGAGCAGCTAATACCTTTTCACTATTCAGGTCATATAAGAAAATATGGTCGTCAGATGCGATGACGAGTTTCGAGGAGTTCGGCAAAAAGTTCACTTTGATCCCGCTATTGAATCGATACGTCTCTCCATTGTATTCAAGACTGTCAATCGTACGAATTTCATCTCCGAACGCATCATAAATCGTAAAGTACGTGTGCCAAAATTCTTTGGCGATGAATTTCGACTCGTCCTTACTAACATCTAGCAATGTATCCCCCGTAGGATTTTTCCGTAACAATATACCTGTTTTTAAATCAAAGAGCTTCGTTCCTTCGTAATCAGAGTGATACATCGTATTGCCTCGAATGATCATGTTATTTCCAGTCACATCGTTTTCTTTAATTTGAGCGACAGTTGGCAGACTGACACTTGCTGATGCTGACATTCCAGGGTACAACAGCGAAATCACTACAGCTCCTGCTATCATTTTTCTCATTTTTTCATCTCCTTATTCTTCAACGGCTATTCTACATATTATAGAAAAACCAAAAGAAATGAAGAATACATTTGAAATATAAGGAAATAAAAATTTTGAAAAACGCATTTTAGCTGCTATACCAAAAATAATTTACTAATAAATTGAAATAAAACCTTTAATTGTATAATCTATAAGTAAGACAAACAGATCACAATGCATCATGGTACGCTGTTTGAAATCGTACGTAAACAAGGATTAATCACATGAAACACTCGAATAGAGTTCCAACGTTCAAAGAGATTTTAATGGAGAAACGTGGAGAATTGATAGGTACTTCTCTCGTCGTCATCATCATTCTGATTCAAGTCACTACGCAACTTGTGAACTTTTTACAAAAGGGTCCGATGCACGGTCTATATACATATACCTACTCGATGAACGCTCAAGGAATCATTTTGTTAATTATCCCTTCGATCGGCATTAGCCTACTGATCATCAAAGGTCTGTATATGTTGACAGCCAAATTCCTTCAACTGACGTCTACAAGACAACCCAAAATCGCTCCTCATTCTCCCATTAATCATCATACTTCACTACCAACCTTCACAGGAACGAGTGTCTTAGATGAAATGAAACATATTAAATCAGTCATGAAGACGTTTAAAGGATCGAATAACTATATTTTGCAACAAGCCAATCACAAGGTATTTAAGTCAAAAATTTTTAATGTCGTTATCGGTATTCTGTTCTATGTCGTCTGCTCGATACTGCTATCTACACCTCCCTTTTCTTATCTATTTACGATGTTTGATTCCTCTCTCATCCAGTGGATCACGATTATTGCGCCCCTTTTCGTGACGCTAAAAGGAAAAGACTTCTTGAATCAATTCTTAACCAAAAAACGGATGGCGAGAAATGGAGCAGCCCTTAAGCAGCGCAGTCAACTTAGAAACGAGGCAGCTAAATACTTAAGAGAACAACAGCAAAACATTCTTCGTGAAATGAAGATCGTAGAACAAATGTCTCGTGTGCGGACAGTCATCATAAAAAAAGAATGATATACTTCCATCCATTTAATACGTCTCGTCTGACAAAACCGACCTATCTTAATTCAAAAATCATTTGAGAGCGAGTGATCATATGTTATGAGAAAGCAGGATCTTCGAATCGGAACGACTCGAATACCAACAACTGTTTAACTACGCAGGATACTATCCACTGGGAACATTTTCACCTGCCAACAACCAAGAGTTGCACCAGACGTTAGTTCAAATGGTTCCTACTTCATAGACCCATTTAATATATGATACGTTGCGCGAGAATTTTGGCTATGTTCCTTTTGAAGAAAGTTATCGAAAAGACCATACGATCTATACGGCATCCGGATTCAGTGCCCAAGAAGTCGTCCAACGTTTTTATGGTGCTACTTCACAAATCACGAACATGACTGCCGAATTCTTAGATACGACTGGAATCCACCTTCCGCATCATACGATTAAATTAGTCGAATTAGCGAATGATGATCGCCTCTTTTACTATGTTTTAACAGGAGGAAAGGGACCAATCGGGGCAAAAACGGATGAATTGAACAACGCTAAGAAATTCTTACGACAAGCAGACAATATTTTGCCGTTTCGAATCGAACATGAAGGTCTGACTGTCGACACGATGTCGATTGTCGAATTGGCACTCGCCATGGCGAACGATGTGTTCGATCGAAACTGGACAGTAGCAGATTCCCTTCATGCTCATGAACTGTTTGCTATTGAATCCGACCAAATGATTGACTTGCAGGAAAGTAGAAAATGGCAATCTCTGAATGAGTTTGATGACTGGACAAAATCTAAACGTATGGGCATCGTATTACGTATTCAGACTCGATAAACTATACGCTTTTAGATTTAATTGAAGCTTTATACAAAAAGAGTGCAATTTGGTGAACGGTTCATTCCACCAAATTGCACTCTTTTGATTGTTCCTTAGTCTCTACTATACAAAGCTCGCGTATCAAACTTTTCTTCATGTCAATCAGTTTACTAAGACTATAATTGATTACTTTTTAGACACTTGATTTTTTTATTTACTATATCCGTTCGGATTATTTCTTTGCCAGTTCCAAGAATCTCTACACATGTCGTGTAGTGTCTTTTCAGCCGACCAATTTAATTCATTTTTAGCTTTTGTTGGATCTGCGAAACATGTCGCAATGTCTCCAGAACGCCTATCTACTATTTCGAAAGGAATAGAGGTAGACGCCGCTTTTTCAAAAGCCTTAATCATTTCTAAAACACTATAACCATTACCAGTTCCTAAATTGTATATATTATGCCCTGACTGATTTAATACTTGTTGAACTGCTTTAACGTGACCTACTGCAAGATCTTCGACATGTATATAATCTCTTACCCCTGTACCGTCTTTTGTTGGATAATCATCACCGAAAACTTGTAATTTAGGTAATTTCCCAACTGCAACTTGAGAAATATACGGCATTAAATTATTAGGTTTATCTGATGGATCTTCACCAATTAATCCTGAAGAATGCGCACCAATCGGATTGAAATAACGTAATACTGTAATATTCCATTCAGAATCCGAATTTGCAAGATCTTTTAAAATTTGTTCAATCATCAATTTTGTTGTTCCATATGGATTTGTTGTAGTTAATGGTGAACCTTCATCTATTGGTACTTCTTTTGGATCTCCATAAACTGTAGCTGATGAACTGAACACAATAGTTTTAACATTATATTTTTTCATAACGTCTAATAAATTCAGTGTCCCGGTAACATTATTGATGTAATACTCTAGAGGTTTCTCTACGGATTCCCCTACTGCTTTTAAACCTGCAAAATGAATTACAGCTTCAATATTGTACTTCGAAAATATTTCATTTAAATGAGTAGCATTCAATAAATCTATCTGTTCAACATGAATTTTTTTGTTAGTAATTTTATTAACTCGATTAATTGATTCTTTACTACTATTGGAAAAATTATCAATTCCAATAATATCAAAATTTGATTCTATTAATTTGATAGCAGTATGACTGCCTATATATCCAGACATGCCAGTAAGTAGTATCATACTCTAATCCCCCTTTAGTCTCGACTATATAAATCTCTTGTATATATTTTATCTTCGACATCAGTCAATTCTGGATGCATTCGGTTCGAAAGAATAATGTCTGCCTCTTGTTTGAACGCTTCAACATCACGAACGACACGCGAGTTATAAAATGTATCTTCCGTTAAGACAGGCTCAAATACTATCACTTCGATTCCTTTTGCCTTAATTCGTTTCATAATTCCTTGGATCGATGAGGCACGGAAGTTGTCAGAATCCGTCTTCATCGTCAATCGATAAACGCCCACAACTTTTGGATTTTGCTTGATGATCGTATCCGCAATGTAATCTTTACGTGTCCGGTTCGCTTCGACGATTGCTCCGATGATGTTGTTCGGAACATCTTCGTAGTTTGCAAGTAGTTGCTTCGTATCTTTCGGTAAGCAGTATCCACCGTACCCGAACGAAGGATTATTGTAATGGCTACCAATCCGACTATCAAGACCGACACCTTCAATGATTTGTTTAGAATCAAGACTCCTGACTTCTGCATATGTATCGAGTTCGTTGAAGAAAGCTACACGCATTGCAAGATAAGTGTTAGAGAAGAGCTTGATAGCTTCAGCTTCCGTTGAGTCAGTCAGTAGGACAGGAACGTCTTTTTTTACTGCCCCCTGGAGTAATAAGTCAGCAAACTGTTGCGCGCGTTCTGAACGTTCACCAACGACGATACGCGATGGATAAAGGTTATCATGTAACGCTTGACCTTCACGCAAGAACTCTGGTGAGAAGACGATATTTGGCGTATCTAATTTTTCTTTTAACTCTTGTGTATAACCTACAGGTACCGTCGATTTGATGATCATCGTTGCATCCGGATTGATTGCAAGGACGGTTGCAACAACACTCTCAACTGTACGCGTATTGAAGTAGTTAAGTGTTGGATCATAATCTGTCGGTGTTGCGATGACGACGAATTCTGCTTCTTTGTAGGCTTCGAAGTTATCTGTCGTCGCGTGTAAGTTCAATTCCTTATGTTGAAGAAAGTTTTCGATTTCTGCGTCAACAATTGGGGATTTACGGTTGTTGACCATTTCGACTCGCTCTTTAATGATATCAATCGATGTGACTTCATTGTGTTGTGCGAGTAATACGGCCATTGAAAGACCGACGTATCCAGTTCCTGCTACTGTAATTTTTTTATTCATTTCTTCAAACTCCCTTAATTTCTTCGAACCATTTATCTTTACTCAAAAACATTTTCTGATGTTCCTTCAATAAATGAATCGGCCAATCCCACCATTTCAATTGATTCAAAAATTTAATTTCACTTTCTGAGAAACGATACTTAATTTTTTTTGCTGGGACTCCTGCGACAATAGAGTATGGCTCTACATCTTTAGTAACTACAGATCCAGCAGCTATTATGGCACCATCACCTATAGTTTTACCTTGCAATATTATTACGTTGTTTCCAATCCAACAATCGTTTCCTATTTGAGTATCTTTAGTAAAAGAATCAAATGTCTTAGGTAAGTTAAAAATATTATTTTCTGAATATATAAAGGGTGATGTGGAAATATAATTAATGGGATGTTCTGGTAATCCGATTCCACAATTATAACCGATGGATGTAAATTTACCTATCCTAGTATTAATTACTAATGAATTTTCATTTATGTAAGAATAATTATCCATTTCAGAATTATTATAAATAACATTTTTATATATAGCAGTTTTATAACCTAGTTTAATCTTACCTCCTAATCTTCTAGACAGTATTTTAGATTTATTAAATTTTACTTTGTAATAAATAAATTTAATTATATTTTTCATAATTTAATCCTTTCCTTTTCTAGAAGATAGCCATCCAATGACTATAGGTAGTAACAATATTATTTGTTGCATTCTATGGCGGACAGCTCCTCCCATATACACCTCAACGACACTATATGATACAAAAGAAACTAAGGAAAATATGACTAAAAATGAAATATACTTTTTTATTTTGTTACTATTTCTATTTTGCGCTTTCAAAGAAAAAATTAATAAGATAAATATTGAAAAATTAAAAAGCGAATCGATTGAAGGGATCAGATATCTATAACTAGCAGGTTCCCAAAAAAACGGTGTTAATAAATAGTAAAAAGAAGTTTGTGGAATGTATTTAATCACTTCAAACCAACTATAATAATTTATATCGGATAAATATGAATTAAATTGAATTACTTGACTATATCTATATGACATGAGATAGCTTGGATTTATAAGATTAATAAATCTAAAGACTTGTGTTTCTGAAAATAAAAATACTATCGCAAAAATAAAAAGTATAATTCCTAACTTAGGAACAATTTTTATTTTCCAAAAAAATACTGTGTATATTATTATACAAATAATTAATATAGGGACGTTTTGAGGCCTGATAAAACCAATCAACAATATAGATACAATAAAAAAAGTAATACTTTTTTTATTAATTTTCATAGTAAAAATTAACAACAACGAATAAATGAATAAAATTATAGCGAATATAATTAAAGGATCTCTTAACAAAAACATTCTGTACATAAATAAACTAGGATAGAAAAACACTAAACCAAAAGATAATAATTCTATTCTTGACTTTCTTCTCAATGATAAATCACTATCATTGAAATAGAGTGCAATATATTCACTAACTTTAACAATCATAATAAAGACTAAAGTAATTAAAAAATTATTTATTAAAATTACATTCAAAGGGTTATTGCCAAAGACCAAATATATTGGAACGACAAAAAATTTAACAAAAAACATTGCTCCTACAGATTGATTAATGTAGGTCGATCCACCATAAAATGTATTTTCTATAAATTTAGTAGATAAATAATGGAAAGAATCAGCGTCTGGCAATGGAGAAAATATAGAATAATAGTGATTAAGGATCGCAATTAAGGAGCTTAATCCAAAAAAGTAAAAACTAATTCTTTTAAAAATAAAACTTTTATTAAAAAATAATAAAAATATACATATCACCAAAATAAGTATAAGACTTGCTAATAAATTCAATATTTCAATCATAGATTTTCTCCTTAATTAAATTATTATAAAAATAGTGAATCGAAAAAAATTGAATTAGCGAAGAAATTATAAAAGAAATACCTGATCCATATAAACCAAAATATTTAATAAGTAATATTGATGAAACAGCATATACACAACACCAACAAAACGCTAAAACTGGTTGCAACTTATATTTCTGAGCTGCTGTTAAAACTACACCGATTATTATTGAAAAGTAATTGAATACTGAACCAAAGATCAACATTGCTAATAGAAAATAATACTCTGAAATTTTTTCATTGTATAAAACGGCTAATAAATTATCTCCAAAAAAAGTTACAAAAATCAAAATGAAGGTGCTTATCAGTAAAATATATTTAAAAAATTTAAGTGATTCTTTTTTTATTTTTTTAATCTCCTTTAATTTATAGAGTTGAGCAATATGATTGACTTTTACTTGAATTATTGAATTAATAATCATATTACCAATTACTAGTATATAAGAAATAGAAGAAAATATTGCAACTTCGTTTGTCATTTTAAAGTAACCAAAAACATATTTAGGCATATTGATATAAAGAATGTTTAACATAGAGGCTATAGCTAATGGAATAGAGATTTTCACTATCTTTTTCATATCAAAAATAGTAAATTCTTTATAAACGAACAATGTTTTAATATGTATTTTCGATTTTACTATGTCTAAAAATAATGCTATTCCTGAAACAATAGATAGTGAAATTAACGACAATAGCATACTTTTATTAGAATATACACAAAAGACGAAAATCACTATATAAAAAATAGATTTAAAAATTTTACTTATTGTAATATTTTTAATTTCTTCTTTTTTTTGCCAATACCCATAAATCAAGTCGCTTAATAATTCGAAAGATTTCCATAATAATATAGAAAGCATACATAAAAAATTATTCGTTTCTGTGATCAAAAAGGTTGGAGCAATAAGCAAAAAGACTAAAATAATTAATTTAATCCTTAAGTTAAAATATTTTTCGATACTTACATTTTTAATTCCTTCAGTTACATAAATTGTTCTATGTTGCATTTGAATGATGACTGTTACTGGCGCAATTATTGCTAAGTAATATGTGTAAATACCTAATTCAGTTAATGAATAATTTTTAGCAATTAAACTAATGATTATCCATTGTGATGCTGCTACTGATAACTCGCCAATTAAAAAATAAATTGATTTAAGTCTTTTCATTATCTATTCGCCACATTTTCATATAATTTCTGGATGAGTTATCCCAAGATAAATCAGGTAAAATTAAAACTTGTTCTTTTACTTTAGCTTGCATAATCTCATCTAATATATTTAATAGTTCATTCACATTATTGAACTTAAACCTTTCATTTAATATAACTGGTAAACCAATAGAAGCTTTAAGTAAAACCGGTAGGTTTAATTCTACTGCTTCTAAAGCTGACATACAAAATGTCTCATAAAAACTATTCTGTACGTACAAATTACAAAATCCCAAAACTTTTATTACTTCTACTTGAGGAATTTCTCCATGTAAAGTTACTATAGAAGAATCGAACTTAGATATATCTGAAATATCACCAATTATATGTAATTCTACTTCTCCATTAAAAAATTCATTATCTATAATGAATTTCTTTATTGTTTTATACAATTCATAGGTTCCTTTTTCAACTCTATCACCTCCAAAAGTTACTATGGAAAGTTTATTCGAATTAAAATTTATTATTTTTTCTCCAGAAAAGTTACTACCTCCATTATTTATAAATTTTATTTTTGGAGCAAATTGTGGATAAGTTTCTTTTATTACTTCTTTGTATGAATCTGAAACAGCAATAATAGAATTCGAAATAAAAAAAGAAACAAATTCCTTTATTAACTTAATCTTTGATTGCTTAATATTATTAATGTCTAAAAAACGAACTGCACCATGAGATGTATGACTAACTTTTTTATTAAAAACTTTAAAAATCAAAGCATATATTATTCCTTTTGTAGATAAGCCAGAAAAGTGTAAGTGATCAAACTTTTTTATATCTCTAAACAATCTTTTTAGATTTTTATCTATTTGTATAAACTCAATATTGCGTACACTGTTAAGTTCATTTTTTAATGATAAATCTACAATTGAAGGACCGCTTCTACCTCTAAAATCTCCTATATACAATACATTATTCATTTTAATAATTTCCTTTTTTATATAAATCAGCGCCATTTCTCATCAAGTTAGCTTTTCCCCAAAAATTTTTAACGGTTACATTAAATTGATTATTTTTTCTAATTAAAAATTGTAATGAAATAATAAACCATACTTTAGGGTACAGAGCCTTAAATACAGCACCTTTAGCACTTAAATAGCTGTCGTTATACCCTTCAAACCATGAAGATTCGCTCATATCAACTGTTGCAATTTCTATTGGTAAATATATTATATTAAGTTTTCTATCAAGACAGTCCTTTAAAAATAAATTCTCTTCTCCCATCAAAAACTTAGAGCCAGCCCCAAAATTTTCATTAAATTTTATATGATTTTCTTTGATTTTTTTCGTTTTAAATGTAATCTCTACAGAAGAAACTTTCATTATAGTCCATTTATTTATTTTCTTACTTTTATTTTTATATTTTTTATTTCTTCCTCCTACCCTTTTGACTCTAAAAACTATAACGTCAGCAATTGGGTTTTCTTTATAAGCTTTTTTAATTATTGATTCATAATTATCATTAAAAATCACATCGTCATCTGTAATTATGCTAATGTCTGAGTTGCAATTTGCAATTGCTAAATTTCTACTTTTACTTAAGCCACTTTCATTTACATTAATATACTTAATTCTTTCTGAATGCTGATCAATAATATTTTGAGATTGATTTATTATTATTGCTGAGTTTATATTCATCTGGTCATGAATATAATTTTTTAAGTTCATTGTTGATACTAAAACTTTAATAGACATTGATTTTGATTCACCCATCTTTTTATACTTTCAACCTTTTTTTAAAAGCATTGATAATATAGTGAGAAAAATAAAAAAGTGATTTAAAGAAGTTGATTTTCTCAATATTTCTGTATATATACCACGTTCTTTTAAGAGCTTTTAATTTGTTAGAAGAAATCGATCCACTTCTTTCAGTATAGATTGTTAGTGATTCCTTATTATATCCGTATGCAAAAGGTACTTTTTTTAATATTTTTAACCATGTTGCAGTATCTTGTCCTTTTCTAATTAAAGGCATAGTAGTATCTTCAACATACTTCCTATCAATCATCACAGTAGAGCAACCAATAATTGTATTTTTGAGTAACTCATTGTAATTTATGGATTTAGGTACCTCTATTTCATTTATTTTTTCACCATTCTCTTTTACTCTATAATATCTTGTAAAAGAAAAAGCGTAATGATTACTCTTCATAAAAGAGAGTTGCTGTTCTAATTTTTTATCTACCCATAAATCATCTGAATCTAAAAATGCAATGAATCTACCTTTTGCAAACTCCATTCCCTTGTTCCGAGCAACTGCAGCCCCAGAATTCTCACTCAAATATACTACTTTAATTCGATGATCACTATCTTCAATTTTTTTGAGATAATTAATAGTTTCTATATCTGATTTATCATCCACAATAATCAATTCAAAATTTTCATAGGTTTGATTAATTACAGAGTCTATACTTTTTTCTATGTACGAATAACTATTATATGATGGCATAATTACTGACACTAAATTTTCTATCATAACTATCTTGCACCTTCTCCAGTAATAATTACTTTAATGGTGTAACAAAAAATATGAAATTCCATTTTGCTATTTCTTTTTTTTATATACTTTAAATCTAAATCAAGTTTCTCAAAAGGTGTTAAATCATAACCTCCATGAACTTGTGCAAGTCCCGTGAGACCCGGTTTAACTGCTGTTCTTTTTGAAAATTCATTGTTTAATTGAATAAATTCATCCGCAAATACCTTTCTTTCAGGTCTTGGACCAATCAAAGACATTTCACCTTTTATAACGTTATAAAGTTGAGGTAATTCGTCTATTCGAGTTTTCCTAATAAAAAGTCCAATTTTTGTTACTCTTTCATCATTTACTTTTGCCCACATAGCTCCATTTTTTTCAGCGTCACTATACATAGATCTCAACTTATAAATTGAAAATATTCTATCATTAGTCCCTAGTCTTTCTTGAGAATAAAATACTGGACCTTTGCTTTCTAATTTAATTAATAAACCAAACAAAATAATTAAAGGCAGTGTTATTAAAAGTAAAATAACAGATAAGATTATATCAATTGATCTTTTGGTAATCGTGAACACTAATTTTTGTGCATAAATCTCATGATTTTCAACTTCAACTATATTGTTTATAGTACTAATTTTTAAATCAAATGAACTATTCACAATTTGTTTCTCAGAAATCAACTCATTTTCTTTCTTTTCTAAGGTTTCCATAAAATCTCTCCTTATTTATATTCAATTAGTAGTTCTTCCATCATCTCTGCCACTTCCGATCCTAAGTCTTCGCGATTTAGTGCAAATTCGAGTGTCGTCCGAATGAATCCTAATTTTTCACCAACATCATACCGTTTACCATCAAATTCGTAAGCAAAGACCCGTTGCATTTCATTGAGTCGTGTAATCGCATCGGTCAATTGAATTTCGCCACCTGATCCGACTTGTTGTGTTTCAAGATACTTAAAAATTTCTGGCGTGAGTAGATAACGCCCTAAAATCGCTAAATTTGATGGAGCTGTTCCTGGAGCTGGCTTTTCGACGAAAGACTTTACCTTATGTAATTGCTCTGAGATGCTCGAGCTTGGATCGACGATGCCGTATCGGTGCGTATCTTTTTCAGGAACTGGCTGCACACCGATGATTGAACTATTCGTGATTTCATGCTGTTCGATTAACTGTCGCGTACACGGAACTTCAGCCTGCACGATATCATCACCAAGCATGACAACGAATGGCTCATTGCCAACGAATGCTTTCGCTTGAAGAATCGCATCCCCAAGACCTTTTGGTTTCGATTGACGAATGAAATGAATGTTAATCTTCGTTGTCTCTTCGACTAAGTAAAGTAATTCTGATTTATTCTTCGAAATCAGGTTTGCTTCTAGCTCCGGTACGGAATCAAAATGATCTTCGATTGCGCGTTTCCCTTTACCGGTGATAATCAAGATATCTTCGATTCCTGACTCGATTGCCTCTTCAATGATGTATTGAATCGTTGGTTTATCAACGATTGGTAACATTTCCTTCGGCATCGCTTTTGTCGCCGGTAAAAAACGTGTTCCGAGCCCAGCTGCTGGAATAACTGCCTTTTTTACTTTAATCACATAATCATCTCCTATATATAATTTCAGTTTCCCAAATTATATCTAACATTCCATTCTTTACGTAAAATACAATAACACAGGAAACATGCTGTTTTCCATAAAGTTTTCCATAATTTCATAATGTAAGCGTTAACATAGAAAAAAGAGAGTGTCAATTCACTCTCTTTTCCTCACCTTGACAAAAAATGTTATACCCACTGCCCTTTCCAATTCTTCTCGACAGGACTCGGGGGATTGATTGTCACGAGTTGGTTCAAGAGAACGGCTTCATTGTTTTCATAAATTTCATCGATCAACCAATCTTCGAATGTTTTCTCAAGCATCCGTTCGCATTGTTTCCAATAGAATGGACGTTTCTCGAGATGATGCGCATCACTTGCAACAAGATGGGCTAATCCATTCTCAAGCAAGGCAATCGCAAACCGCTGGACATCCTTTCCGTATTTGCCGATCAAACTAGCACACGTCACCTGACTGATGGCACCGTTTGATATCAATTCAAACAGTAATGACGGATTCTGAATAATCGTCTTGTTCTTTTCCGGATGGGCAACAACGGGAATATAACCATCAGAAATCAATTCTGCAAAGACTTGGCGTGCATACGATGGAATCCCGCTTGACGGAAACTCGATCAAAATATAGCGTGAATCGTTCAGTGTCAGCGCTTGCCCTGCTTCTAACGCTTCCATCAACTCACCGATCAACCGGATCTCATGACCTGGATAGACGGTTAGTGGAATATCACGTTGTTTCAACAAGACATTGAATTCATCGACGGTGAGCTTCACATCGACATCTTCTGTTTCGAATTGTGGGTGATAGAGGTGTGGTGTCGCGATGATCCGCGACACCCCTTCTGCAACGGCTTGTTCGGCTAACTGTAACGCGTGTTCGACACTAGCCGGACCGTCATCGACGAGCGGCAAAATATGACAGTGGATATCAACCATATAGATGTCCCTCACTCATAGGAATAGTAGTATTGGTATGCTGAATCATCCGTCAGTTCACGACGGTTCAAGACGACACCGAGAATTTTCGCTTCGGCCAGTTCAAGCTGTTCTTTCGCTTTTAAGACGCGTTGACGATCAGATGTCGTACAACCGACGACAAGGACAACACCATCGGTTAATTTTGAAGTAATTCGACTATCGGCGACTTGTAGTAATGGTGGTGCGTCAAAGATGATGATGTCGAATTCTTCGCGTAGTTGTGCAACAAGATGCTCCATTGCCCGTGACGACAAAAGCTCCGCTGGGTTCGGTGGAATCGGACCGGCTGTCAAAATCGATAGGTTATCGACTTTTGTCGGCAAGATCGCTTTTTCTTTTTCCGCTTGGCGTGTCAAAAGACTCGAAAGTCCGAGACCATTTGCTACACGGAACGTATAATGGACCGTCGGACGACGCATATCCGTATCGATGATCAAAACTTTTTTCCCTTGTTGCGCATAGGCGACAGCTAAGTTTGATGACGTCGTTGATTTTCCTTCACCTTGTGTTGCAGAGGTGACAAGAATCGCTTGAATCTCACGATCGACAGCCATGAATTCAATATTCGTCCGAATCGTCCGGTATTGCTCAGCAACAGGCGACTTCGGTTGCGTGACCGTAATCAGTTTCCGTGCGTCTTTATTCATTTTGCTCTTCTTAGCCATGTTGTTGGACCGCCTCTCGTTTTGCTGCTTTTGACGATGACTTGAATACTTTGCTATCGATATCAGGGATACTACCGAGTACCGGGAGATCAAGAATTTGTTGGACCTGCTCTTCTGTCCGGATGCGACGGTCGAGTACTTCGCGTAAGAAGGCAAGTCCGACACCGAGTAAGAATCCGACGACTGCAGCGATCGCTGTATTTAAAATGATATTCGGACTAACGGGTGACGTCGGGATGCCTGATTTCGACAAGACAGTAACGTTATCAACGCTCATTAATTTTTGAACATCTGAACTAAAGACCTCTGCAATCGAGTTAGCCATGTTTGATGCGAGTGCTGCATCCGTACTTTGGACTGAGACATTAATGACCTGTGAGTTTTGTTCACTTTCGACCGTAACCATATTATTTAATGCAGCTACATTTGTCGGTGCGTTCGGAACTTCCTTCTGAACCTGTTCTAAAATCGCTGGGCTTTTGATGATGACCCGATATGTATTAACCAATGTGACAGACGACTGGACGGACTGTGCATCAATGACTTCGTTTTCTTGTTTTTTTGGAGTGACAAGAATCTGTGTTCCTGCTTGATACGTCGGTTTAATTAAAAAGCTACTGACGGCAAATGAGATGAGAGCGGCGACGATCGTCAACGCCAAGATGCGCCAGAACGATTTACGTAAAATCGAAAATAATTCCTGCAAGCTAATCGTTTCATTCATGGTCTAATTATTCTCCTTTATTTGTCTAATTCAGTGACTTTCCTACATCAACTAGGACTCAGTATAACAAATATTTGGGAAATGGTTGATGTTTTTTTAGGAAATGTCATACGTTTATTGAAAAACATTGCGTATAATAAAAGATGAATTGTTACTTTTTACATTCATTTCCGTATCTCGACATAGGAGGAATTTCTTTATGCATCGCTCGTTACAAGCGCTACAATTCTATACATCCCACTCGAAGGAGGATATCGCACGACTTCATGAACGAATTCGTTCGAGTCTGGCTTCGACCGAATCCTTGACGGATACAATGATCCGAATCACCGGTCAACCGCCACTAATTCCTTATGACGAAGATATCGTCACGGTCGATGAATGGAATGCATTCCTCGCCGGAAAACATCATGCGACATTAGCTGACTTTTACGGTACATTAGTTGCTCGTCCAATTTTGGACGAAGATGGTCCACTTTCGAACAAGGAAGAAGAACCACTTCCAACGCTCTCACGGAGTCATCGCGAACCGGAACCAAAACGCCGCAAAAAAGAGAAAGAATTCATGCATGCTGGAGCAAAGCGACCATTGCCTTGGGGATGGATCGCACTGTTGATTCTTTGTTTCTTACTTGGCGCTGGTGGAACATATCTCTACTCAAAATACTTCGCAGATTCTGCAGATACGACACCAAAAGCCACTGTTGAAAAACCAGTCACGGTTGAAAAAACGAAAGAACAGAAACCAAAAGCAACAAAAGACACTGCAGCTGTTGGTGACGTTTTGTATGTTAAAACACGTTCAAGTAACATCTACCGAGAAGAAGCAATGACGACATTACTCTACGAAGCTGACTTCGGTGATGGATATCGTATCGTCAAGAAAAAAGACGGTGTGACTGAAATTGAATTATCAGATGATTTAACTGGATTTATCAAAACGTCCGATACAACAAAGAGACTCGAGGGTGAACCGCTTGCTGACGAAGCACTTTTGACGTGGGCAAACGATAACCTTGATACGAGCTTCATTACCGGAACCCTCATTGACCTTATCGGCAAAAGTAGTGAAGAACTAAATAGTCTTTACGGACCAGCCGATCGGACCTTCAATGATGAATTGCATGACTACCTGTTTTACGGAAAGCATTTCTTTGTCTTGAAGGACAACAAAGTCATCGCGATTGACTGGACGGAGACGAACATTACGAATGAGCAATTAGCCTCACTCGCTCCACTTCAACTAGAGACTGACACGACAGGACTCGTCACGAGTAATTCATATCGTCTTCAGCGTTTTGCGAAAGACGGAACAATCAGCCGAATTCGTCTAGCTGAACAATCGTTCTAAACGAAAAGCACCGAACCTAACGGATTCGGTGCTTTTGTTCATTCCATATCAAGTGAATAGCGTAATGCCGTTTGTGTTTCTTTCAGTGAATCCTCTGTTGGGTGCCAGTAATAGATTCCGTCGCCTTCTTTTCCACCCGTTCCTTCGAGTTTCAAGTTCTTTTGGTTACGGAAGGCATCCATGTAGTCAAAAGCAAGTGTCCGCATCGGCTTGAACGAAACATTTGTTTGAGCGTTCTTCCCGACGACGTCCATGATCGCATTGAATTTACTGACCGATACATCGGACGACAATTTGTTTGCGACTTGGGCGATGACTTCCCGTTGTCGCATCTGACGACCAAAGTCACCACGTGGATCTTCATAACGCATCCGTGTAAACTTCAATGCGGATTCACCATCCAAATTGACTTTACCAACTGGGAAATGAGTTGCTCCTACTTTGAAGTCAATGTCGTTATTGACCGTCACACCACCGACTGCATCAACTAAAGACGTGAATCCTTCCATGTTAATTTCTGCATAATAGTTGATCGGAATATCGAGGAACTTTTCGACAGTCTTGATCGCCATTTCCGGTCCACCAAATGAATAAGCATGGTTGATTTTATCGTTCGTTCCATGACCGACAATATCGACCTTTGTATCTCGAGGAATACTGATCAAACGACTTTCGTTTCGTGTCGGGTTCAGTGTCATGACCATGATTGAGTCACTACGACCCCGCTCGCCTGGTCGTTGGTCGACACCGAGTAATAGTACCGAGACCGGCTTTTGATCTTCAACGACCTTGTCTCCCGTGTTCTTAACCGGTGACTGAATTTTTTTGACCGTTTGGTCGACTTGATAATATGTATAGCCGATGAATCCGCCGACACCGACGATGAGGACAAGTGCAATTAATAGCATGATTTTCAGTGGCGTCCAGCGTTTTTTCACCTTACGTTTTTTCTTTACTCGTTCCAACTGCGTCCATTCCCTTCTGTGTTTTGCTTCTCGTTAATATCGGTTGTGTATGACAAGACTTACAGCCTGAGTATAACGAAATTTGAGCGTAATTTGTCAAAAACGGGAAAAGATGAAAAAAAGAGACTACTACAAAGTAGACTCTTTACCTCTGAAAAGACTTAATAGAGTGGTGAATTAGCCGAAACCTTTTCAAAATCGAATACTACAAAAACTTTTTTCTTACTGTTATAGTCGAGATTCACAATCATTCGTTTTTTAGGATCCGTTGTTTGGAAGACGTAGGCTTTTATCGATTCCGGACCCGCTATGCCGTCTTTGATTTCTTTCTTCGTAGCAATACTTGTGAAATCGAATGTCATCAGAGTCATCCAATCTCCGAGACCCTTTCCTGTCAGAACTGCATCCAACTGTTTTTCTGTCATGCCTTCTTTTAGTTTCGCGCCTTTTACGAGTTGCATCTTACTTTCACGCGCCTTGAGCTTCGTATCTGCTGTGATATTGATAATCTTCATCACCAAGCGATAAACGGGATCCTTCTTTTTTGTTACAAACGTCAAATCCGTCGTCACTGGTGGTACTTTTGCTTTCGTATCGAAGAATTGGTAGTTGGCGATTTTCTTCCCCTCTTCATTTGAAGTCAAAGCCGCTTTTTTCTTCAACATCGTTGAACCATTTTTTTTAATGAGTTGTGTTTTATAACTTTTTCCATACAAGACCTTTGCTGCTTGTTCCATCGTCATACCCGCTTTAAGTGCTGTATATTGATTCGTTGCTGTTGTCTCGACTTTCGTTGCAGCTGATGCCGTTCCACTAAAAAGTGTCGATCCTGCGATGACTGCTGCTACAGCCAATTTCGTAAATGTCTTTTTCATCTTCCTATCCCCTTTTTAGAATGTCTCGTGATTTTCAATAACGTAGGTTTTCTTTTTCGTGTCATAGCTCATCTCAACGTAAACGCGTGATTTCGTCGATTTTTGGAAGACATACAGTTTTCCTTTAAACGCTTCAATCTCATAGGCTTTGATTTCTTTTGCACTGAAGGCGCTTCGTGCGTCTTCCTCAAGCAATCCAGCCCATTCACCAAGACCAGAACCCGAGAGCACACCATCGAGTTGTTTCTCCGTCATTCCCGTTTTGATTTTAGCGCCTGCGTTTAACTTCCGTGTACTCTCGCGATACTCGGAATATGTATTCCGTCCCATTTCGACTTGTTTTGAAATAAGACGATATACGGAATCATTCTTTTTCGTCATGAAACCGAGTGATATTAACGTCGGAGGAATTTTTGCCTTCCGATCATAGATTTCGTAATAAATTTCCTTACGTTTATCTTCAACGTCTTTTAACTCTTCTTTTGTCTTCAATACTTGTGAACCATTTTTAGTCGTTAATTGCTTTTTGTAATCTTTACCGTATAAGACTTTTGCGACTTGCTCCATCGTCATACCCGCTTTGAGTGCTTTGTATTGATTCGTTGCCGCTGTCTCGACTTTCGACGCAGCAGATGCTGTTCCACTAAAGAGTGTTGATCCCGCGATGATTGTCGCTACCGTGATTTTCATGAATGTCGTGTTCATATTCCAAGCTCCTTTTTAATACCGATCGTGACTTTCGACACGATACGTTTTCTTTTTGGCGTCATAGATGAAAAAGACATACTGCCACTGATTCGTTGCTGTTGGAAAAACGTATGATTTCGTATGAATGATTGTCGCTTTCCCTGCTTTAACTTCTGTTTTCCCAAGAACAGATGTCGTATCAGCTTGACCAAGTGTTCCGAATGCTCCGAGTCCTTTCCCAGTCAATAATCGATCCACTTGTTGTTCTGTCAATCCGTTCTTGATTTTCGCACCTTTGACCAGTTTACGATCACTCGTCCGGAAGCCTGCTGCCGTGTCACGTTTGAACTCCATCTGTTTCATCGTCAGCCGGTACTTTGTTCCACCCGTCTCCGTCATGAACATCAGGACACCGATTGCTGACGGGAATTCAACTTTTCGATTCACGAGATCATAGAGAAGAACGTTCCGATCCCATTCCTCCATTTCAATTTCTGTGTTCAATCGTAAAACTTGTGAACCGTTTTTCATCTTCAGTTGCTTTTTATACGTCTTGCCATAGAGGACTTTAGCGACTTGTTCTACCGTCATCCCCGGTTTTAAAGCACGATATTGTTTTGTCGCAATCGCCTCGGCTTTCGTCGCTGCGGATACTGTTCTTGGAACAAACAAACCAAGCAGTAATACTAAACAGAATGACCACGTGATGATGCGCTTCATACCTGCTTCCTTCTCTCTTTGATGACTCTATGAATCATCATTATTCATTTTTCGTACTTCAATGAAATCCCGATTTCTGTGTCAACCTCATATCGCTTTTTCTTCGTGTTATATGACAAGGTGACGACCTGCATTTTTTTCGAATGTGGTCGATGGAATTGATAGATTTTATAGCGTCCATTCTTCATCGGACTTTTTTTTATGACGGATGAAACGTTCCAGCTCAGATACATCGACACCTGTCCGAGCTTTTTACCTGTCACCAGTTGATTAAGCTGTTTCTCTGTCATTCCATGGCGGAGTGCCGACGGTTTCACAACGGTCCGGCTATTTTCGTACAAGCCATTCTCCGTATCGCCTTGATAGTACAGAGCTTTTTGTGTCAGGTAATATGTCTTCTGATGCTGTTTCGTACTAAATTCAAGAAGTGTTGTTGTTGGAAGGTTTTTAGAGGGACGATCCAGTACATATCCGAGGGACCGATAACCTTGTTCGTTACCGGCCGTGCCCGGTTTTTTCGTAAAGACGACTCTCCCATCTTTTTTCTTGATGTACTTTCGGTACTCTTTTCCGTACATCGTCTTCGCGACTTCCGTCAGCGTCATGCCGAATTTGAGTGTTTTGTACTCTTGCTTGATTTGCAGTGCTTCTTTGGATGCTGCCGATGTCATATTCGGAATCAAGACCGACATCGGCATGATTACGAGAACGATCAGTTTTACGAGTACTTTCATTTTGATGTTTCCTTTCTCCTTGTTCCTTCATGATGACTATTAGACATGATTGTCTGCTTATTTTGTTTTAGGGACTTCAATCGGAATGAGTCTATAGTTGTTGACCTTATATTGTTTCTGCTGATCATCGAACTTCATCGTCATATCGATTTGCTTCTTTGGATTAGAGCTTTGGAAGATATAAATCTTGATCCGTCCCTTATACTTATACTCTTTTCGTTCCTGTTTCGTCTGAACGGATGTAAAGTCCCATGACCAGCGCATTCCAACCTGACCTAACCCTTTTCCTGACAACAGTGCGTCGAGCTCTTCTTCTGTCTCATCTCCCTGAACATACGTCACATGCTTCAGTGTCCGCGTGCTCTCCCGAAGTCCTGTATTCGTATCCGCTAAAAATTGAATCGTTTTTTGTGCGAGATAATACGTTTTTCCATTTTTCTTCGTATAGAACTCAAGTGTCGTCCGACTCGGAAGGGTCTTCGACTGATCCACGAATGAATACGACCGGGACCGGTATCCTTTATCCTGCTTCGCCCAATTCGCTTTTTGCTTCAAGACCGTTGCACCATTCTTTTGTATTAGATGTTCCTTGTATGATGAACCGTAGACGACTTTTGCGATTTGTGTCAGTGTCAGTCCGAACTTCAACTTCCGATAATCGTTTAATGTTTGCTGTTCTTCTTTTGATGCTGCCTGTCCTTCGAGTGTTCCGCTTATACAGAGGACACCAATCAGAAGGACACATAGGATACGTTTCATCGTTTAACCTACTTTCCTTATTTCACGAGCTGGACGGCGCGATCGGCATTCAAGCGCCCATACCCGTACGTCGTATCGCGACCTTTTTTGCCGAGGTCCTTCGCTGACTTACGAAGAATCGATTCGACGTCCGTCACTTTGATACTTGACTTCAAGCTATAGAGGACACTTGCGACACCCGCGACATGCGGTGTCGCCATCGATGTCCCGCTCCAGAAGATGGATTCGCCGTCTTGTAAGTAGCTCGCGATGTCTTGCCCTGGTGCGACGAGATCCAGTCCTTCGCCGTAGTTCGAGAACGATGCTCGTTTATCGAATCGATTCGTCGCCCCGACTGAGAAAACATATTTCGAGCGTGCCGGATAGGACAGTTTTGGTGCACCTTCATTGCCAGTTGCTGCTGCGACGAAGATTCCTTTTTTACGCGCTTCCGCCAAGGCATCTTCAATCGCGAGGGAAACACCGCCACCGCCAAGACTTAAGTTGATGACTTTCGCCTTTTGTTTTACGGCAAACAGAATGCCTTTCGCGATATTCGAGTTCGAAGCATAGTTATTGCGTGAGATGACTTTAATCGGAATGATGCTCGCCCGATCATTGATCCCTGTCATTCCGTAGCCATTGTTCGATGCTGCGGCAATGACACCGGCGACATGGGTCCCGTGTCCATGATCGTCATAAGCAAGCTGGCGCTTATGAACGAAATCGTATCCGAGATCCATCCGGACGCGTCCAGCGAAATCCGCATAGGTTGGATTGATGCCCGTATCGACGACCGCTACACGGACAGTCGAACGTGACTTATTCGCAATCCGCTTGACCATCGCTTGATAACCGATGTCCGCTCCCTTGACACCACCGCGTTGTCCGGTATTTTTTAACGCCCACTGGACGGACTGGAACGGATCCGTACTGAGTAACTTCATCGGTTGATCGAGTTCGACGTACCGGACGCCCTTCGTTTGTTCGAGTTGTCGTTTCGCAGCTACGGCTTGAATGAAGCTGTTGTAAGAGAATTTCTCAAGTCGTAAGGTGTTGTCGATCGTTTCGTGATGAGCGGCGCGCGACGTCCGTGATAACGTACTCGCTTTCGTCGCCCCGTTCAGACGGATGACGAGACTCGTCGCTTGTCCGGTCGTCGTCGATTTGGTCGCGTATTCACGAATGGGTTCGAGGCGTTCGAGTTTATAGGGAATCGTAAAAGCTTTGTTCTTCGCCCCCGTCACTTCAATGTATTGTCGCCCACTCCACGTCAGTGGGAAAAAGAGTGTCTTTTTACTATTCGCATACCGCGCATATGGATCTTTTTGTTTGTATTCCGTCTGCGACGTGTAAACCGTCGCTTTTTTGGAAGCATCGAAGGCGAACTTCAAGTGTGTTCCGCCGGCAAGATAGGTTTTCGTATCGAAATAGAACAACGCTTTCCCACTTGCATCGAACTTCCCTTTGATATAGCCTTTTTTCGTTTTCGCTTCGATGGCTGGCACTTTTTTAGCCGTTGTCGCCGCTTCCGTTGTATCCAACGTATATGTACTAAATGCACTCACGAGGAGAGCGCTGACGATGATCTTTTTCATATGATTTCACTCCTTCATTCATGTATCCTTTTTCATTATAATGGAAAAAATTGATTTTTCTAGTTCTTTTTACCTCCATCAATCAATCAATGAATGGACCGAAAAAAAGAAGCCCTGTCAGCACAGGACTTCTTTAATGATTTAAGGAATCAGTTTGACGGCGCTATCGGCGTTCAACCGACCAGCACCATAGCTCGTATCATAGCCTTTTTTCCCAAGATCTTTTGCCGATTTCTTGAGGATGCTTTCGACACTGCTTGCCTTCAAAGACGGCTTCAAACTGATCAAGAGACTCGCGACACCAGCGACGTGTGGCGTCGCCATCGAGGTTCCGCTACCGTACAGCAACTCCCCATCTGCGAGGTAGCTTGGAATCGAGACACCTGGTGCGACAAGGTCGAGTCCCGTCCCGTAGTTCGAGAACGAGGCTTTCGTATCTTTTCGTCCTGTCGCCCCGACCGACAAGACATATTTCGAACGAGCCGGATAAGCAATCGTTCCACGCCCTTCGTTCCCGGAAGCTGCAACGATCAGGATATTCTTCTTGACCGCTGCGGCTAATGCCGACTCAATCGATTTCGAAGAGGAACTCCCACCGAGACTCATGTTGATGACCCGAGCACCTTGTTTCGTCGCATGCTGAATGCCTTTGACGAGTCCTGACACTGAACCAGCCCCTGACTCATCGAGGACCTTGATCGGAATCAACGTCGCCATCGGATTGATGCCTGTCATCCCGTATGTGTTATTTCCTCCAGCTGCAATGACCCCAGCGACATGCGAGCCATGTCCGTTATCATCCCAGGCGCTCTTATCGCCATTGATGAAATCATAGCCAAGATCCATGCGGACTTTCCCTGCGAAGTCGGCGTAACTCGGATTGATACCAGAATCAAGGACTGCGACTTTGGTCGCAGATAACTTTTTACCTTTGATCCGTTTTTGCATGGCGACGAAACCGATATCCGCCCCTTTGAGACCTTTCTTTTGCCCCGTATTCTGCAAGGACCATTGATATTTCTGATAGGCATCGACGCCGAATGCTTGAATTGGTGCATCGAACTCTGCGAACGCGACAGCTGATGAGCGTTCGAATTTCTGTTGCGCTGCTTTCGCTTCCGCATAGGAAGCATAGACGAGTCGCTCGATTCGAAGCTCTGACGCGACCGACTCTACTTTTAAGGCGCCGAAGGCTTGCGCTCGCATTGCACCTGAGCGCGTCTGCACGAGCAGTGCCGGTTTGACCGATTGAACGGCTGCCGTCATCGATTCCTCGATGGGTTCGTAACGTGAGATGTAGGTGGGAACAGAATAACGGTCGCCCGGGTACCCTTCGAGCACTAAGTACTGTCGCCCACTCCAACTGAGCGGGAAGTAGAGCGTATCGTCCGTGACTTGGTAATAACGATTGTAGACCCGTCCCGCTTCGGCGTCCGCTTTACTTGCGAACATCGTCCCGTACGTGTTGTAATCAAGCTCGAACTCGAAGTGTGTACCTTTCGCGACAAAATCCTTCGCGTCAAAATACCAGACTGCTAATCCTTTTGAATCAAATCGTCCTGTTAAGGCACTCCCCGCTTGTTTCGAGAAGGCTGGTACTTCTTTTGCTTTCGCCAATGTCGCAGGACGAATCGTCTCTTTTTTCTCGATCGCATTGACTGGTACCGTACTACAGATCAAACCAAGTGCTAGACTTCCTGCTATCCATGTGCGCATCATCGTTCCTCCCTCTAGGTCTTTCTTACTAATACCCGGATTAGATGGAATTATGTGGAATATAGTGAAACATTGACGCAAATCATAAAAAATACCACTCTCGTGTTGAGAGTGGTGTTTGATGTTACTTGACTGTAACTGTGAATGTTTTGATGACTTTATAGTTTCCAGCTGTCGTGTACGTGACACGAATCGTCGTTTTGCCTGCTTTAATACCTCTGACGTTACCGTGTGACGAGACTTGTGCGACTTTTTTGTTCGCTGACGTATACTGAACGGATTTAATTTTATCCGTTGCTGACGTATAAGAGATACGTGTCGTCTGGTTCTTCTTCAGTGCTGCTTTTGAAGCTTTCAGCGTGACGCTGTTCGCTTTTGTTTCGATCGGCAAAACCGTCTTCAAAACAAAACCGTCTTTTAACGTGACAGTTGCTTCCACTGTCGTCTTGCCTGTTGCTTTACCTGTCAAGCGACCTTTTGAATCGACTGTCGCTTTTTTTGTATCGAGGACACGATAGTGAGTCGAAGCGATTGCTGCTTTTGAGTTTGCGATTGTCGTTTTCAAGTTCAATACTTTTCCTTGATAGACTGCACCGGCTTTAACCGTCGCGACTGGTGCTTTTGTTGCTTGCGGAACGAAGACGCCGACATATCCGTTGACTTCCGCCGTCTTAATTCCTTTGACCGGTACTGTCAAGATACCGTTCTTATCTGTGACGAGTTTCGTGTTCGTGACACCACTAGCATCGACGAAGACTTGGTTCGCGTGTGTTTTACCCATGTTGACTGGAATCGTCGTATTTAGACCTGCATTTTTCCCTATGACGGTCGCGACACCCGTGTTCCGGTCCTTCCCGAAGCGAACGCTTGAGATCAAATCTTTCCCAGCTTCTTTTGATGTGTTCGATGTATGGTAAGCAACGAACTGTTTACCGTACGCGTATTTTTTACGTACTTTTAAGAGATTCGTGATTTCGTCATAGTACGGTGTCGTTTTTGACATGTACGATGCATCGGTCTGGTAGAGATCACCGTAGTAGACCGTCGGAACTGTATTTTTGTTCGAAAGAAGGAACGCATACTGAGCGACGATATTTTCCGTCGAGTATTTCTTCGTCGGACTAGCAAGCTCTTTGTTGTAGATTGCGAGTGCTTCTGCTTCTTTTTCTTTCGTGTACAGCTTCTCAAACGACTTCGGCTGATCCGTTTTACTGTACTGGGCACCAGCCTTGATGCCGAACATATCGAGCATGATTTGGTTGACGCGGTTTTTCTCTTGGTCGTGGTTATTAACGAACGACCAGTTTGGTTGAACATCCGTCGCGCCATACCCTTCGCGGTCTACGGCTGAGAGTTTCGCAAGATCACGAAGTGGACGTTTTTGCGAAGCTTTTAGCGCTGAACGTAATGTGAAGTACAAATCAGAATCCATGATGAGTTGTTCGTTGTTGTTTGCCTTCATGTACGAACGTTGAGACGCTTTATAGCTTTCGATATAGCTCAAGTAATCTTGTTTTCCGAAATGCGCTTTCGAGATCTCTGCTTCTGCTTTTAGAATCGCTTTATCATAGTGCGACGCCGCATCGATTCGGAATCCGTCGAACTTATACGTTTCAAGCATCCACTTCATCCAGTTCTTCTGTTCCTTGATGACTTCCGGGTTCGAGTTCGCGAGGTCAACACCGACTAGGAATTCATCATTTCTTGCCATCGTGTTATTGATTTTCTGCGTCGGCGTGCCCTTTTCATCGACGAAGAGGAACTGATCTTCTGTATCGATACCAGAGTTATCGTTTTGGAACGAACGTTCTTCTGAACCATACCCATACTCCGCTTTTGTACTCATGTATTGATTGGTTAAGTCTGCAATTTTTCCATTATCCTCAGATGCTAACAAATCTTCTTTTGATGCAAAGCCATTCTTCAGCATGAACGGAAGATAATCTGTGTCTTTTGTATATTGCGTCAACATCGGCTTCCAGTTACCCTCTGATACTTCATACCAGCCATCTGTCGCGAGATACGAATCGACCGTATTGATGTGTCCCGTTTTTGCCGCTTCAAGCAACCATTCTGGCAAGTAGTTGTCCGCGTGATCGACACCAAAGAAACGATACGCTTTCCCGTCTTGATCCGTCATGATCCGTCCAAGTCCTTGCCCTTGAAGAGAGGTTCCGTTGAGATACGACTTGTTCCATTCTTTGATGTAGCCGTATTTCGCTTGTCCCATACCACCACCTTTTGTGTAAGCGAGGTAAGGAGTCGCAAGGGTCTTCGTCGTTTCGCCACCTGTGAATGGATTTGCGAATGGTTTACCTGAACCCGTCGCACGACGAACGTAAACTGCTTCCCGTTGACTTAGACCAAGCATTTGGTTCGGTACGAGATCCATTTGGACTTTGATGTGATCGTCATGCAACATATCGACCATCATCTCGAGTTGTGAGGCTTTTCCGTACTTCGTCGGAATCGTACCACCCGGTCCTTGCGGGAATTCACCGAGGTCATATCGATCGGCAATCGCATATCCTTCTAAATAACGAGCCATGTCAAATGAACGATACGCTGGTGGAAGCCAGACATCCGTCACGCCCCACGCGTTCAGTAAATCTCCTTTTTTCGCAAGCGTCCGGTACATGTTGCTTTCATACGGCTGGAAGAGGCTAAAGCTTTGGAAGATGACACGATTATCGAGTTTCTCACCTGCTGTGAATGCTTGTGCGCGTTCTGGTGCATAGGTGAGTCCACTTGTTGCGACGACTGCTGCTAACAATCCAACAGATACTTTTTTCGTTTTTCCCATGGATTAAATCTCCTTTATTTCTATATGTTTTTTAATATTTCTACCTGAATTTCCAAATAACATCACATAATTTAACATTTTATTGCGATGAATGTGAGCCTGATTTTTCAAAGTAAGTAAATAGATTTTTCGAAATGCAATCGATTGCGCTAATTCCTCGAAAAAACCTCCTTCTACCGAAGTAGAAAGAGGTTCATATTCCTTAGTTCAATCCGAGAAGAACAGCTTTCTCGTAACCACCAGTCAAGACAGAGTTGTCATACGACTGAAGATCTTTGTTGACGACGATGACGTTCGACAACGTTTTCAGCGTACCAGCTGGGACTTTGATCTTCACGATGTCCAGTCCGTTCGATACGATGTCATCTGAGTCAGCAAGCGAAATCGTTGTTCCGACCGGAAGTGCTTTTCCGTTTAAGACATAATTCGCTGTACTTGTCGCATCGTACATACCAGAGTACTGAACGCCCTCTGTGAATTTGATGCGAATGACATCTTTCTCGTTTTTCTCATTAGCAGTGACCTTAAGGATTTCAAATGGTGATAAGACTGGTGTTGGTGGTGTTTTCATGAGTTTGAAATCATGTGTCGCTGTCGCAACTGTGTTGCCGACATCATCCGAAAGTGATTTGACGACGACTTTCCACTCTTCACCGTAACCTTCCATGTCAACAAGCTTTTGTAGATTCTCGTTTGCTGCGACGCGGAAGTTTTTGTCTGTTGTATCCGTGTAATTAAGGACCGAACCATCGATTGTAACGATTTTTCCGTTTTTGTTTTTACCAATGAATTCAACAGTTGTCTTCGGAGGTAAGACTACACCATCACTATTAATGAGTGGAGTGTTGTACTCATCGAGATCACGGATTTTAACAGGCTCACTCATCATAACAACAAAATCATTACTTGGTGCTAAGCGATCAATCGTGTTAATCTCAGCACTCTTCAGATCTGGTGAATTAAGAGGAGAACCATCATAGTTCAAATCAAGCACGAATGCGTCATTCTTCTCTCCATTCGCTTCAGCCTGAATCGCATCTTTCGCGAGTGTGATGCGGAATTTATCGTTGTAGTAGTTTTCTTTCGTGTTGACGGTATCATAGATTTCCGTCCAGTCCTTCATCAACTCGATGACTGCTTCGCCCGTCTCTTTGTTATACGACGTGACATCGACATATTTGCTGAAGTCTTCATACTTCTTCGTATTCGAGTTGTAACGCTCAAACTTCAATTCATTATCAAGCAACGCTAAGATGTTCGCTTTTTTAAGACCTTTACTGAACATGAGGCGGAATTGTTCAGGCGACTCAACTACAACACCAGCTGTCGGTTTAACCGTGTCTGCTGCAACTGTGAAGTCAAGGTTTTGGGTCGTACCGATATTCGTTTCATCAGAAAGCGCTGCATAGTCGTAAATGCTTGATACTTGAAGTGAGTGTTTACCCGCTGCGAAGTAACCTTGTTTAAGACCTGGATAGTTATCTTTTAAAGTGATTTTGACTGTATCGCGTCGATCGACACCCATTTTATTATCAAATCCATAATGGAGGACATCGAAGTACTTCTCGCCATACTGACCGTCGATTTTGAAATCAGCTGTAGCAACAGATTCAGAGAATTTCACTTCGAGTTGATTCAACCCTACAGCCTTAACAGAAGTGACTTCAGGCTGACGAGCATCTGTTAACTTGAAGCTTGCTTTTGATTTGACTTCTGTATCCGTGTTGCTCGTGATTTTCGCTGTCAGCTTAACGACTGCGTTATCTTGGAGTGGTGTTTCTTTGTCCAAGATCAACTCGAATGCTTTTGGATTCGAAGGAACTGCTTTGACACCGATGACACGTTTTGTTCCCTCGAATTGTTCGATTTGGATGTTATCGTTTGCGAGGTAATCTTCTTCATGAAGACCTTGCATGACTTTATCGAGTCCAAATGATTTAAGAAGAAGTTCACGTGAGACGGCTTTATCGAGGAAAATCGTCACGCGATCTGCTTGGTTCGACTCAGCTGCAAGAACATTGATCATCTCAATTGGAGCAGGCGTTACAGCGATCGTGCTGAATTTGACTTTCGTTTCTCCAGCAATCTTACCGATTAGGTTTTTGTAGTCACCAGCTGCCGTTTCAATGATTTCTGCTTTGATGATTGCTTCGATATCTGTGTTACTGAATTCAGACGTCAACAGAACCGTCGCTTTACCGTCCTGGATCGTGACACGATCTTTCGCGAGAGCACCGAATGATGTCGACAATTTCAAGACGATATCATCTGCATTTTTATCGACTTCACCAGTCGATTTGTTTTTAAGAGCGAATGTCACTTCCGTATTATCTGCTCCGTTTGCAACGATTGTCGAAGCTTTTGGTGATACTTCTAGCATCCAAATATCTTCAACACTTTGTGTCATGAAGCTGAGCGAACCGAGATCCTTCGCGACGCCACCGACCATGATCCCTTTCGCGTCAACTGAGTAGTCTTTGCCATACTCGAGTCCTTCCACTTCAAGAACTGCTGATTTCTTGTCTGGGCTAAGTGTCGCGGATTTAACTGTCGCACCTGCGATTTTGAAGTTGTCTGCTGTGACAGAGTCAACGGCACGCGAGAATGAAACTTCGACTCTCTCTTTGCCGATTGCTTTTGCTGAAGCGAGGACTGTGCTTGCAATCGTGAAGTCCATCGCAGCTGATTTGACAGCGCCGACTTTGACGACATAGCTGTGTGTTCCTTCTGGAATACCACCTTGCGATGCCATGAACTTCCCTTTCGAGAGCGTTCCTTTCGCTACGATTGGTGTAGCTGACATGTCTTTGCCTGGGTAGATCAAGAGTTCTGCCTTCGCGCCCACTGCTGGGTACATGACGTCTGCTTTGACTGAAAGCTTCTGATCATCAACGCTTCCCATGACGTTCGAGATGTTTGCTGCCTTAACTTCGTAGTTGATGTAACCTGTTACGACAGAGTTAGCACCTTTGTACGTGTAAGCTAATTTATATTTGCCTGCTTTTGAAGTCGATGGAGTTTTGAGGTTGAACTTGCTAATTGGGCGCTTGACGATGATACCTGATTTGTATTGAACGTTGATTGTGCTTGGCAATTGAACTTTTCCGCCAACAGCAACCGGTTCGAGGACTGGTTCGATGATATCTACGACATAGTTTTGAAGTTCGACTTTAAGAACTGCTTTCTTCGTCGTACCGGCTACCTTACCGTAGAGAACTTGGTATTTGTTGATGTATTTCTTTTCGAATTTGACAGAACCGCTCCACTTGACTGAGCGCATCTCATACTTGCCGTTCGAAAGTTTGACTTTGACTTTCGTCGGAAGCGTCAATTTCTTGACTGCGTATTTCGAACCACCTGCATGTTTCATCAAGATTGGAGAGATGTATTTAACCGAGACCTTCGATGCTGCATCAGCAGCAACCGGAGCTACGACAGACGCCGTGACTGCAAGCGCAGCTGCAGCAGCGTACAATTTGTTCGTTTTCTTCGAATAACCCATGTTTACTATTCCTCCTCTTTTCTAACAAATCAAAAGCGAAAATCCCAATTTTAAATCTACAATATAAGTAAAATATAGAAATATTTTACTTTAGAGCAGTCAAAAAATTCTTTAGTCGTCTTAGGAGGAGTACGTTCTGTTTCACGTGCGATCATTCGTCTATCATCAAGACGATCTATCCGTGATTCATATGTATCCGATTGGGATGAACTAAAGACACTGCCAAAATCGCTTCAAAAAGCCATTTTTATTGTAGATTCGTGCACTCCACCATTTCGTTTTTGAGAATCGGTAAGAATGCTACACGTCAAATATACAAAACTAGGAAAGACGCCACAATAGATTTTTTGTAAAAAATAGGGGAATAGTAGTAAGATAAAATATATTTACATAGGCTGTGCATGGAAATTAATTTTTGGATTTACCCTTTTAAAGAAAACGCTTACATAGTATTAAGTTTTTGTCTTGTTTTCATTTTACTAAAATAAAGTTTGATTTCATGAGATGAAATGATCTGCTTTTTCGATCGCCCGAAGAAATGATTCACGATGTAGCCGATGCACATCATCGGCCCACATCTCGATTTTTGATCCACGTCGTTTGAGTTCAATCGGTAATCCACGACCAATCCAATCAAGTTGACGTTGCAAGACATGACGCTTTCGTCCGTCCTGTCGCTCCGCTTCCGTAAACTGGCGCAAGTACTGGAGGACATAACCGAACCCAAACTCAATCGGAATCCGCAGCTCCGCTCCCTTGTCTCGTATCCGGATGATGCCCGCCCCGTAATGAATTGCCCGGAACAACTCCTCATTGATACGCTGATACCAGGTACCTTGCGTCAGACAGTGCGGCTCTAGCGCTCCTTTTTTACCACTCGGTAAGACTGCGAAATAATCAATGACCATTCGTCTGCTCCTTTTCATCAAAAAAATAGGTGAGTCCGCGTGGGTCTCACCTATCATGACAGGTCAAATGGTACGATTGTTCGAAACTGATCCGAATCATTTCACATCATTCAACATCGAAAAAGCTTTCCGAATACGCTATACTGGATTACGGGAATGGGAGGAATGCTCGTGGCTATCATTATCTTTTGCCTCGTCTGTCTCATTGCGTATCGGATCCGCAAGCTTCCCGAAGCACTACGGACGATTTTACTCATCCTCGGTTTACTCAGTGGATGGTTCGCGCTCTTTGAGATGATCGGCTTCATCGAAGCCAATCCGTATCTGGCTGCAATCCCGATTGGACTGGGACTTGCTTACTGGTACTGGCAACGAAAAAAGAAACAAACAAACGACAAAACCCCTTCCGCCTCGTGAAGTGGGTTTTTCTTGTAGCGAAACGAAAAAAGCGATGTCTCCTATATCGGGAACATCGCTTTTTGTCTTTACGATTGAACTTTCCGTTCAACCGCCGCAATTTTTTCTTCAATCTCTAGTAACTTCAGTTCATGCTCGAGTTCAAGACGACGTTTTTTCCGTTTCAGGCGATCGAGTTCTTCTGCGAGTGACTCTGTCGACGCTTCCGGTTTCGGTGGTGCCTGTTCCATCGATTGACGGAGTGGATCGAACAGGTTCGATTTTGCGAACTGCGCTGCTTCCGGTCCGAACATGTCTTGGATGAGCGGGAGAATCTTATTCATCGCTGTACCTGGAATTTGCGACTTCTGATCAACGAGACGTTTCAGTGCCAACTCATCGACAAGGTACCCTTTTCCGTCCTGTTCAGCATGTAATTCACCTGTCCGGATCCAGCGACGGACCGTTTCTTCTGAGACGCGCAACAATTCACTAATCTGTTTTGTCGTTAACATCGTCATCCCTCTTTTCTTCTAGTAGTATCTTCACTATACACACATGTGTGCGTGTGTGTCAAAGGATACACACATCAAAAAAAGAGACCTTCCTATAGAAGGTCCCTCTGTAATGATTATGCTCCACGACGTACGAGTAACCAAAGACCCACGACAGCAAGACCTGCTCCTGTTGCTGCATATGGGAATGGCTTGTCTTCCCCAGCTTGTGGTAATGTTCCCGTTGCTGTAGTCGTCGACTGTTTTGCCGCAGCATCGACTGCTTTGACTGGCGTTTTTGTTGACGTTGGTATTGGTTTTGGTTTTGGCGTCGGCTTCGCGACCGGTTCTACTTTCGCAATTTCTGCGAGCAAGATCGTACCGAAGCTACCTTCTTCGATCGTCACACCCGCTTCCGGTGATTTCCGCTCAAAGTACTTCAACAACTCATCCACCATTTCTTGTTCTTCTGGCGTCAAGGCTTCTTCATCGTTCGCCATCAATTTCATCGCTTTTGCTTGCTGAGCGAATGACTCATAATCTTCATACATTTCTTCGTCCATATCCATCATTAAGTCATCCATGTCAAGATGGTGCATCGCTTTGACCGTGTAGCCTTCTGCGACTTCCGTCTTGACTGTGTATGTTCCTGGATCGAGCTGGATCATCATTAGATCATCTTTCGAAATCTTCTCTTGATAGACGTCTTTTCCTGTGATTGCATCCGTCACCGTATATGTCGCAGGAACTGTTCCTTCGTCATAATCTGGCTTTTGGTTGCCGTTCGCATCAAAGAAGTTGACGACAGCTAACCAATGCTCGAACATACCGTCAAGCTCTTCGTCGCCGTAGAGACCAGCATCGATCACTTCCGTTTGTCCTGCGACGAGACGGACTTTCTTCGTTCCCATGTCTTCGTCGACATCGGAATCGATCGTCCGGTCGTCACCGACGTTTTGCTCGGAATAGAAGTAGTAACCCATATCATATCCGTCGACTTCCACTTCATACGTTCCTGGGTTCAAATTCTTGAAGCTGTATGTGCCGTTCTTCGTGTAGGCTTCATCGATGACATCTTCGTTCCGATTCATCAAAGAGACGAGGATATCATCGAGACGTGTTTCCTTCTCTTGACGGATCCCGTCCTCGTTCTCATCGAACCAGATCGTTCCTTCGATCGTTGCCGTCGTCGGTGTTTCGACTGGTGTCGGTGTCGCGTCATCACCTGTCTCTGGTTTTTCGGTCGTTGGTTCTTCCGATGTCGGCTCTTCCTTGACCGGGTCTTCTTTCACAGGCTCTTCCGGTGTTGGTTCTTCCTTGACGGGTTCGTCTGTCGCTGGATCTTCTGTGACTGGCTCATCCGTCTTTGGTGTCTCTGTCGTCGGTTCGTCTGTCGTTGGTTCGTCTGTCGTCGGCTCATCTGGTGTAACGACTTTACCGAACTGGACGAGAACCGTCCGCTGTCCATCTGCTGAGACGACCTTGACGACAGGTGCCGTCTCTGCCGTAAACGTCACGACCGGTGTCTCTTCGATGTTGACATCTTCCCCTGTTACGCCGTCTTCAAAGACAAGTGCCGTCTCAGACGTGATATCGACGATGCCTGTGCCTTCAAACGTCAACGTATACGGACCTGTGCCCGTTCCTGTGACGTCCCACTCGACTGTTTCCGCATAGACCGGTAACTTCAGACCAAATGCAACGACGAGTGCCATCAAAAGTAAGCTAAGTTTTTTCATAAGTGTATGTATGCTCCTATCGTGATTTAATATTACCTCCCTAAATAGTAAACAAATCCGCCAAAAATAACCAGAATAATTCTTGAATTCCTGCTATTTTTTAATAATAAAAAAACCTCGTCCAAGGACAAGGTTTTAGATAAGCTGGCGACACGCTTCTGCACATTTCGTACAAGCTTTCGCACAAGCTTGGCAGTGGTCATGATCGTGTTTGCTACATTCAGTCGCACATGCTTCACAGATTTCTTGGCAAGCCTTCGCAAGGACCGCGACATTTGCGCTGTTTCGAGCGATCGCTTGCAGCAATAAGCTACAGATATCGGCACAATCGCGGTCGAGTCGAATACAATCTGACATATGTCCGACATGTTCCTCGTTCAGGCAGGCATCAAAACAATGATTACAGGCGAGAATACAATCCGTCAGTCGTTGCTGTACTGCGTGATCCATATTGATTCCTCCTTTGTATAGGTTTTGATTACCCTGATGACTTGAAACAAAACAAAAATAAGACAGCATTTGGAGCAAAATGCTCACCCTGCTGTCTTATTTAACGATCTCAAGCGGAATCTCGATCCCACGCCCTGCTCCTGCATCAATGATGAGGACCGGAAGACGCTGGTCATCGAAGACTTCTTTTTCAATCGTCGTATCGGACGTATAGGTCCGGATTTCCCCCATCTTCTTTGCTTGGAAGGAGACGAACGGAAACGGAATCGATTGATTGGCGACATCGAGGCGGATATCGACCTGTTGGTCATCGAGCCGAATGTCATTTGCTGTCCGGATGACGAGACGCATCCGGTCATTTTCCGTCAGCGTGACCTGTGCGGAAATGTTCTCGGTCTGCCCCGCACGCTTAACGGGATCTACGATGACCGTCGGGGAAGCGGTCTTCGCTTGTTCCGCGCGCTGACAACCCGGAATGACAAGTAAGGAAATCGCAAGAGGGATCAGCCAGCGTTTCATGTTGGCTTCACTTCATAGCAAACGTCAGTTCAGCGACACAGGCGACTTCCCCATCGACTGTGGCTGTGGCACGACCTTTACCGATTGGTCCACGGACCTTCGTCAATTCGACTTCGAGGCGGAGCTGATCCCCGGGAACGACTTGACGTTTGAAGCGACATCCTTCAATTCCTGCGAAGAAGGCAAGCTTCCCTTGGTTTTCTTCCATCTTCAGCACAGCGAAGGCACCGACTTGTGCGAGTGCTTCGACGATCAAGACGCCAGGCATGACATTGTATTCTGGGAAATGGCCATTGAAGAATTCTTCGTTCGCCGTCACGTTCTTGATTCCAACGGCACGTTTTCCCTCTTCGACTTCTAAAATGCGGTCAACGAGTAAAAACGGATACCGGTGCGGAATGACTTCCTTGATTTGTTCGATTGTATACATATTCGACAGCTCCCATCACTGATTAAAATTAAGATTTCATCCAAAAATCGGTGATGCGGGTCCATGTGTCGAGCTTTAACACATCCATTGCCTCGCCACCACCAAACGTCGCATAACCCACCATTGCACCGACGATCAGTGCTACGACGATGAGAATGAGAACGATCAGTACGCGTACGATGATCGGAACTCGGCGTGTCGAGTACGCACGAAAACGTCGCTCTGATTTGTGCTCCGGATTGCCGGTTTCCTGGTTCGAAGGCTGTTGCTTCTTCAGGCGTTCACGCGTTGGCTGATCCGTGCCTGTTTGGTTTTGTACCATCTTGATCACCTTTCATTGATTCAGTCTGAGAACAGTATAGCATATTAGTACCTGGTATTAAATAGTTCCAAATTCGCTACAAAACGTGTTCCGCAATTAGTGTAACACGACCAGACAGGCAATTTCTCTAAAAAATTTTAGTTTGTGTATATAAGGAAGCAGAAAAACAGTTTCCCACGATCTGCGGGTTTTTATGATTTTTTTAAATCCAAAATGAACTGCTCGGCGTAAGCTTTCCAGAACGACGCAGCAACGGTCCACCGGATGGCATGAAACATCACTTCAACAGTCTTTTGAAAAAAATAAAACTTCATGCAATCCAAATCGACCAGTGATGCGTAAGCTATTCAGAACAGGCAAGAAACACCTACCAAATAAACCAAAAAATGAGAGGAATGATTTCAGATGAAACACACGAAAAAATTCGCAGCATCAGCAATGGCAGCAGCACTCGTACTACCAGGAACGGCAGCATTCGCTTCCGGTGGCGGAGAAGACATGAAACAAGATGCACCGAAAAACGTCACGGTCAAAACGAAAGCCGCTGACCTTCGTGCCACACTCGATCAATTACTCTCTGAGCACTTCGTTCTTGCTGTTATGGACATGAAGAAACAATATGACGGTTCAAAAGACGCACAGTACTACGAAGCAGCACTTAAACAAAACGCACTCGACATGACACCAGCAATCGCTTCTGTCTACGGTGACGAAGGCGCGAAACAATTCGAGAAAATCTTCGTTGCTCACAACAAATATACGACAGACCTCGTCAAAGCCGTAAAAGCGGACGACCAAGACGGTATCAACGCTTCGAAGAAAGAAACAGAAGAGTTCGTGCAAGATCTCTCAAGCTTCCTCGATACAGCAACGGAAGGTAAACTCCCGAAAGCAGCAGCTGAAGAAGTTCTCCGTGCGCACGAAGCAGACGTCTACAAGACTTTCCAACAATACGCAGCGGGTGACTACGAAGGATCGTACAACACGTTCCGCGAAGGATACAGCCGCATGTATGATATCTCTAAAGCACTCTCTGTCGCAATCACAACACAGATGCCTGAGAAATTCGACAACACGAAAGCTGACTCAAAAGCAGCTGATCTTCGTTCAACACTCAACAGCCTCGCAGCTGAACACGTTGCTCTTGCAAACCTCAGCATGACAGCTGGCGTTGACCAAGCGAAAGATTACGATGCGGCAAACTGGGCTGAAGATATGCACACAGCTGACTTCAAAGCAGCCATCAAATCGATCTACGGTCAAGCCGGTGCCGATCAATTCGAACAAGTTTGGACGAAAAATCACATCGAAGCCCAAGCGAACCTTGTCACAGCAGCCGTCAATGATGATAAGAAATTGATGGGTGACGCGCAAGACATGCTCAAAATGTTCTCGAACGACTTCGGTGCATTCCTTGGTGCAGCTACAGAAGAAAACCTTCCAACAAAAGCAGCACAAGAAGCCGTATCCGGTCACGAGACGTACGTCCAAGATACATTCATGCAGTATGTGGAAGGCGACTACAAAGGTTCTGTCGACACATTCCGTGAGTCTTACGCTTACATGTACGGCGTAGGAGCTAACCTCGGTGATGCCATCGTCAAACAATCACCAGAGAAGTTCATGGATGGTACTCCAGGATCAATGCCGAACACAGGTAACGGTGGTATGAGCGATAGCAACAACACAGCTACAACAACTGGTGCGATCGCAGTATTCGGTCTTGCACTTGGAGCAGTTGGTCTTGTCCTCGCACGTAAACGTCAAAACGCCTAAGAAATTGGGTATACTCAATAACAGGATAGCGATCCGCTATCCTGTTTTTTACATAGAGGGAACCCCTTCTCTCGGAAAGGAGCTACGCGCACATGAAACGTTGGTTATTACCGGCGAGCATTCTTTTGATGGTCGCATCAGTCGGAACATTGCTGTTCCTCTTGTTCGGTCAATCAAAGCCGGACACATCGAACATCACGCAAGGTGATCCTAAAACAGAATCCGCGGCCTCTTCCGAGACGAAGGAAGATCCGCTCAAGCCGTCAGAAATCTTTAAGAAGGAGTTCAAGGATCTCTCGACTACGGAGGTCGAGCTCCCAAAACAACTCTTCATTCCGAAACATGACATCAAGACGAAGGTCGAACAAGTCGGACTCGATCAAGATGGCGCGATGGCGACACCTAAAAACGAACAACAAGCCGGTTGGTATAAGTTCGGTCCGCGTCCAGGTGATGTCGGGAACGCCGTCATTGACGGACATACCGATACGAAGACCGGTCCTGCCATCTTCTATAAACTGCATGAACTAAAAAAGGGCGATCCGGTCGAAGTGACGGACGCTTCCGGGCGTAAGCTCGTCTTTCGTGTCAAAGAGCTCATCCAGTACGATCACTTAAAAGCACCACTGAAGAAAATCTTTGGTCCAGCTGATACGCGGAATTTGAACTTAATCACGTGTATCGGAACATACGATGAGAATCAAGGAACGTATGATAACCGCCTCGTCGTTTTCACGGAATTAGACGAAAAGGCATCAGATCCCGTCAAGACACCACCAAAACCAGCGACGAACATCCGTGTCAGTGGTGGATTCATCAACTGGTATGCCTCAACAGATGAGGATGTCGTCAAATACAACATCTATCAAGAGAAGGACGGAAAACGCAAAAAACTCGGTACAACGGAATCAATCGAGCGTAAAGCATTCCCGCTCCCTAAAGATGCAACAGGTCGTTTCGTCATCACGGCAGTCAGTAAAGCCGGAATCGAATCAGAGGATGCGTTCAGCGCCGTCCAAAAATGATAGCAGAGCAGGAACCAACGGATGATTTGGTTCCTGCTTTACTTTTATCTACTACACTTCAAGTTCGTTCACTCGTTCAGAAGCATTGAAGAAGACATGCATCGCCTTGTTTTGATCTGGTTCTTTACTCGTATGTCATTTTTATAGGAGGATCGCTTCAAAAAACGTAAAAAAGACCTCTGAGCAGCTGCTCGGAGGTCTAGAATCCTGCTGTTTAATATCGGATGTGCTGTTTACTCCACCGGATCGATTCCGTGAATTGTCGGACAAGGTCTTCTGCCGGTGCCGTCAAATAATAGGCCAGTCCGTGCACTTTCTCAGACATCTGCTGGATGACGAGTCCGTCTTCAATCAGCTCCTGCAGTTGCTCGAGGATTTGCCCGTGCGACTGATCAATCCGTTGCTCGAGTTCCCCGATTGTCAATGCGCCATCACGCAAGAGATAAATGATGCTCGACTTCAAACTGTTCTCGAAGTTGTGTTGAAATTTTTGCAACGCCAGTAGATCGGCTTGTTCTTCGGTATGACGTGAATCCATCTGATTCTTGCCCCCTTCTCTTAGCTACCTTTTCAGTATGACGCACTTTTACATGAATTTCAAAACTCAATCGCGCTCCGTAATGATCGTATCGAACGTCTTTTCTTCCTCCGTAATGACCATCTTCTTCTGCGATCGGAGGTGATAGAGACGACGGATGTTTAGAATGACGACCTTCATGACAGCGTAGAACGGTACACCGAGCAAGACTCCGAAGAAACCAGCGATGTTCCCCGCGACGAGCAAGACGATGATGATCGTCAACGGATGGACATCGAGTGTCTTCCCTTGCACGAGTGGTGACATGATGTGCGAATCGATCTGTTGCGCGACCGTCATGACGATGATCGCATAAATCGCAAGGATTGGATCCTGGATGAACCCGACGATCAGTGCTGGAATGACACCGAGGACCGGACCGAGAAACGGAATGATGTTCGTCAGTGTCGCAAACAAGGCGAGTAACAACGCATAATCAATTCCGATGATGAGATATCCGATATAGGCGATGACCCCGACACCGATACTGACGATGACTTGCCCGCGGATGTAGCTCATGATCGTCACGTGGACGTCCCCGAGGATTTTTTGCGTTTCCTTATGGTACTCATACGGCATTAGCTTAACGAGATTGCCTTTAAGCTTATCACCGTCAAGCAGCATATAGATCAACATGATCGGAATGATGATGATCGTCACGACCGCTGTCGTCAGGACACTGACGAACCCACCGACACCTGTACCGATGTTCTTCAGGAACGTCGATGCATATTCCGAGATGTTCCCTGAGAACTTATTGAACAAGTTATCTGGTCCTGATAGGAAGCGTGAAAAGGCTGCACTGTTTTCGAGTTGGTCCCGGACGTCAATCAATTGACGCTGGAACTGTGTCGCAAGCGTCGGTATCGAATTGACGAACTGCGTGACCTGCTCCGACAACATCGGACCAAAGATGAAGCCGAGTGTCGTTAAAATACCGATTAAACCGACGAGCACGATTAAGACAGCAGGTCGCCGCTTCATCTTTTTCTCGAGCAACTCGACGATTGGCAACAGGACGTAATAGAGAATCCCGGCGATTGCAAGGGGTGGTACGACCATTTGAAGCAGAATTGCGATCGGTCGGAACAGGAACGTAACATGATCGCCAATCCAGACGATGATGAGCAATGTCATGACCCACCATGCGAATCGATACCATTTGTTTTCAAACATTTTTTGCATCTGACCACTTCCCTACTTAAAATGATGAAGTTCAATATCTTCTATGGTTTTTCCTTAAAACATTGCTTCTTAATCCTTATTCTTAAAAAATGTATCATTTAATATCAATTAACAAATATATGATATATTTGTTTTAGTGGTTTTTGCAGATTCAAATTTGCCGAGACCTTTAAAACTACGTAAGATGAATATATTCGGCATTTAAGCAATCTTTTTCATACATGTAAAACAGAATACGGAGGATACCCCAGTGAAATGGATTAATCGTACCATCGGTCGTCAATTGATGTTCGCCTTCTATATGGTGTTCGTCGCTCTTAGCATCACGTCTGCGATCGTCTATTTCTATACGGAACAGAAGATCGATCAAGCCAATGCAACATTTGATGATTTACGTGAACGGCGGACGAATGCGAATGCACTCGCGAACGAATGGACCGTCGCGCAAAGTAACGTCAAATCTTACTTATTGACTGGTTCACAGGAAACACTTGATCAGGTGAAGACGAATCAGCAGGAAATCAATCGTCTGACGACGTGGTTCGAAAAGTATGCAATTTATGAGCAAGGGAAAGAATATGCGACAGCGACTCGTCGCATTTATGACGATTATTTCGGCACATCGCTTCCACTTCTCAACGAATACGTCGAAGGAAAAAAGGACGGGAAGATCAATGAAGACTTTGTGACTCCTGACACGCTCGCTGCTCTTTCCAACGGGAAAGACTTGTTCACCAAAAATGGGACGTTACGCGGATCGGTCAGCTTATCAGAAGCAGACGTCGACATGACACGGATTGATACGTTGCTTTCAGATTATCTGACGTTGATCGAAAAGAAAGAAGTGGACGCGAAAAACGATCTCTTAAGCGAGATGCGTGTCGCGCAGTTCATCTGGCTGTCGAATCTCGTCGTCTTGATTCTCGTCCTCTTATCTCTCGTGCGTCCGTTCATCAGTCGCGTCACGAAACAGGTCAATACGCTATCCCACGACAGTGCTCTACTTGCATCAGGGGAAGACATCCAAGCAATTCCGTTACCAAAACGCAAGGATGAACTGCATACGCTAACGGCATCGTTCAATCAGATGGCGGCTTCGATCGCGGACAATAAAGTCCATATGCTCGCGAAGAACGAAGAACTCCAAGCGCAACAGGAAGAACTCGTCGCGCAGCAAGAAGAATTGCAAGCGCAGCAGGAAGAACTCGAGGAAGCACTTGATATCACGCTTCGGAGTGAACAACACCTTAAGTATCGTAACGAACTGACTGAGACGCTTGCTTCTCGTGAGACGTTGACGGCTTATCCGGAAATCATCGAGAAACTCGTCTCCATCACGCATTCTGAAATCGGTGCCCTCTTGTTCCTCGATCAACAGGAAGTCCGCTCGACGATCGATTACGGGATGACAGAAGAGATGGTCGGTCGTCTCGTCTCTGATGATCAGTCACTCCTGCACCGGGCACGTCTTCTGAAGCGTCCTGTGCACTCATCGAAACAGGTAGCGCACGAAAGCCCGCTTCCGTACCCGTACTATATGTATGAAGTCGCGGTTCCGGTCCTTGATCCGTCAAAAGAGCATATGATCGCCTGCATCTATCTCGTTCGTTATCGTGATGCCTTCACGACCGAGCAGATGAGCGACATCTTGTCGTTCTCGCATCAATTGTCGCTCTCCCTCCTACGGATGGGGATCTATGAGGAAATGATCCGCGAGAAGAACAAGACGACGCAACTGTTGAACTCGATTCGGGAAGCTGTCGTCTACATCGAACATGAGACGGATGAGTTGCTCGTCAACGAACCCCTCATGACGTTGTTTCCGGAAGTCCCGACAACGTTCGAAGACGAAGAACGCTCTGCCTTCGAACAAGCGATGCAGGCACTCGCTGACATCATTGACGAACCGGCAGCGTTCGAACGTTACATTGAACAGATCGTCGAACTCGATTTACCGAAAGACAGCTTGATTGTCTCGATCCGCAAGCATAGTACTTACATCCAGATCTACGCGGAGAAGATCGAGGTAGACGGTATGTGGGTCGGTACGATGCTCGTTCTCCGCGACGTGACGAAAGAAACGGAAGCCGAGCGGATGAAGGAAGAGTTCGTCTCGACCGTCTCGCATGAGTTACGGACACCGCTCTCTTCGATCTATGGCTTCACGGAGCTGATGCTCAACAAACGGTTCGAGGAGGAACGGCAACGGAAGTACCTCCAGACGATCCACTCCGAGACTGGTCGCCTGACGACACTCGTCAACGACTTCCTCGACGTCCAGCGCATGGAGTCGAGTGAACACCGATATGAGATGACGACGTTTGATGTCGTCGAACTCGCCCAGGACTTGATCGAGTTCTATGATGTCTCGCATGAGACGCATACGATTGATTTTGAGGCTCGTGGACCGATCATGATTGACGGGGATGCGGAAAAGATGAAACAGTTGCTGAACAACCTGCTCAGCAACGCCGTCAAGTACTCGCCGAGCGGTGGTACAGTCTTGATACGGATTACAAATGAACTTGGTTTCGCTCAAATCCGTATCCAAGATGAAGGCATCGGGATTCCGCAAGACGCCCTTCCAAAATTGTTCGATAAATTCTACCGTGTCGATAACTCCGAGACACGCAAAATTGGCGGAACCGGTCTTGGTCTATCGATCTGTAAGGAGATCGTCAAGCACCACAACGGAACGATTGACGTCGAATCCGTCGTCGGTGTCGGATCGACCTTTACGATTCGTTTCCCGATCGCCGTCATCTCGACCATCCTCACGTATGAAGATTAATCACGCGACCGTTCACATCATGTGGACGGTCTTTTTTTCGTTAGATTTGGCGAAGCGCGGGGTATAGTCAAAAGCGCATCATGATAAGGAGGAATCGACATGCAACTCGGATGGATTGGCTTAGGACATATGGGTGTACCGATGGCAAAACGTTTAATTGATGGCGGTCATGATTTGCTCGTCTATAATCGGACGTATGAAAAGACTGCTCCGTTGACAGAATTAGGAGCAACAGCTGTCAAAGAAATACAGGACGTGGTACGTCAGAGCGACATTCTCTTCGTCATGTTAGCGGACGGACCTGCCGTCGCGTCCGTTCTCGAAAGTATCCAAGAGAACCTCACAGGTAAGACAATCGTTAACTTAAGTACAATCTCCCCAGAAGAAACGAAGGAGATGGCTCGTCTCGTCGAAAAGAATGACGGCACGTATCTGGAATCGCCTGTCTCGGGCTCCGTTCCGGTCGCAGAAAACGGTCAGCTCGTCCTGCTTGCCGGTGGTGACGCGAACGTCGTCGCGACTTGTCAGCCGTATCTTGAGCTACTTGGCAAGGAAACGATTCATTTTGGACCACATGGCTCAGGCAGTGCGGCGAAGCTCGCCATCAATTTATTGCTCGCAGTCGTCGGTCAAGGGGTCGCGGAGACATTACTGCTTGGAGAAGGTGCCGGGCTCGAAAAAGAGAAGCTGATCCAGATGATCAGTGCTTCCGGGATGAACACTCCCCTCTTCAGCGGTAAACGTGACATGTACCGGAAGAACGACTTCCCGTCTGCTTTCCCGCTCCGCTTGATGGCAAAGGATCTTGGACTCATCACGGCAGAAGCGAGACGACAAAAGCTTGAGCTACCCCTTGCGCAAGCAACGGACGCTAGCTACACTAATGCGAAACCCGCTTACGGCGACGCGGACATGGCTGCGATCTATCTTGCGTTACAGGAAAAATAATGAAAAGGGTGATACCTCTCTTGCGAGAAGCATCACCCTTTTGTGATGTTTTATTTCAGTGACGTGACGATCCCCATCATCTGATCACTCGTCATCAACGCTTTCGAGTTAAACTGATACGCCCGCTGGAGTTGCGTCAAGTTCGTCATCTCAAGCGCCATATCGACGTTCGATGTCTCAAGCCGACCGACCGTCAACGGATTCCCTGTCGCGTTCTGGTATTGTCCGGTTGCTGTGAACAAGCCACCCCCGACTTCCGTCAGCTCTCCGTAGTTCGGGATGTCCGCGACACCCACTCGAGCGAGGACACGACGATCCCCGTTTAAGATGCCGGTGATGTTGCCGTCCTTGTTCAGTTCAATCTCGGTCGCGTTCGCCGGTAAGACGATTGGATCATTCGCCTGGTTGATGACGGAGCGCCCGGCATCGTCCGTCAACAGAACTTGTCCGTTCTCTTGCGGCGACAACTGGAAGTTTCCGTCCCGCGTAAACTTCGTCACGCCATCCGTATCGATGACACCGAAGAAATGGTGCGGGTTTCCGAGTGCCGCATCGAGTTTTCGATCCGTCGTCCGGAATGTTCCGACGCCAAAACGTGTCGCTTCGTTCGCGACATAACCACCAACGCCGAGTCGAAGACCCTCTGGCGTCGTCAAGGGACCTGGTGTGAAGCCTGTCGCTTGGTTATTGATGTTACGGACGAGCAGTTCATTGAACTGAGCATCCCGCCGTTTATAGCCGTTCGTATCCACATTGGCAAGGTTTTGCCCGGTCGTATCAAGCTGTTTTTGTAATTGTCCCATCGTACTTGCGGATGTATAGATTGATTGCATCATATCCTCCTATTAGCGAACGCGTCCGATTTCGGAAACAGCTTTTTCCGCTGTCCGGTCGTACGCTTGAATGACTTTTTGATTGGCTTCGAACTGACGCAGACCAGCATTCATCTCCGCCATCGTCTGTTCAATCTCGACATTTCCGAGTTCGAGTACACCTTGATCGACTCGGACGTTTCCGGCATTCAATGGATTGGTTGACCGGAATAGACCATTCCCTGTCCGTTCGAGCGTCTCCGGTTGATCCGTTACGACGAGACCGAGATTGCCGATCGCTTGACCATTTCCATCCGTGACGGCTCCGTCCGCGTCAACTTTGAAGTCCTCATTGACGACGTCGAGTGGTTGCCCGTTCGTATCAAGAACGAGATCATTCTCTGTCGTCCGGAGTAGACCGTCTTGTCCGACGGCAAACTGTCCGTTCGTCGTATAAAGCGTCTCTTCCTCTTCTGTCAACGGATCCCGGTGACGAATCGTGAAGAGCGGTGCTCCTTCAAGTGAACTGATTTGTAGATCGGTCGCATTGCCTGTCTCAGTGATCGAACCTTGCGTGAAGTTCGGGGTCGCTGCCTGCATGAAGACACCGGTCGCGAGTTTCCCGACCGTCGCGACTCCTCGCACACCCGTCCGTTCATTGTTTGCTGTTTGCTGGATCAGCATCTCTGGAAACGTCCGGAGTGACGCTTGATCAGCGCGGAAGCCCGGCGTCCGCGCATTCGCCAAGTTGTTACTGAGCATTTCCTGTTGACGTTGTAATGCCTGCATCGCATTCGACGCCGTGTACATTCCTCGTAGCATGCGTTCCATCTCCTCATTGACTTCATGTTCAATTCTTTCCTTTCAGTATATCGGTCGACCGAAGAGGAATTATGAGCTTTTTTGAACAAAACGGTAATATCCAACAGAGATGCATCGAAAGACCTACCTCAATTACATAATTCGCTTTTCCATAGTTTACATATTGAAAATTGACAAATTTTGTTATACTTTAGATAATAATTTAAAGATACTTAAGGTGAATCCTATGAAAAAAAGCTTCCGTTCCCCAAACACAGTCTAGGAAATGGAAGCTTCTCATTAGTTATTCGGATTTTTCTTTAAAACAGCCGTTTGTGTTCGCTCTAGCACCGCATTCGTGATGACGATCAAGCCAGTAAAGAGGAACAGCGCTTCAAAACCAAAGTGACCGGCAATCTGTCCACCTGCGAGTGGTCCGAGGAAGTTCCCCATGAACTGCGCGGACTGGTTATATCCAAAGATCCGTCCCGATGCATTCGCTGGCGTATTCTTCCGTAACAAGGTTTGGACAGATGGCAGCAGTGCTGCTGTCGCAAAACCGATCCCCATCCGTAAGACGATCAATTGACTTGTATCCGTGACGAATGCTTGCGGAATCAAGAAAGCTGCAAAGACGAGTAACGCAAAGAATAAGACACGCTCAGCGCCAATCTTATCGGATAGACGACCCAGTCGTTGTGCAGCGATCAGTGCCGCAATCCCTGGTGCCGAAGCAACAATTCCAGATAACAAGGCGAGTCGTTCGGTACCGGGACTGAGTTCCCGCACGTACAGCGACAGAATTGGACTAATTGATTGTGCCGCGAACTGAATCAGGAACGTCGTCAAGAAGAGGCTTAAAATGAGTTCCGGATGGCGAAGTGACTGGATGATTTCTTTCGCAGACGCCATCTTTTTGACTTCCAGTGGGACGAATTCTTCTTTGACGAAGAAGTAGGTCACGAGGAAGGTAATGAAGAGCGGAACGCTCGTAAAGAGAAAAACGGGTCGAAGCCCAACAACGTCGGCGAGGAATCCTCCAATGAGAGGTCCTAGCAATCCACCGGCAATCCCACCGGTCGACAGGGTGCCGAGCGCCCAGCCACTTTTCTCTTTTGGGGTTTGGGAAGCAACCATTGTAATCCCGGCTGAGATGAATCCGGATACGGCTCCCATGACAAGACGCAGGAATACGAGTTGATACACGTCTTGAACGAAACTGATTAAGAACATGACGATCGACATACCAAGACTTGCTCGGAGTAGCATGAGCTTACGCCCTTTTCGATCGGCAAGACGTCCCCAAATCGGTGAGACGATCGCAGCGACGAGGAAGGTAGCACCAAAGGCGATCCCGGACCACGTCGTAATATCTTGTCGGCCGTCGACACCGAGCTCTTCAATGAATAAGGGCAAAAACGGTAAAACGAGACTAAGAGCGGCGGCAGTCAAAAAACTACCGAACCAGACGACTACTAAATTTCTTTTCCACAATGGCATTGTGGCATCACTTCCTTTTATTTGGCAATTCGTTTCAATATAACAACTTTCAATATACACTTCACAATGTGAAATGTCTAGGATTTGAACTGTCAAAGTGTAGAACAGGACCTTTGATGCATATAAGTGAATGCGCAACGACCGATAGTAAGGTAATCCACACGAAGGAGTGAAATTGAAATGAAACGCTTTTTGATTAGCGTAGTCTGCCTATCGTTGCTTCAATTCGGACTACCACTCAAGAGTTCAGCTGCCGTTTCCGTCACTCGTCACACGGTCATCTGGTCCATCCCAGAGGCCAACTCCATTTCAACGAAGATCAATCAGCTGGCAAACAGACAGATGAAACGTGTCTATCTGCATGTCGCTGTCGAGGGTGACCGTACTCTCTACCGAACGTTCGTTGAAAAAGCGCATGCTGTCGGCATCGAAGTCTACTTCCTATTCGGACAGCCGCGCTGGATTACAAACGAAGGAACGACGGCTCGACCGAACGTCGAGGATCCGTTAGCCTGGATCTCGACCTATCAACAGGAGACGATCAGTCATCCGGACGGCATCAGTGTCGATCTCGAACCGTACGCCTTACCGGAATGGGAGACGGACCAGCCAGGAGTCATCGCCTCCTACGAACGCATCTTACTCGCCTTCCGCGAAAAAGCATCCGCTGAAGGATTACCGCTGCAACTGTTCCTCCCGTTCTGGTTCCATACCGTACAGGATGCAGGTGGGCGTTCCATCAGCGAATGGGCGATGGATCTCGCTGACGAAGTCACATTGATGAGTTACCGGACCGTTTACGGTGGCGGCAACGGACTTGGCGCCATCACGATGACGGATGCATTGTATGCGGCGAGTAACGGATATCGTTTATCGTATGCGATCGAATTCACGGAGCTTCCGGAAACACCAGACATTACGTTCTACGGCAAAACACGGACGCAGCTAAATCAGCTCGTTAATCAGACGATGGCAAGTTCGTTGCCACCAAGTGCCATTGTCTATCACGATTTTGAAGCGTACCAGGCTTTCATGCGTAGTACGCAGTAAGTCATCTTTATGCCCCTTTGCTTTTCATCCGCTTTCCTCAGGCGAGACACAAGCCAGTCTTCACTGTTCGTATAACAGTGAACCTGGGTCTTGTTTGTCTCTGACAGCGCAAAAATTTGCGCTTTTTCCTGTAGGAGTCGGATGAAGCACAAGGAGGCACATAATCATTTAGTACCATGACATTATGGACTAAGCATTATGTTTAAAACAAGGGGAGTCCAGTTTCCGATACGTACTTCGGAAACCGGACTCCCTATTGGTTTGATTCATATCGAACGAACTTGTCCATTCTCGACTCCTGCAGGAAAAGAAAGTGCAAGCAGCACTTTCGTCAGGGATAGGTAAGACCCGACAACTCGCATGAAATGCGCGCTGTCGCGGCTTACCTCCCGCCTGTGGAAAGCGAGAAGGACAAGACGGTCGTTATAGGAATGAATTTTTACGAAAAATCGTATCCTTTACGCTGACACGCTCTTACTTCCCAAGATTGTCGAGCATGATCCCTGTACCGCGTGCGACACATAACATCGGATCTTCTGCAATCAGAACCGGTAGGCCGAGTTCTTTTGCAAGTAACTGGTCGATTCCGTCAAGAAGTGCGCCCCCACCCGTCAGGATGATGCCACGGTCGATGATGTCTGCTGCAAGCTCTGGTGGTGTCTTCTCGAGCACACGCTTCGTTGCTTCGACGATCTCCATCGCTGCTTCTGCAAGTGCATCATGCATCTCTTCTGATGTCACCGTAATGTTGTGCGGTAAGCCTGTCACGAGATTACGTCCGCGAATATCCATCTGTTCACGACGTCCGTCTTCTGAGACCGTCGCGACCGTCGTCTTGACGGCTTGCGCTGTTCGTTCCCCGATGATCAACTTATGCGTATCCTTGATCGAGCGGATGATGTCGTGATCAAACCGGTCACCTGCGACTTTGATCGTTTCACCACAAACGATATCACCCATTGAAAGGACGGCAACATCCGTCGTTCCGCCACCGATATCAATGACCATGTGCCCTGCTGGCATCCAAATGTCCATACCGGCACCGACTGCTGCGACCTTCGGCTCGACTTCGAGGAAGACCGTCTTCGCGCCTGATTTTTCACCAGCTTGGCGAATCGCTTTTGCTTCGACCGTCGTGATGCTTGCTGGTGTACAAATCAACATGCGGACTCCACCGAACATCTTACGGACCTCAATCTTATCGATGAAATGGCGTAGCATCGCTTCTGTCATTTCGAAATCAGCAATGACGCCGTCTTGAAGCGGTCGAATGGCCACAATGTTTCCCGGTGTTCGGCCCACCATCAAGTGTGCTTCTGTCCCTACCGCATGAATCTTGCCTGTCGCCTTATCGATCGCGACGACCGATGGCTCATCGAGGACAATGCCTCTACCTTTTACATGAATGACGACATTCGCCGTCCCTAAGTCGATTCCGATATCTCTTGAAAACATCTCGTGTGCTCTCCTTTACCCACTGGCTATTCTTCCAAAATATAGAACGTCGTTTGGACGTCTAACCCATTTATGTATACATACCTTTCAATTCTAGCATATGCCCCATCGTGAAACGACTTTCTTTTTCGGCTTTTCTGATTTCATTGTCATCTTTTTAAAAAGAAGACAAAAAGAGCATTCCCCCGAAATCGAGAGAATGCTCTTGAATGAGTGCTTAAAGTTTTGTTGCAGCTGTTTCTTCAACAACTGCTGCTTCTTCTGTCACACGTTCTACGTCTGCACCAAGTGCTTGTAACTTCAAGTGGAAGTCGACGTATCCACGGTCGATGTGGTGAAGTGCGCCAACGCGCGTTTCGCCTTCAGCGATCAATCCTGCTGTGACGAGTGCCGCACCTGAGCGAAGGTCTGTTGAGAGCACTTCTGCACCTTGTAATTGAACGCCACCATTGATGATCGATGAACGACCTTCGATTTTAATGTCAGCGTTCATGCGACGGAATTCTTCGACGTGCATGAAGCGGTTCTCGAAAACAGTTTCCGTGATGACCGATGTGCCACCTGCTTTGAGAACAAGCGCCATCATTTGTGCTTGAACGTCTGTCGGGAACCCTGGGTGTGGCATCGTCTTGACGTCGACTGCTTCGAGTTTCGCTGGACCAACGACACGGAGACCTTCTTCTGTATCCGTGATCTTAACGCCCATTTCTTCCATCTTCGAGATGAGTGGACGAAGGTGTTCGCGCTCTGCACCGATGACTTCGACGTCACCTTCTGTGATTGCTGCTGCGATCATGAACGTACCTGCTTCAATCCGGTCCGGAATGACGTAGTGTGTTGCACCATGTAACTTCTCGACGCCTTCGATGCGGATCGTTTCTGTACCTGCACCGCGGACTTTTGCGCCCATTGCGTTCAAGAAGTTCGCAAGATCAACGATTTCTGGTTCTTTTGCGACGTTCTCGATGACTGTCGTTCCTTCTGCGAGTGTCGCAGCCATCATGATGTTTTCTGTCGCACCGACTGATGGGAAGTCGAGGTAGATTTTCGCACCTTTGAGACGACCGTCGACATGTGCTTCAACGAATCCGTTTCCGATGATCGTCTTCGCGCCCATCGCTTCGAAACCTTTTAGGTGAAGATCGATTGGACGTGAACCAATCGCACAGCCACCTGGCATCGCAACACGTGCGCGACCGAGACGTGCAAGTAATGGACCCATGACGAGGATCGAAGCCCGCATCTTACGGACGTATTCGAGTGGCGCTTCATCTTTAAGATTCGGTTCGGCATTGACCGTCACCGTATTTGCTTCAGCGTCGAACTCGACTTCCGCATTCAAGTTGCGTAAGACGTTATTGATTGTATAGACGTCTGCTAGACGTGGTACGTTTTGAAGAACCGATTGGCCCTCTGATGCAAGCAATGTCGCGACGAGTGTTTTTAAGACCGCGTTCTTTGCACCTTCTACTTTGACTGTTCCAGCTAATTTACGTCCGCCACGGACAACGATTTTTTCCATTCTCCCTACTCCTCTGCTTCGTTTCTGTTCTAGTATGTTCAATTCGTGATTGGTGAGGATCATAGTTGGAATTCAACGAATGTTAGAAAAGAAACTTCCCTATAGTTGATCTCTTACTCCAAAGCCAATACGACGTTTCGATTGTAATGTTAGATGATTGCTAAATGACTGTGTTCCTTCATTGAAAGAGCAGTGTCCTGTTCCATGTTAAAACAAATTACCATTTCAGGGTTTACAATGCAGTTACAAGTTCACCCAATTAAAAACTGAAGACGCTGTGCAAAACCGGCATAATCCAATAAAAAGCGAGCGACGATCGATCCGAGCGCAATGGCTAGAATCGTTCGCAAGGCTACCGCATGCGGTCCTTTAGGATGTTGCAGGATTTTCTCCCATTTGACTGGTAATAAGGACCACCAAGCGAGTAGAATCGCTACGATGTAGACCAGCATACTAACTAACGCACTCACACCAATAGATGTCACTTTCGTTGCACCTCTTCTTCATAGTTTCTCCAACTTTACTATGATTTCATAAAATGAATGATTGCGCAAACAAAAAAGAACACGCTGAATTAATTTTAGCGTATAAAATATATTTATTGAAGATAAATTTAGTCTTCCAAAGAAAAAATGTTGAAGAAATTGTGAAGACGAGGCATATAATGTACTTTTACATTTTTACGGCGTTTTAAACCTGTATCGTTCTCCCTCTTGCGAAAACGTTTGTCTTTAGAAAAATCATTGACGTATCGTACAAAAAAAGACCCGATTCCGCAAAGGAATTCGGGTCTTTGGTCGAATCAATCGCGACCGTAGTCTTTCAAGCTGAGACGGTTAACTGCTCGTTTCAGTGAAAGTTCAGCACGCTTGAATTCGAGTTCTGATAATTTCGTGTCCTGGAGACGACGTTCTGCACGAACCTTCGCAGCTGCAGCACGGTCATAGTCGACCTTGTCTGCTTGCTCCGCAGTTTCCGCAAGAACCGTTACAGTATCCTGGCGCACTTCCATAAAGCCACCGCTGATAGCGATCAACGTGCGTCCGCCATCTTCGTGGCGCAACTTCAAGATGCTGATATCGAGTGGTGTCACGAGTGGGACGTGGTGCGGGAGAACCCCGATCTCACCAGAAATCGTCTTCGCAACGACCATACGGATATCGCCATCATACACTTCGCCATCCGGGGTGACGATATTGACATGAAGTGTGTTCATCTCAAGTCCCCCTTATGCTTTGTCACTTAGACAAGCGCCTTCGCTTTTTCAATCGCATCTTCGATCGGACCGACGAGACGGAATGCTTCTTCCGTTAGATCATCGTGTTTACCTTCGAGGATTTCTTTGAAGCCGCGGATCGTGTCCTTAACTGGGACGTACGATCCTTTTTGTCCTGTGAACTGCTCAGCTACGTGGAAGTTCTGCGACAAGAAGAACTGGATACGACGCGCACGGTGTACAGTCAATTTGTCGTCTTCTGACAACTCGTCCATACCGAGGATCGCGATGATATCTTGAAGTTCTTTATAACGCTGAAGTGTTTCCTGAACTTGACGTGCAACACCGTAGTGCTCTTCGCCGACGATTTCCGGTGAAAGGGCGCGCGATGTCGATGCAAGTGGATCCACGGCAGGATAGATCCCCATCTCAGAGAGACGGCGCTCAAGGTTCGTCGTTGCATCTAAGTGAGCAAACGTCGTTGCAGGAGCCGGGTCAGTATAGTCATCGGCTGGTACATAAACCGCTTGGATCGATGTAACCGAACCTTTGTTTGTTGATGTGATTCGCTCTTGGAGCATACCCATCTCTGTTGCGAGTGTCGGCTGGTAACCAACGGCAGATGGCATACGACCGAGAAGGGCCGATACCTCAGAACCCGCTTGTGTGTAACGGAAGATGTTATCAACGAAGAGAAGAACGTCTTGTCCTTGCTCATCACGGAAGTATTCTGCCATCGTCAAACCAGTCAAGGCAACACGGAGACGTGCACCCGGTGGTTCGTTCATCTGACCGAAGACCATCGCTGTTTGTTTGATAACGCCTGAATCCGTCATCTCGTGGAACAAGTCATTTCCTTCACGCGTCCGCTCACCAACACCTGCGAATACCGAGATACCGCTGTGCTCTTGCGCGATGTTGTTGATCAATTCCTGGATGAGGACGGTCTTACCTACACCGGCACCACCGAAGAGACCGATCTTACCACCCTTGATGTAAGGAGCGAGCAAGTCGACGACTTTGATTCCAGTCTCGAGGATTTCAACTTTCGTTGAAAGGTTATCGAAAGTCGGTGCTTTTTTGTGGATTGGAAGACGTTCCACGTCAGCAGCGATTTCTTTTTCATCAATTGGGTTACCGAGTACGTTGAAGACGCGACCAAGTGTCGCTTCTCCGACGGGTACCGAGATTGGAGCATTCGTATCGAGTACTTCCATTCCACGGCGTACTCCATCCGTAGAGTCCATCGCAATGGTACGGACGACGTCGTCACCAAGGTGCAGGGCGACCTCAAGCGTCAAGTCGATAGCCACTTCTTCTACAGTTTGCGGCGTATATTGAATACGAAGCGCGTTGTAGATGTTCGGTAAGTGTCCTTCGAACTTAACGTCGATGACAGGTCCCATGACCGCGACGACGCGGCCTTTTAAACCGAGTTCGTTCATCGTGTTTCCTCCTACCTATCGTTACGCCAGTCGGGATTACTGCTGCGCAGCAGCCCCACTGACGATCTCTGTGATTTCTTGCGTGATCGCAGCTTGTCGAGCTCGGTTGTAGACGAGAGTCAATCGACCGATCAAGTCATCTGCGTTATCTGTCGCACTTTGCATTGCTGTCATACGTGACGCATGTTCTGCTACTTTCGCGTCAAGAAGCGCACCGAAGATCAAGCTCTCCGCGTAACGCGGGAGGAGTTCAGCAAGGATTTGTTCCTCGCTTGGCTCGTACTCATAAGTCGTCGAAGACGAAGCTTCGATTTCTCCGAGTGGGAGAAGGGTTTCGACTTTCACTTCCTGGCTGATGACAGATAAGAAGTGGTTGTAGCACAGCTTGAGCTCGTCGATTTCGCCGACCGTGAACGCACTCACTGTGCGCTTCACGATTTCAGCGACGTCGACATACGAAGGAGAATCGTTCAAGCCTGTGATCGCATCCGTGACCGTGATTCCGCGTGAACGGAAGAACTGGACACCGACTTTACCGACCACGAAGAGAACGTAACTGTCCGTAGTATGCTTTTCTTTGATTTCCCGGTAGACTTCACGCAGCACGTTGGCGTTATATGCACCAGCTAAGCCGCGATCCGATGTGATGACGATATATCCTGTCTTTTTGACGGGACGTTTCTCGAGCATCGGATGGCTCGCACCTGTCGTGCCATTCGCAATGGTTCCGAGTACCTCTTGCATTTTCAGCATGTAAGGTTGGAACTTCGCGCTATGTGCTTGAGCGCGGTTCAGTTTCGACGCCGAAACCATGTTCATCGCTTTCGTGATCTGTTTCGTACTTTTCGTCGAGTTGATCCGCGTTTGTATCTCGCGCAACGATGCCATTTCGATTCACCACCTTGTTAGTATCAAGAGCGTTCCGCCGGATTAAACCGTCGCTTGGAACGTTTTCTTAAATTCTGAGATTGCTGCTACGATCTCTTCGTCTGCTGGAAGGTTACCTGTCTTACGGATCTCATCGCAAAGTTGTTTGCGGTTTTGATCGAGCCAGAGGTTGAGTTCCTTTTCAAAACGACGAATATCCGTTACAGCAACATCATCAAGGTGACCACGAGTCAAGGCATAGATGATGATGACTTGCTTATCGACAGTAAGTGGTTGGTTCAAGTCTTGTTTCAAGACTTCAACTGTCCGCTCACCACGGTTAAGCTTCGACTGAGTCGCTTTATCAAGGTCAGATCCGAACTGAGCGAATGCTTCAAGCTCACGGTAAGATGCGAGGTCAAGACGGAGCGTACCCGCTACCTTCTTCATCGCTTTTACTTGAGCCGAACCACCTACACGCGATACCGAGAGACCCGGGTTGATCGCGGGACGGACACCTGAGAAGAAGAGATCCGATTGAAGGAAGATTTGACCATCCGTGATCGAAATAACGTTCGTCGGGATATAAGCTGAGATATCCGACGCTTGTGTTTCGATGAACGGAAGGGCAGTCAAGCTACCTGCGCCAAGCTCGTCGTTCAACTTCGCCGCACGCTCAAGAAGGCGTGAGTGGAGGTAGAAGACATCCCCTGGGTAAGCTTCGCGGCCTGGTGGGCGTTTCAAGAGAAGCGAAAGCTCACGGTAAGCAGCTGCTTGTTTTGAAAGATCATCATAGATGACAAGAACGTGTTTGCCTTGGTCCATGAAGTGTTCACCCATCGCGACACCTGCGAATGGTGCGAGGTAAAGAAGTGGAGCCGGCTGTGAAGCCGCTGCCGAAACGACGATCGTGTAATCGAGGGCACCGTTTTTACGGAGCGTCTCGACGACGCCACGGACTGTTGATTCTTTTTGTCCGATTGCGACGTAGATACAGATCATGTTTTCTTCTTTTTGGTTGATGATCGTATCGATTGCGATCGACGTCTTACCCGTCTGACGGTCACCGATGATCAACTCACGCTGTCCACGACCGATTGGAACGAGGGCATCGATTGCCTTGATTCCTGTCTGAAGTGGTTCGTGTACCGATTTACGCGCCATGACGCCAGACGCCTTACGCTCGATCGGGTTGTAGTGTTCTGTTTCGATTGGACCAAGACCATCGATTGGCATACCGAGTGGGTTGACGACACGTCCGAGAAGTGCGTCTCCAGTTGGTACTTCCATGATGCGGCCCGTACGGCGAACAGAGTCGCCTTCTTTGATTTCAAGGTAGTCACCGAGGATGATGATACCGACGTTGCCTTCTTCTAAGTTTTGCGCCAAGCCCATTGTGCCGTTAGCGAATTCTACGAGCTCTCCCGACATGACGTTGTCGAGTCCGTGTGCACGAGCGATACCATCACCGATTTGGATGACCGTACCTGTCTCGTTCACTTCCATCGTAGAACCGTACTGCGCGATACGCGCTTTAAGCAGGGCGCTGATTTCTTCAGCTCTAATGCTCATGCGTTTCACCCCTATTTTCTTACGCTTTTAACAGCTCACGCTCAAGGCGCGTTAGTTTAGTTTCGATCGTACCGTCATATGTCGTGTAACCGATTTGAACGCGAAGTCCTCCGATGACACTCGTGTCGACGACGTTCTCGACTTCAAGCGTTTTACCTGATTTTTGGCCAAACGTCTCTTTCACTTTCGTGAGTTCCTCGTCTGACAATTTGTATGCACTCGTGACGATTGCCGTCGCGACATTGCGGTGTTCATTCAACAATGCAATGAAGTGTTCCGGTAACGTGACGATTTCTGCCGCCCGGTCGTTTTCGACCATGACGAGCAACGTGTTCAAGACGATCGAGTTGAAGCCAGTGAAGCTTGTTTGAAGAACTTGCTTGAGCTCTTCAGCAGAAATCGATGGGTTATCTAAAACCGAAGCGAGCTCTGGTGTTGCGTGGAGCACTTCGCCGAGCGTCCGCACATCAGCTTCTGCTTGCTCGAGCACCTGGTGCTCAAGCGCAAGATCGAAGAGCGCTTTTGCGTAGCGTCCCGCTACGTGATCACGCATTAGTTCGCGCCCTTAGTATCAGCAAGGAATTGATCGACGAGTGCCTTTTGAGCGGCTTCGTCCGTCGCAAGCTGTGTTTTCATGACGTGGCGTGCTGCAGCGATTGCTTGAAGAGCGACATCGTTCTTCAAAGCAGCTTGTGCTTCAGCGCGTTCACGTTCGATCGCACGGCGAGCTTCTTCCTTACTCATTTCGGATTCAAGACGTGCCTGCTCCATCGCACGTGCTTGCTCTGCTTCTGCCTGACGGCGTGATGCTTCTAAAAGGTCGCGTGCTTCCGTACGCGCCTTGTTTAATTCTTCGCGTTGTTGTTCTACGTAGACTTCAGCGTCTTTACGACTCTTTTCAGCCGAGTTGATCTCGCTAGCCACATGCTCTTCCCGCGCTTTCATCATGTTGACGAGCGGGCCCCATGCGAATTTCTTCAAGAGGATGAGGAGCAAGAGGAAAACGACGATCGTGACGATCATGTTGGCGATAAGAGGTTGATTTGATTCCGCTACTCCTTCAGCCGCAAGATACGTTAGATTCATTCGATTACACTCCCCTCGTGGTTGGTTCAACTTCAATATCTACATAAGGGAGCCTAAGCTCCCGTGACGGTTCACTCAAACGTTGAACGAATAGCGCCCTATGTAGTCCGTTCTCGTTAATCGTGGATTAAGAGTTGAGAAGAAGGAAACCGACCGCTACACCGATGATTGGAAGTGCCTCAACAAGACCGATACCGATGAACATTGTTTGACGAAGTTCGTTTTTGAGTTCTGGCTGACGTGCTTGACCTAATACTGTACCGTTTACGATAAGACCGTTACCGATACCTGCGCCGAGTGCGCCGAGTCCGATGATGATCGCTGTTGCAATAAGATTCATGATAAATTGCCTCCCTAGAGTATGTTCATTGATTTGTCGTGCTGTTATCGGAAAAGCGGATGCTTTACCTTCGAATTAATGGTCGTGCGCTGCCTTATGTCCGATGTAAACCATCGTCAGGATAAGGAAGATGTACGCTTGGATACCACCGATGAAGAGTGAGAATCCTTGCCAGATCAACATCGGGATACCCGAGATGATCGCGCCGATTGGTCCGAGGAATTGGAAATCGTTCGTACCAGAGACGATACCGATCGAAAGAATGATTCCGATCATGATTTCACCAGCGAAGATGTTTCCGTAAAGACGAAGACCGAGCGTCAACGTGTTTGCAAACTCCTCGATGATGGTAATGATAAACATCGGCGTCATGAATGTTTTCGCATAAGCACCGAAGCCTCGCATCTTCACACCGTAGTAATGGCTCATGACCACTACCATAGATGAAAGTGCCAGTGTCACGTAAGGATCTGCAGTTGGTGAGTTGAACCAAATGTAGTGTCCCGTCACGACGTTGAATGGGAGACCCATGATGTTGGATACAAGGATGAACAGGAATAATGTCATTCCGAACGTAAGGAAGCGACCCCCTGTTTTCCAGTCCATCGTGCTGCTGATGATACCGCGAACGAATTCGAGGAACATCTCCATCACGTTTTGAGCACCGGTTGGCTTCATCACAAGACGTCGCGTACCGGCCACGGCAATCAAGAAGACGAGAGCAGCAGCAATCAATACTGTGATCAAGTTCGTCCAGCTACCGTACAGAACGAAGTCACCCCAGAGTGGGATTTCGTAAAGTGGCATTTCGTGGTTCATTTGACTATTCACCTCTTTTCCCGCTTGAGTTCGTGAGTCAAGAACTCACAAAATTGTATGACGTGGCCGGCGAGAAGGCCTATTACCACCGCAGTTAATGACAATTCAGTTTGATATTTCAAACCGATCATCACACAAAGTACCGCGACCGCCATGCGTGAAACGGTCCCACGAGACATCGGCTTACGCCCCGTCTCGATTACACGATACATCCGATCGACGCTGAGTCGTTGAAGCGTCAAGATCAGAAAGCTGCCAGTCCCACCAAGCGCCAGTCCATAAATGACCGGTTCACTCGGGCGTCCGATGAGCAGCAGGACAGCCAGGATCCCGTAAAAGAGTCCAAACCATCGTAAGTACGCACGATACAACGCATCTTGAAGGATGATGTTCATGTCTTCTCCCCTAACAAGTGCCTGATCATGGCGATCATGCAAAGAATGCCGATGAAAATCCCGATGAACACGGCGAACGTCGCACCCATTTTTTCCCACCATTGTTGTTGTTCCCCATAGTTCCCAACCAAAAAGCCAATGACGATCGGTGCAGCCAGTGCCGTCGAAATTTGCGAGGCCATGACCATACTCTTTGCGAGCCCACTTTGGCGCACTAGAGACGACCCCCTTTTTTCCCAATTGTGAGTTCTTTTTCTTTCCCACAATTTGCGGATTTTCATACTAGTCAAGAATACAATGAAGCAGCTTTCATAGTCAAATGAATTCACAATAAAAACAGAGCCGAAAAACCTATACATATCAACGATTGATAAGGTTTTCACAGATGTCTTACATGCAAGTCATTTCACGAAGATGTGAAGAAAATATGTAGTGCTATCAACGGTTAAAGAGATTGTTCATATGGTGAACAAAACCGTTGAACAGTAACGTTATATCGTGCCCGTTAAACCGAAACAAGACCTCTAAAATTGATTTGTGTCGATTTTGTGAAAAAACATTTTTCGTTCACAATTGAAAACGCTTCCGAATCAGGACATAAAAACAGCTCTGACATCTGTTTGTAACAATACATTTCAGCGATTTCCATTTTTTTAATCGTGCGCTACGTCACAGCTTGAATCGTCATCGCTTCCCTTCCAGTTTCAAGGTCATCTGGTTTTACATTTTCTAAACAAATGGGCTGATTTTAGTGAAAATGGTAAGATTTAAAGATATTATCCTCCTAAATCAACTATTGCGATTACACGAAATTCAAGACATAACAAAGAATCGCTCACATCACGCGACTCCTACAGGAAAAAGCACGAGTTTTCGTGCTGTCAGAGACAAGTGAGATCCGACTCCTCGTCTAAAGACGAAGGAGGCGCGGCTCACGTCTCGCCTGAGGAAAGCAAGTGAATGCAAGCGATTCGAGGATGATCGTTTTTTATTGCGTGAGTAACGGTGCCGGTGCTTCTCCTTGACCGAAGTGATGCAGGATCGCTTGGACGATGCGTTCGGACGCGTGACCGTCTCCATACGGGTTTGAAGCATGCGCCATCTCCTGATAAAGTGTTTTGTTCGTCAAGAGTTCTGTTGCCATCTGATAGATCGTCTCTTCTTCCGTTCCGGCAAGCTTCAACGTTCCGGCAGTAATCCCTTCCGGACGTTCCGTCGTATCGCGTAAGACAAGAACAGGAACACCGAGTGATGGTGCTTCTTCTTGTACGCCACCCGAGTCAGTTAAGATCAAATGGGCACGGCTCGCGAAGTTATGAAAATCGAAGACGTCGAGTGGAGCAATCAACGAAATCCGATCATGCCCTTCAAAAACCTTCTTCGCTGCTTCTTGAACGACTGGATTGAGGTGGACCGGATAGACGACGTGCGTCTCCGGGAACGCATCGACGAGGCGACGAATCGCCCGGAACATTTGGTGCATTTTCTCGCCTTGGTTCTCACGACGGTGCGCTGTCATCAAGATCAACTTCCGGTCCCCGACCGTCTCGAGCATCGGGTGGACGTAATCCGATTGGACGGTCGTTTGCAGGGCATCGATCGCCGTGTTCCCTGTGACGTAGACACCGGCGTGACGATTTTCGGATGCGAGATTCGCTGCCGCTTGCGCTGTCGGAGCGAAATGTAAGTCCGCGAGCGTCGACGTCAACTGACGATTGACCTCTTCCGGGAAGGGTGAATACTTATTATAGGTCCGCAGTCCCGCCTCGACGTGACCGACCGCGATCTGATTGTAATAGGCAGCCAGGCTTCCAACGAACGTCGTCGTCGTGTCCCCATGGACGAGGACGAGATCCGGTTTGATGTCCTTCATGATGGCATCAAGTCCTTCAAGACCACGCGTCGTAATGTCGACGAGTGTTTGACGTTGCTTCATGATATTCAAATCATGATCCGGTTCGATCTCAAACAGATCGAGCACTTGATCGAGCATCTCGCGGTGTTGGGCAGTGATCGTAACATGAACATCAAAAGCAGGGTGTTGCTTTAGGGCGTTGACGAGCGGTGCCATCTTGATGGCTTCCGGTCGTGTCCCAAAAATCGGCATGACTGTAATCGGCATGGTGACTTCCTCCTTTTTTCCTTTTTTCATTAAAGCATATTTCAGCAATCTTGCGCAGTTTACGAAATAGCAACGAAAAGACCGCAGATCATCATCGTCTGCGGTCTTTTCGTATATCTTGCTGTCTTTTTACTTCGTTCCGAAGAGACGGTCTCCTGCATCACCGAGTCCTGGGACGATGTATCCGTGGTCGTTCAACTTCTCGTCGAGTGCCGCGAGATAGATGTCGACGTCTGGGTGTTCTTCTTGAACGCGTTTAACGCCTTCAGGTGCTGCACAGAGACATGCGAGCTTGATGCTCTTCGCCCCTTGTTTCTTTAAGGAGGAGATGGCGTCTGCCGCCGAACCACCTGTCGCAAGCATCGGGTCAACGACGACGAAATCACGTTCTGCGACGTCTGTTGGGAGCTTGAGGTAGTATTCCGTTGGCTCGAGTGTCTCCGGATCACGGTACAAACCGATGTGACCGACTTTGACGTTCGGCATCATGCGGAGCATGCCGTCGACCATACCGAGACCGGCGCGGAGAATCGGGACGATCCCGAGTTTCTTGCCTTCGATCATCTTCTGCGTCGTCTTCGTGACCGGTGTCTCGATCGCGACATCTGTGAGTGGAAGGTCACGTGTGATTTCATATGCCATCAATGAAGCCACCTCGTCGACAAGTTCCCGGAATTGTTTCGTTCCTGTTTCGACTTTACGCATGATCGTCATCTTGTGCTGAATCAATGGGTGATCAAATACATGTACTTTACTCATTGTTTGCATCTCCTCTCCATTCTCTTTTCGCATTGTACTCTATAAGCGTACTGCTTGGGAACTGTTTTTTCGTCAGTTCCCGAGCGTACTCTTACCCGATAGAATCGCTTTTGCCGCATAAGACCATTCATTTTCCGGTTGTTTCGCGAGTTCTTGTAAGGTCGCTCGGTAGTCGCCTTTTTTATATTTTTGTTCATAAACGGCTTGCATCCAGAGGACATCACTTATGTAACCGGACTTCGGAAAATCTTCCCGATAGGCGATGTAATCCGCTTGTGTCGTGTTCTTCAACTTTCCGGCCGCAATCAACTTATAAAAGCGGGCCATGCCTGCCGTCTCTTTGTTCGTCAAGACGGATCCGGTCAAGGCACTGTCTGCTCGCTTGTAGTCCTTCGCCTGAACGGCAGCGACCCCTTGCTCGAGTGCTTCTTTCGCAGACACTTTCGGCTTCTGCGTTTCCGTTTTTGTTTCCTTCTTCTCTGGCTTGATCGCTTTCTCTCTCTCTTGCTCACTTGCCAACTGTTCGTTTTTTTCTTTTAACTGTTCGACTTCTGTTTGCAGCGCTGCGAGTTGTTGCTCGACCTCTGTCTGTTTCGTCGCGACCGGTGTTGCCGGTTCATCGTCCAACTGTGTCCAGATTAGACCGAGACAAACGACAGCTACAGCTCCACCGAGCCACCACGGATTTAGTTTTCCGAGTCGCTTCCAGTTTTTCAGCTGTGGATGATTCTGAACGGTCATAGGAAACGATGCTAGCCGTTTCTGAACAAGACGTTTCCCGCCTGCTTTTCCTGCGATCGCTAGGCGGTAACGATAAACCTCTGCCGGCATCGGTAACGTCTTCCACTGTTCAAACCGAGCATCCGCTTGTTCATAAAATCCGGCCTGTTGCATGATGACGATTGCTTTGAAATCTTCGAGCATCCGTTGATATTCCCGGCGCTCGTGGCTTTTATGTGTAAACCATTCCGTTAGTCGTTCAGTCTGAATGGCTTGTAATTCGCTTTGAATCAAGGTTGTTAAATTCACATTTATTTCCACCCTTATCTTTTTTTACTACGGTTAAGTATATCAAAGATAACGCTTCCGCAAATGGTCCGTTTCCCCTATCTTCGTGACGAATCAGCAAAAAACCCTTTTGTTTTCACATGCACTGAGGCACGAAAACAAAAGGGTAACTCGTTCAACTATGAGAATAGGACCGGGATGCTGTCGCTTCCGTAATCCGTCCGTCTTCAATTCGCCAAATCCGGTCACAGACATCTAGCATCCGTTCGTCATGGGTGATGACGATGACGGTCTTGTTCGCATCATGCGCTTGCTGTTGCAATAACTCCATCACCCGGCGTCCATTTGGGTAATCGAGACTCGCCGTCGGTTCATCCGCGAGTACAAGTCGTGGGTCATTGACGAAAGCCCGGGCAATTGCGACACGTTGACGTTCCCCACCCGATAAGGCGTGCGGCAAATGGTCTTTCCGGTGCTCGAGTCCGAACACAGCGAGTGCCGCCGTCGCATCAACCGATCGACCGGCTTCCTTCGCGACTAGCTCCAGTTGCTCACCTGCCGTCAAAAACGGCACGAGATGCGATTCTTGAAAGATGAATCCGACTTCTTCGAGACGTAAGCGACGGCGTTCTTCGTCCACTGCTTCACTAACACACGTATGATCAAAGTAGACGGCACCATTCGTTGGTGTCTGTAACAATCCAAGCAACTGGAGCAGTGTACTTTTCCCACTACCGCTCGGTCCGACGAGAGCAATCAACTCACCCGCTTCTGCTTGTAAGTTAATGTCATGCAGCACCGTCATCTCACCATAACTTTGCTCAATCTGTTCTAATCGAATCATCCGTTCATTCCTCCCATCGCATCTGCCGCCTCGAGTTTCTTGACCATCCGTAACGGAACGAGCGCACCGAGGATCGCCGTTACGAGTAGAATACCGCCGTACATCAGACTCGTCGACCATTCAAATCGGAAGGGAAGATCCGGCGGCAGGAAACGACTCGTCAGATAGGTGATGGCGACGCTGACACCAAAGGCAAGACTCGTCAGTATGACGACTTGAACGAGCAGACTCGCACCCATCGTTCGTGTCCGGATACCGATGGCCTTTAAGACACCAAGCTGTTTCATCTTCTGCATCGTCAAAATATAGAAGAAGGCTGTCAGAATCAATGCTCCGATGACGACGAGCGCGACCCGCATCATCTGAAAGGAGTTTTGTTCTGCCGCATAACCCGGAACGTTCTCGACAACCGTTTGTTTCGAAAAGAGCGCTTGATCCGTTTGCAACGACTGACCGATGTACGCCGATACGTATGACGTGCCCATTTTCGATTGCCACGCTTGCCACGATTCATCCGTCATCCAGAGAACGGGTGCATGACTATAACGACCGTCCGTCACTGTACCGGCAATCTGGAACGTCTCCTTCGTTCGAAAATCCGTGATCGTATCGCCGACGCGCGTTCCGCGTTGCTCCGCATACGCAGCATCAACAAGTACCTCCCCTTTTTGCAACGATTGCAGCTGTTTGGGACCATATTTCGTAGTCTGTGGTAACGCAAAGACCGTTACGTCGTCCTTCGTTTTATTCTTCTTCTCAAGCACCATGTTCTGGACACCGAGTGCTTCCGCGCCCTTTGGTGTCTCATCCGCCTGTAAGAATGAACGGGTCAGCTGCCCTTCTGCATCTTTACTTAGCGCAAACTGTTCGACCGGCAGATTACGGACGGCTGCCCCATTGTCATAAGCTAGTCCATCTGCAAGACCGGTGATCATCAAGATCAATAAGACGATCAACATCGTCACAATCGTCATCCAACTGAATCGCCCTTTCATCCGGACGAGTTCTTTCCATCCTAGTTTCATTATGTGATCCCTCCTGTATGTTCGCTACAGGATTGATGATACAGCCGCAATATGAACGGAACATGAACGCAGGTGTCACGCGCGTAAAAAAGTTAACGTTACGGTTAGACCCGATGAAGCGGACGACAAGCTCGCATCCCCGCCGAGTTGACGCATCGTCTCTTTGACAATCGCTAAACCAAGACCCGTTCCGCGCGTCGTCCGGGATGCATCGCCTTGATAAAAGCGTTCGAAGGCATGTTTCATCTGTTCATCAGTCATGCCTGGTCCTTCATCCTTGATTCGGATGATGATCTGATCCGCTTGTTCCTCTGCTTGAATCTGGATCGTCGCTCCGTCTTTCGAGACCGAGACAGCGTTTCGGATGACATTTTGGAAGACATGTTCCAACGCACTGACATCCGCTTGTATTTGTATCACCATCGGAACATCGAGTGCGACAGCGATTCCTTGCTCATCCAGCTGGAAGGCAAGTGTCGTGAGTGTCGCCTCAAGATTCGTCCGCAGATTAAGTGCTTGTCGTTTGAAGCGTCGTCCTTCATCGAGCTTCGCTAAGATCAACAGTTGACGCGTCAGCTCCGACATTCGCTCCGCCTCTTGACGGATGACCGTCCGTTTCCTGACGTCTTCTCCCGTCACATCGAGTTGTCCCGCGTAACCAGCAATCGTCGTCAGCGGCGACTGGAATTCATGCGAGACGTTCGCAACGAATCGGCGCCGTTCCGTATCAGACGCTTCGACTGCCGTTGCCATTTCGTCAAACCGCCGGGACAGCTCACCAATTTCATCGCGTGCCTTCGTTCCGACGCGGATTCCGTAGTCACCGTCTGCCATCTGTTCCGTCGCTTTTGTCAGGCGCCGGATCGGACGAACGAGATAGCGGATTGAAAAGACAAGCAAAAGGAAACTGATCACGACAAGCAGTCCAAGGAACAGACCGACGAACAGATGCAACTCACGGATCTGACGACTCAAGTCCGGTCGGACGAAAATCGCGTCCGTGCCTTGCACCGTCTTGACCGACGTGCCGTACGTATTGATGACTTCGTTATCGAACAGACCGAGCAAGAAGAGATGGAACGGATATTCACGCATTCCGTAATACGGTTGACCACTCTTCACTTGCTCGACGACCCGATTCGAGAGCGCTTCATCACGAAACGGGTTTCCGTAACGCTCGATTGCGTCGTCCGTGCGCACATAAAGTTGAAAGCCGGTCGCTTGTAACATCCGGTAAAACGACTCCGTCTTGCCGTCCCCGTGCGTTTCATAATAATCGATCGCCGTCTCGACCGCTTCCTCGACTTTTTGGCTGTAGCTGTCCTGCCAAAAGGAATAATAGGCAATATTACTAATCAGGAGCGCCAGTAGTGCCGACACGAGTAAGACAACGCAGACGAGTCCGACGATTTTCGTATAGAGGGATCTCATGCGTCGACCTCCAACCGGTATCCGAGTCCGCGGACCGTCTCAATCTTCACCTGATTCGTTTCCTTTAAGCGTCCACGGAGGCGTTTGATGTGAACATCAATCGTCCGGTCATCCCCCATGAAATCGAGTCCCCAGACGTGTTCGATCAATTCCTCGCGGCTGAAGACCCGTCCCGGGAAACTCGCCAACTGATGCAACAATTCAAATTCACGTCGCGGGAGTGTCCACTCGGTCGACTGAATCGTCACGAGCTGACTACGTTTATCGATCGTGACATCTCCAAGATGCAAAACAGGTTGCGCCGCTTTTTGATAGCGCCGAGCCACAGCGTGGAGGCGAAATACTAATTCTTCCGGATCAAACGGTTTTGTGATGTAATCATCGGCACCTGCTGCGAAACCGTCCCGTTTATCTGTCAGCTCCCCGAGTGCCGTCAGCATCAAGATCGGGATGTCCCCGTGTTGCCGTAATCGCTCGCATAAGACGAGACCGGTCTGTCCGGGGAGCAGGACATCAAGTACGGCTGCTTCGAACGTCACCTTCTCGATCCAAGCGAGCGCTTCGTTTCCGTCTGCTGTCGCTCGGATGGAATGCCCGTCGGCTTGTAACGTTGACACGACAAGGGCTTGGATATGGGGATCATCTTCTGCGACTAGAATATACATCGTACTCCTCCTTTTTTAGACAAACAAAAAAATCCCCTTCCCCCTTCTCAAAATGAAAAGGATGAAGGGGATGACGATCATCCGCGCTCTGGGTAGAGTGGGAAACGACCTGTCAAAGCAACGACACGCTCACGTGCTTGTGCGAGAACGTCTGCTTCTTCTGGGTGGTTCAAGACGAGTTCGATCAACTCTGCGATTTCTTTCATCTCAGCTTCCTTGAATCCGCGAGATGTCATCGCTGCCGTTCCGATCCGGATACCGCTCGTGACGAACGGGCTCGCTGGGTCGAACGGAATCGTGTTCTTGTTGACCGTAATGCCAGCTTCGTCAAGCGCATGCTCGGCGAGTTTACCTGTGATACCGAGTGGTTGCAAGTCAACGAGGAGCAAGTGATTGTCTGTTCCGCCTGAAACGATCCGGAGTCCACGATTCGTCAATTCCTCACCGAGTACTTTGGCGTTCGTGACGACTTGACCGATGTAGTCCTTGAACTCTGGTGCAAGGGCTTCACCAAATGCAACAGCTTTCGCGGCGATGACATGCATGAGTGGACCACCTTGGATCCCTGGGAAGATTGCTTTATCAATCGCTTTCGCATGCTCTTCTTTACAGAGAATCATCCCACCACGTGGACCACGCAACGTCTTATGCGTCGTCGTCGTGACGAAGTGTGCATGCTCGACTGGATTCGGATGTTGACCTGCTGCGACGAGTCCAGCGATGTGTGCCATGTCGACCATCAAGTAAGCACCGACGCTGTCTGCGATTTCACGGAACCGCTTGAAGTCGATGACGCGCGGATACGCCGATGCGCCCGCTACGATTAATTTTGGTTTGTGCTCTTCTGCTAATTTCGCGACGACGTCGTAATCAATCATCTCTGTCTCTTGATCGACACCGTATTCCACGAAGTTGTACTGGACACCGGAGAAATTGACGGGACTACCGTGCGTCAGATGGCCACCGTGCGATAGGTTCATCCCGAGGACCGTATCGCCCTGTTCGAGAATCGTGAAGTAGACCGCCATGTTCGCTTGTGCACCGGAGTGCGGCTGCACGTTCGCGTGCTCTGCCCCGAAGATTTCCTTCGCGCGGTCGCGTGCGAGATTCTCAGCGAGATCGACATACTCACAGCCACCATAATAACGACGACCCGGGTAACCTTCTGCGTACTTGTTCGTTAAGACGCTGCCTTGTGCTTCCATGACAGCTTGCGAGACGAAGTTCTCGGATGCGATCAATTCGATGTTATCCCGTTGACGACCTAGTTCCTGGCGCATTGCCGAAAAGAGTGCCTCATCTTGTTGTTTCAGATACGTAAGCGGTGTTTGTTCCATCTGAATTCCCCCATTTCATTTCGATAAACCTATCTTAACACGAATGTTTCCTTCCCGGCATCCCCCAAAACAACATCAAAAAAGCAAGGGGTGCGCAACCCCTTGCATGAATTATTCGTATTTAGCACGTGCCCCACCGATTAATTTTGGTCGTGTCACGGCTGCCGTCACGTGTGCCTCACCGATTTCCTTATGCGGCAAGCGCACTGGAATCGCAACAGCTTTCAAGTGCATCCCGATGAATGTATCACCGATATCGATTCCGGCATCAGCCTGAATCGCTTCGACGACGACAGGTGCCGAGAAGCGCTGGTACGCAGCACTCGCCATCGATCCACCCGCTTCTGGAACGGGAACGACCGTCACCGGATCAAGCCCGAGACGTTCGGCCGTTTGCCGCTCAAGTGTCAGCGCTCGGTTGATATGCTCACAGCCTTGGAAGGCGAGATCGACTTGATGCGATCGACGAAAGGCATCGAAGACATCGAACAAGGCGTCCGCCACTTCTGGCGAACCTGCCTTGCCGATTTGTTTGCCAATCACTTCACTCGTCGAACAGCCGATCACGAGCAATTTTCCTTTTAAGGAAAATCGTTCATCCAGAGCGTTCAGTGTTTCTTCTAAATCGTGCTGGATGCGTGTCACGTCCATTACTTCACCTCATAATCCGAGATTTTGCAAACGCGGTTCTCATGACGTCCACCTTCGAATTCCGTCTCAAGCCAAAGCTGTGCGATCTCACGAGCTAATCCTGGACCGATGACGCGTTCGCCCATCGTCAAGATGTTCGAGTTGTTGTGCTGCCGCGTCGCTTTCGCGCTGAACGTATCATGGACGAGCGCTGCTCGGATGCCCTTGACCTTGTTCGCTGCGATACCAATCCCAATGCCTGTGCCACAAATCAAGATGCCACGGTCAAATTCTCCGTTCGCGACGGCCTCCGCGACTGGAATCGCGACATCCGGATAATCGATCGAGTCGGACGAATGCGTACCGAAGTCCGTATAGTCGATGCCGAGCTCTTGTAAGAGATCGTTGATTTCTGCCTTTAACTTAAAACCGCCATGATCCGCGCCGATTGCTACTTTCATCTTTACTATTCCCCCGTTTGTTTAGGTTGTTTTTTCGGAAGCTTCCGTGTGTCCGGAGTTTTTCTTCCGTTTCCGTTCTGCGTTAATTTTAACACAAGACGATTGACGAGGGGTTCGAGTTCATTACGTACTTGGCGATAGACGTTCATCGATCCGCCGTACGGATCGTTGATATCCCGTTCAAGCCCAGTCACATATTCGTACAAGGTGAACGTCCGTTCCTTCAGTTCCGGATAGCGTTCACCGACTTCCTGCTTGTGCTGACGCGTCATCGTCAAGATGATGTCAGACCAGCGTCCGAGTACATCATCAAAGACTTGCGTATAGTGCTCGAGTTCGATGCCGCGTTCGCGTAACACTTGTAGTGCGTTCTCGGACGCATCGAATCCTTGCATCGAACGTAGTCCTGCTGAACGGACATCGAATTCCTGATCAGCGACTTTCGAGCGTAGTAACGCCATCGCCATCGGGCTACGGCATGTATTTCCTGTACAGATGAATAAAACGCGACGTGTGCTCATCTCCGTATCCTCCTTCTTCAAGGGCGAATGACCCGACCACCTGCTGCTTTATGGAGGCGGTTGCGGACCGCAAGCCCCACCCCTTCTTCTGATAGGTCTCGTACAAAAATCTGATCCACCGTCGTCTGATCAAATCGCCGTAAACAATCGTAAAGACGTTGTGCCGCCGTCTCCATCGAATTACCAAGGGAGCAGCGAACATCTGCGTCGACATCCTCTCCATCGAACAGGAGAACGCCCGTCTTGTGTCCGGTTTGTCGTGCATCATCGATGAGTTGCTGTAAGAATGAAAGATCCCCTTCGACGACGGACAGTGTCGCTTCCGGCGCATAATGGGTATATTTCATCCCGGGTGCCTTCGGTGTAACATCTTTCATCGATAAGGCAGGATCGAGTGTGACAGGACCGATGATTGCCTCGACTTGTTCGCGTGTCACGCCACCCGGTCGTAAAATCGCCGGTGGCGTCATCGTACAATCGATGACAGTCGATTCGACCCCGATGCCCGTCTCCCCTCCATCGACGATCGCAGCGATGCGTCCCGAGAGGTCATGTGCGACATGCGCAGATGACGTCGGTGAAGGTTTTCCAGAACGGTTGGCACTCGGTGCTGCGAGACCCAGCCCTGTCGCTTCAATCAATTGAAGCGCGAGCGGATGATCTGGCATCCGTAATCCGATCGTATCTAGTCCTGCTGTGACGAGTGTGGATGCGGTGCCGTTCGATTCGAGGATGATCGTCAAGGCTCCTGGCCAAAACGCCTCCATCAAACGTGTTGCAACATCGGGAATGTGCGTGACGAACTGATGTGCCTGTTCTACGGATGCGACATGTACAATCAGTGGATTGTCGGAAGGTCGACCCTTCGCGGCGAAGATTCGCCGAACAGCCGCTTCGTTCGTTGCGTCCCCTGCGAGACCATAGACGGTCTCGGTCGGCATCGCCACGACCTCTCCTTCCTGCAATAACCGAACTGCTTCATCCATTGTCTGTAAATCAATCATTTCCGTCTTCACGCTGTACAATCCTTTCGTTCCGCATACACGATACGGTCTTTACCGTTTATATCTTTTAAAATACCCGTTTCCGCACTTGGATAACGTTCTTTTAACATCATTTGCACTTCTGGTCCTTGATTGTGTCCAATTTCAAACGCAATCAGTCGGAAATCGTCGCGTAGAACCCGTCCGCTCTCCTCGACGAGACGTCGGTAAAAGACGAGACCGTCTTTTCCACCAAACAGAGCGAGATGCGGTTCATGGTCGAATACGACCTCACTGAGCAATTCTTCTTCCTCAATATAAGGAGGGTTCGAGACGAGCACCCGCACGGAATCGTCCGCAAGTGGTGCCAGTAGATCCCCTTCGAGAAACGTCACGTCCCCACCAAGCGTCGCTTGATTCTGCTTCGCGACCGCAATCGCGGCTGGTGAAATATCGACGGTCGTGACCGGTTGCTCGAGTTCGAGCGCGAGTGTGATTCCGATCGCCCCACTACCAGTTCCGATGTCGACGATCTGTCCCGCGGTGAACGACTCACGTTTGAGGCGCTCCGTCACGAAGACGATCAACTCTTCCGTTTCTGGTCGCGGAATCAAGACATCTGGTGTGACGCTGAAGTTCCGTCCATAAAACGGCTGATAGCCGATTAAATGTTGCACGGGCACACCGTGAACATGGGCGAGCAAGTATTCACTGAATCGTAAATCCTGCTCCGGCGTCAATTCATCTGACAGACGGACGAGGAGTCCCGTCCGGTCGACTTCTAAGACGTGCATGAGTAACCATTCGGCACTCGAACCCTCGCGTCCTGCTTGTTCCATCATCGTTTTTGCTTCATTTAAACGTTTTGCGATCCGCATCAGTTTGCCGCCTCCGATGCCCGTGCTTGATACTCCATGACGAGCGTATCAATGACCTCATCCATCTCTCCTTGGAGGATCCGGTCGAGCTTCTGGATCGTCAAACCGATTCGGTGGTCCGTCACTCGGTTTTGTGCGAAATTATACGTCCGGATCCGTTCTGAACGGTCACCTGTACCGACAGCCGACTTCCGTTTTTCATCATACTCCGCCTGCTGCTCGCGTTGAATCTTATCGTAGACACGTGCGCGCAAGACCTTCATCGCTTTTTCCTTGTTCTTGATCTGCGACTTCTCGTCCTGACAACTGGCGACGATTCCCGTCGGCACGTGTGTGACACGGACAGCGGATTGCGTCGTATTAACGGACTGCCCGCCCGGTCCACTCGATGTGAACGTGTCGACCCGGACATCCTTATCGTGGATCTCGACTTCAACGTCTTCTGCTTCCGGTAACACGGCGACCGTTGCGGTCGATGTATGGATCCGTCCGCCGGATTCCGTTGACGGAACACGTTGGACACGATGTGCTCCGTTCTCGTATTTTAACTTCGAGTAGGCACCCGTTCCTTTGACGATGAAGATAATTTCCTTATAACCGCCAAGCTCCGTATAGCTCGCGTCGATGATTTCGATCTTCCAGTTCTGTTTCTCAGCAAACTTCGAGTACATCTTAAAGAGATCACCAGCAAATAAGGCTGCCTCGTCTCCTCCCGCTGCGCCGCGGATTTCGACGATGACGTTCTTGTCGTCATTCGGGTCCTTCGGTAGCAGTAAGGCTTTCAGTTTCGCTTCGAGCTCTTTGATCTCCGGCTCAAGCATCGCGACTTCTTCCTTCGCAAGGTCGCGCATCTCCGGATCCGTCAACATTTGGCGTGCCTCTTGATAGGCTTCCATCTTCTCGCGATAGACGCGATAGGTCTCGACGGTCGGTGCAAGTTGCGATTGCTCTTTTGAGACCTCGCGCAATTGATTCGTATCATTAATGATGGCTGGATCAGCCAACATATCATTCAGTTTTTCATAACGGTCCTCTAAGGCACTCAATCGATCCAACATCTCGGGTCATCCTTCCTGCGATTCTTCTGACGTCAGTATAGCAAATATTGCGATCGATGGCGTCATCGTCTTCTTGAAAAGAGGCATTGACAGACAGGTTTTGAATTCCTATAATTGGTGTATTAATTGAACTAGTACACTTAAGGAGGTGAAGAAATGTTCACCGTCGATCCAAAAAGTCCGTTACCGATCTATGAACAACTGGTCGCTCAAATCATCCGCTCGATTGCCCGTGGTCTACTCCGCTCTGGCGAACAGATGCCATCCGTCCGTGAACTTGCTGGTACACTCCTTGTCAATCCGAACACTGTCTCCCGCGCCTATCAGGAACTCGAGAGCCGCAACTTCATCGTCACGATGCGCGGCAAAGGCTCCTTCATCTCAGATATTCCACTTCATGAAGTCAAGAAAGCCGCCATTCAAGATCCACTCATTCGTCTTTGTTCCGTCGCCGACGAACTCTCCATTTCAAACGAAGAACTCTATCAACTCATCTTACACATTAGGGAGGATTCCTCATGTTGACCGTTTCTCATCTAACGAAACAAATTGACCGTACCATGATTTATGAAAATGCATCCTTTACTCTACCAGCAGGAACGATTACTGCGTTGATCGGGCGTAATGGTGCCGGAAAAACGACATTACTGAAAACACTTGTCGGTGCTCTTGAGCCAACGCGCGGAAAAGTTGAATGGAATGGCGAGTCGATCCACCACGTCCCGAAGACACGCGAGCACCTTTTCCTCGTTCCGGATTCTGTTTCCGTCTATCGCCAGATGACACTCGGCGAACTGATCAACTTCTACAATGCGTTCTATCCGAACTTCGAGAAAACGTACATCGAAAACTATTGTCGTTCGTCAAACCTCGATCGCGGACGTCGCGTGACGTCATTATCCAAAGGACAAGCCCAGTTGTTCCTTCTTCAACTTGCGTTCGCGACGAATGCTCCGGTCCTCTTACTGGATGAACCAACAGACGGACTCGATCGAATCAACAAACGAGATTACTTAAAGCAGCTCGTCTCGTTACTTGCGGAGCGCCAAACTGCCGTCTTGATCGCCTCACACCAACTCGAAGAGCTTGATTCACTCGCTGACCGTGTCATGACGATCGAAAAGCATCTCGTCCGTGAACCAAAGGCACTCGACGACGCCAAAGCTAGCATGCAGAAATGGCAAGTCGTCTATGAGGACGTTCCGGAATTGTCACACGCTGATCTTCACGTCTTATCCCAAACAGGTCGGGTCGTGACATTGCTCGTCTTATCCGATGCAGGCGCGCAGTATCTTGAAACGACGAACCCCTTGTTAAAAGATGCTTTGCCAGTGCAGATGGAAGATTACTTCTTAGGGACATTTGGAGGGAAACGACATGGTTAAGCAATTGATCCGTTATCATATCAAACAAGGCATCTGGCCGCTCGCTTGTTTCATTCTGCTTGCGATCTTCAGCTATGGGTTCGGCAGTTATACCGTCATCAATGAGTTCGAGAAATACGAGGCGTCTCAGCAACCTGCTCTACTCAACACCGTACTCGTCAGTCCCTTTTTCGCCGGATTCGCAGCGATTCTCATTGCTGTCTTCGCGATCCTGATGCTCGGTTCCGAGCGCGGGAGTGGTCGCAGCCTGATTTTGCACGCGTTACCGTTTCCGAAGGTCTGGTTGTTCTGGATCAAATGGGCGATTGGCGTCGTAACACTGATCGTGTTTCCGATCATCGGCTTCTTCGTCAGCTGGTTGTTGCTGCAAGCGTTCGGCGGTATCAATCCGTTTGATTACGTCACGTGGTCGTCACTCTTCCAAGATTTTGGTCTCTTCCTTCTATTTGATGTGACGATTTTGACGATCTTCTTATTCGCCGGAACAATCGCTGGTGATATCATCGGACAACTGTTACTCGGCACGTTCTTCTTGTTCTTGAACTACTTCACGTATTTCAGCATCTACGCCGTCGCCCTGCTCGGTTTTGGTGTGACCTACGAGGAGTTAGACAAGCCAACAAGTTTCCTGATGACGATCACGACACCCTTCGCACTCTTTTTCGAAAGTAATGTCGATCTGAATCTAACATATCCCGTCTTGTTCTGTTTAGCTTTGACGATTGCCTTACTCTTCTTTGGTAGCCGCCTATATATCCGCGGAGCGAACGAACGACTCGGTCGGTTCACCATTTTCCCAAAACTACATCCAGCACTGATCATCACGTTCTCGATCTACACGACGATCCTGCTCGCAGGAATCATTGGTCTGATTTCGTCCGAGAACCAGTTCCTGTACTGGCTCGCGATCGTCATTCTCGCATGGCCGACGTTCAGTTCCTACCGTCGGATGATCGGATGGAGTCGCTAATCTATACACAAGTAGCCCTTCTGAGATGATTTTTCAGAAGGGCTATTCGTTTGTCATCGTTTCTTCACAAACCTTTACAGACGGTCCATATGGATTTCATATTTTCTGCGTAAGGTTGTGTTTGTAGGTCGTAGCACCATAACCCATTACCTTTCGAGGAGGAATCCCTATGAAACTAAAACGTCTGATCCCGATTTTTGCCTTATCGACCCTTTCCCTGAGTACGATGATTTCGATGCCGGAAGCCGAAGCGAAAGCCAAACATACTCACTCACCCGAAATCCGGAACGTCATCTTCCTGATTGGTGACGGCATGGGTGTCTCATACACGTCTGCACACCGTTACTTAAAGAACGATCCTTCGACGACGACGGCTGAAAAAACAGCCTTTGATCCCTATCTCGTCGGTCAACAGATGACATATCCGGAAGATGCGAAGGAGAATATCACCGATTCCGCCTCTGCCGCGACAGCGATGTCCTCTGGTGTGAAGACGTACAATGCAGCGATTGCGGTCGATAATGATAAATCGGAAGTCAAGACCGTCCTTGAAGCAGCCAAAGAACGTGGCAAGTCAACGGGACTCGTCGCGACATCGGAAATCACGCATGCAACACCTGCCTCATTCGGTGCGCATGACGAAAGTCGTAAAAACATGAATGCGATTGCAGATGACTATTTCAAAGAACGTGTGAACGGCAAACATAAGATTGATGTCATGCTCGGGGGTGGGAAATCGAACTTCGTCCGTCCAGACGTCGATTTGACGAAAGCGTTCAAGAAAGATGGCTATAGCTATGTCACTGACCTCAATCAGCTGCAAGCGGATAAAAATAAACAAGTGCTCGGATTGTTCGCAGACGGTGGATTACCTAAACGAATCGATCGCGAAAACTCAGTCCCGTCACTTGCTCAAATGACGAACGCCGCAATCAAGCGACTTGATTCGAATAAAAAAGGATTCTTCCTGATGGTCGAAGGCAGTCAAATTGACTGGGCAGGACACGACAATGATATCGTCGGTGCGATGAGTGAGATGGAAGATTTCGAACGTGCTTTTAAAGCCGCGATCGCTTTCGCGAAGAAGGATAAGCATACACTCGTCGTCGCAACAGCCGACCACTCGACTGGCGGTTACTCGATTGGTGCAGATGGCATTTACAACTGGTTCGCTGAGCCAATCAAAGCAGCGAAGAAGACACCTGACTTCATGGCGCAGCAAATCGTCGAAGGCGCGGACGTACGGAAAACGTTAATGAAGTACATCGACCAAGACAAACTCGCCTTGACGGATCAAGAAATCGACAGCGTCTCTCGCGCTGCTGAATCGAAAACATTACTCGACATCGATAATGCCATCGAAGAGATCTTCAACGAACGCTCGCATACGGGCTGGACGACAGGTGGTCATACGGGTGAAGACGTACCCGTCTATGCGTTCGGTCCTGCGAAAGACCGATTCGCTGGTCAAGTCGATAACACGGATCACGCCAAAATCATCTTCGATCTGTTGAAGGCGAAGAAATAAGGAGACGTCTCATGAAACAGATCCTTGCTACTTTGATGCTTGGGACAGTGCTCGCTGGTTGTAGCACTTCCGCATCACAAGACACACCGAAAGAACCATCGTCTGCGAAACAAGAGCAGCCGGTACTGCTTGAAAAAACAAGCGCCTATGTCCCGAACCCACAACTTCCAGATGATCGTCAGCTGACGAAAATCGATCAAACCGTGACGGACGACAAAGGCGACCTGACGTTAAAACAGTTCAAACCAGTGAATGAAACGCGGAAGATTGGTCCAATCAAGATGACGATCGAAGAAATCAAAGTCTTTCACGCCCGTCCAAGCTACGGCATGATCGATTTCTTCCATGGTTATACGCACGATGAGTCCTTTGATCTGATTAAGATACGTGTCATGATCACAAACACGAGTGACGCACCCGTCACCTTTAATCCCGTTGCTCATTTCAAACTGGATGACGAAGCGGAAAAGACACTTGAAGACGATGTCTATCTCGAATCCCTGGCAAAGACATATGCTCCGTCTGAAACTCATAGTGGTAACTTTGGATTCATCTTGGAACGCCCGGTCACATCAATCGAACTCTTGACGAGTGACGTACTCGATGAAAAACAAGCGGTCCTCCAAAAGGGTACGACGTATTCGACATCCCTTCGTTAACTACCCTTCACACTTTTGCGCTCCATCTGTTTTCCGGTTGTACCCGGACCATAGGTGGAGCTATTTTGATGCCTGTATTCGTTCCATGCTACACTAAAAGTACTATTTGAGTGCAAAGGACGGATTGTATGCCGAAATACTTAACCATTTATCATCAACTCGCACAACGGATTCAAGAAGGAACGCTTCCAGCTGACATGAAATTACCTTCTGAGACAGAATTGATGCATGAATTCGAGGCGAGTCGTGGAACGGTCCGAAAAGCGATCGATGCGCTGCAAGAGAAAGGCTTCGTCCGCAAACACCAAGGAAAGGGTGTCTTCGTTCTATCACAAGAAGCGATCGAGTTTCAGTTCAACGGAATCGTCAGCTTTTCGGAGGCGCATCGCCGGATGGGTCGACATGCTGTCGAGACGGATGTGCTATCGTGCGAAGTGCTCTCCGCCTCTCCTGAGCTCGCTTCGTTATTGCATGTGGCACAAGGAACAGACGTAACCCGTATTGAGCGGATTCGTCAGATTGATGGCGAACGCGTCATCCGTGACATTAATCATTTCGTGACCGCACTTGTGCCCGGCCTAACCGCTGACATTGCTAAAGGGTCCATCTATCATTACATTGAAGAGACACTCGGACGGCAGATCAGCTATGCGAAACGAAAGATTGAAGCGCGCCCTGCGACACGGGAAGACCAAGAACGACTTGATCTTCACGACATGACACACGTCATCGTCGTCACGAACGATACGTACTTCTATGAAGGCCAACATTTCGAGCGAACGGAATCACGTCACCGCCTCGATAAATTTCAATTCACCGATATCGCACGGCGTTGAATAGATGGTGATCCATGAGGGAATCCGTACATGACGGGTTCTCTCTTTTTTTAACATCTTAACTTATCTATATAAGTTCTTGACCAACTTATATAGATAAGTTAAGATAAGTGTGCGCAGATAAGAAAACGTTTTCATTTCAAAAGTGGTCGAGTACGTCACTTCCAAAAAGGAGCATCGAGATGAAACCAAACTATCGTCAGATTGCAGAGCAAATCATTGAGAAAATCGGAGGCAAGGAGAACGTTGAGCAGGCAGCTCACTGTGTCACCCGTCTTCGCTTAACGCTTAAAAATCAAGAGCTTGTCGACCAAGAAGCCTTACTTGAAGTTCCGCTCGTCAAAGGCGCGTTCTTGAACGCAGGCGTTTATCAAATCGTCATTGGTGCCGGTGATGTCGACCGGGTCTATGCTGAATTCATTCAACTGACTGGTTTGCAGGCGACAACGATTGCGGACGTTAAATCGTCAGGAGCGGCGAAAATGAACCCGTTCCAAAAGTTGATCAAAGTCTTTTCCGACGTCTTCATGCCCATCATCCCGGCGATCATCGTCGCTGGTCTCTTAATGGGGATCAATAATCTGTTCGGTATCGAATTCGGTGGCAAGACGATGATTGATCGTTATCCGAATCTACAAGGATTATGGGACCTGATCAATATGATGGCAAATACCGCTTTCGTCTTCCTCCCGGCACTCGTCGGCTGGTCGGCAACGAAACGCTTCGGTGGAAGTGAGATCCTCGGAATCGTCATGGGTCTAATGCTTGTTCACCCTGATCTCTTAAACGCTTGGAATTACGGACAGAGCGCTTTAAAAGGTGAAATTCCGACGTTCAACATCCTCGGTCTGTTTGAAATCGAAAAAGTCGGCTATCAAGGACAAATTCTCCCGGTGCTCGCAGCCGCTTATGTCCTTAGCACGATTGAACGCTGGCTCAAAAAACGCGTACCGAACGCCATCCAATTACTCGTCGTACCGATTACGACGATCACATTAACGGGCTTCCTTGCCCTTGCCGTCATCGGACCGGTCACACGTCAAGTCGGTGACTGGATCACGATTGGTGTCGTCAATACGTTCGAAGCCGTTCCGTTACTCGGTGCCTTATTATTCGGTGCACTCTACGCACCGCTCGTCATCACCGGCATGCATCACATGTTCATCGCCGTCGACTTACAGTTGATCGGACAAAATGGAACGACGTTTATCTGGCCGATGATCGCGATCTCGAACATCGCCCAAGGTTCAGCAACGCTTGCGATGCTCTTCCTCGCGAAAAACGTCAACGATAAGAACATGGCGTCGACGTCGGCCCTATCCGCTTACTTTGGGATCACGGAACCAGCGATGTTCGGGGTTAATCTTCGATTCAAATATCCGTTTTATGCGGCACTCGTCGGATCAGCAATCGCGTCTGCCTTCATCGCAGTCAGCGGTGTCCTTGCTCCTGCAATCGGTGTCGGTGGCTTACCTGCTTTCATCTCGATCGTACCCGGGTCGATTCTATCGTTCATTGTCGGCATGGTAATCGCAATTATCGTTCCTATTGCCTGTACGTTCCTGTTCCACTATGTCTCAACGAAACGCGCAAAAAAAGCCGCACTGAACAAAGCGGCGTAATTTCAGAAAGGTGTGTATCTGATGATCACGACAACCGATTGGCGCAAATCCGCCGTTTATCAAATCTATCCGAAGAGTTTTTATAGTCCGGAGGGCAAAGCGACCGGTACGTTGCGCGGGGTCACGGCCAAACTCGATTATCTGGCGGATCTTGGTGTCGATTACCTGTGGTTGACGCCGGTCTACGCCTCACCGCAAAACGATAATGGATATGATGTCAGTGACTATTACGCGATTGATCCCTCGTATGGAACGATGGATGATTTCGAGACGTTACTCGCAGAAACAAAACGACGTGGTCTGTCGGTCATGATGGATATCGTCGTCAATCACTGCTCGACGTCACACGCTTGGTTCGAAGAAGGACGTCATCCGGACAGTCCCTATCATGACTACTTCATTTGGCGCGAGACACCGAACGACTGGGTATCGAAGTTCGGCGGTCCTGCTTGGTCATTCGATGAGGTAGCTGGTAAGTATTACTTGCACCTGTTCGACAAGACGCAAGCGGACCTGAACTGGGAAAATCCCCGACTCCGGGAAGACGTTTACGCGATGATGCGCTTTTGGCGCGATAAAGGGGTCAGCGGCTTCCGACTCGACGTCATTAACTTGATCTCGAAGACGCCAGGGCTTCCCAATGATCCCGAGGGAGACGGACGTGCATACTATACGGACGGACCAAACATTCATGACTACTTGCAAGAGATGAACGCAGCCGTTTTTGCCGGACACGATCTCTTGACGGTCGGTGAGATGTCGTCGACGTCGCTTGAACATTGTCTTCAATATTCTTCGCTCGAAAATCAAGAACTGAAGATGACGTTCAATTTCCATCACTTGAAGGTCGATTATCCGAACGGTGAAAAATGGACGGCTGCACCGTTTGACTTCAAGCAGTTGAAACAAATTTTCTCCGACTGGCAAACTGGCATGAACGGACAAGCATGGAACGCGATTTTTTGGTGTAACCATGACCAACCCCGCGTCGTCAGCCGGTTTGGTGACGACGTCGCGTATCGTGTCGAGAGTGCAAAGATGCTTGCGACGACGCTTCATGGCTTGCAAGGTACACCGTATATTTACCAAGGAGAAGAGATCGGAATGCCGAATCCGGACTTCACGAATCTGTCCGACTACCGTGATGTCGAGACATTGAATGCCTATCAAGAAGCACGGACCAACGGTGTATCGGAAGAAGCAATTCTCGCTGCGATCCGTCAAAAATCACGCGATAACGCGCGGACACCGATGCCTTGGTCAGACGCCGTAAACGGTGGCTTTAGTACAAGTGAGCCATGGATCCCGGTCTCGCCGACGTACGATCAAATCAATGTCGAGGCTGCTATCGCAGACCCTGATTCAGTCTATCATCATTACAAGCGGTTGATTCAACTCCGCAAACAGTATGACGTGCTCACGGACGGTTCATACCGGCTGTTGACACCGGACGATCCATCACTCTGGGCGTACGAACGCGCAACGAGTGAAGAAGAATTACTCGTCGTCTCGAATTTCTACGGAACGGACACGACGTTCACGTTACCTCATGACGGATCGGACTATACGGTGTTGCTTCATAATTATCAGCAGATGCAGACAGAGGGGTACACTTTAACGTTACGACCTTATGAATCACTGATGCTTTATCGTAAAAAGTGATTGAATGAGACGGAGCACACGCAAAAAAGAGAAGGTTGGTTTCCAAGGGATACCCTAGAAACCAATCTTCTCTTTCGTTGAATAGATATAGAATGTGAATGCCTATTCCTCGACTCCTACAGGAAAAGAAAGCATGGTACATTCTTTTGTCAGGGAAAGCGAGGATGGCAAAGTCATTCGTTTTCAAAAATGATTTTTAAGCACTAGTTCCTTCCGAGTCTTTCATTTTCGCATGTTCTACGAAACTTTCCGATTCGCTTCTTCTCGTCTCAACTGTTCGCGGAACAGTCGTGTCTCAGCAATGACGACACCGGACAATCCAATCAAACCGATTAAGTTCGGAATCGCCATCAATCCATTAAAGACATCGGAAATCGCCCAGACCATGTTCAAGTTCGTCGTCATCGCACCCGCTCCGGCGACTAAGACGAACAGGATACGGTATGGGAGGATCGATTTTTGACCGAATAGATAATAGATTGATTTTTCGCCATAATACGACCAGCCAAGAACAGTCGAATAAGCAAACATGACGAGTCCAATCGTGACGATGTATTTTCCGGCAGGACCGAGGAAGACCTCGAAGCTTGCTGTCGTCAATTCAACGCCTTGTAACTTCGTATCAAGTTGTCCTCCCATGACGAGCGTCAAACCTGTGATCGAACAGACGACCAATGTATCTAAAAACACCTGCGTCATCGAAACGAGCGCTTGACGTCCTGGGAAGTCCGTTTTCGCTGCAGCGGCTGCAATCGGTGCTGAACCAAGACCCGCTTCATTTGAGAAGACACCACGCGCGACACCATAACGAATCGCCGCCCCGATCGCGCCACCCGTAATTGCTTCGCTTGAGAACGTGCTGCTGAAGATCGTCGAAATCGCACCTGGAATCAAGTCATAGTTCATGACGAGAATCAGTAATCCACTTCCAACATAGAAGAAAATCATAAACGGAACAAACAAACTGACAACTTTTCCGATTGATTTGACCCCACCAAGAATGACGACGCCTGTCAGTACCATCAATACGATCCCCGTCACGTAAAGTGGCACATCGAACGTTGATTTCATCGCGAGGGCGACCGAATTCGTCTGGACCCCGTTCCCGATCCCGAACGCAGCGATTGAAGCGAATGCGGCAAACAAGACACCCAGCCATTTCTGCTTCAGCCCACGCTCGAGATAATACATTGGCCCCCCTGCCATCTGTCCATTTTCATCAACGACACGGTACTTGACGGCAAGGATTGCTTCCGCATACTTCGTCGCCATCCCGAATAGACCGGACAACCACATCCAAACGATCGCACCCGGTCCGCCGAGGACGACGGCGGTTGCGACACCAACGATATTCCCCGTACCGACGGTCGCAGCCAGTGCCGTCATCAATGCTTGAAAGTGACTGATGTCGCCTTCCGACTTATCGTCCTGATGCTTTGAAAACGCGAGCTTCAGCGCATACGGTAGTTTGGTAATTTGAATGAATCCTAAGCGAATCGTCAAGTAAATCCCCGTACCGACCAACAGAATAAGTAACGGTGGTCCCCAAACAAGATTGGACACCGTACTGATCCAGTCACTAAATGAATTTCCCATTCGTGTTACCTCCCTTTATGAAATATGTAGTTCTTTACCATTTTTTCAGAATTTACTGATAATTGTCAAACTATTTTTTTATGAAACTATTTTGATACTTATTCATTTCAATAATATGAAGGAGATAGTCGTGATTCATACTTCACCGTCTCGGAACAACTGACGAAATCGTGAAATTTAATAATCAATAGGCTAAGAATAACGGAGCAACGATCACGGATACCGTTAACACAGCACACATCCTCCTGTTCACTACGATCGTTGTCATTGGAGTGTTCAGTGGAATCTTTATTATCTTGATTTTATAATCGATCTTCGGTCCTATTCGCCAACTGCAGGCAAAACCTACGAACTTGCCACTCAAGACGATCGAACATTTGAATGCCGCGTCCGGTGGGGTGCTGTCCTTCATCGATACGAAAGTCGTCAATGACAATGATTTATTCGAAGCTATCTCGATTCAATACTAGGATGACGCTCAAGCATTCCGCGATATGCACGAACAGATTTCCGTCAGTCAAAAACAGACGGAAGCACTAAAAGAAGTTCTTCGTCAGTTCCAAGTCTCAAAATAGTCCCCTCATCTTCATGGAAGAGAGGGGACTTCGATGTTTATTGTGCTGCACCTGTGAGCGGTTGTGCATCTTTTGCTTCCGCAGGTAATTTGATTTCGCTGATCTCATTGAATTTTGAGAACGTCGACTCGTTCTTCATATTGAACTCGGTATCTTTTTCAATCGCAAACACCATGTCCATATCGAGTGATTTCGGATAGAATGTTTTCGCATCATACGTCATCGTGTAATTCATTTTCTTGTAATCGATGCTGTCCATCGCATCTTTCATCTGTGCCATCTGTCCTGTCTGCTCGAGCGAATCCTTCATGAATGCTTTGAGGTCGTCCCCTTTTAGTTTGACGTCGATTTGATAAACGTCACCCTCTTTTTTGGCGGTCCAGTTGTCTTTGTACTTTTTCAGTAGCTTGAGATTTTGATCCGTCGATGCCGATGACTCCATCGCCTCAACCATATCACCTAGCTCCGAGACATCTTGAACGAGCCATTGTCCGTTTTGCGATAGATACATCTTATCGTCGACGATATAGCTCTCGATCGACATGTCCTTACCGTCCTGTGGATTTTTCATCGTCATCGTCTGATGCATCGTAAGCGGCTTCTGGATGATATCGGCTGATACCTTCTGATCTACTGCCATCTCACCTGCTTTTGAATTGACTGTCCCCTCCATGTGGAACGATTTAATATCTTTTTGAGCGGCTGTCGCTTTATTCAGTAATTCCGTATTCGAGAGTTCCCCCGACTTCGTCGAACCAGACCCACTGCCACTCCCCGAATCTGTCTGCCCATCTTGACATCCAGCTAGTCCAATCGATGCTGCGACGATCCCAGCTGCTACCCACCTTGTTTTCTTCATATTCATTTCCTCCTTTATACGCGTTACCCTGATTTACGAAAAACATTGGAAAATGTTTCAAAGTTTCTTTATTACCTCATTACCGTTCTTCTTCAAAACAAATCCTCATATTTCAAATCTACTATTCTTTTTTTGAAATTTGATTTATCACCTGCAAAATGTCCACAAAAAAATAGGATGACGGAAACTTCCGTCACCCTATCCTTATTTCGTTAGATCGTGCGTAAAAGATTCGCCATCTCAATCGCGGAAACGGCAGCTTCGTAGCCTTTATTTCCAGCTTTCGTACCGGCACGTTCGACCGCTTGCTCGATCGAATCCGTCGTCAGGACACCGAAGATGATGGGTACGCCTGTATCACGCGACGCACTCGCGACACCTTTCGCGACTTCGTTACAGACATAGTCATAATGTGATGTTGCTCCGCGGATGACGGCACCCAGTGTGATGACCGCATCATACTTACCGCTTTTCGCTAACTTTTCCGCAACGAGTGGAATTTCAAATGCTCCAGGAACCCATGCTGTATCCACAGCATCCGCCGCAACACCGTGACGACGGAACGCGTCGTTCGCTCCTCCGACGAGTTTTGATGTGATCAATTCATTAAAACGTGCTGCGACGATTGCGACGCGTAGTCCTTCTCCCGTTAAGAAACCTTCATAAATCATGATGTGTGTCCTCCTTGGATATCGAGCCAGTGCCCGAGTTTCGTTTGTTTTGTTTTCAGATAACGCTGATTTTCCGGTTCAACGGGTACTTGATGGGGAACACGTTCGATGACTTCAATCCCCTCTTGCTCGAGCACCCGTTGTTTGTCTGGATTGTTCGTCATCAAGCGGATCTTCGTCACGCCAAGATCACGCAACATGTTGGCCGCGACCGTATAATCACGCATGTCTGTCGGATAACCGAGTGCATGGTTCGCTTCAACTGTATCGAGTCCTTGTTCCTGCAACTCGTACGCTTTCAACTTCGCCATCAGACCGATGCCGCGTCCTTCCTGACGTAGATACAAGACGGCTCCACCTTCTCGTTCGATTCGCTCAAGTGCCGCATCGAGTTGTGGACCACAATCGCAACGTTTCGAACCGAAGACATCCCCTGTCAGACATTCCGAGTGCAGACGGACGAGCATCCCATCGTGCGCTTCACCGGATAAGACGGCGACATGTTCTTTCTTATCTTGCGTCGTATAGCCGACCATCCGGAAAGCTCCGAATGTCGTCGGAAGCAACACTTCCGCTTCCCGCGTCAATGGACGCTCGAGATACGCGACGAGTGCCTCGATCGTGATCAGTTTTAAGTCGTGTTCTTCCTTATAGAGAAGCAAATCATCCACCCGTGCCATCGTGCCATCTTCCTTGATGATTTCACAAATGACGGCAATCTCATCGCTACCGGCAAGACGGGCAAGGTCAACACCTGCTTCCGTATGTCCGCGTCGTTCCCGAACACCGCCCTCTTTTGCGATCAACGGGAAGATGTGACCCGGTCGTTTGAAACGTTCCGGTCCATCCGTCAGCATCCGCTGGATCGTCAGCGAACGCTCTTCGGCACTGATGCCGGTCTTCGCTTCTTCATGATCAATGCTGAGCGTGAATGCCGTACCGTGCGGGTCCGTATTATTGTCCGTCATCGGCGAGAGATGTAATCGCTCTGCCACATATGGACTAACCGGAACACAGACGAGTCCTTTTCCATACGTAATCATGAAGTTGATGTTTTCTGGTGTCGCGTGTTCTGCGAGCATGACGAGATCGCCCTCATTCTCACGATCCTCGTCATCACAGACGATGATCGGTCGTCCGTTCTTCAAATCTTCTATCGCATCTTCAATCAAGTCGAATCCGTTCATTACATGTCGCCTCCTAAGAATGCTGCCCAGTCCGTCTGTTTCTCATGTTGCGTGAAATGATAGAGATGTTTCGCCATCATGTCACACTCGATATTGACGACTGCGCCGCTTGCCAATCGATCAAACGTCGTCACTTGACGGGAATGCGGAATCAATGAAATCGAGATCGTTTCCGAGGTGACGCGTTGCAAGGTCAGGCTCGTGCCGTTGATCGCGATTGATCCTTTTGGAATGCAATACTTTTGCCACGATCCGACATCAAACGTATACACCATCGCTTCTCCGTCCGGTCGCCGACTGATTAGTCGTGCCGTCCCGTCGATGTGCCCACTGACGAAATGTCCACCGAACCGACCGTCTGCCGGCATCGCCCGTTCGAGTTGCAACGGGTTTCCGACCCGGTACGTGCCGAGTGCTGTCGAACGAATCGTGTCATGGACAGCATCCGCCGTAAAACCGGTTGGGCTCATTGACGTGACCGTCAAACAAATCCCGTCGACGGCGATGCTGTCACCAATCTTCGTTCCTTCGAGCACCCGGTGCGCTTCAATTTCAAGTGCTAATCCATTCGGTCGCGGAATCTTTCGTTTTAAGGTCCCGACTTCCTCAATCAATCCGGTGAACATATCGTTTCCTCCTTTCGGATGTACGTCAGATGGAGATCCGGTCCGACCGTTTCAATCTGATCGATTTGAAAACGTTCTTCGATATCATGTCGTCCGTTCCAGGCAGTCCCTTCAAAAATCGACGGGGCTTGGTAGACTTCAATCTGGTCGACGAGATCTGCTTCAAAGAATGTGGCTTGAATCGTCGGTCCACCTTCAATCAAAACGCTGCGGATGTCTTGTTCGTATAAGCGTTTAAGAATCGCTTCCGGCGTCTCATATTCACCGACGAGCACCGTCACTTGATCATGACTTATCCGAGGAACACTCGTCAGCCAGTACGTTGGATTTTTTCCATCGCAAAAGACTTGCGCGGTCTCTGGCACCCGACCACGGCGATCGACGATTACTCGAATCGGCTCGATACCTGACACTGCGCGTAAAGTCAGTGCTGGATCATCGACGAGCACCGTTTCACTTCCGACGAGGATCGCATCATGGCGACCACGCAGGGCGCGACCATTCGCGCGTGCTTCTTCTGACGTGATCCAGCGCTGTTCCCCCGTTGCCGCGATCCCGTTCATCGTCTGAGCGATTTTGACGGTCACGGTCGGACGTTTCCGTTCGATCGTTTTCCAAAATGTCTCGTAGAGGACTTCCGCTTCATGCCGTAACAAGCCGACTTCGACTTCGATTCCCGCGTCTTGAAGCCGTTTGATCCCTGAACCAGCGACAATCGCATGTTTGTCTTCCGTTGCGACGAAAACCCGTTTGATCCCGGCTTGTAGAATCGCTTCCGTACATGGTGGTGTCTTACCATGATGGTTGCATGGCTCAAGCGTCACGTAGAGATCAGCACCACGGGCGGCCTCTCCTGCCATTCGCAAGGCTTCGACTTCCGCGTGCGGACCACCGGCAAACCGGTGCGCACCAAAACCGATGATGCGTCCTTGTTTGACGATGACACAGCCGACACTTGGATTCGGACTTGTTTGTCCGTTTAACATATGTGCTAATTGCATGGCATAACTCATCATCTGTGACATCGCGTTCACTCCTTTCAAATAAAAAAGACGCCCCTTGAAAAAGGGGCGTCTGTATAGAAGGGTTCACGAAATACACGGTTCGCCTTCTGCTTTTTCGCATGCAGAAAGAGACCATCTCCTGAAAACATTTTTTCAGAAAACAGCTTGAATCGCGTCGTTTCGTTCTTCTCCCATCCGGACTTTACCGTCGGCCCTGGAATCTCACCAAGTCAGCCATGATGCGTACATCACGGGTCGCGGGCTCGTCGATCGATCGATCGCATCACCGCCGGTTGGGATTTTCACCCTACCCCGAAGAACTGGATTATTGAGTTATACAACTTTAGCCTAGCATATCTTTTTCAAGAAAACAAAGCGCAAATGTTTCGGTATTGGCTCTTTTATGATTTCGTTCCACTTCTGTTACCCCTCCCCAATTCGTGATCTATTGGATACTAAAAATGACTGGAGCACCTTATATCAGTGCGTCCAGTCATTGTGTTCCGGTTACAAATACCCGTTCTTCCGGTCGTGGAATTCTTGGGCAATCGCTCCGCGTGTCCGTTCATCAGCGAGGACGCGAAGTGCTGTCCGTGCGAGGATTTTAGCGCCTGCGATCAACGCTTCATCCCCCGCTTCCGAACGGGCTGCTTCTTTGAATGCTTCTGTATGGGCGACGAGATCGTCCGGACCAATCTTGATATACGGATGGATTGTCGGGATGACTTGACTGATGTTACCCGCGTCCGTCGATCCAAGACCCGGTCGTTCGTCGAGGTGCACGATTTGCCCAAGCGCCTCTGCTTCTTCTTGGAAGAGACGATCAAACGTCCGGTTGAAGACAAGATTGTCGACTTCATTTTGGAAAGCGATGACGTCAAGCGTCGCCCCGGTCGCAAGTGCCGCACCTTGCGCGACCGCTTTGACTTTCTCCGTGACGGCATTCAGCCGTTCCCGTGTCGTCGCCCGAATGAAGAAACGTGCTTTTGCGTATTCCGGAATGATGTTCGGCGCATCGCCACCATGCGTGATGATCCCGTGGATCCGGACATCGTCCGGTAACTGCTGACGTAAGGCGTTGATTCCATTGAAGAGCTGAATGACAGCGTCGAGAGCGTTGATACCTTCTTCCGGTGTCGCCGCTGCGTGCGCGGGACGACCCGTAAAGGCAAAATCGAGCGGATCGACCGCAAGCGAGGACCCCGTGATCCGCGTTTGTCCGGACGGGTGGACCATCAAGGCCGCATCGATTCCTTCAAGCAACTGGTGTTTGACGAAACTGCCTTTCGCACTTCCGTTCGGCCCACCTTCTTCGGCTGGCGTTCCAAGCACGACGACACTCCCACCGACTTCATCAAGCACTTTGCTGAGCGCAATCGCCGCTGCGACACTCGTCGTTCCGATGATATTATGACCGCATGCGTGTCCGATGCCCGGCAACGCATCGTACTCAGCGAGAAAGGCAATTGTCGCGCCAGGTCGGTCGCTTGACTTCTTCGCGAAGAACGCGGTCTCGTGCCCTGCGACGCCGAGTTCTACTGTAAAGCCTTCTGCCGTCAAACGCTCTGCATGTAGTCGCGAAGCAAAGAATTCCTCGTTACCGATTTCCGGCGTCGCATGAATCCGGTGGCTCGTCTCAAGATACGATTCCCGTTTTTGTTCGATGTCCTGCTCAATCGTCTCTACCCATGTCGTGCGTACTGGTGTCGTCATGCTATCCACTCTCCTTTAGAATTTATTCGCCGATGTCGCTTAGTGGAACGAACGTCGGGATCGAGCTACCTTTATATTCTTTTTTGATGAAAGCCGCGACATCTTTTTGTTGGTAAAGCGACGCGATCTTTTTCAGTTCTTTTTTGTTCTTGTCTTCCGTCCGTGTCGCGATGATGTTGATGTATGGTTTTGCTGTCTCGTTCTCATGGACGATCGAGTCCTTGATCGGATTTAGTCCTGCGTCAACAGCAATACCGTTATTGATGATCGATGCAGCGACGTCCGGTAAGACGCGTGGCGTTTGTCCAGCGACGATCGGAACGATTTTCAGTTTCTTCGGATTTTCAACGATCTTATCGACCGATCCATTGCCGTCGAAGTCGTCCGGTAATTTGATCAAACCTGCTTCTTGTAGTAACAAGAAGGCACGTCCCATGTTCGTCGCTTCGTTCGGAACAGCGATTTTGCCACCGACTGGAATATCTTTGACGTCCTTATATTTATCTGAGTAAATGCCCATCGGTGCAATGACGGTCGTCGCAATCGGCGACAGCTTCAACTTATGTTCCTTCTTGAAGGCGTTGAAGTAGGAAATCGTCTGGAAAGCATTGGCGTCGATCTCACCCTCAGCCAGTGCCATGTTCGGCTGGACATAATCGGAGAACTTGACGAGCTCGATTTTGATGCCCTCCTTTTCCGCTTTTTTCGCGACGTAATCCCACACTTGAGTGTCTGAACCGCTGACCCCGAGCTTGATCGTCTTTTCTTCTTCTCCTGATGCTGAGCACCCGGCAAATAAAATCGTCGTTAATGTTGCTCCAATCGCTACTGCTTTTTTCATGGCTGAATCGCTCCCTTGATTAATGTCTTCTGATTTTTCGTGCGACGATGTTGCCTGTCGTCTGTAAGCCTTGGACTAAGATAACGAGAATCCCGACCGTGATGATCATGACTTTCGTGTCGAACCGTTGATAACCGTACGTAATTGCTAAGTCACCCAAACCGCCACCACCGATGGCGCCTGCCATCGCTGATGCCCCGATCAAGCCGACTGTTGCAATCGTTAAATTAAGGATTAGTGAACCGAGTGCTTCCGGCAGAAGGAAGCGGAAAATCGTTTGAAACGGTGTCGCGCCCATCGCTTCTGCTGCCTCAAGGACGCCTTTATCGACTTCAAGTAACGAGCTCTCGATCAGACGCGCCATGTACGGTGCGGCGTAAAAGACGAGCGGGACGATTGCGGCTTCGGTTCCGATCGACGTCTGGACGATCAACCGTGTCAACGGGATGATCGCAACAAGTAAGATGATGAACGGAATTGAACGGAAGATATTGACGATACTGTTGAAGAATGTGAACAGCGGGACGTTCTCGAGCAATGCCCCTTTCCGGGTGACGACGAGCAGGATGCCGAGTGGTAAACCGATCAAAGTTGAAAATAATAACGACACTGACACCATCGTCATCGTCTGCAAAAATGCTGTCCAGATATCACTGTAGTTAACTAGCATCAGCAAGCACCTCCTCGACGGTCACCTGTGCCTGATCGATGTACTGTAAGGCCCGTTTTACTTCGATTGTTTCACCGATCAGTTCAACAAGTAATGTACCGAACGGTGTTTCCTGTAACTCCGTGATGCTACCGTGCAGGATGTTGACATCGACGTCGAAGCGTTTTGCGACTTGCGATAAGAGTGGTTGCCCGGTGTGATGTCCGAGAAAATGAATCTTATAGATCGGATGCGCATTCCGTGACTCGATCAACTGACGAATTGATGCCGGAATTTCATCATGCATGACGGAGCGGACGAAGTTTTTCGCTGTCTCGGTCTGCGGATTCGAAAAGACATCAAAGACTGTTCCTGACTCGATCAGCTTCCCGGCTTCGATGACGGCGACCCGGTCACAAATCTCCCGGATGACGCCCATCTCATGGGTGATCAAGAGAATGGTGATCCCGTATTCCGCATTGATGCGTTTTAATAACTGGAGAATATGATGTGTCGTCTGAGGATCGAGTGCTGACGTCGCTTCGTCACATAAGAGCACGGATGGTTGCGTCGCTAGTGCCCGGGCGATGCCGACACGTTGCTTTTGTCCGCCGGATAATTGATCCGGGTAATGATCCGCCTTATCCGCAAGATCGACGAATTCGAGTAATTCCGTCACCCGGCGACGAATCTCGTCTTTCTTGACACCTGCGAGAACGAGTGGTTTCGCAACGTTCGTAAAGACCGTGTTTGCATTCAATAGATTGAAGTGTTGAAAGATCATCCCGATCCGCTGTTTCGCTTGGCGTAATTTTTTTGGTGATAGTTGTGTTAAATCTTCTCCGTCGACCGTCACTGTTCCTGACGTCGGTCGTTCTAACAGGTTGACGCAGCGGAGCAATGAACTTTTCCCGGCACCGCTAAAGCCGATGACACCGAAGATTTCGCCTTTCTCGATCGTCAGGTCGACACCGTCGAGTGCTGCGATCGTCTGATCCTTCGTGACGTACGTTTTTTTGACTTGATGAAATGCAATCATTCCGTTTTCCCCCTTCATTCAACAAAAAAGGTCCCTTCTTGAGAAACAAGAAGAGACCTGGATCCGCACAATGGCAGAATCCACTCCACTCATCTCTCAGACATCTGTCTGATGGAATTGGCACAGTGCTCATAATGAGTCTGTTGCCGAGGTTTCGTAGGGCCAGTCCCTCCACCTCTCTGGATAAGTATTGCGGTATGAAATTCGTATGTGTGTTGTTGCGTTGTTGCTTATGTCGTAAAACTAATTTTTACATTACGGGTCGAACCTTTAAAAGTCAACCAACTTTGCAAAAATAATCCATTTGGCGCATATCGATTGAGTCATAAGTTATGAGTTAGCTGAAAGAACAAATCACGATTCGTCCAGAACGATTTGACAAGGCATTTTCGGTCGTGCTACCATCGTTTCAATGATTAATCCGACAATTCCAATATGATATTTATCAAGAGTGAACGAGAGACCTGGCTCTATGACTTCACGGCAACCTGCAATCTGTAAGGTGCTCCGACCAGCAAAGCGCGGCTTTGGATGATACGGTGAAAAACTCGTGGGCGTCCAAGCAGTGACGTTGACGAGTTTTTTTCACGAATGGAGGAAAAATAGTAATGATGAACTATCCTGTATTGACTGGTGCTGAAGCATTTTATCTTCAAGGTGGACCGATCGGCATTTTAATCTGTCATGGTTTTAATGCGACCCCGCAAAGTGTTCGGGACGTCGGTGAGGCATTTGCTGCTAAAGGATTCACTGTCTATGCTCCACGTTTGCGTGGTCACGGGACGAACGTCCGTGAGTTCGAACAATCGACTGCTCGATGTTGGAAGCAGAGCCTGCAAGACGGCTATGCACGTTTACAAGAAACATGCGATCAAGTCTTCGTCATCGGTCAATCGATGGGCGCGACGCTCGCACTATCGCTCGCCGCTGACGGGATTCCATTTTCAGGCATCATTACGATCAATGCCGCTCTCTCCGTTCCGTCTTATGAAGCACTGTCGTTTGAAGATGGTCCACAGTACTTACCTGAAGGGGCACCGGATATCAAACGGTCTGCTTTCGAAATCATCTATGACCTCGTTCCGAGTCGTTGTGCATTCGAACTCGTCCGCTTGATGGATGAGACGAAAGGACGCCTTGGATCGATCCTTCTACCGACATTGATTCTTTACTCGGCGACCGATCACGTCGTTCCGCCGTCGAGCTCGGATTACCTGCATCAGCATATCGGGACGAATGATAAACGAATCTACTGTCTCCTCAACTCGTACCACGTCGCGACCCTCGATCATGATCAGGATTTGATCGTGCGTGAGACGATTCGTTTCATCGAACGCTCGAGTCGTTTCTCACAGGAAACGGGATAATAAAAAAAAACAGCTATTCGTCTTCACTTAGAAGCGAACAGCTGTTACATCAAAGGACGACCATCATCGGTTCGTCTTTTTTGTTTATCCTTTTTGGTGCTGCATCGTTTGGAGCGGCTTCGGCTTTCCTGGCACTTCATGGCAGTGGCGGCACCGTGGCTCATACGATTCTGAAGCGCCGACTAAAATGATCGGATCATCATAGTTCGCTGGTTTTCCATCAATCAAACGTTGTGTCCGGGAAGCCGGATCGCCACATGAGAGACAGATCGCCTGAAGTTTCGTCACAAATTCTGCGCGCGCCAGTAATTCCGGCATCTTGCCAAATGGCTCTGCCCGGAAATCCTGATCGAGTCCTGCACAAATGACGCGTTTTCCGTCTTGCGCAAGTGCTTCGATGACTTGAACGATCTCATCATCAAAGAATTGAACTTCATCAATTCCGACAATTTGTGTTTCTTCCGCTACTGCTGCATAGAGATCACGACTCGTCGCCATTGGAATCGCCACGACGGAATTTCCGATGTGAGAGACGACATGCTCTTCATGGTACCGGTCGTCGATTGCCGGCTTGAATACTTGAACGGGCAGTTTGCCGTACTGTGCCCGTCTGACACGACGAATCAACTCTTCCGATTTCCCGGAAAACATACTACCACAAATTACTTCGATCCAGCCGTACTGATTTATTACATGCATCATCGTCCGACACCGTCCTCTAAAAATAGTCACTTTAACGAGTATAGCTCGAAACGGTATTGAGAAAAAGGGTTGACTTCCGGAAATCAAAATTCATTTTTTCTTTACCTAGAATTTTTGTCCTTTCATTCCAACCTTCATCCATTTCCTGTACACTAAAGAAGAAGATTCTCGCGAAAGAAGGTGTCCCCGATTCATCATCTCTTACATGACATTCTGCACCAATATGGCGCCCTTGGTCTTTCCGTCCTTCTCGCAGGTGGTATCGTGGGATTGCCGGTTCCTGATGAGACCTTGCTCGTCCTGTCCGGTTTTTGGATGCATCAAGGCAATCTACCGCTGTTCGGTACGATTCTTGCCGCTTACGCTGGCAGTTGCATCGGAATGACGATTAGCTACGTGCTGGGCTTAAAACTCGGCATGCCCCTGTTGCATCGCGTCGGACCAAAGATGCGCATCTCAGAAAAACACATTCTCTCCGCTGAAGCCGGATTTCGTCGTTACGGCAAATCGGTCTTGATCATCGGTTACTACATACCTGGTCTTCGCCAACTCTCTGCCTTTTTTGCAGGTGTTTCAAAAATGCCGTTTCGCATTTTTGCGAGTTACGCGTATACAGGTGCTTTGATTTGGGTCAGTGTGTTCTTGGGCGCCGGCTACTTTGTTGGTCGTCATATCTCGTTCCATAAAGTCGTCGACTACATCTTGGCACATCCAGATGCTATGCCGTACTTGATCGGGATCGTCGGCGGGATTGCTTTCTCGTTCGTCTTAAAGACGTACCTTACGTACCGTTCGCAATTCAGTCTATACAAAAACAGCCTGCTTCCGTAATGGAGGCAGGCTGTTTTTTAAGAACCGGCAAGTAATTACTTGCGGCCGTATTTTTTGTTGAAGCGATCGACACGACCATCTGCCGCGTTGAACTTTTGACGACCTGTGTAGAATGGGTGCGAGTCTGAAGACACATCCACACGGATGAGTGGGTACTCGTTACCATCTTCCCAAGTGATCGTTTCGTTCGAAGAACGAGTAGAACCGCTTAAGAATTTGTACTCAGTCGTTGAATCCATAAATACTACTTTGTTGTAGTTAGGGTGAATTCCTTGTTTCATGGTTGATTTCTCTCCTTCCGCCCTGGTCCATTTGCTGAGCCAGAGTAAGTTACCTTCCTATACTAAACGATTTTTTTACGCGTCGCAATAGTTATTTTTCCGTCGTTGCTTCCTTCTTGACGGTACGCGGTTTAGCAGGTGCACGTCGGACCGTCTTCTTCTTTTCTTTCTCAAGTTCAGCAAAAAATTCTTCATTATTTTTCGTGTCGCGAATCTTACGCAGGAACGTATCGACGAACTCGTTCGACTCGTTCATCGTCCGACGAATCGTCCAGAGCGCATCGAGTTGCTCTTTCGGAAGCAAGAGTTCTTCCTTCCGCGTACCTGATTTGCGAATGTCGATTGCCGGGAAGATTCGGCGTTCCGACAGCTTACGATCGAGATGTAGCTCCATGTTTCCTGTTCCTTTGAATTCCTCATAGATGACGTCATCCATGCGGGATCCCGTCTCGACGAGCGCCGTCGCAAGAATCGTCAAACTGCCACCATGTTCGATGTTTCGCGCCGCACCAAAGAACCGTTTTGGTTTGTGGAACGCTGCTGGGTCAATCCCCCCTGAAAGCGTCCGTCCGCTTTGCGGCACTGTTAAGTTATACGCACGAGTCAAACGCGTGATCGAATCCATCAAGATGACGACATCTTTTTTATGTTCGACAAGTCGCATCGCCCGTTCAAGGACAAGTTCAGAAATCCGCACATGGTTGTCCGGTGTTTCGTCGAACGTTGAACTGACGACGTCTGCTCCCGGAACCGAACGCTCGATGTCAGTTACTTCCTCTGGTCGCTCATCGATCAATAGAATGATCAGCTCGACATCCGGATGATTCTCTTGAATCGAGTTCGCGATTTCTTTGAGGAGTGACGTCTTCCCTGCTTTTGGTGGTGCGACGATCAAACCGCGTTGTCCAAACCCAACTGGTGCAATCATATCCATGACACGAACCGATAAATGACGTGGCTCTGTCTCAAGACGCATTAAACGATCCGGATAGATCGGTGTCAGCGCCGGGAAGAACAAACGGTTACGCGCTGTATCCGGTGCTTCGCCGTTGACGGCTTCCACACTAAGTAACCCTTGGAAACGTTCGTTTTCCTTCGGTGGGCGTACTTTACCTGTGACGACATCACCATTACGTAGATTGAAGCGTCGGATTTGAGAAGCGGCGATATAAATATCTTCAGAGGATTGGGAATAATTGATAGGGCGAAGGAAGCCGAAGCCACCATCGTTTTGCATTTGTGGATTACCAGGGATGACTTCAAGTACCCCTTCGAGGAAATAAAGACCTGTTGATTCCGCCTGTGCTTTTAGAATCTTGAACATCAACTCACGCTTACGGGCTTCCCGATATTGCGGGACATTCTTCGTCTTTGCGATTTCATATAATTCTTTTAATGTCAGCTGGCTCAATTGAGCCAAAGTATAGGAACGTTCAGGTTTATCTTTTTTATCAGTTGTTGGCATGTTTTTCACCTATTCTTTATAAATTCAACTGCATTCAGCATACTTCCATACATACATCAGGAGGTATGTAATTTCTTTCGTGAACTAAAGGTATCATATTTTTTTAAATTCGTCGTCAACAATCCTTTGCGTTTCTTACTTTGTAATATTCAAGGATATTATTTCAGTTATGTTACAAAAGCATCTATTTTGTCTTCTAACTGAAAAAACGTTTTTAAGGGCGCACATGCTAAGATATTCCTGCAGACAAAATTCTTACACAGTTGTAAGGTTCACTGCTTAATCACACACTTAATGATTTCATCATATAACTTACGGACGCAACACACTACATTAAAACGGAGGAATTCTTAACATGAAACGTTTTCTAGCATCGATCGCGACAGCAGCCTTAGTGGTTTCAGGTTTTACATCAGTGGGTACAGGTAAAGTTGAAGCAGCAACAGTCACGAAAGTCAAGATCACGGACAACGGTCTTCGTGTTCGGACAGCTCCTTCTACGAAAGCAAGCATCGTCGGGAAAGTCAACGCTGGTCAAGTCTTTACATACAAAGGCAAATCAGGCAGCTGGACAAAAATCTCATACGGCGGTAAAACACGTTATGTCTTCTCACAATACACAAAGACATACAAATCATCTTCAAGCGCTAAAAAATCAACAAGCACATCTTCTAAACGGACGAAAATCCTGAACGAAGCAGCAAAACATAAAGGTACACCATACGTATGGGGCGGAACAACGACTCGTGGATTCGACTGCTCTGGTTTCACAAGCTACGTTTACAAGAAAGCGGCTGGTAAAACATTGCCACGTACGTCTTCTTCACAATATTCTTCTTCTAAGAAAGTCAGCGTTTCAAGCGTACAACCAGGAGATCTTGTCTTCTTCTCACACGGTAGCGGCATTCAACACGTCGGGATCGCAACAAGTAAGTCAAGCATGGTTAACTCAGAAACAGGTGGCGTTAAATACTCAAGCTTCAAATCAGGGTACTGGGGTTCACGCCTTGTCGGCGCAGGATCTTACCTTTAATTCATCATCTCAAAGCGGTTGAGCATTGGCTCGATCGCTTTTTTTCATCTCATTCAATTCATAAGAAGGAAATAGGATGCATGTCTTCATCACAGGTGCTTCAAGAGGTCTTAGTCGTGAATTCGCTTATCTGTACGATAATGAAATCACGTCCTGCTCGTCAAACGTGAGACAATGCTCTTCAAAACGAAATTTCATGTCGAGCGATTTGGAGGCACTGCAATCTTCCCATACGATTTAACGAAGCGGAAAACGTTAGCACGTTTCCTTTTCCTCTAGGAGTTGAGGATGAACGTCTTGATTCCTAGAAACATAGCAAAAAGAGTTGGTGTTTCGGAAATTATCCGAAACACCAACTCTTTTTTATCGATCAAGTCCTCACATATGAGTCCGTCTCTTTTACTTAATGACAAGCTTCGGTTTTTTCTTAAACGAGTGAATGCCTTCAACGAAGCGAACCGTTCCGGATTTCGCACGCATGACGACAGAGTGTGTCTGACCGCCTTGTGCCGTGAACTGGACACCTTTCATCAACTCACTGTCCGTGACCCCTGTCGCAGCAAAGATACAGTCGTCTCCTGCGACGAGATCGTCCATCATGAGAATCTTCGATGGATCTTCGATGCCCATCTTCTTACAACGTTCGATCTCGGCATCGTCTGCTGGTAACAAGCGCCCTTGGAGCTCTCCACCGAGACACTTCAAGGCAACGGCAGCAAGAACGCCTTCCGGTGCGCCACCTGAACCGAGCAAGATATCAATCCCTGTATGCGGGAACGCCGTATTGATCGCACCAGCAACGTCACCGTCACCAATCAAGCGAATCCGTGCCCCTGTTGCCCGAATCCGTTGAATGATTTCTTCATGACGTTCGCGATCAAGGATCGAGACGACGACGTCTTCGATTTCCTTGTTCTTCGCCTTTGCGACGGCTGCGATGTTTTCTTCAATCGTCGCATCCAGACTGATGTGTCCTGCTGCTTCTGGACCAACTGCAATCTTATCCATGTACATGTCCGGTGCATGGAGTAAATCTCCCGCATCCGCAACAGCGAGGACAGCAAGTGCGCCCCATGTTCCTTTTGCGACGATATTCGTTCCTTCGAGCGGATCGACAGCGACGTCAAGTCGTGGTCCATACCCATTTCCTAGCTTTTCTCCAATGTAAAGCATCGGTGCTTCATCCATCTCGCCTTCCCCGATGACGACGGTTCCTTTCATCGGAATCGTATCGAAGACATCACGCATCGCGCTTGTTGCCGCATCATCCGCTTCATTCTTCAATCCTTTTCCCATCCAACGTGCAGAGGCAAGTGCTGCCGCCTCCGTGACGCGTACAAGTTCCATTGATAGACTTCTCTCCATGTGTATGTCCCCTCTCCCTTGTTACAAATCGGTCAAATCGTTTCACGCCATACGAGGGCGCCTAGTTCCTTCAACTTCTGATCAAATCGTTCGTAACTCTGGTCAAGCACTTCCGCGTGGTGCAATGTCGTCTCCCCTGAAGCGAGAAGTCCCGCCAAGACAAGTGCTGCGCCACCGCGTGGATCTGGTGCCTCGATTTCCGTACCGAGTAAGGATTCGCCACCACGAATGATGATCGAAGCGTCTTCATGCGTGATTCGGGCGTTTAAGCGCCGTAACTCCTGTACATGTCGGAAACGTTGCGGGTACAACTTATCGACAACGATACTCGCTCCTTTCGCTTGCAACAACGCTGCCGAGATGACAGGTTGTAGATCGCTTGGGAATCCACCGTAGTGGAAGACACGAATATCGACCGGCTTCGCCTCATGAAATGTCGCCGTGACGGAATCATCTGTCACTTCGATCAACGCACCATACCGCTCGAGTTTTTGGATAACGCTCTCGAGATGGAGCGGAATGACGTTATCGACGGTGACGCGCCCAAGTGCCGCGCCCATCGTCAAAAACGTTCCTGCTTCCATCCGGTCTGGAATCAAGGTATGCCGGCAACCACTCAGGCGTGAGACACCTTTGATTCGAATCTCATCCGTTCCTGCCCCTTTGACACTTGCCCCCATGTTCGTCAGCATCGTACTGACGTCGATGACTTCTGGATCATAGGCAGCGTTTTCGATGACAGTCGTTCCTTCAGCGAAGACAGCGACGAGTAAAGCACTGATCGTCGCTCCGAATGACGGAAGATCGAGATAGATTCGGTTTCCGACGAGACGGTCGACGCGCATGTAATGGACGCCCTGCTCGTTACGTACGGAAACACCGAGACGCTCCAGTGCTTTGATGTGTAAATCAATCGGTCGTGGTCCGATGTCATAACCCCCAGGCAGACCGACGACTCCTTGTTTGAATCTGGCCGCCAGAACGCTCATAAGGTAGATCGATCCGCGTAACTTGCGCGTCTCCGCACCAGTTAACGGCATCGATTCAACCCGACTTGGATCAATCGTCACCATATCGCCTTGACGTGTCACGACCGTGCCGAGCGTCTCTAAAATCTCGATCATTGTCGCGACGTCGCCAATTTCCGGCACGCCTTCTAGAATGACCGTCTGATCCGTCAGTAGAGCTGCAGCAAGACACGGAATGGCGCTTTGCTTCGAACCACTGATTGATACGGTTCCTTCTAGGCGTTGTTGCCCTACGATATGCAAAATGTCCACGTTCCATCAACCTTTCTCTTCGCTACGATTATTGCTGCGTTTTTTCCCAGTCCGCGAGGAACTTTTCAATTCCTTGCGTCGTGAGTGGGTGGTGTGTGAGTGACTCGATGACCGAGAATGGAATCGTCGCGATGTCTGCGCCCGCAAGAGCAGCGTTCGTCACGTGAACCGGGTTCCGGACCGATGCCGCAATGATTTGTGTCGGAATATCATGTACGACGAAAATTTGAGCAATCGTCTCGACGAGCCCCATTCCATCTTGACCGATGTCATCTAGACGACCGAGGAATGGTGATACGTATGTCGCACCAGCACGGGCTGCGAGTAATGCTTGGTTCGGATTGAAGATCAATGTGACGTTCGTCGTGATCTTCTCTTTTGAAAGTGCTGCGACCGCTTCGAGTCCGGCCGGAGTCATTGGAACCTTAACCGTAATGTTCGGTGCGATCTGGGCAAGTTCCTTCCCTTCGCGAATCATTCCTTCTGCATCAAGCGCGATGACTTCAGCGCTGACAGAGACATCTCCGACGATTTCACAGATTTCACGAAGTCTTGTATGGAAATCGACGCCCTCCTTAGCGACGAGCGATGGATTCGTCGTGACACCATCTAAAATCCCCATTTTATGCGCTTTCTTGATGTCCTCTACGTTTGCTGTGTCAATGAAAAATCTCATCTTTCTCGTTCCCCTTTCATCCCTTGAAATCGCTTACGACTCTATTATAGGTTTTTTTCACGAGAAGTCCTACTGTTTTCCATCGAATACACGTTCATATGATATGAAAAAAGCACGGTAGACCGAAGTCTACCGCACTTTAAAGAGGAGTCGATTAAGCTTTGTTGCTTGAACCGAACTCACGCATCTTACCGATGACAGTTTGTTTGATTGCTTCACGACCTGGTGCGATGAATACGCGTGGGTCATATGCTTCTGGTTTCTCAGCCAACACTTCACGAACGACTTTCGCGAATGAGATTTGGTTCTCTGTGTTAACGTTGATTTTTGAAGTTCCGAGTGAGATCGCTTTTTCGATATCGTGTGTCGGAATTCCAGTTCCACCGTGAAGAACGAGTGGGAGGTTTGTAGCGTCACGGATTTCTTCCATCTCTTTGAATCCGAGGTTTGGTTCACCTTTGTATGGTCCGTGAACAGAACCGAGTGCAGGAGCAAGCGTGTCGATTCCAGTTTCTTTAACGATGCGTACACACTCGTCAAGTTTCGCGTACATGACATCACCGATGACGTCGTCTTCTTGTCCACCAACTGTACCAACTTCCGCTTCAACTGAAACGCCTTTAGCGTGAGCGTATTCAACGACTGCTTTAGTTGTTTCGATGTTTGTGTCGATCGGGCTGTGCGAATCATCGATCATGACAGATGTAAATCCAGCGTCGATCGCTTCTTTACATTTTTCAACGCTCGAACCGTGGTCGAGGTGGATTGCGACTGGAACTGTTACTTTCATGTCGTGTACGAGACCTTCAACCATTTTCACGACAGTGTAGAATCCGCCCATGTGGCGTGCTGCACCTTCAGATACTCCAAGGATAACTGGTGACTGCTCTTCTTGAGCCGCACCGAGAATCGCTTGTGTCCACTCGAGGTTGTTGATGTTGAATTGACCTACTGCATACTTACCTTCGAGAGCTTTGTTTAACATGTCTGTCATAGATACTAATGGCATAATGACATCCTCCTCTGTTTTGATCGCTGCTTACACGAACTCGTGCAATTTCAGACTGATTATAACATACTGATTCATCGGAACGTACAGCATTTCGCTTGGTTTTTTGGTTTGTGACGGCGACGTGAAGGATTAACCGCTTACATCGTGAGAAATTTGCACAGTCACTTCTTTTTTTAATTCGAAGATGTCAAATGGCTTCCCGAAGAAGGCGACGACCCCTAATCGTTTCGCTTCTTCCATCGCTTCTTTTTCACCGAGTGCCGTCATTAAAATCGTCCGGACACGTCGTCCGATCCGGTCCTGATGACGTAAAACCTCGATCCCGGTCCGCCCCGGCATGTTGACATCCATCAACAGCAAATCATATGCCGCTTCTTGTAAATAGACGATCGCTTCCTCTCCATCGACGGCGACGTCCGTTTCATACCCTTCTGTCCGGAACAATTGTGCAAGTAAGTTCCGGATTCCCGGCTCATCCTCGACGATCAACAATCTGCCTTTCATCTCTGCCACTCCCCCTCTAGTTATTTCCATTCTACACTAAAGCAAAACTTGCTTTATACTGTCCTTGAGAGAAATACAGAAAGGATGAAGAAAAATGATGAAAATCTTAGCTACACAATTCAACGGAAAGTTGCAAACGCTCGCAAAACAGGAAGACGAACTATTCGATGTCGTCCGTCTGCTCGCACAGGCGCTCGTCGGAGAAGGCACGGTCTACGTCGACGCTTACGGTGAATGTGAAGGACTCTATCCAATGCTCTCAGAAGGTCCGGATCAGATGAAACGGGTTACGAAAATCAAGGATCGAAAGACACTGCACGCTGTCGATCGCGTCTTAATCTTTACGCCAGATACGGAACGCTCCGACCTTCTCGCTTCTCTTGCCCGCTATGACGCATGGCATACGCCTTATGCGATCGTCACACTCAGTGACGTGACAGAAACGCTCGAGCGTTCGATTGCACCGCTCGCATTGAAGTTTAATAAAGGATTGCTTCCGGCAGAGGACGGTTCACGTCACGGACTGCCGAGTCTTGCCCTTTGCGCGTTCCTCTTGACACATATCTTGACGCAACTACAAGAGATGACGGAAGAGTGGGATTAACACTTTTCTTCTATAATATGTAGTTCTGAATATAATTAATCAAAAAAGACGCGGTAAACTTCAAGATGCTGAAGGTTACCGCGTCTTTGATTATCTTTCTTTTCATTCACCAAGTGAAGCTTGGATGAAGTCATGGAAGAGTGCTTGTGGACGTTCTGGACGTGAGATCAATTCTGGGTGGAACTGACACGCGACGAACCATTTGTGTTCTGGAATCTCGATGATCTCAACGAGACGACCGTCTGGACTCGTACCTGAGAAGACCATGCCGTTCGCTTCGAACTGCTCACGGAATTCGTTACCGAACTCATAACGGTGACGGTGACGTTCGTAGACGAGCTCGCTTGAATAAGCGGCACGTGCTTTCGTTCCATCTTCGAGTTTACATGGGTAAAGTCCGAGACGGAGTGTACCACCGAGATCCTCGATGTCTTTTTGTTCTGGCAACAAGTCAATGATTGGGTATGGTGTCGCTGGGTCGATTTCCGCTGAGTGTGCGCCTTCAAGATTGAGTACGTTACGTGCGAATTCAACTGTCGCGAGTTGCATACCGAGGCAGATACCGAAGAACGGTACGTTGTTTTCACGTGCAAAACGTGTCGCTTCGATTTTCCCTTCGATTCCGCGTTCTCCAAATCCACCAGGAACGAGGATTCCGTCTGCTGAACCGAGCAATTCGTTGACGTTTTCGCGCGTCACGTCTTCTGCGTTGATCCAGTCGATTTCGATATCACTGTTGAAGGCGAATCCAGCGTGTTTCAGTGCTTCTGCAACTGAGATGTACGCATCACGCAATTCGACGTATTTCCCGACGAGTGCGATCTTCGTCGTCTTCTCGAGGTGCGTCACTGTGTGGACGAGTTGTTTCCAAGCCGTCATGTCAGCAACTGGTGTGTCGAACTTGAAGTAGTCACAGACGAGTTGGTCCATGCCTTGACGTTGCAAGTTGAGCGGTACTTCGTAGAGCGTCGATGCATCTTGTGCTTCGATGACTGCTTCCGGACGTGTGTCACAGAAGAGAGCGATTTTATCTTTCATCTCTTGTGGGACTGGGTGCTCTGCACGTAAGACGATGATGTCTGGCTGGATACCATAGCTACGGAGTTCTTTGACACTGTGTTGTGTCGGTTTCGTCTTGAGCTCACCTGCTGCTGCAAGATACGGAACAAGCGTACAGTGGACGTACATGACGTTTTCTTTTCCGATATCGTTTTTCACTTGGCGAATGGCTTCGATGAACGGAAGCGACTCAATATCCCCTACTGTTCCACCAATCTCCGTGATGACGACGTCTGCGCCCGTTTCTTTTCCAGCACGGAAGACACGGTCTTTGATTTCGTTCGTGATGTGCGGAATGACTTGGACTGTTCCACCGTTGTAGTCTCCACGGCGTTCCTTCTTGAGGATCGTCGAGTAAATACGACCAGACGTGACGTTTGCGTTTTGGCTCAAGTTGATGTCGATGAAGCGCTCGTAGTGACCAAGGTCAAGGTCCGTCTCTGCGCCATCATCTGTGACGAAAACTTCCCCGTGTTGGTACGGGCTCATTGTACCCGGGTCGATGTTGATGTACGGGTCAAATTTTTGGATCGTGACGTTAAGGCCACGGTTTTTCAAGAGACGAGCGAGCGATGCAGCGGTGATCCCTTTACCGAGTGACGATACGACGCCACCTGTTACGAAAATATACTTTGTCATGTTAAATATTGCTCCCTTCTCTAATTCACATCTCAACAAAACAGAGGTGGTAAAAACAAAAAAGCAAAAGTGCCCCCATAATAGGAGACACTTTTGCTGAAATAAGCACGTTGCTTAAAGAAGCCCATGACTAACTTACGTCATTCGGAAAACTTCGTCAAGCCTAATTTTTCAGAGAAAAATTTTCGCGCTCGTTCGTCAGCCGTCAACGAAAAAACTGCCATTTCTATAGGGAAATAGCAGCTGTACAGTTGTAGTTGATCGTGCTTAGACTTCCTCTTCTTCTTCGAAGTCTTCTAAGTCTTCTTCGTCGAGATCGTCATCGAGATCATCGATGGCTGCGACTTTTTTGAACGTATCCTCGTCTTCGCTGTCGTCAGCTGAATCATAGTCTGCTGTCTTCGCGAATGTATCGAGATCGTCTTCGATCGTCTCGAACTCATCTTCTTCTGCATCATAGTTGAACTCTTCTTCAAACTCATCAAGTTCTCCACGTTGACGCGCTTCGATGACGAGATCCTCATCCGACTTATCAAACGGATACCAAGCGCGGAGTGACCAACGGTTCGCTCCGACGTTAACGAAGTTTCCGTCGATGTTCATGTCTGTATAGAGTTGAGCAAGTTTCTCGAACTTGTCTTCTTCATCTGTAAACGTATGGTACTTTTCGATTTCTGACGTGATGTCATCGAACGTGATTGGCTGTTCGCCAGCTTCTTGCAACATTTCATTGACGAATTCGATCAGCGAAAGATCAGTAATCTCTTCTTTACTTAAACGGCTGAGGCTCATTGTGACGGCCACTTCCTTTCATTTGCGTTCAATCCATTACTTCTCATTATACGCAAAATGGCTTTTAAAAATCCAGTCTCTATTTAAAAAAAGCTCGAATTGATTCTCGATTCGTGTTTTTCCCGCTCCCGAAAAAGGAATATCCAAGAGAGAAGAAGGAGGAATGACAGATGGAGATGACAATCGAACGGGTCAACGATTTTGATGCCTTCAACTGGTTACCAATTTTATCAAAGAGTACACAGGAAGGCTATCCCTTCATCGAACGGATGCTACGCGAACGGCGAAATGAAACGTTCCAAGAGGATGGTGAGGCATTGTTTGTCGCTTTATCTCTTTCCGGACACGTCATCGCGTGCGGGGGGTATATGAAACAAACCGGCACGAACGACGTCGGTCGGATTCGTCATGTCTATGTCTTACCAGAAATACGACACCACGGTGTTGGTACGCAACTACTTGAGAAAATCATCCCGGAAGCACTTTTGACGTATTCCGAGCTCTGGCTCTATACGGACGATGCCAGTACCTTTTATGAACGATTCGGTTTTGATCCGTATACAGCAACTAAAGTGACACATCGCCTTCTCAAGCATGCATTCGTTCAACCATAAGTGTCTTGAATTGACATATCGAGAATCATCGATTAGTTTAAGCGTATGACAAATCAAGTGGATCTATTCAAGGCATTATCGAACGAGGTACGTCTTGATATCTTACGCTGGCTCAAGGATCCCGAGACTCATTTCAATAAGCCGACGGCCCATCTCGCGACGAATTTGTCGGACAAGGGAGGCATTTGCGTCGGAGATATCCAAGAGAAGGCGAACTTATCTCAATCGACCGTCTCCCAATATCTTACGATGTTGCAAAAAGTCGGATTGCTCGAATCCGAACGTCACGGCAAATGGACGTATTACCGGCGAAATGAAGAAAAAATCCAGGAGCTTGCATCGTACCTCAAAGGAGAACTTTGATCCGTTCTCCTCGCCTTACATATCGTCATTTCTCGATATTTAGATTCGTGAAAGGATGAATTCTGTTGAAAATCGTGTATTACGCACTCGCGTTACTTGCGGGTATCGCTTTAAGTGTCGAAGGAGCAATCTATGGTGAGCTCGGGAACTTCGTCGGAAAACTCGAAAGTAGCTTTTATAATTTCTTCGCCGGTACGATCATCATCGGATTGATCGTCCTCTTCTTCGGAAGGGGTTCACTCGGCTATACATTCCGCGCACCGAAATGGACCTTGCTCGGTGGTCTACTCGGTAGCATCTACTTGACGATCTTGATCATCAGCATCCCGCTCGTCGGTGTCGGTCTCGCCATGATCAGTGTCATTCTCGGTCAAATGGTCGCTAGTATGGTCATCGAACATAACGGTTGGCTTGGTAGTCCGAAACGTCCCATCAATCGCGACAAGCTAATGGCTTCTGCTCTGATGCTCGTCGCCCTATTTCTTATCTTTTAAGGAGGTTCGCTCGTGAATATTTTATTACTTGGTTTTACATTACTCGGTGGCGTCATGCTGAGCGCACAGTCGTCCATCAACGGTGCCTTCAGTCAAAAGGCTGGTGCCCTTGAAAGTACGTTTCTGACCTTCTTCACGGGGATGCTGATTCTCGCACTCGCCATCCTGTTCTTTGGTCAAGGAAACGTATTGCTCTTGCTCGAAGCACCACGTTGGCAACTAAGTGCTGTCCTGTTCGGCGTCAGTTATCTATTCCTGACGATTCTTGCCGTTCCGCAGATTGGTGTCACGGCAGCTAGTATCGCGACCGTCATCGGTCAACTCGCAGCAGGTATGGTCATTGATCACATCGGTGCGTTCGGTGGCGTCGTCGTTCCGCTCGACGGAAAACGTCTGCTTGGTCTGCTTGCGATGCTTGCTGCGCTTTACTTCGTCTATCGCGGGAACACACGCAAAGACGTGTCGGCTTCATCTGATTCGATTGCATCGTGACGATTGTCCTCACGATTCGTTCACGCGCTTTCCTCAGGCGAGACACAAGCCAGTCTCGACTGTCACAGACAGCCGACACGGGTCTTGTTTGTCTCTGACAGCGCAAGATCTTGCGCTTTTTCCTGTAGGAGTCGCGTGAACAACGTGAGTCCTGCTGTTTCTCATGATCTATCAAAATAGAACATAAAAAACCGAAATGCTGAAGTATATTCACTTCAGCATTTCGGTTTTTTCGTGTCGAATGATCCGTTGATGAACGTGCAAGACGAAGACTCCTGCGGGAAAAGCGGAATGGGTGAGACCCCGTAGGCGCGAATGCGGCGAGGAGGCTCGCCTTCCGCCCGTGGAAAGCGAAGTCTTGCACGAGAATCAACACTTGTGTTTTATAAATACCTTATTGCCCCAGCTGTTGTCTCTTAAGTAAGCGCAACGCTTCCGTCGCAAGACGATGATCTGCTTCCTGCGATAGACCGGAAACGGTGATCGTACCAACGACACCGACTCCTTCGATCCGGATCGGGAACGACCCACCGGCATCGACATAATCGGCTGGAGAAACAGCATACATCGTATGATACGAGCGATGTTTGCTCTCATTATACCGACGCATGTACAGCGAGCTATAGCCATGTCGCAAGACGACGTTCGATTTCCGGCGAATCCACTCTTCTTGATCCGGTGCCGTACCATCGAGCGCCGCGTAATATAAACGCTGCCCATTCCGTTTGATTTCAACGGCAATCGACAAGTTTTTCTTCATCGCCCGTCCGATCAACTCATGTCCCATCCCGATTGCTTCCGTATTCGTCAGTGACGTCAGGACGAGTTCTTCCTCTTCCGCAAGCAGCACTTTCAATTCTTCCATGCATCCCATTCCTTTCGTAAGAGGCGTCGCCCTTCATCACTGCTGATGCGCACTGCTTCAATCAAGCGCATTGTTTTTTCAGCGTCGCGTAAATCGACAGGTACCCGTCCACCGCGAAGTCCTTCCGCCAACTGTTCGTAAAACGTCGCATAACTGCCTGGAAGTGTCGCGAGGCGCTCAACTGGCTGATCGGCGATCTGGAGATAGCCATAGGAGTCCACTTCATCTTCGCCGAGCTGTCCATCGACAGCATGACCTTTCGCAAGCCGTCCTTCTTGTGGATCCATTCCGTATTTGATGTAACTGCCGCGTGTCGCATGGAACTCAAAACGCGGTGTCGGTCCTTGGATGAAGGATGCCGAGCGAAGAATGACACGCCGCGTACCGTAATGTAGCGTGACATGGAAACCGTCATCGACAACAGCACCGTCACGTTGCAGGTAAACATCGCCCGTCAGAGCATCCGGTTCTCCAAACAAGGCAAGTGCTTGATCGAGTAAGTGTGAGCCGAGATCAAACAGGATGCCGGCACCATCACCCGCTTGTTCCCGCCAACGCTCTCGAACAACCGGGCGATAGCGATCAAAGCGTGACTCAATGACTTGCCAGTCCCCAATTTCGTTCATTTCCATTAATTGTTCAAGTGTCAGGAAGTCCCCGTCAAAGCGACGGTTTTGATAGACGGCGATTTGAACCCCGTGTTGTTTTGCTAACGTTTGCAGCGCCAGTGCTTCTTCGATCGTCACGACGGCCGGCTTTTCGAGTAAGACGTGCTTTTTTGCTTCGATCGCTTGTTTTGCCATTTCGAAATGCAGTGCCGTTGGTGTCGTGATGACGACAAGTTCCGTATTCTCATCTTGCAAAGCTTCAGCGAGTGTCGCGACGACTATCGCCTCACTGAAATGTTGTGCCACCTGCTCCGGTCGACTCGAGACGACTTGCGTCACTTCAAATGTCGGTAATGCCTGTAAGAACGGAACGTGAAACGTCACCGCTGAAAAACCAAATCCGACGAGCGTCGTTTGAATCGGGTTCATGTTGTTTCCTCCTCTGTCACGTCGAGATCGACATGATAATGATCTAATCGTTCTTGCCACGTTGCGTCTGGTACTTGATCGGTGACGAGCATATCGATTTGTCCCCAATCACAGACTTTATGCAAAAAGCGTTTATTGAATTTCGTATGATCCGCGAGGACGATGACACGGGTCGCACTTCGAATCATCGCTTTCTTTACGACCGCTTCTTCGAGTTGTTCCGCAAAAAGTCCTTCTTCCGTCAACCCACATGCTCCAAGAAAAACACAATCGACTTGATAATTCAGGATGTCGTCTGCCGTCTTGATTCCACTCAAGCTTCGCGCATGCCGGTCGAAACGCCCTCCCGTAACGTACAGCTCAATATCCCTCCGCGCTCCGACGTGATCGGCGATATCGAGTGAGTTCGTGATGACCTGTAGTGAATACGGTGGAAGTGCCCGTGCCATCTCAGATACCGTCGTTGCAGCGTCGAGCAATAAGCGATCATTCGCTTGGACGTGACGCGCCGCGCGCTGTCCGATCCGCCGTTTTTCCGGTTTCTCTGTCCGCTGTTCATATGCAAGCGTCCCACCAGCACGGACTAATCCATTCTTAACACGAATGATCTCCCCTTCTTGTTCGAGGACGATGACGTCACGACGTGCGGTATCTCGTGAAATCTGATACTCCTGCATCAGTTGATCCAGCGAAATTTCAGGACTCGTCTTGATCCATTCCCGCATCTGTTGCAGCCGTTCGATTTGCCCCATCGATTCCTACCTCCTTTTTTCTTTATATTAAGTTTTTTCATTACTATATGCAATTTTATTGCAAATAATTCGATGATAATTCGGGTAAATAATAGAAGACAACTACTTTCAGAACGGAGGAATTGATATGCAAACGATATTGATCACGGGTGCTTCTTCCGGTATCGGTCTGGCGACGGCGCAGCGGTTTGCGGAAACCGGCTGGTCTGTCTACGCTGGTGTTCGGAGTCCGGGTGAGATGACTGTGTCGTTACCGACGCTCACCTTCTTGTCGCTCGATGTCACAGATGAAACAAGCGTGAAGGCAGCCATCCGGAAAATCGAACAAGAGGTCGATCACCTGGACGTTGTATTCTGCAACGCCGGTCATGGTTTACTGCGCGCACTCGGTCAAGCGACAAGTTATGAAATCAAGCAACTCTTCGAAACGAATGTCTTCGGTGTCATCCGAACGATTGAAGCCTGCCTCCCCTTACTCAAACAAGCACCGGAAGGTAGTCACTTACTCGCGACTTCAAGCGTCAGTGGTCTCGTCGGTCAACCGATGAATGAATTGTATTGTGCCAGTAAGTTTGCGATCGAAGGGCTGTTCGAAAGTCTTGCGACCTACTATAAACCGTACTTCAATATCGACGTCACCCTGATTGAACCGGCCGCCGTCGAGACGAACTTTACCGCAAATGTTCTCGATCAACTTGAACGGACGGGTGGCTTACACGAAGACGACTTCAAACCGATCATCACGGCTTATTTGCAGACGTACCGAACGCGGCATGCCGACCGCCAATCGGCAGAAGCTCTGGCTGAGGTGATCTTCGAGGTCGTCCACCGTGACGAACGTCCGTTACGAATCCGGACGACGGAAGCCGATGAACATTTCGTCGCCCATAAGACGCATCATGATCCGTCAGGACTCGAAGGTGTCGCTAAAATACGACGGCTGACATTGAATCTCGATTAATTCCCCTTTTTTAAAATTTCAATCCGCCTAAGCAATCTGCGCCCACTATACTGAGACTATCTATCTAAAAATCATCTCGAAGAGCGGAACGCATGCCATCCTTGTTTCTTTTTACGATCGTCTATCTGATTCCGACCTTCATCATGTTCTATATGTCGATTGATATATTTTTACGCACTCCATCACATCCGCAACACTAACTGCTCAGCTTATTCACGTTCGCTTACTTATGGGATGTTCTTCCTCCATTCAAGAAAAATGCCTCTTCGCTTGAACTTACAGGTTGATCAGGTGATAGATGGTGTCAAACATGCCGGAAAGAATGATTATCTCATTCATGATACGATGGACTCGACGCACCGATCTTAAAGGAGAGATTCGATGATATCTGTACTGACGATTTTTTCACGCCTATTCAAGGGATTGCGCCGCGCCTTTCACTTGTCTTACTTCCGCGGACTACTGATTCTTTGTTTGTTGACACTCGTCTCTGGGACGATCTTCTACAGTACGGAAGAAAACCTTTCGGTCATCGATGCGCTTTACTTTTGCATCACGACACTGAGTACGGTCGGGCATCCGACATTCATCCCGACGACGACGCTCGGTAAGGTCTTCACGATGGCGTATATCACGATCGGCTGCGGGTTGTTCTTGACGTTAATTGCTACCTTGTCATACGTTTTGATTAAACAACCGGAAGAGGATTAAGGGGGAATCAAATATGCGTCAATCTGCCATCCAAAACAATTTCGATTGGTGTCGCCTTGTTTGTGAACAAGTCGGATGCCAGGTGACAGAAACCGAATCGACCTGGCTCGCTAAAGGAAGCGTTCCAAGTTATTATCCGGAACTGATGGTTCGCCTTCCTCATCAGCGAATTAATGCGACAGACGTGTACAGCATCAAGGACTGTACGGCGAGCTATGATTTCTCAAGCGCTGGTCTCAGTCACCTGTTCACAGCGGAATGGATGACCCGTCCCGCCATACTCGATCGTCGCCCTCTTCCCGTCAATTGGTCTGTCGTCACGGATGCCACGCAGTTTACTCGCTTCCAAGCAATCCAAGCGACACCGGAGTTACCGGAATCGTTATGGCAACATCCGGACGTCCGCTTTTTCTATTGCGAAGCACAACAGGCAAGTTGCATCGCCTACTCGAACCAAACGACGACCGGATTGATGTACGTTAGTTCCGACTATCTTGATGAACGCTTATGGGATGATATCGCACGCTTGTGCTCCGCACACTTCCCCGGTCAACCGCTCGTCGGATACGAATACGGTGATCACCTGATCACGGCGCTCGAAGCAGGCTTTGACGACGTTGGTCCACTGGCGGTCTGGATTCGCACGACGCATGAGAATGCATGAAAAAAACCGAACCAATTCCCTTTCTCTTGAAGAGAAGGCGAATCGGTTCGGTTTTTTTTACATCAAGCGACTGATGAACGCGGTCGCGATCCCGAAGTAGACGAGGAGCGACAAGATATCGTTCAACGTCGTGATTAGCGGTCCGGACGCAATCGCCGGGTCGATCTTTAAGCGATGTAAGATGAGCGGAATGATCGTTCCAGCCAGTGTTCCAAAAATCAGCGTGATGACGAGTGAGCTGCCGACGACAAGACCTAAGACGGCACTTCCTTGCCAGACGTACGCAATGATAGCAATCAAGACGCCACAAATGACACCAATGATCAAACCAACCCAAAGTTCTCGTAGGATTAATCGCGTCGCGACCCGCTTATCGACTTCACGCGTGATCAATCCACGGACGACGACCGCGAGCGATTGGGTACCGGTATTTCCGGTCATCCCAGCAATCATTGGCATGAAAAAGGCGAGCGCGACAACTTTTGAAAGCGTCTCTTCGAACTGACTGATGATCGATCCGGAGACGAGCCCGATGAACAGTAACAAGACGAGCCATGGCAAGCGCCGGGTTGCAGCAATCCACGGCTTCGTCTCGAAATCAATTGATTTACCGGATGCTGAGAGTTTCTCGATGTCTTCATTCGCTTCTTCCCGTAAGACATCGAGTGCATCATCGACCGTGATCAATCCGACGAGAACATCGCCTTCGACGACCGGTAGCGAAACGAGATCGTAGCGTTCGAACAATTGCGCGACCTCTTCCTGATCGGTCTCTGCTGCGACCCGAATCACCTTCGTCTCCATGACATCGCTGATTCGTTCCGTATTTTCAGCTAAGATGACGTCCCGGTATGAGATGACACCGACGAGTTCACTGAGTTGATTGACGACGTACACGTAATTGATCGTCTCCGAGTATTCGATGTAGTCACGCATCTTCTCGACCGTCTCACCGACCGTGAAATCCTCTCCCACCCAGATGAACCGGTTCGTCATCAAACGCCCTGCCGTCTCCGGTGGATACGTCAAGAGATTGCGGACGATCAGTGCCTCGTCTGTCCGCATGCTACCAAGCAAACGGTCAGTTTCTTCTGGTCCCAGTTCCTCCAGTAAATCCGCGACATCATCGTTTTCCATTAAATCGAGGACATGCCCGGCGCGCTCGACGTCTAAACGACGCAAGACGGCAAGACGTTGCTCTCCTTCGAGCTCCTCAAGCACATCTGCCAATCGTTCGTGATCGAGATAATCGAGGAGTCGTGCTTGATCGTCTTCTCCTAATTCTTCATACACTTGCGCGATGTCATACGGATAGACTTCTTCGATGACTTGCTGTGCTTGCTCTCGCTTTTCCTTCGCAAGCGCATCGAGCAATAGCCACTTCCATTGTTGTTCTGCTGTCTGACGCAATCTCCTCACCCCCATACGATTCTGCCTTTTCATCTTAGCACGAGTTGATTCGCGATCGATATCGAAAAACAGTTGACAACTGTTTCTCACGGCTTTAAAGTTTGCCTTAAGGAAACATTATTAGTAGACCGAATCTTTCTCTAGTAATGAATCATCAAAAATTTTTAATCTACTTTTTGCCCTAAGGAAACTTTCCTTCTCTATACCATAAAACCAAAGGAGTGAGCATTCATGTACGCCCTTGATGTTAACCGTCTCACGGTCTCCTATTTTGATACCCATGCACTCGCCGATGTATCCGTCCGTCTTCCGGTCGCTTCGCTGATTGGTATCATCGGACCGAATGGTGCCGGTAAATCCACTTTCTTAAAAGCCATCCTCGGTCTGATCCCGGCTCGGATCGAGCAGTTACGCGTACTCGATCAACCACTCGAAGCTGTCCGGTCACGTGTCGCATACGTCCCGCAACGAAGTGCAATTGATTGGGACTTCCCGGTTCGTGTGCAGGATGTCGTGTTGATGGGCTGTTATCCGAAGCTCGGCTTATTCAAACGACCATCGAAAGCACAAAAAGCGTTCGCCATGGAATGTCTCGAACGCGTCGGTATGTCCGATCATGCCGAACGGCAAATCGGTGAACTGTCAGGCGGACAACAACAACGGGTCTTTCTGGCGCGTGCCCTTGCCCAAGAAGCAGAACTACTGTTGCTGGACGAACCGTTCGTCGGTATCGATGTCGCCAGTGAGCAGATGATCATCGAACTCTTACGGACACTCCGAGCCGAAGGGCGGACGATTGTCGTCGTCCACCATGATCTGCATAAAGCAGAGGACTACTTCGACACGTTGATGCTGTTGAACAAACGACTAATCGCTGTCGGTCCTCCGTCTGATATCTTGACGCCGGAGTGGCTCGAACCAGCGTATGGCTTACCGCTATTCGAACGACGTAAGGAGGGACAAGGATGACGTTCATTGAGGCATTATTTCAGTATGAGTTCTTACAAAAAGCGATGATCACCGCCGTCATGGTCGGCATCATCTGCGGCGTGATCGGCTGTTTCATCATCTTACGCGGGATGTCGTTAATGGGTGATGCAATCTCGCACGCCGTTTTACCTGGTGTTGCGATTTCTTATCTACTCGGGATCAACTTCTTGATCGGTGCCATCGTCACAGGTCTCGTGACGGCACTTGGAATCGGCTTCGTCAGCCAAAACAGTCGCATCAAGAACGACACAGCGATCGGCATCCTCTTCACGTCCGCCTTCGCCCTCGGGATCATCTTGATTTCGTTCTTGCGCAGCAGTAGCGATCTCTATCACATTTTGTTCGGCAACGTCCTCGCGGTCCGTCCGAGCGATATGTGGATGACCGTCATCATCGGATTGATCGTCCTCGGGGGAATCTTCTTGTTCTACAAAGAGTTGCTGATCAGTTCCTTTGACCCGACAATGGCGCAAGCCTATGGACTATCGACACGCTGGATTCACTATGGATTGATGACATTGCTGACACTCGTCACCGTCGCTTCCCTTCAGACGGTCGGCATCATCCTCGTCGTTGCGATGCTGATCACACCAGCTGCGACAGCGTATTTACTGACGAACCATCTCTCGCGGATGCTGTTCCTAGCAGCAGGCTTCGGTACGCTGTCCGCCATCGTCGGACTGTATTTCAGCTTCACCTACAATTTATCCTCTGGTGCATCGATCGTCCTCGTCGCGACGACGCTGTTCGCACTCGTCTTCATCTTTTCACCACGTCACGGTCTGATGCGTCACCGGAAACGAAAGGAGTCTACTGTATGAAATTAAAATTTTTCCTGTTCGTCCTCCTCAGCACAGTCTTGCTTGCTGCTTGTTCGACACCAGCAGAAGATAACGGAAAGCTGAAGGTCGTTGCGACGTATTCAATCCTCGCTGATCTCGCCCGCGAAGTTGGTCGTGAACACGTTGATGTTCACAGCATGGTTAAGATTGGGGCAAATCCGCATGAGTATGATCCACTTCCGGCAGACGTACAAGCGATGGCGGATGCGGATGTCGTTTTCTATAACGGTCTGAATCTTGAAGCCGGCGGTGCTTGGTTCGACAAACTTCGGGCAACGACTGGCAAAGACGCGTCTGACGCGCCAGTCTATCGTTTAAGTCAAGGCGTCGAACCAAAGTACCTGACGACGAAAGGCAAGGAATCAGAAACCGATCCGCATGCTTGGCTCGATGTGAGTAACGGCATTCAATACGTCGAAAACGTCAAGCAGGCATTGATCAAGGAAGATCCGAAGCACAAAGCGGACTACGAGAAAAATGTCGAGGCTTACATCAAACAACTGCAGACGCTTGATCAGGAAGCGAAAAAGCAGTTTGCCGACATTCCGAAAGCAGAACGTCACCTCGTCACGAGTGAAGGTGCCTTCAAATACTTCGGAACTGCCTATGACGTCAAAGCGGATTATATTTGGGAGATCAACTCGGATAATCAAGGAACGCCGGCACAAGTCCGCCGGATCGTCGATACGATCAAGGAGCAAGACATCCCTGTCCTATTCGTCGAAACAAGCGTCGACCGGCGGAGTATGGAGACTGTCTCTCGTGAGACCGGCGTTCCGATCGCTGGCACACTTTTCACCGACTCGCTCGGAGCACCGGGTAAAGACGGCGACACGTACTACAGTATGATGCAAGCGAACATCAAGACGATCACACAAGCACTCACGAAATAAGCGTCAATAAATCGTCATGCTTTCATCGTTTTACTTTCCTTATAATGAAGGTAAGACAATGAAAGAGAGGCCGACTATGCAAAGACGACTGTATCGTTTTGGACTTCCACTTAGTCTCAGCCTGTTGCTCGCTGCATGCGGGACGGCTGAACAGACGGATACTCCAAAAACAGAACACACGAATCACGAAGATCACGCTGACCATGCCAGTCACGGTGCCGATGATCAACTCGAGAAGACCGCGGGACCGGACACGTTACCTGCTTTTCTCGATGAGCAGGATCAATCGATTCAAACAATCTATCGCTCCGTCGCTAAACATCCCGATTTATTGAAGAAGATGCCATGTTATTGCGGTTGTGGTGAATCTGCGGGTCATACGAGCAACTATGACTGCTTCATCGAAGAACAGAACGCTACGTCAACGACCTGGACGACGCACGGCATTACGTGTGGTACGTGTCTCGATATCGCGGCACAGTCGATCGTCGCTTATCAAAAAGGTAGCTCCGTCAAGGAAATTCGGACTGCAATCGATCAAACTTATGCGAAGACCGGTGTCACACCGACGCCAACGCCAGCACTTTAATAAACAGTCCGCCCTCCTCGCGATGAACGTAAGGAAAGGCGGACTGTTTTTTTATCTCATGTGGAGCGTTCTTAACTTCTAGCTCGCAAGACGAGCGGTCGACCCGACAACAGCTCATCCAGTTGATAGTACGTATGTGCCCGAATCGGTCGATCCGTTCGTGGTAAGTGACGAAGTTCATATGCTACTTCGAGTAAGTAAAATTTGTATTCCTCCCCTTCATCAAAACCAAAGCTTGCGCGACGTTCTTCGATATACGCAAGGACACGCTCCTGTTGCGAGAACGAGAGCCGCTGGACTTGTGGGGCGAGTGCCTCGTGCGGAGAGAGCACGATTTCCCGCTCCGTGCGATACAGTCGATGCATGACGCCACCACTTTGACGTAAGGCAATCAAACGCGCGGGTCGATACGGACGGGGGTGCGGATGAGCATGGACGAGGTAACGTTCAATCGTGACTTGAGTCGTTCCTGCCGGTAGAGAGATGACGTCATACATACAAAATCGCTCCTTCTCGAAAATGGATAGCTACTCTCATATGCTACCATATCTATCCAGCATTCTTCCGTTGATGACAGAAGGGGAATCCGTTTTCAAAGTTTCGCAACTGGTTTTAAGACCGAGCGGGCGTGGAACAGATGGAGAGAAACGATTCCTATCTGGAAAGGATGATTGTTGATGTCGAATATGTCCGCTGTCGGTTTCCACCGACACTTACCTTTAACGGAACAAGATAGTCTGATTGATCTGGAACTACCACGACCAGAAGCAACAGGACACGATCTCTTAGTTGAGATCAAAGCTGTCTCCGTCAACCCGGTCGATACGAAAGTCCGTGCCCACGGGAAAGACGAAGACGCCCCGAAGGTCATCGGTTATGATGCAGCGGGAGTCGTCGTTGAAGTCGGCGATGATGCCTCCCTCTTCCAAGTCGGTGATGAAGTGTATTACGCTGGTGCAATTCAGCGCCCTGGATCAAACAGCGACTTCCAACTCGTCGATGAACGAATTGTTGCTAAAAAACCGGAACGGTTGACGTTCAGTGAAGCGGCTGCTCTCCCGTTGACGACGCTGACAGCCTATGAAGCATTGACCGATCGTCTCGGATTGACGTTTGATGCTAAGTCGAATCTTAAGAAGACAATCCTCATCATCGGAGCCGCTGGCGGTGTCGGTTCGATTGCGACACAACTTGCGAATCACGCTGGATTGACGGTCATCGGTACCGCGTCACGCGACGAGACGATTGATTGGGCGAAGGAACACGGCGCGCATCATACGATCAATCACCACGAGGCATTCCGTCCTCAACTCGAAGCTCTCGGTTACAAATACGTCGACTATATCTTCTGTCTCAATGCGACGGACCAACATTTTGAAGCGATGGTCGATGTGATCGCACCGCAAGGAAAAATCTGTAGTATCGTCGAGACGGATCAAAAACTCGATTTGAGTGCGCTCCAACAAAAGAGTGCGACGTTCGTCTGGGAATTCATGTTCACGCGCCCGCTGTTTATGACAGATGATATGATTCGTCAGCATGAGATTCTAACGCAAGTCGCAGCTTGGATTGAAGAGCATACGCTCGAGACGACGGTGACACAGACATTGATCGGCATGAACGCCGACAATCTAAAAGAAGCACACCGCCTCGTCGAAAGTGGAAAAACGATTGGAAAGATTGTCGTTGAACATCATTAATGGACATCAAAGCAGGATGGGAGCAGGCTCCCACCCTGCTTTTTTTGTCGTTCTTTGTTTTCTTGTGAACGTGAATCTCTTACTTTGAAGATATTTTATACATTATGACTATATTTATTCGTCTAAAAAATGTACGATTACGGTAACAAATATTCCAACGTAATACATCTAATCGACCCTCGACTCACATGTACAAAGGAGCATCCATAATCCATATGCGAAAATGGTTCAATCAAAAAATCAGCCGACAGATCATGTCGTCATTTTACTTAATCCTTATCACCTTATCCGTCTCCTCCTTGGCTGCTTATTTTTATACGAACCACCAAGTCATGGATGCCAAACAACAGCTCGATGCGATCAGCATGCGCGAAGATCGCGCAACAAAACTATGGGACGATTGGCAGTCCCTTCAATACGAGATGCGGGGTTATATCGTCTTCGGAGATGACGCCGTGCTCGACGTGATTGATGAAAAGAAGGCATCACTCGAACAACAGACGGCTTGGTTTGAAAAGAATCGTCTCTACAAGGCGGATCAAATCTATGCGTCTGATATCCGGTCGCTCTATAATTCTTATACCAATTTCGTCATGCCCAGCTTGATTAAATACGTCCAAGCAAAGCAATCGGGCACGATTGACGAGCGTTTCCTGCAGATGCCGAGTCTAAAAGCGATGATGCCACAAGTACCTCGGGACCCGAATCGGAAGTTCAAGATGAATGCCTCGAACAGTGAAACGATGCGTAAAAGTGTCAACACGATGGAGAGTACGTTCACGAACTACCGGAGTAGTCTCCGCGCGAAAGAACTCGGTGCAAAAGAACAGCTTGTCACGCAGACGAAGTACGCTGAGTGGATTTGGCTCGTCAACCTGATCGTGTTGTTCCTCGTCATCTTGCTGATCGTCCGCCCGTTCATCGAACGGACGACGCGACAAATCCACCTTCTCAGCAAGGAGAGCAAGCTCCTTGCAAGTGGTGAGCATACGTTACCGTTGATTCCACTGAACCGTGCTGACGAGATCGGTGAATTGAGTAAATCGTTCCATCAGATGGCGACAGCCTTGATTGAAAACAAACACCAATTGATGTCGACGAACGTCACTCTCGAAGATGCGTTGAAACTGACGCAACGGAACGAGTCCCATTTACGGCTACGTAATCAATTGACGGAGACACTAGCGTCGCGTGATAGCATCAGTGCCTATCCTGCCGTCATTCAAAAGATGGTTGAAATCACGAATGCGACACAAGGTGCCTTGATTTTCAAAGATGGTACGAAAGTGATCGATATCGTCTTTTATCCGCAGACACCGCTCACAGTCGAAGATTGGATGCCAACGATTGAGCCGTTATTACGTGAGTCGCGACAAGACAAACGACCGCATACGCAGTTCGAAGATGAAGTCGCGCGCGCTGTCACACCGGTTCTTGATCCGAGTCAAAATGAGATCATCGCCTATATATTCTTGTCCCGTAATCAAGATCGGTTTGATCGTTACGAGCAAGAAGAACTCGCTGCCTTCGCGCGTCAGCTAGCGTTGTCACTCCTACGGATGCGGACGTTCGACGAGATTGAACGCGAACGGGAAAAAACAGCGCGACTGTTGAACTCGATCCGTGAATCGATCGTCTATATCGAACCAGAAGGTGACATCCAGTTGATCAACCGACCATTGCTCGATCTGTTTGACCATCCGGTTGATGACAGTCTCGATGAGAATGGGCTGATGAACATCACTCCGTCTGTCGTTCAACTCAAGCATCGCGTCGACCAACTACCGGAATTCGAACGTTACTTGAAAAAGACGTTCGTGAAACGAGAAATCGGTGAAGGAACCACCTTCTCGATCGATCACGAGCGACGCTTCATCAAGACGTACTCCGAGAGCATTCATTATGGTGGACAGTTCCGCGGGATTCTACTCGTCTTACGTGACGTGACGAATGAAGTCGAGATTGACCGGATCAAAAACGAACTCGTCTCGACGATCTCACACGAACTGCGGACACCACTCTCGTCGATCTATGGCTTTACTGAGCTGATGATTCAGCGTGACCTACCACCGAAACGACAGAAGAAGTATCTCGAAGCGGTCCATTCGGAAACAGAACGTCTCTCGCTGTTGATCAATGACTTCCTCGACTTGCAACGGATGGAAGCAAACCGTCAGGAATATGAGATGGCACCGTTCGATATCGTCGCGATGATTCGGGATTTGAAACAGTTGCATAGTCTGTCGTCTTCTTCCCATGCGATTGAAATATTACGAAACGTCGAACCATTGATCGTCGAAGGGGATGCGAAGAAGATTCGCCAATTATTCAGTAACCTGATCAACAATGCGATCAAATACTCACCAGCTGGTGGAACGATCGATATTCAACTGACGCGACACGCGTCACGTGTCACGGTCGCGATTCAAGATGAGGGTATCGGGATTCCGGCTTCTGCGATGAGTAACCTGTTCCAAAAATTCTATCGTGTTGACAATTCGGACACCCGTCAAATCGGCGGTACTGGTCTTGGGCTCTCGATCTGTCGCGAAATTGCGCGTGGACATGATGGAGAAATCCATGTCGAGTCGATCGAAGGACAAGGCTCGACGTTCACAGTCGAACTTCCGTTGACACAAAACACATGATGCATACGAAAAAGCGCCAGAATGCGAATCAGCATTCCGGCGCTTTTTGAATTAGGTAATGTTATGAGTTAAGACGGCTTGCCACTTCAACCGTCCGTTTCGCTTGATGGCGCACGGCTGGTTCGACTGATTCAACCATGTTACCGTCTTGGTCGACAGTGACCGATGTACCATATGGATTTCCGCCCGCTGCGAACAAGACAGGATCCGAATAACCTGGTGCCGCAACGATTGCACCCCAGTGGAACATCGTCGTATAAACTGCGAGAACAGTCGCTTCCTGACCGCCATGCGGATTCTGTGCCGACGACATCGCACTGACGACTTTATTGACGAGTTTGCCTTGTGCCCACAGTCCGCCTGTCGTGTCGAGGAACTGTTGGAATTGTCCTGGGACATGACCGTAACGTGTCGGGACGCTAAAGATAATCGCATCTGCCCAGTCGAGTAGATCCGGTGTCGCTTCTTCGATATCACGTGTGGCTTCCGCATGCTTTTGCCACAATGGGTTCGAAGCGATCGCTTCTGCTGGGGCTGTCTCCTTGATTTTCGCAAGACGGACTTCCGCCCCTGCTGCTTCTCCCGCTTCTTTTGCCCATGAGGCAAGTTGATGGTTCGTTCCGGTTGCGCTGTAATAGATGACCGCTAGTTTCACGTTTGACATGACTTCGCTCCTTTTTTAAAAGACAGTGACGGACGATGGACGTACACGCTTTCTATTCCCGCTTTCCGCGCAAATTAACGTCAATTGTTTGAATTCAAGAGGAAATTCAAACCAATTCCTCGATTAATTCATGAAACGAGCGAACATGACTTCCTGTCTTGGTAATAGTTCTATTTTTGCCTGATTCAGAAACAATCGCCATTTCACCTTCAGATTGTATACTTCCCACATCTATGCGTTCCTCGATTTGCCGTTTAGGGTAAAGACCGATTGACGACACACGTAAGGAGTACTGACCATGGCGATTCGCTACACCCTTTATCTGTTACTTGGCATGCTGAAGTTCATGCTATTTAGTTATTTTACAAAAACCGACCTTTCGCTTCATTTAACACTGATGAATCTTGCTGGCATGCTGATCCTATCGAGCTGGACGTTACTGATTCCGTGGAATAAACGCCGCTGGGTCTGGCTCGGTCTACTGTTAGCGCACAGTTTTCTGCTGGCTTCCGACATGTGGTACTACCGTTACTTCGAGGACTTCCTCTCCGTCTCGCTCCTCTCACAGATGACGCAGATGAGTGACGTTAGTAGCGGCTTCACTGCCTTGATCGTACCGCAAGACTTCCTCTTGTTCGCTGATAGTTTGATTTTCATGGTACTGCTCTTTGTCTTCCGCAAACGACCGGAAGTGGCGACAGCGCAAACACGACGCCGGACAGCTGGACTCCTTGCAGTCAGTGGCATTATTTTGTCTGCCTCGCTGCTGACGTACCGGACGCTAACGGAAGATCGTCAACCGACCGCAGCGATCTCCGATATGCGTGACTACTATCTGTTCGGCTTTTGGGGTTATCACGGGTGGGACGCTTTCAAAGGTGTGACCGGGCGACCGAGCGACGGACTAACGGCTCAGGAGCAACAGCGCATCAACCAAAAGGAGCAGACGAATCCGACCGGTGCGAAAAAGACACCGAACATCATTTTGGTGCAACTCGAGTCGTTCCAGGCTTCTGTCATCGACCAGACCATTAATGGCGAAGAAGTGACGCCGAACCTGAATCAGTTGAAGAAGGAATCGCTCTACTTCTCGTCGTTTTACCACCAGACACATGAAGGACGAACTTCGGACGCTGAGTTCATCACGAACACATCGCTTTACCCGTTGAAATCAGGTTCCGTTTATACGCAATATCCGACGAATGAATTCGAGCCGCTCCCTGCATTACTTGAGAAAAATGGATACGATACGGCAGCGATGCATGCTTACGAGAAAGGCTTCTGGAACCGTGACGATGTCTACAAGAACATCGGTTTTAAGCACTTCTTCAGCCAAAAGGATTATTCAAAAGAAAAAAAGATCGGCATGGCACTGAACGATCAACAGTTCTTCCTCGAATCGATTGATCACATGGAGACGTTGCAAGAACCGTTCTTCTCGTTTTTAGTCGCGTTGACGAGTCATACACCGTATGAGATCGACAAGGAAGATCAGACGCTTGATCTGTCCGGATATGAGGATCCAATGTTGAAACGGTATTATCAGACCGTCCATTACGTCGACACCGGTGTCGGAAAGATGATCGATGAGTTGAAACAACGCAATCTTTGGGACCAGTCCCTCGTCATCTTTTATGGCGATCACGATAGCGGACTCGTCAATGAAGGCAGCGAGATGCGCAAAAAAGCGGATGTTTCGTCTCCGGTTGCAGCTTTCGAACTCGAGCGCCGCATCCCGCTCTTCATCAAAAAACCCGACCAACAAACCGGTCGGGTCATGAAAGAAAACGGCGGACAGATCGATATTGCACCAACGATCATTGATCTATTAAACCTCAAAACGTCCTATATGATGGGGCAATCCCTCATCGACGACAAACCGAATCTGACGGGCTTCCGTGATGGTTCGTTCCGCTATAAAGACTATTACTATGAAGCGGATTTGACGAAAGCATCAGGCGAAGGCACCTGCTATGACGTATCGACTGAGAAAAAGATTGAGATGAAGTTCTGTCGAAATCAAGTGAAGGATGTGAGTAAGCAGTTAAAGCTGTCGGATAAGATTATTGAGGAGAATGAACTGGAGTAATTAAAGAGCATCTAATTTTCTTAAAATAAACAAGCCTGACCTTCTTCACGTCTAGTGAGAAGTCAGGCTTGTTTATTGATCGTTATCTCCACCTACCCTCGAGCCCATCAGTAGAAAGTAAAATGGTCTTCGAGCCATTGCCATTCTTCGTCAAACAAAAGTTCTTTTTTTGTTTGAATGATCCAATGAAATAGTTTAGGAATCGCCTGAGAGGAATGCTGGTATCGATATAAAAATCGAAGAGCGATTATGACTTCATCTGTCTGTATCTGTCGCTTTCGCTTCAATAATATTTGTAAACGTTTGATTACCGGTTCAATCGCTACTTCATCACCATGTCGCTCGATTGCGACTAATGCATATTCCTTAACATTGCCGGATCTACCTTCTAATCCGTTCACAAAAATCGGGAGATGTGATTTATCACCAAGGTTACTTAGTGCAACTAAAGCCGAATGTCTCACATCTCCTCGCGAATGATCCAATAAAGGAGTCAAATAAGGAACGGCTCGCTCTGTTCCAATCGTGGCTAAAACAAAATTAGCACTCATGATATCAAAAGAGTTATTTGATGTCGTAATCAAACGAATTAGCGCATCCTCTGCTATCTCATCTCGACAGGCTCGCAATGCTTGAATCGCAGCTTCTCGAACAGACGACCGAGAATCGTCTATGTATTTTACGATTCGTTCTGTATCAGGAATGCATCGTTGTTTTGCTATTTCTTCTAAGATACTTTCGAGAAGACTCGGCTTTGTTTCTTGCTCCAGTTTTTCAAGCAATAACATCCCTGCACGAACATCTCCCGAATTCACACCAATCGTTCCAATCATAAAATAAAGATGTTGTTTTTGTTCTGCTTGTTTCACTTTGTCGAGTAAAGTGTTCAATATCGGAAGCATATTCGCGTCCCTAAAATGATGGACTCTTTCATAAGCCAGGTCGGATGGTGAGCCTTCGTTCGTATAGCACTTCACTTCTTCATGATAGAGGTATTCTTCATCAGACATCTGTTCAACTAAATATAAAATCTCATCGTCCTTCATATCTTGTAGTTGCTCCTTAACCATTTAAATATCTATTTAACTTTGTTCTAAAGCAAACTGAATTAATTGATACGATAGCCAGAACATTAAGCATCCTATTCCAAAATCTAGTACTTTCCACGCTTTTGGTTGTTTAAAAACAGGAATGAGCCATCTCGATCCATACCCTAAGCCAAAAAACCAGACAAACGAGGCAACTAAGGCTCCAATTAAGAAATTGACTTTTTGATCAAATGTCAAAGTCCCAGCTATACCACCGATGACAACGACCGTATCTAGGTATACATGTGGATTTAAAAGTGTAATTGCTAATGTAACTAAAATTGTTTTATGAATGGGAATGATTTTAAAATCTGTTGAAACATCCATTGTATGTGATGACGAAAATGCACTACGAAAAGATTTAAATCCATACAAGAGAAGAAATAGTCCTCCGACAATCGCAAGACCAACATTTGCAAACGTATTATTCTTAATGACGGTACCGATTCCCAGTACGCCCGCACACATCAATAACACATCGCATAAAAAACATACTAGCGCCACCCAGAAAATATTGTTTTTAAGTAAACCTTGTTTAAGGACGAACGCATTTTGAGCGCCGATTGCGACGATGAGTGTACCCGATGTTACTATACCTTTTAAAATTTCATTCACTTGACGTCTCCTCTTTCATTATCTGTATTTCTAAACTGATGAGTGGTGCTTATGTAATTCTTTCAACTATTAAGTATACTATCGCAAACAAAAAGTACCGAACCCTATTTACTAGGATTCGGTACTTTTAGATGAAATGTCTTACATCATTCCGCCCATTCCACCCATGCCGCCCATATCAGGCATTGCAGGAGCAGATCCGGCTGGTTCTGGTTTATCGGCGATGACAGCTTCCGTCGTCAAGAACATCGCTGAAACGGATGCCGCGTTTTGAAGTGCTGAACGCGTTACCTTCGCTGGGTCGACGATTCCTGTCTCGATCATGTCGACATATTCGTCCGTTGCCGCATTATAGCCCATTCCTGGTGCTTCATGCTTGAGACGCTCGACGATGACTGAGCCTTCTTGACCTGCGTTTTCCGCAATTTGACGAAGTGGTGCTTCAAGTGCACGAAGAACGATGTTGACACCTGTTGCTTCGTCGCCTGTTGAGACCGACAGAATCGATTCGACAGCTTTCGTGACGTGAATGAGAGCTGTTCCCCCACCTGCTACGATGCCTTCTTCGACTGCTGCGCGTGTCGCGTTGAGTGCATCTTCGATCCGGAGCTTACGTTCTTTGAGCTCAGTCTCGGTTGCTGCTCCGACTTTGACGACTGCTACGCCACCTGCGAGTTTCGCCAGACGCTCTTGTAATTTCTCACGATCGAAGTCGCTTGTCGTCTCTTCGATTTGTGCACGGATCGTCCCGACACGTGCTTCGATTGAATCGCCGTGTCCGTGACCTTCGACGATCGTCGTGTTGTCTTTTGAGACGACGACTTTCGACGCACGACCGAGTTGCGTGATTTGTGTTTCTTTCAGATCAAGACCGAGGTCTTCTGTAATCAATTCTGCGCCTGTGACAATTGAAATGTCCTCAAGCATTGCTTTCCGGCGGTCACCAAAGCCTGGTGCTTTGACTGCTACCGCGTTGAACGTACCACGGAGTTTATTGACGACGAGTGTCGCAAGTGCTTCGCCTTCGACGTCTTCTGCAATGATGAGAAGTGGTTTGTTTTGTTGGACGACTTGCTCGAGGACTGGAAGAATCTCTTGGATGTTCGAGATTTTTTTGTCCGTGACGAGGATGTACGGGTTCTCAAGGACCGCTTCCATCTTGTCTGAATCCGTGATCATGTATGGTGATGCGTAACCACGGTCGAATTGCATCCCTTCGACGACGTCAAGTTCTGTCGTGAAGCCGCGTGATTCTTCGATCGTGATGACACCATCTTGACCGACACGTTCCATTGCTTCTGCGATCAATTGACCGACTTCTTCGTCCGCTGCTGAGATCGCTGCGACTTGGGCGATCGCTTCTTTACCTTCGATTGGTTTTGCGATCGTGTGCAACTCTTCGACGGCACGACGGACCGCTTTTTCGATTCCTTTACGGATGACCATCGGGTTTGCGCCCGCTGTGACGTTTTTGAGACCTTCCCGAATCATCGCTTGCGCGAGGACTGTCGCTGTTGTCGTACCATCCCCTGCGATTTCATTCGTTTTCGAGGCAACTTCTGCGACGAGTTTTGCACCCATGTTCTCGAAGTGATCTTCGAGTTCGATTTCTTTCGCGATCGTCACGCCATCATTCGTGATGAGTGGTGAACCGAACTTTCGCTCGAGGACGACGTTGCGTCCTTTTGGTCCGATCGTGACTTTAACTGCATCCGCTAATGCGTCGACCCCGCGGAGCATTGCCCGACGTGCTTCTTCACTGAATAAAATCTCTTTTGCCATGACTGAAATCCCCCTTATAGATGATTGACTGAATTACTCGGCTACTGCCAAAATATCGCTTTCGCGTAAAATTAAGTATTCATTGCCGTCGACTTTGACTTCCGAACCGGCATATTGTGCATAGATGACGTGATCTCCGACACTCACTTCAAGTGGTACACGTACGCCTTGCTCTGTTACACGGCCAGTACCGACAGCGACGACTTTACCCTCTTGTGGTTTTTCTTTCGCTGACCCAGGAAGAACGATTCCTCCGAGTGTTGTTTCTTCTTTTTTAACGACTTCGATCACGATGCGATCACCAAGTGGTTTTAACATGCGAAACATCCTCCTTGAAAATGATTGTTTTTTAGCACTCACTTTCGTTGAGTGCTAACATATTTTTATCTTATACGCTTTCTCTCTTGAATTCAAGCCTGAACCTTTATCCGTTTTCCCGAAATCGACACCTTTGAATCATCGTCAATCGTGCGCCAAGACCGTTTGTTTGTTACAATCGGGACAGTACCTTCATTACAAAGGAGTTGTGTCCTGTACGATGAAAAATCCAATCAGTCTGCCTTTTCTGATGGCGGAGAAGTGGCAAAAGCGTCACGTCATCCCGATCATCATCTATCTGATCGTCCAATTGGTTCCGGGTTCGTTCCAGTATTTCCTTCCGAAGAACGTCATTGCTGACGTCGCCGGTTGGTGGCTCGCGATCGGCTTCACGGTCGCCGTCATCGTCTCCTACTACTGTCTGCGTCCTGATTGGCAGAAATGGAAGGCAGAAGGACGTCAAACCGATCCGATGGATACACTAAAATGGATCGGGATCGGGATTGCGCTTTTGTATGCACTCTTGATCAGCGTCAATTTGATCGATGCCTGGATGGCAGGCGGGATCGAAAATGTCGCGAAATCGCAAAATACGGATCAAATCATTCAAGCGATTCAAGTCATCCCGCTCCTGCAAGTCATGGTCGTCTTGCTTGGACCGATCATGGAAGAGTTCTTGTTCCGGCACATCATGTTCGGCAATCTCTCATCGAAGCTCGGTTTCTTCTTTAGCTTCATCCTGACGGGCGGCTTATTTGCCCTGATCCACCAAGACAACAAATTTTTAATCTATGTCGCGATGAGTTTCGTCTTCTCCCTCGTCTTCGTCAAGACGCGCCGGATTCTTGCTCCGATCGCCATTCATGTCTTTAACAACGGAATCGTCGTACTCGCCATCTACGCGATGTCTTAATTTACGAAAGGTCGTGTTTTCATGCGTCAAAGCTCGAACTTCATGGCATTGTTCTATGCCATCTTTGGTGTTCTTTTCATGTTTCTTGCCTACAACAACTCAGTCGAGGCAGGAACGGTCTTCAACTTCTGGACGATCCTCCTGACCTTGTTCGCCGCAATCGACTTCTATCGTCTTTACTTGATCTTCCGCTTCCGCTCAGCAGCAAAGAAGATGATCAAGAAGGAACAGGATAAAAAGAACGATAAACAATAAAAAAACGAGATTTCCGTCAGGCGGGAATCTCGTTTTTTGGCTTATTCTTTCGCTTGACCCTTGCGGTAAGAATCGATGATCGTTTTCGCCACATCAAGACTCAACCGTTCATCTAAGACCAAGTTCTTGATCATATTGATGAATTCGACATCTTCCTGTTGCACCGAATCAATCCGCTCAATCAACTGGTTCAACTTCGCCCGGACAGTCGGATAGGATACTTGATAGGCAGCTGCCATATCCTTCAACGAACCGGAGCTCAAGACGAACTTCCGGATGAACTCGAGATGCTCCTGTTCGAGTGCTAGTACCCAAGCGGGCACGTCTTGTCGTTCCATCGTATTCCCTCACCTCTCTCTAATAAATACTAAATCTCGACCACGGTGTATGTACTGTTTCTTAATAGCCATAAATCCCGAGTCCAATGGTGGGACTCTAAGCTCTTTCAAATCTTGCTAAGTAAAATTGTACGATACAGACTGCAACAATACCAATGACGAGTAACTACCCTAATCCATTTTCGCAAACAAAAAAGAAGGACTGATGATTCAGTCCTTCCCCATACTTACGACAATCACGCACTGCGGATGTCGTCTTTCTTATTTTCTGTCGACATGAACGTATCGAGTTGGTCTTCATCAAGAACACCTTCCCACTTCGCGATGACGAGTGAAGCGAGCGTGTTTCCTGTAACGTTGACGACGGAACGCATCATATCCATGATTCGGTCAATCCCCGCGATGAAGGCAAGTCCTTCCGCCGGGATACCGACCGTACCAAGTGTTGCGAGCAATACGACGAACGAAACGCCTGGAACGGCAGCCATTCCTTTTGATGTCAGCATCAAGACGAAGACAAGTGTGATCTGCGTCCCGATCGAGAGGTCGATCCCGTACATTTGTGCGATGAACAAGGCAGCAAGTGCTTGATAGAGTGCTGATCCATCGAGGTTAAACGAATAACCCGTCGGTACGACGAAGCTGACGATTGATTTCGGCACACCCATCTTCTCGAGTTTTTCCATGATCCGTGGAAGAACCGTTTCTGAAGAGGCTGTCGAATACGTCAAGAGCAATTCATCCTTGAAGACGCGGACGAAGTCTGAGACCCGAACACCAACCCACTTCATGATGCCGCCGAAGACGATGATCATGAAGAGAAGCGCTGTGACATACAATGTCGCGATGAGCTTGAATAACGAACCAAGCGAGTCAATCCCGAACGTCGAGACCGTCACACCAATCAAGGCGAAGACACCGATTGGTGCGAACTTCATGACGATGTTGACGAGATTGAACATTGCTGCTGCGACACCTTCGAAGAAACGAATGACCGGTTGACCCTTCTCTCCTGCAAAACCGACACCGAGTCCGAATAAGACTGAGAAGAAAATAATAGCGAGCATATCACCGCGAACCATCGCATCGAGAATGTTCGTCGGTACGATATTGACGATTTTTTCGACGAGTCCTTCGTCTTTTGTCGTCTCTTCCGTTGCGACATATGATGAGATATCCGTTTTATCCAATGTCGACATATTAATGCCAGCACCTGGTTCAATCAGATTGGCTGCAAATAGCCCCGTGAAGATGGCGATCATCGTCACGATCGTGAAGTAACCCAGTGTTTTGACGCCGAGACGTCCGAGACTCTTCGGACTACCGACCGATGAGACACCGAGGACGATCGTCGTAAAGACGATTGGGACGACGATCATTTTCATCATCCGGATAAAGATATCACCGATTGGCTTGAGCCACTCCGCGACATGGGGATTCCCATAAAATACACCACCGACTGTGATCCCGAGAATCAAGCCGATTAAAATCTGCCAGGCAAGGCCAATGGGCTTACGTTTCGTAGTTGTCATACGCTTCCTCCTTATACATCCGTCTTACTTGTATCCTACATGTAGTGGAACATAAATAGAATTTTGTCCTAAATACAGCACATTGTCAAATCCATCTGTTATAGTACAAAACCGAATTCTGTACGAAAAAACGTCCAAAATCCGCTTGTTTCCAAGCATTTTGGACGTTTTCATAATTTTTAAGATTGTTGATTAACGCGTTCCTCAATCAACGCACGATTGCGTTTTTTGAAGACCTCATTGTGTGACGACACCATCGCCACTTTTGGCGCTTCCGGCTCAATGAAGCGTTTCGCCCGGTTGACGGCGTTTGCCGCATCTTGGAACGCGCCCGAGATCAAATGGACCTTCCCGTCGTGCGAAAGAATATCTCCTGCTGCATATAGTCCCGGTACACTCGATTCACTCGCGGCATTCCCGGCGATGTAGAAGTCATCGACCCGTGCAATATCGAGGTCACACGCGTCAAGTAGCGCCGCATCTTGTTCATACCCATGATTAATGATGACTTCATCAATTGGAATCTCGACGACCTCATCTGTTTGACAGTCGATCAATTCAACCGACGCGATCCGTTGGTGATCGGGACTGGCGATTAATTTGTGAATCGTCGTATTGAGGAGGCAGACCGCCGAACTTTTGACAAGTTGATCAACTTGCGCCTCGTGCCCTGAAAAACAATCTCGCCGATACGTAACGTAGACCTTTTTCGCGACCGGTTCGAGTTCGTTTGCCCAATCGATCGCTGAGTTCCCACCACCTGAGACGATGACGGTCTTTCCTTTAAAGCGTTCAATCGATTTAACCGTATAGTTCAAGTTTGACACTTCGAAACGTTCCGCGCCTTCGACTTTTAATTTTTGTGGATTGAGGATGCCACCGCCGACCGCGACGATGACCGTCTTCGAATAATGAATCTGCCCCGATTCCGCTTCTAAGACGAAGTTACCGAAGACGTCTTTTGCGATCGAGATGATCTTTTCATTCAATTGAACAGTCGGTTGAAATGTCAGTCCTTGTTCGACGAGTTGAGCCATGAGTTTTTCACCAGTGATCGGCGGCTGTCCACCGACGTCCCAGATCATCTTTTCCGGATAGACGTGCAGTTTTCCTCCGAGTTCTGCTTGATACTCGATCAATTTCGTCTTCATACCTCGAAGACCACTATAGAACGTCGAATATAACCCTGCTGGTCCTCCACCGATGATTGTTACGTCGAACAACTCCTGTTCCCTCATCTCACTCACTCCTCATCCTTGATTGTTATTGATTATCATTCTCACTCTCTCATGATAACGTGAACATCTCTTGAACACAAGAAAAAATGTTGACAGCGTTTTTATGAGACTGGTATGGTTAATGAGACGATAGTGATAATCATTATCATTGAAAAATGGAGAGAACAACGAAGGAGTCGTCGCGTATGGTACGTCTAGCAACAGAAGAAATCAATATCGGCTACGGTGATCGTCCCATCGTCAAAGACTTGTCCGTCCAAATTCCCGATCGTCAAATCACAACGATCATTGGCGCGAACGGATGCGGCAAATCAACTTTGCTGAAAGCGATGACACGGATCATTCCCCATCAATCGGGACGTGCGTTGCTCGATGGTCTTGATATCGCGAAGGAAAGCACGAAGCTGCTTGCTCGGAAGATGGCTATCCTGCCACAAACTCCGGAAAGTGCAAGCGGTCTAACGGTCGCAGAGCTCGTCTCATACGGTCGTTTTCCTTATCAAAAAGGATTCGGACGCTTGACGAAACACGATTATGAAATCATCGATTGGGCACTCGAAGCAACGGACACGATGGCGTTCAAACATCGTCCAGTCGATGCGCTGTCCGGTGGTCAACGTCAACGGGTCTGGATTGCGATGGCACTCGCTCAAGAGACAGATATCATCTTTCTCGATGAACCGACGACTTATCTTGATCTCGCCCACCAACTCGAGGTGCTCGAACTGCTCGAATATCTCAACCGGACCGAAGGACGGACGATCGTCATGGTCCTGCATGACTTGAATCAAGCGGCACGCTTCGCCGACTATATTATCGCCATGAAAAACGGCGAAGTCGTCAAAGCCGGCACGTGTGAGGAAGTCATCGCAAAAGATGTCTTACAAGAAGTATTCCATATCGATGCTGAAATCGGACGCGATCCGCGGACGAACAAGCCGATGTGTATCACCTACAACTTAATCAAGGGAGATTAAATCATGAAGAAACTACTTGTACCGGTTCTACTCATTCTCACGCTCGTCATCGCAGCGTGTGGCAATACAGAGAAAAAAGACGACGCAGCATCTGGTTCGAAAAACGAAACGATCACATATAAATCAGAAAATGGAAACATTAAAGTTCCAGCTCATCCAAAACGAGTCGTGGTCCTCGCTGGTTTTGCCGGCAACGTCATGGCACTCGGCGTTCCTGTCGTTGGTGTTGATTCGTGGTCAAAAGCGAATCCGAAGTTCGATAAACTAAAAGATGTCACGGAAGTTTCGGAAGAGAACGTTGAAAAAATCATCGAACTCGATCCTGACTTGATCATCGGCTACTCGACAACGAAAAACCTCGACAAAATCAAAAAAATCGCTCCGACGGTCACGTACACATACGGAAAAGTCGACTACTTGACGCAACATATCGAAATCGGTAAATTGCTCAACAAAGAACAGGAAGCACGCGATTGGGTCAAAGACTTCAAAACACGTGCCGCTGCTGCCGGTAAAGACATCAAAGCAAAAATCGGTGAAGATGCTACTGTTTCTGTCATCGAAAGTTTCGATAAACAACTCTACGTCTTCGGCAACAACTGGGGTCGTGGAACAGAGATTCTCTATCAAGAAATGAAATTAAAAATGCCGGATAAAGTCACGAAGATGGCATTAAAAGATGGTTACTATGCGTTGTCACCAGAAGTCCTCCCTGAATATGCAGGCGACTACCTCGTCTTCAGCAAGAGCGCAGAAGCGGACAACTCATTCACGAAAACGGATACGTTTAAAAACATTCCAGCCGTCAAAAACGATCATGTCTTCGAAGTCGATTCGAAGGAGTTCTACTTCAATGATCCTCTCACACTCGAACGTCAACTCGAGTTCTTCAAGAAAAGTTTCCTTGGTGCATAATAAATAAGGGAGGGAACCTGCGGGATCCCTTCCTTTTTTTGCGGCTCACTCCCTGAATCAGAAATGGAGGCGACATTCATGTCAGCTGGTCGAATTCCGTTCGGCATAAAAATCACACTCGGTCTTGTCCTCTTTTTCGGGATGTTCTGGATCGCGATGACGTTCGGCGCTGCCGATACGACGATCCGCGAAGTCTGGAACGCCTTGACGTTCGGACCGTTGAATGAAAAAGCAAAAATTGTCCAGGAAATCCGCCTGCCACGGGAATTAGCAGCAATCCTCGTCGGAGCAGCACTCGGTGTATCGGGTGCCATCATGCAGGCGATGACACGCAATCCCCTCGCCGATCCTGGTCTGCTCGGTCTGACGGCGGGTGCGAACGCAGCACTTGCACTCGTCATCGTCCTGTTCCCGAAAATTGAGTACTTCGGTATCATGATTGCTTGTTTCTTCGGAGCAGCACTTGGGGCAGCACTTGTCTTTGGAATCGGTGCTTCGAAAAAAGGTGGTTTTTCGCCACTCCGGATCGTCCTTGCCGGTTCTGCAATCTCAGCCTTTCTGTATGCGATTGCGGAAGGCATCGGCATCTACTTCAAGATCGCTCAAGATGTCTCACAATGGACGTCCGGTGGACTCGTCGGGTCGACATGGGGACAACTGCAAGTCATCACTCCGGTCATCGCGATCGGGATTGTGATTGCCTTCATCTTCTCCCGACAATTGACGATTCTCAGTCTATCGGAAGAAGTCGCGCTCGGACTCGGGCAGAACATCCAGCGGATCAAAGCAGTACTTTATGTTGTCGTCATTCTGCTTGCAGGTGCTGCTGTTGCACTCGTCGGTAACATGGCGTTCATCGGGCTGATGATTCCACATATCGTCCGCGCGATCGTCGGGACGGACTATCGGTTCATCCTGCCAATGACCGCGATCTTTGGTGCGACGTTCATGTTACTTGCCGATACAATCGGTCGGACATTGTATGCTCCCTACGAGACTCCGGTCATCGCGATCGTCTCAATGCTCGGACTACCATTCTTCCTCTTGATCGTTCGGAAAGGAGGGCGTGCTTTCTCATGATGGAATCTCGTTTACGTCGTCGCCAGCAACTGACGTTTTGGACGTTACTGGCACTATTGATCGCAACACTCGTCGTCAGCATCGGTCTCGGACCTGCTTCCCTATCCTATGATCGTTTGTTGCCGACGTTACTTGGAAACGGCTCGTTCAAAGAGGAGTTCGTCCTCTATTCGCTCCGCTTACCACGACTGCTCATCACCGTCATGGCAGGAATGGCACTCGCTTTATCCGGTTCGATCCTCCAAGGGATCACGCGCAATGAACTCGCTGATCCTGGTATCATCGGCATCAATACCGGAGCTGGTGTCGCCGTCGCCTTGTTTTTCCTGTACTTCCCGGTCGATGTCGGATCATTCATTTATCTGTTACCGATCGCTGCCTTTCTCGGTGCACTCGTGACCGCGATGGCGATTTATCTATTCTCATACGACCGTGTGCAAGGACTGCAACCGATTCGCTTGATTTTGACTGGTGTTGGCTTCTCGATGGCGCTTTCCGGAATCATGGTCATTCTGATTTCGTCGACGCGTCGTGAAAAGGTCGACTTCATCGCTAAGTGGCTCGCTGGTAACATCTGGGGGACGGACTGGATCTTCGTCTACTCACTCTTACCGTGGCTACTCGTCTTGATTCCGCTGACGTTCTATAAGGCGAATAAACTCAATCTCCTTGCCTTGAATGAACCGGTCGCAATCGGTGTCGGCGTCGCGCTTGAAAAAGAACGGATCCAACTCTTGTTGACAGCCGTCGCACTTGCCGCTGCTGCCGTCTCCGTCACGGGTGGGATTTCCTTCATCGGTCTGATGGCGCCACATATCGCCCGCGCGCTCGTTGGACCACGGCATCAGTTCTTCTTGCCGATTGCCCTTTTGCTCGGCGGATGGTTGCTTGCGTTCGCTGATACGATCGGACGCAACATTGCGGGACCGGACGGCGTGCCAGCTGGAATCGTCGTCGCCTTAATCGGAGCACCTTATTTTATCTATCTCTTGTTGAAGAAATAATCAAAAATCCGCATCAAACAGCGTCTTTCGCTGATTGATGCGGATTTTTTGCTTTACCGTTTCCACCACGCACGTTCGATTTCCCCCATCGAGACGTAGGCTGGATCGATTTGTTTGGCTAACCGATTCATTCGAGTGACACCAAGACTAAACCCACCAATCCAAAAAAGGAAGACGACGAATAAATAACCAGGAGCACTTGGAATCGACAGCATGACGACGGCGATCAGCCATGCAACGACATACCCGATGATTGTCAGACGAGCGACCTTTTGAACGGTTTGTTGATACATAGTTGGTGTTAAATATGACTTCATGAGCCGTAGACGGACAATTTCTCGAGAGACTGCTGTCGCGCAAAGACAAAAGAGCATGATCTGAAGAAAGACGGATGTAATTGTCGGCATAAACCAAGCAGGTACCGCAAAAATCAATCCAGGGACCAAAAAGAAATAGGCGACGGAACGCACAGGACGTACCAATAGGTTCAGACGTGCTTGTCGCTCGAATAGGTGTTCCATTGCGATGTTCCTTTCTGTCTGACGAAGCGGGCTACCTCAACGTCACTGATATAATCGGGATCGCGCGCTCCGTCACGTCGGATGATCCATTCGCTGATGAAATAAAGTGGTGTTAAAATCGCAAAAATTGCTAGAAGCATCTGCCAGAACGGTCTCTCGATCGTCTGGGTGATGACGACCGTCAAGACGGCGTACAGCAGGACGTGACTACCAATGCGGAGTAAAAATTGGCGACGGACCTGCGCTTTTGAGATGTAGCCGTCTAAAATTTTTCGTTTTTTTAGTTGGTAGCGAAAATCGGAGGCGAGAAAAACGGCTGGAATCGTCAAAATCAGCATCGGGAGATCCGTCCATTCAATTAAGATACCGACTGTTATGAATAGAAACATGTTCCAATACCAGCGTGTACCGAGCCATTCGACGTCCCGGTACGCGAGGGCAAGTTTTTGTAGGCGTTCTTCACGAGCCGTTTGCATAGTACCTTCTCCTTTAGCGAGCTTGATGAATTTCTTTTTCCGTCACATACGTTGGATCGATCTTTCGTGAGACGAACTCTAGCGTTTTTCGACAAATCCAGTAGAACGGGATGACGACGATGACGAGTCCGATCAAGAAGGACATGTGCGGGCGATCGGCTGCCCAGACAATCAAACCGGCAAGCGCTCCGTATTGTAAGATCCCGATCAAGACATGCACCTGATAGAGCCGTTTTGCTGATGCCTTTGATGAATATTTCGCGACAAGCGCGAACCGCTTGCGTTGTACGAGCATGTCATAGCCAAAATACAATAATGGGACGATCATCGCATAAACTGGCATCTCAAGTGTGTTACTGAGTGCTAAGAATGCCGCAAGCATGACCCACATGCCGGTCTTTGTCTTTTGGTGCATCTCTTCGTATAACGTCGCTAATGCTTCCGTTTGTGTATGTACGTGTTCCATGATCTCCCACCTCTCTATACTGTCATATACTTACATTTTACTGTATCGGTTTCACCTGTAGTGCGATTTTTCAAAAAAAAGATGTCTTGTCGCTTCGGACAAGACATCTTTCATTAGAGACTATGCACTGACCTGGATGATCAGATAGATGACACTATAAGCAACGATCGCGAGCGGTATCAACGCGACACCGATTAGCCAGCCATTTTTGTCACGGATACCGAGATATAAGACGAGACACCCCACGATGAAGGCGATTAATGTCGTAAACGGATTCATGGTCGTTCCCCCTCTAATTGTTTCTGCTCTTAAATTTCCCCCTCCACTCGTCTCATAAACCCTTCAAGGCGCTTCGACACACAACGAAAAGCCAGACGGATTTCCGCCTGGCTTATTCATTGTTAACTTATTTTTTCGTGATGACGACTGTTTTCGTAACGACGTGTCCACCCAGATCCTTCAGTTTCAAGTTGTACGTGTTTTTTCCTTTTTTGAGCGTCACTTTTTTCGTGATCGTCTTTTTGAAGGCTTTCATGACGTACGGTTCTTTGAACGTCCGGCGGTATTCCGCGCTACCATTGAAGTCGAAGCGTAATTCGCTGTAGTTATCGCGAAGTACGATCTTCATCTCAGCTGTTTTTGTTTTACTTGAGACGGTTTTTGGTGCTGTGACGCGAATCGTTGGTAATTCTGTGTCGATGATGACTTGACGGTTGAACGCCACACGATTCCCTTTTCCATCGTATGCTTCGACCTTGAATGACTTGACGCCATCCGTCGTGTACGTCACGTCATGGCTGAACGCATAGTTTTGTTGGGCAGCATCAAAACGTAGTTTAACGGCTTTGCCGTTGATCTTAAACGATTTGATACCTGACTCATCAGAGACATGACCCGCAGTGTTGATGACTTTTGATGTTGCAAGACCAAGAGCGACCGGTGTATCGATTTGAACATTTGGTACGGCTTTATCAACGCCTGTCGTGTTGACGTCTTTTTTCACACTGTTTCCAGCATAGTCTTTGACGACGAAGGCAATCTTCGCGCGCTCCGGCAGATCCGTCAACGTGTACGCTTTTTCTGTTGCGGCAAGTGGTTGCTTTAAGACACTTTTGCCATTGACGAGGATATCGTATGACGCAACTCCTGTTCCTTGGTCGCCTGCTGTCCATGAAAGTGTTGATTTCGCAGCATCCCATTTCACAGTAGCTGCTGGCTTTTTCGTATCGACATAGACTGGGAAGAGATTCGTCTGCCATTTTGCGTTCGGATAATCGATCACCGATTTGACTTTGTAGTAGTAAAGACCATCTTTGACCGGTTTCCCGTTGATCGTTCCGTCCCAAGCAGCGCTTGTGACTGGTGTGTAGCCGTCCTCTGAACCGCTATCATAGTAGTTCTTGACGACGTCCGTTTGCATATCAAGCTTCTGAAGTGTTGTTTTATTCCGGTCAAGAATCGAATACTCGACTTTTTTCGCATTGCGAAGGAATGAGATGATCGGGAAAGCTTCATCTGCGCTACCGTCGTTGTTCGGTGAGAACGAGACTTTGTTCGCGACAACTTTTCCAGCGGCATTCGTACCAAGGAATTCGAAATCATCCTTCACTTCAGTCGCTAGACCTGTCAATCCGTAGAACGTGTTGTTTTTATCGTACAATGGTGCATCTAAAATCGGAGCTTGATCCCATTTTCCTTTGAATCCAACATAAGGAACTGTCAGTTCTGGATTTTTGCTCTTCGTATCGATCAGACCGACGAATCCTTCGACGAAGTAGCCGTTTTTAAAGACTTGTTCAAGCGGAAGCTCGTTCGCCCAGTCAGTCGTGTTCTTCAAATCGACGGACACGCTGACTTTCGTTGAGCTCTTCGGATTAATCGAGACTGAACTCGCTTTCTTCGAGCCGACTGCAAATGAGATCGGGTATGTGCCTGTGTTGGCATCTACCGTACCGATCGTTCCTTTTTTGAAGATTCCATTTGCTTCAAGGAAGTTCGATCCTTTTGCACCGAGATCTGATTGAACCGTTCCCGCTAGCTTATACGTCACTTTTTCATTGCTGTAGTTTTTTAAATCAAGCGTGAATGTGAACTTCTCGCCGACTTCCTTCAAGGATGCCTTGCCTTCACCTGACTTTGTCTCTGTGATGACGACTGGTGTCTTCATCGCAGCACGAAGATCCATCAGTCCAGCTCCCTCACGACGTGGGGAGTAGAAGTTGCCTGTTTTCAATTGTGCGTTGTATTTTCCTTGATCGAGTTGCGGACGCGATGTATTCATCAAGATGTTTTTGGCGAGTTTAACGCGTGTTGCACCAGTGACTTTGAAGTCCTTCGCAATCCGTTGCATGACGAGTGCTGTTCCACCAGCGACGTGTGGTGCTGCCATCGATGTACCGCTCATGACGCCATACTCGTTATCATTAAGCGTCGAATAGATTTTCCCACCTGGTGCCGTGATTTCCGGCTTGAAGTCGAGGCTTGGCGTGACACCCCATGACGTGAAGTCAGACATTTGTCCTGCGACCGGGTTATCGGTTGAGACCGCTTTTCCGTCAAATGTCACTGCGATTGCCTTGCCTTCTTTTGCTTTTGCTTCGAGATCATTCCCGTCCGCGATGCTAAGCGTCACGAGTGGAATCGTCGGATTGTTGAGCGCCATGCTGACGTAATCCCCATGATCGACTTTACCACGGACGATGACACCTGCTGCGCCTTGCTTCTCAGCTTCTGCTTGAATCATGCTGTAGTTAAAATCACCTGTCCGCACGACGAAGACGACTTTCCCTTTGACGTCTTTACCTTCATAGTTCGAAGCTTGACCGTCACCGACATACACGACATCCTTCTTCTCTTTATCGAAGACGGCAATCGGATTCGGCGAATCTTGTTTTTGGTATGCCAAATAACCGGCATCCTGACCGTCAATCGTCAGCGCCATGCCTTCAAGCGTCAATTTCGTATTTTCGAGTGACGCGACTTGGAGCGCCTGGCTCGTCAATCCTGGTGCACCAACGACACCGATATCCGGGTTTGCTGTATATGGATTACCCGCACCATGACCTGCAAACGCCGAGTTACCAGCAGAGATCGCACACAAGATACCGTTGTTCATCGCGTTGACGATCGCGCGTTGCTCCGGATCATCTGCGTTGACGAACGATGCCGTCGAACCCAGGCTCATGTTGATGACGTCCGCTCCAAGTGCGATGGCATCATCGATTGCTTTGATGTAGATATCACTAAATGTCGATGGCATCCCTGGATCGTTACCGAAGACCTTCATCGCAAGGAGCTGTGTTTCTGGAGCGACCCCTTTAATGCCGCCGTTCGCTTCATCCCCGTTTGCTCCGACCGTACCTGCGACGTGCATCCCGTGCATCGATGCCCCCGCACCTAAGTCACGGATTTCGCTGTCGTGATCGGCATAGTTATAGCCGTACGGTACTTTTTCCGTGAAGTACTTTCCTTTTAAGCCTTTTGTTTCTTTCGCACTCTCGACCTTCGAAGAGGTTAAATCCACCTTTGTCTCTGGACTCAAGACCATGTCCTTGTGCGATGGATCAATCCCCGTATCGATGACCGCGACGACGGTTCCTTCCCCTTTGAAGCCATAGTCCTGCCACGTTTCCTTCGCATTGACCATGTCCTTGCTGTACAGCATGTCTGGCTTGGCACCTTTATCGACGGTTGGGCGCGCATATTCGTGCGCGATATGTACACTTTTGACTCCTTCGAGTTGTTTGATATCTTCGATGTCACCGAACTTCACTTCACCACTGAATCCGTTGATGACGGTTGTGAAGCTTTCTTTATATGTAACAGGAATCGCCTTTTTAGCGATAGCTGACTTGACTGATTTTTGGACGCTGACGAGTCGATCCTTGATCGATTCCTTTTCGGCATTACTCAATGTGCTATACCGCTTGTTTTGAGATTGGGCGATTTGAATCGCCGGTTTTTGTTCCATCTCGATGACGACTCGGACTTTATCCGATTGTTTGTAGTTCTTTTCTTGCCCCGATTTCTTCAGTGAGAGCGCCTGCGGTTTTTGACCCGTCGCTTTGTCTTGCGAGGACAGTGCACCTTGCGCACTGACTAGATTGGAAGACGTCATTAAGACGGCTGCCATAAGTGCAATCTTCTTCTTCATGCGTTCGTTTCCCCTTTTCTGTAAAACCATAGTAGTAATACTAATAAAACAGTTTAAAGAAAATTCTGTATTTTTAGTTTAATGAAGTTAATGGAAATAAACAATTTATATTTGTCTATTTTTTTAATTTATTTCTTTTTGGTGACATTTTATATTTGGAAGGAATTTAACTGGGAACATAAAAAAAACTCCTCGAGCACTCGAGGAGTTGAACGTATGCACTTGGTGGAGACTATCGGGATCGAACCGACGACCTTTTGGCTGCCAGCCAAACGCTCTCCCAGCTGAGCTAAGCCCCCATGAATTATCTTTAGTATACGCATCGCTAACTGCTTTATCAATATAAACATAACGCTTTCATAAAAAAGAATTCCTCCCGAAATTGCTGGAAGGAATTCACGATTCATTTATTCAATTCACGCATCAAATCCGCCTGTCGTTCAAGCTCTGCCTGTTGCTCGAGGATCAAGACCTTTTTATACGTCCGCGCAGAAATCAAGATACTGATTTCATAGAGAACGAACAACGGCACTGAGATCATCAAGTGTGACGTCACGTCCGGCGGTGCGATCAATGCCGCAACGACGAACAGCGCGAAATACGCATATTTCCGATTCTTTCGCATGAAATATGGCGTCACAAGACCAAGACGTGTCAGGAACATCGTCACGACCGGCAATTGGAAGAGAAGACCAAACGGCATCGTCAACCGGATCAAGAAACTGAAGTAGTTTTCGACCCCGATGACTTGCTCGATCCCCAATTCTTTCCCGAGATCCGTTGAGACTTCGAGCAAGAAAGGAAGCAACCAGAAATACGAGAAGGCTACACCAGCCAAAAATAGAAAGAAGATGACTGGAATATATGTCAGTGTTGCTTTTTGTTCCTTTTCATAAAGCCCTGGTCGGACGAATGCCCACAGTTGATACATCCAGAACGGTGACGCTAAAATCAGCGCGATGATGAACGCAAGATTCAAATACAACATTAAAGGATCGGCGACGTTGAAGGCATTTAATCCGATACCGAGCTCTTTTAAGTCCGCTTGCAGAAAACGGACGAGCGGTCGGACGAGCGGAAATGCGACAGCGAACAGGACGACGACGATGAGGAGCGACCAGACAATCCGCTTACGCAGTTCGTCTAGGTGCGACGTCATGCTTTGTTCTTGATCAACCGTCATGATTCAATCACTTCTCTTTCGGTTCGTCCTTTTTATCGTCGTCCATGATGCCGTTCGTGGCATTCTTGAACTCTTTCAATGTTTGACCGGCAGCACGACCGAATTCCGGTAACTTCTTCGGTCCGAAGATGATCAACGCGACGACAGCGATTAATCCGATACTCGCAGGTCCGATACCTAGCGTGAGCGGGATAAGGTTTTCCATTATGATTTCACTCCTTCAGCTGATTGCGAATAATGCTTCATGAAATAAACTAACGACTGCAACTCGATCGATAAATCGATGTGATGAACCCGAACGCTCGCTGGCACGTTCAACCGTGCAGGCGTGAAGTTCAGAATGCCTGTCACACCATACTCGACTAACTCATCCGCTACTGACTGTGCGAACTGGGATGGAACCGTCAAGATGGCGACATCGACCTGATTCGCTTCGATTTGTTCTTTCATGTCCGAAACATGATAGATTGGAACGTCATGCGTCGTTGTTCCGACCTTCTCTTCGTCCGCATCAAACGCAACGACTATCCGAGTACTATTATTCTTTAAAAAGTTATAATTTGCAAACGCTGTTCCGAGATGACCGACCCCGATCAAGGCGACATTCGTCACCTCATCTTGATTCAAGGTTTTCCGGAAAAACGTTAAGAGATGTTGAACGTTATATCCATACCCCTTCTTCCCTAGTGCCCCAAAGTAGGAAAAGTCGCGACGAATCGTTGCTGAATCAACCTTCACCGCCTCGCTTAACTCAGCAGAAGAGACGCGGAGCTTACCTGAATTGTATAAACTTTGGATGAAACGATAATATAGCGGCAACCGTTTTGCTGTCGCTTGTGGAATTTTTGTGTCTGGTCCATTCATCCTGCAGTTCCCCCTTCGGCCACATCCATCGTGGCACCCAAATCTTTGCAAAAAGCTTTCTACTCTCCTTGATTGTAAACCACTTCACATAGAGTCACAAATAATATATTCCGCAGGACCTCGCGCTTTTGTTCGTGATAGACTAAAAGGTGGAAGGATGGATGGAAATGATACTCTTACAAGTCAACCAACTCTCGAAATCATTCGGCGTCGAGCCGATTTTAGAAAATATCAAACTAGAAGTACAGGAGCGCGACCGAATTGCGCTCGTCGGTCGAAATGGTGCCGGTAAATCAACCTTGCTCAAAATCATCGCTGGTGAACTCAGTCATGACTCGGGCGATATCATGAAAGGTAAAGATGTCAAAATCGGCTATCTCGCGCAAGACAGTGGTCTCGAATCGAATGAGACGATCTGGAACGAGATGCTGACCGTCTTTGAACATCTGCAAGAACAAGAACGGACACTGCGCCGGATGGAAATCGAGATGGGCATGGAGCACATTTTGAACGACCCGGTCGCGTACGATCGTCTCTTGAAGACGTATGATCAAGCGCAACACGACTTCTCAGAAGCCGGTGGTTATCAGTTCGAAGCGAATATCCGCTCCGTCCTGCACGGCATGCGCTTTTATCCGGATGATTACTCGCGCCGGATTCAGACATTGTCCGGGGGTCAACGGACACGGCTCGCCTTAGCGAAGATGCTCCTGCAAGCACCAGAGCTTCTCATTCTCGATGAGCCGACAAACCACCTGGATATCGATACGCTTGCTTGGCTTGAAAGTTACCTCGGTGGTTATCGTGGTGCCGTTCTGATCGTCTCGCACGATCGGTACTTCCTCGATCAAGTCGTCAATGTCGTCTATGAGCTCTCTCGTAATGTCTGTCGTAAGTTCACGGGGAACTATACGAAGTACCTCGAGCAAAAAGCGGCATTGTACGATCAAGAAATGAAACAGTTCGAACAGCAGCAAGAAGAAATCGCAAAGATGCAGGACTTCATTCAACGAAACATCGCTCGGGCGACGACGACAAAGCGTGCTCAAAGCGTTCGAAAACGGCTCGAGAAGGTCGACCGGCTCGATCGACCAGATGGAGATGAACGCAGTACGGTCCTGTCCTTCCCAATCGAAAAACAGAGCGGGAATGACGTTCTTCAAGTCAATCAATTGGCAATCGGTTACGAAGAAGCTGTCTCAAAAGACATCACGTTCCGCTTGCAACGCGGTGAATCACTGGCACTCGTCGGACCGAACGGAATCGGGAAGTCGACGCTCTTAAAAGTCCTCGTCGGTCGTTTACGTCCTCTCTTCGGTGATTTCCGTTTCGGCACCGGCGTCTCGATCGGGTATTACGATCAAGAGCAAGCGGAACTCAATGACCGGAACCGTGTCATCGATGAGATTTGGAACGAATGGCCACTGATGCGCGAACAAGAAGTCCGTTCTGTGCTCGGACAATTCCTGTTCAGCGGCGACGATGTCTTCAAAATCGTTCATGAATTGTCTGGTGGCGAACGCGGACGTCTCGCGCTCGCAAAACTGAAACTCCGGAAGACTAACGTCCTCATCCTTGACGAGCCAACGAACCACTTGGATCTTGATTCGAAGATGGTCCTTGAGAACGCTCTCGTCGACTATGAAGGTACGCTACTCTTCGTCTCCCATGACCGGTACTTCATCGATCGGATCGCGACACGCGTCATCGAGATGAGTGAAGCTGGTGTGACAGAATACCTCGGCGATTATTCGTACTACACAGAGAAGAAGGCCGAACAAGAAGAAATCGCTCGCCTTGAAGCCGAAGAGGCAAAAGCGGTAAAAGTCACGGCATCGAAGACGATCGACAAAGAAGCACAGAAAGAAGAAAAAAAACGCCGTCAGCAAATCGAACAACTCGAACAAGATATTGAACGGCTCGAACAGCGTTCAGCGGAAATCGAACAGTTGCTTTGCGAACCGGAAGTCTTTAATGATATTCCAAAAGCGACAGCGTTATCTGCGGAACGGGACCAGATCGATGTCGATCTACTCGAATTGATGGAACGATGGGAGAACCAACACTGATGCGAACGAAAAGCTTTTTCATCAACCTGATTCAAGGACTGTTATCCGGTATTCTTTATTTCGTTCCGATGTATGCGGACTACGTGTCGACCTTCATCCGCCCGGATGCCTTTAATGCTGCGCTTCCTTTGTTCCTTCTGATTTCTTGCATGATCGGACTTGTCATCCAGACATGGAGCGGTCTTTTCGTCAGTCTACTCTCTGGACTATGCTGTACGCTCCTGACGACACAACTGTTCGTCGAACTCACTGACCCGTTGATCCTATCGTATTACGGTAGTGTCTCACCGCTCACCGCTTTCTTGATCAGCTGTGTCGGGGTTTGGGCGCTGGCAATCATTTTTTATTTGCTCGATGGTTATCAGTATAGTAAACGTCACGGACTCGAAGGTTCTTCGAACGAAATCGATTCACAACCTTGAAGTCCGATCGATGAACTAGATACGCGATATGAAAAAAGGAGTGGAGATTCCGGTAGCTAGACCGGTCTCTCCACTCCTTTTTATTTGAATCAAAACGAATCGTACGATGAATCAAGCATTCACACTTCTATCATTTTGTCGGTCGGGCAATCGTAAACGTCTTCCCGATCGTCGCATAATCATTTCCCGCTAAACGAGCGACAGCCTTCAATCCTGCCGCATCGATCCGGAACGACTCTACGAGTTCATCCGCGACGTGATAGCGCAGTACTTCCCCGATCAAAAGATCGGCACCTTCTAGCTCGACATGCTGCGTCAAGCGCATCTCGAACCGGATTTTCGCTTCCGCGATTCCGGGCACGTCGATTGCGTCGCTATCGACGAGCGTTAAATCCGTCCGTTCGAGTTCACTTTCACCGTAAGCGAGTGGCGCAGCCGTCTCATTGACAGCGTCGACGATTTCTTCGCTGACGATATGGATGACATAGCTTTGTTTTGCTAGGATATTACGTGCCGTATCCTTTTGTCCCTGATCCGTCCGTTGTACGGCAATCACCAGTTGTGGCGGACTACTTGATGCGACCGTAAAGAAGGAAAAGGGGGCGGCGTTGACCGTCCCGTCTTCCCCTAGCGTCGTCACGAAGGCAATCGGACGCGGAATGATGCTTCCGATCAGTAATTTATAATTGTCTTTTGCGCTAAGCGTTGATGCCTCGAACTTCATGAATGACCCACCTTTTTCCTCACCCGATGAGTGCAGCGAGTGAATAGTCTCCAGCACCGATCATCGCCACTCCAAGGGCGATAACGATCAATGCCATGTTGTATTCGTACCCGTTCTGCGTCACCCAGTAACCATTCGCACCGTGTACTTTAACGATCGCGACAAGCATCGAACCGATGATGAGGATTGCAGCGATCCAGAGGAATACCCCGCCTGCAAACAATAATCCACCGATTAATTCAGCAAGACCCGCTGTAATTGCGAGTGCCTTCCCTGGCTTCATGCCGATTGATTCGAACCAACCGCCTGTTCCAGCGATGCCGTGTCCACCAAACCAACCAAATAATTTTTGTGTACCGTGTGCAGCAAATGTTAAACCGATGATTAAACGAATGATTAAAAGTCCTGTATCCATCATTTCTCTCTTCTCCTTTTACCTAATGTTTTTAAGTTACTTTAAGTAACTCGATAAACAGACTATATCTCATCACTTACTAAAAGTAAATAGATTTGTTTTAGTTCTTTTTGTTACATTAAGTAAAATGATTCGATTTTTTTAGCAGAAGCGGGTATACTACAACTATAGAAAGGATGAGTGCTGATGGAAGAAGTCGCAATCCAAACGGCTCTTTGTCCCAAAGTCGAACATGCCTTTGAAATCTTAGGTAAGAAATGGACAGGTCTGATTTTACGTCACTTGTTGACGAAGACATGTCGTTTCAATGAGATTCAAGATGCCATCCCCGAATTATCAGGTCGCATGCTCACGGAACGTATGAAGGAGCTCGAAGCGGAAGGCATCGTCATCCGGACTGTCATTCCCGATCGTCCGATTAAGATTCAATACAGTTTGACCGACAAAGGGCGTCAACTCGAACCGGTCATTCGTTCCATTGAGGAATGGGCCGAACTACAAGACTAATGTATGAAAAAGCATCTTCTTCGGAAGGTGTTTTTTTATATGATCTTTTGACATTGATAATCATTATCAATTAAAGTAAGGAAGTACAGCGAAAGGAGGAACATGCATGCAGATTGCAATTGGATTCGTCAGCATGTCCGGTAATACGGAAGATATCGTCTCGATCATTCAACGTGAGCTCGAGCAACACGATGTCAACGTGACGATTACAGAACTGGATCAATTCGTCGGGGAGGATCTATCACGTTTTGATGGTCTATTACTCGGCTCATATACATGGGGAGACGGTGATTTACCGTATGAAGCAGAAGATTTCGTCGAGGAGCTACGGGAACAATTTTTAGACGGGATGCCGGCTGCTGCTTTTGGCTCGGGTGATCTTGATTATCCGAAGTATTGCGCAGCCGTTGATTTGATTGAAGACGCATTAAAAGAAGCTGGGGCGACCATCGTCACGGATGGCTTGAAGATTGAGTTTGATCCGAACACACCGGAGAAACAAGCCGCTTGTCGCGCGTTCGCACAGACGTTTCATCGCTTTTTGCAACAGGTCCATTCATAAGTATCGTTTGAATCCGTCATGTAAGGGAATTCTTAAAACAGACTCTATGAAAGTGAGATGAATGTTTTTATGACGATTCAAGCACTCGTCTTTGACGTCTACGGTACATTATTCGATGTCCATTCCGTCAAAGAACAAGCAGAGGAGCTGTATCCGGGACACGGAGAAGCGATCAGTAAACGCTGGCGAGAGAAACAACTGGAGTACTCTTTCCTCCGACAATTAAACGGACAATATGTGCCGTTCAGCCAAGTGACACAAGATGCCCTCCGCTATACGTTACTCGAACTGAAGCTTCATGTGACCGAGGAACAAATCACGACTTTAATGGAGACGTACCTGACACTTGATGTGTACCCAGAAGTTAGCTCTGTTCTCGAGACGATGGCGCATAAGCGTTTGGTCGTCTTCTCAAATGGTTCCCATGATATGCTCGATCCGTTGATCGAACAGTCAGGTTTAGCCGATCGGTTCGAACATCTCGTCAGTGTTGATGACATCAAACACTATAAACCAGCACCTGCTTCTTATATGCATGCGTTGAACACACTCGGTTTAAAACGCGAGGAGATCCTCTTCATGTCCTCGAACGGTTGGGACATCACCGGGGCAAAGAGTTTCGGCTTCAAAACGGCATGGATCAATCGAAACGGACTTCCGGTCGAAGAATTAAATCTTGATCCGGATCGCATCTATGATGACTTGACCGGTATCACTGAATGGCAATGAACGAACAACAGCGGATTCCTTTTTAGGAATCCGCTGTTTTAATGGATTAGTAATTGGAAAGACGTGAGTAGCCCTTCTTGAATAGATCGAGTTTCAGCCCGCCCTCTTTTTCGATGAAGAAGAGGTACTCGTTTTGATCCGTATCTTTATAAAAGACCTTAAATAACGTCACAGTCCGTTTTTTATTGTTTTCAACAGCTGTCACCTCGTGCTTCGAGATCACTTCTGCTTGGACTTGTTCCGCATCCATCTTTTGAATCATCGGTTCGAATGACTTCTTCTCTTGATTCGTCACTGGTGTTCCGGGAGCAACCATGAAATAATCATCACTCGCCTTGTTCGTTAAACCGTACTTCCGATCGACGATGACGACGTTACTGAGCTTCCCATTGATTGTCTGATCAAAAGCGTACAACTTTTGAATCCGGGTTTTTTCCCCTTCTGCTCGTCCGATTTCGTAAAGTGGACGTTGTTTCGTGTTCGTCTCGACCGCTTTCTTATCGGGTACGAGTTCTTCCTTATAGGCGACTTGGTATGCGTTGACGATTTCTCGGACCTGAAGTCCGATCGCGACGATGACCAGTACCGCTAACAATGCGATGATGACTTTTTTCATTCCATTTCCCCCAAGTTGTTCGGATTCCTTACTTTAAATCTAGCCCAGGTTCTGCGTTCATGGCAAGTGTCGAATAGCGTAACGCGCGATATGGATGAATCGCAGCCGCTCCGATCATCGCTGCATTGTCTCCACACAAGTGCATCGGCGGAATGACGAGATCGATTCCTTCCTTCGCACACGCTGCTTCGAGACCGTTACGTAATCCTTTGTTGGCAGCGACACCACCAGCAAGCAGCAGTTGGCGTCCCCCTTTATCCTTCACGGCACGGATCGCCTTCGTCACGAGGACTTCGACGACGCTCGCTTGGAAACTCGCAGCTAAATCTTCCGGGATGATCACTTCTCCCCGTTGCTCAGCGTTATGCACGGCATTGATGACCGCTGACTTTAAACCGCTGAAGCTAAAGTCATACGAGTCCTTCTCGAGCCAGACGCGTGGAAAATGGAACGTATCCTGACCGGTTTGTGCCAACTGATCGATTCGTGGACCACCTGGATACGGTAACTTCAATGTTCGAGCGACTTTATCATAGGCTTCCCCTGCTGCATCATCTCGTGTTTCACCGATGACTTCATATACACCGTCTTCTGGCATGTAAATCAGTTCCGTATGCCCACCTGATGCAATCAAACAGACGAGCGGGAATTCAAGCTCTTGTACGAGACGATTCGCGTAGATATGACCTGCGATATGATGAACACCGATCAAAGGCTTATTATGCGCAAAAGCAAGTGTCTTTGCCGCACTGACACCAACGAGTAATGCCCCGACCAGTCCGGGACCTTCCGTAACAGCGATCGCATCGATATCGTCGATCGTTACGTTTGCTTCCGTCAACGCATCATCGATGACGTATGTGATTCGTTCGACATGATGTCGTGATGCCACTTCAGGCACGACTCCACCGAATCGTTTATGACTTTCAATTTGAGACGAGACGACATTCGATAAGACGTTGGTTCCTCCACGAACGACGGCAGCCGCCGTTTCGTCGCAGCTCGATTCGATTGCTAGAATCAATGGTTGTGTCATAAGTCTTCTCCCTCCAGCTCCAGCCAATAGATGGCAGCATCTTCATTGTTGTCCTGATAATATCGTTTTCGGATACCAACATAGTGAAATCCGAGTTTTTCATATAAGGTTCGCGCCGGTGTGTTCGAGACACGTACTTCAAGTGTCATCGCTCGTAAATCGAGTGCACGACCGACCGCGATCAATGCCGTTAGCAAGTCTTCCCCATGTCCTTGTCCGCGGTGCGACTTCTTGACGGCAATATTCGTAATATGTCCTTCATCCGCAATATGCCACAGACCAGCAAATCCGACGATACCATCTTGATCGGCAACGACATAATAGGCATTCGGATTTTGTGTCATTTCTGCTTCGAAGGCATCCAGTGTCCACGGTGTCGCAAACGATTCGAGTTCGACGGCGTGAACACCTGCAGCATCGTTTACGGTCATGCGACGAATCCCCTTACTCATGACGCTGTGCCTCGATCCATTTCGCTTCTGCTTCAGCCAGACGCAGGTAACGTGGCTCAAACGTATGCGCTTCGACTGTCTCGCGTGTTGCACCGAGTAAGGCGAGCACTCCGGCACGCGGCGTCCGAAACGCAGGAGCCGCCTTTTCAAATGGTTGAAGAAGTTCTTCAAATGTATCGACGTCTCCTGTGACGAGCGTATCTGGCGCTAACGTCTTCACAAAAGAGGCGATTTCGACATGTTGTTCTTCACCGATTCGTTGCCCAGCGTCGTATACTCCGACAAAACCTGATCCGCGTCGTGCATCTTGAATCGCTGCAACACGTCCCGTATGACCTGTCGAAGCCGCCATCAACTCAAGTGTCGAGACCGCAACCAGTTCGATACCGAGTGTATAGGCAAGTGTCTTCGCTGTTGTCGCACCAATCCGTAATCCCGTATAAGAACCAGGACCGTCAGCAACGACGACGCGTGTCAGTTGGGATGGTGTCCATTTTGCTTCCACCATCAAGCGCTCAAGCAACGGCATGAGTTTTGTCGCATGATTCAAAGACGTGACGTAAGAAGCTTCTGCTATGATCTGTTTTCCGTCTGAAAGAGCGACCGATAATTGTTTCGTCGATGTATCAATAGCTACGATTTTCATGATCTCAATCCCTCACATAATGTAATGTATCGTTCTCCGATCGGTGTCAGCTCAAAACGGCGGCTATCGTCACCCGTTCGTGTAATCGTGATTGCCAACCGTTCCGGTGGAAGGCTGTCCGCAATCAATTCAGACCACTCGACGACGGCGACGCCTTCACCATTCAAATATTCTTCAAGTCCGATATCATCACCGGAACCTTCCAGGCGATAAACATCCATATGATAGAGAGGGAGACGTCCCGTATAGACTTTCATGATCGTAAAGGTAGGGCTATTGACATGACGCGTCACACCTAATCCTTTCGCAAAGCTTTGAGTAAAGGTCGTTTTCCCAGCACCTAAATCTCCGTCAAGCGTAATGACCATCCCTGCTTCAGCACGTCGTCCGAGTTCAAGAGCTAAGGCAGTCGTTTCTTCCAAGCTGTTCATTTCCAGTTCTATCATACGATGTCTCCTCCCTTAATACGTACTGTTCGTCCTTCTCTATTGTACCGGACGAAAAAGGCAAAAAAAAATACGAAACGCTGAACGTTTCGTAGTAAAGTTGAAGTTAAGTTTAAAATTGGTTGCGGGGGCCGGATTTGAACCGACGACCTTTGGGTTATGAGCCCAACGAGCTACCAGACTGCTCCACCCCGCGACGATAAACGTTTCGGATTTGATTATTTAAAAAATTGGTTGCGGGGGCCGGATTTGAACCGACGACCTTTGGGTTATGAGCCCAACGAGCTACCAGACTGCTCCACCCCGCGATGATATAACGTTTCGACAGATATTAATATAACATGTGTTTTTTAAATTGGCAAGTCTTTTTGCCTCATTTCTTTTTACTAACTGTCCTAATGAATATTCTTCTATACTGATACGAAAGGAGTGAACAGATGGGATACTTATTAGATTTACGAAAAATCGTAGGAAATCGACCGTTGATCAGTGTAGGCGCGACCGTACTCGTCATGAATTCACAATTTGAACTGCTATTTCAATATCGTTCGGATACGCACAGTTGGGGGCTCCCCGGTGGTTCAATGGAACCGGGTGAGACACTTGAAGAAGTCGCGATGCGTGAGTTGCAGGAAGAAACCGGACTTCAAGCACAAAGCGTTCAACTGCTAGACGTCTTTTCTGGTCCTGATTACTTCTTCCGTTATCCAAATGGTGACCAAACCTACAGTGTGATTCATCTCTTTCAAGCAAAAGACGTATCCGGTACATTACAAATGACAGATGGAGAGAGTCTCGACTTACAATATTTCTCCTTAAATCAATTACCAGCACCTCTTGAAGCGCGTGCTGCAGCGCTATTACGTCAAATCAAGTCTCGCCTTCTTGATACAACACCTTCTTTTTAATCTAGATGCTTGTCTTAAAACTGACTTGATGACGGATTGACGTTCACTTGTCAGTTTTTCTATTTCTTTCGGGACTACACACAAAAAACCGACCTGCAATCTGCAGAT
>NZ_DGCW01000008.1:0-117096 GCF_002385115.1 Exiguobacterium sp. UBA3968
TCATCGTTCAGTTTTCAAAGTTCGTCGTGTCGTTTTCAGCGACTTTAATAAGATATCATGGAATAACTTAAGCGTCAATCCTTTTTTGAAATCTTTTTTTCTTTCCTGTCACCGTCCAGCGCGTGTTGCCCTGTCGACATGTATTAATATACTATCTCGGTATAATACCGTCAATAGTTTTTCTAAAAAAACTTTTGAAATCTTTTTTCTTCTATATATAGCAAAAACAATTCTAAGAAAAAGTAAAGCCGATCGTCATACGACCGGCTCATACGTCACGAGTTCGACTCCCGCCCCTTTAGTCGTTTGATATGAGATACGAATCAAACCTTTTCGCATGAAGAAATCGATTAAGCTGCTCAAATCTACTTTAACTTCTTGCAATCGTTCTTCTTCCATCAATTCATACATCGTCCAAGGATCCGTCCGTTCACGCATAATTTCGAATAAATAGCGTCCTCCCGATAAAACCTTGGACTGCAAAAGGTGCTCAAGCCCAATCAAAGCAAGATGAATACGTTGATCTAGTGTCTCTTCACTCATCAATAATTGCTCGTATAGTTTATAGACATCCGGGTCATCGAGTCGCGCCTGTTCCCAAACGACCGTTTCAGGATGTTTTCCTTTTTCGAGGACGGATAACCGTGCCAGGTGATGCAACGCATGATGGACATGTGTATAGGCATCATAATGATGTCCGCGACTAAACAAGTTTCTTCCATCTTGGAAACGACGCAACAATTTAGCAAAGGAAATCGTCATCTGTAAATGTCGTTCCTCATCAGGAAAATCGAGTAGTTGTCTTTTTAAGTCAACTAAGTAATCGTTTCGTTCGAATACGATCGTCCCTTCAGCAATCCAGTGAATCGCGCGTCGATTGGCATTTAATAAAATCCAGCGTGATAACACATCTTCATGTACGAGGTGTAACGACACCTTTAGTATATTCAGTCGATAATGTTTGATCGTCCACTCGACTTCTGGGTCTCTCGTGATGACGACAAGAAGTGTATCAAATTGATCCGTCAGGGAATCCCGTGGTTGCCGTTTCTCAACAGCAATGATCCCTTGTGTTTCACGATAAGCCGCGTACTCCGAATAAATCGTTCGTGTTGCTTGTTCCATGTACTTCTCACCCTTCTATACGAACTCGTCGTTACCATTTTCGACAAAAAAACAAGCTTTCCTTCTTCAGGCAATCCCACTTCTTATGCTAGACTGACAACAGGGGGAATTCACTTGAAAAAACAACGTAAAAATAAAATAAACCGCGCGCGAAACTTAGCTATGTTTCTCGTCTTCGGTGGGATGCTCGTCATGTATGGCGGTCTATTACTCAAACAATTCGAGATCATCATGGTCTTACTCATGCTTCTCGGTTTCGTCATGGTTCTCGCCAGTACGGCACTCTATTTCTTGATTGGTCTGACATCAACGAAGGCAGCTGTCGTCACTTGTCCGAACTGTGGAAAAGAAACAAAAGTCCTTGGTCGCGTCGACTTATGTATGCATTGCGATGAACCACTGACGATGGATCCATCTCTTGAAGGTAAAGAATTCGATGAAAAATATAATAAACACAATAAACGAGCTCCCCGCTAAGGCAGCTCGTTTTTTTATTGGACATTCGATTGACAGTCCGGGCAAGTTCCGTACACTTCTAATCGGTGACGATCGACTTTAAAGCCTGTTAAGTGCGCCGCAACCGTTTCGACATCATCGAGCACAGGATAGTTGAAGTCAACGATCTTTCCGCAATTTTCACAGATCATGTGGTAATGGCGTGTCGTAACGAAGTCGAAGCGACTTGAAGCGTCTCCGTAATTCATTTCCTCAACGATTCCTTTTTCTCGAAACACGCGTAAGTTATTATATACAGTCGCCACACTCATGTTTGGAAAACGATGTTCGAGTGCACGATAAATCTCATCCGCTGTCGGATGCGTGTGTCCCGTCGTTAAATATTCCAAAATCGCGTGACGTTGTGGTGTCATTCGAACGCCTGATTCCCGAAGTGACTTCACGGCGTCATCCAGCATTTCGTTAGCCACGTCCATCCCCTCATTTCTATCTTTCATTGATTATCAGATTGTAATCTTTATAATTAGTCTACCTACAAATAGGCATTCCGTCAACGGCTCTGCACCGGATTTGACGTCCATGATACAATCATATCGTGATATTTTTCACGAATCATCGATTGGAGGAATCCTCATGTCTACCCACACTACTCGCCCTACTTCAGAGGCGTTATATGAAATCGCACAAGAGTGTATCGTTGGTGGCGTCAACAGTCCATCCCGTTCATTCAAAGCCGTCGGCGGTGGTGCACCTGTCTATATGGAAAGCGGAAAAGGTGCTTACTTTTATGATGTCGATGGCAATCGCTACATTGATTACTTAGCGGCCTACGGTCCGATCATCACAGGACACGGTCACCCCCACATTACGGAAGCGATCACACACGCTGCCCAGAACGGTCTTCTTTATGGCACGCCACACCGTCTAGAAATCGACTTTGCACATAAACTACAAAAAGCGATTCCTTCGCTTGAAAAAGTACGTTTTACGAACTCCGGAACGGAAGCCGTCATGACGACGATTCGCGTCGCACGAGCATATACAGGTCGTGAGCTTGTCGTGAAGTTCAGTGGCTGTTACCACGGTCACTCGGATTTGATGCTGATCGCAGCAGGAAGTGGTCCAGCGACACTTGGTTCTCCCGATTCAGCAGGTGTCACGAAAGCGACGGCAAAAGAAGTCATCACGACACCGTTCAATGATATTGAATCGTACCGTCAAATCATGGAGCAATGGGGCGATCAAGTCGCTTGTGTACTCGTTGAACCGATCGTCGGAAACTTCGGTATCGTCGAACCGCAACCTGGATTCCTTGCTGCAGTTAACGAAATTACGCATGCTCACGATGCACTTGTTATTTACGATGAAGTCATCACTGCATTCCGTTTCACGTACGGCAGTGCACAAGAGTTACTCGATATCCGCCCCGATATGACGGCGCTCGGCAAAATCATCGGTGGTGGTTTACCGATTGGTGCTTATGGCGGTCGCAAGGAAATCATGGAACACGTCGCGCCACTCGGTCCGGCTTATCAAGCGGGAACGATGGCAGGTAACCCAGCATCCATGGCTGCCGGTATCGCTTGTCTTGAATTACTTGAGCAGCCTGGTGTCTATGAAAAACTTGATCACCTCGGTGCCTTACTCGAACAAGGTGTACTGGAAGCAGCAAAACGTCATGACGTCACGATTACGATCAACCGTCTAAAAGGTGCCATGACGGTCTACTTCACGGATGAAACAGTCATCGATTACGATGGTGCAGAACGTGCAGATAGCGAGATGTTCGGACGTTTCTTCAAATTGATGCTAGAAGAAGGCGTCAACCTCGCTCCTTCGAAATACGAAGCGTGGTTCCTGACGACAGAACATACGGAAGCCGACATCAAGGAGACGATCGCAGCAGTCAATCGTGCCTTTGCTCGACTTTAAGTCTCTTCACTAAAAAAGCAGCGCCCTCGCAAGGGGCGCTGTTTTTTGTTATTCGACGAGTTCCAGATTTTGAATGGCATACAGTTCAAAATAAGCGCCTCGTTTTTGCATGAGAACTTCGTGTGTGCCAATTTCCGTAATCTGACCATTTTCAATGACGACGATCTTATCGGCATCGGTAATCGTTGATAAACGGTGCGCGACAGTAAACGTTGTCCGCCCTTTTGCAAGACGCGCTAACGAATCTTGAATCATCGCTTCGCTCTCTAAATCGAGCGCACTCGTCGCCTCATCCAAGATTAGAATCGGCGGATTCTTCAAGAAGACCCGCGCAATCGCAAGACGTTGTTTTTGACCACCCGATAGCTTAACGCCTCGTTCACCGACCGGCGTATGATAACCGTTCGGTAATCGTTCGATGAATTCGTGGGCATTCGCTGCTTTTGCTGCTGCGATGACTTCCTCGTCCGTCGCGTCCGGATTCCCCATCTTGATGTTCATTTGGACCGACTCACTAAATAGAATCGATTCCTGCATGACCATCCCGATCTGATCGCGAAGACCTCGCAACTTCAAGTCACGAATATCAACACCGTCAAGCGTGATCCGACCGGCAGACACATCATAAAAACGCGGAATCAAACTGACGAGCGTTGATTTCCCGCCACCCGACATCCCGACGAAAGCAATCCGTTCGCCTGCCTGAACGTCAAGCGTCAAGCGATCGATCGCCAGCTCGCCGCCTTCTTCATAAGCGAAACTGATGTTTTCAAATTGAACGTTTCCGCGGACATCTTTCGGTTCACGCGCATTCGGTTTTTCCGTGATGTCGTACGGCTCATCTAAAAACTCGAACATCCGGTCCATCGAGGCGATCGACTGTGTCAACGTCGTTGAGGAGTTGACGAGACGACCGAGCGGTGCATACAGACGGTCGATATAACCAATGAACGCGACCATCGTCCCAAGTGTCACATGTCCGTTCAAGACGAAGAACGCCGCCGTTCCGAAGATCAGGATTGGTGCGAAGTCCGTAATTGTCGAGACGACGACGTATGTCCGCGCATTCCAGTTCGTTTGACGAAGCGCTGCTTTTAAGAACCCATCATTTTGATGTTTGAACGCTTTGTTCTCGTGTGGTTCGAGTGCAAAACTACGAATGACTGCCATCCCATTGACCCGTTCCGTCAAATGACCTTGTAGTTCCGCAAGGGCTGCCGAACGTTCCCGTGTCAATCCGCGTAAACGCCCGTAAAAGAACTTAACGGCGAGAGCATAGAATGGTAATGGAATGATCGCGACGAGTGTCAACTGCGGATCAATCGTCCACATGATGGCGATCGCGATGAAAATCGTGATCATATCGAGCCACAGATTCATTAATCCCGTGACGACGAAGTCTTTCGTCTGCTCGACATCATTGATGATTCGCGAAATGACTTCCCCCGTTTTTGTGTTCGAATAAAAACGAAGCGATAATTTCTGAACATGATCAAATAATCGGTTCCGTACGTCAAATAAAATCTTCGACGCAGACCATTGCGCGAGGTACTGGCGAACATATTCGAGCGGCGGCTTGACGATCAAGAAGATGAAGACACCTGCTCCAATCAAATACGCCAATTGTTTACTTTTTTCCGCCATCGGCATCGTGTTTCCGGTTAGGATATGGTCGATGATGTACTTATACAACAACGGAAGTCCAAGTGGGATCGAGAACTTGATGATCCCGACGAAAACCGTCAGGAGAATCTGTTTTTGATATGGCTTGACGAACGCCATATAGCGGCGAATCGAGCCTTGTTTCTTACGTTTTGCTTGTGTTGCCACGTGTTTCACTTCCTTCAATTAAAAAAAGACGATGGCGAACCATCATCTCCGATATCTTGTTTCATATTCACGATACCACATATCCACGAAAGCCGGGTTAAATGGACCCTTGCGACTACGAATCCACTGAATCAGGATTTGAACATTATCCTTTAAAATACGATCAATCGCCTTCGGATAGTTCATTTCACGGCGATGTTTCTCATATTCGTCCTCATCGAGGATCATATAGGACATGTCCGGATACACTTTGATATCTAAATCATAATCAATGTACTTGACTGCTCGATCTTTCTCATCGAACGTAGAAGGTGACCCGAGGTTACAGTAGTAGTAAATGCCATCCTCCCGAATCATACAAATGACATTGAACCAGAGTTCTGTTGAAAAATAACAGATTGCAGGCTCTCGCGTTCGCCACTGACGACCATCCGATTCACTGACCATGATACGGTCATTGAACCCAATCAATTCTTCTTCCGTCGATTTCAGCACGAGCGTTTCTTCCCAAACTCTGTGTAAGCTCCCGTTATGTTTGAAACTTTGAATCTCAATCTTGCTACTTTCTTTTGGGAATCGACTCATGTGCTACTCCTTTCTAAAGCGTTTTTCTTCCATTCTGTTATACTCTCGTGCTTATTATACCCATTTTCAGAACGCATGAAAAACGAAAGGGTATTTTTTCAGAAAAATGACGGAATTCAGCCTTGAAAGTGATTTAAAATCGCATTTTTTCGCTGTTTGAACATCGGTTTCAAGATGAATGCTTCGATGACGAAGGCAGGTAAGAAGGATGCATACGTCACTTCATCCACAAAATAGACACCCGACGGACGTTCTTCGACCCGGTGGACATGACACCATGCGCGAAACGGATACGGGACTTTTGTGCCGACATCAACGAAGACATATTCTTCTACGAAAGGAATCCAAGACGTCCATGAGACAAATAGTGGAGAAACTCCGACACGTAGACGAATCGTATTTCCCGCTCGCGTCCGTGTATCACCCGACGTTTTCACTTGCGGAAATACCGTCAATCGACTCAATGCCTTGGCGTCACTTAAAAAATCCCACGCTTGCTTCTTTGATGCATCAACACGTGTCTCAAAACGAAAAGTACGCATTAAATCTCCCCCTTCAATAATCGATCAATCTTCATTTGCGCGACAGAAATCGGATGCGTCGCATACGTTTTCTGATCGACGAGTATTGTCTGATCCGGCTGTTCCGTCACGCGATAGACGGCGATCTCCCAAATCCGGTGTGAGAAGATATGTCGGACGTGCCCGACAAGCGTTCCCTCACGCTCTTCTTCCGCTTCTCGAAGTGGATATTGCCACATACCTGCAAGCAAACCGGTCTCCCCCCGTTGTTCAATTGCGATTTTTCCGTCTGCTTCATAAACAAGAGCGTCATAAGGAATTATTTGCGTCTTCCCTTTCTTCGTCTTCACAGGCAGTTCTTCCTGTGCGTTTCGGTCATATGCAAAACAAACGTCTTGAACAGGACAAAGTCCACACATCGGTGACTTCGGCGTACAGACCATCGCGCCAAGTTCCATCAACCCCTGATTGAAACTGGACGGATCAGCCGGATCAATCAATTGATGCACCGCCGCTTCAAACAATTTCCGCGTCTTCGGTGCAGCGATATCCTCATAGATTCCAAGCACACGCGAAAGAACGCGCATCACATTTCCGTCTACTGCTGGTTCTGCTTGTCCATAAGCAATCGATAGAACCGCTCCTGTCGTGTATGGACCGACGCCTTTCAGCTGACTGAACAATTCCTTTTCATCGGGCACGATTCCATCATATTTTTCAACAACTTCCTGAACCGCGATTTGAAGGTTCTTGACACGGGAATAGTACCCTAAGCCCTCCCAGTGCTTCAGGACTTCACTTTGATCCGCTTCTGCTAAGTCATGCGGTGTCGGAAAACGTTTCGTGAAGCGCTCATAATACGGAATGACTGTATCGACGCGCGTTTGTTGGAGCATGATTTCACTAATCCAGATATGATACGGGTTTTTGGTTCTTCGCCACGGGAGATCCCGCTGTTCACGAAGGAACCAGGCAATCAGTTCTGTGGTAAATTGTGTTTTATTAAAGTTTGTGAAATATTCTTGAACGACAGTCAAAAGGTTACCTCTTTTCTCTTAAATACGATATATTAATTAAAAATTACTCGGCAGAACCACGATGGATTCACCATCACGATTTCATAGAAGGAGCGAATTCGCATTGGATACTGGTACGCATATCGGCATGGGACTTTGTCTCGCCGCCATCTCGACGCTACACCCTGACGTCGCAGCGAGCACGACGCTGTTTGCTGCCGTGACGACGACAGCGCTCGTCGGCTCACACGCACCGGACTTCGATACTGTCTTTAAATTTAAAGGAAACAGCGCCTACTTGCGCCAACACCGCGGAAAATCACACGGTTTGATCGCTTTGCTCGCTTGGCCATTATTACTTTCGATCGTCATCGGCACGTTATTCGGTGTACCTCCGACTTCATTATGGCTGATGGCACAGATCGCTGTCGCTCTTCATGTCTTCGTCGATCTGTTTAACGCTTACGGCACACAAGCCTTACACCCGTTCAAAAAATCCTGGATCGGTTGGGGTGTCATCAATACATTTGATCCATATCTGTTCACGATGTATTATGCCGCGTTCGGGATTTGGCTACTAACGCGAGCGACGATCGTCATCTTCCCGATTTTGATTGCTATCGTCATCATCTACTACGCTGTTCAATTCAAGTTACGAAACGATGCCCTCGCGACCGCAGCCCGCTATTATCGCGGTGCGCATAAACTGTTCATCTCCCCTGGCATGAAATGGGATGAATGGCATGTCGCGGCACGTTTACGCGATGAGTATTCCGTCGTTAAGATCAACAGTGGAACCGTCGTCGAATGCGGAAACTTCCGGATCAAGGACGAACCACACGGTGACGCCTTGTACGAAATCGTCAAACAAAACGCGGACTTGCAAGCGTTTCTTGAGTTTTCGAAGATTCATACGTATACGGTCTCACGAAAGGATGGCATTGTCGAATACCGCTTCACCAACCTGCGTTACTTCACGAAGGAAGTCTATCCATTCGTTGCCGTCGTCAGAATCGACGCTGCCACACAAGAGATCGTCAGCTCCTATACCGGCTGGGTGTTTAGCGAACGGACCTTGCAGAAAAAACTGTTCATCCCTGCATTATAAAGACAAAGCTCCGCGCAACGGAAATCCCGATGTGCGGAGCTTTTTTCATTCGACGTTTCGACCTGTCATCAAATGCTTGAATTTTTCGTTCGTCGTATTAAACCGGTGTAACATCGCCCCGTGCTGTTTGATCTGCTGCTCGACGAAATGAACCGCAACGGCTTCACCTTGATATTTCTCACCTGCGCGCGCGAGTGTCGCTTCGAAATCTTCCCACAGCACTTCGACCCACGTCAGTGCTTCTTCCGGTGTCAGTACTTCATTCACTTGTAATAATTCTTCAGCCAGTTGCTGAAGGGCTTGTTCTCGATTCGTCATGTCTGTTCTCCCTCTCCTGTGAATAACGCGAGCGGAATCGCGACTTCCTGAGCCGTTCCTTCAAAATGTCCCCAACCCATGACGCCATTGACGAAGTGTAACTCAAATCGTGCCTCTTCTCCTTCGATTCGGTAAAAGGCTCCCCGTTCGAATCGTGCCGGATCGATCAAATAACTTTTCGCAATGGCGATTTTTCGCGTCACGACCTCCACTTCGCTGACGTTCCCGTGTTGCTCCGCTTTTCGTTTTTGTTCACTTAATTTCGTGATCAACATCTCAAGCTCGTATTTCGATAATTGACTCATCCGTGTCTCCATTCCAAAAACTCCCCCTCTTCGTTTTTCAGTATAAACGAAAAGGAGGAGAAACTGGATGGATTAGCTTGATTTCAATTCAAGATTCCGTTTACTTTGTAACGCATACATTTTCGCATAAATCCCGGACGTTGCAAGGAGCACATCATGGGATCCTCGCTCGACGATCCGACCATGATCGAGAACAAGAATCTCATCCGCATCCTTGATCGTCGACAAGCGATGGGCGATGATGAACGTCGTTCGTCCTTTCGTTAACGTTAACAAGGCATCTTGAATGACCGCTTCCGTTTCCGAGTCAACACTCGCTGTCGCTTCGTCAAGAACTAGGATTGCAGGATCAAACGCTAACGCACGGGCAAAACTGATCAACTGTCGTTCCCCCGCTGATAACGTGGCACCTTTTTCGATGACTGGTTCATCGAGCCCGTTCGGTAAACGATCAATGAACCGATTCGCGCCGACGGCTTCGATCGCTTGTCGTACTCGTTCTTCGGAAATATCAGGATTGCCGAGTGTGATGTTCGAGCGAATCGTTCCTGTGAAGAGGAACGGATCCTGTAAGACGATCCCCATATGCTCACGAACCGCTTGTTTCGGTAAAGTCGTCACGTCCTGTCCGTCAATCAACAACTGTCCCTTTGACGGATCATAAAAACGCATCAATAAATTCATGATTGAACTTTTCCCGCTACCCGTATGACCGACGAGGGCAATCGTCGCGCCAGGACGAGCATCGATTTGAATTTCACGTAATACGGGATTTCCCGCTTCGTAACTGAATTCGACGTCTTTGAAGGATACCGCTCCTTTAAACCGAGCAACGCGCCCTTGTTCGACCGGCTCGCCCTTTTCGTCGAGCAACTGGAACATTCGGTCCGCTGACACGAGCGCTTGTTGTAGCGGTGACAGCTGATTCATGATTTGAGTGACCGGTTCGAATAAACGGGACACGTAATCGATATACGCATATAAGATCCCGAGTGATAAAAACGATCCATTCGTCAGACTTTTTCCGCCGACGACCCAAATCAACAAGGCGAGCGTCAAGTTTTTCAAAAAGTAGGATAAGTTGTGTGACATCAAGGCATCAAGTCGTAACAACTTTGCCCGTGTCTGATAGTTCTCTTCATTCTTTTGTTCGAATTCAGCAAGAACTTCCTTCTCACGTGCATAAGCCTGAATGATCGGCATCGTCTGGATGTTCTCATTCAGTTGACCATTCATGTCGGCAACGAGTGAACGGACCTTGAAGTTATTCTTCGTCGCGAGTTTCTGGAACAGCTGAATCCAGAAATAGACGATCGGAATAATGATTAGCGAGACGAGTCCTAAGCGATAATCGAGGAAGAACATCGCGACGAGAATCCCTGCCATCGTGATGATCCCTGAGAAGACTCGGGCGAGCACACCGAGATATAAATCGCGAATCGTTTCCGTATCATTCGTGACGCGACTAACGATTTTCCCGATTGGCGTCTGATCGAAATAACGGACCGGTAACCGTTGCAGATGCGTAAAGACATCAAGCCGCATCCGTTTGATGATTTTATGAGCAGATCGCTGGAGCAAGATTTGTTGAATCCAGTTCAAACCAGCTGCTGCAAGTAGCAAAAGGACGTAGATCAATGATAACCAGCCAATCGCTTTTAAGTCCTTTGAATAAAAATCATAGACCTGTCCTTGTGTCAGTTTTTGAATATTATCATACGTGTACACATTGTCTCCACGCGTGACCGTCATCGTATTTCCACTGATTTTCCGCTCTCCCCCACTGACGACTTGTTTTGGTACGAAAAAGTAGCCGTTGGTCGTTTGGACGATCGAGACGGATCGAACGATCTCACTTTTAGATACGTCTTGTGCTTTGGCGAACTGACGACCGTCATACGTGACCGCACCGTCTGCTTTAACTTCGACCCAGTCCTTTTCAATCGCTACGATATGTTCATCGATAATGACTTTGGCGATATACGGACCTGTCAATTCCGCACCGACTGCCAGTACGAGTAGAAACAATCCTAAGAAGATCGCTTGTTTCTCATGCATCGCATAGCGGATCAACGAACGGATCGTCGTCTTCCGACGTGCCGGATCGAGTTGATATAATTCCAATTCATTCATGCAAAGGCACCTCCTTACATTTCTTCACTTTGTCGCTCGAATTGTTGAGCGTACCAGCCATTTTGTGCCATCAGGCTGTCATGTGTTCCTCGTTCAGAAATCATTCCGTCTTGCAAGACGATGATTTCGTCCGCATGTGCCACTGCCGATAAGCGATGGGCAACAATTAATGTCGTCGATTGGTGGCGATTCGATCGAATTGAATCGATGATATGTGATTCCGTTTTCGCGTCTACCGCTGATAATGAATCATCCAGCAACAGCAACTCTGGTTTTTTTAACATCGCCCGCGCGATTGACAGACGTTGCTTTTGTCCTCCCGACAATGTAACGCCACGTTCACCGACCATCGTCTCAAGTCCTTGCTCCAGCGTCTCGATATCTTTTTCGAACGATGCGAGACGAATCGCTTCCTGCAATTCTTCTTCTGTCGCTTCACCTGCACCGAATAGAATATTGTCCCGGACGGATTTTGAGAACAGTAAATGTTCTTGTGAGACGTAACCTGTCCAACCGCGAACCGTCTCTAGCGCAACATCTTCATACGGTACGCCGTTGACTGTCAACATGTCCCGTCCGATTGGATACTCACGTAAGAATTGACGCAAGAACGTCGTTTTCCCGGATCCCGTTGGTCCGACGATACCGATCGTTGTTCCTTGTTCAATCGTCACATTCAAATCTCGTAAGACCGGATGGGCCGTCTCTGGATACGTAAACGTCAAATCGTTCATCTCGATCCGTTCAGGGCGATCGACGTGTTTCCGCGGTGTCGAAGCAATCAACGGTTTGACTCGCATCGTTGCTTCTAAGCGATCAAGACTTGCTGTTCCGCGCTGGATGACATTGATCAATTCACCAAAAGCGTACATCGGCCAGATCAGCATCCCGAGATAGATGTTAAAGGCGACCAATTGTCCGAGCGTGATGTCGTTCGTAAAGACGAGATATGTCCCGAACGATAAGCCGATCAAGTAACTGAACCCTACGAGCAACTTGATGATCGGTTCAAATAAGACATCGATTTTTGCGACATGCATGTTTTTCTCAAAAACATCCGTCGTGACATCGTCGAACCGTTTAACGTCGACTGGTTCTTGGACGAACGAGCGAATGACACGCAGTCCGGAAATCGACTCGACGACCTGATCATTCATCGTTCCGAACGAATCCTGGGCCGTGATGAAACGCCCGTGAATCTGACTTCCGAGCTTATTCATCGCGTAGGCGAGAAGCGGCATCGGTAACAAGGCAGCGAGCGTCAGCTTCCAATCGATCGCCACCCCCATGACGACGAGGGTGATCGCTGTCATGTTCAACGAATCGACGAGCGTCAAGACACCAAATCCAGCTGTCCGCTCGACCGCCTTCAAGTCGTTCGTCGCGAGCGCCATCAAGTCTCCCGTCCGATTCTTTTGGTAGAACGTCGGCGTCAGTTTCAATAAGTGCGTAAAGAAGCGACTCCGAAGTGTCCGTTCTAATAAAAATGCCGTTCCGAATAATTTCGCTAACCACAGATACGTCAAGATGAAGGAAACGATGGAAATGACTGTTAATCCGATGACGTATTGCAAGAGCGTCGCCTGGTCCATCGATCCCGACCGCAATCCGTCGATGACCTTACCGATTAGCCATGGCGGCGTTAAATCGATGAAGCCGGTGATGATCAATAAGACGACTGCTACGAGATACGATGATTTGTGTTCTTTTAGAAACCAACTCAATTGCCGAAATAAACGCATGAGGGTCCCCCCTTTACTGTGAAATGAAGTACTTTTTCCGAGCACGCAAAAAGGCATACGGATTTCCGGATGCAGTCCGAGAATCAGTATGCCTTGAAATGGGCATGATGCATTCTTGTTCGTCTGCGCGCTCGGGAGACGAATCCCCTTGCTCGCACATGAAATGAATTACTTATACGTGCTCAAGAGTCTCCGTCGTATTCAGCTGTTGGATATGAGTGAAACCAATTGGCTTTTTCATAGGACGGTTCCTCCTTTTCTTAGTCTGTGCGTAGAATAGCACAATTGTCGGATAATTGTCAATTTTTCGTCTTGCTTTTATTACTCCGCCTCTTCTTCTTCTTTGACTTGTTCGAGGACTTGAGCGGCTAGACCGTATGGAAATCCTTTTCGGACGAGTGCTTGCTTGACTTTTTGTTCGCGTTCGAACGGTTCAAGTTGTCGGTATTTCGGATAATACTTGCGCGCTTGATAAAGGGCCGCTTGTTCTTCTTCGTCACCTTCTTCAGCTCGGAACACCTCTTCGATACCCGCCTTGATCAAGTCGGACGAGAAACCGCGTTGCATGAGTGTCATCTGTAGCTTTTGTGTCAGTTCCCGCACGGAACGCCGTTGCAGCTCTTTTTGCTTTTGCCGCAAAAACTTCAGGACTTTTTCGTATTCCTCTTCATCCGTAAACGTCACGATCGCTTCATCAATCGCTGTCTTCGGTATCTTCAATGCCTCAAGGTCGCGGCGAATCCGTCCCGGACCTTGAGGTGTCGTCGCTTTTTTCGTTGCCGTATAAGCAAGTGCGAACTGTTGATCATCCAAATAGCGTTGCTCCGTCAATCGATCGATTGCATGTTTGATCGCATGCTCCGGTGTCTCTTTCTCTGTTAAATAGGCGACGACTTCACTCGTCGCCCGCATGCGGTATGATAAATGATTCAACGAGAGACGATACGCTTTTTGCTGTTCTTCAGCCGTCAACACTTCCTTGACGAAGTCGTCATCCAGTTCCTTATCGCGTTGTAGATTGTATTTAATTAAGATATCGACGTCTACGGCAAAGGCATATTCCTCTTTGCCATCACGCTCGACATAGATGTTGAATCGTTCGCTGTTCTTTTTCTGCGTCGAGATTCGTTTGATCTTCATTTCGTTCCCTCCCCTAACCTGATTCGGTAGTTCTACGATATCATGAACAGGCAGGTCTATGTTTGAGTGAAACCATGGAACGGGAACAAATGGAAAGAAGCTACTTTTACTTATCTCAGGGAGGATGGATTACATGAACATTGCGATTACCGGTGGAACCGGTATGATTGGTCAAGCCTTGACGAAACGTTTACTCGAGCAAGGACATCACATCTTCATATTGACGCGTCATCCGAAAGCAAATGACGCGCATGTCACATATATCAAGTGGATGACAGAAGACGCAAAACCGGAACAGCACTTAGAAGGCGTCGATGCCTTTATTCATCTTGCTGGTGCTTCGATCAACGACGGACGTTGGACAGATGAACGCAAACGCGTCATTCTCGACAGTCGCGTCAGTACAACGAAGGAACTCGTCCGGATCGTTGAAGCACTCGATCAAAAGCCAAATGTCGTCTTATCTGCTTCTGCGGTTGGCATTTACGGACAGGATCGGCATCAGACCTTCTCCGAAGATCAACCACTTCCACCGACCGCTGACTTCCTAAGTCATGTCTGTGTCGCATGGGAAGACCTTGCTCGTCCGATTGCTGACGCTGGCATTCGACTCGTCCATCCACGAATTGGTGTCGTCTTGACGAAATCCGGTGGCGCTTATCCGTTAATGCGTCTCCCTTATGTCTTGTTTGGCGGTGGGACGATGGGCGACGGTAAACAATGGGTCTCCTGGGTCCACATCGATGATCTAGTCGAGTTATTCCTATTCGCGCTCGAGACCCCGACAGTCGAAGGACCGCTGAACATCACTGCTCCTCATCCGGAAACGATGCGTCGTTTCGGACAGACGATCGGAAAAGTCTTACATCGCCCACACTGGCTCCCGGCGCCACGCTTCGCGTTAGAACTCGCACTTGGTGAAAAGAGTACGATTGTACTAGAAGGAGCTCGTGTCGTTCCGAAAAAAGCGCTCGAAAACGGATACAAGTTTCGGTATGCTGAACTAAAGGATGCGTTACGAGCAATCGAGCATTCAAACTAGTACAGGGGTGGACGATACTTGAATATCTTAATTCGAAATGCACATATCTATCCGATTACTTCGGACAGTTTTTACGGGGACATCCGCATTCGTGATGGGAAAATCATTGAAATCGGCGAATTACTGGATCATTTAGAAAGCGATCAAGTCATTGAAGCAGAAGGTCACTTTTTATTGCCCGGTTTCATCGATGCCCATACACACCTTGGATTATATGACGAAGGTACCGGAACAGTCGGAAATGATGCGAATGAGACGATTTTTGCAATGACACCGCATCTGCGTGCCATTGATGGCGTCTATCCGCTTGATGAAGGCTTTAAGGAAGCCGTTCAACATGGTATCACGACCGTTCAAGTCATGCCAGGCAGCATGAACATCATCGGCGGCGTCACGAGTGTCATCAAGACACACGGACGGTTCATCGATGATATGATTCTTCGAAAGTATGCGGGTCTGAAGGTGGCACTTGGTGAAAACCCAAAGCGTGTCCATAGTGCTGGTCGTGCCGGTGAACTGACACGGATGGGCATCATGGGGATGTTGCGCGAAGCTTTTCTTGAAGTTCGAACGCAACCGGTTTCCGAAACGTTCGCCCATCAAATGATCAAACGGGTCCTCGATCACAAGATGCCGCTCCGTGTACACGCACATCGAGCAGATGACATCCTTTCCGCCATTCGTTTTGCGGAAGAGTTTGATCTTGATTTACGCATCGAACATTGTACGGAAGGTCATCTCGTCGCAAAAGAGATGGAACAATTACCGATCGAAAAAGTGACGGTCGGACCAACCTTTACGCGAAAGTCTAAAATCGAACTGAAGAATAAGACATGGGAAACGTACCGGATTCTTCACGAACATGGTCTTGAAATCTCGATTACGACCGATCATCCATACACGCCTGTCCAATACTTGAACCTCTGTGCTGGTCTTGCCGCACGAGAAGGTCTACCGGTCGATGTCGCCTTACGCGCGATCACGATCCATCCAGCCCGTTCGCTTGGTGTGGACGATCGGGTCGGATCGATCGAGGTCGGAAAAGACGCGGATCTCGTCCTGTGGAGTCACTTCCCACTCGACTATTTAGCGAAGCCGCTCATGACGATGATCGATGGAAAAATCATTTTCGAACACGCTCAACTGAACTTGATTTAAGCCCACCCCCGCCAGGTGTTTTTTGCACCTTTCGGGGGTTTTAGACGCTTACGGAAAACATCTTGTTTTTGTATCTTTTTTCACAAAAATTATTTTCTTGCAATTTTAAAAAAAGAAGGTAATATTATCTTATCCGACAACTGAAGAAGGCATACCATGCGCGGTTCAAACGAGTCAGACAGGTAGCTTTCGACAATCATTCTTGCGGTCCTAAAAGGAGGAATGGAAGTATGCTCAAGCAACGGGAGCTGAGCGACTGCGCTGATTTGTTCGAACTGATGCAGCATCAAGACGTATATCCGTACGTCCGCCAAAAAACACGGTACTTTGATGAATTTCTGTTTACTACAAAGCAGGCAATCGAAGAGGAAGAACGTGGTGAAATCGTATCACGTACCATCCTAGATGAATTCGATCAACCGATTGGTACGATTAGTTTACTCGATATCGAAGGACAATATGGGTTTCTCGGTACATGGTTAGGTAAACCGTATCATGGTAAAGGATACAATCATTTAGCGAAAGAAGCCTTCTTCTCTGAGCTGTTCTTCGAGCTCGGATATGAGAGTGTCTTCATGAAAATTCGCAAAAGCAATATTCGGTCACAAAAAGCAGCTGAAAAATTGCCGTATGCGTTCTGTGCGGATGAGTTGCGCCCTGCGCTTCTTGAGCAATTGAATGCTGGCGAAACACAGTTCACGCTGTATGAAGTCTCAAAATCTAGTTTCCACATGTACATTCATGGTCGGGAACTCGAAACACTATACGATCACCAACAACTCGAAGCATGAGGGCCTTGTCTCTCATGCTTTTTTGTGTCCACGCATGCGTTTCTAAAGTTTGAAATGGTATGATAAATAAGAAACTCATCTTTATGGAAGAAACCTTTTCTTCTACAGGAAATGGAGCGAAGACTAATGCCAGAATCGTTTAACATTCTCGTAGTAGATGACGAAGCACAAATGCGTGACCTTCTCGTCTCGAATCTCGAAAAAGAACACTACACGACGATGACAGCTTCTAACGGACAAGAAGCCATCCATCTCATTCAACAAAATACATTCCATCTCGTTCTACTCGATGTCATGATGCCGGAAATGGACGGCTTGACAGCCTGTATGCGCATCCGTGAATTCTCAAATGTTCCGATCATCATGCTGACGGCACGTTCAGACGAACTCGACCGCATCCACGGTCTGAAAATCGGAGCTGATGACTATATTACAAAACCATTCAGCCCACGCGAACTACTTGCTCGCATCGAAGCGACGCTTCGTCGTTCTCACCGCTTTACAGTTGATCAATCGGCTACTTTAACGCTCGGTATGCTTGAACTCGACACGGAAAGTCGGAGTGTCCATGTCAATGGCAAGCCGGTCAGTCTGACGCGTAAGGAATTTGATTTGTTGCATCTGTTTGCTCAAAACAATGATAAGGTCTTTTCTCGCGAACAGTTACTCGATCAAATTTGGGGTGCGGATTATATCGGTAACTTACGGACGGTCGATACGCATATTAAAACACTTCGCTTAAAGCTCGGGGAAGCCGGTGGCTCGATTCAAACAGTTTGGGGCATCGGTTATAAATTCGAGGAAGTATGATTAAGCGCTATACGATCCGGCGCCGGATTTGGATTACGATTTGGTTCACGAGCGTTTTTTCTGCCATTTTATTTGTCCTGCTGACGTTTTATCTCTACGACCGGTTCTATCTTCAGACGCAAGAAGATATCTTATTGAACCGTGGGGAAAAGCTAATCAACATTTACAAGTCCGAAGGCTTATCTGGTGCTTTTTACGATGGGATGACTTATACGAATGAATTGACGGAATCGAAAGTCTTCTTCATCGATTTTCTGAAGAAAAATCCGGCAGGACTCCGTTTTTTGACGAATGCGGACATCGAACAGCTTCGTAATGGCGAGACGGTCGTCTCGAGCCGGACCCATCCGATAGAAGGAACGGACATTCTAATGACTGGATTTCCGATCATCGAAAACAATCGACTGGTCGGTACATTGATTTTATATCTAGAACTCGGTCAAATCAGTGAACCATTCCGCCCACTCCGCCTGATGATCTTCTTCATGATCGGACTGATCGTCTTGAATCTCGTCATCTTCGGACGACAAATCATCGATACGATCATCCGTCCGTTGATCGACATGAAGCGCGCCTCGACTGTTTATGCACAAGGTGACTTTGATTACCGGATTCCGATTCAATCGGACGATGAAATCGGAGAACTCGCAGAAACATTGAACAAGATGGCGGAATCGCTCGGTGAGGTCGACGAGCAGCGGAAGGAGTTCCTCGCAAACGTCAGTCATGAATTGCGGACACCTCTCTCCTACATTCGTGGCTATACGGAGATGATGCAGGATGATTCGCTCGAGGAAGAAAAGCGTGCGCAGTATTACCAAATCATTGAGCGGGAAACGGAGCGTCTGCAACGTCTCGTCAATGATCTGCTCGATCTCGCTCAACTTGAACGCGATTCCTATCCGATGTCGAAACAACCACTTGTCTTCAGTCAAGTACTTGAAGATGTCATTTACCGGATGGAACCGATCGCCCAGTCAAAAGGAGTCACGTTCGTGATGAATCTCGATCCGGATCAAATTGTCTTAGGCGATACAGACCGTCTCGAGCAAGTCTTCGGCAATTTACTCGATAACGCTTTACGATACACACCGCCCGGCAAACAGATCTTCTTATCGACTGAAACGATCGGCGATCGGACGCATTGTCTTATCCGGGACGAAGGAGAAGGCATTCCGGAAGAACATCTCGATCGACTGACGAAACGTTTTTACCGCGTCGATAAATCACGGACGCGGAAAGATGGCGGAACCGGTCTTGGTCTTGCGATCACAAAACACATCATCGATCGTCATGATGGGATGATCCGGTTCGACTCCGTTCTTGGAGAAGGAACGACCGTCCACATCGAGTTACCGCTTCTTCCGGATGAAGAGGATGAATTCGAATAATGGAACAACATGTCATCCAAACCTTTGAACTCTTCGGACCGTTCGCTCCATTCGTTAGTGTCTTGGTCGGTGTCGTCGTCAGTGTGCTTGGTGTCCTACCAAGTACGTTTGTCACCGCTGCGAATCTCGTCTATTTCGGTCTATGGATGGGCACATTGCTCTCCTTCATCGGTGAAGTCTTAGGTGCGGTTTGTGCGTTTCTACTATACCAAAAAGGACTGCGCTATGCCCTTCGTCGCCCACTTCCCGATCGATTCGCTCGTTTGCAACAAAAACTACAAGCACAACAAGGACATGAAGCGTTTTGGACGATCATATTACTACGGCTGTTGCCGTTCGTCCCGTCTGGCATCGTCAACATCATCAGTGCTGCTAGTAGTATCTCCGTCCTACTTTTCCTGACTGCGAGTACGATCGGAAAAATTCCAGCCATGTTAGTCGAAGTGCTCGCCGTCCATCAGTTCATGCAATCCTCGTCCATCGTTCAATGGTCGATTGCAGGTGTGGCACTCGTTGGTTATCTGATCTATCGCATTCATCAAAAACGAACACCATCGATTTAAAACTACAGGCATCTGAAAGGAAGTATTGTTCGTGGAGTTAAGGCGTTTTGGAACATCTGATTTATTCGTGTCCCCGCTTGGATTCGGAGCCGGTCACATCGGTGCAGAACAGATGACGGACCGGGAAGCAGTTTATTTACTCGAACAAGCACGTGATCTCGGCATCAACCTGATCGATACGGCACGCGGCTACGGCTTATCGGAGCAACGCGTCGGACAATTTCTAAAGAATCGTCGGCCCGACGTCATTCTGTCGACGAAAGTCGGCTATGATGTTCCCGGTGCGCAGGACTGGACCTTTGAAGCCGTCCGTGGTGGCATCGATCAAGCCTTACAGACGATGCAAACGGATCATCTCGACATCGTACACTTACATTCTTGTAGTCAAGAAATCCTCGCCCAAGGAGATGTCATCGACGCGCTTGAACAAGCAAAACAAGCTGGAAAAGTGCGCGTCATCGCCTATTCAGGCGATCGGGAAGACTTAGTATATGCGATCGAAACGAACCGCTTCGACAGTTTCCAAACGTCGTTCAATCTGTTTGATCAACGTGTCGATGAAGTCCTGCCCACTCTTCTAGATCACGGAGTCATCGCCAAGCGTCCGATCGGCAACGCCCCGTGGCGCTTCACGGAGCGTCCGGTCGGACAGTATGTCGAACCATATTGGGAACGTGCGCAACAACTCGCTTATCCACTAGAGGAATCCAGTTGGCTTGAAACTGCGCTTCGTTTTACAGTCTTTGAACCAGGAATCACGACGGCCATCATTGGCACGTCTCGACCCGAACATCTCGCGTTGAATCAGCAACTGATTGAGCGCGGTCCACTCCCCGCTGACCGCGTCAGTCAATTGAAGGAACGTTTTTCCGAATGTGATGCCACGTTCGATTATGTTTCGCAAACGTAAGTGAGCAGTCACAGAAAAAAAGCCCGTATGTTCACTCGTTCAAGGAGTGCATACGGGCTTATTTCGCGCTTAGAACTTTTTCTTTTTCTTCTTTTCGAGCACGACGATCGCTTCAACGTGCGCCGTTTGTGGGAACATATCATACGGTTGAATGTACGATACCTTATATCCCGCTTTCATCAAATGATCGCAATCACGTGCAAGCGTCTGCGGGTTACACGAGACATAGATGATTTTTTTCGCCTTAGACGAAATCATTGCGTTCAATAACTGCGTATCACAACCTGAACGGGGGGGATCGACGATGAAGACGTCTGGAATCCAGCCTTCCTTCACCCAACGTGGAATCCATGCTTCTGCCTTACCGACGACATAATGCGCATGGTCAAAGCCATATTGCTTCATATGCGCATTCGCATCTTCAACTGCTTCTTCGATGATTTCCATACCACGGACTTCTTTTGCACCCTTAGCAATCCAAAGTCCGATTGAACCGACACCTGCGTAAGCATCAACGACACGTTCTTCGCCTGTCAAAGCAGCAGCACGGGCAATTTCCTCATACATCCGTTCTGCCTGTTCCGGGTTCAACTGGAAGAAGGCGCGTGGCGACAGTTGATACGTGAACTCGCCCATCTCTTCTTCAATCCGTTCGACACCGCGCAAGACTTCCGTCTCTTCTCCAAAGACACGTGACGTCAACTTATCATTGATGTTCAGCGCGACCGAGACGACACCTGGAATGTCCATGATATCGCGCGACAAACCCTCTAGATCACGGAAGCCGTCTTTAAAGGCAACGAGCACGACTTGAATTTCACCCGTTTTGATTCCTGTCCGGACGACGATATGGCGCATGACACCGTCTTGTTTTGCTGCATGGTAAACAGGTACTTTATAATCGTTGAGTAATTTCGTGACAGCTTGGTTGACACGAAGCGTATCCTTATTTTGGACGACACAATCATCGATTGCGACCAGACGATTCGAATTCGCAGAATAGAGACCACTAACGATTTCATTGCCTTGTTTCCCGACGACGAATTGTGATTTATTGCGGTAACCCCACTCCTTCGAACCAATCGTCGGACGGATATCGGCCTTTTCGACATTCAATTTCGTTGATTTTAAGAACGCATTGCGAAGCATCTCTTCCTTATAACGCAATTGCCCATCGTAACTCATATGTTGTAATTGACAGCCACCACAGACACTATAGACTGGGCAAAGTGGTGTCACGCGGTCTGGTGAACGATCGTCACGCTTTAAGATCTTTGCATTCGCATAGTTCGCATGGATTTCCGTGATCTCGATTTGCGCCGTCTCACCTACAAGCAATCCTGGGATGAAGACGATTTGTCGCTCGAGCGTCGCGATCCCTTCACCGTTGATGCCCATCCGTAGACAAGTGACCGAACGGACCTCACCTGTCTGTAATTTGATTTTTGTTGCCATTGATTTCATCCTTTCTCTTTACGCAAATGAAAAAGCGGTCTCAATCTACCGCTTTTTTCGTTTCTTCTTGTTCTTTCATATCCTTCGCATACCGAACGACTTTCGCCTTGAGTTGATCTAGTGATACGATCAGTCGTTCCAAATCTTCGATATCTGATGATTCATCGAGTGAATCGATTGTATGACAGAGAAGCTGCATTCTTGATTTTAGCACATTCATTTGACCAAGTTTATCAGTTCTTGCTTTTCCCATTATTCAGACTTCCTTTCTTCCGCTGGATTCCGACGTTATTTTAGCATACGATACGAAGTGGAGCACTAAAAAGGAGGAGTATCTATGTCACATTCATCACCCATCACGATCGCGAACGATCCGTGGGAAGCTTATCGCGACATTGAACAATACGGCACGGTCCGTTTGACGAACATTGAAGTCACGACGACAAAACTGTGTAACATGCGCTGCGAACATTGTGCCGTCGGTTACATGTTATCCAGTAGCGAGTCACCTGAAATCCCTGTCGAACTGCTTATTCAACGTCTGGATGAAATCGAACACCTACGCGCCTTTTCCATTACAGGCGGCGAACCGATGCTTTCAATGAAGTCCGTCAAGGAGTACGTCGTCCCTTTACTTAAGTATGCCCACGAACGTGGCGCTAAAACCCAAATCAACTCAAATTTAACACTTCCATTATCTCGTTATGAATTAATTATCCCTTATCTCGATGTCTTGCATATCTCACATAACTGGGGAACAGCCGATGATTTCATCGATGGTGGCTTTGCGATGATGGAGCGAAAACCGTCACGTGAAGCACGAACGAAACTATTTGAAACGATGAAAGAGAATGCTCGTGTCTTGAATGCACGTGGTGTCATCGTGTCTGCCGAAACGATGATCAATAAACGGACGTTGCCACATCTTGAAGCGATCCATAAAGAAATCGTCGATATGGGCTGTGTCCGTCACGAAGTGCATCCAATGTACCCAGCTGACTTCGCGTCGATGATCGAAGCCGCTAGCTTATCCGAAATTCGCAATGGAATCCATCGTTTGCTTGACGTCCGGGATCCGAACGTCTGGATGTTGTTCGGAACACTCCCCTTCTATGCTTGTTCAATGGAGGAGGCAGATTTAGAACTGCATCGTCGCTTGCGTCAGGAGAAAAACGTATCGGTCCGAAATGACCCAGATGGTCGTTCCCGTCTCAACGTCAACATCTTCGACGGTGAAATCATCGTAACCGATTTCGGTGACGAACTCGCTTCGCTCGGTACGATTCACGAGACATCTTTCAATGATGCGTATGCTCAGTGGCAAGAGACAGAACTGAATAAAAGCTTGTCATGTCACTGTCCTGCGGTACAGTGCCTTGGACCGAACGCACTTGTGAAGAACGCATATTACCCTGAGATTGATTTCACAAAACAATCGAGTCGGCTTTAAGAATGAAAAATAGGTTTTGAACGATGGCGTCCCGGGAAAAATGTCACAAAGTAGACACATTCTGTTTTTTAAAAAGGGGTGACCGGGATGGAATGGCTCGTAGGTATTGTCGCAATCATCGGTACGTTCAGTATGGTCTTGTTCGTCATGATGGTTGGTATTCGTGCTTCACACAGTATCGAACATGATGAAGTGTTCGATCAGACAGATTGGGATGAACATCTGCTGCACATGCCGCGTCCGACACGTTTTGAACAAGAAAATAAATGAAGCACGCCCCAGTCTCCCGTTTTAGAGACTGGGGCGTGTTATGCTAAAAGAAAAAAGAAAGGTCGTCGTTACTTGTGTCACGCCGTTTTGCTCTCATTTTATCAATCGTCTTCATTTCCGGTTTCACCCAAGGATTGCTGATTCCATTGCTATCCATTTTACTTGAACGCCAAGGGACACCCGCCTTCATCAACGGTCTCAGTGCTGCCGTTCTATACATTGGTGTCATCGTCGCTGCCCCGCTCATGGAAGGTCCACTGCGACGACGTGGTTATATTCCCGTCATTTCGTTCGGACTCGCTCTTGTTGCAGTGGCGGTCTTCTTGTTCCCACTCCTTCCGAGTGTCATTGCTTGGATGATCTTACGATTTCTCGTCGGATTCGGTGATCAGACGTTACACTATGGATCACAGGTTTGGGTGACGTCCATTACCCCAAATGAACGGTTAGGGCGAACGATGTCGTTATACGGAATGGCATTCGGTCTCGGTTTTGCCTTAGGTCCTCTTGCGGCACCTCTGGTTGACGTTATCGATTGGTTACCGTTCGTGTTAACAGGGACTTTAACTGTCATCGTTCTAATTTTACTATTCCGTATACCGAACGAAAAACCATCGTCCGTCATGCCAGAGGAACTACAAAGTGCTGCTTCACGGTATCGACTCGTCCTATCGACTGCTTGGTTTACATTACTTCCTGGCTTTACATATGGTTTTCTCGAAGCCACACTGAATGCCAGTTTTCCCGTTTTTGCGACGCGTAACGGGTACGGTCTATCTGAGACAAGTACCTTGATCACGACATTCGTCGTCAGCTCGTTGATCATGCAACTTCCACTTGGACGACTTGCGGATCACTTCGGAAAACGTCGGACGTTAGTAACTGTTCTTTCGATTGGTTCTGTCGCTTTCCTGATTGCTTGCTTCGTCTTCGAACGTTACGGTTGGTTGTTCGCGATTTTTGCCGTCAGTGGGATGGCACTCGGCTCGACCTATTCGCTCGGTGTTGCCTATATGACAGAACAGTTACCACGTCATCTTTTACCAACCGGTAACTTACTTGCAGGGATTGCCTTCAGTCTTGGTTCGATTCTCGGACCGATTGCCGGCAGCTTGTTCGTTCTGCTTCCAGCTATACTTTATTTCAGTCTATTCGTTCTGGTTCTAGCGACACTTGCATTTCTCTTACGATACGCAAAACGTCACGAATCATCCCGGATCTAAAACAAAGAGGCTGACCCTAAAAAGAATGACGCGTCTTTTCACACCCGTTCCTCAGGCGAGACACAAGCCAGTTTTCCTGCTTCATTTCAGCAGGAAAGCGGGTCTTGTTTGTCTCTGACAGCGCAAATGCGCTTTTTCCTGTAGGAGTGGCGTGAAACGCGTCATTCTTTTTGTTATGAGATAAGGGTGGCAGAATGATAATCTGCCACCCCTACCTTTGTGGAAACTAACTTTTAAGTCATTCCCTTTGTTTTATTTCACGATTCCTTCTTGCCGAAAACTCCGCCAGAGCTTATCGTCGATCGCATACGGCTGTTCCTTTGCACGCTTCAGCTCTTCTGTCTCGAGCAGCACGACGACCTCTCGACCGTTGATTGACCACACTGAATCGTAACCTCTCTCCGCCTCGATGATTTCCACATCCACATCTCCATGGGTTTCCTTCAATTGTTGACTGACGCACGTTACGACGAACCGGGCAAACTCATCACGTGGACGACGAGTGGCAATGATCTTTCGAACGATCTCATTCCGTTCCATTCGTTTTCATCTCCTTCCGTTTTATAGTCGCACTAGCCTTTCAGACAAGGCCGAATCGGTCTTCACTTGACCGTACAGAAAAAAGCCGAACGGGTCGGCTTGAGCAACGAACGATTGGGAGTTACTTTGATTGAAACTATTTTTGCACGATTCTGAATCTTCGTCAACCTCGCTTTTGAAACCATACAGGAAGGTATGTCGAGACTAAGATACCACTGACGACGAAGAGTAATCCAAGCAACGCTTGCGGTGGAATCGTCTCGCCGAGAATCAAGGCCGATAAACTGACACCATAGATCGGTACGAAGAACATGAACAACGACACTTTACTGACTGGATTATATTTCATTAGTAAGTTCCAAAGTGTAAATCCAGTCGCTGATAAGAAGGCAAGATACACGAGCATCCAAGCACTTGTCGTTGAAAAGGTGAATGGTGCGACGTGACCATCGAGAATGACTCCTGCGATAAAGAGACCGATTGATCCAATGACCATCGCCCATCCTGTCATCGGTGCCACCGGATAACGTGCTGAGTATTCTTTCGCGATCAAGTTACCGAATGCTCCGGAAACCATTGCCGCAATCAATAATCCTTCTCCAAGACCAAATGAGACACCTTGCCCACCTTGCGGCCAGTTGGCCAAGATGACACCTGTAAACCCAAGGAATAAGGCAAGTCCTTTGAATCGATTCAATCGATCGTCCTCGTACCGGAAATGAGCAAGTAACATTTGGAAGAACGAAGTCGAGCCGGCAATGATTGATCCTTGCACACCGGTTGATAAAGAGAGACCAATATAGAAAAAGACATACTGCAAGAACGTCAAAAAGAAACCAAGACGGCTATAGGCATAGGTCCGATTCTTCAGTGTAATCGTTTGTTTAAAGACGAATACACTGACGACAAGTAGCAACACCCCTGCTAAAAAGAAGCGATAGCTCGCAAACAATAGTTGCTCCCCGTATTCAGAAGACGTGATCTGTAATAATTCATAACTTTTCTTAATGAAGGGAAACGCACTTCCCCACAAAAAGGTCGTCAATAATGCAAAGACGACGAGACCAATCCGATGGGTTAAATTTTTTTGCATCTTTCTGGTTCCTTTCCTGTTCCTTTTCACTGAAGCATGGTATAGTAATTCTACAGATAATAATAATTATAATCTAGAGACAATGAAACTCATTATCAATCAGTTAAACTCATTGATATATCACATTCTCATTCTCTTTCTATAATGATTTCATTTCTCATTTACATTTTGAAAGGAGTTTTAATATGATGACTTCCACTACTACCGATGTTCAACAGCGTTCCGTATTCCGTCATGCTTGGGATGAGCATCACGAATTGATTCTAGCATTGTTTAGCGGAATATTGATTTTAGTTGCTTATGGACTCGAAAAATTCAATACGGCGTCTGCCGTTTATGTCACGTTGTACTTATCAGCATATGTGATTGGAGGATATGCGAAAGCAAAGGAAGGCTTGACGGAGACGTATCAAGAAAAAACGTTGAACGTCGAATTGTTGATGATTTTAGCTGCCATCGGTGCCGCTGCCATCGGCTACTGGATGGAAGGTGCGATCCTTATCTTCATCTTCGCGTTATCCGGTGCTCTTGAAACCTATACGATGAATAAAAATGAACGGGCGTTACAAAGTTTAATGTCCTTACAGCCAGAGGAAGCAACGCGTCTGAATGCAAACGGACAACTTGAAGTCGTTGGAATCGAGCAACTAGTAATCGGTAACCTCGTCTATGTTCGTCCCGGGGAACGCATTCCGGTCGATGGTGTCATCGTTCGTGGTCAAGCAGCAATCGAAGAAGCATCGATTACAGGCGAATCGATTCCTGTTGAAAAACAAACGGGCGATACCGTCTATAACTCGACCGTCAACATGAATGGCGTTTTGACGATTGAAATGACGAAAGCCGCTGATGAATCATTGTTCCAAAAAATCATTCATATGGTCCAAAACGCACAAAGTGAGCAGTCTCCCTCTGCTCAGTTCATCGAACGATTTGAAAGTCGTTATGTCAAAATCGTCCTCCTCGTCGTTGCCCTGATGATGGTCCTTCCTCATTACGTCGTCGGCTGGACATTCGAGACAAGCATTTATCGGGCGATGATTTTACTCGTTGTTGCTTCGCCTTGTGCGCTTGTCGCGTCGATTACCCCTGCGGCCTTGTCCGCAATCGCCGCATCTGCGAAAAATGGCGTTCTCTTCAAAGGTGGAGCACATATCGAGACACTCGGACAAGTCGACACGATCGTCTTCGATAAAACAGGGACTCTGACAACAGGTAAACCCGTCGTTACTGAAAGTCGGTACGCGGAAGGTATCGATATCCGAGCCGTCGAACAAGCGGTTGCTTCCATTGAAGCCCAGTCGAATCACCCGCTCGCACAAGCAATCGTTGATCACTTAAAAACCGATGTTCGCGAACCGTCAACGTTCAAAGATGTGACAGGATACGGGATTGAAGCAACTGTCGATGGCGTCACGTATCGCATTGGCAAGCGAGCATTCCACGAAGGTCTAGACGATCCATTCGTCACGATTGAACAGTCACTGAAAGAACAAGGGCATACAATCGTTTATGTCAGCAATGGATCACAAATCGTAGCACTTTATGCATTACGTGATACGATTCGTCCGGAAGCTAAAACAGCAATCGCCGCTTTAAACGATCTCGGCATCGCGACGATCATGTTGACAGGTGATAATCCGGTCACGGCAGCAGCCATCTCGCGTGAAGCGGGTTTAACGGACTTCGTCGCTGAATGCTTACCGGAAGATAAAGTGCGCTATATTAAGCAATACCAAACAGAAGGTCGGACCGTTGCGATGGTCGGTGATGGTATCAATGATGCTCCGGCGCTCGCACTGGCACATGTCGGGATTGCAATGGGTGAAGGAACGGATGCTGCGCTTGAGACTGCTGACGTTGTCTTGATGAAAAACGATTTAGGTCGTCTTGCCTACGCCGTGCATAAAGCCCGGAAGATGAACCGGATCGTCAAACAAAACATCACGCTTGCGATCGGTGTCATCCTTCTATTGATCGCATCCAACTTGTCACAGTTCCTAATCATGCCGTTCGCTGTCGTCGGACACGAAGGATCGACGATTCTTGTCATCCTGAATGGCTTACGTCTTCTTCAACAGGATGCTTTACCAACTCTCCCACAGCGTGTATCCGAAAAACGATTAGCCGCTTAATCATTAAAAAAACGTCTGACTGCCGCATGGCAATCAGACGTTTTTCGTCTCTTCATCCGAACGTATTCGTCGGAATCGAATCGAGTTCTGCTTGTTCCTTCAAGCGCTTTTCTTCCATCTTCTTCGGATCCGCTTTTTTCATGAATCGTTCCCATGACGCGTTCAATTCAGAACCAAGTAAGATGATCAATCCTGTGAAATAAAGCCATAATAACAAGATAACGACACTACCGAGTGAACCGTACGTCTGATTGTAGTTTGAGAAGTTCGAGACGTAGAATCCAAATCCGACCGATAGTAATTGCCAGACGATGACACCAAAGACGGCTCCTGGGATCGCTTCCTTAAAGGTAATCGGGCGCTTTGGTGCGACGCGGTAAAAGATCGACAGTATACCAATCAATAGAATCGTTGAAACGACGTAACGCAAGACCGTTAATAAGATTTTTTGCCCCATATCGATCGGGAGAACGAAATTCGCAAGATACGTGATGATTGGACCACCAAGAACGTTCAAGACAATTAATAATAACATCCCGATTCCGAGAACAATCGTGAGTAGTAAAGCAATCCCGCGTGCTGCGACAAAACCACGTGGCGAGAAATCACCATAGGCATGGTTCGCTGTCGTGATCAAGCGATCGACACCTTTTGAAGCGGACCAGATGGCAAGAATCGCACCAATCGATAACAATCCCCCCTGCGGATCCTTGATGGCTTGAAAAATCGTATCCGTGAATGTATTGACGGCCCCACCCGGTGCTAAGTCCCGGATTTGCGACTCAAGTGTCTGACGATCAATATCAAAGAACGACAAGACGGAAATGACGAAAATGATACCTGGGAAAATAGATAAAAACCAGTAATAGGCGAGTGTCCCTGCATAATCCGTAATGTTGTGATCGGACATTCGCTGCTTTAAGTTCAAGGCAAGCCCTTTAGGATCGCGTGAATGCGCCATCGTCATCTCTCCTTCATGAAAAAGAGGCAGTCAAAGACCACCTCATTGTTTTAATATACTTTTCCCATTTTATTTCAACTAAAACCTCATTCGTTTTCAGAAAGAATCAATTTATAGAACGGTTCTGTCATTTCTGCCAATTGTTTGGCAAGAGACGGTGGACGAATCGGCAATGACGGCAACTCGGATCGTTTAATCCAGACTGGTGTATAACCAGACCCTTCCTCTTCGAATTCTTCACCCATACCTGTTCCAAAGCGACCGCCAATTGCTTTCGCCCAAAAATAAGGGTTATCGAATCCGTTAAAACGGACGATGGCAGCAATGCCATTCAACTCCACGTCGACACCAAGTTCTTCATGTGCTTCACGAATCGCTGTCTCTTCTAGTGATTCTCCATCATCTTTTCCACCGCCTGGAAAGACATAATACGTTTCGTTCGGTTTATCCCGTCGAATCAACGCAATTTCATCCTGTTCATTTCGTAAAATGATCGCACTTCGTTGAATCGGCATGACGCCACCCCTTTTCAAAATTAATTCATTGAATGGCATCCAGCATTTCTGGAACCAATCCGTTTTCTGTCGAAGCGATGACTTCTGCCGCGATTTTCATGCCAAGCTTTAATGCCTCTTCTGCTGGTTTTTCTTTTGTCAATTCAGATAAGACAGCAGAGAAGAAGGAATCGCCTGCTCCCGTTGAGTCGACGACTTTTACTTTTTTCGTTCCAACATGACCTGACGTCGCCGTACGACGATCGACGTAGACCGCCCCTAGTTCACTCATCGTCACGACCGTGAATGGAGCACCTTTTTTCGCTAGCTCATTTGCTACATGAATCGCATCTTCTACCGTCACGATTGACAGATCAGACAAAATTTCTGCTTCTTCGCGACTGCAAATGAATCCAGTGAATCCTTGTAACAGATGACGATTCCGTTCAATGACGCTCAAGTGACCACAAACACCAAACAATGGCAACTCCATTTTGCGACATAGATGAATCAAACGTTCCAAGACTGTAACAGACAAATCAAGATCGATGGCAACGGCATCGACTCCATCGAGCGCATAGATTGATTGACGTAAAATCGCCTCTTCGAGCAACTTCGCATCCGGTTGTTTCGAGATTGAGGTTTGCAAGTCACCTTCGTTATCCATGACCGCTAGCCACATACCCATTCCATGATCTTCTAACATTTCGACATGATCCACATTCGCACCGTAAGATTTCAGCTCATCGAGCACTCCCACGCCAATCTGATCATTCGTAACCGTCGAGATAAAGCGAACTTCATTCCCGAGGACGGCTAAGTTTTGTGCTACGTTGCGTCCTGTTCCTCCATTCGAAAACGTGATGTCTCCTACGTTTTTCGCATCCTTGTGCAAAGGAGCGAACGAAGTTCCTTTTATGTCGACGAATACTTTTCCGATTACCGCGATTTTATTCATTCCAGTTCCACCTCTAACCATATTTCCTGATTCCCGATCCTTGAATTGATCTTTCAGGCACATTGCTTCAATTATAGTAAAATTTTAAATCAGTGACAACCGAAGCACTTTTTTTCTAACTGTTCGCTATCTTCTCATAAAAAAACAGCAAGCGAATCGCCTGCTGCTTTGTTTGAATTTAGATGTTCGCAATCACGAGACTGATTGCGAGTAATAATCCGAAAATCGTATTTACTTTGCCAGTCTGCGCCATACCAGGCATCAGTTGTTCTGGTGGCAAGTCCTCCCAGAAGAGACGGACCGTTTTAATCATGAGCGGAATACTTAACAACGCAAGTAAGGCAAACCAAGAGACTTCGAATGCCAGTACAGCAATGATGAGTGACAGGACAGCTGCCGCAAAAAATCCGATCAAAACGTACACGGCACGGCGATGCCCTACAAGACAGGCAATCGTTTTTCGTCCGTTGACCTTGTCATTATCCAAGTCCCGAATGTTATTTGCAAGCAGGATTGAACCGATCAAGATGGCAACAGGTATCGAAATCGCAATGGCTTCCGTTGGTACATAACCAATTTGCAAGTAGGCGGAGATCGCAATGATGATATATCCCATGAAAAAGCCAGCAACCACTTCCCCAAACGGTGTATACGCGATCGGTAGTGGTCCTCCGGTGTAAATATATCCGACGAACATCGAAATGAGTCCTACGACAAGCAACCACCACGAAGTCTCGATGCATAGATACACACCGAGTAGTGCGGAAATGCCATACAACGTAAGTGCAAATGCAAGAATCGTACCTGGCTTGAACCCATCACGTACGATTGATCCACCGATTCCGACCGATTCCTCTGTATCTAAACCACGTTTGTAATCGTAGTATTCATTGAACAGATTCGTTGCGATTTGAATCAACATCGATGCGATTAACATCGCTACGAACAAATCCAAGCGTATCGATTCCACACGTGGTGCGACAACTGCCGTACCGACGACGACCGGAACAAAACTTGCTGTCAGTGTATGCGGCCGTGTCATTCGCCAATAGACAGCGATTGATTTATTCATATAATAACCCCTTTCCTGTCTAAGTGTAGCGGGTTTCGTTTTTTGATGTCAATGTTCAATCCAAGATAGCTTATTCCTTCTTTTTTGTCCGCAAAAAGTTTACACTTAGAATAAGTGAAACATATCACAGTATCTACAGACTAGGGGGCAATGAGCGGTATGGCTTACGCTCAACAAGAGCTAAAACAGTGTATCGAACAGGCCGTCAGTCAGGCGAATGCCTCACAACGACCTATACTTGCTTCGTATTCATGGGAAATCGAAGCAACTGACATGCGTTCTCTCGAACAGGGTATCGAGGAACGATTTTATTTCGCGACACCTGATCGCTCGATGCGGGCCATTGGGTTTGGTATCGTACAACAACTTCAGGCTTCAGGAACGGATCGTTTTTTACGAATTCAATCGCAATGGACAAATGTGAATCGCGACCATGTCGGTCATGATTTGTTTGCGTTCAGCGGATTCTCTTTCACTGAACTTAACCAACCGGATTATCGCTGGTCTTCCTTTGGAGACGCTTCGATGACGATTCCGAAGTTTTTATTCTTAGAGCAAGATGGTAAGACACGCGTGACGATCTTTGCCCGTGTTGAACCGATGGATCAAGTCGATTCAATCTTAAATCAGCTCGCACTTGATTTCGCCAAAGTTAATCAACCGCAAACACCGACTTCGACAGGCGTCACGCGTTTACGTCTATCTCGGGATGGAAATGAAGCCTTTGAAGCCTCGTTTCAACAAGCGATGCATTACTTGGAGACAACACTTGAAAAAATCGTTTTGGCGCGGGAAGTCGTCTACGAACTGGACCGCCCACTTGATGTAGCCGCCGTCGTTGCTGAACTCGAAGATACGCAGCCCGGTAGCTATGTCTTCTGCTTCCAGCCGAATCCGGAAGAGGCCTTTATCGGAGCCACACCGGAACGACTCGTCCAAAAACGTGGACGTCGCCTTGAGACAGCAGCCGTCGCCGGTTCTGCACCGCGCCACGCGACGGATGAGATGGATGAGGCACTCGGTCAATCGTTATTACAAGATCAAAAGAACCGAATGGAGCACGGGATTGTCGCTGATTCGATCGAACGGACGTTATCTGCTTTTTCAGAGCAACTGGATTGTCCGGATACCCCGATTCTCTTAAAAAATCGTCATATCCAACATCTCTATACACCGATCACAGCGCGTTTAAAAGCAGATGTCACGTTATTCCAACTGATTGAGAAACTTCATCCGACACCTGCACTTGGTGGCGAGCCAAAGCAATTAGCGGTCGATGCGATCCAAGAGATTGAAACGTTCGAACGGGGTTGGTACGGTTCACCCGTCGGTTGGATGAACGGACAGGATGATGGGGAATTCATTGTTGCCATTCGCTCTGGATTATTTACGGAACGAGCTGTCATTCTTTATGCCGGTTGCGGTCTTGTTGAAGGTTCTCATTTCGACAGCGAGCTAGCAGAGACGGAAACTAAACTATCACCGATGTTACAAGCTCTTTCACACATTGGTTCGATTGAAAAGGATGATATTTATGTTGACTAAGTGGATGCACACGTTAATTGATACGCTCGTTGCGTCTGGTGTCCGGGACTTCGTCATCAGTCCCGGTTCCCGCTCGACACCACTTGCTATTGCAGCTTTTCTGCATCCGTCTAGCCGTACCCACGTCCTTGTTGACGAACGGTCGGCTAGTTTTTTTGCTTTAGGTTTAACACGGACGGAAGAGCGTGTTCGTCCCGTTGCGCTAATTTGTACAAGCGGTACCGCTGCGACGAACTATTATTCAGCAGTAACCGAAGCTAATATTTTTGAACTTCCATTGATCGTTTTGACTGCCGATCGACCTCATGAATTACGTAATGTCGGGGCACCTCAAGCCATCGATCAGGTCGGACTATACGGCAAGCAGGTTCGTCATGCATTTGATCTTCCCTTAGCGGAAGAAGCGAGTCTTCCTTACGTCGCTCATGTCGCACAACGTGCAACCCTGCTCTCCCTGACGGAACCGGCGGGACCAGTTCAAATCAACGTTCCATTACGTGAACCACTCGTGCCTGAACTCGATCTTTTACGAACAGGTCGTCCTGTCGGCGTTTTACCTGAACCGACATCGGGAGTAAATAACGCCTTAGCGATCGTGCTTCAGAAAGAGCGCCTTCTTTTTGTACTTGGACCACAACTTGCTGCCGCGGACAGTCAGATTGTCATCTCGTATGCAAAACAAGCAGGGATTCCGGTCTTAGCAGATCCACTCAGTCAAGGGCGGCAATCGCATGATGATCACGTCTTTGCCTACTACGATACATGGCTAAAACATCCGGCCACCGCTCAGCACGTCCGACCGGATCGAATCATTCGTTTCGGCGCCATGCCGACGTCAAAACCTTATCTGCTTTGGTCTCGGGATATTCCGACGACAGTCGTTGGTCATCCAGGGAATTGGCGCGATCCCCAACTCCATTCGGATTTCGTGATTGGTCACGCGCGACAACTCGAACATCATGAGCCCGTTCCGCATGACCCTACGTACCTCAATCTGTTACAACAGGCAGAGCGACGCGTCACCGATGCCTTTACGACGATCGATCAAGAGGAGATGACGGAGTATAACGTCGTCCGCGCGTTAACGACGTTACAAGAAGGAAGCCTATTCGTTTCGAACAGTATGCCAATCCGAGATATTGATTCGTTCTTGCCTACAGGAACACCCCTTCGTCTACTCGCGAACCGTGGAGCAAATGGGATTGACGGTATCCTCTCGAGTGCTCTCGGGGCAACGTTTGATGCCAAACACCGCTATTTACTCGTTGGTGACTTGGCATTCATTCATGATATCAACGGGCTGATGACAGCGCGCACACTTCCGTTAACGATCATTCTCGTCAACAATGCGGGTGGCGGCATCTTTAGCTTCTTACCGCAACAGCAACTCGAGCAAGCGGTGTTCGAGCCACTATTCGGTACACCGCAGCATCTCGACTTCGACTCCCTTGCCTCCGGCTACGGTGTGACCTATCAGGCGATTGATTCGATTGCTGCGTTACGTCAAGCACTTGCGGAAGAGACGAATGTCACTCGGATACTTGAAGTCAAGACAACACGAATCGAAAACGTACAGATGCATCGTTCGATTTGGGACGTGACGAATCAAGCGTTAGCCGAGGTATTCCGATGATTTTACGCGGTCATCCCTATCATGTGAAAATCGAGGGAGCTGGTCCACCGCTCTTATTACTCCACGGTTTTACAGGCTCCCTCTCGACGTGGGACATGCTAAGTGAGCATTTATCGACTCACTTCACCGTCTACCGCCTCGATTTGATGGGACATGGAGAAACGATACCAGCGTCTAATCAACGAATGCGTTTGACACAACAAGTCAAGGATCTTGAGGCGCTGCTCGCTACACGATCCGAGCCATGGATTGTCCTCGGTTATTCGATGGGCGGACGAATCGCCTTAATGTTGAGTGTCGTCTCTGAGCAAATCGCTCGAACAATCGCTGTTAGTACAACACCAGGTATCAAGACGGCAGTGGAGCGAAAAGTACGTCGTGCATCCGATCGTATGTTAGCGGAGCGACTCGAAAAGGATGGACTCGAAGCTTTCATTGATCATTGGGAGACACTTGGATTATTTAAACCTCAAGCGCTTCTCAAAGAACAACAACGCACGCGACTGCGTCAGGAGCGTATGTCTCAAACGGTTGAAGGTCTGAGTGCTTCGCTTCGAGCACAAGGTACAGGAAGCATGCCCTCTCTTTGGTCATGCCTTCCGAAAGAGATTGATTGGATCGTCGGGGAAGAGGATGAAAAATTCCGCGCCATCGCCTTACGAGCGGCATCACCTGAAAAAATTCACGTGATTTTGCATGCTTCGCATGCCCCACATATCGACCAACCGCAAAAGTTTGTTACAATGGTAAAGAATCTACTTATTCATCACTAACATATTGGGGGAATTCAAATGAAATACGCTCCGGAATGGGTATCAGCCCGTAGCTATGAAGACATCAAATATGAACAATGGAACGGGATCGCAAAAATCACGATCAACCGTCCAGAAGTTCGCAATGCGTTCCGACCACACACGGTCCATGAACTCATCGACGCATTTTCACGTGCACGTGACGATCAAAACGTCGGCGTCATCATCTTAACAGGTGAAGGCGATCTCGCATTCTGCTCTGGTGGAGACCAAAAGGTACGCGGACATGGTGGATATGTCGGCGACGATGAAATCCCACGTTTAAACGTCCTTGATCTTCAACGTTTGATTCGTGTCATCCCGAAACCAGTCATCGCTATGGTCGCAGGTTATGCGATTGGTGGCGGACACGTCCTTCACCTCGTGTGTGACTTGACGATCGCTGCAGACAACGCCCGCTTCGGACAAACAGGTCCAAAAGTCGGTTCATTCGATGCTGGATATGGCTCTGGTTACCTCGCGCGCGTCGTTGGACACAAGAAAGCGCGTGAAATCTGGTACCTCTGCCGTCAATATGACGCACAGCAAGCACTTGATATGGGACTCGTCAACACGGTCGTTCCACTCGCGGATCTCGAGCAAGAAACGATTCAATGGTGTGCTGAAATTCTTCAACATTCACCAACGGCTCTTCGTTTCCTCAAAGCGGCATTCAACGCCGATTCAGATGGTCTCGCAGGGATTCAGCAGCTCGCAGGAGATGCAACATTACTGTACTACACGACTGACGAAGCAAAAGAAGGACGCGATGCGTTCAAAGAAAAACGCAATCCTGACTTCGGACAGTTTCCGCGTTTCCCATAATGAAAAAAAGGTTCAATCGTCTTATGACATTGAACCTTTTTCGTATATTCATCAAAAAGGAAGTGACTATTTTGTATCCTTGGATCTATACACGGGCAAAAGAGCAACCGGATGACATCGCGCTCATTACGGAAACGGAGCGTTGGACGTGGTCTGAACTATATGCACGCGCGCATCGTTTGGCGAGTACGTGGGCGACGATCGTGACACGCGGAGACCGGATTGCTCTTTACGGTCCATCCAGTGCACAGTATATCGTCGCTCTTCACGCTGCTCAATTGCTTGAATTAACCGTCGTCCCGATCAACACTCGACTAACGCAAACGGAAGTGCTACGCCAATTCAAACAGGCAGATGTGCGGCTCGTCGTAACAGACCGGATACTCGATACAGCGATTCCGTGTCGAGCTTTCTCTTATGAAAAAGAAGCGCCCGATCTGTTAATACGCCATATGCCTAAACAATACGTCCAATCAATGCTCTTTACGAGTGGTACGACCGGACATCCGAAAGCTGTGGAACAAACGATGTTGAATCATTTCTCGAGTGCGACGAATGCCGCTCGTCATATCGGATCACTGCCAGAGGATCGTTTTTTGATTGTCACACCACTGTTTCATATGAGTGGGTTAGCCGTCGTCTATCGAGCGGTCATCTATGGAGTACCGATCATTCTCGAGCCACATTTTTCACCAGAACGCGCCTTACACTGGATTACGACGGAAAAAATTACACATGTCTCACTCGTCTCAGTCATGCTTGATCGGTTGCTCGACGCTGGACTACGTCGTCACGCGCTTCGCGTCGTACTGACAGGGGGTGGTCCTGTTCCATTACCGATTCTGACGCGTGCACTCGACCGCAATATTCCTGTCATGCAGACATATGGGATGACGGAAACAGCTTCTCAAATCGCGACTCTTCTGCCTGAGGATGCCTTACGAAAAATCGGATCAGCTGGACAAGCCATTTATCCGACGCAAATCCGCATCACGCGCCACCAAGAAATCGAAGTCAAAGGACCGACAATCATGAAAGGCTATTTTCATGATGAAGAGAAAACGGCAGACGCCTTTACAGCAGACGGTTTTTTCAAGACTGGTGACTTAGGACGTTTGGACGCCGATGGATACCTATATGTCCTCGATCGTCGAAGTGATCTCATCATCTCAGGTGGGGAAAATATTTACCCAGCTGAGGTCGAATCAGCACTTCTCTCGATTGATGGGATTCAAGAAGCAGGTGTCGTCGGACGATTCGATGCTAAATGGGGACAAGTTCCGGTTGCCTTCATCGTTAGTTCACTCGATGAAGCCATCATCCGAACGGAAATCAGTCAATTGCTCGCCAAATATAAATGTCCGGTTGATTACATCTATCATAGCGTTTTGCCACGCAATGCGAACGGTAAACTATTGCGGAAACAACTGAAGGAGTCGTTATGAGCATCACCCTCCGGTCTGCCGAATTGTTCGATGTACCGCTCGTCTTTCGTCGTCCGATGCAAACAGCACTCTCGACGTTAACGATACGCAGGACGACGATTTTGCGCCTGACCGATTCGGAAGGACGAATGGGTTACGGGGAAGGAGTCGCGTTTGATACACCGTGGTATACGTCCGAAACACAACATTCTCTGCAAGGAATCGCTTTACTGCTGTACCAGTTACTTGACCAACCGCTCCATCATCCAGCAGATGTCACGCACCGTTTCCGCATCGTGCAAGGCAATCCGATGGCAAAAGCGATGTTTGAAGGAGCAATTTATGAATTATTCGCAGCAGCTGCCGGACAATCGCTCGCTACGTATCTCGGAGGTGATGAATCATCCCTCGTACCTTGCGGGAAAGCACTCGGACGGGCTTCTGCAGCGCAGACCGTCGAAGCCGTCGGACAAGCGATCGCCTCCGGATATGGACGGATCAAGCTGAAGCTCGCTCCGACGGATACCGTCGTTCTTGAGCAAGTACGTGCCGCTTTCCCTGATGCGCCCTTGATGTTTGACGCTAACGGCAGCTTCACAGAAGCAGACTTTCCTTTATTACAGCATTGGGATTCATTCGGTCTCGTTATGATGGAACAACCGCTCGTAGCGTCGGATTGGTCCGGACTTCAACGTCTCGCTAAACTCTTGCAGACACCGATTTGTCTAGATGAATCCATCGTCGCTCCAGCGGATGCCGATTTGATGAAGACGCTTCACGCTGGTCAGATTCTGAACATCAAACCGGCACGTGTCGGTGGGCTGACGAACGCTTTGTCCCTTCGAACAAAAGCGCCCTACTGGCTCGGAGGGATGTTCGAGAGCGGCATCGGACGTCGTCAGACCCTTGCTTTCGCGACACTTCCAGGGCTCGCTTATCCGATCGATATGGCAAGTACTGCGGATTATTTTGAAGAAGATTTGCTCGAGACCCCGTATCATGTCGAACACGGACACATTCGCTATTTTGCTCCAGCCGTATCCGAGTCCCAATTAAACAAATTGGCAACCTCCCGGATCTCTTTGTAACAAGAACACCACGACGAAAAAGAGGCAATGGATTGACTTCCATTGCCTCTTTTTGTGTTTTATTATGCGAACTTTTTTAGAACGATTCTTTGCCTTCGACTTTCGTCAAAATCTCATACCCGTCCTTTAAGACGACGACAGTGTGCTCAAACTGTGAGACAAGGCTCCGATTTGGTGTGTATAACGTCCAGCCATCCCGCTCATCTTCGATACAGAACTCGTCTCCTGTTGAAATGAACGTCTCGACAGCAATGACTTGCCCTTCCTTCAGCAGATCGTTTTCTTCACGATTGAAGTAGTTCGAGATGGATTCCGGCTCACCATGAAGTGTCTTCCCGAGACCATGCCCCGCTAAGTTACGGATGACGGTGAAACCACTCTTACGCGTTTCAGCATAGATCGCTTTTCCGATCTGATTGACCTTCGTTCCGGCTTTGACCTTCTCGAGTCCTTTTTCAAGCGCCGTCAATGATACTTCAACGAGTCGGACATCTTCCGGACGTTTTGCTTCTCCTGCGATGACTGTTTTCCCCGTATCCGAATAGTAGCCATTCTTCACAGCTGAGACATCGACATTAACAATATCGCCTTCTTGAATGACATATTTACCGGGAATACCGTGTGCTGCGATATCGTTGACACTGATACATGTCGCTCCCGGAAAATCATACATGACGATCGGGGCAGATTCTGCTCCCTGCTCCTTCAGAATACGTGCTCCGATGTCATCAAGTTCCTTTGTCGTGATTCCTGGTTTGACGGCATCCGCCATCTCGTCGCGCGCCATCGCGACGATGCGTCCAATTTCTCGTAATGCTTCATAATCATAATCTAACACTTTCATTTCCTCCTCATTCACTCAATCGTTCTTGATATAGATAATCTGCGGAGATATCCGCAAATAAGAACATGCCATTGCTGAGCGGCATACTAAACGTCCGCGTTTGTTCACTCGAGCTGAAGTCGACGTACCGTTCCGACAGATATCCGCTATGCCGTCTCTCCATTGCTACCGTCGTCCGGATAAAGTAAGGACGAAAACTCCAGTTGTATCCCTTGTAGAAGGAATACAGTTTCCACTCGCCACTCTTTTTACTGACATTCGAAGACTGTTGGAAGCCATTCGCGTCCGTGATGTAAAACCGGATGAATTCCGGCTCCATCTTCCGGGCGAGCATTAGCAGCCATTGATCGAGATCTTGCTCCGACTTCAAGGACTGACAATACTCATTAAATCGGACTGTCCAGTCTTGCTCCAGTTGGAACAGGCGATTCATCTGTTCCCGATCATATTTATAGAACATCGGGACTTCATGGATCAAGACCTCCATTCCAGGACAAGTCATGACCCATTCCGGCGCAGCCTCTCCTAAAAGATTCCCCATGTAATAGCGTCCACCATGCTGCCACGCATATCGAAGTTGACCAAGATGACTGATGTTTTTATACAAAAGTGGCGCTCCAAGCTGATCACAAAGGTGCTCCATCGTCTGTAAGAGATGCGGATACGATGCTGAGACGGTCTTTTTCTCAATCATTGAAGATAGATCGACGATCAACATATCCGGCGACATCGAAAAGACGCGTTCGAGACTCGTTGCTTCCGCGCGATCCAGCGCTACCTTCAGTCCAGAATTCTGATAGTAAGCGACGATCCGGCCCAGACGATCAAAATCATCGACTTGAACATCCGTCAAAGTAACATACATCCGTTCTTTTGGAAACGACGAGTCGACCGTACGTAAAACATGCAAGAAATCTTCCCCACCGTTCTCAAACAACCAAGCCGGACGACAACGGATCAGGATGAACGCTTGTGTATCGGAGGGTACTTTTTGGAATGCTTGACGGACGACATGTCCCATGACTTCGAGCTGATACTCGATCGGAACATCATCTTCCTGAAAAAATGGTTTTAACGGTTCTCCACGAAAATGGGACTGGATTTCATACCCTTCCACCTTAAAAGGGGCAGCGCCTACGATCGGTTGAAACCACGCCTCTATCTCTTCGGGATGAACGATGACATCTAATGCGTCCATTCTATTCCCCCCTTGTACTCTTGTTCTATCTTAACAAAAAAGGAGCCTCTCTGTAACGAGAGAGCCCCTGTTTTACGATAACGTCGTATCTTTCCGCATAGCGATATACAAATACACACCGAATGTCGCCGTCAAGTAGATGATACTCAGGACACCGTATTGAATCCCAACAGCTCCGCCCTTACCAATGGCCAGCACAAGAAAGATGATGCCACCAAATAATAAGGTCGCTAACGGAATATAACGAAAATGTCCTTTTGTCGTCCGCTCACAAATCTTTTTCGTCGCGACGATCAGTGCAACGAGACAGACGGATGCTGCTACATAAATGGTATACACGAATGATTCAGCCCTCTCCCTATCGTTCATGGCTCATTTTATCATGACCGCTTAGATAAATCATAAAAAAGAACCGACTTGTCTGTGACAAATCGGTTCGAATCGTTTACTTTTCAAAGCGTGGTTTGCGTCCACCACGGTTACGATCGCTTTCGCTACGGTTGCTACGTCCAGCATAACCGCCTTCACGACGATCTGATGAAGAAGATGAACGACCACCTTCACGACGATCGCCACCACGCGGGTTGTTTCCACGGTATCCGCCACTGCGGTTGCCGCTTCCACTTCCACCTTTGTTTCCGTAAGGACGACGGTTTCCACCACCGTTGCTACCGAAACGTTTCACGCGGATTGGTTCGATTGAAGAGATTTGGACTGGTGTTGCATCCGGCTCTTTCGTCAATCCTTTAAGTGCTGCTGAAAGAAGTTCCACTGCTTCGTACTCTTCTAAGAGTTCTTGTGCAAGTGTCGTATATTCTTTTGAGTCTTTTGCTTCAACACGTTTAATGAGTTCTTGTGCAGCAAGCTTCAAGTTGCCTTCTAAGATTTCATCAAGTGTTGGTGCATGACGACGTGACATTTTTTTGTTCGTGACACGTTCGATTGTTTTAATTTGACCGAATTCACGTGGTGTAACAAATGTGACAGCCGATCCTGTTTTACCAGCACGACCTGTACGACCGATCCGGTGAACGTAGCTTTCTGGATCTTGTGGGACGTCGAAGTTGTAGACGTGTGTGACACCAGAGATGTCAAGACCACGTGCTGCAACGTCTGTCGCTACGAGGATATCGATCGTTCCTTTTTTGAAACGACGGATGACTTGGTCACGTTTTGCTTGTGTTAAGTCACCATGTAAACCGTCAGCTGTGTATCCGCGTTGGATCAAGCCTTCTGTCATCTCGTCAACACGTTTTTTCGTACGACCGAAGATGATTGAAAGTTCTGGAGAATCTGTGTCGATCAAACGGCAAAGAACGTCGAATTTTTGGCTTTCTTTCAATTCGATGAATGACTGGTCGATGTTTTCAACTGTCATTTCTTTTGCTTTGACTTTGATGTGCGTCGGAGTCGTCATGAAACGATCTGCGATTTTACGAATTTGTGGTGGCATCGTTGCTGAGAACAAGAGTGTTTGACGTGTTTCAGGAAGTGCACCGAGGATTTTCTCGATATCTTCGACGAATCCCATGTTCAACATCTCATCTGCCTCGTCAAGGATGACCGTTTGAACGTGATCGAGGTTCAACGTCTTACGGTTCATGTGGTCCATCAAACGTCCTGGTGTCGCAACGACGATTTGTGGATTTTTGCGAAGTGCACGGATTTGACGATCGATTTGCTGACCGCCGTAAACAGGAAGTGCATGAACGCGTTTTACTTCACCGATCCGGTTCAATTCTTCAGCTACTTGGATTGCAAGCTCACGTGTCGGAGCAAGGATCAACGCTTGGATGTTGCGTGATTTTGCGTCAAGACGCTCGATTGTTGGGATACCGAATGCTGCAGTTTTACCAGTACCTGTTTGTGCTTGACCAATTAAGTCAACGCCGCTGAGTCCGACTGGAATTGTTTCTGCTTGGATTGGTGTTGCTTCTTCAAAGCCCATTTTTAGGACACCTTTGATAAGTGCCTCACTAAGATTTAATTCACGAAATGTTGTCAATGCTAAATACTCTCCTTTGTCATATGAAAAGCGTCTGCCACTAAACAGACGCTACCGTAACGAATACAATCGACTACCTATTATAACAGAATCTATCCCATAAAGATAGAGTGGTTTCTCTCATAATAATGTTTAGGGAAGTCACCATCATAATCGTTGCCATAAGGGCGAGGGAAAGGCGAAGTGCCCGGACCGTGCGATGAACGTCATCGCGTGCCCCCACTAGTGATGGGGTATATTCAGTAAATGGTCGCCGGTAATCAAACCAGCCGCAACCACCAAAATGATGAATTCCTTACTATCTATTCGAAACGCAGGCTTACTCGGTTTGATTATTGCGTCAACCGAATACCCGTTTCATTTTTTTCTATTTTTTTATCTTTCAACAGGCGACCGAGCGCTCGTTTGAATGCTGCCTTACTGAGACCGAATACTTCATCGATCGTCTCGGGAGCTGTCTTATCACCATACGGCATCTGACCATCATGTTCAAGTAGATGGTTCAGAATCAACTCCGCGTCTGTATCAATGGCTTCAAAGGCACGTGGTCGTGCTGAAAGTAATACTGTACCATCTGGTTTTACATTTGTCACTCGTAATTTCAAGACTTCTCCAAGACGCGGCCAACGTTCCATCTCGCGTTCATGCAAGAATCCGATTGACTGATCGTTGACCCAGACATTGACGCCTGGTTCGCGTTGTGAGAAGACGAGACCTTCGACGTCCATGTTGTTCCATTCTTCTGGAGCTGGCTTCGCTCGTAAGTTGAAGTAAGCATATGGTGCAGGGTCTCCGAGTAAACGAAGCTTTTGATCATGTTTTAGACGAATGAAAAGTTGATCGCCTTCTTCCGGCCAGAACATCCGACGTTGCGGCAAATCGTCAAGTGAGACAAGAACATCTTTTTGAATCCCGATATTCGCGAACACTCCTGTGTTATAGCGTGTCCCATTGATCGTCGTCTTGACGTAGTCTTCAAATGAAGCTTCTGGAATCGTCATCGATGATGCCAAACGTCCTTCATTATCTTGATACAAGAAGACTTCTACTTCATCATCAAGAGCTACTTTTTGTGTCTGTTCATTGTTATGCAACAACACATCTTCATTTCCATCTGTCAAAAACACTCCGAACTCTGCTTCACGTTCTACTTTTAATGTGACAACCTGTCCTGCGCGTAATCCCATTTCGGGTCATCTCCTCTCTCTATTTGAATTGGTTCAAGTTCATTCTTACCATCCTTCTGTTCTTTCCCTACCATACTATACTCTTTTTCTGTTCACCTCTGAAATCGACCCCACGATGACAGTTGTGACATATTTGTGAACGAAACACATTTGCGTGATTTTTTTGAAAAAAAGATATATGATTAAATAACAGGAAAAAGAAGGTTTAGTTTAGGTAAATATGGGGGATAAAAATGTTTCATAATATTCAATCGCGTTCGTTCGCTCGACGCTTCACGAAAACATTGGTTTTTGCATTTTTTGCTTTCCTTGCTACGATTGGAATCGTTTTTGCAGAAGGATCAAACAGTACAGATATGACTCCGAAGACACCAGCGCTTCAGCAAATCGATCGCCCTTAAAATCTACACCTTCCGTGTGGATTTTTTTATTTTTTCCGGACATTTACAGGACGATAAAGGAAAATCAAGTTCAACCTCGAATTAGATGAACACACCTATATTTTAATTTTGAGGAGGAAACGGACGTGCTCTTCTACTTATTCACGACGATTGCGGGTCTCATCACTACATACTTAAGTTTTGTTACCGGTTATTATACAAGTTCGATTGGTGTTTTCGTCTTTACGTTAGCGATTTGCCTATCGTTATCATCGATTCGACAGTTACTCCGTACGTCCTATCTGACTTACATTGAATACATTCAATACCGTCGCGTCAAAAAACAGTACGAACGCATGAAAAAACGAGAACAGTCTTATCAAATTGCCTATCCTAATCGAGATTCGAGTACACCACTTGCATTCTCTGGGACAGACCAGCATGATAAATAAAGAACACGATTTCATCACCTAGGAGGAACAGATTCATTATGAACGAAATCCCTTTATCAAACGGTTGGACACTCCGCTACTCACCTGTCATCGATTTATGGTTGAAGGAAGATGGCGTACTGCTCGTAGATCACGAAGATAAGGTCCGCTTGACTCTCATCTTGGATGAAGAGACGATGGAAATCAAACAGATCGACAACACGAACGCTACGTTCTCCGTTGATCCGACGACACGTCGCCTCACTTTCGAACTTGGAGAAAGCGAAGAGGAATCTGAGCCTCGTTACTGGGAATAATCATGGAGACCGGGTGCGACACCTGGTCTTTTTTTGTACAATAACATCAGCAATGAAAAAAGGAGTTGTCACTTTACCATGATCCGTACTGTCATTTGGTTCATTTATTTTGGACTTGTCTTACCCTGTACCTTACCGTTTTTACCAACCGCAAAACGTCGAACGCATCTCGCGCGCTATGCATTCGTTCAGCGTGTAGCGAGCGCCTGGGCGAACTCTCTCCTCCGACTCGCTGGCGTTCGTGTCCATGTGACGGGGCATGAACATATCCCGGCAAATGAACCTGTCGTGTTCATCTCGAATCACCAAGGAAACTTCGATGTTCCGATTCTACTTGGAAAAATCGATAAACCAAAAGCATTCATCTCAAAAATCGAAGTGAATAAAATTCCAATCGTTAATGTCTGGATGAATCTGATGGGGTGTGTCATGATTGACCGAAAAGACCGACGCCAATCACTAAAAGCGATCCGCTCTGGTGTCGACACGATCAAGGATGGACAATCAATGATCATCTTCCCAGAAGGAACACGTTCAAAAGGCGGACCGATGGCGGAATTCAAAGCAGGAAGTTTTACCCTTGCGACATCAAGTGGCGCACGCGTCGTACCAGTCGCGATTTCAGGTAGTTATCGTGTCATGGAGGAAACGGGTAAGATCCGTCCGGCTACAGTCGAAGTCACGATTTTGCCGTCGATTGACCCGAGCGCGATGACACAGAAAGAACTCGTCCAGACGGTCGAACATCAAATCAAACAGATTGTAGAAGGTGTCTAATATGTTAATGAAAGTAGAAAATCTCAAAAAAGAATTTGCCGATAAAATTGTCTTCGAAGATGTCACGTTTTCTGTCTCTCCTGGTGACCGGATCGGTATCATTGGCGTCAACGGTACCGGTAAATCGACCCTCCTGCACATTCTAGCAGGCAAAGAAACAGCAGATGCTGGTACGATCCATCATCCAAATGATTATCGGATCCGTTTGCTATCGCAAACGACCGATTATCCGGAAGATCGGACTGTCATGGAAGTACTCCTGTCGGGTGACACACCAACGATCAACGCGTTGCGCCACTACGAAACGGCACGACTAGCGCTCGAACAGGATCCGACAAGTGAGACGTTACTCAACCGCTTCATCACGGCGCAAACCGAGGTTGATGCCGCGCAAGCGTGGGACACGGAATCGCGTTTAAAGATGATCTTAAACAAACTCGGCATCCTCGACTTGAACGCGTTGATCGGCTCTCTTTCCGGAGGACAACGTAAGCGTGTCGGACTCGCTGAAGCCTTACTCGATGAAGCTGATCTCCTCCTGCTTGATGAGCCGACGAACGAACTTGATGCCGAGACGATCAGCTGGCTTGAGACTCAAATCAAGGAATACCGTGGTGCGATTCTACTGATCACTCATGATCGCTATTTCTTGAATCGTGTCACGAATCATATGATGGAGATCGCAAATGGAACAGCTTATTTCTATGTCGGAAACTATGAATCGTTTCTTGAAAAACGTGCCGAACGTCGTGAACGGACGGCTTCTATGGAGGAAAAACGTCAAAACATCCTCCGTCGCGAACTCGCTTGGTTGCGTCGCGGAGCAAAAGCACGGACGACGAAACAAAAAGCCCGGATCCAGCGCGTGGATGCTTTACAAGACCTTTCTTACGAGGAAGAAGAAGCGACACTTGAAGTACAGGTCGGTTCGACCCGCCTCGGCAAGAAAGTCATTGAAGCATATGACGTCTCGCACCGATTTGGTGAACGGACACTTTTTGAATCGTTTGACGCTCTGATCGGACGCAAAGAGCGGTATGGCATCGTTGGTCGAAACGGTAGTGGAAAATCGACACTTCTTTCAATTCTCGCGAAACGCTTAGAGCCAACAACGGGTGAGATCATTCACGGCGAAACGGTGAAGATCGGTTTTTACGGTCAATTCGCCGAATTCACGCATCCCGAACGCCGCGTCATCGATGAGGTCGAACGGATCGCAAAAGTCATTACGACACTCGCCGGTGAGGAGATCACAGCAAGTCAGATGCTCGAACAATTTCTCTTTAAACCGGAAGCACAATATAAACAAATCGGCAAGCTTTCTGGTGGCGAAAAGCGACGTCTGAAATTGTTAACGATTTTGATGGAAGAACCGAACGTCCTCTTCCTTGATGAGCCAACGAACGACTTGGATACCGAGACCTTATCCGTACTAGAAGATTATTTAGAATCATTCCCAGGTACTGTCATCACAGTCAGTCATGATCGCTACTTCCTCGATCGGGTCGTCGATCGCCTGATTGCATTTGAAGATGGAAACATCATTTTTTATTACGGACAATATACAGACTATCTTGAGCAAATGGCAGCACCCGTTCCCTCAATCGTCGTTGAAAAAACGGCAGAGGTTGCTACAGCACCAAAAACAGAGACGCCAAAGAAACTAAGTTATCAGGAACAACAAGATTGGGCTATCATTGAGCAACAAATTGAAGAGAGTGAAGTTGAACTAGAGCAATTAGAGGCTGATCTCGCTTCAGCAGGAAGTGATCTCGGAAAGGTCAATGAATTGTATCAAGCCATCGAAAAGACCAAAGCGACGCTTGACGAGCGAATGGAATATTGGACATATCTTTCTGAAAAAATCGAGGTATTTGAAAACCATCGCCAATCTAATCAGTAAATCCGATAAGCGGAGTTCTTCACTTAGAAGAGTTCCGCTTTTTTTTATGAAATAGAAAACATCTCTTACTTTTATTTTTAATTATGAAAATAAATGTGAATTCATATTAGATATCGGGTAATGTTATAGCATATTTCGTTTTGGAGGAAGGCTTGCGAAAGGAGGAGTTCTAGTGAAACGGATGGTTCAAAACATCTACCCTATCGTCGCATTCTACTTAGTCATTACTTACATACTGCTCTGGCTATTGCCACAAGACCTTTCGTTACAACTCTCGGCAGTCATTAGTTTAAGCGGTTCTTTCATGATTTTCTTATTTAGTCGGTCGACGGCTTTCAAACAACCTTCCCTTCCGTACAAGTGGTTATCCATCGCCTTCTTCTCTTATTTTTTGGGCGATTTCCTGAATATGATTGGACGTTTCTTTCAATGGAACGATGTCAATTTGAACGTCTTGCTGGATTTACCTTATACGATTCATTTGACAATGATGGTCCTTTTCTTTTTCCGACAATTAGATTTGACATTATTCAAAAAACAAAAGTTATTGATTCTTGATTCCTTGACTTTATTCGCTGTTTCAATGATTGCTGGATATATCGCTATTTTCCGCTTTGTTCCCTCTTATACGCGAACGACACTCGAGCAAATCAGTTGGACATTTTATGCCTTCTTGACAATTTTGTTGACGCTTTTCTTTTTTTTACTCTATGCGTCTGGGTTAAGACGGAACGTATCACGATCAGGATTTATCTTTCTTGTCCTCGGAACATTCATTCTCGGCATGACGAACTTCGTGTTTTATACCTTGTTATTAAACGGTGAACCGCAAATATCGGGTCTATTGCTTCCGCTATATCCACTTAGCGGTCTGTTCCTCATCGCCTTTCTGAACACACGTACACTTCCCATTAGTCGTGAGGAGCAAGCAAATCTCATTCGAGTCGAGACACTTACGCGTTCACTGTTGGTTTACATCTTATTATCTGCGCTGATTCTTTATATTACGTTTTTTCCTGTCTCTCGAACCTTCTTCTTGTTGTCTATTGGTATTACGTTTTTATTATTTTTAACACGGCAGCTTTTTTCATACCGGGAAAATCTTCGGTTGTTACAGGAAACAACGGCATTACAAACGAATCTAGAAGACATCGTTCATCAAAAAACAGAGTTGCTACAGTTGCGTGAAAAAGAACTGACGTCACTTTTTTTGTCTTATCCAGAAATCGTTTTTGAAATCGATGACATGTATCAGATTCGATCCGTCAATCCAGCCGCTGCAGAAGCAGGATGGAATGATTTACCGCTCGGACCGAGTCAACGTCGTCAACTTGATCGGCTCATCCCGTTGCTTCAACAAAAGCAGTCGACCTATCCTGCTCACCTCCTACATGTACCTGCTACGGACGAACATCCAGAAACCTTTTTGAATACGACAATCATCGATATTCCACATCAGCAACGCTATTTCGTCGTCTTAGCGGATGTCACAGAAGACTATCAACAGGAAGTATGGCTAGAACGTATGGGATACCATGACTCACTCACTCGTTTACCAAACCGGCGTTACTTCGAGGAGCAACTCTATCTAACTCTGCCAACGCTAGATTATGGCTCCTTATTATTCATAGATTTGGACGGATTCAAACAAATCAATGACACCTATGGACATGATGTCGGTGATTTACTGCTACAAGAAACAGCAACGCGTCTTCAATCAATGACGACGCCAACTGATCTCGTCGCACGCCTTGGTGGAGATGAATTCTTGATCTTCATTCAGGCATCTGCCTCGGAAACTCGACAGTTTGCCGAACACGTTCTCGAAATCCTAAATTATCCATTCTATATCAACACGTATATGCTTCATATCACACCATCTATCGGAATTTCCTTATACCCTGAAGACGGTAAGAGTTCAGAACAGTTATTGATTCGGGCAGACGAAGCCATGTACCAGATCAAGAAGAACGAGAAAAATAACTATATGTTCGCTGTCCACATCAAACGTTAGGAGGGATCCCGTGCTTAAATCAAACTACTTCATCCGTTGGTTCCCTGCCATGCTCGTAATCTCTTTTATTCTAATGATCCTTACTACATGGACTCCTTCCATCTCTAATGGGATTGTCGAACAGGTACTTCAGTATGTATCACTTGGGTTGATCGCTTACTTCATTCTTACGGCTTATCGTAAGGAACAAATATTAGTCGTACCCAGACGAAATTTCTGGCTGATTGCTTTAGGATCACTGGTTTTATCCTATATCGGTTCCATTTTTGAGACGTTACGTTTTGTCTATTCAGACTTTCCAATTCCATCTATTTATAGCCTGATTTTATTTTCAATATCCCATTACGTATTCTTATACGCGATTTTTTACCGAATCATCACAAAACGAACACTCGGACAACATGTACTTGCTTTCGTTGATGCCGCGATTATCGTCATTTTCATTGGACTTGTCGCATTCCATGTCCTCAATGAACTGACGAACCCTGGGCTTCAGACTGTTCCTTATGCCATCATCGTCATTACGAACACATCACTCGGTTTGTTCGTTTTTTTCTATTTTACGTTCATCCAAGAAACACATTGGGTATCACGGATGGCCTTATTTCTATTATTCTTATCCATTTTCATTCGTGGTATCTATGAAGTCTCTAGTGTCTACTTCCCTGATTTTTCAGCGAATTATCTGGTGTTCTTCCCGATATTGATTCGTTTGGCGCAAAGCGCAGCTATTCTATGGCATGTTGATCATATTGAAGAAGGAACTGCTCGAACGACGGTCATTCCCCGTTCGTGGCTTCCTTTACTGGCCATCCCTTTGTTCATCCACTACATGGTGGAACAAGAAGGTGGAAAACTCGACATCTTTATCATCTTATTCCTACTAATCGTTCGACAAATCTTGATTGCCCGTCAACATGGGTTGATTGTCGCACAATTACACGAACGAAATGAACAACTCGCTTCACGCATTGAACATCGAAAACAACAAATCCAAGATAGTGAACAACAGGTCATTCCACTCTTCCTCGGTCATCCTGATCCGATGATTCGACTCGATCAGTCCGGCACTGCGCTGTACGCGAATTTAGCTGCCCAACGTCTGTTTCATTTGCCAGATATGACGATTGAACATGTTCCTCGTACGATGCGTCATATGTTAGAAATGCTCGAAACGAACGTTGATGAGTATGAGGATGAACAAAGTCGACGCTATGAAATCATTGATATTCCGATTCAAATTGCCGCTACCTCGATGGGACGATTCACGATTTTACATGATGTCACGGAAAGCAAAATTCGTCAAAAGAGAATCGAATACCATGCCTATCATGATGCTTTGACTAATATCGGAAACCGTCGTTCCTTAGAACGAGATTTCTCAAATCGACTCTCCGATAAGAATTATCTTGCCTTAGTCGATTTAGATGGATTTAAGCAAGTCAATGATACGTATGGTCACGAGGCAGGAGATTATGTATTAATTGAAGTTGCGAAGCGATTGAGCGAACATACAAGTTCTTCGGAATCCGTGTATCGCCTCGGTGGAGATGAATTCGCGATCCTTTTACAAGCCGATGATGAACTCTCCTTACGCCGAAAATGTAAATCCTTTTTACAATTTTTAAGACGTCCCTATGTCTACAAAGGACAATCTTTATTCGTTTCCGCAAGCATCGGAGTGACAGCGTGTCATGAGGCCGATCTTGAAACATGTTTAAAGCAAGCCGATCTTGCCATGTATCGCGTGAAACATCGGGATAAGAATGATGTCGCTTTATATCGAGCGGACCCATGAAAAAAACCTAGGACATATGACTTTTTGTAGTCAACGTGTCCTAGGTTTTTTGAGTTATTCTTCTGGTCTTGGTGCAATGTTACCTTCTTCGATATCGAGGAGCAAGTCGATTAATTCCGCACAAAACTCTGGATATTGACGAAGTAACGCGTCTTCTCCCACTTCATCCACGAAGTCCGTCAACAAAGCGAGGACTTCTGGTACTAATGCGCGCGCTACCTTCATGTAGGCAATCGCAAAGCGCCACTTCCCAGAAATATAGAGCAGTTTCCCAATCAACAGATCCCCCGGTTCGACTTCGATCTCAGCCAAATCCGTTTGATACGTCTGTTTCGACATTAAATCAACAACACCATCTGCATCGACTTGAAACAGCGACGGCATCGGGTCAGCTAATCCACGCAAGGCGCGATAGAGACTAGGTGATAGCTCGTCTTTTATCTGCTCGAGAAAACGACCGTGCGGTGTTTTTCCTTGATCATCCGTTTCATAGAAGATCGCCCAGTCAACGAATAAGTCCCGGAACAATTCAGCATCTTTTAAATACCAACGTCCTTCTGTCGCAATCTCTTCAATGAAAGCGACCCAGTCCGTACTGCGTGCTGTTGCTGCTTCCTGATACATTTTCTTCAAGGCTGCATTCATTTCCGCTTCAGAAACCGTCGTCGGAAATGGAATTACTTTTCGATCGTTCTTCATTTCGATCGCCCTTTCCGGTGAGGAGTAGCCGGTCGCTTAATCGTCTGAGGAGCTGTGAATTCACGTTTCGGAATGACTTCTCCGCGGTAAATTTCCATTGGCTCCATCTCGACGCCCATTTGCTTTGCAAGTGTTTTTAAGTGTTTTAAATCTTGATCCGTGACAAGTGCAAGTACCATCCCGTTTGCGTTTCCGCGTCCCGTCCGACCTGAACGGTGTACGAAATCGTCAAGCGACTCCGGTAAATCGTAATGGACGACGTGTGTGACCGCTTCGATATCAAGCCCACGCGCCGCAAGACCTGTCGTGACGAGTAAAGGAAACTCTCCCTTTTTATAAGAACGCAAGGTCTCCATCCGCTCTCGTTTTCCTTTTTCAGCATCTAAAATCCGGTATTTCAGTGAGAATTTACTCAACTCGCCATTCAATGGTCCAAGGAATGAGCGATTGTTGATGAATGTCAGCACTTTTGATCCTTGCATGTTCGCCAGACGACGTAACAATTCCGGTTTCTGACGACGTGAAGTCTCCAAATAACCGAATGTCACTTGTGTGCTGACGGCACGCTCAACACGAATCGTCTCAGGATCATTCGCAAGCGTCCGTCCCCATTCTGCTGTCCGTTCCGGCAATGTCGCTGAGACAAATGCCAGTTGTCGATCGCGTAGCGCACTATTTGCGATTCGCGTCGCCGAGTCACTCATGCCACTTTCATAAATTTGATCCGCTTCATCTAAAACAATCAATTTCACCTTATGCATCTTCAGCTTCTTCGAATCAATCAACTCGACGAGACGTCCCGGTGTTCCGACGATGATTTGCGGCTTTTTCTTCAATCGTTCATATTGTCGCTTTAATTCAACACCACCAATGAATGCACCGGATTTGATACCACTTCCTTGAGCAAATAATTGAATGACTTGATGAATTTGCATGACGAGTTCCCGTGTTGGTGCCGTGATGACGACTTGCACGTGTGGCTCTTCCACTTCAATCTTTTCTAAAGCTGGAATGACATAAGCAAGCGTCTTCCCTGTTCCTGTCGGCGCTTCAGCTAGGACATCTTTTCCTTCGCGCAACAACGGAATCGCTTGTTCTTGAACAGGCATCAACTCTGTAAAGCGCGCCCGTTCCCATGCTTCCTGTAAAAATGGTTTTGTAAAGTTCATAACGATTTCTCCTACTCTCTTAATTCCATCATGCCGTTACGTATTCGACATGATCTCCTGATGCATCACGGTATCCCCGTAATGTCTGTGTATATTCATTTCCTGCGTCGAGCAATCGGATGTGGAACCGGACTTCTTCTTCACCAGCTTCTTCCTTTAAAATCTCGAAGCCTTGGATGACACGATCCTGTAATTCTGCAGCGAGTGCCGGATACACGGCAAGACTCGCATACGTCGCTTTTACGTCCACGGGACGGCGAACAAGCGCAATCCAGTACGATTCATCATAGCCGATAAAGTCTTCATAATCAAAATCATCTTCAAACCGAATCCAGAATCCATCACCTTCAAATTCTGTGATCATCCCAGTTCGCGTCGAACCTTCCGATCCGATTTTCAGCGAGACCCAGTCTCCCGACTGATAATCTCCTTGTTGCGTTAATGACACATACTCCATTTGGCACACCTCCACGTTCTATGTTCCCTTTTTCATTGTCAACGATACGTCCTAAAAACACAAGATACCGTAACGTGACATTCCTCACAGTTTCAACTGTGCTAGTGGATCTTTTTCAAATCAGCTCATACAGTTTCGTGAAACTCTTGATTTACCAGACTTCAACTGTTTTTTAATCTTCACTCTTTCATAAGTACAGAAATAAGGAAAGCCCGTCATATCAACGTTTGTTCACTTGTTAAAATATTCACATGAACGTAAAGGGAATCTCTACCTCCTTTTGTTACACTATTCACATAAGGAACTGATCATTAGCTCAATTTTAAAGGAGTGGTATCCATGTTATTAGAAAAAACGAGTGCCTGGGCAAACTTTACGTCTGGCGAATGGATCAAGACAATCGATGTTGCAGACTTCATCCGGCTCAATCGCACGGAATATACAGGTGATGATCACTTTTTAGTCGATCCGACGCAAGCGACGCAACGGCTTTGGCAACAAATTCTACAGTTGACGAATGAAGAACGACAACGTGGTGGTGTGTATGCCGTCGATGCCAAGACACCATCAACGATTCTCTCGCATGATGCAGGGTATCTGGATCCCTCTCTTGAAAAAATCGTCGGCTTACAGACGGATGAACCGTTCAAACGTTCAATTCATCCGAACGGCGGGATTCGGATGGTGAATGATGCCTTAGCTGCGTATGGCTTTGAAGCAGACGAGACCGTCACGAAAATTTTCAGCGATTACCGAAAAACACACAACCAAGGGGTTTTTGATGCTTATACTCCAGAGATGCGCGCCGCGCGTAAAGCCGGTATCATCACAGGATTACCAGACGCCTATGGACGTGGGCGGATCATTGGCGACTATCGTCGTGTCGCTTTGTACGGAACAGCACGTTTGATTGAAGAACGTAAGCGAGACTTGAAGGCACGTGGCGGCTTCCTCTCTGAATCGATGATCCGCGACCGCGAAGAAATGAATGAACAATTGCGCGCATTAACGGAATTGACCGAGCTTGGAACTCGCTATGGTTTTGATCTCTCCCGCCCTGCAGAAACAGCACAAGAAGCATTCCAGTGGGTCTATCTTGCTTATCTTGCTGCGATCAAAGAACAAAATGGTGCAGCTATGTCACTCGGTCGAGTCTCGACGTTCCTCGATATTTATGTCGAACGTGATCTTGCGACCGGCCGCTTGACGGAAGAAACAGCACAAGAGCTCGTCGATCATTTTGTCATGAAACTTCGGATCGTCAAATTCTTACGAACACCGGACTATAACGATCTCTTCTCTGGCGACCCGACGTGGGTAACGGAATCGATTGGCGGGATGAGTGAAGATGGTCGATCAAATGTCACGAAAAGTTCATTCCGCTTCTTACACACGCTCTCGACACTCGGTCCGGCACCTGAACCGAATCTAACTGTTCTCTGGTCCACTCAGCTTCCACGCGGATTCAAGGAATTCTGCGCGAAGATGTCGATCATATCAAGCTCGATTCAGTATGAGAACGATGATTTGATGTTGCCGGTTTATGGGGATGATTACGGCATCGCTTGTTGTGTCTCCGCGATGCGGATCGGGAAACAGATGCAGTTCTTCGGTGCTCGAGCAAACCTTGCAAAAGCATTACTTTATACAATCAATGGCGGAATGGACGAGAAGCTCAAAATTCAAGTCGCCCCAGCCACACCATTGATGCTCGACGAAGTACTCGATTACGAGACAGTCATGGCGGCTTACGATCGTCAACTCGATTGGCTCGCAGAACTGTACGTCAACACACTGAATGTCATCCACTACATGCATGATAAGTACAGTTACGAACGGATTGAAATGGCTTTACATGATCCGGAAATCTTACGGACGATGGCATGCGGCATCGCTGGTTTATCGGTCGTCGCTGACAGTCTATCCGCTATTCGTTATGCAACAGTCCGCCCGATCCGAGATGCGGATGGGATTGCAGTTGATTTCAAGATCGAAGGTGAGTTTCCAAAGTTCGGGAATAACGATGAACGAGTCGATCAGATGGCGGTTGATCTCGTGACGCTGTTCATGGAGAAAATCCGTAAACATCCAACGTATCGAAATGCGCTCCCGACACAGTCTGTCCTGACGATTACTTCAAACGTCGTCTACGGTAAGAAAACAGGAAATACACCCGATGGACGCCGTGCGGGTGAACCATTTGCACCCGGTGCTAACCCGATGCATGGACGTGATACCCGTGGTGCTATCGCTGCTCTGACGTCTGTCGGGAAACTACCATATGAACATGCGCTCGATGGTATCTCCTACACGTTCTCGATCGTTCCAAAAGCACTTGGTAAGGAGGAAGCAACACGTATTCGCAATACGGTCGGATTACTTGACGGATATATGGGTGGTACGACTTCAAAAGGTCATCACTTGAATGTCAACGTCTTCGACCGTGAGACGTTACTCGATGCCATGGAGCATCCAGAACAGTATCCACAGTTAACGATTCGGGTTTCCGGTTATGCCGTCAACTTCATTAAACTGACGCGTGAACAACAGATTGATGTCATCAATCGTACGTTCCACGGTTCTCTCTAAAATGATGTGTAGTATGTGAAAGGAAGTGAGCAGAATGACCTATGGTATGATCCATTCCGTTGAATCATGTGGAACAGTCGATGGTCCTGGCATTCGATTCATCGTCTTTACGCAAGGATGTCCACTACGGTGTCAATACTGTCATAACGTGGATACATGGGAGTTCGGTTGCGGACAGCGTGTCTCAGCAGACGAAGTCGTAAAAGAAGCGATCAGCTATCGCTCCTTTTTCGAGGCGACGGGTGGCGGAATCACCTTCTCTGGAGGTGAACCGCTCGCTCAGCCAGAGTTCCTAGAGGCTGCTTTAACAGAAGCGAAGCGGCATGGACTGCATACGGTCATCGATACCGCTGGATCCGTCGTCCCGAAAAACATCGACGCCATTCTCGATGCGACGGATTTGGTTCTGCTCGATATCAAGCATATCGACGATGCTGCTTGTCGCGTCTTGACTGGACGAAGTAACGCCAATACACTCGCCTTCGCAAAACGCCTAGCCGAGCGAAACATTCCCGTCTGGATTCGCCACGTCCTCGTTCCAGGTATTACGATGTCGGAACATTTCCTCCGTCAGACCGGCGAGTTCATCCGGACGCTCGGAAACGTCGAGCGCGTCGAGGTACTGCCGTATCATCAACTCGGAGTCTATAAGTGGGAAAACCTTGGTCTTGCTTATCCGTTAACTGATGTGCTTCCCCCTTCACGAGAAGAAACAAACGCTGCGCAAACCCTACTTGAATCGTACTTGTGTTAACGTTTCCAATTTGTTACAATGACATCATAGATTATGAACAGGAGGTACAACACCGAAATGAAGCAATCACTCGTACACGTCGCTTGATGAATGAAATCATCTCTTTCGCAATGCAGTTGCGGATGTCTGACGCTACGAGTCTGCTCTTTTTCGGTGTGACCATCCTCTGGTCATCGCCTTCTTTGAGTTACACTCCGGCACACCATCCGCTCGCTTCGGATGGTGTGTTTTTCATTTCATCTTATCGGAAATGAACACTAAAGGAGCTGCTTTTATGCCTACTGAAACACTTACGATCCAACACCTATCGATGGACTACGACGAACGACGCCTTTTCTCGGACGTTTCTTTTCATATTCATACCGGTGAACATGTCGCCTTAATCGGTCCGAACGGCATCGGAAAAACGACACTGTTACACTTGATCGCTGATCAACTTCAACCGACTGACGGTTCGATCAAGCGTCATTACAAAAAACTCGGTCTACTATCACAACACTTTGTGGCGGGCGATCACACCGTTCTTGATGTCGTCGAACGAGCGGATGCGGTTCGTTATCAACTTCGCGCTAATGCCATGAATGGTGACTTGACGATTTATCAACAAGCAATCGATCAGGACGCCTTCTCGCTGGAAGCAGATGCAGCACGCGTCTTAAAAGAAGTCAAATTAGAGGAAGCACTCTGGACACACAAAGCATCCAGTTTAAGCGGTGGTGAACAGACGCGCCTCCAACTTGCCTGTCTGCTTCTATCACGACCTGATTTCATCATTCTCGATGAACCGACGAATCATCTGGATCAAGAGACACTCGAGTGGCTCACGGAATGGGTCAACATGTCACGGACCTCGATTCTCTATGTCTCACACGAACGATTCTTCATCGACGCAACGGCTGATGCCGTCATTGAATTATCCGAATCAGGGGCAACGCGATACAGCGGAAACTATCAGTCCTATAAAAAACAAAAGGAACATCAAGCTCTGTCGCAACAACGAGCGTACGAAAAACAAGAACGCACCCGTAAAGAGCTGACACGCATGATTCAAGGATACCGGCAATGGCATCAAAAAGCTTCGGATCAAGCTAGTGAACGCGATCCATATGCGAAAAAGAAAGCCGCCAAACACGCAACAAAGGTCAAAGCAAAAGAACAACAGCTTGAGCGCTTACTGGAGAATCGTGTTAAAAAGCCAGAGGTTGCACCGACTGTTCACGTCGCATTTGAACATGAAGCGATTCATGCGAAGCGACTCGTTTCGTTCGAACACGTCACGTTTAGATATGAGACGAAAACCATTCTAAACGATGTCTCATTTTCAATCGATCGCGGTGACCGGATTGCTGTCATTGGACCGAATGGAAGTGGGAAAACGACCTTACTGCGTCTCATTGAGGGCGAATATGCTCCTAATCAAGGGACAGTCATCCGCCATCCTCGATTAAAAACCGGCTATTTTTCACAAGCTCTTTCCCATTTACCGACATCCGGTACGTTGTTAGAGGCATTGCTCGAGTTCGGCACGATGAGTGAAACGGATGCCCGGACACTACTCGCCTGTTTTTTATTTCGACGTGATGATGTTTACCGGTCGATTGCCGACGCCAGTATGGGTGAGAAATGTCGAATCGCCTTTTTACGCCTTTATTTCTCTGGTGCTCACTTGCTTATTCTCGACGAACCGACGAACTATTTGGATCTTGCGACTCGTGAACAAATCGAAGCCGCCCTCGATGTCTTCCCTGGTGAGCTCCTCTTCGTCTCTCACGATCGTTATTTTACCGATCGGCTATCGAACCGGACGTTTGACTTAACGACTGGATTCAACGATCATCCAGACGGAACTGCCGTGGTAAGAAATGCACGCCGAAGTGACCCTGAAGCGACTCAATCCGATCTACATCGTCTTGATGCTTTGACAGGTGATGTGCCGTTCGATACAGAAACAAATGAATCACTTTCAAAAGAATAACAAAAAAAGCATCTGCATAGAAAAAGAGACTCCTGTTTCCATTGCAGATGCTTTTCATATTTCAGTCGTATTACCGCTTTTGATACTTCAGTTTCGTATGCGCTTGTGCCTGCTTGTGGATTTTTTTCCACTTTTCTTTCTCCGCCGCCTGCAACGCCACGTTTTGCTTACGTTCCGTATAGGCGATTTCTCGTTTTAGCTTAACGAAGCTGTTCCAGCGCTCAGCAGATAGCGTTCCATCTTCTAAAGCTGTCCGAACGGCACATCCTGGTTCCTTCTCATGTTTACAGTCTCGAAAACGACAGTTTTCAGCAAGCTCTTCAATATCGGAAAACGTCGACGATAAACCGTCACTTCCATCCCATAAGGCCAATTCTCGCATCCCCGGTGTATCGACGAGTAATAAACCGTTCGCCAGTCGTTTCAGTTCGCGATGTGTCGTCGTGTGACGTCCGCGTTCATCGTCTTCCCGTACGCCACCCGTCTCCATTAACTGTTCTCCAGCTAAAGCGTTGACGAGCGTCGACTTCCCAACGCCGGACGATCCGACTAACACGATCGTTTGCTTGACTTGTAACTGGGCACGTAGTTCCTCTAATCCGTCACCCGTCAAAGAATCAACGGCAAGGATCGGTGTTCCGAACGCGACTGCTTCAACAGCCTGCAGTTCTATTTCGATCGACGGCATCAAACTTTTTTTCGTCAGGACGATGATTGGTATCACCCCTGCATCCCAAGCAACCGTTAAATAACGTTCCAGTCGACGGACGTTGAAGTCATGTCCAAAAGCCATGACGAGCAAGGCAACGTCGACATTCGCGCAGATAATTTGTTCCTCGGTCTCCGTCCCTGCCGCTTTTCGGGAAAATTGAGACGACCGTGGCAAGACCCGTTCGATTCGTCCTTTGCCTGGCTCTCGCTCTGTTTGAATGATCCAGTCTCCAACCGCTGGCAATTCAGCTTTCGTTCCTGATTGAAAACGCAGCTTACCAGACAGTTCGCTAAGTGATTCTCCTGTGTCCGTCATGACACGATAATGCGTTTGGTAGACGGCCGTGATTCGTCCCAGTTGTTCTGTTCCTGTCGTTTCGTAGACAGGTGGTGTACCCCATTCGTTCAAATGGTTTCCTCCTCTGATTTAAGGGAGGGAAACCCCTCCCTGGTTTTCGACACATGTTACTTTTTTAGCGTTGATTGTTGCACTCATCAACATCACTCCTCTCGATTCGATTCCTTTATAGAATATCATATCAATCAATGTTTCTGGTAGCGCTTCCCTCAAAGTCAGACCTTCTCTCCGCCTTAAGCCCGAGAGCAAATACGGTCCAAAGAGCGTCGTACGAACAGAAGGACTTCCGTATTATAAAGGTATCAACACAAGGGAGGCTTCCTCATGAAGCAATCGAAAGGAAAACAATTGGTGATGATTCTTACCGGACTCGCATTACTCGCCGTTGTCATCGGAACATTACCACATATGATCGGACTTGGTTTAGGGGCATTACTTGCGTTCTATTCGATCAGTAAGTTCATGCAATCGAACAAATGGCCAGCGAAACTCGGTTTCGGATTTCTAGCAGCCATCGGAATCGGACTTGCCCTCTCAAACATCTGGGCAGTCATCGGAATCGCAGCAGCCATCGCATTGTACGTCGGTTACATGCGTATGAAACTACAGCGTGTCAATGTTCAAGATCTCTTTAACCGCCGCCGTACGTCAACAACACATTTTGAAGCTGACTGGAAAGACTTAGACGAAAAACGATTCTAAATTTAAAGATAATACCCATACTGTTTACCACTTTCAAGGAGGAATTTTTCATGAAAAACGTGTTTGATCAACTCAATGATTTTGCGACACAAATGATGACAGAAGTCAAAAAAGCCGCTGAACAGGGCGAAGTACCTGCTAAAAAGCTCGTTCGTCATATTCGATCTACAGAAGCTGATTTAAAAGAGATTGATCGACTACTTGAGCGTCAACGGACATTATTGCTGGAACTGACTCAAAAGCAGGAAGAAGCGAAGGATTTAGCCGATAAACGCTTCAAACAAGTTGAAATCGCAAACGAAGCCGGTGAACAGCAACTCGCCGAACGTGCTGCCATCGAATCGAAACATTACGGAGAGCAATACCGGTTCTTCGAAGAACTCGTCGCTGAAACGAAACGCGAGTTAAATGAGCTTGAACGTGAAGCCCTCGAATTGAAGTTGAAGCTCGAAGACCTACAGAACAAACGGTACGAATGGATGATGCGCGAAAACGTTTCGAACTTAAAAAACAAGATGAACCAGGTGCTAGATCGCGAACCAAATGCTACTATAAAAGAAGAAGCACATCCGTTCACGGCGGAAGAACCTGAAGCAAAACAACCAGCCGTTGATGAAGATGATATCGATGCGCGTATCGCTGAACTCGAACGCCGCATTCACCAATAAGCAGTTCATGACGAAGGAGGCGTATGCCTCCCTTTGTCATGTTAGAAAGGAGATTGATCGTGCGACGATTAAGTACGAAACAACTGGTCGGTTACGTATCGATCCTGTTCGCCCTTGGTCTATTCTATGACCTATTATCCGGTGCAGGAAATGTATTGTTCGGTGTCTTATTCCCTTTCCTGCTGTATTACGTCGGGATTCATTTCCGGCGGCGCAATCATGAAAAACTAGCGATCCTCTTTTATATCGTCGGTACGATCATTCTTGCTGGCGTCGTCCTCAGTTCGGCTGCCATCGGTTTTGTCATTGCCGGAATTTTGCTCTATCTTGGGATCATTCTTGTGACACGGCATTCTGTCCGTGAATTTTTGTTTTCACGGATTGCCCCCCATCAATATGAAGAGGAAGGCATCAAGATTCAACCAGCTTACTCCTTCTCGACCCAGGCCGATGCACCGTATGTCTTACAGGACTTAAGTGAACAGTTCATCGTCAAGGATTTAGAAATCGATTTGACGCATGCCTATGTCCCGGAAGGTGAAACATTGATCGTCGTCAGTGGCGTCGTCGGGGACGTCCGGATTCTTTTACCGTCCGGTTATGATTATACGCTCGACACGTCGATCGGCTTCGGAAGCGTCAAGACGGACATCCGCCGTATTCCGACCTTCTTCAATCGACGCATTCAATTCCGAGCACCAGAATATGGTGAAGCGACGCGGAAGGTTCGTATTCATGTCATGCTCGGTATTGGCAACGTGGAGGTGTCTTCGATATGAAGCGTGATCAATTTCCGCTTGGTGTCATCGCTCTGCAAGTCATGACGGGCTTCTTGACAGCCGTCATGACGACGTTGTTATTCTTAAGTACACGCCAAGTCGATTGGCATGTTCTCTTCGTCCGTCAGCAAGACTTTCCTGTCCTTTTACTCGTCATCGGACTCTCATTACTACTGCCGCTTGCTATCGGTAGCATGCATTATTTTTTCTTGCGTCGTGACTTCAAGCGTGTCACGACTGCCATCATCGAACTGGAGCAAGGAAAAGATGTCACAATTGTTCCCGGTCCCTATTTTCATACATTGACACGCCTGTCACGAATTGGAAAACGTATTGACGAGCAAGTCGAGACCGTTCAAAAGATCAGCACGCGTCCGCAGCACGTCGAACAGGTACGGATTCAAGCTGTCACCGAAGAACGCAAGCGACTCGCACGTGATTTACACGACTCCGTTTCACAACAACTTTATGCCATCTCGATGATGACGACAGCAGCCAAACAGACGATTTTGTCTCAACCTGAAGCTGCTGCCAAACAAATCGAAATGGTCGAGACGATGGCACAAACGGCACAGTCTGAAATGCGTTCGCTCTTACTTCAACTTCGCCCCGTCGAACTCGAAGGGATGACGTTACAACAAGGACTTTCTCAACTGCTCGAAGAATTATCTAGAAAGCAGTCCACACAATTGAGTTGGAAGTTAGAAGAGATGTCACTCCCACGACAAATCGAAAACGAGTTGTTCCGGATCGTTCAAGAAGGATTAACGAATGCCTTACGTCACGCGAAAGCGTCCCATATGGATATCGAGCTCCGAGAATTCAACGAAACAATTATCCTGAGCATGAATGATGATGGTGTTGGATTTGTTGTGGATGAAAAAAAACTTGCCTCTTATGGCATCAATTCGATGCGAGAACGAACGGCTGAGATGGGTGGAACGATTCGTCTCGTCAGTGTTCCTGGACAAGGAACCCAAATCGAAGTAAAACTTAGAAAAGATCGGATGGTGCAAGTATGATACGCGTATTATTAGTAGATGACCACGAGATGGTCCGGGCCGGTGTGTCTGCTTTCCTTTCCACACAACCAGACATCGAGGTCGTCGCTGAAGCTTCGGATGGTCAAGCGGGAGCCTTGCTGGCGCTCGAACACCGACCGGATGTCATCTTGATGGATTTAGTGATGGAGCCAGTTGATGGCGTCGAAGGAACCCGGTTGATCCGCAAAGACTGGCCGGAAGCAAAAATTCTCGTCGTGACGAGTTTTCTTGATGACGAGAAAGTCTATCCTGTCATTGAAGCGGGTGCGATGAGTTACGTTTTAAAGACAGCTAGCGCCTTTGACATCGCAGAAGCGATTCGCAAGACAGCAAACGGTCAATCCGTCATGGCAGCACAAGTGACCGGTAAAATGATGGAACGTCTTCGTCGTCCTACGACACACTTACATGATGACTTAACGGAACGTGAGCAGGAAGTTCTTCAATTGATGGCTCGTGGTATGGCGAACCAAGAGATTGCGGACGAATTATTCATTTCCTTAAAAACCGTAAAAACACATGTCTCGAACATCTTATCAAAACTAGATGTCGTAGACCGTACACAAGCTGTCGTCTATGCCTTCAAGCATAATCTCGTCAAATAAGATTTAGCCCTTCATTACTTATTCTTTAAGCGCATGCCAAAAACCCCGAATCGTCTCTTAGTCAGAGACCGTTCGGGGTTTTGATGTTGTACGAAACGATTACCAAAGCTTCCATCCCGGAGCGCCTGGAGGGGCGTTTTCAATCATATGCCAAATCGGTACTGTGTACGCAAACGCAATCAAAGCGAACGTTACAAAAATCCATAGCTTCCAATTTTCAAAGAAGAGTGGCGTTGCCATCGCCTCTTCTTCTGTTTCAGCAATCGGAAATTCTTCCGTTCCTTTTGGTGTACGAAATGCAAGTTGGAACATCGCATACAAGAACAATAGAATCGAGATGAATAAAATCGTCCCACCAATTGCCATGGCGACATGATATGGAATCCAGTCAGCGACGATCGAATCTTTGAAGTAGGCGGCAGGACCCGTCCGTCGTGGATTACCGAGTAGACCTGAGATATGCATTGCTGTCGACATGAAGAGCATTCCGATCGTCCAGGCAGCCGTTTGAATAAGCCCAAGACGATTCATTGCCGCTGTTAACGTTCGACCACGTAAGAGCGGGACAAGCCAGTAAGCCGTTCCAAAGAACGTCAATGCCACAGCGGCACCGACCGTGATATGAAAGTGTCCTGTGACCCATAACGTATTGTGAACGATGATGTTTAGTTGATGGGATGCGTTGATGACACCACCTGCACCTGCAGGAATGAAGAACAACATCCCGATGAACGGTGCAAGAAAACGTACATCGCGATACGGCATTTTTTTCACCCAACCAAATACCCCGGTCGCTCCTTTCCGACGACCCGCCAACTCAAAAGTCGCAAACATCGAGAAGGCTGTCATCAATGATGGAATGATGACGAGGAACGTTAAAACGACTTGGACATACTTCCAAAAAGCAGAAATCCCCGGCTCTAACAATTGATGGTGAAAACCAACCGGGAACGAAAAGAGGAGGAACAATAAAAATGACATACGTGCTAACGCGTCGGAAAAAACCTTTCCACCAACGATTTTCGGGATGACTGTATACCAGACGATGTAGGCAGGTAACAACCAGAAATAGACGAGTGGATGACCAAAGTACCAAAATAGCGTCCGGGATAGCTCGATTCCGACCTTATCCGTCCAACCAAGGGATAAGGGAAGGAGCTGAAAGAGAATCGTCGCTGCTACTCCGAGTGTCGCAACCACCCATAATAAGGCAGTCATAATACTCATGTATGCTTGAAGTGGTGGATGAACGCCAGGGTGTTCCCGTTTATAATCAGCATACATACGGAACATGGCACCAGAAGCAATCCACGTTCCGACGACGAAGATGACGAGTCCAATATAAAATACTGGATGTGCCTTGAGTGGTGCATAGAATGTATAGAGGACGGAAGCTTCTCCTGCAAGTACCATCCATGTGACGAGGATGACACCAAGGATCATGAACCAGAATCCAACCCACCCGAGACGTCGAGGAAAGTCTTCGAAACGTCCAAAGGATTGACCTAAAAATGAAAAAAGTAATCCAAATATGAATAATGTCGTAAAGACGATCGCAAGCATTAACCCGTGGGCAGTGAGAAGCTCATAGTAGCCGACTCCAGCAATTTCTGGAATGACACCTGTCCGCACCATCGTTTGCAACAATCCACATAAACCACCAATCAATAAGGCAACGAGTGAAAAACTAACATGCGCGAAAGCGAGCTTCGCTTCCTTAATTCCGATGACGGTAGCAGGCAGACCACGCTCCATCTCGAACTGTCTTAATTTTTTTGAAATGGCATTCATCTTATTCCACCACCTTGATTTTGGTTGCCATCATATGATGACCCGATCCACAGTATTCATTACAGACGACCAAATACTCGCCAGCTTCCTTGAATGTATATTCAATGGAATTGATATGACCAGGAATGACCATCATATTGACATTCGTCTTGACAATTTCAAAGCCATGGACGACATCTTTTGATGTCACCAAAAAATCAACCGTTGCCCCTTTGGGAATGACCATATCTTTTGGTGTGAATTGGAACGCTTGTGCGACGATGATCGCTTCGTATCGGTCGTCATCGATTTTTTTTAGTCCTGGCTTGTCGAATGGTTTCGTTTGATCAACTTTCGTCGGATCAATCAATGTTGCATCGGATGGCGGTTGATTTCCGGATGCAAAAGCGGATACGCCGATGATGGTTAAAAAGACGCCAAGCATCACTGCTCCAAAAATCAGCCAGATTTTTTCTAGACGATGAATATGCATTGTGACTCCCCCTTACCGTGATAAGAATAATAGAAAGATTGAGCTCCACATCCCAATGATGATACCTGCTACGATCAGGACGGCAATAAATGTTCCTTTGAGGTTTGATTCTGATTTTTGGTCCATGGTGATTACTCCTCTCCTGCTTTGAACTTGTCTTTATTGTAAGAATTCAGCAAGTTCGGAAACTGTGATATATATCACTTCAAATGTGAAGAATCCGCACTTTTCTTTCTAAAAACACACAAAAAGTTCACATCTGAACAAGAGAAGGAGGCACGACTCATCTACAAAAAAAACAATCCATACATGAGACAGAAAATTCTGCTTCACGTTTGAATTGTTTGTACACTATCTATTAAATTCGACAAACACCTGCTGGGCATCCTTCACAATGACACAGATCACGCAGATATTGTGCATCATGAATGATGATTTCTTTTGGCGTCATCGAAATGACACCTTCTTTTTTCCACTGGGAGAACATCCGATTGACCGTTTCACGCGGTGCGCCAATCAATTGACCAAACTCCCCATCGGATGGACGTTGTGCAAGACGGTAGGTTTCTCCTACTTGTTCCCCTTCCATCGCGATGAGACGAAGTAACGTCGAAGCTAACGCACCCGGTTTTCCGAACAATAGCAAGTCGCGCAATTTAGTCTCCGTCTGTTTCCGCATCAATGCTTGCCACCGCATGATCTCAAGCGCAAAAGTACCATCCTTTCTCATGAGTTCCTCTAATTTTTCTTTTGAGAGGAAACCGATGATACTATCCTCCATCGTCTCGATACTGTATGAACTCGGAAAAGCTTCTCCTACATCAAATTCACCAAATAGATCCCCTTTGAAATATAAGAACATGAGTAATGGACTGCCTTTTTTCGTCAACTTCGATAGTTTGACGCCTCCTTGTTTCACATAAAACAACTTGTCGTTCATTTCCCCTTCCCAACAGACGATGGAATCCTTTTTGAACGTCGTTTCCGTCATGAAGCTCTCTAGTAACGTTCTTGTCTCAGGTGATAAGATGAATGTATTCGCTTCAGTCGTTCCACAAGTCAGCATATCCATTTCTCCTCTCCTTTTCTTCTGCTTTTAGTATAGAACATCACAGTTCAAAAGAATGGATTTTCAAAAGATTGTCAAACTTTGTTCAATGTTTCACATTATTTTTGAAAAAGTATCTGACGACCGCTTTCTAAAACTAAAGCAATCGTCAGATATAGTATTACATACCTGTTCCGTAATAATGATGAACGATTCGTTCAACTGCTTGACCTGGTGGGTGATCATACCAACTTGTTTGGAATTCTTGCATGTGCTGACGGCACTCTTCAAGTATCGCGTCAGACACGATCCACTCCATCAATTGTGCAATCTGCTCCGTCTGTCGCACCGGTAATGGTTTTGGATACTGATCGACAAGTCCTGGTAGTTGTCGATATGTATCGATGTCCGGTGTGTATAAGAACGTTGGAACCTCAAGAAGACAGCTTTCAAATGGAATCGACGAATAGTCGGTCACCAGAACATCCGTGATGAGCAAATAATCATTGATCTGATACGTGTCATCCACAAGATGTATATGGGCGGAACGATAGGTCGAAAGCGCTCGGATCGTCGGATGTAACTTAACAAGAATCGTCCAGCCTGTTTTAGCCAGTTGTTCAAATTGTTGAATCGTGTGATCTTCCGTTCCTTTATATTCGCGGTAAGTCGGGGCATACAATAGAATCCGGCGGTCGGGTTTTACATAACGTTCTTTTAAATCAAGCGCCCGATGTTCCCGCTGAACCTCATCATACCAATAATCCGTCCGCGGCATGCCGAACGGTTTAAAATGAGATCGTTTTAAATCATGCGGTGCCATGAATTGTGTCGCACAACGCATCCCCGGCACGATGAAATCACCATATTCCTGATAGACACGTCGGAACCGATTTCGTATCCGTTCCGATACGAACAGGCTTTTCGAAGAAGTTAGTCCAAACTGCTTTAACGTTCCGCCGGCATGCCATAGCTGGATACGCCGTGTTCCACGTCGCGTTTTAGCAACACTGAATTCCGCAACATAATTATCGACGAAAACCGTCCGGGAGGTCGCAAGTAAATATGCGAGTCTGACGAACCGTAATCGACGAAAGCGAAGCATTCGGTCTGACTTCCATAAATCCGGCTGCTTCATGAAATGGTGATCATATACAAGATACCGTTTCTCATTTGGCAATTCCTGCGCCAAGCGATCATTAACAGGTTTTGCGTTATCCCCGTATGTCATCCAAAATAAAGTGACGGGGCGAAGCGGTAACAACCGAAAGACACCATAACAAATACGAAACAACAATAAATAGACCCATACGATTCCTTCTCTAACCACTTTCATCCTGCCCTTCTACGAAGAAAGACCGCACGTCGTCGTGTGGTCTCCTCTTCAATCACTTCGAAGCTAATTCCGTTTTAATCTGACTCGTAGAAATACCCTCAGTTCGGCTAAGGTAAACGACTTCACAATGCTCTTTTAAGAAATCGAACTCGCCTTTCCAATCATCACCCATGACGAAGAGGTCGACGTTATGCTTCTTCACATCTTCTACTTTTTGATCCCAGCTGTTTTCCGGAATGACTTCATCCACATAACGGATGGCTTCAAGAATCATCTTTCGATTCTCGAAATTATGGTAGGACTGCTTATGTTTCAAACGGTTGAATTCGTCCGTTGAAATCGCAACGATAAGATAGTCTCCCATCGCTTTTGCGCGTTTTAAGATGTTGATATGACCCCAGTGTAATAAATCAAATGTTCCGTACGTAATAACCTTCTTCATGATTCTGCTCTCCCTTTTATCCGTGAATTCTCTTTATGATCGTCTTCATCGCCCGTTCTGAAGCCTGTCCATCATCCCATTGACAATACGTCTCTTGGAACGCTCGAAATGCTGACGCATACCGTGTGTGCCAATCATCTAACTGGTTCAGCTCTTCAAACAGTGCTGTTTCAGTCGACAACAATGGTCCCGGTGCCTCCTGCTCAAAATCGAAGTAAAATCCACGCAACTGATCTCGATAATGTTCTAAATCATACGTATAGAATAAAATCGGACGAGATAAGTGCGCAAAATCAAACATGACAGAAGAATAATCCGTGATCAAGGCGTCCGACGCCAGATAGAGCTCCGCGATATCCGGGTAGTCCGATGTATTTCGAACGGATGGATAAGCAGTGACGTCGAGACGACTTCCGACTAAATAGTGCATTCGGACAAGCAGAACGTATTCATCCCCAAATCGCTTTTCAAATTCATTTAGCGAAAAAGGTAGCTCAAATGAATATTTCCCTTGACCTTCGAATGCATTATCTCGCCAAGTTGGTGCATACAACAAGACTTTTTTTGAATGATCAATATCATAGTGGCGATATACTGCTTCTTTGATTTTAGCATGTCGCGCCTCTTGATAAAATATATCATTTCGAGGATACCCAATTTCTAGCATCTCACCTTCAAATGCAAATGCCCGTCTAAATATTGAACTGGAATAGGCATTGGGTGAAACTAAGCTAGACCATTTTGCTGCTTCCTGCTTAAATCCTTGTTTATATCGTTCGGTTGTCGTATTCGCCATTTGGACATCATCCATATCAAGCGCTAGTTTCTTGAGCGGTGTGCCATGCCAAGTTTGGAGATAAAACGTTTTTTCCGGTTTGATCAACCAACCCGGTAACCGACTGTTTGATACCCAGACCCGTGACGTCGCAAGTAAATAAATCCAGCGGAACGTCAACCGATCTACTGTCTTGACATTTGGTGGAAATGCAACACCTCGTTGCTTGCTGAAAATCAACTCACACTCCGGATGCATCGCGCGCATCAATTCATAAATGGCACGCGGACTGTCACTATATTGTTTTCCGAGAAAACTCTCGAAAAGAATTCGCTTACGTTTTTGTGGCAACCATGTAAAGACTCTCATGACGGTACGAAGACCGCGTTCAATCAAGCCTGTTCGTTTCATCCACTGTTTTACTTGATGTTTCAAGTGAAGAGCTCCTTCTTAAGTCAATTAATCACAGCTCATCATAACAAAAAGCGCATCCATTTGGAATTGCTATTTGTTCGCATGTAGCGGAACGGTAATTCAAATGCCGTCGTATTTTTGACGATTCCTTTCCGATGACTGAACGTCTCGAAACTATATTTGCCATGATATCCACCCATTCCACTCGCTCCGACTCCACCAAATGGTAAGTGGTGCTGTGCGACATGCATCAATGTGTCATTGACGCATCCACCACCAAACGAAATTCGCTCAAGGACGCGATGCTCGATGGCTTTATTCTCTGTGAATAGATAAAGCGCAAGCGGCTTATCACGATCATTGACGAATGTAATAACTTCTTCGATTTCACGGTATGTTAACACCGGTAGGATCGGTCCGAAGATTTCGTCTTGCATCAATGGAGCATCCGTTACTACACCAGTCATGACGGTCGGCGCCATCTTGCGTGTTTCCGGATCCACTTGTCCACCGAATTCGATCGTTCCTTGCGTTAAATAATTGCTTAAACGATTCAAATGATCGTCCGATACGATTTTAACGTATGAAGAGACGCCTACGCCGTTTCCGTACTGTTTGAAGGCTTCTTCTTCTATCAGTTGTAAGAAGCGTTCTTTGACGTCTTCATGAATCAATACATAATCCGGAGCGATACATGTCTGTCCCGCATTCAACCATTTTCCCCATGCGATCCGCTTCGCTGCTAGACGAAGGTCTGCATCCTTGTGCACGATCGTCGGAGATTTTCCACCTAGTTCAAGCGTGACTGGCGTCAGGTGCTTCGCCGCAGCCTGATGTACGATTTTTCCGACGCGTGTGGAACCCGTAAAGAAGATATAGTCAAAACGCTCGTTTAATAAGGCACTGCTAACTTCAGCATCCCCTTCTATGACGATTCCGAATCGTTCATGGAATGCCGTTTCAAAGACTTCTCGTAATACGCGAGAGACATTCGGTGTCAACTCGGATGGTTTAAGGACGACCGTATTCCCGGCTGCAATCGCACCAATGACAGGAGCAAGTGCGAGCTGGAAGGGATAGTTCCATGGTGCAATCACAAGCACATTGCCATAAGGTTCGTATTGGATTTCACTTTTCGACCCGATATGCAGAAGCGGTGTTGCGACACGTTTTGGTCTTGCCAGTCGACGGAGTTGTCTCTCCATCCGTTGAATCTCTCCGTAAACGAATCCGATTTCCGTCGTGAACGCATCATGCTGTCCTTTATTGAGATCTTGTTTTAATGCCTCATAAATCGCCGCTTCATGTGTTTCGATTGCTTGGCGTAAGAACGTTAACATACTTAAGCGGAAGGCTAGACTGCGTGTTGCCCCTGTCCGGAAAAAGTGCCGTTGTAATTGCAAGCGTTCTGAAAGAACTGTCTCTGTCATCGTTGTTTCCATCCGAGAATCTCTCCTTTAACTGGTCTATAACACTGCCTTCATCTTACCATATCTCTTTTTCGATATGAAAAAAGACGGAGAGGATTCTCCGTCTTGCTCTTTATAATTGAATCGCTGTCTCGAGCGCGACTTTCATCATGTCGTTGAATGTCGTTTGACGCTCTTCCGATGTCGTTTCTTCCCCTGTCAACAGATGATCCGAAATCGTCAAAATCGTCAATGCATTTACCTTATGTTTCGCAGCGAGCGTATACAGTCCTGCTGCTTCCATCTCGATTGCGAGGCATCCGAAATCTGCCCATTTTTTGAAATGATGAAAATCATCTTGATAGAACTGATCCGTCGTGAAGATTTGACCGACTTTTGCATCGATGCCTTGTTCTTTTGCGGTTGTATAGGCTTTATGCAACAGATCAAAAGACGCTGTCGGTGCGTAGTCTAATCCGTTAAAACGAGCGCGGTTTTGTGCCATGTCATGTGAAGCACTCATTGCGATAACGACATCGCGGACTTTAACGTCTGGAGTAATGCCACCAGCAGTACCGACACGAATCAAGTTTTTCGCACCATACGACTGAACGAGTTCGTTCGCATAGATTGACATCGATGGTACACCCATACCTGTTCCTTGAACAGAAACTTTTTTACCCTTATAAGTACCTGTAAAACCATACATTCCTCGAACTTCATTGTAGAGAACAACATCCTCTAAAAACGTTTCGGCGATGTATTTAGCCCGTAACGGATCTCCTGGAAGTAAGACCGTTTCGGCGATTTGTCCTTCAGCTGCGTTAATGTGTACACTCATGTACGATTCCTCCTCGATAGTCGTTTAAATCGACAACAATTCACGAAACTCGTTCGGTGTGACACCGAATTGTTTTTTGAACACTTTCCGAAAATACTTATCGTCCTGATATCCGACTTCAAGCGCAATTTCATAAATACGCGCTTCCGTCTCGCTCAACAATTCCTTCGCCCGATTCAAACGAATTGTTTGAATGTAATCAGATAAGTTAACAGAAAAACGCTGTTTGAAGCGCCGTGATATATACTCTCGGCTCAAGTAAAACCGTTCGCTCATGAATTGTAGTGTCAATTCTTCCGCATAATGCGTTTCGATGTATTTTGCGATTTGATCAATCGCTTCCCCTGATTCCACTACCGGATGGATACATTCCATCGCGCGGGACAAGGCATCATTGAGTACATCTGGATCAACTGGCTTCAATAAATAATCAAAGGATTGATGCAAAATGGCACGCCGCATATACGTATAATCATCATACCCTGTCAGCACGATCGTGACGACCTTTGGATGATGATTTTTTGTCCATTCCAGTAACGTCAATCCGTCCAGTCCAGGCATTTCGACGTCGGTCAGCATTAAATCGATCGTTCCGGTATCCAGTAAACGTTTTGCCTCTTCCCCATGTTCCGCCTCGTATAGGTTTGAAACACGCCATCTGTCCCATTCTCCGAGCAGTTTGACCGCTTCTCGTACATGTCGTTCATCATCTACGATCAATACGTTCATGCCAAATCCCCCTTTTCATATGGAATCCGAATCACGATTTTGAATCCTCCCTCCGTCACTGGAGAAGAGAGGGTCATACTTGCTTCCTCCCCGTAAAATATCAAGAGACGTTCGTAGATATTGTGGAGACCGATCCCGCTCGTCTCGAGATCCTCTGGACTACGATGCATCCGCATTTTTCGATCAATTTCTTCAAGTCGTCCTGTTTCAAGGACGGCACCGCTATTCTCGATTTGAATGATGAGACGTCCACCATCCGTCCGTACTTTGTAGGCAAGATAGTTTTCTGTCGCCGCTAATTGTTGACGGAAGCCGTGTTTGAAATAGTTTTCAGCAAACGGTTGTAAGATCATCTTTGGTACTTCAATGTCATTGAGGTGCCAAGGGACGTCGACGATATAACGGAATCGCTCAGGAAAACGTTGCTGTTGCAGACGGATGTATGCTTGAAGATGATCGACTTCTTGTTTTAACGTTACGATCGTTTGTTCATTGTTCATCGAGTAACGCATCATTTGCGATAATCCGGTGATGGAGCGGTACGCGATCTTCCGGTCCCCTTGTAACGTCGTCGTTCCGATCGATTGCAAGGCGTTGAATAAAAAGTGAGGATTGAGTTGAGATTGTAAGGCTCGAAGCTCATTCGTCCGATTTTCGAGCGCCAATCGATATTCCCGTTTAATCAAACGATCGATCCGTTGAATCATGCGTTGGAACTGACGATTGAGTAATCCAATCTCGTCATTCGTCGTGGCAACGAACGGTGCCGATAAATCACCCTGTTCGACTCGCCAGACGTTTGCCGTCAACTGTTTAATCGGTTTCGTGATTTGCATGGCAACCAGACTCGCGGCAATAATCATGACGATAAGAGAAGCGAGACCAATCAGTACGAGAATCAATGCCGTCTCGTTTGCCCCTTGGATGACGGATGCATAAGGAATCCGTTTGATCAGTGTCAACGGGATTCCGTTCGTCATCGTTTTCGAGTAGACGATGAACGATTTTCCGACACGTAGACTTCCACTCTGTCCAGTGAATTGGTCGGTAGGTAGGTCCATCTTTGCTCCAGTCTGTGCCAGAACACGTTGATCGGTCATCAGCCACAGCGACTCATCCGGATCATTCTCGAACAATTTTAATTGCTGTTCAAATACCCGAACCGGAATATCGACTGAGAGGAACCCAAGCGGCTCATCCGTCTCGACACGATCAATCCGATAACGAAAACTGACGACTTGTTTCTCATCGAGAATCATCGTATGCACATTGTACGGCTCGATCGGGTGAGCTCCGTCAATCAACCAACTGTTTTTTTGTTTCATTAATCGAAAATAATCCGTTTCTTGCATCCAATCAAATGTTCCTCGACTCGTCGTTTTCATATTGTAAACCGAATACTCTGAATAGCCATTCAAGATGACGAAATGTAACTGCTCAATATCCTGTCGGGATAAAAATAGACCTAACATCGCCCGCGAGACGACTCCATCGGATTCGTCTAGTTCCTGATCCGCTCCGACACGCATGATGTTCATCAACGAGCGATTCGCATATAAACTCGTTGATAGACGTCGAATATCCTCTATATAATGAGTCACCTGTGTATTTCCCCGAGTCAACACGTTCAGGCTAGAATGTTCTGCCTGTTCGATGTTCTGGTGTCGTACATAAAGATAGGAAATCGAAGTCGCGAGGGCTGTCGGAATTAAGATCGCTAAGACAACGAGACGAATCAAACGTGTCCGGATACTTTTCATAAAAGGCGCCCCCATCCTTTTTCTTGTAATCAATCGTATCATAACCTTGAATTCGCTTACATCATTTCCTGATATTCTCTTTCAGGATTGCAATAATAAATTATTTTTTCTTTCGACTTGATTCCGAATGAATTTTACTATAATATCATCAATGTTCGTCTTTTAACCAATTTGTTATGAAGGTGGTTCTTTTATCCATGTTTAAACTTGCCGCACACCAAACAACCGTAAAACGTGAAATCCAAGCCGGATTTGTAACGTTTATTACGATGGCATACATTTTGCTCGTCAATCCGACGATTTTAGCAGATGCCGGTATCCCTCAAGCCCAAGCTTTTTCTGCGACGATCATCGCTACATTGATCGGTACACTTTTAATGGGGTTCTATGCGAATCTACCGATCGCAGTCGCACCCGGAATGGGACTCAACGCGTACTTCACATATACACTTGTCGTCGGTGAAAAAATTCCATATCAAACAGCACTTTCAGTCGTGTTCGTCGCTGGTGTCATCTTCTTATTGTTGTCACTCTCGCCGATCCGTACGAAACTGATCGAAATCATTCCGATGACCTTAAAGCTTGCCATCACGGGTGGAATCGGTCTCTTCATCGCTTCACTTGGTCTCAAGATGTCAGGAATTCTCATTGGTAGTGAAGATACACTGGTCACGATTGGTGCCTTGACGTCACCAGAAGCGCTGATCACACTCATCGGGTTATTAGTTGCTGCGATCTTGACAATCAAACGGGTACCAGGAGCTATCCTTTACGCCATGATCCTTTCTGGTGTGATCGCATTTTTGACAGGTGAATTAAAGTTCTCAGATTCCTTCGTCGCGTTACCAACGTTACCGGAAGGATTGATCATCACTAATCCGTTCAACGCCATTCAGGACGTATTTCAGTACGGGCTATTCAGCGGCGTCCTCTCCTTCGTGCTCGTAACGATGTTTGACACGACAGGTACGATGGTCGCTGTCGGTGAACAAGCTGGATTGATTGAAGAAGATGGATCATTGAAAAATAGTGAACGCGCACTATTATCTGATTCGACTGCGATGGTTGCCGGTTCCTTGTTCGGAACAAGTCCAACAACTGCTTATGTAGAATCTGCAGCAGGTGTTGCTGCGGGTGGTCGGGCTGGACTCACGTCCGTGACGGTCGGGATACTCTTCGCATTATCTGCCATCTTTGGACCGTTCGTTCAATCGATTTCAAGTGTTCCCGCGATTACCGCACCCGCGTTGATTTTAGTCGGTGCCTTTATGATTCAAAACATCAAACAGATTCCATGGGGTGATTTCAGTGAAGCTTTCACAGCTTTCCTTGTCATCTTGATCATGCCGTTATCCGGTAGCATCGCAACCGGTATCGCATTCGGCTTCATCGTTTATCCGATCATGAAAGCCATCCAAAAAGAGCGCGTCCATCCACTCATCTATGTATTTGCGCTTCTCTTCTTCATCCAATTATTTTTCCTATAATAAAAAAACATGCCTTTCCGTCAGTTGATCGGAACAGGCATGTTTTTTTGAATCACTTCTTATTTCTTCATTTTGTCCCATGTTTTCGTGAAATCTTGTAGCATCTCGTCAGCTGTTTTTTGCTTACCGACGTATGCCTGCATGATCGCACCAAACTCGTTTACTGCACCATCCGGATACTTGAACCAGTTCCATGAGATCGTTTTACCAGCTTTCGAGTACGCTTGGATATCATCTGCAAGCGGTCCTAAATCTTTTGCTTCGATTGATTTGAAGGCCGGAATAAACTTGAATTTGTTGACCATGTAGTCTTTTCCTGTATCAGATGTCGCCATCCACTCGAGGAATTTTTTTGCTTCTGCTTTATTCTTCGAGTTTTTATTGACGACCCAGTTATTTGGTACGCCAACAGGGAGACGATCCATTTTTTCTTTATCGTCATTGATTGGCATCGGGATGAAGCCCATATTGATATCCGGATTCACATCTGTGATCAATTGCTGTGCCCAGTTCCCTTGTTGAATCATCGCTGTCTTACCTTCAGCGAACTGAGAAACTTGTGTGTTGTAATCCGTCGTTAACGGATTTTTATTCCCGTACTTAATCGTCAAATCAAACAGATTCATGAATTCCTTGAACTGTTTGTTATCTTCGAATTTAGCTTTTCCAGCATTCAAGTCCGCGATGAACTGATCTGGATCATCCTGCTGTGCGACCGGAATGTTCATTAGGTGGTTTCCAAGAATCCACCACTCTCCATATCCGATCGAAAACGGCGTCACACCATCTGCTTTCAACTTTTTAGATGCATCCGTTAATTCCGTTAATGTTTTTGGAAGCTCTGTGATGCCTGCTTTTTTGAAGATATCTTTGTTGTAGATGAAGCCGTATCCTTCAAGGTTCATCGGCATGCCGTATAACTTTCCATCAATCGTCATCGGCTCTTTTGATAGGTCCGTTAGATCACCGACCCATTTTTCGTCTGACAAATCTTCTAATTTATCCTGCCATGTTTTTGCTTCCGTAAAGCCACCGTTGTTAAAGACATCCGGTTCATTCCCAGAGGCAAACTGCGACTTCAAGGCAGCACCATAATCCGATCCACCACCAACTGTTTGTACGACGACTTTCGTCCCCGTCTCCTTCTCATACGCTTTTGCCATTTTTTCCATGTCTTTTGCGATTTCAGCCTTGAATTGGAATACGTTGAGCGTCTTACCATCTTTTGAACCACTATCTTTCGAGTCATCGCTATTCAATGTACCGCCACCACATGCTGCCAAAGCGACGACCATCGCCGTTGTGACGACAGGTAATGCTGCCCATCTTCTTTTACGCATTCGGATTCCCTCCCTGATTTCGTTTCATTTACGTGCTACACCTTCACAATAAATGAAAACGCTTGCAATGAAGAGAGAGAAAGTTGTCCGGTGTGGTGGAAAATATTGAACAATCGTTATCCGAGTCTTTTCATCGGGATTGTTGTATCATGAAACTAGAAGATTCTTTATTGAATAGGAGCTTGATGCCATGTCCTTACAATTCACGATTTTATTGATTGGTATACTATTGTTCGCCGCTGTGTGGACGACGAAGTTATCAAGTCGTCTGAATATTCCTGCTCTATTGATTTTTATCGCTCTTGGTATGATTGCCGGAAGTGATATTACGGGTTTCATTCGCTTTGACGATGCGGAACTTGCCCAGCTTCTTGGAACTGTCGCTCTGATCATCATTCTGTTTGAAGGTGGTCTGCAAACAGCGTGGAAAGAAGTGCGACACGAGCTCGCACCTTCGCTTTCTCTTGCAACGTTCGGAGTCTTCATTGCTACTTCCATCGTTGCAGTTGCCTCCCATTACATTCTTGGCTTCAGTTGGGCGAATGCCTTTTTACTTGGCGCAATCGTAGGATCGACGGATGCTGCTGCCATCTTTTCTGTCTTAAGTGGACAACCGATCCGACGTAAGGTAGGGTCAACACTCGAAGTTGAATCTGGAACGAATGACCCCATGGCTGTCTTTTTGACCGTCTTATTCCTTGAATTCGTGACGAATCCTGAAGAAGCATCACTCTTGATGGGACTCGGTTCACTCGTTTGGGAAATGTCGATGGGGCTTTTAATCGGTCTATTCATTGGATGGACAGCTTCAACCTTGATCAATCGGATTGACTTATCTTCCTCGAGCTTTTATCCGATTTTACTCATGTCGTTTGCTTTCTTGTCTTTCGGGTTAGCCGATACATTTCATGCTAGTGGATTTCTCGCCGTTTATGTGACAGCAATCTATATCAGTAATCATGAACTCGTCTACCGTCAGACGCTCGTCCGCTTTACGATGAGTATGGCGCACCTAGCTCAAATCGGAATGTTCATTGTTCTCGGGTTGCTCGTCTTCCCGAAACAATTGCTCGATATCCGGGTTATCCTGTCTTCCGTTGCCCTTGCGTTGATTTTGATTTTCATTGCTCGACCGCTGTCCGTTTGGATTAGCTTATTGCCGTTTCGTTATTCGTGGCAAGAGAAGGTCTTTATTTCTTTTGCTGGTCTAAAAGGAGCGGTACCGATCATTCTTGCGACATACCCACTTGTTGCCGACATCGAGAATGCATCGATGATTTTCAATATCGTGTTCTTTACAGTTCTACTATCGACACTGATTCAAGGGAGTATGTTGACATTCCTTTCCGAACGGTTACGTCTCAACGAGACACAGACTTCTGCTATCCATACGGTCATTGAGTTCATGTCGATCGGTAAACCGAACGCAGAAATCATTGAATTGACGTTACCGATGTCCCATCCGTTCATCGGAACGACGATATCAGAAATCGATCTACCGCAAGAGTTTTTGATTACCGCCATCATTCGCGATGATCATATCATTACTCCCCGTGGCGACACTGCTCTTGAAGGCAATGATCAACTGTTACTGCTGACGCCTAAACATCGTATCAAGTCGCTGAAGCGATTCTTGTTTCCTCCTGCTTGAATCCCGGGCTTACTCAAAAAAAAGAAGGACTCGTCTTTTCACGCCCTTTCCTGTAGGTGTCGCGTGTGACGAGTCCTTTTTTTATGAGATAAGGGTGGCAGATCATCATTCTGCCACCCTTATCTTTGTAGAGACTGACTTTTTGTCGACCCCTTCATTTATTCTGTTGCTTCGTTTTTACGTCTTGCGTCTGTCCGTGTTGTTTCGCTTTAGAGCGACGATACAGGATGTACCCGCCGAGGATTACGACGATTCCGCCTAAAATCCACCATAACTCCTGCTCTAGCCCTTTAAGCATTGACTCCGCTCGCTTTACTCCGAATCGCTCCCCGACCCAGATGTAAAAGAAAGAGACCGGAAATAATCCAATACTTGAAGCGAGTAGATAGCGCTTGAATGAAAGACCAAACAGACCACAGGGAATCGAGACGACTGAACGAACGACAGGGAAGAATCGTCCAAATAACGCGGACCATGTTCCATACTTTCCGACGATTCGCTCACCCTGCTCAATTTCTTTTTCTTTGATCAGTAACCATTTTCCGTATCGTACAAGGATTGGACGACCTGCGTAACGCCCTAAGAGATAAAAGACTGTCGCCCCCATCAAACTCCCTAGAAAGCCGACGAGAACAGCAATTGTCCAACTGACTGTTCCGTTCGATACATATAAACCGAGTAGCGGTAATCCGACTTCTGCTGGAATCAATTCTGTTCCAAGACCAATGATCATGATTCCTAAAAACAGCCAGAGATTGGATTCTCCGGCCGAAAATAACCATTCCAACATACGAGTAACCCTCCGTTCATCCTCTCGCTGGACGGAGGAGATAATAAATGATGACGACTAGAGTTGTCCAGACACCTGTGAAAATTCCGATGACCCCGACAATGAAAAAGCCGAGTGCAACGATTGAGCCTGTCCGTTTATAATCCCGCCACATTGTCCGTAAACCTTTAATGTTGAACCAAAGAAACGCAATGAACAAAATGGGGATGAGTATTCCGACGATTAATAGAGAAGACATGCTTTCACCTCTTTCTTATTTATTGTTATCCCCATTCTATCAAGAATTGACACGCTTTTCCTCCGCCTGAGGTCTTATGACCTTTAAAAAAAGAGCACACTTCCGAATGGAAGTGTGCTCTTCGTTACTTAAAATATCATTCTTTTGACGCTTTCTTACTATATATATGTTAGAGCAAGTGAATACCTTCAGCTTGAAGACTTTTACGAGTCTCTTCCGACCAGACAGAAGCTTGGACTTCGCCGATATGACGTTTCTTCAATAAGAACATCGCCATACGTGATTGACCAATCCCTCCACCCATCGTTAACGGCAGACGCTCTTCGAGCACACCTTGATGGAACGGGAAAGCCAATTTATCCTCTTCTTGAGCGATGGACGTCTGTTTTAATAGCGCTTCACGGTCAACACGAATTCCCATTGAAGACAATTCAAATGCTCCGATTTCTGGGTGATGTACTAAGATGTCACCGTTGAGTGTCCAATCGTCGTAATCTGCCGCTCGACCATCATGCTTCTCTCCCGAAGCAAGCGCGCCACCAATCTGCATCAAGAAAACAGCACCGTATGCCTTCGTGACCTCTGTTTCACGTTCTTTTGTTGAAAGCGTTGGATAGGCATCCTCTAGTTCTTGTGTTGTCATGAAATGAATCGTTTCCGGTAAGATCGCTGAAATGCCATACTCTGCTTCCACTTCTTGCTCGACTTGGCGAATCGTTGCATAAATCGCTTGTACCGTTTCTTTTAGATAGGCACTCGTCCGTTGTTCTTTCGTAATGACCCGTTCCCAATCCCACTGGTCGACGTGGATGGAATGTGTCGCATCAAGTATCTCATCACGACGAATCGCATGCATCAATGTGTATAATCCTTCTCCAGCTTCGAATCCGTATGTGTGAAGCGCTTGACGTTTCCATTTCGCAAGGGATTGGACGATTTCAAGATCTGTCGTGTGATCTAGTGCATCAAAGCGGATGATGCGCTCTACGCCGTTGAGATGGTCGTTGACGCCGAGTGTGCTCTCTACGAACAATGGTGCTTCAACACGTGTTAATCCGAGTGTCGTCGAAAAGCGTTCCTCAAAGCGTTTCTTTACGAGTGTGATTGCTTCCTGTGTGTGTTTCATCGATACGAGTGTTGTCATGGTGATGTTCCTCCTCAATTGTGTTTTGAAAAAGAAGCCATAAAAAAGAGCCCTTCTTTCCCAAGAATATGGGACGAAAGACTCGGTTCCGCGGTACCACCCATGTTAGCAACGATGTTGCTCACTCAAAAGACGAATCACTTCATCTTCGGCCATATGATAACGGACAGGCAACTCCGGCTACGCCTACTGACATTCGGGTTCGGGTAGCGACTCCGGGAGGTTCTTCGCATCTTGCTTCCGACTGGGCTCTCACCATCCCCAGCTCGCTATACGGTCGTACAAGGTGTTACTCTTCCCTTCAACGTCGTTGTTACAATTGAATTGAGAACATCGTACAACAGGTCGCAAGTATTTGAAAAGCCTTTTTTTCAAAAAAAATAAAAGTTATCAGATTAATCTGATGCATGAAACATAAAAAAAGCGTTCTCCTAGAATCGAGAACGCGCTTACAAAAATTATTTGATTGATCCACTTGTAATCCCTTGAATGATCTGTTTTTGCAGGGCGAAGAAGAATAGCAACAACGGAATGATCCCAAGCACGAGTCCGGCAAGAGCCAAGTCCCATTGTTTTGTATACTGTCCGAAGAAGTAAAACGTCGCGAGAGGAATCGTCCGTAAATCGACATCTCGTAACATGAGCGAGGGTAATAAGAAATCGTTCCAAATCCACAGCGTGTTCAAGATGATGATCGTCACTGTAATCGGCTTGAGCAATGGGAAGACGATGCGCCAGAACACACCCCATTGTGAACAACCATCAATGATTGCTGCCTCCTCGATTTCTTCAGGAATCGACTTCATGAAACCATGATACAGGAAAATCGATAGTCCAGAACCAAAACCAAGGTACATCAAAATCAGTCCCCAATAACTATTCTGTAATCCAAGATCCCCAGACAGTTTCGATAAAGGAATCATGATTGATTGGAATGGAATGATCATCGCAGCAACGAACAAGAAGAAGATGATCGTCGACAAACGTGTTTTCGTCCGGACAAGCTTCCAGGCTGCCATTGAACAAAAGATGATGATGACCGCATTAGCACCGACTGTAATGATGACGGAGTTTAAAAAGACTTTACCGAAGTTCATGGCTTCCCATGCTTCTGAATAGTTGGAAGTCATCCATTCCTTTGGTAGACCCGATGTGTTCGTAAAGATATCTCCCTGCGTCTTGAATGAATTCGAGACGACGTAATAAAACGGAATCATATACAGAAGCCCCATTAATAAGGCTGCTAGTTCGACCGTTCCAAGACGGAGTGAATAACGACCTCTCGCCTTTTTAGAGCGCTTTGGTTTTTCCTCTTGCGGAGTAGGTAACGGTTGTGCCGTACTCATGCTTCCACCTCCCGTTTTTTCGTCAGATAGACTTGAGTGACTGTAATCGCCGCAACAACAACGAAGAAGATGATTGCTTTCGCTGAACCGAGTCCAAGATTATTATTCGTAAACGATTCCTTGTAAATGTTTAAAGCAAGCATTTCGGTCGATTTGAAGGGTCCACCATTCGTTAGTGACAAGTTCGTATCGAATAACTTGAAGGACCACGAAATCGTTAAGAACAGACAAATCGTGACGGACGGCATAATCAGTGGCAACGTAATGTTCCGTAACGTCGATAGACGATTGGCACCATCGATTTTTGCTGCTTCAATCAGCTCTTGAGGAACGTTTTGTAGAGCCGCGATATAGATGACCATGATGTAACCGCCACCTTGCCAAATTGAAACGATGACGATACCCCAGAACCCTGTTCGGGCATCTCCTAACCATGGAAGTTCAAATATGCTCCACCCTGTCAATTCACCGATTGATGCAAAGCCTTTGACATAGATGAACTGCCAGACGAATCCGAGAATCAATCCACCGATTAAGTTCGGCATAAAGAATATTGTCCGTAAGAAATTACGTGTGCGAATATTTTGTGTCAATAAGAACGCCAAGATGAAACCGACGACATTCGTTAAGACGACGGCGACGACCGTATATTTCGTCGTCAACCAAAATGACTGCTGAAACTGCTCGTCACTCGTAAAGAGACGGACATAGTTATCAAAGCCGATCCAATTTAATTCTCCTGTTACACCATTCCAGTCCGTGAACGAATACATGACGCCATTGAAAAACGGTACAAGCACGATCACTGCGAATACAAGAAAGACCGGTCCGACGAAGAGCCAAAAATCAAGACCGCGTTTCCACTTCTTTTGTCCAGATGTCATTGTTTCATCCCTCCTCCACTCTACAGTACGTCTTTCACTTACACTTGAACACGTCACCATTTGACCCATTGGGTGGAAAATATTGAACGTTTTCTTTTGGCGCGTTCACACTAGATAGGCTACTATTAGAAAAAAGAGAGATCCAATCAAAGAGGGAGTCGATACCATGGAAAAGACCATTCGTTCTGACTTAGAAATCGCACAACAAACTGTCTTACGCCCGATTCGAGAAATCGCGGATCGGATTGGTTTGCAAGAAGAAGATTTTGATACGTACGGAAAGTATAAAGCGAAGTTGACAGACGGGCTGCTGAACCGGTTGGCAACGAAATCTGACGGCAAACTGATTCTTGTCACTGCTATCAATCCAACGGCTGCCGGTGAAGGGAAATCAACCGTCACTGTCGGACTCGGACAAGCACTACACCGAGCAAACCATAAGACGATGATTTGTTTACGGGAACCCTCACTTGGTCCGACGATGGGATTAAAAGGTGGTGCGTGTGGTGGTGGCTATAGCCAAGTCCTGCCGATGGAGGAGATCAATCTCCATTTCACAGGTGATATGCATGCGATCACATCTGCTCATAATACAATCAGTGCCTTGCTCGACAATCACCTGCATCAAGGCAACATTCTTGGCATTGATCCACGCCGTATCGTCTGGAAACGTGTGCTTGATTTAAACGACCGTGCCTTGCGCCAAGTTACGATTGGTCTCGGCGGTCCTGCACATGGCGTTCCGCGTCAAGATGGCTTCGATATCACGGTCGCTTCCGAAATCATGGCTGTCCTCTGTCTATCAGACTCTATCACGGATCTCGAACGACGCCTGAGCCGCATTGTCGTTGCGTATACGTACGATCAACAGCCGGTTACGGTCAAGGATATTCAAGCATCAGGAGCTGCAACGTTACTTCTAAAAGATGCGTTCCGCCCAAACCTCGTTCAGACCGTCGAAGGAACACCGGCATTGATTCATGGCGGACCGTTCGCGAACATCGCACACGGCTGCAACTCTTTGATTGCTACACAAACCGCGTTGAAGTTAAGTGACTACGTTGTCACAGAAGCAGGATTCGGCGCTGACTTAGGAGCTGAGAAATTCTTCAATATCAAATCTCGGATTGGCAAACTCCATCCGGATGCCGTCGTCATCGTCGCTACGGTTCGTGCCTTGAAGATGCATGGTGGTGTAGACAGAACACAACTCAGCGAAGAAAACCTCGCTGCCTTAACGGATGGTCTTGCTTTACTTGAAAAACATGTTGAGACGATGAACTTGTTCGGTGTCCCTGCCGTCGTTGCCTTGAACCGTTTCTTCACCGATACGGAAGCCGAGCGGAACATGATTTTGACATGGTGCCAGGAACGAAATATTCGTGTGGCGGAAAGCGAAGTCTTCAGTAAAGGCGGTGCCGGCGGTGAAGCACTCGTCGCGGAAGTCATGCAAGCACTTGAGGAACCAAGCCAGTTCCGTCCACTGTACCCTGACGAGTTGCCGCTTCGTCAAAAGATCGAACGTATCGCAAAACGTGTCTATGGCGCAGCCGACGTTCATTTTGAAGACAAAGCCCTCCGCGAACTCGAACGGTGTACGGAGATGGGATTGAATCATTTACCGATTTGTATGGCAAAAACGCCATTTTCTTTAACCGATGACCCCGCTCGGTATGGTCGTGTCGAAGACTTCACGATTACAGTTCGTGAAATCCGACCATCGATTGGTGCAGGATTCATCGTTGCATTGACTGGGAATGTATTAACGATGCCGGGATTACCCGCGGTTCCTGCTGCCTTCCATATGGGCGTTTCGGAAGACGGACAGGTATTCGGACTTTCTTAATGAGAGGATGAGTTACATGACGATTGATCATTCACACTGGATAGCCTCTGACGGCTATACTACGACATTGCATAGCCTCGAAGCACATGATTCGAAAGGAGTCGTGATCGTCTTTCACGGGATGATGGAGCATGGCGCACGGTATGAGGAATTCGCAGAATTCCTCTATGCTCATCATTACCACACGATCATCGCAGATTTGCGCTGTTTCGGAACTCAAGCTGCACAGCGCGGGACACTCGGTCATCTTGAACCTAATCAAGGTTTTAATCAATTGATGCAGGACGCAGAAGAACTCGTCTCTGACATCAAAGAACGTTACCCGACGTTACCAGTATTCATTTTCGGTCACAGTTTTGGTTCGTTGATCGCTCGCCGGATTGGTCAAACACTCGGTCACACGGTAGCAGGAATCATCGCGAGCGGCCCTCCGACGAGCACAGGTTTACTCGGTAACATCAGCGAAAAGCTCGTCGAACGCCAAATCAATCAGCTTTCTTCTACACATCTTGCTGAACGTTTCGGACAACTGGTCTTCGGACGCTATAATCTACGTTTCTTCCCGGCACTATCGAAAAATGCCTGGCTCTCTTCGGATCCACAATCCGTCATGCGCTATGATGAAGATCCGTTATCCGGTCAAACGGTCACACTCGGGTTCTTCCATGAACTCTTGCACGCAACGAAACTCGTCAACGCACTTGCCTCCATCTATCAGCATCCGCGTCACTTACCACTGTTGCTCATTGCGGGTGGCGATGACCCGGTCGCATTTGACGGAAAAGGCGTCCATCATCTGTTCGATATGTATAACCGTGTTCGTGTCGATGCCGTACAGCTGACGATTTATAAAGGGTTACGCCACGAGCTCTTCCATGAGTTCGAACGTATCCGCGTTTTCGCAGATATCGCGAGCTGGTTGAATAAACAAGTCAACCCTGCAGCTACACGCTCATCTTCTCGTTCTTCTTAAGTCATATCGATCGATACAAAAAGGCAGCAGATCCAAGGATCTGCTGCCTTTTGAACAATCTATTGTGTACTTCATTGAATCCAAGTTAGTGAAGAAATCATCGCTTCGATTTCCTCGATTTCAAGCGTCTCGCGTTCTGCGGAGTATGTCAATAGGACTAGCCGTTCCCCGTCTGAATACGCATAGATGCGTAAGAAGATATCTTCTTCTTTCCCGTCTACTGCTAGCAATGCTTCTTTTGTTGAATTACGGCGGACTTCAAGTGCTCCCGTTAGTTCGATGCCGAACTCTTCTACCAACAGATTGATTTCTTGTTCTGCCGCTTCATACGGTGTCAGTTCTTCTGAATCGGACTCATAAATGGATAATTGTAGCGTGCCCATTGCATTTTCGTCTGTTGAATAAAAACTGACGTATGTTTCTTCTTCTTGATATTCAAATACCTTTGGATATTCTAGCGTGATCCAATGATCGACTGTGTACTGTTTCATTTGAATTCCTCCATTCGTTGTATCTCTTCAAAGCGAATACCCGTCACAGCCATACGCTCGAATTGTCGAGCGAGTTGAGCAGAGACGAACATGCGATGTGTTCGCTCATCTCGCATAAGATGATGCGGACATATCGAATCGCTGATTCGTCGCTCTGTCAAAAAATAGACGCGCCGTCTCGGAATCGGACGGAATACATCCGTCGTATGTAAATGTTCGATCCGACTGACAGATAAGAGATTGAGAAGATAGTACGGAACCACTCCGTCCTTCGTCTCAAGATGTACCTTGAGACATTGTACAGAAAAGGGCGCATATGCTGCAATGACTCGCTGCACACGTTCCGAGACGAGCGGCAGATCGAATGTGTTCGGAAGGACATCCGGTAGCAAATCCGCATCTTGATTGATGGAAAAAGCAAGTACACCTACGTTATGGAACCACTCTCCTATCAATAAGCGATGACGATCGAATTGGTGATGACAAATTGCTTCCCATCCTTTTCCCATCGGCTGTTCGCTCCAAACTCTTACTTCATTCACCAGACACTCTCTCCTCTACCCAACTTTACCCATATTACAAATCAAGATTACCAGTGTAAACGATTAACTAGTATTATTGTACACTGAATCTCAAAAGAAATTGCCTTTTTTCATAAAAGTTATGGAAATGCTCTCTTTGCTATGCTACTATATTTCATGTAGCCAATACGCGGGTGTAGTTTAATGGTAAAACCTCAGCCTTCCAAGCTGATGACGAGAGTTCGATTCTCTTCACCCGCTCCAATTATGACATAACATAGGTCTAGGACCATTTCCCTCTAGAGGGCAGGCGACTCGCGGCGTGCGAGTCGTCTTTTTTATTGGTTCTGCTGATGATTCCAACGAATTTATGGGTATACAACGATATAGATAGAGATTCGTAAAGGAGGATTCGTATGATTCAGATGAAAATGCCTGGCGTGACGATTTATCAAAGTACACTTATGAAAACGACCTCAACATTGATCGAGACGCCTGATTGTCTGATTGTCGTCGATCCTGGCTGGCTTCCTGATGAGATTGCAACGATTCGTCGAGACGTTGAAATCGTGCGTCGTGAACGACCATTATATGTCGTCTATACGCATGCTCATTTTGATCATATTTTAGGTGCTTACGCCTTTACGGATGCCATCGTCATCGCTTCTAAACCGTTCATCGATGTCGATCGACAAGAAGCGCTCAAAGCCGTTCAAGACTTTAACGATGAATTTTACATCGACTCCCCCGTGCTATTTCCAGATGTGACGCATGTGATCCATGAGTCTGAAACGATTTTGACGATTGGACAGACGAAGCTGATCTTCTTTATGACGCCCGGTCATGAAGCGACTCACCTTTCCTTCATCGTTATGCCACTTCACTTGTTAGTCTGCGGTGATTATGCTTCCGATGTTGAAATCCCTTTGATTGAACACGATTCCTCTGAATATTTGACGACACTCGAACTACTCGAGTCGTTCATTTATGAATATGAAGTCAAACTCTTGATTCCCGGACACGGTCACATTTGCGATGTCCGAACAGAGATGATTGAACGACTTCATCAGAGCTATGATTATATCCTCGCGCTCCGTGCCGGAAAAGAATCTGACTGGGCACCATCCTGGCAAACGACTCCGTTCATGAAACGTCTGCACGAAAAAAATAAGCGACAAGTCAAACAAGAACACGAGGAACGATTAGCACGGCGTCACTACGATTAACTTTCATCAACCAAAAGACTCGGTCGCTAAATCGGCGACCGAGTCTTTTATGATTATCCAAGTAATGTGACGAGTAACGCTTTTTGTGCGTGGAGACGATTCTCGGCTTGATCGAAGATGACAGATTGCTTGCCATCGATGACGTCTGCCGTGACTTCCTCCCCACGGTGTGCCGGCAGGCAGTGCAAGAAAATGGCTTCATCATTCGCTTGATTCATGATATCGTCATTGACCTGATATCCTTCAAATGCTTGCAGACGCATCGTCGCTTCTTCCTCTTGCCCCATGCTTGCGAAGACATCCGTATACACGACATCCGCACCACTCGCTGCTTCCTTAGGGTCCGTCATGACGATGATATTTCCACCGGTTTCTTTCGCGATGGCTTGTGCCTCATGAACGACTTGTGGATCAGGAGCATAGGCTGCTGGCGCACAAATCCGGACTTCCATTCCACTGAGCGCTCCACCAATCATTAGCGAATGCGCCATATTGTTCCCGTCCCCGATATATGTCAAAATCTTTCCAGCCCGGGTTCCGAATGTCTCTTCGATCGTCAGCAAGTCAGCAAGGACTTGGCACGGATGATGCAAATCCGTCAGTCCGTTAATGATTGGAATCGTGCCATGTGCCGCAAGTGTATCGACGATCTCATGACCGAACGTCCGGATCATGAGGGCATCGACGTAACGGCTCATGACTTGAATCGTATCAGAAAGCGGCTCCCCCCGACCGATTTGCATATCTGCTCCACTCAGTACGATTGGATGCCCGCCGAGTTCGACAACACCCACTTCAAATGATAGGCGTGTCCGCGTCGATGCCTTTTCAAACAATAAGGCAACTTTTTTATGGCTTAATACGTTTTGGTAAACGCTTGGTTGATGCTTGATATCTTTCGCGAGTGCCAATAGCTCCGTCAATGCTTCCGGCGTCAGTTCCGCCATCGTCAAGAAATGTTGCAGTTGTTGCATCGTCTTCATTTTACTTCCTCCTTGATCGGCTCTGTCCATGTATGAAGTGGCTTAATAGCATAAGAGGACTTTTCTACCGCTTGTAGATGATACTGTGCTAGTTCAGGTTCTGTCAGAACTTGTACTCCGGCAGCAAGCGCTGCTTCGCGACTGGTTTTTTCTTCTGTCACGTGTGAATAGAAAATCGCACATTGTGCCCAGTCGATCGTTTCATCTAACGCTACACCTGTTCCGAATGCCTCGGTATCTGCTCCAGCAACGATGATGTCTCTTGCGGTCAAATGTCGTTTCGTCGTCTCGTCGAAAATGAAACGCTCCAGTGCCAGTCCGTCTGTCGTCCATTGCAACGTTTCACCTGTCGAACGCATGACAGGGCCTGTTTTCGGATCGACTCCTTGTAGTTTCAGCGTTGAAAAAACAGGGGTCTTGACGGCATGGAAATTAAGTTTCGTCTGTTCTGTTGGTAGTGCGACCGCTTGACCGACAGCAGCTTGGACTGCCCACTGCAAGATTGGTTGACCCGTTACTTTGGCGACGATCGGTAACGTGCGGGAGGCACGCGGATTGATTTCTAGCACGTAGACCTGATCGTCATGCAAGACGAATTGGATATTGTACGCTCCTTTATAATCCATCCGTTGCCCGATTATCTGTGCAATTCGTTCTACTTCGCTCTGAACGGTAGCGCTGAGCGATACAGGTGGTAGAATCATCGTCGAATCTCCAGAGTGAACTCCTGCCCGTTCCAATTGCTCCATCAAAATCGGAACGTACGTCGTTGTTCCATCCGTAATGCAATCGACTTCGATTTCCTTTCCTTGGAGGTAGGCATCCACGAGGACAGGGAATGCTAATTCGGAAACGATCGTCTCTAATTGCTCTTGATCGTGGATGATATGCATCCCCTTACCTCCGATGACATAGGAAGGACGAATCATGACCGGGTAACCGATCGTTGTTGCGACTTCTATCATTTGTTCGTGCGTCGCCACTTCTTGTCCCGGAATACGATCGATCCCGATGTCATCTAAAAATTGATAGAACCGCTCACGGTCTTCCATTTGATCGATGACAGCTGCCGTCGTTCCGAGAAGATGATAACCGGCTTTCTCCAAACCAGACGCCAGCGCAATCCCTGTTTGTCCTCCGAACTGGACTAAAACGTCTTCGCAATCCTCTGCTTCTAGCACATGCATGACGTCTTCGAGTGTCAACGGCTCGACATACAGGCGATCTGCGACTTCGAAGTCGGTCGAGACGGTCTCCGGATTATTGTTGATCATGATCGTTTCATAACCGGATGCTTGTAGTGCACGTACCGCGTGAACGGAACAATAATCAAATTCGATTCCTTGACCGATCCGAATGGGTCCCGCACCGATGACAGCGACTTTCTTTTTCGTCGATGCAGTGACTTCCGTTTGACCACTCCAGTTTCCGTAGAAGTAAGGAGTTGCACTCTTGAACTCTCCTGCACATGTATCAATCATATGATAGACAGGAAGGATGCCTTTCTCTTTACGTAAGTGCTCGATGTCTACAGCACCGACACCCGTCAGAAAGGCAATTTGTTCGTCCGTGAAGCCCATCATTTTTGTCTGTTTTAAAGAACTTTCATTCGATAAATCAATTTTTTGTTGTTGATCGACGAGGCGCTGGAGTACTTTGACGAATAAAGCTTGTACTTTCGTCTGTTCGACGAGTTCTTCGACGGTCGTTTCCTGACGATCTAGTAGTGCTAACATCGCGAGCAGACGACGGTCCGTCGGCGCTTTTATTTCTTTCCACAATACGCCAGCCTCCGCTGTTTTCATCCATGTCGGATAAAGAGGCGATTGCTCGACTCCTGCACCACGCCACGCCTTTTGTAACGCTTCTTCCAGCGTCTTCCCCATCGCCATACTTTCACCGGTCGCCTTCATTTGTGTACCAAGTGTCCGGTTACTGTCAGTAAATAGATCGAACGGGAAACAAGGCACTTTTGCCGTGATATAATCCATCGTCGGTTCGAAGCTCGCCATCGTCTCCTTCGTGACAGGATTGATACAGTCGTCGAGTCGCTCACCGAGTGCAAGACGCGTCGCTAATTTCGCAATCGGGTACCCCGTCGCTTTGGAAGCAAGTGCTGAAGAGCGACTGACACGCGGATTGACTTCAATGACGAAGTAGCGTTCTTCCGTCGGGTGGATCGCAAACTGGATGTTGCATCCACCGATGACACCGAGGTGCGACACGATTTTACGCGCTTCCGTCCGCAATTGCTGATTCATTCGATCCGAAATCGATTGAATCGGTGCAAAGACGACAGAGTCTCCGGTATGGACACCGACGGGATCAATGTTTTCCATGTTACAGACGATGATCGTCGTATCTGCACTGTCACGCATGACTTCATATTCGACTTCTTTATAACCAGCAATACTCACTTCAACCAAACACTGTGAAATCGGACTTGCTTGTAAGCCGTTTTGCGCTAGCAGACGTGCTTCGTCCTTTGTCAGCGCAATTCCACCGCCCGTTCCCCCGAGCGTAAAGGCTGGTCGGATGACGAGTGGGACACCATGTACTGCCATGAATTCTTCAAGCTCTGCTAACGATTCGATCGTTTGACTTTCCGGGAGCGGTTGCGCGAGCTCGATCATCTTTTGCTTGAATCGTTCGCGATCTTCTCCGTCTCGGATCGTCTCAAGCGATGTCCCTAGGAGTTCGACACCGTATTGCTCAAGTACTCCTGCTTCTTCGAGTGACATTGCAAGATTGAGTGCCGTTTGTCCGCCGACCGTCGCTAGGAGATGGGACGGTCGATCTTGTTTGATGATAGCTGTTGCTTTTTCAAGAGTCATCGCCTCAATGTAGACATGATCTGCCGTGCTCGGATCCGTCATGATAGTAGCCGGATTCGAATTCATTAAGATGACCTCGCATCCCGCTTCTCGAAGCGCCTGACAGGCTTGTGTGCCGGAATAATCAAATTCTGCTGCTTGTCCGATGACGATCGGACCCGAACCGATGACGAGTACTTTCTGTTTATCCCACATATGCTACCTCCTGATGTAATACGGTATTTACGAATTGATCGAAGACGACCATCGCCTCTGTCGGTCCTGGACTCGCTTCTGGGTGAAACTGGACTGTCATGATCGGTAGAGCCGGATGAATCAATCCTTCAACGGATCCATCATTGATGTGTTCATACGCAAGTTCCATCTCAGACGCTTCGATGCTTTTAACATCAACGGCATAACCATGATTCTGAGACGTCATGAATACTTGTCCGGATGCTAGATGACGTACAGGATGATTCGCTCCTCGGTGTCCATGATGTTGTTTTAATAAGGTACAACCGAACGCATGAGCGAGAACTTGGTGTCCCATACAAATACCAAGTGTCGGATAGCTCGTCGCCAGTTCACGGATTTCTGAAAGGAATGGATCTAGTTGCGTCGGATCACCAGGTCCATTGGAAAACAGCAGACCGTCTGGTGCCAGTGCTTGAATCCGTTCCGGTGTCGTATCGTATGGCACGACCGTCACACGCATATGCCGTTCAATCAAAGCATCGATCATCGATTGTTTCACACCGTAATCGATACAGACGACATGACCATCTTCGACTTCCGGAACGTATTCAACGTTTGAAGTCGTCGACACAGAAGCGATGTATGCTGCGTCTACTGACTCCGGTACTGTCATATTCTCCTGCATCATGTCTCCAAATTGGTCGCCCTCTGTCCGTAATAGATGTACAAGGGAACGCGTATCTACTCCCGACAAAACCGGAACATTCGCTTCGCCTAGCCAGCTTGCGAGTGATGTTCCTTGCCCATCCTCAGCCAAAGTTTGAACGATGACACCAGCGACTTGAATCTGGTTGCTTTCTGATGCCTCCGCTTGAATACCGTATTGACCGATCAACGGATATGTGAAGACAAGAATTTGCCCCTGATAAGATGGATCCGTTAAGACTTCCTGATATCCTGTCATCCCAGTAAAAAAGACGACTTCTCCTTTGACTGGAACTGTTCCTTGCCACGAACCGGTAAACGTCGTTCCGTTCGCAAGCGTTAGTTTTCCGGATTGTTTCATACGATGACCTCCTGTTGACAAACGAGTTGTATTTTTTCGATGGCTTGCGTGAGTTCTTGTTCCGTCACGAATAACGATGGCAACAAGCGAATGACATGAGGACCAGCCGAAACGACAAGAAGACCATTCTCACGTAAGGCATCAATCAGCGGTGCAACAGGCATCGTACATTCCATACCAATCATCAAGCCACGACCACGAATAGAACTCACGATCGACTTGGGTAATTTTTTTTCTAATTGTTGACGTAAATATTCACCTTTTTCTTGAATGTCTGCCATGACAGTGTCACTTAACAAGAGGTCAAGTGTTGCTTCTGCAGCTGTCATCGCGAGTGGATTTCCACCAAATGTCGAACCATGCGATCCGGGCGTGAATACTTCTGCTGCCTCTTCCGTTGCGAGTAGCGCACCAACCGCGAGTCCACTTCCAAGTCCTTTCGCAAGGGTGATGATATCCGGTACGAGTGGTGTCTGCTCAAATGCAAAACGTGAACCCGTCCGACCAATTCCGGTTTGCACTTCATCGACGATGATTTTGACATCGTATTGCTGCGCCTTCTTCATCAACGCTTCTAGCCACGCATCGTCAGCGACGACGACCCCACCCTCTCCTTGAATGATTTCGAGCCATACAGCAGCAGTTTGATCCGTAATTGCTGATAGGCTTTCCATCTCGTTAAACGGTAGATGTTTGAATCCATTCACCATCTCCCCGTATCCCGCTTTGATTTTTTCCTGTCCTGTTGCGCCCATCATCGCAAATGTCCGACCATGGAAAGATTGTTTAAACGTGACAACTTCTGTTTTCCCTGTCCATTTTCGAACGAGTTTGTACGCCGCCTCGTTTGCTTCAGCACCACTGTTACAAAAGAAAGCATGACTGAGATGACTGTCTTCCGTCAGTCGCTCGGCGACCCGCTCTTGTGCCGCGATTTGAAACAGATTCGACGTATGCCAAATTCGGTTCAACTGTTCCTCTAGCCGTTGCTGAACATAAGGATGACGGTGCCCTGTGTTGCATACAGCGATTCCCATGATGAAATCAAGATACGTCTTTCCTGTCGCATCTTCTACGATCGATCCTTGTCCTTTGACCAATTCCACATCAGTACGTTGATAAGTGGGTAGTAGTGCACTCATGTAATTCCTCCTTGATTCGTGTCCCTGCAGCTAACGCATTTTTTCCCGATCGAATGACGACCTCTGAAATACCATGCTGAGTGGCCTGCATCATCGCTTCGACCTTCGGAATCATTCCCCCGTAAATTTCTCCCGACGCGATCGCAGCTTCGATAGCTGCAGACGTGATTTCTGATTGATAGTCACCGTTTACTTTTACACCTTCGACATCCGTCAACAATTCAAATCGGTCGACGGACCAAGCCTTCGCGACAGCAATGGCACACGCATCCCCGTTACTGTTCAACACACCTTGTTCCCCTGTGACAAGGGATGTGACGACCGGCACATAACCATTCGTACTCAACACCGTGAACAATCGTGGATGAATGTGCGTAATTTGACCAACTGCCCCGAGTCCTTTGACTTTTTTACCATGGACGCTCGCACCGTCTAACCCGCTCATCCCGACCGCTGGAATTCCTGCCTGATTCAATTGCTGGACGATCCCGGATTGGACTTCCCCTGCTAAGATCCGTCGCGCCCCGAGTAACACACCATCCGTCGTCACACGGACACCATCTCGAAACACGGGTTTGATTCCCTCTTGTTCACAGTAACTCGATAGAAGTGGGCCACCCCCATGGACGATCAATAGTTCGTTACCGGTTTCGACCCACGCTTTCCATTCCTCGAAATACCGCGCATCCAATTGCTCCCATACACTACCACCCAGTTTGATGACTTTCCGTTTCGTCATGTCCGGTAACTCGCATTGATTTTGACGTAATCGTACGTCAGGTCACAACCATAAGCGTGTCCTTGTCCTACTCCATCATGCAAATCGATATGAATTCGGACGTCTTGTTGCGCGAGATCCTGCGATGCGATTGTTTCATCAAATAAAATAGGCATGCTCTGTTGTAACACCCACTGCGAACCAATTTTAATATCAACGTTTGATACATCAAGCGGCTCCTTGATACTTCCGACAGCAGCGATGATTCGTCCCCAGTTCGCATCTTCCCCAAAGATTGCTGTTTTGACGAGAGACGATCCGACGACTTGTTTAGCGACCATCCGCGCTACTTCATCGGTTTGTGTTCCCTTTACCGTCACTTCGATCAACTTCGTCGCGCCTTCTCCGTCCCGCGCAATTTGTTTCGCTAAATCTTGACAAACCGTTTCGATGGCCTGTTCGAAGGCCAATGCTTCGTCCGTACCTTCAACGATCGGCGCTCCCCCTGCAGCTCCACTCGCTAAAATCATGACCATGTCATTTGTCGAACTGTCTCCATCTACGGTAATGCAGTTAAACGTCCGATGAATCGTCCGGCGCAATAGTGTCTGTAAGACATCCGGTTCAATCGTTGCATCGGTCGTCAAGAACCCAAGCATCGTCGCCATGTTCGGATGAATCATCCCTGACCCTTTCGCTACACCACATACTGAAATTTGGACATCCCCTTGCATGTATTGTTGACCAGCTGATTTCGTACCGGTATCGGTCGTCAGGATCGCATGGGCGAAATCACTCGCGGCATCCTTGTCATTTGTAGGGATCAGCTGTGGAATACCTGCTAGTAACGTATCAATGGCTAACGGTTGACCGATGATCCCAGTCGAAGCGATGACAACTTGTTCAGGAGCGATCCCGAAATGTGTCGCTAACGCTTGTTGTGATGTATACGCATGTGATAGACCAAGTTCTCCCGTGCAGGCATTCGCGTTCCCGCTGTTGACGAGGACGGCATGAATGCGTCCTTGTGACGCTTGAATTGCTTGCTTCGTCACAGTAATCGGTGCTGCTTGCACCTGATTCGTCGTATAGACAGCTGCGGCACTTGCTCCTTCCTCACACCAAATCAAACCAAGATCCTTTCGCTTTCGCTTTAGCCCCACGTGTACCCCTGATGCTTGAAATCCCTTCGGTGTCGTGATCGTCAATGGGGTCTCTACTTGTACTTGCCACACAGGCGTTCCTCCTCTTTCGTCTCCAAGTGTTTAAATAAAGATCGGTTGTTGGGTCAAACCAGACATTTCATCAAATCCTGCTAGAACGTTGGCATTTTGAACGGCCTGTCCGGCAGCACCTTTTTGCATATTATCGATGACCGAAACGATGGTAACGCGCCCTGTCCGTTCATCCTTATAGACGGTCAAATCACAGTGGTTGCTACCCACGACGGACTTAATCTCCGGATCGCTGTGTTGTACACGTATAAACGGTTCCGTTGCATACTGTTCCGTCAACCAGGATCGCCATTCTGCTTCTGATTGATCAAGGAACGGCTGGACCGTCATGATCGCCATGATGCCTCGATTGATCGGTAATAGTTGCGTCGAGAACGTGATCGGATGCGATGAACCGGTCCATTCCAAAAGTGCCTGTTCAATTTCTGGAATATGTTGATGTTGATTTACTTTATATAAACGAACGTTTTCACTGGAATGGACATGATGAGTCTGTGTTGTCAACGTCTTTCCTGCTCCCGTTAGACCAGAAGATGCTTGGATGATGATTTGAGAGGGATCGATTTTTTTCTCTTTTACGAATGGTGCTAGTCCAAGAAGGACCGCTGTCGCATAACAACCGGGATTCGCAATCCATCTGCTCGTTTTGATTGCTTGACGATTCCATTCCGGTAAACCATACGTCGCTTTTTGTTGTAACTGGGCATCAATTGGTTCCTTATCATACCAAGCTTCATACGATTCAGACGGTAGTCGTAAATCACCACTTAAATCGATAACGTAACCGGACCAATTTTGAAGTTGTTCTAAGTATTGTTTCGAGACTCCACTCGGTGTCGCTAAGAACACTATGTCTGTCTCTGTTTCCGTTAAATGTTCTACGGAAAAGGAAGATAATAATGAATACGTTTTTTTATTCATGAATGGGAATAATTCATTCATCGATTGTCCTGCCATCGAATCACTCATCAAACAAACGATTTCAAATGAAGGATGTGCTTCTAATAGCCTTAATAGTTCAATTCCGGTGTATCCTGTTACTCCGATGATGGTACATTTCATAACTGTACGCTCCCCTTCAAAGAATGTTATACCGATTTAAACATATGTATATTTATACTGTCAATTGAATTTTTATTAGTTTTTATGCAAAAAAGAAGCGTTGAAGTGATTGTCTTCTATAAGACAGCCCCTTCAACACTTCTTTTATATCGATTCATTTAACGCTTTTCAGTACGTTGCGCTACGAGATGATCGATCCCAAATACGCCTGCACCCATGATTGCAACGACTACCACAAAAATCATTGTAAACATATGTACCCTCCTCATCGTTCACAAAAATGTCATCTGATACTTCCTATTGTGCAAGATTTAAAGAAAAAAAGAAAGCGTTTACGACAAAAAATCGTCACATTTATGCTCTTTTCTAATTCATTGGCGAATCTCTTATAGTTGACGCCAATGTTATTATTCGTTAAGATTACGTTTGTTCATTGCTTTCATGCATAAAAGCGTGTTAGCGATAGAGGACTATCATCTATCCATATTCTTTTAAGGAGGTGGAAGCATGCGCATGTCATTCCGTGAATCCGCAGCTATCCTAGGAATCAGCATCATCATCTTATTGTCCGCGTTATTCGGTGCCAAAGCCGAACCGCATCTTGCCATCTTGTCCAGTCTTATTTTCGTCTCAGGATATGCCGTTTACCGCGGTTTCAAATTCGATGACGTCGAACACCATATGATTCAAGGTATTCGGGAAGCAATTAAACCAATCTTAATCATGTTACTCGTCGGTATGACGATTGCGGTCTGGATGATGAGTGGCGCAGTGCCGACCCTTCTTCATTTTGGTTTATCTACACTTTCGGCGACTTGGTTCGCTCCAAGTGCGCTTCTGATCGCGATGGTCGTTTCGACCTTTACGGGTAGTTCGTTTACAACAATCGGTACAGTCGGTGTTGCCTTAATGGGAATCGCGATTGCATTAGGCGTCAATCCGGCACTTGCAGCAGGAGCGATCATCAGTGGTGCGTGTTTCGGAGATAAGATGTCACCTTTGTCAGATACGACGAACTTTGCACCGGGAATCGTCAACGTTACCGTATTTGATCATATTCGTTTCATGATGGGAACGACGATTCCTGCCATCACGATCACATTTATTTTGTTCTTCATCTTTGGACGTAGCAGTGGCACGGTCGATTCGACTGTTGTGAAAACGACACAAGAGGAATTAGCCCGCTTGTTCCATCTATCACCATGGACGCTACTTTCTCCTTTACTTGTCATGGTTCTAGCATTGCGTAAGATGCCGGTCATCCCGACACTTGTAGCTGGTGTCTTAAGTGGTCTATTGTTAACAGGTCTCGTTCAAGGAAATTGGGACGTTTCAAATTGGATGGCCGTCATTCAAAACGGTTTAAAACTAGAATCTTCTAGTAAAACCGTCGCAGCAATCATCAGTAAGGGTGGCTTGCAATCAATGATGTGGTCCGTTTCCCTCGTCATGCTCGCACTCGCTTTCGGTGGTGTTTTACGCGGCATCGGTGTCATCGATGTCATCATTGAACGGACCGTTTCACGACTCAAACGCGATGGAAGTATCATCTCTGCTGTTGCCTTATCTTCCATCGGTGTCAACGTGATGGCTGGAGAACAGTACTTGTCGATTTTATTGCCAGGACAAGCATTTAAACGGGTTTTTGAAGAACGTCAGATTGATCCACGTTTCCTTTCTCGTTCACTAGAGGATGGAGGAACACTCGTCAATCCACTCATTCCGTGGGGAGTTTCCGGAGCATTCTTCGCTTCAACACTAGGTGTTCCGGTAACGGAATACATCCCGTTCGCATTCTTTTTACTTCTTTCACCATTGTTTACGTTCTTACTTGCTTTTCTTCGTCCGACTAAAGTCGAAACGAAACAGTCCCTCGCTTCTTAAGTCTATTTCATATTAAAGGTCCGATATGACATATCGGATCTTTTTTTCTGCCACTATCGCTTTTATTTCCAGTTAATTACGTCCGAATTACGACGAAAACGGCTTGGAATCACGTTTTTTTAAAGAATTATGTGTAAAGATGAAACGAACTGGGAATATACCAAACATAAGAATAAAAATTACAGAGAATGATAGAGAAAGAGTACGTTCCTGTTCGATCGAGGAACGACTTCGATGTAATTGTGGGAGGAGTTAATATGATCAAACGTGGTACGCTGGAGCGACTTGATGGTAAATATGCCGTTCTACTGTGGGAAAATGGTTCAAGCTTCATTCCACGACGTTATTTACCACCTGAAGCAAGATTAGGCGATACAATTATTTTTGACGGTACGACTTATACGATAGATGTCAGCAATTCATCACCCTCTTCCTTTCAAACGTTTTCGTTTCGGCAAATGGGCTGATGATCGATAAAAAGCCATTCGGCATCATGCATCGACTATAGAGAAAAATTTCTCTCATCAGTCCTTCATGAAACGAATGGCTTTTTCGCTTTAACGACGAACATATAGGGAATGGTGACTACACGACGGACAAGGGTACTGATGGACATCAGATATTTCGATTCGTTCTAATATTGTTTGATCGTTTGGACACACATACTGTGGCTGTACGACATCCAATTGCAAAAATAAAGCACACCAAAATCGATTTGAAAACTGGTGACATGTTGGACAATGATATAAGTCTAATTGGTACGGTACCCAATCATCCGCTACTTCTGCTTGATGTAGCTGATAGTATTGGATTAAACGAAAACGATTCCAGTCGTCCACATACGTCCGCTGTAAGACCGGTTCATGCATCGACGGTATGAACCAAAGCGGCAGACCTGTCATGAACGCTTCAACTCCTTGCGTCAAGACAGCAGGAAACGTCGGCCACCCATCTAGTTGACCGAGTTGAAATGTTTGTTGAAAGGAGCAGTTGTCGCATAGGAGTTCCATTGTCATCCTCCTGTTCGTTTCACCATCTCTTTTAACATCTGTTCCGTCACAGGACCGACATGTTTTGCAAGAATCGTTCCTTTACGATCTAATACGTAGGTTGCGGGCATTGCTACGAGACGATAGGCGTCTTCTGAATTTCCTGTTCGATCATACAACACGGAATATTCAACAGGTGTCTGCTTCAGAAAATCGGCAACATCTGAAACACGCCGCTCCGATGTCGTGACGTTGATGCCATAAACAGGTATATTCGTATGTCGTGCAAAGGCATTTAGTTCTGGAATTTCTTGTTTGCAAGGTGGACACCACGTCGCCCAAAAATTAATAACAAAGACATCATGATTAATTTCGTCTAGATCGATTGTTTTTCCTTCTTGACGCAAGGATAGATTCGGGGCTTTCATCCCTACCTCTAGACCACCTTGCGATGCTTGTTTTTGTTGTTGTTCTACTTTCTTTTGCTTCGCATCGTATGTTTGATAACCTTGATAGGCAATGCCGATGATAGCGATCGCTAGGATCAGATAGATCAACATTTTTTTCACATCTAATCCCCTCCTTCTTCGTTAAGTGTAGCAGACTTCCTCTTTTCGACCGTCTTCTTTTATCAACAAAAAAGCGAACTCTTCTGTTTTGTAAACAGAAAAGAGTTCGCCTCATTTTATTTAGATACGCTCTTTAAATGATTAGTTAAAACGTGGTAATTGTTTTTTGACTTGACGGTTATCTTTGACGCTACCGACTGCCTCGGTTCCGCCTAAGGCCTCATTCAAGGATGTCTTCCCTTCCTTGACTTCTAGACGTCGATTGAATACTGACCGATTATCAACGGAAGCAACGAGAATCGATGCGACATCTGTTTCCGAAATCGTTGCATCCTTTGTATCTTTCAAATCTTCATCTGCCTCAATCAAACCGCGCCCTTCACCAGTCGTGATGGCAACGGGACAAATGATCGTATACGTCAAACCGCTATGTTCAATCTGCTCTTCAGCCGCATTCTTAGCAGCATAGAACGGATAGACATCCTTTTTAAATTGCTCAGGTCGATCAGCACCGTACGCACTTAATAGTACGAAATGACGTACACGCGCTTTTTTAGCTGCATCGATCGTTTTTAAGGCAACTGTCCGATCCAGCAGTTCAATTTCCGTTGCTTCGCCGTCTACTCCTGCGGTCGCCGCACAAATGACTGCATCCTGTCCTGCGACTCCATGTTCAATGACTTTTTCGAGTTCTGTTTCAATATCGACGTAATGTGCCTTGACACCGAGTTTTTCGAATCGTTCCACCAGATGTTCGTGACGAACGATGACCGTGACCTGATGACCCTTGGCAAGCGATTTGACGACGCGCGCTCCAATCGTACCGGATGCACCTACAACTAGTACTTTCATATGGGGGGTCCCTCCTCGATAAGTTAGTCACCTTCGTGGAATGTCATGATGTCATGTCCAAAAATCGTTACTTTCGGAGATGACCTAACACGATCCACCAAAGGAGCAACGTACATCAATTTATACCCGCAATGACCGGAAGGAAACCCCTCCCCTTTAGTTCTTCAAGGTACCATAAAACGTCGTATCGAGACGATCACGTAGTTCTTGCAGTGCCTTCTCATTCGGTAAGTCATAGAAAATACCATTCAATCGCTGACTGACGGCTTCAATTTCATAGTGTTTCCGTTCTGACATCAAGGCGATCGATAAACCTGCTGTTGCCATCTCACGAACACTTAAATCGAGGTTCATCTCTTCTTTCATATACGTGTGCGCTGCCGGAATTTTCGACCATCCAGTTGGCTTCAACAAGTGCGTCGCGACGGCTTGGATGACTTCCGACTGACGATTGGCGCGTGCCCCGTCATTGTCCGTTTTACGGTGTCTCGAATAGGCAAGTGCCATTGCACCATCCATATGGTATTCCTTTCCTTTCTGGAATGAATACTGATTTGCTTTCCCACTTGCATCCTGCTCGGAGAACGTTCCTGTCGATACAAGATCGATTCCACCGATTTGATCAACTAATCCGATGAAACTATCGAAGGAGATGACGATCTTCCCATCGATGTCTTCATCGAGTAGACCAGAAACGGCATCTTGTGTACATTCTTCTCCACCGAAGGCAAAAGCATGTGTGATTTTATCTTTCTTTCCATTCTCACAGGAGATCGGTGTATACGTGTCCCGAGGAATCGATGTCAACTGAATCGTTCGAGAAAGTGGAATGAATTGCATAACCGACAGGGAGTCTGAACGTGACCCGCGTAACGATTCTCCAGGTCGTGCGTCACTACCGATCAACAAAAACGTGAAGGGTTGTGAGGCAAAAAGAACGAATGCGATGAGCAACAGCAAAAACAATCCAAGAAGCTTTCGTTTAAAACGACGTTTTTTCTTGATTTTTTTAGGATAGGCTTCTTTTGAAGATACGTCAGGTTTTTTTTGCACGGATTGCTCTGATCGCCCAGTCTTTCTCGAACGTCTCGAGCGTTCTTGATTAGAAAACAATCGCGAGCCTGCACTCCCGATCATCTGTACGACCTGTTTCAGTACGCCGTTTTTAGAACGACGCGATGTACTTTTTTGGTCCCGTCGTTGCTCTTCAACATATCGATGGTACGTTTCGGTTCCCTGCTGTCCCTTAAGTGGTTCATGAGCAATCGACTCTTCCGACGAAAATGCCTCTTCTTTTGCTTGCTCTTCTAGTTCTAAGCGTCGTCGCTCCAAGCGGGAGCGCTGTGGTTGATGTTCTGCCATTCAGATACCTCCGTATCAATCTTTTGCGATTTGTTTCTCTTTCAAGAATTCGCGGAGATACGTCCGTTTCGGTTCGTGCATCGAGGCAGCCATCTGTTTGACCCACCCTTCTGTCCGTTGACCACCGGTCCGTTCTCCGTAATACGATGACGTCGACTCTTCGTATTTTGCCAGTAAGTCACGCATCGTATCGTCATCAGTATACGTATTCCGGTGGAAGACTGCATCCATCGGAAGGCGGGGTTTTTTACCAGGTTGCTGATCCGGAAGACCAACTGCGACTCCGAATAATGGTACGACGTGATCAGGAAGTTGTAAGAGCTCGCTGACACGACGGGCATCATTACGCAGTGAACCGATATAGACTGTTCCATATCCGAGCGACTCGGCAGCTACGACTAAATTTTGAGCAGCGAGTCCCGCATCAACAGCCCCCACAACAAGTGCTTCTGTCGTCTCGATCGTCCGACTTACATCCCCCCCTGCTAGTTCTGCTGCTAACATGTGTTTGTGGTAATCCATACAAAATACAAAGAAATAACTATTTTCTGCCACGTATTGTTGACCACTTGCAACGTCGACTAGTTGTCGTTTCAATTCTTCATCTTCGACACCGATAATCGCATAGGCTTGCTGATAAGAAGATGTCGATGCAGCCTGCGCTGCTTTAACAAGTGTCTCGATTGTCTTTTCGTCTAATTGATGTTGTTTGAATTTCCGGATTGACCGGTGGTTGAGTAAATGTTGAATGGTTTCATTCATGAGTAATTGTCCCCTTCTGTAATGAGTCTTCTTATTTAAGATAGTCGTCTCTGACTAAAAAGCGCAAATGAAGAGGTTCGGTTTATGAAAAAAGCGGGAAATGAATAGTGTTGTACTGTGCTTTTTTGGCGAAGGAGGTCGATCATGAGAATACGGAAACTACGTCTTTTATTGGAACAGTATGGCGATACGACCCTTCGCGATATCATCGTCGAAATCTATCGTCAACTTCCGAGACAAGTCATCGAAGAGAAAGAGTTTGACGCCATGTTGACACAGTTCGTGAAGTATAAGGATTTGCAAAAAGAACAGGAACAACCGACCGTCGAACAAACCATCGCACAGACAGATCGGTTCATCCAATTGGCATACGACTTACAGTACCTTGAGCCAAACCCAATCGTACCGCTTCGCGAACAAAAGAATTGGTATATTACCGCAAAACGTTTGCTGAAGCATTTACGCCATTATGCACATCGCAAAAATGGAACCCAGATTGCCTTTGAGGAGTTTTTCTTTCTTCTTTCGTCAGCTGCCGGAGAAGAACCTTTATTTTTAAGTAACGATCCTTTTCGACTATTAAAAGTCTCACAAGTCGATTTTTTTCAAGAATTAGTCGGTTATTATAAAAATGATAGTCATGGCATCGACTGGATGGAACGCGCGCTCTATACTGCCTTGAAAGTTCCAATGGACGTTGATACCGAACGCAGTGATCTTTTACTTGCCGTACTTGCCCACTGTGAGACAGCAGAACACCAAGAAGCCTATATCAATTGCTTGAACGTGCATGCAAAAAAACTACAGTCACATGTCCGAATCGATGCAGATGCTTTATCCACTTATCAAGAAATTCGCTTTGCAGAGTTGCATGCCCTGATTTCCCTACGAGCCTTAGAACGAGCGGAGACAATGCTGTTCACAGAATATATTCCTTACTTTTCGCATCGTTCGACTCCTTTTCGTTATTATCTCGACCTCCTCGAGCGCGCTGGACTAGAACAAGAGCATGATCGTATAGAGCGCGTCGGACGTAAAAAACGTATTCATTTTTAAGGATCCTTCTCTTCCTAACCACTCATACTATACAAAAAAGCAAGTGACGGACAGCGTCACTTGCTTTTTTGTATTCTCGTGGCTCAGAGCAGATTCATCTCAATCAGAAGCATTAACGATTCCAAGTCCAACCGTTGCCAGTAAAGCAATACAGGCAAATAAAAATGCCATATCGTTTGGTGAATCGAATCCTTCATAAATTGGTTCTTTTCGATCAACGATGATATGGTCTTCCGTTCCATAATTACCATACGTCGTCGAACTACTCACGCCCGGTTCATCGTAATCACGTGCTTCTACTGTCAATGTATCCGCACTGATTAGAAATCCTGATAACCCAATGATGATCCAAAAATACTTCATGATATTTTTGCCTCGATTCTTTCTTATCTTCAGGAATCCATCTACTTTTTATTTGAAACAAAAGATATAAATACCTTTTATTTCCTGTAAAATAAAAGTGAGATGCAACCATCTTCACTTTCTTAAAGGAGGAATTTAATTTGCCTATCGTGTATTACGGTCAATTGTCTCATGTTCAAAGACGATACGTCCATCAACTTCTACATTCTCATCAACAGCCGTATGATGTTTCATTTTTTCAGCCTCTTGAAGAGTGTCAATGGATTTACCTCGAGTCTGATCAGATCCAGGCGACACTTGGCTATCATGTCGTACATGATGTCGTTCGTTTAACGAACGGAGCTTTTCATGATATTCAAGCCTTCCGTCGTCTCGCCATTTCATTACACACACATGCCCTTCGGCAAGGGTGTCGACAAATTCACGTACAAGTTTCTCCACCACATGACCTTTCTGTAACCTCGATTTGGAAAGAGCTTGGCTACAGTTTATATGCCGAACAATTTCGTTTGATCGGATTATCAGACGGACAACCTGCCACATTGCGTTTGAAAGCTGTTCATGAACGCAATCAAGATACGTATCTGGCTCTTCGTAACGATGCCCTCAAAGGATCCACCCACTTCTTCCCTCACAGTGTTGCTGATTTAGAAAAGTTAATCAGACGAAAAGCTGTTCCTTATTTAGTCTATGATAAGCAATTGGTCGTTGGTACACTCTTATTTCAAAAACTCGGTCCGAACATTCGTCTTCTTGAAATCACCTGTCTACCTGGGCTGAGACGTCAAGGCTACGGAAGTCGCATACTCCATACGTTTCAGGAAAAACTACGACGTTCGAACATTCAAACGTTTGAAGTCTTTTTTCTTTCAACACAGCAAGACGTATTACGACTATATCGTCCCACGATGTTTTGCGATATCCAGTTAACCTCTTATTGGCATACATTTAGTACAGATCATCCCCCGTTAATCGTTTAACCGATCGACGACCTCTCTGTATTCAGGTAACACATACTCCGCATCCATTTTTCTAAAATCAACGTGCCCCACGTCACGAAGCACCAGACCCATCCCGAATAACTGTTCGATGTAGACGTCTCCCATTGTCATAGCAAGTCCAGGATGATGGTTATGGAAAGCAAGCAAGGCATCCTTACAGATTTCAGATGCAACAGGCTCTTGCATCACACGTTTTAATAAAGATGGAAAGAGCGTCGTTTGTCGTCCAATCAACGCATAGAATGGAAAGTAATGTTTCGCATAAACGAACGTCGGAAGATAGGCATTTGCCTCAATTGTTTTGAACAACAACGGTGAAGTCGGGCGCTGTAATCGTTCTGCTAGCCCAACGGTCGCTTTGCATTCGCTCAGCTGATCCAGCACTCGAATCGTCAATTCTTCTTCGATATCAAGTAATAAGACGAGATCAAGCAGATTTAATTCATGCGTCTCCATGAATTGATCACTGCGTTGAAGATGCATTGTGTAGGTAACGTCCAATTTTGTAGCGACAAGTGTCCATAGCTCTGGATGACGCGCCGCATAAAGACCTACAGGAAAGTGAAGCGGCTGCCGGACGATGGAGCGATGACCCTCAAGTGTGTAGACTTGATTGACGTCAAGACCGTGCGCTAATAGCATCTCGAGTAACTGCTGACGATTTTGACACGCGACAAGCGTTTGGAACAGACGATCGATTTCGCTGAACGGTTGTTTCATCTCCAGTGCTAGTTCTAAATGAGCAGGTGAATCCTGCTCTAGCGATCGTTTAATGAATTGTAAGGCACGTTGTTCCGCATCGTTCAGTTGAGCAACGTGCGTCCGAAACATCTCAACGTCAAGTTCCCGAAAGGCTTGCAACGCCGGAGCAATTGATTGATTTTTCGTAAAGGGTTTCCACATAATTCCCTCGACCTCCTCATTCCAGTATCTCTTCGTAGTGTACGCAATATCCGATCGTCTTAAAAGCAAAAAATGGAGGATCTTCCGTTGTTTCCGGAAGATCCTCCATTTTTTTATTTTTCCCCGACTTTTAGATGAGCATTTCGAAAGACGTCATCGTGCTTCCCTGTCTTTTCAACACTTGTTCCGACAGATCCATAATATTCGATTTCATCCTTTGGTTGGATGAATTCGTATGTGATGGCAGGCTCGCCACGAAGGCGGACGTGTATGATTTGCCGATGCTGTAAAGAAAAGGAGGCATGCACTTCAAGAAAGGAGGAAGCCGATAAATCATGTTGTCGCTCTAAAATCGTCATCAATTCTTGCTCAGAATCACGGTAATTCCCTTGCAATTGAGCATACGAAATACCGACTCCTAAAGAGAGGATACCGATTAAACTAAGCGCGCAAATGACCAGCACTTTCTTCATGACTGATCCACCTCCGAGAAAAGTTCATTCTACTTATTCATCGGTTTATCCTTCGACGACGTGAAGTCTTTTTTAGAATCCTTTGCGTAAAACTGCATATCTACATGTGGAATATCATCCTCTAAATAAGGTTCGGATACAGTTTCGAAACCAAATGACCCGTAAAACCCTTCTAAGTGCGCTTGCGCTTGTAAGTAGATCGTAGCTTTTTCCTGCAAATAATCCATCGCTTTCTCCATCATTTGTTTTGCCAATCCAACTGATCGGTGAGTACGATGAACGGCAACCCGGCCAATCGCTAATCCTTTTGTCGGATGGTTGTATATCCGAAGACATCCAACGATTTGACCGCTTTCGTTACGTACGATCAGGTGTGTGGCTTGTTGATCTTGATCATCTAGTTCCGGATATGCACACTCCTGCTCAACGACGAAAATATCCATTCGTAATTTCAACAATGCATATAACGTATCGGGTGTCATGTGATGAAAAGACTCAAATGCGAATGCGTACATAAAAACTCTCCTCTTTAGTTACGACAAAGTCGTGATAATTGTCCAGCATATATCGTGACCGGAATGTCTTTAAAAATCGTATCTTTTTCCCAGTTCAGACCGTTTGCGCGAGCGACATTTTGAGAAGAACGATTATCGGGATGAATGATCGAGATGATTCGATCATGCCCTCGATTAAACGCTTCCATCATTAGACGTTTCGCTGCTTCACGACCATAACCGACTTTCCAGTGCTTCGGTTCGAGCCAATAACCGACTTCTAATTCTTCTTTTCCATCCACTTCCTGCATCAATAATCCAGCGAAACCGATTGGTTCATTCGTTTCTTTTTTGAATAACAGCAAAAAACCAGTTTGTCGTTCATCCGAGTATCGTTCCAATTGTCGATCGAACCATTCTCGTGCCTCATCTTCACTCAGAGCAACGCCACCATTGATATAGCGCATGACTTGCTCATTTTGAACAAGTGACTTGTAAAAGCTGAAATCCGCTTCTTCGAATGGTCGCATCCATAATCGTTCACTTTCCATCCTCATCGCCTCCTTCTATATGTTTCTTTTCCCGAGTTCTTTTCCCTTCATTCCTCTTCCCTATTATTCTACCTGTGCGATGTTTTTCATTACTAATCGATGACATTCACTCCCTAGTGCTTGCAATTCCCGGCATAAGTCGGTATTTTGGGAACAGTATGTTGAACAACGACTGCACAATTAATGTTAAAATATATTTTGAGCGCATAAGCGCTGGATAGGAATTTATGAAAAGGACTGAGACCATGATGACTGAACAAGTAATGACAGGGCTATATGAAGGCATTTCAAAAGAATCTGTACTGATCAATGAACCTTTAAAATATCATACGTATACAAAAATGGGAGGAATCGCTGATCTCTTCATCATCCCAACGTCTTATGAAGAAACGGCTTTTGTCGTAAGATATGCTTACGAACGAGGCATCCCTTTGACATTGCTCGGGAACGGATCGAATCTCGTCGTACGTGATGGCGGTATTCGCGGTATCGTTCTTTCGTTTGAAAAGTTAACCGACATTTCGGTCGAAGGACATGAACTCGTCGCTCAAAGTGGCGCAGCAATCATCGAGGCGTCTCGTGTTGCGTATGCGCATCAACTGAGTGGTCTTGAATTCGCTTGCGGGATTCCGGGAACGATTGGTGGCGCGTTGATCATGAATGCAGGCGCCTACGGTGGAGAAGTCAAAGATTGCCTTCATAGCGCCACTGTTTTGACACGACAAGGGGATCTGTTGAACATTTCGCATGATGAACTCGAACTGGGATACCGGACGAGTTGTTTCTCAAAGAAAGAATACATCATTCTCGAAGGACGATTTGCTTTGACGGAGGGTGATCCAGCATTGATCAAGGAAGTCATGGATGATCTAACGCATAAACGAGAAACAAAGCAGCCTCTCGAATATCCTTCTTGTGGTAGTGTCTTCAAACGTCCAGAAGGCTATTTTGCGGGTAAATTGATTCAAGATAGTGAACTCCAAGGAACACGCATCGGTGGTGCTGAAGTATCAAAGAAACACGCCGGTTTTATCGTCAACGTCGAAAACGCATCAGCATCTGACTACATTGCACTCATTCGCCATGTACAAGAAACCGTCCAAGAAAAATTCGGTATTTTACTTGAGACAGAAGTAAAAATCATTGGGGAAGAAGCATGATAATAATCTAATTAGAAAAGGTGAGCCCAGTATTCGGACTCACCTTTTTATTCGTTTAGATCGACCAGTTTCCGTCACGCATGACTGATTCACGCGTCCCGTCCGCAAGTTCTCCCTCAATTGATAGATCCGCGGATCCAATCATGAAGTCGACATGCGTCATCGAGTCGTTCGCACCTTGTGCTTCTAGTTCTTCCGCTGAAAGACTGGGACCATTTTCAAGACACGTCGAGTACGCACGACCAATTGCTAAGTGGCACGAAGCATTCTCATCAAACAACGTATTGTAGAATAAAATACCTGAATCAGAAATCGGAGAACGATGTGGTACGAGCGCGACTTCTCCGAGATACCGGGCACCTTCATCGAGTGAAATTAAATCATCCAATGCTTCTTGCCCCTGTTTCGCTTCCGCTTTGACGATTTTTCCGTCCTCGAACCAAAGAGTAAATTCATCAATCAAGTTACCACTGTAGCTGAGTGGTTTCGTACTCGAGACATGACCGTTAACACCTGTCTTCTTCGGTAATGTGAACACTTCTTCAGTCGGCAGATTCGCGATAAAATCAACACCATCTGCATTCGGACCACCGCCACCTAACCAAACGTGACGTTCTGGTAATTCAATTGATAACTCTGTTCCTGGCGCTTTATAATGCAATGTTTTGTATTTCTTCTCTGTCAGGAATTTCGCTTTTGAACGCAGATTATGATCATGATCCGCCCATGCAGCAACCGGATCCGCTTGATCAGCACGTGTTGCCTTCAAAATAGCTGCCCACAGTTCCTCAATCGGTTCTTCTGCATCAGGGAATACTTTCTTCGCCCAGCTTTCAGAAGGTGCTGCTACGACACACCAGCTGACATTGTCACTCATGACGAACTTTCGCCAATTGGCGAGAGCAATACCAGCTGCTTTATTCGCACGCGCGATTCGACTTGAATCAACACCATTTAATAAATCTGGATCTTCGCTGACGACCGATAAGAATGCTGTTTTTTCTTCTGCAAGCTGATCGTAACGTGCTTTTAACCAATCCGGGAATGTATCAAACGAGTCTTCTGGTGCATCAAAATAACGGATTTTCGTCATCTCATCATCTGACCATTGTACATATACTTGCGTAGCACCTACTTCATATGCTACACGTGTGATTTCGCGAACAAGTGGTAAGTTCTCGATTCCCGCTCGCACCTCAAGTTGTTGTCCTGGCTGTAGATTGATCCCGGTACGCACTGCTAAAGACGCGTACTGTTGTAATTCTGCTTGTGTCGGCATTATGTAATCCCCTTTCTTGTATCTTTATTTTCACGAAATAGTTGCAATTTTGCAAGAAATAAGGCGAAACTAGAAAGAGAAGAGAAGGAGGCATCATCATGGAATTCACACCCGGAGATTTTAAATCAGCTTATACGTATTTTCACCGACAGGCACTCGATCTCGTCGGTGATGAAAAAGCACAACAAGAATTGTTGATTCGAGCAGAAATCGGACTCGCACATCTGACACAAGATATCGCGTCTACGGAAAGTTCTGATATCGAACGCGAGGCAGAACTCGTCCTTTATTTCCAATTAAAACAACTACTCGAAATGCTTCGTGCCCTCTATCAGAAAAAATTCGAGATGCATGCGGAGCAAGAACAATTATTGCTAACGGCAGTTCTGTACTTTACGTCTCCTGTTGACGCCTTACCGGACGATAACGTCCTCGGACTCTTTGATGACGCACAAATCGTCGAGACGATTTACGAAGAACTCGCCGCAGATGTTGATCGCTTTCAACATATGGAATGAATGAAAAAGCAGCTGTCGCGACAGCTGCTTTTTCATTATGCATTTTGTTTAGAAGCGATATGAACCGGTGCCGTAGATTGACGTGATTCATCTATTTCTAGTTTTTCTTTATTCAACCACGTATAAATCATTCCCATGAAGACTGCTCCACCGATGATATTCCCAGCTAAAGCCGGTAAAAGATTGTGCATGGCTCCTGCAAACGTAATCGTATCCGGATGTGGCACGATTAATGCGATAGAGAACAATGCCATATTTGCGATGACATGATCAAATCCTGATGCGAAGAAGACTGCGACAAGTACCATCATCATCATGATTTGCGCTAACTCATTCTTCATGTTCTTCGGAATGAAAATTGCTAAACAGACCATCCAGTTACAGAAGATTGCCCGAGTAAAGATTTCCCACGTCGAATGATGAATTTTTGTTTCCGATACAGCAAACAACCAATTGTTCATTCCAAGTTCCTGTAAGATACCTGTTTGAGAGAAGAGTAGTGCGAATGCTAATCCTCCAAGACCATTTCCGATCAGACAAATCAACCAGACTTTCATCGTATCCATCTTCGTTGTATAGCCGCGCATCGTTGCCGTCGTGAAATACATCGTATTCCCTGTAAACAGTTCTGCACCGCCATAAACGATCAAGACGAGTGCCACTCCGAACGTCAATCCACCGACAAGTGTCGCGACAGGTGATTCTGCCATATACAGCCCATTAATTGCTTTTAAGGTAAAAATGATTGCAAATCCAATGAATATTCCCGCTAACATGGCACGAACTAAGTATTCGAGAGGACGCAGTTGTAGCATACGTGTCGACTTGATTGCTTTATTCCGTAATCCTTCTAATGCTTCTACCTCGTTCATTGTAGAAACCTCTCTTTCTTTTGTTCAACACTTCACAATGTTTATTCATTTATTATGATACTTCCATCTTAAGAGATGTTCAAGTCTTGAATCGACCTGTTTTATCGTTTTCATAAAAGAACGAGATGTAAACGATATCATTGTGTCGAGATTGTGAAAAATGCCTTTTCTTGCTTTATACAATTAATTAGTTTGAATCGAAAATCCTGATGCGAAACGCTCGAAAAAGGTTTGTCGTCTGGAGGCATCAAGCACATATCCATCGATGACGACACGATTAAAACGTCCAGACGATGACGTAGCGCGTTCGATGTCAGATGGTGTATAGATGTCGAACGCGCTACGATCTATCTTAAAATCAGCTTTCGAATAGGGATCGGTATAGTGAATTTCAAGATTGGTCAAGTCAGGAATCGTCGAAAATAAAACGAGCGTATGATGCATAAGTACTTTTGATAAGCGAGCGTTCAAGAAATCCTGATTCATTTGTAATGTACCAGTATCGGTCCCGATCCAAGCACGCCGTTCTTTGCCTGTGACGTCATAAGCGAGCCGTAACGACTCTCCTTCGACATCTACCTGTTTTAATTCTGATGAAAACGGGAGTTGTTCAGCTAATTGGCGAACAGCTACCGTATTCATCATGGAAGCACCGACTTGTCTCGCTACGAGATCACCATCATGCCAAATAGATTGTTGGTTTTCTTCGTCTGGTTGTTGAAAAAGACGAATCCCCACCAATACGCCTAAACAAATACAGCCTATAATCAAGAATGTTTTCTTCATTTTCATCACCTTCCTAAAAAAACTTACCCTTTTTCATCTTTTTTCATAAGAAGGGTTGAAATTTTATGCATATGGGCGTACTCTTGCAGGCAGATACTCACAGAAGGAGGAGCATGAGGTCACTCATCATAATGCCATGACTACAACACACCCACAGAAAAAGAGAGTTGAAAAAATCAGTTTTTTAATCATAGGTACGTTGCTGTATTCCCTGTACATCAGCTTACTACTATCTCCAAATGATATCGGATCAGGTGGTATCATGGGGATCACGCTTGTCATTCAAGAGCTTTTCCACACTCCAATCGGATTAACCCAATTGCTCTTAAACATTCCCCTTTTCCTTTTAGGTTTCCGTTTCTTACGAAAGCGATTCATGTTCTTATCTGGCATCATTGTCGTTGCCTCTTCTTTTTTAATCGACTGGATTCCGACTCAGATCGTTCCCGAGTCGTTGAATGATCCGCTTGTTGCCTCCATCTTTGCCGGTCTAGTCTCTGGTCTTGCAATGGCATTGATTTTCTTTGGTGGCGCATCGACTGGTGGACTCGATATTCTTGGAAAGTTTTTCTTTGCTCGTTTTCATAATTGGCCACTTCCTCGCATATTTCTGATGCAAGATCTTGTCATCTATATCTTGGTATGGTGGGTCTTCGATTTGAAACACGTTATGTATGCTCTTATCATGAGCTTCGTTCGCGCCAAAGCTCTTCAAACGGTTTACAGTTTTTATTCCGCTTCTAAGCAATGTATCATTATTTGCGAAAAGGCGGATGAAATAAATGAAGTCATCACAAAAGAACTTGGTCGTGGTGTGACGATCCTTGATGCACGGGGAGGATACTCCAACCGAACGAAGAAAATGGTCTATGTCGTCGTTCAAAATAATGAAATCGTCCGTTTGCAAGAAATCGTTTCTTCTGTCGAACCTAACGCGTTCGTTACGTTCTCAGAAATCCATACTGTTTTTGGGAATTATAAGGAACATTCGTATTCGTTTTAAACTCAAGCGCAGCCTAGCTGTGCTTTTTCTATTTCGTTTACTTTAAAACAGCTTCTCGTATTGCACCAGCTTTCCTGCTTTTTTATTAGGAATACTGATTTTTTTACTTTCTTCTCCCTATTCAAAAAATGGACAGGCTTCACTTTTTTTGCGATAGTAGTTAAGCTTATGACATGTCTATTTATTTAAAGGAATGATTGCATGCACTCACTTTGGCGTCAGCGTATTCTGCTGATCCTTTTGATCAGTTTATTCGCTTCTATCCCAATCATTTACGCCCTATCCGGTTATCGGACGATTGCAACGATAACAGAGCAAATGAAGGATCATGACATACCGTTAATCAATCAAGTGGACCAGTTGGTTGAACATAACCGAGATCGTGCCAATGCGGTGCGTGGTCTTTTATTGTATGAAGATAGTCGTTATCTCGAACAGTATTACTTTTCTACTTCTAAAATTCATGATTTACGAAACAGTCTAAATCAATCGTCGACCACGCCAGGAGCAATCAAGGATTTACTACGTCGCAATAATGTCTGGGAGTCCGAGATTGAACGAGTATTCGTCGTCTATGAGCGTCAGAGTCCAACGGCAGCAAAGCGCCTTGCCAAACAAACGACGCAAACGACACAAACGATTCTCGAGGACTTATCTCGTGTGAAAGATGATTTGTATAAGACACTTCAAGCAAAATTACAACAATCAGATACTTTAGTCGCTACATATAAATGGATGTGTCTCAGTCTCTCTATTCTGTCCTTTTTATTAATTAGTGCGACGATCTTTTTTTCCCACCGGTTCGCACCTAACAAGTCAGACGAATCGTCCTTAGAGTAAACGAAAAGCGCA
>NZ_DGCW01000008.1:117248-223299 GCF_002385115.1 Exiguobacterium sp. UBA3968
TGCGCTTTTCGTTTACTCTAAAAATTATTCAGATACTGCTTTTCCCTCTTGTACATGCTCCATCGCCATATGAACAAGCGACGACACATGATGGTCATCTAAAGAATAATACACGACTTTTCCATCTTTACGAAACTTGACGAGCCCTTGTTTCAACAGGGAGCGAAGATGATGAGATGCTGTCGCAATCGAGCAGTCGACAGAAGCAGAGACGTCACAAACGCACAATTCCTCTTCGATCGTCAACGCATAAACGATTCGTAGTCGTGTCGCATCTGAAAGGATCTTAAATAATTTTCCGATTTCAAGCGTCGGAATCGTATCAACGACTTGTCCAATCTCAGACGCACGCTGTTCATCAATAGCAATCGTTTCACAACGGGGAATGTCCATGTCCGTCACCTCGTTTCTATTTCTATATTGCACCATGAGAAACAGGACATTTGCAAGTTCAGCGCATCCGCCTACGAATGAGCCAAAATACAAACCATCCCCCTACGTAATCACCGATATCCCAAACGATTCGATTTTGATCGACCGCACGTACACCGATATCGATGATCTTCGTACTCTCCAATCGATTCCTATAACGCTTACGTAATCGAGAAGGAATCGGGAGACGAAGCAGTATTCGATAATAGATGTCTAAGTGGGTGTGTCCCCAAATTTCTGTAGCGATCGAACTTGTCTTGATATACAACGGACGTTTGTAGCGTCTTTCATACTTTTCCTTCAGCAAGAGAGCCATTTTATAAGATACACGATTAGGACGCGGAAATAAAATTTTCCCCAAATGGTAGATCCCCCGATTATCCACGCGAATGATTTGTGGTTCCAATCGATACCGGATCCAATAGCCCCGAAAACGGATCGTCTGCCATTTCAATACAATCACCTCTGAACGGATTATACCCTGTTCTGAAGAGATTGATGCCATTCCCATACAGCATCTGTCATATGTTGTGCAGCACGTCGTCGATCTTCTTTAGCAAAAATTTCCGAGATGACCGCATATCCTTCTAATGGGATAGGAAGAGAAGCGACATTCGTTGCCGTAATTCCACCAATGCCGATTAAAGGTAAGCGCACGGCTTCGCGAATCGCTTGAAGCATCGTGTGTGACATCGAGTCGGCGTCTGCTTTCGATGACGTCGCAAATAGAGAACCTACACCTAAATAAGATGCTCCATCTCGTTCTGCTTCAATCGCTTGCGCGACGGTTGCTACCGATACGCCGATCACAGTGTTCGGTAAGAGACGTCGCGCTGCGGTTAGAGGAATATCTTCTTGTCCGATATGCAAACCAGCTCCGACAAGTAACGCAATATCAATTCGGTCATTGATAATCAAAGGAACATCATGACGATCCGTCAATCTCTTTAACCGGACTGCCTGTTCGAAGAATTCCTTTCCCTGCGCTGTTTTTTCCCGTAATTGTATAATCGTTGCACCACCTAAAATCGCTTCTTCAACGACCGTTTCGATTGCGACTCCCGGATGATATCGACGATCTGTCACCGCATAAATGGAATAATCAATTGACATGTTCTACCACCTCCATCAAATCTTGCTCCGTCATCAGACTGATTGCATTGAACAACTCTCGTTTGAAATTACCTAGACCTTTTTCTGATGCTGCCTGTTCTCCTGCTTTTCCCATGATAAATGTTCCGTGGACTGCTGCCTCAAACGCAGAATATCCTGCACCAAGAAAACTCGCAATCAAAGAAGCTGTCATACACCCCGTACCTGTGACGTCTCCGAGACGCGGCGTACCTACTTGTAGTTCCACTTCGCGCATGCCATCCGTGATGTAGTCGATTGGACCTGTGACGACAATGACGGACTTTTGTTTACGAGCGAATGCACGAATGATTTCTCGATCCATGATCTCATCACTAGCAGCATCGACTCCTTTTGTTCGTCCATTCTCCCCAAGCAATGTCTTGATTTCTGAAGCATTTCCTTTAACGACCGTACATCCGAGTCTACTCAATTCTTTTGAAAAGGACGTACGCAATGATGTAGCTCCCGCTCCAACTGGATCAAGGATGATCGGAACGTTCAAGCGTCTCGCTTCGCTTGCGGCGAGTCGTTGAGCTGCTTGCATGTCTGCATCAATTGTTCCAATGTTCAAGACAAGAGCTTGCGCAAGTCGAACCATCTCTTCCACTTCGCGAATATCCTCCGCCATGACTGGAGATGCGCCAACGGCGAGTGTGACATTGGCGCAATCATTGATCGTGACTGTGTTCGTCAAATGATGAATGAGTGGTTTGTGTTTAAGAATGGTCGTAAACATGTGTATCCCTCCAAAGTGAATGAAAATGATGTGTCGGTCCAATCCCTTGTCCGAGAGCAAATCCATGACGAATCGCCTCTGTAACATACTTCTTGGCCTGACGTACACTGTCCGGTAAAGCTTCTCCAAGTGCCATCCGTGCCGCAATCGCTGCAGATAAGGTACAGCCTGTTCCGTGAGTATGTTGATTATCTAACCGATCTGATGTGAAACGATATTCCTCTCGCCCGTCCCATAATAAATCCGTGGCAGCTCCCGGTAGATGTCCACCTTTTAGCAAGACGGCTCCAGTCTTCATAGCCAACTGATGCATCGCCAGTCGCATCTCCTCTAGATTAGTAACTGACTGCCCTGTTAAGCGCTCTGCTTCCGGTAAATTTGGTGTGACGAGTGTCGCAAGTGGCAGTAACTCCGCGATTAGTGCTTCCTCTGCCTCCGTCCGCAATAGGGCATGCCCGCCTTTTGCGACCATGACAGGGTCTAGTATGATCGGAACTGTCTGTTTGCGAAGATGTGTTGCAATGACGTGAATCGTTTGTGCATTCGAGACCATACCGATTTTGATAGCATCCACACGAATATCTGAAAAGATTGAAGCTAATTGGGCATCAACGATTTCCGATGATAACTCTTCTACTGCTTGAACGCCCAGTGTATTTTGAGCCGTTACCGCCGTCAAAACACTCATCCCATAAACGCCCAATGCCGAAAATGTCTTTAAATCTGCCTGAATTCCAGCTCCACCACCGGAGTCAGATCCCGCAATCGTCAATACATGTTTCATATTTTTCTCACCTTTCCATCGAGCAATGTAAGGGAGTTGTTACCGACAAAAAAAGCGTCGACCGCTGTAAAAAAGCAGTCGACGCTATACGAAATCGTTATCCAACCATTTCGGTATCCGTTCGGCTCAACTTTCCTACGCTGGTATTATCCAGTTCAGGTAATAGGGTCGAAAACAGATTGGTTTTCCTCTCAGCCGGATTCCTCCAGCTCCCCTAGTTGCTCAAGTATTCATTTCGCCTTAACTGTAGCATAGCGGCAAGAAAAAAACGAGCCGAAGCTCGTTTTGAATTATAGGTATGCTAATGGATTAACTGCATTCAGAGGAGAAGAGGCACTGTACTGATAGCCTCCGACATGTAGTTCGAAATGCAAGTGTGGTCCTGTTGAATTCCCAGTACTACCAAGTGTTCCAACTTGCTGACCTTGAGAAACTGTTTGTCCTGCATGAACAGATAATGAACTCATATGAGCGTAGACTGTCGTATAGACTTTCCCGTCAAGGAAGTGAGAAATCATGACGTGATTTCCATAAGGCCCACCACCTGAAGCTGTAATGACCGTTCCAGCTGCTGCTGCGACGATTGGTGAGCCGACCGAACCACTGAAATCGACACCATTATGGAACGTATAGCCGTTCGCACCGCTTGCTGGTCCAAACCCTTGTGATACGCCACCAGAAGATGGACGAACGAATTTCCCACCGCTCGAAACAACGGGTGGGGCAACTGAAGTAGGTGATTCTGAACTCTTACCTGCTTGTTTTGCTGCTTGAGCATTCGCTTTAGCGGCTTTTTCAGCTGCTGCTTTCTCGGCTGCTGCTCTTTCAGCCGCTACTTTAGCTGCTGCCTTCGCTGCCGCAATCGCACGTTCTTGAGCTTCAAGTGTGGCTTGTAGTTCTTTCGCGTCTAGAAGTTCTGTCGTAAACTTCGTCTTACCTTTTCGTAATTTTTTAAGCGTAGCACTGCGTTCTTTCATTTGAACTTTCAACGCTTTTTTTTGTTCGATTAATGTTTTCTTCTCTTCAACCTGCTCCGCCTTTTTTTCAACGAGCGCTTGTTTTGCTTCCGCTAGCTTTTGTTGGGTTGCGATGTAATCCGAAATCATTTTATCATCTTGCTCTGCGATTTTTTTCCCTGCCATGACACGACTAAATAAATCACCTAAATCCTTCGATCCAAAAATGACTTCTTCCCATTTGATTGAGTTTCCATCGTTTTCTTGGAAGACACGTAGACGATCACCGAGTAGTTCTTCTTGTTTTTTCAACATCTCTTCGTAGCGAACGATGTCTGCTTTTAATTCATCGATTCGCAAATTCAATTTCTCGATTTGTTTATTTTTTTCGGAAATCTGAAAAATCTTTTCGTTGATCGCTGCATCGATTCGATTGATTTGACGTTGTTCTTTCGAAATTTTCGACTCTTGTTTTTTAATTGCTTTTTCTAATTTACGTTGTTCTGCGGCATTTTCAGCCTTTTTTTCTTTGATCGTTGCTGCCGCAATTGGTTGTGTTCCTGTTATAAGTAATGCTCCTAAAACAATGGTAGAAATTAGTTTTTTTAGCATATATCGTTTTCCTCACTTATGTTTTTCATATTTTATTATAGTATTCAAGTTTCTCTCATATCTGAAATAGATTATAGCACCCTAATCGTTTCAAAAAAATTTCATTTACATTTCAAATGAAAACGTTTTTTTGTAATATAATCATTTATTTTTTGAAAATCGCAAAAAAAGAACCGCTGCATAAGCAACGATTCTTTACTGTTTAAAACATCGTCATTGGGTTCACTGAGCTAGCTGGACCAGTTGCACTATAGCTGTATCCACCGACGTGGATTTCAAAGTGTAAGTGTGGACCAGTTGAATTCCCAGTACTTCCACGTAAACCGATTTGTTCACCTTGACTGACGCGTTGACCTGCGTGAGCATTGAGTGCGCTCATATGAGCATACAATGTTGTGTACGTTTTACCGTTTAATTGGTGAGCAATCATGATGTGGTTTCCGTAAGGACCACCACCTGATGCTGTAATGACTGTTCCTGTTGCAGCTGCAACGATTGGAGTTCCAACCGGACCACCAAAGTCGATCCCGTTATGGAACGTATAACCGTTTTCTCCACCTGCTGAGCCATAGCCTTGCGTGACAGCCCCAACCGTTGGATGGATGAACAGACCACCGGATGATGGTGACGGTTTAGGTGTCGCAGGTGCTGACGGTGTTGGCGCAGCTGGTGCTGGCGCAGCTGGTGCTGGCGCAGGTGTAGATGCTTTTGGAGTCGATTGTTTCGTCGAACCAGAAGGTTTCGCTGCTTGCGACGCTTTCTCTTGTGCTGCCTGCTGAGCCGCTGCTTCTTTAGCTGCTTGTTGCTCAGCTTCTTTTTGAGCCGCTGCTTGAGCTGCTTCAGCTTCTGCTCGCGCTTTTGCTTCACGTGCTGCTTGAGCTTGACGCTCTTTTTCGATACGTGCTTCACGTTCACGTGCTGCCTTTTCAGCTGCAATCGCTTTTTCTTGAGCAATCAGAATTTGCTGGACTTCTTTTGCATCCATCAATTGTGTTTCAAATTTCTCTTTTTTCTTACGTAATTCTTTTAAGCGTTTGTTTCGCTCTTTTAATTGCGATTCAAGTTCTGCTTGTTGGCGTTTCAATTCTTGCTTTTCAACAACCAATTGTGCTTTCTTGTCTTTCACTTCTTGTTGTGCATCCGCTAATTGCTTTTGCGTATTTTGATAATCCGTGATCATTTTATCATCTTGCTTTGAAATCGATTTTCCGGCCATGACACGGCTAACGAGGTCACCGACGTTTTTTGCCCCAAAAATGACTTCTTCCCATTTAATCGAGTTCCCGTCATTTTCTTGCATGACACGAAGACGATCCCCAAGTAGTTTTTCTTGGCGTTTTAATTTCGCTTTATACTTTTCGATTTCTTTTCCAAGTTGAACGATTTCTCGTTCCGTCGCCTTAATTTGACGATCTTTCGTTTCGACAGCAAAGATCTTTTCATTCAAGGCTTCGTCTAATCGATTGACTTCTTGTTGCGTCTTAGAAATTTTTTGACCCTCCTGATTAACGGAAGACTCTAAGTTTTTTTGTTTTTTAGCATTGTCTTGTTGCTGTTGTTCGTTTTTAGCTTTCTGTTCACTTAAATCGTCAGCTGCTGCAAAATGGGGTGCTGATGAAAGAACTAGTGCGGAAACGATGAGCGACGCGAACGTTTTTTTCATGTAGTATTCCCTCTTTTTCTCTAGTAGTATGTCGATGAATTATATGGAATAACAGTTACGTTAAAATTAAATTCTATAATAGTTTTTCTTATTTATAGGAACGTTTTTGATTATAGCATTCATTCCTCTTCCATAATATTTCAGTGATATTTCATTTTAAATAAATTGTTCCTCTTCTATGTAATAGAAAATGATGGAAAACAGCTTCCCATTGCAACTTTAATTCATTTTTGGGAAACTGAAGCGAATGGAGGGAAACATCAGATGAAACTAGATCATACCGGCATCGCCGTTCGCGATATGCAAGAAGCAATCTCATTTTATACAAAAGTACTTGGTGGAACATTAACAAAAGAGTACTCAAACCCCGCACCTGGTGTCGCTTCCAACATCGCCGTCATCGAGTTCGATGATGCGCATATCGAGCTGTTGACACCAACTAGCCAGGATAGTCCAATCGCTCGTTTTTTAAAACAACGTGGAAAAGGAGTCCATCACATTGCCTACCGTGTTGATGATTTAGATCAAGCAATCGCCGAAGCAAAACAACAAGGCTTAACATTTTTAGAAGATACGTATCGAACGACGCCGTTTGGACGACGACTGATTTATATGAACCCTCGTCATTCACATGGGGTTATCACGGAACTCTGTGATTATCCAGAGAACTCATAAAAAAATCAGCACTGCGACAACGCAGTGCTGATTTTTGTTTTATACGATTAGCCGAGTTTTGCAACGATTTCTCGATTGAATGCAGGAATGTCATCCGGTTGTCGACTTGAGATAAAATTATCATCAACGACGACTTCTTCGTCCGCGAAATCTACTCCAGCATTTTCTAGGTCGATGCGAATTGATTTATAACCTGTCATTTTTCTTCCTTTAACGATTTTGGCGTTAATCATCAACTGAGGTCCATGACAGATCGAGAAGATCGGTTTTTTTGACATATCGAATTCTTCGACGAATGAGACGAAACGATCATCTTCGCGTAGTAAATCTGGTGAAAATCCACCTGGTATCAAAAGGGCATCATAGTCTGCCGCCGATGTCTCATCAATTGAGAGATCAACGGTTACTTTTGCATCTTCCTGTTTACCAACAAGCTCTGCACCTTTTTTGGCACCAATGACAGTAATGTCGTGCCCCGCTTCTTTTAACGCATCAACCGGTCCAGTGAATTCTACATCTTCAAAATGATCGGCGAGTACGACTGCTACTTTTTTAGACATGTGATTCATCTCCCAAGTTATTTGAATTTAAATCGGATCTTCTCCGCGATCTCGTGGAGAAACCGGATCATCTGGCATCTCGTTTTTCCCTTTTAGGATTTCCTTTTGCTGCTCCTCTGTCAGTTTCCGTTCTTTATCAGACAGACGATCCCGTTCATCTTCCAATTTTTCATTTGGACGATCGGTTTCTTTTGGTGCCATCGAAAACCCTCCTTAAGGATGTATTCTTATAACGAATCGACGACTTTAACAGAAAGGTCAACATCGATGTTGCCACGAGTCGCTTTTGAATACGGGCAGAAATTGTGTGTCTTCTCAAGTAGTTCTTCTGCTTCTTCTTGCGATACCCCAACGACTTCGACGACGAGTTTCGCCGCAATTTTCACACCGTTATCCGCTTCGTCCTGTAAGAGGCTGACTTCTGAATTCGTCCGCGTCTCGACTCGTTTTTTCGCTTGGCGCGCCATCAAATTGTAGGCACCATCAAAACAAGCGGCATATCCTGCTGCGAATAACTGTTCCGGGTTTGATGTCGGAATGTCTTCTTTGCCTTTTGTTCCAGGCATGACTAAATCAAGATTAATGACGTTATCATCTGAAGCGACTTTCCCGTCGCGACCACCGACTGCAGATGCGCGTGAAGTAAGAATGACGTTTGACATGATAGAAAACCCCTTTTCCTGTTGAATTAAAAAAAGACTTTTTTGCCACATAAACAGTAATACCCGTCACTGGCGGAGATAAACACAAGGAGTGTTCAATCCCTTTACCCTGCCATTCTTTCAATAACGAAAAAAGACGATGAACTTAATGTCCATCGTCTTTTGATTTTGCTATTTTATCCGATATCCTCTGTTGCAACTTCTTCTTGATCAGGCAATTGAAGATAAATCGACTTCACTTGGTGGTTATCGACTTCCATGACCTTGATCGTATACGCTTGATAGCGGAATTCTTGACCACTTGATACTTCTGTATCCTGTGCCATGACCCAACCACCAATCGTATCAATATCTTCTTCTTCAATACCTAGGTTAAAGCGTTCATTTAAGTCATCAATTAAGACACGACCTGAAATCCGGTATAATCGCTCATGAATCTGTTCGATATCCGCTTTCTCATCTTTATCGAATTCGTCTCGGATTTCTCCGACGATTTCCTCCAATATGTCTTCCATCGTGATGACACCAGCTGTCCCTCCGTATTCATCAATGACGAGTGCCATTGGCGTCCGTTCCACCTGCATCTTCAGCATTGCGTCTTGAAGCGGTGAATACTCGGATACGATCGGCAAGTTATGGATGTAATAACTTAATGCTTTCCCTTTGTTCGCCATATGGTCCGTAAATAATTGTTTTGCATTGATGAAGCCAAGGATTTTATCCTTATCTCCTTCTTCCGCTACCGGATAACGTGTGAACTGATACTCTTCAACGAGACGAATAATGTCCTCCATCGATGCATCGTTCGAAATCGTGATTAAATCTGTCCGCGGTAACATGATGTCTTTCGCGATCCGCTCATCGAACGAGAAGATATTTTGCATGTAGGAAAGTTCGGTCTGGTTGATTTCTCCACTCTTGTAACTCTGCGTCATGATGATTTTAATTTCTTCTTCCGAGTGAACTTCTTCGTGACCAGCAGGTTCAACACCAAACAAACGAAGAATGACCCGGGCTGAACCGTTCAATGTCCAAATGAAAGGTTTCATGACCTTACCGAACCAATAAAGCGGTGGTGCGAGTAACATCGTGATGGCTTCCGTCTTTTGAATAGCCAAGGACTTAGGAGCTAGTTCTCCAAGCACGACATGAAGAAACGTTACAATTGAGAATGCAAGGACGAACGAAATGATCGTCGAAACGGAGTTTGGGATGTCGATTTCTTCGAACAACATACTGAGAATCGCACCTACCGTCGATTCTCCTAACCACCCGAGACCAAGCGCTGTCACGGTAATTCCAAGTTGACAGGCTGATAAATAATAATCCAAATTCTCAAGCAGCCTTTTCGCTACTTTCGCAGTCTTGCTTCCTTCTGTAATCAACTGATCGATTCGAGACATTCGCATTTTGACGACCGAAAATTCGGCGGCAACAAAAAAAGCGGTTAAAATGATGAGTAGTGCAATGACGAGTAGTCGAATAATGATCGTCGTCGTGTCGAATGTCTCCATTGAGTGTGTACTGTCCAATCGTTTCCCCGAAGAAAGGGGATTCACCTCCATTAATATAAAGCCAGATGCAAAGGCATCTGGTCGTTTACAGCAAAAAGAAGCTTTATTCTTTCAAAGCTTCCTTACTTTTTCATATTCATACTATAACGGAACTTTTGCAAAATGTGTACTTGAAGACACGATTTCAATCGGTCAGACCACGTATAGGATGAAGATTACAATCATGAGCAACATCGCGATTCCCTTTAACAACGCACTTGATAAGATACCGAGAACCGTACCGATCCCTACTGAAACGGCTGTTTGCCATGTTTTTTTACTAATGATTTTTTCCGTCAAGATGGCAAAGACGAACGGGAAAATCAATAGTCCGATTCCTGGTAAAATAAACGGTCCAGCAATCAATCCCACTGTCGTCGCGATTTTAGCCGCTTGAGATCCTCCCCGTCGATCAACAGTGTAGGCGCTGACGAGATAATCCAGTGTGAACAAGAGAATGATGAAAATCGCTTGAATCACCCAAAAACTAATTGATAATTCAGAGAAACCGAATCCGAATCCATAAATCAAAAAGCCTACTACTAAAATCGGCGCACTTGGGATGATCGGATATACGAGTCCTGCAAAAGCGACGAGAAAACACACGACGATTAGACTCCATAATAAAATTGTCACTTCCATCCCTCCCTTCTTCTAAAGTTCTTGCTTTTATTACGAACGTGAAGAGGCAAAGGTTTCATCAAGCGCTTGTTTCAATCGTCCTTCTAAAAAAGAACGATCCCACTCATTTTTATAGCATTATATTGGTTAAATTCCTGGTTTAAAGTTCTTTAAAACCCGCTTGACTGACTGATTTTGAGCAATATGTTTGGTAGAAGTGTATGGATGTGTTTTACTTCTTTTCATAACGTGAATAACTTAATTGTTATAATAACGAATGGAGGATGAAATGAGATGGCTCAACAAAACGAAGCTACATTGCATACGGATTTTACGAAGATTTATATTGACGGTCAGTGGCGCACAGGCGCAAGTGACAGCAACATGACGAACACAAATCCATTCACTGGAGAAGAGCTCTTTACGATCTCTGCCGCGAACCAACAAGATTTAGATGATGCGTATGAAGCGGCTCAAGTTGCTCAAAAAGACTGGGCGAAAGTTCCTGCCTTAAAACGCCAAGGTCTCATCGAAAACTTCCTGAAGGTGTTGTACGAAGAAAAAGAGACTATCATCGATTGGCTAATCAAAGAGTCAGGAAGTACACGTATTAAAGCGGAAGGTGAATTCCTCGCCTCAGTCTTGATCGTAAAAGAAGCTGCTACCTTCCCATTACGGATGCACGGTGAAATTCGTCCATCGGTCGTACCAGGCAAAGAAAACCGAATCTATCGTAAAGCACTTGGCGTCATCGGTGTCATCAGTCCATGGAACTTCCCGTTCCACTTAGCTGTGCGGTCGATCGCTACTGCTATCGCTATTGGGAATGCAGTCGTCGTTAAACCGGCAACAGACACACCTGTCTCAGGCGGTTTAATTTTCGCTAGCCTGTTTGAAAAAGCTGGATTACCAAAAGGTGTTTTAAATGTTATCGTCGGTCGTGGTTCAGAAATCGGTGACGCCATCGTCGAACACCCTGTCCCACGCTTGATTTCCTTTACAGGATCAACTGAAGTCGGTCGCCACATCGGAGAACTTGCCGGTAAACACCTGAAGAAAACAGCGCTTGAACTTGGCGGAAACAACGTCTTCGTCGTACTTGATGATGCTGATCTCGATCGTGCGGTTGAATCTGCTGTCTACAGCAAGTTCTATCATCAAGGTCAAATCTGTATGTCGACGAACCGAATTCTTGTCGCTTCTTCGATTCATGATGAGTTCGTCGAAAAATACGTTGCTCGTGTGAAAGAATTACAGTATGGTGATCCATCACATGACCGGACACAAGTCGGACCACTCATCAATCAATCACAAGTCGAACGCATCCTTGAAGATCTTGAAAAAACAAAAGCTGCCGGTGCAACCGTTCGTGTAGGTGGAGAAGCAAAAGACAACGTCATTGCGCCAACTGTCGTCACAGGCGTCACGAACGATATGCCGCTTGCTAAAAATGAAATCTTTGGACCAGTTGCAGTCATCATCCCATTCGATACAGATGAAGAGGCACTTGAAATCGCAAACTCTCTTCCATACGGATTGAGTGGTGCAGTGCACGGTTCATCTATTGAACGTGCGACCGCTTTTGCACTGGAAGTCGAGACAGGTATGATTCACATCAACGACCAATCGGTCAACGATGAGCCACATATGCCATTTGGTGGTGAAAAAGATTCAGGACTTGGTCGCTTTAACGGTGAATGGGTACTTGAAGAATTCTCAACTGTACAATGGTTGTCCGTCATGCATGATCGCCGCCAATACAAACCATTCTTTGAATAAATAATCGAGAGCAGGGAACTCTTCCCTGCTCTACATACTTAAAAAGGGAGCTGAACGGTTATGCCATTATTACGATTCGACGTCATTGAAGGACGTTCTGAAGAAGAGTTGAACGTGTTACTCAACACTGCACATGACGCGATGGTCGAAGCATTCGACGTACCGGAACGTGATCGGTATCAAATCGTGCATACACACAAAGCCCACGAAATGGTCATTCAAGATACAGGTCTTGGTTTTAAGCGGAGTAAAGATATCGTCCTTATCAGTGTGACAAGTAAAACGCGGACGAAAGAGAAGAAGCAACGTCTCTATCAATTGCTCGCTGAACGATTAGAAGCAAATTGTGGACTTGCTCCGACTGATTTAATGGTTTCAATCGTCGAAAATGATGCGGCGGACTGGAGTTTCGGTCTCGGTGAAGCACAGTTTTTAACAGGTAAACTATGAGCGTTCAACAAATGAAACAATTAAAGGGGGGTGTTACCGATGATTTCCGGTAACACACCCCCCTTTTTCTTCATTCATTAAACTATTAACATAAACCCTAACATGACTTATTCCACAGTGACTTCGACCTTCTCACGGGGATTTTCTCGCTGTAACGGCGCTTTCCAACTAAACTGATCAGGTTCTGGAACGAAATCGAGACCTCCTGGATGAAACGGTTGGCAACGGAGCAAACGGCGTGTCGTCAAATAACTCCCTTTTACTGCACCATGACGTTCAATTGCCTCCATCCCGTAATGGGAACACGTCGGATAGAATCGACATGTGGCTGGTTTCATGGGAGAAATGACTTTTTGATAAAAGCGAATGCCTCCCATTAAGACACGTTTCATAACGTCCCTTCTTTCTTCTTTTTTTCTAGTGTAACGCATCTGTCCATCATTTTCAGATGTTCTGCTTTATACTATAAGCAGATTTAAAAGAAGGATGTGTTGAGATGAAGGCATTAACATTCCACGAATTCGGAGGTTCTGATGTATTACGCTTCGAAGACGTGCCAACGCCAACAATCAGCGAAAAGGAAGTTCTGATTGAAATGAAAGCGATCGGTCTGAATTTTGCAGATATTTATCGTCGAAAAGGAAACTATCATTTAGAAGGACAGCCTCCCTATATTTTAGGTTACGAAGGAGCAGGAGTCATCACCGCAATCGGTGCAGCCGTTTCAACGTTCCATGTAGGTCAACGGATTGCTTTTGCGGACGTTCCGCTTGCGAACGCTGAGTACGTGGCGGCACCCGTTGATAAATTGATTCCGCTTCCTGACGGTATCTCATACGAAACAGCAGCTTCTGTCTTATTACAAGGATTGACGGCACATTATTTGACTCGCGACAGTTATCACGTTCAACCAGGAGATACCGTCTTAGTTCACGCTGCTGCCGGTGGCGTGGGGCAATTACTGACACAACTCATTCGTTTACTTGGTGCAACTCCGATTGGCTTAACTTCTTCTCCCGATAAGGCACAGATCGCAAAAACTGCCGGTTGTGAGTCTGTCTATTTGTACTCAGAGAACTGGGTCGAGCAAGTGCTTACACAAACTTCTGGTAGAGGGGTCGATGTCGTTTATGAGTCTATCGGTTCTACGCTAATGGACAGTTTCCATGTAACGAAAGTACATGGGACCGTCGTCTTCTATGGTATGGCAGGCGGTGATCCCGCACCTGTCGATCCACGCTTTTTAATGGATACGTCCAAAACATTAACAGGTGGCGACCTTTGGAATGTGTTAACGTCTTCTGAGGAACGCATCCGCAGATCGGGTGAGCTGTTTGATTGGATTTTATCTAGTCACCTTAACCTGCCCTCTCCGACAATTTTTGCTTTATCTGATGGAAAAGCAGCGCATGACTTTTTAGAAAGCCGACGTAGTACAGGAAAGTTACTGTTAATTCCTTAATCATTTTCTAGAGACGACTCTCCGTGAGTCGTTTTTTTGTGTGAAATTGGAATTATCGATTGATTTTTTATAATGAAGAGAGTAAAGTAAATCTCATCAAAACCTAAAACTCAAATTAGTTTTGAGTTTTAGAAAGGGGATTTGTATTTATGTTTCGCTCAGAATGGAAGAAATTGAAGAGTCCGATGATGATCGTCGTTATTCTCGCCCTCATCCTCGTACCGTTTCTTTACAACTCCATCTTCTTATCTGCATTCTGGGACCCGTACGGTCGTACAGAAGATATTAAGGTAGCTATCGTCAACGAAGATCAGGCGACAAAGTTTAAAGGAGAGAAAGTCGACATCGGGGATCAATTCGTCGATAAACTCAAAAAAAATGATGATTTTGATTGGCAGTTCTTGTCTCAGGATAAGGCAGAGAAAGAATTGCGTGACGGAAAAGTCTACATGACAGTCGTCATTCCAAAGAATTTTTCTAAAAATGCAACGACACTACTCGATGATCACCCGAAGAAGATTGAGTTAGAATATTACTTGAATCCAGCGAAAAACTACTCGGGAACACAAATTTCGAGTACTGCCGCAAAACAGTTAAACGAAAAAATCCGAAAATCCGTTACGAAACAATATAGTAGTGCTATATTCGGTGCGTTAAAGAAAATCGCAAACGGAATGGAAAAAGCGTCGGACGGTTCCTCTAAACTCGAGGACGGTAACCATAAAACAGCGGATGGCGCTAGAACACTAGCAACAAATCTTGGAAAACTCGCAGATGGCAGTCTGACACTGTCCGAAAAACTCGGGGAAGCGAATCAAGGTTCTAAAAAACTGAGTGATGGTGTCACGACACTCGACGAAAAAACCACCCTCTTCGCTCAAAAAACGGGTGAGCTATCTTCTGGATTGAACACACTCGATGAAAACGGTGGCAAGTTACAGGCAGGTGCCGCGCAACTTCAAGAAGGCGCAACAAAACTCAGCGGTGGCTCAACACAGGTACGCCAAGGGGCAGAACAACTGGCTGCGGGTACTGCTCAGCTTAATGAAAAAATTCCTCAGTTGACGGACGGATTAAATCAACTGGATGAAAAAGCACAAGCTGCGAATGCCTTTTTAACACAACTCAATCAAGATGCTGAACAGGCGAAACAGGACTTACAGGCCCGTCGCGAAGCACTTGAAGCAAACGTCGCTCAACTAAAAGAAGTTATTTCTGCTTCTGAACAGTTATCAGATGAAGAAAAACAAACATTACTCGGTTCTATTGGTTCATTAGAAGAAAATATTCAAAGTCTTGCTGCCCAAGAAGGTGCAATTGATCAGAGTCTTGCTCAAGCAACAGAAGCAACGAAGAAAATCGGTCAACTCGCCGCAGGTGGTCAGCAAGTCCAGTCTGCTGTATCGCAACTAAACGCTGGACAATTGAAGCTCGTCGATGGTGCGAAACAAGTTGAGTCTGGCGCACAACAATTAGCTAGTGGACAACAGACGTTCAATGAAAAACTCGGTCAGTATACTGCGGGTGTGCATAAAGCCGCAACAGGCGGTGCCCAACTAGCTGACGGCGCGAACCAACTGTCAGATGGTACACATCAACTTCAAGCTGGGGCTAGCGCGTTGAATAACGGATTAGGACAATTGGCATCTGGTTCTTCTACGATTACAGATGGTATCGGCAAAACGACCGAGGGTGCTTCAAAAATCGCGGATGCCAACACGAAACTTGAAGATGGAGCTAAAACACTGAAGGATGAGCTCAGCAAAGGAGCTAAAGACGCGACGGTCAAGCCGACAAAAGAGCGGGATAATATGCTAGCAGAACCCGTCGTCTTAAAAGAACATGACTATTCGACTGTCAACAATTACGGTTCTGGTTTATCAGCTTATATCCTTAGTATTGCCTTGTTCGCAGGTGCCTTGATGTTCTCTTCGGTCTATCAGATTCGTCCCGAACATGGTGAGAGTCTGACATGGCGCTTCCTCGTCGGTAAATTATCACTTATCTTACCGATTGGCGCATTACAAGGTGTCGCAGCGGCCACAGCAATCGTTTATGTGCTGGATGCTGATGTCGCGAGTGTCCCTGCGCTCTATGGATTCGCTGCCTTGACAGGTATGACGTTCATTACCATTCTGTTCACGCTCGCGATGCTACTCGGTCGCGTCGGACAGTTCCTTGCCTTCTTACTACTCCTTCTTCAAATCGGTGGTAGTGGTGGAACGTTCCCTGTCGAAATGACGCCAGGGTTCTTCCAAGCGATTCACGCTTTCTTACCGATGACATATTCGGTCGGTGGATTCCGCGAAGCGCTTGGACTCGGTGTGACGGATGCCCTCGTATCCAATAGTCAAGTCCTTGCGATCATATTAGTCGTCGCATTAATCATCAGCTTCGTTGGAGGGCTCGGAGCCAAACGGATTCTACTCTCAACGAAAGCGAGACGAAAACAACATGACACAGTCTGATAAAGAAACTTTGATACTCGACTCAGCAATGGCTTGCTTTTCAGAACTCGGTTATAAGGGAACGACGATCGAGCGTGTCGCCCGACGCGCTCATGTCGGAAAACCAACCGTCTATCAATTGTTCGAAAGTAAACTCAATCTGTTTGAATCACTCGTAACACGTGTGTTGCAAGAGATGAAAGAAGAAGCAGAACGCGCTTACGTCGAACAGGCGACCGTAGAAGAAAATAAACAAGCAATGATCGACGCCATCGTCTATCATCAGCAACAACACTTATTCATTCTTCAAATCATCGAAGAAACACGCAACTTAAAATTACAAGAGATGCAGGAATTACGGATGCGGATTGAACGACATGTCGTCGAATATATCAAGACATTACTTGAGACTCGTCTTGGTCAAGACGATCGCGACATACCGGTCGATGTCACGGCCTTCCTGATCTTTCGAACGTATATCGCGTTGATCGCCGAATGGCCATCGATTGCGCGTCCACTTGAACTCGATACGATTCGACGTGCCATGTTGCGCGTTCTGTGAATAAAAAACCGCTGATCAATGGATTGGGCTAACCTAAAATTTTGAGACAATATAAAACACCTTCGGAGTGGTACACTTTTAAAAAGTACTAACATCGGAGATGTTTTTGCATGGGCAAAAACGTATATTCAAGTGAAGTGAAATGGGCAGTAGTAAAAGATAAGCTGAATGGTAAGTTAACGACGAAAGAGATTATGGAGAAGTACGGAATCAAAAATGAATCTCAAATTAAAACATGGATGAGATGGTATCGCGCTAACGAACATTATCGATTTGATCAGCCGATTGGAAAACAATATACCTATGGACATGGTCCAGATTCTGCAAGTGAGGATGATAAGAGAGAACGACAAATGTCTCATCTGAAGATGGAAAACGAAATTGAAGATGGAAAACGAAATCTTAAAAAAGTACATGGAGATCGAAAGAGAGTTGAGAAAGAAGTAGTCATAAAAATTGTAGAGTTTCTTCGGGGAAGTATACAATCACCGCTATTCTTAGCGTTTTGAATGTACCGAGAGCAAACTATTACCGTTGGATTAAAGAATCTGTGAAAGCACCCTCGGTGCTCGAAAAAGCATCATTGGACTAAGTAAGCAGACGAAGTATCGGAACGGACATCGAAAAATAAAGGCATTATTACAGCAAATTTATCAGTTGAAAGCCAATCGGAATACCGTACAGAAAATCATGCAAAAACACCATCTCCAATGCCGGATCAAGCTGAAACGAAGATGGAAGTCTCAAGGTGAGCGCATCGTAACGGCACCGGATCTCATCAAGCGCGACTTCACAGCAAGTAAACCGAATCAGAAGTGGGTGACGGATATCACCTATATCCAATACGGCAGCACGACGAAATATCTTTCAACTATCATGGACTTATTCAATAACGAAATCATCGCCTACAAGTTATACGAGCATCAACAAATGCCTCTTGTGATCGATACGTTGAAGATAGCGCTTGAGAACCGAAACTATCCCGAAGGGGTCATCCTTCATTCGGACCAAGGCAGTGTCTATACGTCATATGCCTTTCAAGAATTCGTTAAGAGCAATCACCTAATAAGTAGCATGTCTCGTAGAGGAAACTGTTGGGACAACGCAGTTATTGAATCGTTCCATTCTAACTTTAAAGTCCAAGGAGTTCCAGTACGCCAAATTTAACTCGCTAAGAGACTATGAGGTCTCTGAACGCGTTATTAATTACTTAAACTACTATAACGAAGAACGAATCCAAGAAAAATTAGGCTACCTGACACCGAAAAGATACGGTGTACTGGCAGCCTAATCAAGGTGTTTTATATGTGTCTCATAGTGCTAGGTCAGTCTAGGATCGGCGGTTTTTTATTATCCAATTCTTTTTCTAAATCACGTGCCGTTTGGCTAGATAAGACTGTTTTTTCATCCTTCAGCGTTCCAAATAACCAATCTCCTACCGGATTGGATACACCGAACCAATAATGTTCATTTTTGAAGTGATGTAACAGATGCGTCTTTTTCATCCATTTCCCAAAGCGTGTTCTCGGCTTTAGCGGAACATGCGCCACATAATGCTTCCACTCGTAAACAAGTAACATGACGATCAATCCACTTGCAGCTGCAGCTGTCAATACGACAGACTGCGTCAGAAGATATGTCACCACCGCAAAAAATCCGAGATTCGGCAAGGAATACCATACTGGTAAAAATAACAGATGCAGTTCATTCGGATGCGCATGATGATCGTAATGGAGTCGTTTCAACAACTTTCGTCCGAACACGTTCTTCGGTGGTGATAGATGAAACAAAAAGCGATGGGTGAAATATTCACTAAAACTAAAGACGATCAATCCGATGCAAAAGAATAGCAACATGGACCAACTGAATGGTTGCGCGATGATATACCCACTTATTGCAATTAGTAATACAAGCATGATTAAAATATCTGGAAACAGAAAAAAACGGCGATACACATTTGACATGAATGTCCTCTCCTTTTCCTTCATTACAACGTTTAGTCGTACGTTCATCGATTCGTCACGTTTTTTCCTGCAAGACATATAGTCATCTTTGCTCCTTCCCTTATACTAAAAAAGGAATGGAGTGATGATCGTTTTGAGTTTATCGACCGGAATCATCTTTGTGTTACTCGCTTATACGCTTATGTCGCTTTACGACATGTGGCAGGTTTACCGGACAACGAGCAAGCTCTGGATATTTGTTTTATTTCTTGCAACACTGATCAGTATTGTTCTTGCCTTTTTCGTGGCCCCTGTCCTTGCACTATTCTTCTACTGGTCACGTCACTCGTTGAAACGAAATATCGGCATCCTATTACTGATTATCGTCTGTCTCGTCTCAATCATGACGAAACTGTCTGCTTGATCGACTTCCTTCATGAACTATTCATGAAGGTTTTTTTCATGATCTATTACCGAAGAAGAGACGACGCATCAATTCACGTTCCGGCATTTCTGTTGCATTGAGTACATTTAGAAATGGTCGATCATCATATGGAATCGTCAGAATCTCCGAACGTATTTGTCCTTTTTCTAAAGTGAGGATTGCTACTGGGGCAAGAGCTGTTTCCTGACACCCGACCGCTCCAGGGTTGATGTACAGCGTTTGATCCGTCTCAACTTGTTGTGCTGGATGGTGGTGACCAAAGCCAATGATTCGCGCCTCATTTCCGGAAAAAAGGACGGGTAAGTTTTCTTTCGTTCCATCCACTGCTGGCTTTAAGGGCTCCTCACCGATTTTCTTAGTCTGATCGGCATAGGCATAATGTGTCAGATACATCATTTGTTCCTGATGGGTGACATTCAATACACGCGGTAAACGCTCCAAATAACTCTGATTCTCCTGCGTCAATGAATCTGCAATCCATTGGTGATGCTCTTTCGCATGTTGGTAACTAGCGGGATAGACATCCCCATGAATCAAAGCAAGGACGCATTCATCATGGTTTCCTGAAATCGTCTGAATATCAGATCGCTGCCTTAACAAATTGATGACCTCATTATGTTCAGGTCCGATACCGACGAGATCACCGAGGCAATATATAGCATCGATGTCTGAAGACTGATCGAGATAGGACAACACGGCACGCAATGCTGAAGCATTCCCGTGAATATCTGTAAAAATCACTACTTTCATGTAAACGCCTCCATTGTTAGTACATTAGGATTTCCCGATGATAGCGTGAATTCCTATTAGATTTAGAGAAAAAATAAATTGTCAGAAAATATTGATTATTGATCAGAAGCATGTTAGGCTTAGAAAAATTCACAGAGAGGGGCACGATTGAATGATTCCGACGCAACAGCCATTTAACCAAGCCGGACGACTGATTATTCTATGCATGAGGGACTGAAAACTTTTCCGATGATGAAACGGAAATGATTTTTGGGCCCTCCTTTCGATGCATCGAATGAGGCGCCCGCACAGAATGAGTGGCGCCTATCCCAAAAATGGATAGGCTTTTTTCATGGCAAAAAATAGAGATAGATAGAGAGAGGATGACAACGTTGAAAGAATATGCGATGGATCGAATGGTAAAAGTATCAGCTGGAATGGCGAATGCCGTTCTTGTAACACTCGGTGTCGGACTCCTGATTGAGACGCTCGGCAATTTTTTACATATCCAAATGCTACTGACGATTGGCGGCGTCGCAAAAGTACTGCTTGCTCCTGCACTCGGTGCCGGTATCGCCTTTCAGCTCGGAGGAAACACACTTGTCCTGTTCAGCGCGATGATCGCAGCGACGATTGGTGGTGCTGCGCTTCAATCGACTGCTTCTGGACTCGTTCTTGCCCCCGGTCAGCCAATCAGTGCATTACTCGCAGCTGCGGTCGCTGTATATGTCGGAAAACGCATGACTGGAAAAACGAAATTTGACATGATGGTCATCCCGATGAGTGCTGTGCTTGCCGGTGGTATCACTGGTATCGGTGCTGCTGCCGTAACGACACCACTCCTTACAAAATTCAGCGCTATGATCACCGCTTCAGTCGAATCGTCTCCTATTGCTACATCTCTTGTCATTGCACTCATCTTTAGTGTCTTATTGATGTCTCCCGCTTCGTCCGCTGCACTCGCTATCGCTTTGCAGCTTGATCCTGTAGCAAGTGCCGCTGCACTCATTGGCTGTTCCGCTCAATTCGTTGGCTTCACATTGATGGCATATCGTCAGACGGATCCCGGTGGTTTGATTGCTTCTTTCTTTGTCACACCTAAAGTACAATTCCCGAATATCGTTAAAAATCCACGTCTTGTCGTTGCACCGTTTCTCGCAGCGATGATTTCAGCTCCTGTAGCGACGCTTCTTCTCTCTTTGAAAGTACCATATGAACTCGCTGGACTCGGTTTAAATTCGATGATTGCGCCACTCAATATCTTCGTCAACCAAGGTCCTCAGGCGTTCCTTATCTTCTTCTTGACTGGTGTCGTTTTACCTGGCGTCTTGACACTCGTCTTCTATCGATTGACGACTGTCGCAGGCTGGACGAAGCGTGGCGATCTTCATCTCGAAATCCAATAAAATAATATCTCTACCTTCCAACTATTCCTGATTGATTTCGGGAATAGTTTTTTTAATGCAAAAAAAAATCGTTCCTTCGAAAAGGAACGATTTCGGTATGATTCTGACTGGGCTCGAACCAGCGACCTCTACCCTGTCAAGGTAGCGCTCTCCCAGCTGAGCTACAGAATCATGCTGTGTTGTTACTGGGTATATTTTTATTATAGCAGCATATCGAAAGGTGTAAAGCCTTTTTAACAAAAAAAATTATCTTTTTTCAAAAAGATCTTTTTGAATAAAACAGTTTTAAAGTTGCGGGTTCTATGAGTGTCCTCTACTATGTAAATAAGCACATATAAACGAAAGGAGTGTTCATATGAACTTTTTAACCCGATTCAGTTTAAAGAATTCGGTGGCTGTTTTCATCATCGCCATTCTTTTAGTTTTAGGAGGCGTCTATTCTTTCTCGAAATTAAAAGTCGATCAGTTCCCAGAAATCGAATTTCCTCAAATCTCTGTTGAAGCAGTATATCCTGGTGCTTCGCCCGACGATGTCGATAAACAAGTCGTCTCGAAGCTTGAAACTGCTTTGAAAGGAATCGAAGGAGCTACTAAGCTGACAAGCTCTTCTTATGAAAGCATCGGTATCTTAAACATCGAATTCCCGTTCGATACTGATATGGATAAAGTCGAACAACAGATTGATGCTGCAATCCAAGATGCGAATCTACCAGAGGAAGCAACAACGAAATTAAATCGTCTGTCCTTTGGATCGTTCCCAATCTATAATATCTCTTTCTTTAGTAAGGATGGTAAAGACATCGAAAAAATCCTCAAGGACGATATCGAACCTGAACTTAATAAGATTCCAGGAATCAATAGCGTTTCCGTTGGTGGCTACAAAGATGATCTCGTTCAAATCACCGTCGATAATCAGAAAGCAACAGAAGCAGGACTCTCGCTCTCAAGTATCAAGGAACAAATCAACGGAAAGTATGTCTCGTTCCCATCTGGTCAGCTATCAGAAAACGATTCAAAAATACCGATTCGCGTTGAGGAAAAACTAGAAAATCTAGATAAACTAAAAAATCTACAATTGACACCCGTTGCAGGTGCGACTAGTTCAGCTAGTAGCGATCAAACAGGTGGTTCATCTGCTGGCGGTCCACCACAAGGTGCAACACAAGGACCACTAAGTACAACAGGTGGAGCAGCTACAGATCAGGCGTCTGAACCTGCAGAACCGATTCGTCTAGAAGATATTGCAAAAATCGAAGCAGTCTCGCAACAAAGCGAAAAAACACGTTACGATTTAAAAGATTCCTTATCGATGGCAATCACGAAAAAACAAGATGCCAATACGGTCGAAATCGCAGATGAAGTCACGAAGATCCTTAATAAATATGACGATCAAGTCGACTATACGATTGGGATCGATTCAGCGAAGGATATCGAGGAATCCGTCGCGACACTCGTCAAAGAAGGATTACTTGGTGCCCTCTTTGCCTCTCTCGCTGTACTCTTGTTCTTACGAAATATTCGCGCAACGATTATTGCCATCGTCTCGATTCCTTTATCGTTACTCATTGCTGCTATCTTCTTGAACTGGCAAGATATTTCTCTGAACATCATGACACTTGGCGGGATGGCCGTTGCGGTCGGTCGTGTCGTTGATGATAGTATCGTCGTTATCGAGAACATCTTCCGGCGTGTTCGAAAATCCGAATCCGGTATGACGGATGAGATCATCGAACAATCGACAAAAGAGATTTTAAAAGCAATCACGTCATCGACGCTAACGACCGTCGTCGTCTTCCTGCCAATCGGATTCGTCGGTGGAATCACTGGTAAGTTCTTCTTACCGTTTGCTTTGACAATTATTTTCTCATTACTTGCTTCACTACTCGTTGCGATCACGATCGTACCGATTCTTGCGAAATTTGCCTTTAAGAAGGTTCCAGCAGAAGAAAAAGAAGGTGCTCTTCAACGGTGGTATGGCAAGCTGATTGAAAAGTCACTCTCGCATAAGGCGACGATCTTAATTGTATCGTTCATTCTTCTCGGCGGTTCTCTAGCGATCGTTCCACGTCTCGGCTTTACGTTCATTCCGAACGAAGCCTCAAAGACACTAACGGCATCGCTTGAACTTCCGGCTGCCACATCGCTCGAGAAAACGAGCGACGTCTCATTTGAGATGGAAAAGATGTTTGATAAAGAACAAGCAATCGCTGACGTCACGACGTCTGTCGGAGCACGAGACTTTACGACAGGCTTACGTCTCGATAATAAAGCAAGTTATTTCTTGAACCTGAAGGACGGCGCGAACGTTGAGCAAACGATCAAATCACTTGAGACACAGATGGAGGACATCGCTCAAGAGGAAAACGTCAATGTCAAAATCAGCGTAGCTGAATTATCAACAGGTGGTCCTCCGTCGAACAACAACGTCGATGTCGACCTGTTCTCGAACGATCTCGAAGCGCTTCAAAAAGCTGCGAAATTAGTCGAGGATAATATGTCCAAAAATAGTGATTTAAAATATATCACAAACAACTTCAGCGAAAAACAAAAGCAATTCCTCGTTGAAATCGATCCTGAAAAAGCAAGTGATCGTGGACTATCCGGCTTTCAGATCCTCGGGACCGTCAATGATCAAACGAAGCCTGTTACTGTTGGCACGTTGAATCTTGATAATAAAGATCAAGACGTACAATTGTCTTATGAAAAAGGACTCGTTTCGAAGAAAGATCTCGAAGACGTCCAACTGTTCTCAGCAAACGGTCCTGTTGCTCTAAAAGATGTCGCGACCGTCAAAGAAGTTGAGACCTTCACATCAATTCAGAAGCTCGACGGAAAAGTATATGCTCGCGTTTCCGGACAAGTTAAAGGAGACGACGTACAAAACGTTTCTAATGCTGTAAAAACAGAGGTCGAAAAAATTAATTTACCAGACGGTGTCTCGTTGACAAGTGGTGGTGGGAATGATGATACAGTCGAAATCTTCCAGTCCCTCGGAATCGCGATTGTCGTTGCAATCGGGCTTGTTTACCTGACGATGCTGATCACGTTCGGAAAAGCACGAATTCCGTTCATCATCTTGTCTTCACTGATTTTTGTTCCAATCGGTTCACTCGTCACGCTCTTCTTTGCAAATGAACCATTATCGGTCAGTGTCATGATCGGCTTCTTGATGTTAATTGGTATCGTCACCACGAATGCCATCGTTCTCGTCGACCGTATTGGTCAAAACGTTGGTCGTGGTATGCCAATTCGCGAATCATTGATTGAAGCGGGTAAAACACGATTGCGTCCAATCCTGATGACCGCATTCGCAACGATCATGGCATTGGTACCACTCGCATTAACAACTTCTTCAGGGACATTGATCTCAAAAGGTCTCGCCCTAACAGTTATTGGGGGGTTAACGACATCTACGTTGTTAACACTCATCATTGTTCCAGTCGTCTATGAACTGTTCTTCTTCAAAAAAGCGAAAAAAGAACGAACAACCAATTAAGTGAACATCAAAAAAGCCCATCGCTTGGATTGCGATGGGCTTTTTATAGTGTGAGGCTTATGATTCCAACGGTTCATCCGTCTGCTCCAATGTACCGTCATGTTCAGCTACCAATCAGCATGCCGGTCATTGTCAAACAGTCCATCTCTTTCATTCAAGACGAATAATAGATGAATCCAACACCCTCTATTTATCATGTTTTAAGATGTCGAAGTCTTTACTGGTTTCCAAGGAGCAAGATGAAAATACTCTTCCATTGTCAACCCACTGAGTTTCAGGCGAGCAGCAAGCGTCGCCCCTACATAACGGTAGTGCCAGCTTTCATACGTATAACCTGTCCACGATTCTTTACCAGATGGATAACGAAGATGGAAACCATACCGGTGCGCATTCGCGAACAGCCATTTCGCCTCTTTCGTCTTCGCAAAACTGAACATCGCGTATTTAGAAGAATCTGCTCCCCCTATATCAAAAGCGAGTCCTGTCTGATGTTCGCTTTTTCCTGGCTCCGCACTATAAGTACTCGCTTTTTCATATCCATCTCGCGCGACATATTTATCAAACAATGCCTTTTGGTAAGCGTACGAACGGTATGTACTAAATGCGACCAGCGTAATCCCCTCTTTTTTTGCTGCCAAGCGCATTTTCTCAAAAGCTGCACGCGCTTGCTGATTCTCTCCAGGAGCGTACGTCGAACGGAGTGCTAAGTTCTTATTCGCGATGAGTGTCTTGCCAATACGTTTCCCACCGATTTGTTCATCAGTCAACAGATATTTCGTACTTACATAGCCAATCTTCGTTCCGTACTGTATTTTGGACCACGTACCGATTTTTGATAGTTCTGTTACATAAATCCCTGTCGGAATGACTGCAATACTCGGTTGCTCGACTGATGTCCCTTGACGTAAATGAAGGGATGTCTTGGCTTGACGATAAGAAGAAGTCGCCGCCTCAGCTTCTGATATATAAGTCGACGTACAGGCTACCGTCAATGCCAATGTCGTGATGAGTGTCTTGATGTATTTCATGAATCGTGTATCTCCTTTATGCATGAGGATCTGCATCCATATTTTAGATTAGAATACCATTATTTTTTTCAAACAGGGTTCATTCGGAATGCTTGTCATGAAAATGAAGTATTTCTGAAGTTTTCTAAATGTAGCTTAAGGGTGAATTGCAATGGGTAAATAACGTTGAATGCGCTTTCGAAACAAGTTCTGAAACAGAAAGGAGGAGTGTACGTGACATTGTGGGAATGGATCTTCAGCATTGGTAGCGTCTGTTGGATCAGTGAAATGATTCGTTTTCGGAATCGATCCGATTCCCAGTCGCGCGCCGCAGAACAAGTAAGTTTTTATTTGATTTTCCTTGTCTTGAGTGGAACGATCGTCTGCTCTTTCCTCTTTGCGGACGAAAGTGTTTCTCCCTGGTTGCGCATCACTTCCTGCCTGCTGTTGTGGAGTGGAGTCGCTTTACGCCTTTGGGGAATTCTCCACTTAAAACAACAATTCACTCGTCACGTCGTCGTCGCAGCTGATGACAAGCTTGTCAGTAGTGGTCCTTATCGTTTCTTGCGCCATCCATTGTACAGTGGATTATTGTTGATCACGATCAGCTTTCCTCTGTTCACGGGACAAATGGTCCTATTCGCTTTCGCTGGAGTGCTCATGTTCTTTTTCCTACTCTATCGAATCCGGATCGAGGAAGCGATGTTGACAAAAGGTTTCGGACCTGCCTATACGATGTGGGCTGCAAAACGAAAACGTTTGATTCCATTCATCTATTAAAAGGAGAAGTGATCCATTTGAAGAAACGTGCAATCGTCATTGGAGCTGGTCTTGCCGGTATGTCTGCTGCCATTCGTTTAGCTGGAGATGGTTACGCAGTCACGATGCTTGAAAAAAATGCAAACGTCGGTGGGAAACTAAATCAGCGCAGCGGGAAAGGATTTACTTTTGATACTGGTCCATCGATTTTAACGATGCCTTGGGTACTCGAACAACTCTTCTCAAGTGTTCATCGTAACTTAGATGATTACTTAGAAATCGAACGCATTGAACCCCAATGGCGTACTTTTTTTGAAGATGGAACAAAAATCGACGTCAAAGGTGACTTACCTGGAATGCTTGAAGAAGTCGAGCAAATTTCGTCACGAGCGGATTTCGTCGAATTGTTCCGGTACTCAAAACAAATGTATGACTTATGTCTCGACAGCTTTTATAAATACAGTCTCGAAGATTTAAAGGACTTAAAAAAATACCATACGATGTCTGATTTATTAAAGATGGACCCGATGAACACCGTCGCGACCGGAACAAAAAAACACCTCAATAATCCGTATCTCGAACAGCTGTTCAACTACATGGTCATGTATGTCGGTTCCAACCCTTATCAAGCGCCAGCCGTCTTCAATCAAATGATTTATGTACAGATGGGGCTTGGCATCTATTATGTTAAAGGCGGGATGTATCAAATCGCGCGTGCTATGAAACGATTGCTTGACGAGCTCCGCGTCACGGTGCATCTCAACTCACCGGTTGAACAAATCGTCCTTGAAAATAAAAAAGCAGTTGGTGTCCTTTCGAATGGTACGTTCCATGCAGCCGACATCGTCGTCTCAAATCTTGAGGTCATCCCGACTTACGAACGAATCGTACCTGAGAAAAAAGCCCGGAAGCAGGCAAAAAAATTACAGGCATCGTTTGCTCCCTCTGTTTCTGGACTCGTATTATTACTTGGTGTGAACCGTGAGTATAGTGGACTAGCACATCACAACTTCTTTTTCTCAGAAAATCCAGAGCGCGAATTCGCTCAAATGTTCAAAGAAGGAACGCCTCCTGAGGATCCGACGATTTATGTCGGGGTTTCGTCGAAATCTGATGCTTCGCAAGCGCCCGATGGAAAAGATAATCTGTTCGTCTTGACGCATGTCCCTCCTCTAACACTCCAAAAAGGTGAGGTCGACTGGGATGCGTACCGTGAAGTCGTTCTCGATAAACTGGAGCGGATGGGACTTCATGGACTTCGAGAATCGATCGAGTTTGAATATCGCTTTACCCCAGAAGATTTGAAGGAATTATACGGTCCAAACGGTGGATCGATTTATGGTGTCGCAGCCGATCGGAAGAAAAATGGTGGATTCAAGATTCCATCGAAGAGTGACTTGTACGAAGGACTTTATTTCGTCGGTGGTTCGACACACCCAGGCGGCGGTGTACCGATGGTCACATTGTCCGGTCAACTGACGGCTGACTTGATCCGAAAACATGAAGGTGCTGTTCCTACACCTTAAGATTTCTCCAATTACAAAAGAGACGGAAACTGATTCACGCATCAGTTCCGTCTCTTTTGTAATTTGTATTCGTCAAAAGTGGTACGACGTGAATGTCCGCCTTTTCTCCTGATTTCACATCCATTCGACATACGGCTGGCATCGATAAGGACTTCCAAAATGCGTAATCGAATGTCGGATCAAATGTTTCTAAGAGTAGCACCATGATATTTCCATGTGTTCCAAGAACGACTGTTTCGTCAGGATGCTTCTCCACTAGTTCGTCGATGAATGGTCGAATGCGTTGCGACGCTTCGTTGTTCGTTTCGCCTCCATACGGATTTTCATTCGGATGTTGCCATACATATGTGACCGCTCCTTGAAAATCGTCAAGCTCTCCCGGTGCCAACAATCGCTCTCGTAGTTCCTCTACCTCAATGATTGGTTGTTGACGTGCCTCCGCGAGCGGTGCAATCGTCTCGATTGCCCGTCGATACGGGCTGCTGTAGAATCTGTCGATTGGAATTTCTTGAAAGGTTTCAAGTAAACGTATCGCATCTGCCTGTCCTGTATCGGAAAGTGGACGTGCTTTCTCATCTGTTGAGTATGTCGAATGTGCGTGCCGTACGAAATAGAGTGTCGTCATGTTTTGAATTTCCCCTTTATTGGTGTGTCCAGCGGTATCCGATTCCGCGAACTGTTTCCAGATGCTGTTCAATCGGAAAACCGCAAACACGTAGTTTTTCTCTTAAATGTCTGATATGCGAGTCGATCGTCCGCTCGTCTACAGCCGCTTCCGCTCCCCATAACATCGTCGTTAGTTGATCGCGCGTCCAAACACGTCGTGGAGAATCTAAAAATACACCTAACAACTCAAACTCCGTCTTCGTTAACGAAATCTTTTGTTGGAGGTAACTACAACGATAGCTTTCCCGGTCATAGGATAGACCATCGTACTGTTGCTGTAATAAAACTTCCATTCGTCCGATCAGTTCCCCTTCTTGAATCGGTTTTGATATGTAATCATTCGCTCCTACTTCTCGTGTCCGAATGATGTCTTCCCGTTGATTCCGCGCCGTAACCATTAAGATCGGGATGTTAGAGTGTTCTCGAATGAGACGACAACATGTCCAGCCATCCATATCCGGCATCATGACATCTAGTAAAATCAGGTCGAATACGCGCTGACGGCAGAGATCAAGAGCTTGTTGCGCAGAATCCACAAGCTGACACGTGTACCCATACGGCTGAATATACAGTTTGAGCAGTTCAAGCATTCTTGGTTCATCATCTACGATCAATACATGCGGCATTTTATTTCTCCTTCCACTGCAGTGTCACTTGTGTTCCATGTCCAAGTTGACTCTTGATGTTCAATTCTGCTCCATGTGTCTGAGCAATTGCTTCAACGATGGAGAGTCCGATTCCAGTTCCTCCATGTTTTCGAGAACGAGATGCTTCCGTTCGGTAGAGCCGTTTCGTTACATGAGGTAAAGATTCTGCAGCGATCCCTTCTCCTGTATCTTCGATTTGAATGAAAACTCCTACTGCGTTGACACCATAACGAACGATGATTTTTCCCGACGTCGTATGTCGCCGTGCATTTTCAATGATATTCACGATCATCTGACGGAGCTGCTGAGCGTCACCCATCACTTCTATTCGCTCACCTTCTATCTCGAACGAAACATTTTCTTGTTCGATGTCTAAACGCATCAATCGTATCACTTGATGAATCAAGTCTTCGACATCGACAGGTTTTCGTTCCATCATAAAAGCATTGGCATCAATGCGTGCTAACCAAAATAATTGCTCAATCCATTCATTCATTTGCTGACTTTCTTCTCGAATGATCGTAATGTAGCGTTGTTGCTCATCCGGCGTCAACGTTTGACGTTCGAGAATGTCCGCGTATCCCTTTATATATGTCAATGGTGTTCGTAGTTCATGAGATACGCTTGCTAAAAATTCGGATCGTTCCCGATTCAAAAAATCGAGATCTTGTTTTAATTGCTGAATCGAACGCGCCAATTGTCCCAGTTCGTCTTGTCGATCAATCGGCAACGCTCCATCTTCCCCATCTAATAGACGTGCCGTCGCTTTTTCCATTTGAACCAGCGGACGAGAGATGAGCCGGGTCGTCCAAATGCTTGCCGCACCTGCTAATAAAAGTGCGAGCAGACCCACTTGGAAAAACTGCTGTTTCAACGGATCAAGTACGTGATCCACGATTGCTTTAGAAGCGAACATGAAGACATGACCCCGATGTTTCCCGTCGATGGTAATGGGACTGTCCGTCATTAAAAAGTCACGCATCGTCACGATTTTTCCTTGTTGACGGTAATCAAAATCCGTATGCTCTAACATGCTCTTCATCTCATTCGACAAAGGTCGTGACGCTTCAAGTTGTTTTCCATCTGCATCAGTGATCACCACAGTAAACGATGAATCTGCTTCCATCATGCTGACATGGCGCATCGTCGTTTGGTCATAGGAATCGACAAGGACATCACGGTGTGTATTTCCTCGGTTCAGTAAACCGTCCACTACTTCCTGCGTTCGTGTTTGAGACAACTGATAATACAATGTCCCGAACAACACACTGCCACAAATTAAAAATGCCGCAAGAACGATTCCTCCGACCGAGTATGAAATACGACGCATGACGATTCCTCCTTTTTCTCTCCACTTTTAGTATAGCTAAAAAAATCGCGATCGATGCAGACAAACGAAACTGTCACCTCATCTGCACACGATTTGCATATACGCTGGGTATAGTAAAGAAGACTAGTGACTTCAGGAGGATTATATATGAAAAAATCATTGACATTAACCGCACTTGCTCTTAGTTCTACGCTTTGGCTCGGTGCATGTGGATCCGCCAATAACGATGGAAGTAATAGTGACTCACACGACATGTCTCATGGAGATATGATGCATTCGAGCGACGGAAAGCTACCATCCGGTTTAAAGGAAGCCAGTGATCCGACTTATCCGAAAGGAAGCAACGTCACGTTGACGACGGATCATATGGACGGTATGGACGGAGCTAAAGCAACGATTGCGGGAGCTTACGATACCGTCGTCTATGCGATCAGTTACAAACCGACTACTGGTGGAAAGATGGTGAAAAATCATAAATGGGTCATTCAGGAAGAACTCGATCCCGTTCCAACTAAGCCACTGCAAGTTGGTGATGAAACGACTGTCAAGGCAGATCATATGAAAGGTATGGATGGAGCTAAAGCGACGATTGATGAAGTAAAGGAAACGACTGTCTACATGGTGAACTATGAACCAACGGACGGTGGAGAGATGGTGAAAAATCATAAATGGGTCACCGAGGATGAGATAAAGAAATAATAAAAAAGCCCGCTTTTCCTATAAAGGAGAAGCGGGTTTTCGGTATGATTCTGACTGGGCTCGAACCAGCGACCTCTACCCTGTCAAGGTAGCGCTCTCCCAGCTGAGCTACAGAATCATGTTTGCAGTACGTTATGTACTTGCTAGGACATGTATTAATATATCAAGAAACTAAAAGGCTGACAAGTCTTTTTCTGAAAAAAAATAAAAAAATTAAAATGGAGGAATTGAACCCCGCTTCCTCCATTTTGAATGACTTACAGGAAGGTCGACACTTGATCGATCGGTAAACGTAGTGCCGGACGCTTTTTCGCATCTTCGACCGCTTTTCCGATAGCAATCAACATGACCGGTACATACCGTGACTCGGTGATGAACGTTTCCGCAAAACGTTGATGATCAAATCCACCCATTGCGAGTGTTGATAATCCACGCGCTTCTGCCGCAAGCATCAATTGCATCGCAGCAAGGCTCGCATTCGACATAGCCGCGTCGCGCCCATAGGCTTCACTTTGATAAGCGCCTTCTACCTGTGCCTTGATCGAATCAAACAGATCCTCTGTCATGCCACCTGCTTCTACTGCCGGACCGTACACCGGATTGTAGTTTCGATTAGCTTGAACATCACCTAAGATCGCAATGACTGCTGAAGCCGAAGTGATAGCCGGCTGATTGTATGCGATCGGTGCAAGCTGTTGCTTCGCTTCTTCTGAATGGAAGACCGTGAAATGCCAGTGTTGCAAATTCCAAGCACTCGGCGCCGCTGTCGTCCATTCTAATAGTTCTTCCACTTCCTGTTTTGAAAGTTTGAACGTTTCGTCGTAATGACGAACGGAACGTCTTTCTGTTAAGACACGCATTGTATCAAGTGTTGCCTGTGTCATGTGTAAATCCCCCTTATTATTATCAGATTACTTAGATATCGTAGCATGTCTCTTTTTTATTGTCCTCTATCAATACTTCAAACGAATTTACTGTTATAAAACAATAGTTGACATTAAACTTCTGTACTAATACAATAAAAACAAGAAAAAGACCATTGCGTTTATTTTGAAGGAGGAAAAAACACATGGAACAACCCCTTTACCAAGAAGCATCTGCTGCATTCTATCGTGAGCTTCCCGTCAAGACGTGTGCCCATTGCGGAAAAGAGATGGATGAACAATGTGAATCCTATCAAACGGAATGCGATGAGTGTGCTGTAACAGAACACTAATAACACATGAAACAATCACTTATTCAGTGGTTGTTTTTTTATTTCTTACAAACTTCTTCTAAATAAATCGATATTTTTTAGAAAAATCGATTTTTCGTCATCTTTTTGTCATCTGTTTGTTACAAAAGAAACAGTCAGAATGTTACATTATCTGTATATGATATTTTTGACAAAAGGAGCGACAGACAACGATGGATCCATTTACCTCAAGCCACGCTAGCGAACTCGGTCCACGACCGCGGACAAAAAAAAGAAAGTTTTTCCCTCGGTTCTTCTTACTTCTCACACTTGTCTTTCTCGGAGTTGGGGGATATGTCGCTTATCGATACGTATTTACTCCTGAACAACAATCCATTACGACAGGTAAATCCATTACTGAAGTCCCTGTCGTCAATATGGAAAAAGCACGCGTGGAAAAATGGAATGGTGTGACGAAAAAAGTCGCTTATTTAACATTCGAGGATGGTCCATCCGCATTAACACCGGACTTACTTCGAACATTGGATCAACTTCAGACTCGTGCCACTTTCTTTTATCTCGGAACACAAATAGATGCTTTTCCGCAAGAAGTTAAAGCTGCTGCGAAAGCCGGACATTACATCGGCTTACACGGGGAAACACACGATTACGATACATTGTACAAAAAAGGAAAGTATGTCTCAGAGATGCAAAGTGTTCAGAAGAAAATCCATGAGTTGACGAAGCTAACACCACATTTGACACGACCACCTTATGGCTCTGATCCAGGCATCACGAAAAAGATGGCATCTGCCATTCACGCTGCAGACTTCCGAGTATGGGACTGGTCGATCGATTCAATGGACTGGTATTACAAAGATAGTGCAAAAGAAGTGGCTAATACGGTCATTCGGCGAGCAGAGCGTCCATTTGAAATCATTCTCTTGCATGAACAACCACAAGCTATCAAGGCCCTTCCGGCCATTGTTGCCGGACTTCAAAAAAAGGGCTATCAGTTCGCGATTTATGATGAAGATTTCCATATTCCGTACAACTTCGTGCAATACTCGAATTTATAAGGAGTTACTATCTAGATGAAAAAATCATTCGTAGCAGTACTATTCCTGTCGAGCTTCGGACTCGCTGCCTGCTCCAACGATTCACCAGCCTCTCTTCATGAACAGCTAGAGCAACAAGTCAAAGGTGAAGAAAAGGCATTCATGCTAGCTGATCAACGTGCTCGTAAGGACGAAATTTCAGTTAATACGTACCAAGCCGTTCTTGATGCAGGTGCTGAAGAAATCAAACGCTCTCAAAATGAACGGGAGGAACTAGAAGCCTTAAATGATGAACGGCTTGCTTTATTGAAACAAGAAGAAACGTTACGTAAGGAAACGTACGCTGAACTTGATCTTGAAGAATTGAAGGATGCTGTAAACAAACTTGATGGTAAAGCAAAAACGGAAGGAACTGCCTTAGTGGCAATCATCAAGGAACGCCAGCAGACGTTTCAAACGTTCTCGAAAACGTATCGACAAGCGATGGACGCTGAAAAGAGAGTGCTTTCACGCTTGACTAAAAAACCGGATTTCGTTAAGATTGATGAGTCAACAGCGGATTTAAATCGTTTAACACGGAAAGCTACCGCGTCATTAAAGAAGTGGAACACGCTGACCGTTCAGTACAACCAAACGAAAACCCGGCTGTATCGTTTGCTCGACACATCAACTCAATAAATCACACAGGTTGCAACCAAACCCTGTCCAAAAAACCTGGACAAGGCCCCGTTGCAACCTTTTTTGTGTGGTTTTTACTAAAAATGGAGGGAAATTATTCATGCATCGCTCAAAAGCAACCTTATTCGTTCTCATTGGCGCTATCAGTTATGGTGTCCTCTCAACGATCGTCAAACTCGCTTATGCAGCTGGATTTAACTCAGCAGCCGTTTCTGGAAGTCAATTTTTCTTCGGTTGGCTGATGATTTTCAGTCTTGCCTTATTTACGAAAAATCTTCGTCTCGATCTTAAGACAGCTGGTCTTCTCATGTTGATCGGTATCTCTAGTGGTACAACTGGTTATCTGTACTATCAAAGTCTTCAGACCGTATCGGCATCCGTTGCAATCATTCTCTTATTCCAATTCACTTGGATCGGTGTCATCATCGATGCGCTCGCATTCAGACGTTTACCATCTCGCGCGCATTTCCTGTCTGCGATTCTGTTGATTGGCGGAGCCATTCTTGCGAGTGCCGCTTACTCGAGTCCACTTGACTTCCGTGGAACATTATTCGGTCTTGGAGCGGCTGTCAGCTTCTCAATTTTCTTACTCGCTAGTGGACGCATCGCCAATCATTTACCCGTCATCAAGAAGAGTTTTTACATGATGACAGGTGGTCTTGCTTTCGTCATGACGATGTATCCACCGACGACGTTCTTATCCTCTGCGAACTTCGAAAATGGACTTCTGTTATACGCGATTCCGCTTGGTCTGTTCGCGTTAATTTTACCACCGCTCTTATTTGCTGCGGGCGCGCCTCACCTCTCCCCAGCAAGCGTTTCTTTGCTTGGAGCAGCTGAACTACCGACAGCGGTCATCTGTTCCGTGTTAATTTTAGGTGAACATCTGATGAGCTCTCAATGGATTGGGATCGTCATCATCTTGATTGGAATCTTTTATCCGATCTATCGCTCGAGCAAAACAGCACCTGTTGCGAGCGTACAGCAAAACGACCTTTCCTGAGCTCAGGAAAGGTCGTTTTCTTTACTTCTGTCGTTTCATCGCATCTGCAACGAATTCGACATCTGTGCCAATGATGATTTGAACACTAGTCGCCCCCATCTTCATGACACCTTTTGCTCCAGCCGCTTTAATCGCTGCTTCATCAATGATGCTTGGATCCTTGACTTGAAGACGTAAACGTGTCGCACAGTTGTCAATCGACGTGACATTTTCTGTTCCTTTCAATCCAGCAAAAATTTGAGCTGCTTGTTGTTCATATTTATCGTCTGAGTCCGTCAAAACGACTCCCGTGTCTGTAACGAGCGATTCATCTTCACGACCTGGTGTCTTCAGATCGAATTTTGTGATCATGAAGTAGAACAGGAAGTAGTAGACGACCGCGAACGCGAGACCAACCGGGATGATCAACAATGGTTTTTTCGCAATCCCGAAGTTCAAGGCGTAATCAATGAAACCAGCCGAGAAGGAGAAGCCATGTAAAATACCGAGTAAGTTAACGATGGCCATCGATAGACCCGTTAGTACAGCATGGATGACGTATAAAACAGGTGACAAGAACATGAACGAGAACTCGATTGGTTCCGTAATTCCTGTCAGGAAGGATGTCAGTCCAAGACCAATCATCGCTCCAGCAACGGCTTTTCGATTTTCCTTACGCGCAGCCATGACGATGGCAAAGGCTGCAGCTGGCAAGGCAAACATCATGATCGGGAAGAAGCCAGCTTGATAAATCCCCGCTGTTGGATCTCCAGCGAAGAAACGCGCAATATCCCCGTTCGCTACCGTACCATCTGCTTTTTCGTATGAACCGAAAACAAACCAAAAAATATTATTTAAAACATGGTGCAAGCCGACAGGAATCAGGAGACGGTTAAAGAATCCAAACAAAGCAGCGCCTCCTGCGCCAAGACCGACCATCCATTCACCGGCACCGTTGATACCTTGCTCGATGAACGGCCAAACATAACCAAAGATGAAAGCAAGTACGAGCATGACAGCTGAGGTAATGATTGGAACAAAACGACGGCCTCCGAAGAATGCCAACCAATCCGGTAACTTAATATTGTAGAAGCGATTGTATAGAAGACCGGCAACGATACCCGCAATGATCCCACCGAATACTGCCATATTGACGGTTGAACCGAGCGTCGCCTGGTTCGCAATCGAACCAAGCGTCGCGCCATCGACCTTGGTCGAGGAATCATTGACGATCGCCGCAATCGCATCATATTTTGCTTGAATCTGTGCACTGGAATAATCCTTGTTCATCGAGTCGACGCCATTTTTTAAGACAAGATACCCGATGGCTCCGGCAAGACCCGCTGCCCCACTCGCATCAATCGATAGACCGATTGCGACACCAATGGCAAATATCAATGGAAGGTTATCAAAAATTGCCCCTCCTGCTGCTACCATCAATGGAATATCTAGCATATCCGCCGAACCTAATCGAAGTACGATTCCGGCAGCTGGTAATACTGCGATTGGTAACATCAAAGCCTTACCAATTCGTTGTAGAAACTGCAACATCCCTTTCACCCTTTCCTGAATAAAACGATAATGACAGAACAATGTAAACGCTTTTACGTTTTTAATTATTCCATATAAATATCTAAATGACTAGACCTTTATACAAATTATTCACTATCTTTTTTATTAGTATAAAAATTCATTATAGCAAACACTAAAAACCGGACTAGAGTAATCCTCCAGTCCGGTTTTTCTATTTAATTCCCACGGTCTTAACGACGAGTTGTATCTTCAAAATTTTGTTGAACGTTTCCTACGGTTTTCTTGGCGTCACCTTTTAATTGATCTTTTTTACCTTCGCGCTCTGTCGATTTATCTCCTGTTGCTTTACCGAGTGCTTCTTTTGCTTTACCCGCTACTTTATCAACAAGACCATCTGCTTTTTTATTGAGACCACTGTCATTTGACATAACCATTACCCCCATTTAAAAAGTTTTTTTTGCAATAGTTGTATGTTCCCGTATGACTGAATTTCAAACATTTCCTGTATCCATACCGACACTCATCCAAATAAAAATAACAGTGAACATCTTGTTCACTGTTATTCGATTTGAATGTATTCATTTACTGGGCGACGGAAACGCCTAACACTTGTTCAATCCGTTCGAACGCCCAATCCAACTCTTCTTTTGTGATGACAAGCGGTGGTGCAAAGCGAATGACTGTCTCGTGTGTTTCTTTACAGAGTAAGCCTTTCTCTTTCAACGCTTCGCAATATGGTCGAGCTGCTTCTGTTAGTTCAACACCAATGAACAATCCACGACCACGTACTTCTTTGATCATCGGGTTGTTAATTTGTTTTAATTTTTCCATGAAGTACGTACCGAGTTCGAGTGAACGTTCCGGTAACTTTTCGTCTTCTAATACTTCAAGTGAAGCAATCGATACGGCACAAGCGAGTGGATTACCACCGAATGTCGAGCCGTGTGAACCTGGATTGAAGACAGAAAGGACATCTTTATTCGCGGCAACACATGAGATTGGGAATACCCCACCACCCAGTGCTTTCCCAAGAATGTACATGTCTGGTGTTACCTCGTCCCAATCAGAAGCAAACCATTTACCGGAACGACCAAGTCCAGATTGAATCTCATCCGATACGAGCAAAACATTCTGCGCACGACAAACTTCTTGTGCATCTTTTAGGAAGCCATCATACGGAATTAAAATTCCTGCTTCGCCTTGAATCGGCTCCAAGATGAATGCCGCTGTATTTTCAGTGATTGCCTGTTTTAGTGCCTCCAGATCGCCGTATGGAATCGTCTTGATTCCAGGAAGAAGCGGTCCAAATCCTCGTTGATATTCTGCCTCCGTCGACATGGAGACGGCTGTCATCGTTCTACCGTGAAAGTTTCCTTCACAAACGATGATTTCAGCATCACCTGGGATTTGTTTCACTTCATATGCCCAGCGTCGTGCTGCTTTCACTGCCGTCTCAACAGCTTCCGCACCTGTATTCATCGGTAATACCATGTCTTTACCCGTCAATTGTGCTACTTTTTCATAGAAAAAGCCCAGTTGATCATTGTGGAAGGCACGTGACGTCAAAGTGATCTTATCCGCCTGTCGTTTTAGAGCTTCGATGATTTTCGGATGACGATGTCCTTGGTTGACAGCTGAGTAAGCACTCAACATATCCATGTAACGACGTCCTTCCGGATCCGTGACGAAGACACCTTCTGCTTCTGAAATGACGATCGGGAGTGGATGGTAGTTATGTGCTCCGAACTGTTCTGTCTGTTGAATGATTTTCTCTGTTTGATTCATCGAGATTCCCCCTTATAGCTCTTTAGAAAACGCTTTCAAAATCATTATAGCAGATTTTCTTGTATAATCTTCATCTAAAAAATGTATAACCTAGAGGATTGGGATGCGTAAGAATTGAATATATTGGGAAAAGACAAGACAAGTGAACCGTCATCTCTTTTCATCATAAAGGAGCGTGCGCACGTAATGGATCGTTCGACCATTGATTCCTATGAAGTCGTCATTCAAGAGTTTCCACTACCGTCTTTCATCTTAAATATCGATTTGACCATTCGTTCCTGGAACGAGTTAGCAGAACAGCATTGGGGCTGGACACAACAGGAAATCGTCGGACAAATCGTTCCTTTACTTGACCAGGAAGATATGGCATTCAGCCATCAGATTTGGCATTCCTTTCTGGAACGCCGTCAATCGGTCCAATTGCCGAATGCCTCCTTATTCCATAAGTCTGGTACTCCCATGACCTCAACGTTGCTACTGTCTCCTCTACTTGATGAAGTAGGCAATGCCATTGCTGCTTTCGTTTGCTGTATTCCGTCTGCTCAACAACCGATTACAACAAAACCATTATTTCAAGGTTTGATGGATTTACGTCAGGCGTTCGATCAAATCGCCAGTGTCGCTGTATTTGACGCGCGTGGTGCAATTACGTATATAAACGACCAACTCATGGATGTAACAGGTTACTGTCCTGAAATGCTTATTGGTCAGCCATGGTCCGTAATTCTCGATCAAACTAGTACGACTGTCTCAGAAATCCGAACACAACTCCGTGAACGCAAAGCATGGTCTGGTCGTCTTAGTCTCATTTCACACACGGGTGAACGAAAACATCTTCAAGCGACATTGATTCCGATTTATGATGCAAACGGCGTGCGTTTTCAGCATCTGTTCATCGGTAACGACATTACGGAAACAACTGTGCTTGAAGAAGAACTTGATTTTTTAGTGCATCACCATGAGATGACGCATTTATTGAATAAACGTGGATTTTTACGCGAAGGGGAAGCATTGTTCCAGTCTGCTGCATCACATGAACCCATTGCACTCATTTTGTTCGATATCGATCGTTTCAAAGTCATAAACGATTCTTTTGGAACACATGTCGGGGATCAACTCCTTCAAGCAATGGCAACACGGCTTTTGCAACATGCGACGGGTGTCCTTGCTTTTCATCCGACGAGTGATTTATTCGGTGTCCTATTACCTGCACCCTCGAGTAATCTACTCTTTCAATATGCTCGAAAATTACAACAAGCGTTACAACGTCCTTATTACATTAACGGTCATTCACTCATCGTTTCTTGCACATTCGGTATCACCGTCTATCCGTCTGAAGCGAAAACACTTGAAGATTTATACCGCCGCTCTGAAACTGCTCTCTATGCGGGAAAATCAATTGGTACGGGAACGATTCAGTACTTAACACACGAGATGGACACACAATTCACACGTAAAATCCAACTCGAACGTTCTCTCTTCACGGCACTTGAAGATCAGTCGCTCTACCTTGCTTATCAACCGATCATCGAGCTTCAATCACAAGCCGTCAAAGGATTCGAAGCGTTATTACGGTGGAATCATACGGCGCTCGGAAATATTCCGCCGGATGAGTTCATCCCACTCGCCGAAGAGGCTTCTCTAATCACACCAATCAACAACTGGGTCATCATCGAAGCATGTGAACAGCTCGCGAAGTGGCAACAAACGATTGACCCTGAATTGACGATGGCGATCAACATTTCACCGCACCAATTCCAAAGTGACTCCTTTATTCGAACGTTGCAACATGTCGTAACGGAGCGACTCGTTTCGCCATCTTCCGTCACGCTCGAGATGACAGAGAATATTGCTATCTTACAGACACAACGAACCGTCGAACGCATGCACCTCATTAAGTCACTCGGTTTCCGCTTATCGATTGATGATTTTGGAACCGGCTACTCTTCTTTACAGTATCTCAGCGCGTTTCCAATTGATGAATTAAAAATCGATAAAGTGTTCATTGATGGACTAGCAATGAACGAACATGCTTTGCTGGATTCTATCATTCAACTGGGTCGCAATCTAGAGTTGAACCTCGTCGCTGAGGGTGTCGAGACAGAACATGCCTTGACTTACTTGAAAACGACAGATTGCCAGTACATGCAAGGGTTCATTTTCTCTGAACCACTGTCCGTACAGGATGTCGAAAAAAGATTCTTAACCCCTTAATAAAAAAAGAAGTCACGGTGATTTTTATCCACCGTGACTTCTTTTGCATATCGTTTCTTACAATTGAATTTCTCCTACGACCATTCCGTAAACAGCCACTCCGGCTAAGACAACAAGAATCATGCTAGCAATCCACTCATAGCGTGACATGCCTGTCCGTTGCTGTTCTCGTTCTGCTAACGCATATGCTAAAATGCCTGGCGCATAAACTAATGCCGCAATGACGATATACCAAACGCCCGACGCATAGACGAGCCAAATAGAGTACGCGGATGCGATGACCGAGAAGAGTAACATTTTCCGATTCCGCTCTTCCCGTGAAGTCCGGATGCTGTACAAGGCTGATAACAGATATGGTAAGAGCGCACAAATCCCGGCAATACTTGATAGAACGAGATACGTCTGTGCAGAGAATAGCGCAATCCCAGCAACAATTTGTGTGGCGATCTGTGTAATCAGTAGTGCTCCGACTGGTGCCCCTTTTCGATTCGTCTTAGCGAACGCTTTTGGGAACGCACCATCTTTCGCAACCAAATATGAAATCTCTGATGCTAAAATCGTCCATCCAAGAAGCGCTCCGGATAGAGAGATGATTAAACCAATCATGATGATCGTCGCGCCGACTGGTCCGATTGCTGCCTCTAATACATACGCCATCGTCGGTTCCTTTAATCCAGCCAGTTTTTCTTGACTAAGGACGCCAAGTGATAAGACCGAAATCAAGATATAGATGACTAAAACACCAACGAGTCCCGTTACGGTCGCTTTTCCGACATCACTTCGATTTTTAGCACGACTCGATAAAACGACTGCCCCTTCAATTCCAACGAACGCCCAAAGCGTGACGAGCATCGTTCCTTTTACTTGATTGAAGATTGAACCGAGTTCTGTACCCTCTCCCCAGATGTCTAAATTGAACGTTTTGATATTAAAGGCGATCCCAACCAATAGAATGAAAATCAAGATTGGAACGAGCTTTGCAATCGTTGTAATCAGATTGACGAGGGTCGCTTCCTTGATCCCGCTTGAGACAAGCCAGAATAATCCCCAAATGACTACCATACTCATCAAGAGAAGGAATATCCGATTCTCTGCCGCGAAAATCGGGAAGAAATAACTAATCGCATTGAAGACGAGTGTGATGTTCGCAACCGTTCCAATCCATGCAGATACCCAGTATCCCCAAGCACTGTTGAAACCGACGAAACGTCCGAACCCTTCACGTGCATAGGCATAAATACCACCTTCAAGTTCGGGTTTACTGTTTGCAAGGTGCTGGAAGACGAGCGCGAGCATGATCATTCCAATTCCTGTAATACTCCATCCGATGAGAATAGGTCCTGCACTTGCACTTTGGGCCATTGCACCGGGAAGGTTAAAGGCACCTCCACCGACCATCGAACCGATAACCATTGCTGCGAGAGCAAAGAAGCCGATTTTTTGCTGATTCATGATGAGACACTTCCTTTTTCCGTATATCTATTACATCTTACGTATATTCATTCGAAAGACACAAAAGTCATTATAACAAATCACCTTTTAAAGTAAAGAAAGGATTTGAGACGAATGAACTGGATTCATGTATTTCAGCTCGAGGACCTCTTTAAACTCCTAATGGCTGCTGCCCTTGGAATTTTCATGGGATTCGAGCGTGAAATAAAAAATAAACCGGTCGGTATACGCACTAGCCTCGTAATTACCCTCATCAGCTGTCTTTTAACCATCGTATCGATCAAATCCGTTTCACTCTATCACGATATGGCGACGAATGTTCAAATGGATCCGATGCGCCTTGTCGCACAAATCATTGCCGGTATCGGCTTCATTGGTGCTGGTGTCATTTTGCGTCGTCCTCACGATATCGTCAGTGGATTGACGACGGCCGCCATTATATGGAGTTCAAGTGGAATTGGAATTGCTGTCGGTGCAGGATTTATATGGGAATCAGTTTTTCTTGTTTTGTTTTTGTTCTTCTTATTAGAGGGGTTGACTCGAGGAATGCGCCGTATTAATAACAGTCGGTTCGAAGCGAACGTCCTTGTCGCACACTTGCTCCTTCCTGCTGATCTGGATCCATCTGAAATCATCTTCGCTCTTGAACGAAAAGGTGTTCATATTACGAATATGCGCATGCGAGGAGATCCGGTTCGATTGACATTACGAATGTATTCCCCGCATAAACTGACCATATTCCTACTTTATGACTATTTAAAATCACTCGGAATTAAGGATATAGACCTTGATCAGTGAGAATTATCTGAAAATTTATGTTGCATTTTTAATCACTTTCACTTAAATTAACAATATGTTCACATTTTTCTGAAATATTTAACTCTAACTCTCGGGGGGTCATCGTTCCATGAATAAAACATCGAAAATTGCGTTTGCTGGACTATCTAGCATCGCACTACTTGCTGTCGCTGCATGCGGGCAAGGAAATGATGAAAACACAAGCGGATCTGATTCAAAAAACAAGAAAAAGGAAGTCACGCTCGTTTCGACGACAGATGTACCTCAGCTTGATCCGACGAAAACGACGGACTCGACTTCCATCATTGTTACGAACAACGTCTTTGAAGGACTTTATCGACTTGATGGTGATAACAAGCCGACACCTGGAATCGCAGAAAGTGTCGAAGTGTCAAAAGATAAAAAGACATATACGTTCAAATTGCGTAAAGATGCGAAGTGGTCGGATGGATCAGCCGTCACAGCAGATGATTTCATCTATGCTTGGAAGCGTGCACTTGATCCAAAGACAGCCGCAGAATATGCGTACATTTTGCAGGACTTGAAAAATGCCAATAAAATTATGGCAGGCAAAGCTGAACTCGATGAACTCGGTGTCAAGAAAATCGATGATCAGACACTTGAAGTACAACTCGAAGCTCCAGCACCTTACTTCCTTGGTTTGACGAGTTTTCCGACTTACTTACCATTAAAGCAATCATTCGTTGAAGATAAAGGCGATAAGTTCGCGACAAGTGTGGACACTATGGTCTTCAACGGACCTTTTGTCCTCGATAAGTGGCAAGCGAACGCGGGTTGGACATATAAGAAAAACCCGGATTACTGGGATAAAGCAAACGTCAAGATGGATCAGATCAACGTTAAAGTCGTTAAGGAAATCTCGACTGGCGTCAACCTCTTTGAAGCAAAAGAAGTCGACTTCGCACCGATTACATCTGAATTCGTTTCACAATATGAAAAATCCGAGGATTACAAGACACGTCCAGATGCTCGGATCAACTTCCTCCGCTTTAACCAAAAGAATAAAGCATTGAAAAACAAGAACATTCGAAAAGCGCTCGCACTTGGTTTTGAGAAACAAGGGATTACGGACGTCATCCTAAACGATGGATCAAAACCAGCAAACTTCATCGTTGCGAAAGACTTCACGTTCACACCGGATGGTGAGGATTTCCGAGCGAAATATCCGGATCTTCAAAGCTATGATGCCGATGCAGCGAAAAAAGCTTGGGATGCTGGATTGAAAGAACTTGGTGTCAAAACAGTCGAACTCAGCATGCTCTCACGAGATGAGGATGCATTCAAGAAAGTCTCTGAATACTTAAAAGGTGATCTAGAGAAACATCTTCCTGGTTTGACGATCAATATCAAACAACAACCGTTCAAGAACTTCCTCGACCTCGAATCGAAGGGCGATTATGATATCTCTGCAGCTGGATGGGGACCTGACTATCAGGATCCAATGACGTTCCTCGATATGTGGTTGACAGGCGGAAGCTTCAACCGGATGGAATACTCGAACAAAAAATTCGATGATCTCATCAAAGGGGCAAAACAACAAGCAGATGAAGCGAAACGTTGGTCTGATATGCAAGAAGCTGAAAAAATCTTGCTAACCGATGACTACGCGATCGCGCCGATCTATCAAAAAGGTGAAGCGTACTTGCAACGGACAAACATTGATAAATTATACCGTCACCCATTCGGTGCCGATATGAGCTTTAAATGGATGGAAATCAAGTAAACGAGGACCTGACGCACACATCGAATTCTTTAATCAACAAGTAGTGGACCTCGTCCGCTACTTGTTTTTGATTTCCTGAAGATATCCCTAAAAACAACAAAGACCCCTTCTGACGGAGCCATCGGGGGTCTTTACTGTGCGATTTGTTTATAAAAAGCGATTTCTTCATCTTGTCCTTCTTCCACTGCTCGGAAGAATTCAGCAAAATAGGCGTACAAAACGGTGCGTTCTTCATACGTCGGTCTGGCTTGACGAATAACGGAGAATGCAAGGTTTCGCAATTGACGTTTCGTTCGCCGATGTGTCGGAAGTGCATAAAATTGACGCGTGAATGAACGATAGACGTCCGCAATCAAGACTTCATGTCCTTCAAAATATGATTTATCCATAAATATAGTCCCCTTTCCACTTTAGTGATCCTATTCTTTTCTACGACTCTTTTAAATAAAGAGTTTCAAAGAAAGTGAGATTTCTCACAAATGATATAGACCTTACTATAACAAGCTTTCCAAAATGATTCAACATCCAAACTATTAAGTTTCATTAAGAATATTTAGACCTTTTGTAAAGTATCTTTCTTTGATTTTAGATCATCTATTTCTAATAAAAAACGGTCTGAGTCCCGGAAAGAGACTCAGACTCGCGATGGACTTTAGTTTGCTTGTACTGAAATATGCTGGAAGTGTTTCACATCGAATAACCCACTGTCGGTCAACTTCAATTCCGGAATGACCGGTAAGCAAAGGAACGACATCGTCAAATAAGGATTAAAGGACCGATCCGCTTCTAATACATCAAGTGCATCGTTTAATGCTTCGAGTGTATCCCCGACTTCTTGGAAAGGACGATTCGTCATCAGCCCAGCGATTTCAAGCGGTAACTCTGCAAGCACGTCTTGTCCATTAACAGCAATGACACCCCCACCCGCTTGAACAAGACGTTCTGCAGCGAGTTGCATCTCTTCGTCTGATGCCCCAACGATGACGAGATTATGGGAATCATGAGCAACGGTCGCAGCAATCGCGCCACGCTTCATCTTAAATCCTTTGACGATTCCAACTGCTGAGAACGATGTCCCGTGATGACGCTCAATGACAGCAATTTTTAAGAGATCCTCCTCTGGCACAGGAACGAAATGTCCTTCTTGAAGCGGAACGTCAAGAATCAAGTGCTCGGTGACGATGCTTTTCGGAATGACTCCGATGACATGCGCACGTGCTGATTCGAGTGGAAGGGCGAATACTTCTGGTGTGATCGGTTTTGTATTCAAGGTTCCACGTAATGACTCCGGCACATGAGCACGGCGAACGGGTCGAATCGTTTTCCCTGCTCGTGCGACACAATTCCCTTGAATATAAACCTCATCAATCACGACGTTATCGGCATCCGATAATAAGACGAAGTCCGCCCGGCGTCCTGGTACGATGGCTCCCCGATCGTCTAGACGATACGCGTTCGTCGCGTGCAACGATGCCATCGCATACGCTGTTTCGCGTTTAATCCCATGACGAATCGCATAGCGAATATTATAATCAATCGTACCTTCCCGTAATGTATCGTCCAAATGTTTATCATCCGTACAGAAGAGGAACCTGCTGGCATTACTCTCTGTCACGGCATCGAGTACTTCCTTCAAGTTTCGGGCTGCTGACCCTTCCCGTACTTCGACATACAGACCACGACGTGCTCGGGCAATCGCATCTTCCTTACTGACGGATTCATGATCCGTCCGAATTCCAGCGACACCATAAATGTTGATTTCGCGTGGTCCGAGTCCTGCAGCATGTCCATCGACAAGTTTCCCTGCGTCTTCAATCTGTTTGATTTTTTGTAACATGTCGCGATCGGCTCGTTCGACAGCCGGATAATCCATGACTTCCCCTAAACCATGGACACCCGGATGATTGACGAATGGCGCAAGTGCCGCAGCATCAAGTGATGCCCCCGCATGTTCAAACGAAGTCGCCGGGACACAGCTCGGTAACATCATGCGCACGTCAAGGGCGAGACCTTCTGCATCATCTAGCATGAAGGACAAACCTTCTGCGCCTTTGACGTTCGCGATCTCATGTGGATCCGCGATGATCGTCGTGACGCCTAGTGGTAAAATCGCCTGTTCATACTCACTTGGTGGTACCATCGATGATTCAATATGAACATGAGCGTCAATAAAACTTGGAGCGATAAACAGATTCGTTCCCGGACGATTCTCGACTCCCTCATATCCCTCTCCGACAGCAGCAATAAAGCCTGAATCAATCGCTACATCTGCCGTATACGTCTCACGTGTCATGACATCGATGACTGAAATGTTTTGATAGACGACAGCTGCTTTCTCTTTTTTTGCAGCAATCGCGATCAATCGTTCACGTACTGTTTGTTCCATCCTGTCTCCTCCTGGTGTAAGCGTATTTTCACTATCTTACAATTAGTTTGGAAGCTGTTGCAATTTATTTTTTGTAACGTCAAGATGAAAGAGTATGGATTTAATGCCTGAGGGGGAAAAACGTATGAAATATCGTGTCGGTTCACTTATTCCAAACATCGATCCATCCGTTTATTTAGCGGATGGATCAAAGGTCATCGGAGAGGTCACGATCGGAAAAGACTCATCCGTCTGGTTCAATACGGTCATCCGGGGAGATGAAGGTCCGATCCAAATCGGAGAACGCGTCAACATTCAAGATGGTTCGATGATTCATCAGTATGAAGGGTTTCCGACTATCATTGAAGATGAAGTCACGATTGGTCATATGGCAATGATTCATGGAGGTATCATTCGAAAAGGAGCGTTGATTGGAATGTCGGCAACGATCCTTGATGAAGCTGAAATTGGAGAAGGTGCATTCGTTGCTGCCGGAAGTCTTGTTCCGCCAAAAATGAAGGTGCCTGCAGGGACAATGGTTATGGGGGTTCCTGCAAAAATCGTCCGCGATATCAGCGACCACGATCGATTCATCATGGAACGGACAGTCCGAAAATATGTGAAACGAGGGCAGCAATATGCCGATAGTTGTGAAGCCATTACAGAGGATTTGACAAGTTTGTGAGAACGTTTACAAAGTTCACAGGTTCTTAATACCTCCCCTCTTCCGTCTTTACAATTCTTTCGTACACTAGAGGTGCAAGAGATGAATCAAGACACAGAGAGGGGATTTTTATATGATTCCAGTATATGAAGAACGTATTATGTCTGATTTATTTTCATCTACGAGTAACCCAAGCTATGGTTTGCCGACGTTACCTGAATTCGAAACAGATTGGTTGACAGCTGAGGTTCAAGTACGTATCGTTAAAGATGCCGAGCACCGCCTTGGAACATTAAACCGAGAGGAAGAACGTGTATGATTCAGCAACGCACTGTTCGCGCTTGGCTCGCTAGTCGCATCAAAAAATAATTTAATCACTTGATTACGTATTTTCCAAAACGATATAGCGCGTCAGCGCGCATACAAAAAGAGCCGAAGCGGATTCCCGCCTCGGCTCTACCTGTTTATTTAGAAATCAATCCTTCTTTAATCAAGAAATCACGCGCGACTTTTTCAGGACGCTGCTTCTCAACATCTGCTTTGTAGTTCAGTTCTTGCATCGTTTCATCCGTGATTTTATCCTTCAATGTGTTGAGGACTTTTTTCAGCTCTGGATGTTCTTTAAGGGTTTCTTGACGAACAAGTGGTACCGCATAGTAGGGTGGGAAAAACTCTTTATCATCTTTGAGTACAGTCAAATCAAACTTCTTCAAAAGACCGTCTGTTGAAAAACTATCGATGACATTCGTTCGACCGTTCGTCAATGCTGTATAGCGAAGTCCTCCATCAACTGGTTGTACATCTTTGAACTTCATATCCGGATACTTCTTCTTTAGACCAAGATAACCATCCTCACGGTTCGCGAATTCAATCGTTGAACCGAGAATCAAGCGATCACTGACTTTTGACATATCCGACACTGTCTTCAAGTCGTACTTCTTAATGTCTTCTTTTGTCATGGCAAGAGCATACGTATTGTTGAAGCCGATCGGATCTAGGACATCGACCTGACTTTTTTCGGGAATCATCTTCCCGACTTTTGCATAGACCGTTTTCGGATCCGTCTCGACTTCCTGCTTGAGCACGTCGATCAACAATGTCCCTGTGTACTCGACATACGCGTCAATCTCCCCTTTTTCAAGCGCCCCGTAAGCGACCTTCGTCCCCCCGAGATTTAATTGACGTTCGACTTGTAGATCCGTTTTATCTTCGATTAAATCCGCTAACATATTTCCAAGAATCAACTGTTCCGTAAAGTTCTTCGATCCGATGACGATCTTATCTTCCTTGAGGAAAGAATAAGCGACTGTACCACCAACCAATAGGAAGACGATGCTTGCGATTGCGATCTTGCGTCCCGCTGACATCGCTTTACGGCGCTTCCGTGCCTTGTTTTTAATTCGACCATCTGCGAGCGGAATACCGTTCGGCGCCACCGAATATTCAATCCGGCTGACGACGAAGTCGATGATAAGCGCTAAGATACCAGCTGGAATCGCTCCGGCGAGAATCTGGTTATTATCAACCGTTTGAATACCTGAAAAGACAAGGTAACCAAGACCACCGGCACCGATGAATGCTGAAATCGTCATTAAACCAACCGCTGTGACGGCTGAAATCCGAATCCCTGCCATCATGATCGGTAAGGCAAGCGGAATCTGGACCTTACTGAGGATTTGACGATCCGTCAAACCAATTCCTTTTGCTGCTTCAAGCGTATCTCCCGGAATACTCGATAGACCTGTGTACGTATTTTTGACGATTGGCAAGAGTGAATAGAGCACGACCATGATGATCGCTGGTGTCGATCCGATACCGATGAACGGAATTAAGAAACCGAGTAAGGCAAGACTCGGGACGGCTTGCACGACGCTCGTCAGCGCGAGGACCGGTTTTGCGAACTTTTGATAGCGCGTGATTAAAATCCCGATCGGAATCCCAAGGACGACGGCGATGACGACGGCAAAGACCGTCAGCTGTAAGTGCTCCAGTAATAAGTCACCGATTTGATCGGTATTATTTTTTATATAATCAAAGAAACCGTTCATTGAACTTCCTCCTCATGAATGAATTGCTCACTCAAGACGGAAAGTAAGCTACTACGCGTGATTAATCCTCTTAGTTTTCCTGTTGCATCTGTTACCGGCAGATAACCTGTCTCTTCCTGATTCATGACTTCAAGGACATCAAGTAACGAATCGTGTTCATTGACGGCAATGATTTCGCCCTCCATTACTTCTTCAATTCGTTGGCTCTTATCCGGGATCGTCTGGATGTTCTTTAACTTAATCAGCCCTTGTAAAACGCGGTCACGATCAGTGATCAATAGACTGTCGACTTTTCGCCCACGCATGATTTCAATTCCCTGTAGCAATGTACGTTTGCCACTGATTGAAACTGGATCCTCAATCATGATATCTTCTGCCTTGATGAATTCTGGACTACTCCAAATTTTATTTTTTCCGATGAACGATTCGACATATTCATCTTTTGGATGACGCAGGATTTCTTCTGGAGTATCGAACTGAACGATCTCCCCGTCACGCATGATACATATCCGATCCGCTAACTTGATCGCTTCATCCATATCATGAGTGACGAAAACAATCGTCTTTTTCACTTCCTCTTGTAAGTTGAAAAGCTCTTCCTGCAAATCATTACGAGTAACGGGATCGAGAGCACTGAACGGCTCATCCATCAGGATGACATCAGGATCATTCATCAGAGCACGCGCGAAACCGACACGTTGCTGCTGTCCGCCACTGAGTTCGCTCGGATAACGATCAATAAATTGTCTCGGATCAAGCCCGACCATCGTTAATAGTTGTTCTGTCCGCTGATCCATCTCATCGTGATCTTTCCCCTCAAGTCCAGCAATCAATTGAATGTTTTCCCGGACCGTCATATGAGGGAACAGACCAGTTTGCTGAATGACATATCCCATATGGCGTCTTAATTCAATCGTATCCGTCTTCATGATATCCTTCCCATTGACCAAAATTGTGCCTGAAGAAGGTTCGATCAATCGATTGATCATTTTAAGTGATGTCGTTTTCCCACAACCACTTGGTCCGATGAAAACAACGAGTTCACCCTTTTGAATCTCGAGCGATAAGCCTTTTAAGACGACATTTTCCTTAAACTGCTTGCCGACGTTTTTGAATTCGATCATTCCTTCTCACTCCTTTTTACTATTTCCATATATTATGTTTTCCCAAAAAGGTTACGGTTTAAACAAATTTCCATTAAATCAGTTTTATTTCTTTGAAAAAGGGGAAATTTTTAGTTCTTTTTTTAAAAATAAAGGGAATACGTAAATAAAGAGTACTGATAAAGCATGTTTTGATGAAGGAGGCCCTTAACGATGAACATCAAGAAACCCACCATCATGATGATCGGATTGCTTCTCCTAACCCCACTTTCAATTCCCTCACAGGTCGATGCAGCGAGTTCTACGTTTGTCACAAAAGGAACGACGACCAAAAAAGTCGTCGCATTGACATTTGATGACGGTTCAGATGGAACGAACATTGCCAAAATATTAAGTGTCTTAAAAAGTAATCAAGTGAAAGCTACTTTCTTTTTAACAGGCAGTGGTGCAAACAACCATCCTCAATCGATTAAAAATATCACAACCGCCTCTCCAACACATCAAATCGGCAATCACTCGTATTCACATCCGGATTTCACGACTTTATCAGCAAGCCAAATGACAAGTGAATTATCCCGGACGGAGTCGCTCATCCGATCCTTGACCGGAAAAACGACGAAACCGATTTTTCGGGCGCCGTTCGGTGCGAGTAACAGTAAGGTATTGAGTGTCGTCGGAGCGGCTGGTTATACGAAAACGATTCAATGGAATATCGATTCGACGGATTGGAAAGGCATCTCTTCAACAGCTATCTTGGATCGTGTGTTACCAAAAGTCGTTCCTGGATCAATCATCCTCATGCACACTGGGGCTGGTGCGAAAGGAACACCAACCGCCCTGCCGACGATGATTTCGAAATTAAAAGCAAAAGGCTATTCGTTCGTCACGATTTCAGAACTGTTGCGTTCTACGGTCCCAACCGGTACGACGTATACTGTCAAAGCGGGCGATACACTCTATTCGATTGCCCGTAAATACAATGTCTCGGTCTCTGCCCTCGCGAGTGCGAACAACATCACGAATTGGAGTCTACTCAATGTCGGTCAAGTCTTAAAAATCCCGACAACGACGTATACGGTTAAAGCGGGTGATACACTTTACTCGATTGCGACACGTTACGGCGTCACCGTCACAGCATTAATGCAGGCGAACGGCATCACAAATCCGAATCTCTTACTCGTTGGACAAGTCTTGAAAATCCCAAAATGAATATACTGATCACAGCAAAAAAAACGATTCCTCTCTAGTCGCGAGAAGAATCGTCACATGTATGAAAAACCGGCGAGATTGCGCCGGTTTTTTTGTCGTCAATCGCTTGACCCCTCACCTCTTATGACTCCGAACGGACTCCATTGATTCCAAGATCACACTGAACTAAGTCCGCATATGTTTGTCGACGGACGACTTCGCGGGATTCCCCGTCCCGAACGAAGACGAGTGCCGGACGTAAGAATTGATTGTAGTTGCTTGCCATCGAGAAGTTATACGCTCCCGTTCCAAATACAGCGAGGGTATCGCCACTCTTTGGCGTAACTAACTGCGCTTTTTCAGCGACGAGATCACCTGATTCACAAGCTGCTCCAACGACAGTCATTTCGGTCGTTTCGCCACTCATCCGGTTAGCGATGACGGTTTCATAAACCGCTCCGTAAAGTGCGGGACGAATGTTATCCGTCATTCCACCGTCCACCGAAAGATATGTCCGGACGCCTTCGATCTCTTTGATTGCCCCAACTGTATAAAGTGTCGTCCCTGCATTCGCAACGACCCAGCGTCCTGGTTCGATACCGATTCGAGGACGTTCGATGCCAAGTCGTGCCGTTTCCGTCTCAATGACATCCATGACGCGTGCGATCGTCGCTTCAAAATCAAGTGGCTGGTCGTCCTGCGTATAGGCAATTCCGAACCCACCTCCAACGTTGACTTCGCTGACTGTGAAATCATGTTTTACACGAATTGTTTCGACGAAGCCCATCATCGTCCGAGCCGTCTGTTCGAACAGCGACGGATCTTGGATTTGCGAACCGACATGACAATGGATGCCAAGTAACGATAGATGTTCTGATGCTAAAATCGCTTCGATTGCGTCCAAGTAATCTGACGCATGTGTCGAGAAACCGAATTTCGTATCGACACCACCTGTCTGAATTTTCGCATGCGCTCCACCGATGACTTGTGGCACGATCCGAATCAAGACATGAACCGTTCGACCAGCTTGTGCCGCAATCGCTTCCAGTTGTGCAATCTCTGCAAAGTGATCGATGACGATTCGTCCGACACCTTCTTCGACAGCATACTGAAGATCAGCCGTTGATTTATTCGAACCATGGAAATAAATTCGCTCTGCTGGAACGCCCGATTGACGGGCGATGAAGAGTTCCCCGCCCGTGACGACGTCAATTCCAAGACCATGACGCACGACTTGTTCATACACCGCACTGACAGTCAATGCTTTAGAAGCGAAGGAAGCATACGTATTCGGATACTTATCAAGGAAGTGTTCCCGGACGGTCGCCAGTCGATCCGTCAGCTCCCGTTCTGCCATCAAGTACAATGGTGTTCCGTACTGTGCTGCAAGATCGGTCGCTGCGACACCATCGATGTGCAACGTGTTGTTTTCTTCTGTCAGGTATTGACTTCCATACATAATAAGTTCCTCCTTATAGATACTGATGCGTCAAACGCCAAGACCGGGCACTCATCTGCTCTGAATTGTTCGCTGCTCCTGTCCGAGTAATATCGTCAATTTCAACGCCATCCCCGTATAGCACGACCTCGTCTCCGACCTCAACCGTCCCATCGACAGCGACGAACGTATGACTCATGAATAATTTGTTGATGACCGGATAAGGTTTTTCTTTAATATGAACAGGCAGAGCGGCACGCCCACGGACGACACCGTCTCCATAGCCGACTGGTAAGATGGCAATCCGCATCGGTTCTGTACTCGTAAAGTTCGTCCCGTACCCAACGTGTTCACCCGGTCCGATTTCGCGAATTTCAACGACCTCCGTCGTCATCCGTAGCGAAGGAACGAGCCAGTCCATCTTTTCAATCGGTGAATAGCCAAATAAGAAGATTCCAGGGCGGACATAATTACAAAATGCGAGACGCGGATCGTGTTTGACGATCGTCGCACTGTTTTCCGAGTGCATATACGTAAACGTATGGCGCTTTCGTAACACATCGGCGATGGCGACGAAACGTTCGACTTGTCCATCGTGATCCGCATCCGGCTCATCGGCAAGCGGAAAATGTGTATATAAACCTGTTAAAGCGAGCGAATCTGCTTGCGCAAGCGCAAGAACAGCTTCCGCCTCTTGAAGCGAACTGACACCAAAACGATTCATCCCGACGTTGATCTTCAAATGTAACTCGATTCCTTGCAGCTGTTTACTGTTTAGGGCGAGCCATTCTAGCGATGAGACACCGAGTGCAATTCCGAAACGTCGTGCTGTTTCAAAATCCTCCGTCGGATTCATCACCAGTACATAACTGTCTGGAAAATTCGTTTTGATTTCAATGGCTTCATACAACTCGGCGACAGCAAAGTGATGCACATCAGACGCCGTCAGCGTTTCGACCATCTCGAGCATGCCTAAGTTGTACGCATTGTTCTTGACCACGGCAAAAATATGTTTACGTGATCGAGCGAAGACCGATGCGACGTTCTGTCGCACCGCCTTCCGATCGATCGTGACGAGTGTACGCGTCGTCATTCTGCGACAGCTGGTGTCACATACGTCAACCAATCCGCATATTGCGGCAATTGACCTGTGACGGCTTGACGGTAAAGATCGAGCAACTCATCTGCGACGTTCCGTGTTCCGCCGTTGATGGAGATATGATCGATTTCACCGACACTCGTGATTTCAGCAGCTGTTCCTGTTAAGAAAATCTCATCTGCGACATATAACTCATCGCGTCCGATGTGACGTTCGACGACAGGATAGCCTTGATCTTGTGCCAAACGGATGATGACTTGGCGTGTGATACCGTCGAGTACTGAACAATCAAGTGACGGTGTATGAATCGTTCCGTTTTTAAGAAGGAAAAGATTCGCAACACTCGCTTCACTAACGTTTCCGTTCATGTCGAGCGCGATTGCTTCATCAAATCCATCACGGATGGCTTCACCTTTTAAGAGTTGTGAGTTCATATAGTTGGCAGCCGCTTTCGCTTGCATCGGCATCATCGTTGATGAGACGCGGCGGTATGATGCGACTTTGGCACGGATGCCAGCACCTTTATCGAAGTATTCCCCAAGCTCCCAGCAAGAGATGCCGACATGAACCGTCGTATCTTTCGCCATCAATGCTTGCCATGGCGTACCGAGGAACACGAATGGACGGATATAACAAGATTCGAATCCGTTTTTCGCAACTAGATCAATCGTCGCCTGGACGAGTTCATCAACCGTATACGGAATTGTGACGTGGTAATAGGCGCAACTACGGAAAAGACGTTCGATATGTTCCTTCAATTGGAAAATCGCCGGTCCGTCCGGTGTCGCGTAGGCACGAATTCCTTCAAAGAATCCACTACCATAGTGAATCGCATGTGACATGACGCTCGTGTTCGCATCTTTCGGATCATGAAAGACTCCATCTAACCAAATTGCTTCTCCATACTGTGTATCCACTGCCATGTGTTTTCCTCCTCTTCGACGTCAATCAGAGTGAACGTAAATCATCCACCAATTGCGTCTTCTCTTCTGTTTTCGCATCTTTCTGTTTGATGACACGTGCAGGTGTTCCGGCAACGACGCTTCCAGCAGGTACGTCTTCTGTGACGACACTACCGGCAGCGACGACGGCATCTTTACCGACTTTGACGCCTTCGAGAATGACTGCATTCGCACCAATCAAGACACCGTCTTCAATGATGACAGGTGTTTTTGAAGGTGGTTCGAGGACACCCGCGACCACGGCACCTGCGCCAACATGAACGTTTTTCCCGATCGTCCCACGTGCACCGACGACAGCGTTCATATCAATCATTGTACCATCTCCGATCGATGCGCCGATATTAATGATGGCACCCATCATAACGACCGCGTTGTCACCAATGACGACATGATCACGAATCCATGAACCTGGTTCGATTCGCGCATTCAAATGACGTGTATCAAGCATAGGTACCGCACTGTTGCGACGGTCATACTCCACATGAACATCCGTGATGCGATCTGAATACTTTTCTAAGAAAGTAGCCGCAAGTCCTGCATCTGCGAAGAAAATTTTTGATTCATCTGATCCGAACGCTGTAGCACCTTCGATCGTCAAGCCCGCCAAATCGCCGTTGACATAAAGTTTTACCGGTGTTTGTTTTTTTGCATCTTTAATGAATTTAGCAATTTCGTAAGCATCAGTGAGTAACATGTGAATCCTCCTGTGTGTAGAGCGTCTCTAACGTATAGAGTCCCGCTGTTTTTTGAATGAGTGCTTCAGCTGCTTTGATCGCACCAGAAGCAAATACTTTTTTCGATAGCGCTGTATGTTTGATTTCAATCAACTCGTCGACACCTGCGAATAAGACTTCGTGTTCTCCGAAGATCGTTCCACCGCGCATCGCATGCATCCCGATCTCGTTCGTCTCCCGCTTTTGCCGCGTCTGTGACCGGTCATACACAGGTGTGACGTCACGTGCCGTCTGAATCGTTTGCAGTAACAACTCGGCCGTCCCACTTGGAGCATCGACTTTTTGATTATGATGTTTCTCAAGCAATTCGATGTCATACGCCCCTGCCAGTGGCACCAGTGTCTTCAGTAGTTGCTGTACCATTGCGATACCATACGACATGTTATACGACTGGAAGATCGGAATTTCTTTTGCAGCGTTCTTGATGGACGCAAGCTCCGCTTCAGAAAAACCAGTCGTCGCGATAACGAGTGGCGTCTTTGTCGCCAGCCCGTATGCGAGTAGATCCGGTAGCAAACTCGGATGCGAGAAGTCGATGATCGCATCGACCGTTTCTGACATCTCCGTCAGCTCGGCATATGAAGCGATTGTATCGGATGACTTCGTCCGGTCAACGATCGCAACGACACTTTGCGCTGCTAGTTCGACGACGTATTGTCCTGTCGCCCCATAACCGTGTAACGCGAGTCTCATCGAACCACTCCTTTGTAAGCACGCATTGTTTCAAGTAAATGGGCATGACCCACTTCCGATTGACGGACGAGTGGCAAGCGCGGTGCACCGACAGCAAAGCCAAGTTCTTCAAGCGATGCTTTAACTGGAATCGGATTGACGTCACTGAACAAAGCACCGATGACTGGTAACAAGTCTGCCTGAATCCGGCGGGCCGTGGCGAGATCTTGCGCGAGTAACGCTTCAGCAAGTGCTTGTGTCTCTGCTGGATACGGATTTGAAAGAACCGAGATAACCCCCTGTGCCCCCCATGCCATGTAAGGTAGGATTTGATCATCATTTCCACAGAAGACCGCGAAGTCTTCCGGAATCGCCGCCATCAGTTCACCCATGAAGCTGACGTCTCCACTCGCTTCTTTAAACGCCTGGATCCGAGGATGACGTGCCAATGTCACCGCTGTTTCGACGGCAATCGCAACACCAGTCCGTGACGGGACGTTGTACAGCATGATTGGTAATTGTGTAGCATCAGCAACTGCCGTGAAGTGTGCGATGAGACCAGCTTGTGATGTTTTATTGTAATAAGGCGTCACAAGCATCACTGCGTCCGCACCGAGGCGTTCTGCGAGTAATGTTTTCTCGATCGTTACTGCCGTGTTGTTCGAACCCGTTCCTGCAATGATGGGTACTCGTCCTGCCGTGACCTGAACGGCAGTCGTCAGTAGTTGTTCGAATTCCGTATTCGTCAATGTCGAGCCTTCTCCTGTCGTCCCTCCGACGACAAGTGCCTGAATCCCTGCTGCGAGTTGTTGCTCGATCAAGCGTTCGAATACATGTAAATCCAACTCGCCTGCTTCATTAAATGGTGTGACGAGTGCTGTACCTGCTCCTTTGAACATGAAGAACTCCTCCTTTTTTATGAATGAATCGACTGTTCGATCGCTTGGCGTGCAACTTGTACGGCGTTCGACGCAGCACCTTTTCGGATGTTGTCAGCTACACACCAAAGATGGAACGTGTTCGCGAGACTATCATCTTGTCGAATCCGACCGACGTAGACGTCGTCCGTCCCACTCGCATCGAGTGGCATCGGATAGCGTGTATTCGCGACATCATCGACGAGGACGACGCCGGGTGCGTTTTTAAGTGCTTCACGGATCGTTGCAACCGTCGTCGGTTGTGTAAACGTGACATTGATTGCAACCGAGTGAGAGTTCGTGACCGGAACCCGGACACACGTCGCACTGACAGGCAATGCTGGAAGATTGAAGATTTTTCGTGTTTCATCAATCATCTTCTGTTCCTCTTTCGTATAGCCGTTCTCAAGGAACACATCGATATGCGGCAAGATGTTATCGTGAATCGGATGCGGATAATTGACAGGTTCTTCTCCGCGCGCCCCACGCGCCAAGTCCTCGATCCCTTTTTGACCAGAACCCGATACTGCCTGATACGTCGTGTAATTGATCCGTTCGAATCCCAGTGACTGGAGCGGTGCTAAGGCGACGACGGATTGAATCGTCGAACAGTTCGGATTCGCGATTAAGCGATCCATCGCTTGAATTGCTTGTGGATTAACTTCTGGTACGACGAGTGGAATCGTCTCCTGCATCCGGAAGGCACTTGAGTTATCGACGACGAGTGTTCCATTTTCAGCTAGTAAAGGGGCATATTGTTCACTGATCGTTCCGCCCGCTGCGAACAGCGCGACATCGATACCGTCTTCCGTAATGTTCGGTGTCAACGCTTGAATCGTGATGTCTTCTCCTTTGAACTGTACCGTGTTCCCTGCTGAACGAGCAGAAGCATAGGCGGATAAGCGGCTGACCGGGAAATCCAGTTCTGCGAGTACTTGTAACATTTTTTGACCGACGGCGCCGGTTGCTCCAATGACGGCTACATGATACATGCTGTTTTCCTCCTTATAACTCGAACGCGTTTGCAATCGCTGCAACCGTCCGTTCAATATCTGCTTGTGCAATCGTATACGAGATGCTGATTTCTGATGTCGTGACTTGATAGAACGGGATGTTCTCTGCTCGGAAGATCGCGAACAACTTTGAGGCAACACCTGTCGCATCCCGCATCCCGATTCCGACGACAGACAACTTCGCGTGCTGATCGTGGCGATCGACCTTGACTGTCGTGAAGCGATCCATGATATCTTTCAATGCTTCATCGAGGAACTCTTCTTCGTCGAGTGGACAAGAGAACGATAAGAAGATGTCACTGTCGAACGTCGTTTGACTGATCATGTCGATATTGACGTGACGGTTCGATAAGAGTTCGAAGATATCGGCTACTGCTGCGTTCGTTTGCGGTACGTGTTTGATTGATACCGTCAAGACGTTCTTCGTGACACTGACACTCGTGACCGCTTTTTGTTCCATTGTTTCCGTCGCTTCCATGATCCATGTTCCCCTTTTTGATTCAAGTGTTTTCCCGACGAAGATGTGTACGCCGTATTTTTTTCCTAATTCGACACTCCGCATTTCCATGACCTTCGACCCGAGAGCGCTCATCTCCATCATCTCATCATATGAGATGTGCGGAATCGGTTGAGCAGTGGCATGGATTCGTGGATCAGCCGTATACACACCGTCGACATCAGTGTAGATTTCACACCGTTTATCAAGGACTGCCGCAAGAGCAACAGCCGTCGTATCCGATCCGCCTCGTCCGAGTGTCGTCACGTCACCAAGTTCGTTGACACCTTGGAATCCGGCGACGATGACGACATCGTACGTTTCGAGTTTTTGTCGTAATAGATCTCCATCGATCTGTTTGATTTTACTTTTCGTATGCACGCCCATCGTGCTGATCCCTGCTTGCGCGCCCGTTTGCGATAACGCTTTGACACCGAGCGAGTTGAGGGCGATGCTGAGTAATGAAATCGTCTGTTCTTCTCCGATGGCAAGCAACCGATCGAGTTCTCGCCGCTCAGGGCGATCCGTGATGGCTTGTGCCTGAGCGATCAAAGAATCTGTCATCTTGCCCATCGCCGAAACGACGACGACGAGTTTTTCACTTTCGGCTGCGCGACTCTTCAAATAATTCGCAATAGACTGAATCTGTTCGACAGTCGCAACCGAGCTTCCACCAAATTTAAGTACAGTTGTCACAATCCTATCTCCTTTGTCCCGATACAGAAAAAAACGACGGGCCGGTAGGAGCGTTCCTACGGCCCGTCGTTATCACGATCGGACAAACGAAGACAAAGTCATTCGTTCTTTTACGTAAGATAGCGCTCCGAAACATCGGTTTCGGCAGTACAACGGATCTTAACCGTTGTACCAGCAAATAAGAAGAAGCATCTTCTCGTTCACTTCGGCGGACTTCCCCTTTCACATCATTCAGCATGCTTGCCTTCAAGAATGATGCTACTCATGTCATCCGCGCCTCTATCTGTCGGTTGTTAGTTACAGTTATAGCAGACATCTTTTGTTAAATCCAGTCATTTGACTGATTTTTTCAAAATTCGTCAATTCGCAAGATGCTGTTTCGCGAGTTCGAGTTGCTCCGAAACGGCAGCAAACCCTGTACCGCCGTAGCTTGTCCGGCGTGCCACTGCTTGAACCGGATCGAGGAGCGGATAGACGTCTTCTGTGATATCAGGATGGAACGTTTGATACGTCTCGAGATTCAAGTCCTTCAGGAAACAACCGTTCTGCACACAGTAAAGGACGGCTTTCCCTACGATTTCATGCGCTTCCCGGAACGGTATGCCTTTCGTTACAAGGTAGTCGGCGAGTTCCGTTGCATTCGAGAAGTCTTGCATTGTCGCCTTCTTGAGCGCTTCGGTCTTAAACGTCGCGGATTCAATCATTCCGGTGAAGATTTGAACGGACTTGAGAACGGTATCTGCTGTATCGAAGACCCCTTCCTTATCCTCTTGCATGTCTTTGTTGTAAGCGAGTGGTAATGCCTTCATCGTCGTCAAGAAGCCCATCAGGTTGCCGTAGACGCGACCTGTTTTTCCACGAATCAATTCAGCAAAATCAGGGTTTTTCTTTTGTGGCATCATGCTTGAGCCTGTCGAGAAGGCGTCAGACAACTCGATGAAGCCGAATTCTTGCGACGCCCAGATGATGATTTCTTCACAAAAACGTGAGAGATGCATCATGACGGTCGAGGCGATTCCGAGATATTCAATGACGAAGTCGCGGTCGGAGACAGCATCGAGACTGTTCGGATAGACCGACTCAAAACCGAGCAACTCGGCAGAACGGAAACGGTCGATCGGGAACGTGGTCCCCGCGAGCGCGCCTGCCCCGAGTGGTGATTTCCGAATTCGTTTTTGATTGTCCGTCAACCGTTCGACATCACGTTCGAACATCCAGAAATAAGCGAGCAAGTGATGCGCAAGCGAGATTGGTTGTGCCCGTTGCAAATGCGTATACCCCGGCATAACCGTCTCGATATGTTGCTCAGCTTGTTCCTTAATGACCGATTGGAGCTCGCGTAATGCCGTCGTCAACGCTTCGACATGCTGCTCCATCCATAGATGTAAATCGATTGCGACTTGATCGTTTCGGCTCCGTGCCGTATGCAGTTTCCCTGCAACTGGACCGATCTGTTCCGTCAACAAACGCTCAAGATTCATATGAATGTCTTCGTCCGCTAATGTGTAGGAATGGTCCTTTAACGTCGCTTCGAGTTGCTTTAATCCTTGCTGGATTTGTGTCCACTCATCTTGAGCGAGAATCCCTTGTTCAAATAACATCTGTGCATGTGCGAGACTGCCTTTCAAATCAACGCTTGCTAATTTTTGATCGAACGTGATTGATGCTCCGAAGGCTTCCGCTTGAGCGGAAGCACTTTCCGTAAAACGTCCACCCCAGAGTTTGGTCATTTCGTTACACCCGCCTGACGATGTACACTCGCATGCGTTGAAACGGCAAGACCGTGTAATTTGATGAAGCCTTTTGCTGCTTCATGATCGAATGCATCTTCTTTCGTGTACGTCGCAAGTTTCTCATCATAAAGCGAGACAGCCGACTGACGACCTGTAACAGTTGCATTTCCTTTGAACAGTTTAACGCGAACTTCTCCGGTAACGTCCTGTTGTGTTGCCGTCAAGAAAGCTTTCAAGCCTTTCGTCAATGGCGCATGGAAGAGACCGTTGTAGATTGTTTCTGCGTATTGTTTGCTGAGTAATGGTTTGAAATGCGCGACGTCCTTCGTCAATGTAATCGTCTCGAGTGCAGCGTGCGCTTTGAGTAAAACAGTTGCGCCTGGGCACTCATAGACTTCCCGCGATTTGATACCGACGAGACGGTTCTCGACGTGGTCGATCCGTCCGACCCCATGTGCTCCAGCGATGATGTTCAGTTCCGTAATCAGTTTCGCTAATGGATACTTCGTCCCGTTGATAGAAACTGGAACACCTGCTTCAAAGCCGATAATGACTTCTTCTGCCTGATCCGGAGCGTCTTCTGGTGCTACCGTCAACGCATATGCGTCTTGTGGTGGTTCTGTCCATGGATTTTCTAGGACGCCACATTCATTACTCCGTCCCCAAAGGTTCATGTCGATCGAGTATGGGCTGTCGAGGTTGATCGGGATTGGCACATTGTTTTCTTTCGCGTAGGCGATCTCTTCTTCCCGTGACCATTTCCATTCCCGAACCGGTGCGATGACTTCGAGTGACGGATCAAGTGCCGCGACCGAAACTTCGAACCGGACCTGGTCGTTCCCTTTTCCGGTACATCCGTGTGCGACCGCCGTCGCACCATGCTGATGTGCGACTTCGACGAGCTTTTCTGCGATCAATGGACGCGAAAGCGCTGAGATCAACGGATAGGCATTTTCGTAATGGGCGCCATATTGAAGTGCTGGCAAGACAAAGTCTTGTGCGAATTCTTCTTTGACATCGAGAACGATTGATTCGATCGCACCGACGAGGAGTGCTTTTTCCTTGATGACGGATAAATCTTTTCCTTCTCCGACATCCATGCATAAGGCAATGACATCATAGTCCTTGCTCAACCATTTGATGGCTACTGATGTATCGAGTCCCCCAGAGTACGCTAAGATTAATTTTTGTTTTGACATGTATAATTCCCTCCTGGTTTTTAATTCATTTGTCTGTATAAAAATTCATTATGAATTATATATATACATAGAAAACAAAAAAAAGAAACCCTTTTTGCAGGATTTCTTTCAAAATAACTTACATTTTCTTCTCCATCGTCCGGTGTGGAATGCCCGCATCGTCGAATTCATCGGAGACGATCGTATAACCAAGACCTTGATAAAACGGGATGGCTTGGACTTGTGCACCGAGTGTCAGCAGTTGTTTTCCTTCACGCCGCGCGACACGTTCCATCGCCTGCATCAACTCACCACCGTATCCTTTTCCTCGGGCTGTCGACAGCGTCGCCACACGTTCCACCTTCATCCGTTGGTCGTCATATGGACGTGTGCGACCCGTTGCAACCGGTCGACTCTGTTCATCGAGGACAAGCAGATGAATCGCTGTTTCATCATGTGTATCGTATTCAAGATGACGTGGTACGCCTTGTTCCTCGACAAAGACACGCTCCCGGATCATCCGAACGGCTTGTTGTTGTTCTGCTGTACGTACTTGAATGACTGTCATGACTGATATTCCTCCCGTAATCGATCGACATATGCCATCGCATCATCCCGATTCGTAAATTGTGCTTGTGCCTGAACCGCACTTCCTCCACCTCGTCCATTGAATGCTTGGACATGCGCTTTAGCGAACTTCCCGAGATGGGGTTCCCCTGGACTACTCATCAGTAACTTGTTTGTCGTCGCATTCCAGACGACGCCGACGCGTCCCGCACCTTGGATCGCTTTAGCGAGTTGCTCGGACGCTTTGATTTCTTCATTCAGATGTTCAAACATCAGAATGCCTTCTTGTTGTTCTAAAGCTTGAGTGAGCGTGAATGTTGCAAGTTGTTCCTGGGCGTGTTCGACCTGTTTCGTTAAGCGTTTCTGTTCTTCTTGTAACGCTTGAACGGCTTCTAGCATTTGAACCGGCTTGACTGACAAAGCTTGCGCCGCTTCCCTCAAGGCGTGACGTTCTGACTGAACAAGTTGGTATGCCCGTTCCTTTGCGACATAGGATAGACGAATGTTCCCACGAATCCGTTCGACCCCAGTAAAGAGAATCAACTCGAGCTGTGCCGTCGAATCGAGATGCGTCCCACCACAGGCACTATAATCAAGTGTGCCGATTTGAACGACACGAATTCGTCCTTCGACTTGTGGTGTTTTTCGTAATGGTAGACGTAGGGCTTCCTCCTCGTCATATTCAGTCGCCGTGATCGGTAATCCTTGTTCAATCACATGTCGTAATCGTCGATCCAGCTGTTCTTGTTGAATAGTTGTCCATTCAGGTGTCTCGATATCAAGCGTCGAAACCTCACTTCCCGTCCGAAAACTAAGCGTTTTGATGTTCGACTCATCGTGTAAGATCGCAGAGATGACGTGTTGTGCCGTATGTTGCGCCGCATGATCAATTCGGACTGCATCATCTATGATCCCGGTGACGTCTCCTGTGAGCGGATTCGCCAGTTGATGCCAGACGACACCGTCTTCGATTTGAACGTCAAGGACAGGTTGGTTGTTCAATGTTCCACGATCCGCTGGCTGTCCACCGCTCTCCGGATAAAAGTAACTTTTCTCTAAAGCAACCCAATAGCCGTCTACTTGTTTTGTCGCACGAAGGGATGTCTGAAAGGTTCGGACATCGGATTCTATTTGTTCGGGGCGCATGCCTCGACCACCTTTCTCTGTCAGTTTCACTCTGTATTATGCCATATTTCATCCAGAACCGTTTGTCGGCTTGCCTTTTTCCTAGTACACTAGACGAAAGACTACCGATCGCGAAGGGACGAAATGCCGTGATTCAGCACATCAATAAAAATTCACCACTCCCCATTTACTATCAAATTGAAGCTGCCTTAAAACAACAAATCGAAAGCGGCGTCCTTCAACCTGGAGACTTGATTCCGTCCGAGCGCGAATTCGCCGAGGCCCACCAAATTAGCCGAATGACGGTTCGTCAAGCCATTTCAAACTTGGTCAACGCTGGTTACTTGATTCGTCAAAAAGGACGAGGAACATTCGTCGCGAATAAAAAAATCGTCATGCAACTTTCCGGTTTGACGAGTTTCTCGGAAGAGATGGAACATCTTGGACTAGAACCGACGAGTGCGCTCCTCTCCTATCAAATCATCGACGCGTCGATGACGATCGCAAATAAGCTCCGGATTCGTGAAGGCGCATCCGTATATGAATTGAAGCGTTTACGTATTGCTGATGAGCAAGCTCTTGCTCTTGAGACTGTCTACATCCCAGAGCAACTCCTGCCTGGACTCGATCAAGACGTCGCGACCGCATCACTTTATGCATTTGCTGAAGCGAGTGGATTAAACCTCGGACGTGCGAGTCAAACGTTTGAATCACGTCTCGCGACAAAGGAAGAAGCGAGTCACCTTGGCTTGTCGACCGCTTCGCCTGTCTTATCCGTCGAGCAACTGACGTATCTCGCGACGGAACAACCGTTTGAATACGTCATCTCTGCTTACCGAGGAGATCGATATACCTTCACTGTCGAAATGGAACGCCAACGTTGAAAAACCCCTCGAACCGCCGTACTGTGACGGTGATTCGAGGGGTTTTCGTGTATAGATTACTGCGCAGGGATCGTTTCTGTCTCTGGTGCTTGTTCTGTCGTATCTTGTACAGCATCCGTTTCATCTGCGATCGGCTTGACTTCTTGACCTTGCATCGCTTTCGCTAAGTTGCTCTTCACTTGTTCCAGTTGATTCGGATCGAGGTGGTATTCCCATTTCCCGCTAATGCCGATATAGCCTTCTCCAGCGAGCTGATACTCCGTTGTGTCACGGAGTGCTGCAGTGAAATCTGCTAAGCGTGTGTAATCATTCGGTCCTAAGTTTGTTTCAACATTATCACCCACGGCATCCAAAATATCACGGTATGCACTGAGCGAACGGAAACTTGCCGCTTCTTTTGCGACCGCTTGAATGACTTGCATCTGTTTTTGTCCGCGACCGATATCACCGAGCGGATCATCATGACGGTTCCGGACATAGGCCAGTGCCTGTTCCCCCGTCAAATGTTGCTTTCCTTTATCAACGGTGATGGTACCCGCTTTACGTTTTGAATCTTGTTCTTTAAACGCATACCGTACATCGATATTGACACCATCTAATGCATCAATCAATTGAACGAATCCTTGGAAATTAACTTTGATGACGTGATCGATTTGAATCCCGAGTAGGTTTTCTGTCGTTTCACGTGCTAATTTAATGCCGTTGTAGGAATTCGATTTATCCATCGAACCGAAGTAAAGGGCATGTGTGATCTTATCTTGCTCAACAGCTGTCTTGCCGTACGGGATGTCATATTTCGAATAATCGATGTTCACAAGTGAATCACGTGGGATACTCGTCAACACTAATTGTTCCGTCTTTTTGTTCAAAATTCCGACGATCATGACGTCTGAACGAGCTGGTTCATGACGTTCCTTGCTTTTTTTCGTTTCATCCGTTCCGAGAATCAAGAATGATTCAGACGGAACATCATCATATTTAGAGCTCACTTTTGAGCCGGGAATCTTAATCTGCGTCTTTGCCAATGTTTCTTGCGTTTTGATAAAAACAGCTCCAGCATAACCAGAACCGATGATTGTGACGAGCAGGACGAGTGCAGCGACGACTTTCATGAACATCTTGCCAGCACTTGGCTGTCTCTTTCGTGCGGATCGCGTTTCCATCATGTAAACCCTCATTTTCATGTAAATTTTCCGTAAAGTTCGCTAATCTCCATTATCCGGACATTTAATGAAATGTCAATTTACGTTTCGATTAAAGAAACCGCACAGAATAGTTGCATCTAAAATAATTCCGGTATCGTAGCACTTTGCCTGATTAGCATGAATGCTACCAGCATGTCGTCTTTCGTTATTTCCTCACCTATCTCACGTTAAAATATAAAATCGCATGAGACCGGGCTTTATTCCCTTCTTTCATGAACCACAAAAAAGGTACAAAGCCAATTGATGGGGTGGCTCTGTACCTTGTAATTCATTCGTGTTTCTCCATCATGCTTTCATGAAATTCAAATAAGCAGCCCGCCCTGTACGTTTAGCGTCATCTGACAATAAAGAGGCGGCCTCTTCGTCGAGGATCACCATGACATCGGCATGGCGTTTGAGCACGGTCGCCGGACAATCCGTCGTCGCGACCCCTTCCATCATATCGCGTACGGCTTCTGCCTTTCGTTCGCTTGAAGCGACGAGAAGGATTTTTTTTGCTTCCATGATCGTACCGATTCCCATCGTGATCGCTTTCGTCGGCACTTCCTCCAATCGATCAAAGAAACGTTGATTCGCTTCTCGCGTCGATTCCGTCAATTCCGTCACGTGTGTCTTCGCATCGAACGGCGTACCTGGTTCATTGAAAGCGATGTGTCCATTCGCTCCGATTCCGAGCAATTGGATATCGATTCCTCGCTTGCGCACGAGCGCCTCGTATCGTTCACTTTCTTTAACCGGATCTTCCGTATTCCCGATTGGTACGAAAGACTCTTTGAAACGTACATCATTAAACAAGTGTTCTTGCATGAACGTATGGTAGCTTTGTGGATGTTCTGGGCTAAGACCGACATATTCATCTAGATTGACCGTCGTCACATGTCTGCAGTCAAGCGAGTCCTTCCGCCATTCTTCATACACACCGACCGGTGAACTGCCCGTCGCAAGCCCTATTGTTAATCCTTCCGGATGACGCTCAATTTCCTGTTTCAAAAATTGATACGCCACATGCGCTAATTCTTCTCCTTTTTCTACAATCATCCATTTCATGAGGTAGACTCCTTTCCGTTCGTGATCCGGTATCGCGTACCACGATGAATCGTTTCTTGAATGTGTAATCCCTCGTCGAGCAACACAATATCCGCATCCTTACCGACCGAGAGACTTCCCTTTTGTGTCAACTGAAGCTCTTTTGCCGCATTGACCGATGTCATACGAACCGCTTCTTCGAGCGTACAACCTGTATAGGCGATGATGTTTCGTAAAGCGGCGTCCATCGTCAAAATACTTCCGGCTAAACTACCATTCTCAAGGCGTGCCGCACCGTCTCGAACGAATACAGCTTGTCCCCCTAACTCGTATTCACCTTCTGCGAGTCCTTTGGCGCGCATCGCATCCGTGATGACGATCAATCGATCTGCACCCTTCATCCGGTAGGCGAAGTCCACCATTTCCGGTGCACTATGAATCCCGTCCGGAATGATCTCGGCATAGACTTCCGGTGTCAGGAGACAGTACCCGACTGTTCCCGGTTCCCGGTGATGCAGCGCACGCATTTGATTGTAGAGATGAGTACCATGGGTGACATGACCAGCTTGGTTTTGGGTATACGTCGCATCCGTATGGCCGGCAGACGGAATCGCACCCGTTAATCGCACTGCCTCCTCGAATGCACGCGCTCCCGGGCGTTCTGGGGCATAGGTCACGAGTTTGATCGTATTGCCAGACGCTTCCTGCCATTTCAGGAACTGTTCGACATCGGGTTCAACGATATATTCGCGCGGTTGCGCACCAGCATAATCCGGGTTGATGAACGGTCCTTCGAGATGAACACCGACGATCGTCGTGTCCTCTTCCTCAACGACTGTTCGCACCGTCTCGAGCGCTCGTGTGATGTCTGCCCAATCTTGGGTGATCGTCGTCGCTAAAAAGGACGTCACGCCTTCTTGTAACATCTGTCGACTGAAATGATGCAACCTTTCGGCATCTCCATCCATGACATCGACATCATATCCCCCATGAATGTGCACATCGATCATTCCAGGAATGAGTGATTGATGGTGCGCATCGATCGTCTCTTCTCCTGCGATTTCCTCAAATTCCGACATTGTTCCAATCGCCTCGATGGTTCGGTCAAAGCGAATGAACCCGTCTTCAATCGTCTGCTCTCCCGTGTAAATCCGGGCATTGATGATCACTGTCATCTGGCATCACCCTTTCTCTATCCGTTCCATGACTTGCTTTCGTATTTAGTATAACGTGATTATTTCTAGTTGTATAGACCTTTATACATTTGAACTGAAATTGCAAAAGGGCGATCCCGTTTGTCCTTAGACAAAGGGTCGCCCTTTGTATACCCGTCTACTGCCATCTTCATGCGTCAGTCGATCAGGGTAATAAAATTCGGTCTTTCTTTCGAGAAATCAGACGCGTCGCTTTTAAGATTGCTATCGGTAACGATTGCCGCTTTCGGTAAGCAAGGTAGCGCCCTTCCCATTTTGGATCGTATTTTTCTTTGTATCGTCGTAGACCCGTGAAACTATACATGTAACGAATATTATTGAAGACATCTGCCGCCACACGTTCTTGCCAGAAGGACGTTTCATCCTCGCCAACGGACGAGAGTGGCGCCATTCCCATGTTGAATGTCCGGTAGCCTTCTTCTTTCGCATATTCGAATAGCCGAATGAACATCGCATCCATGATCCCGTTCGGTCCGTCCGGTCGAAAACGCATCAAGTCAATCGATAGGACTCCCTCTTGGTAAGCAGGCATGAACGTCATGAATCCGATCAACCGTCCTTCCGCTTCACGCATGATGCCGATTGGTGCTCGATTTAAGTAAGGTTTGTGGAAGTAACCGAGTGAGAAGCCTTTTTCAGACTTCCCACCTAACCATTCATCCGAGACCTCTTGCAGTTCTGCTAACAATGTATCCGAAAAAGGTGGCTCGATCACTTCAAACGTCATACCTTCTCGTTCAAAGCGATTTTTAATCGAGCGAAGTCCAGCTCGTTTTTTTCCTGATACGGTGAAAGACGGAATATCGACGATCGCTTCTTCGCCGAGTTTGAAGAAGTTGAAGCCGAAATCATGATACAGCGACATGTTTTGTGCTTGAATCTGATAGATGTTCGGAATGTATCCGAGATCTTCGACACGGCGCAGAAAGGAGGCGATGACTTGTGAATGCTCCTTTGGATCTCCACTTGGATCACCGAGTACCATGATCCGGTTGCCAGTCTGACTAAACTGAATGAACGAACGACCTGTTTCGGAAAAGAAGAAGCGCTTATCTCCGAGAAACGCCAAATGGCTCAAATAATTGCCACCCTGTTCACGTAATACCGTTTCGATTTTTTCAGCATCAAACTGCTCCCCGAGCACCGGTTGATTAAATGTGTTAAACAAGCGTATGAAAACTAATCCATAAACGAGCGCAAAGATGGATGAGCTCGCGGCAAACATGAAAATCTCATGCGACGGATACACTTCTGTTCCGTCTGCCGACCCGAGTGTATAAAAAGCGTATCCGAAAAAGACGAACCCGCCAATGTACAACAGACCAACGAACGCAACCCGGATGAAACGCGACGTCGTAATCAGTGTCCGTTCCCGATGAAACGCGTTACGAGACATCAGTAACAATCCGAGGACGACGACGACGGCAAGGAAGGAAATCAAGTTAAATCCACGAAGTGCCATCCCGACCAGCGCGAAGAACGATGCGCCATACATCATATACAAGGAACGCTTCGTTCGACGATAGAGCGCCGTCGATAAGAGGACAAATAATAGTCCGCCCATCAAAAAGAAACTGTTTGCGAGCAACAACGCTTCATGGGGCAATTTAGATTCCAGATATTCATATTGTGTCGAGACCGGTGGCAAAATCGCTAGCCCCCAGATCGTGATACCCGCGACAAGCGTAATCAACGCTAAGGTGAAGTGACGAATTTTACTGAGGAATCGCAATTGCAAGCGCCAAATGACACCCCCGACCTCAACCGACGGACCAACAATGGGTTTATCTTCGATCATCTTGACGACTGGACCACTAAACTCTCGAGCCGAGAAGACGACACCGATTAAGAAGGGAATCAAGTAATAAACGAGACGATAAATCAATAATCCCGTCAAGACGATGCCTTCCTCGACTCCGGCACGCTGCATACCGATCAAAAAGACTAAGTCGAATGAACCGAATCCGCCAGGTACCATCGAAATCAAACCGGCTGTCGCAGCGATGATGAAGACACCGATCACTTTTGCAAAACTGACGTCTGTTCCGAGTGCTGCCAAAATGAGATAGACGACGACACCGGCACTAAACCACTCCGCAAACGATACAACGGAGTATAAGGCAATCGATTTCGGATGAATGCTGCTGTTCCCACGTCGAAACGAGAACAATAGATAGAGCGGGAAGAATAAGGCAACACCGATGATGACAGGCCATAACCATTTCTTCATTTCAAGCACTTCAAACGCTGGGAAGATGTGCAAGAGGGATAATGTCGATAAGATTGACAAACCGCTAATCAATGTCGGCGCCATCCAACCGATCGCTTTCAACAGGCGTCCGCCTTCAACGAATGGTCGATACAGGGCGGACCGGATGGCCATCCCTGCGAGACCTCCGAAACCGATGATGCCATTAAAGGAGTTCGCAATCCAGGACGCTCGGAAAATCAATCCGACTGGTGCTTTTGCTTCTAGCGAGCGCAACAAAAAGAAGTCATAAAAGAACATCGTCGAGACTGCCACGAGACCTGCGAGAATCAACAGGATGAACTGCCAAGATGGTACTTGGCGGATCGCTTGAATTGATTCCTTTAGAGACAAACTGCGTAATTCATTTTGTCCTTGATAAAAAATGAATCCGATCAAGACGATCGGCAAGATGATCTTCGCAATCGTCATGAGCCGTTGTTTTGAGAATTTCAAGATGCCAGCCTCCTTGATTTACGGATTAAGTACATAAGACGAACAAGCAATAGTGTCGCTCCGACCGCAAGACCGATGATCAATCCCCACCAGTATCCATCTGGTCCAAGTGCTGTGTAGCGTTCAAGATAAAAACCTAATGGTAGTCCAATGACCCAGTAGGCTACGATCGTCAATAAGAAGGTGACGTTGACGTCCTTGAACCCACGTAGTGCACCTTGCGTTGGTGCAGCGACGGCATCTGACAATTGGAAGAAAATCGCGAGAATCATAAAGTGTGCAGCTGCTTCGATGACTTTTGGGTCTCGACTATATAACGCTGCGAGTTCTTCATTCTTTAAGTACAACAGGATACCGGAAAACACGGAAACCGCAACACACATCGTCAACCCGATGCCAACATACTGAACCGCATCCTTGATCCGTTTAGCACCGACCTCGAAACCGACTGTGATTGTCAATGCGGACGCAGCGGACAACGGAATCATATAGACGAACGAGGCGAAGTTGATGGCAGCCTGATAGGCACCGATGATGACGTCGCCATACGCTCCAAGCAACAAGGTGACGGCTGAAAAAATACTGACTTCTGAAAAAATCGCGAGACCGATCGGCGCACCGAGTAGAATCAACTCCTTGATCCGCTTCATGTCCGGACGGTAAAAACGTCGGAGAACACCAAGACGCTGGAACAGCTCTCCTTTCATGACGACAGCGATGATTGCTAGACAAAGAATCCAGTACGTGATGGCAGTCGCAACTCCCGCACCGACACCACCGAGTTCCGGAAAACCGAAGTTTCCGAAAATGAATAGATAATTGAAAAGGACGTTAATGGGTAAAGAGATTAGTAGTAAGACCATCGTAATGTTCGATTTTCCTAATGAATCGATGAGTGTTCGTAAGACGAAGAAAACGAACATCGGCACGATGCCGAGCGCTAGCATCACGAGATAGTTCCGCGCGACTTCGCGCGCTTCTACCGATAACTCCATCCGCTCGAGAATCGGATTGACAGCGAGAAGTCCGATGACGACTGTCAAACCGATGATCACGACAGCGACGTACAACGCCTGCATGACGATCCGTTTGACTTCCCGCTCGCGTTTCGCTCCCATCGCTTGAGAAACGAGCGGCGCGACGGCAAGTAGAATACCGGTCAATCCTGTGTAAACAGGTGCCCATAGACTCGCTCCGACACCGACTCCTGCTAAATCAGCAGAGCCATATCGACCGGCCATGACCGTATCAAAAAAACTGATTAAATAAAACGCGACTTGCGTTACGAGAATTGGAAAGAAGATTTTCATGAATTGTTTCATCTTTCCTGAGAACGTAACTGTTTCTAACATGTTTCCACCACATTTCAGGAGGAGTCCTCCTTAATTTTAAAACGCATCATTCTTGAACTCTTACGAAATCAATCCAAGGAGGGATTCATCTCATGAACCATCGAGATACTGAAAAGCTAACTTTTGAACTACTCGAGACCTGGTCTACCTTCAATCATTATGCCAAAGAATCACAAACGTTTGAAAATCCGGAAGATATCCATCAAGCCCGGATTCGCTTGCGGAAACTGATCACGTTCGCTCGATTGGTCGAGTTGACGGAAGAACCCGTCTATTTGATTTGGAAGCGTCTGATGCACGCCTTCGGTGAAGTGCGCGATCTCGACGTACAGCTCGAAGCGACTTCGAAAAAAACAGAAATCGACCAATTGTTCGCAAACCATGTCGCCTTACAACTCCAAGGAAAACGTTCGACCTTGATTGAGACGATGCATCTCTTGATCTCAAATGAACTAGATCGATCCGTCCGTCGATTTTTAGCGAGTCCGATGACAAAACGCCTCAAGCGGATGTCAGAAAAAGAACTGATTCATGCCGCGGAGAAACGCTATGAGAAAAAACGTGAACAATTTGAAAAAGTACAACGAAAGGATGGTCCAAAACGTATCGAACGGATGCATGAGTTGCGGCTTGCGACGAAAGCGTACCGCTATACGGTCGAGTACTTGCGTCCCTATACGAATCAACCGAAGTCCGCTGTCGATCGTCTAAAAACTACCCAGACGCAACTCGGACATATCAATGACACGTATCAGCGACTGGAAAGATGGCGGTCATTCGAGGTTCCGACTGCTTATCAAGCAGAGCGCTTGCATCAGATCAAACGCTTAGAGGATGAACTGCGTAACGCACTCGATCAAGTTGAGATCGCTCACGGGTGACGTTGAACAAGTAGTTCAAGCATCTTTGTTCCGGCAATCGAATTGCCTTTCGCGTCAAGGGAAGGACCAAACACACCGATTCCGAGATCAGCCATATCGAAATCACTTCTACCACAGGCAACGACCGCACCGGAAACACCACTTTTTCCAGGAAGTCCGACTTGGACAGAAAATTCTCCAGATGCATCATACATGCCACATGTCGTCATGATGGCCCGGATGATTCGTGCGTTACGTCGCGAGATGACTTGACGCCCGGATGGCGTTTTTCCAGATGTACTTAAAATTTTCCCCATCATGGCAAGTCCTTTACAGTTCGTCAAAATCGCACATTGTTTCGTGTAGACGTCGATGATTTCTTCGACGTTGCCTTCGATGACGCCGTGATAGCGCATGAAGTAGAGCAACGCTCGGTTCAAATCTGTCGTTTCGAATTCTGATTCAGCGACATCTGCGTCATATTTTACCATTTCTACTTTAATATCCAATAGTTTTGCGATGAATTGACGCAATTGCAGTAATTTATCCGCAGCATCCGTTCCCGGCAACATGCTGGTCACTGCTAGTGCTCCTGCATTGATCATTGGATTGAGCGGTTTTGTCGGAATCGTCTCTTCAAGTTTCGCAATCGAATTGAACGCATCACCCGTCGGTTCCATCCCAACTTTCGAAAAGACATAATCTTCTCCGAATGTCTCGAGGACGAATGCCAGTGTAATGATCTTCGACACACTCTGTAATGTAAACATCGTGTCCGCATCACCTGCCGAAACGAACGTCCCGTCGGCATTACAGACAGCGATACCAAGTTGGGTCGGATCAACTTTCGCAAGCTCTGGGATGTAACTTGCGACTTGTCCAAGCACCGTATACGGACGACACTCCTCAATCAACTCCTCGAGTTGGGCTTGTGTAACATTCATGGCGTTCCCTCTTTCTCTTTTTTTCTAGCTTATCACGCATCTGGTGGATGCGGATATGGTTCTTCCGTAAACGCTAAAAGGAGTCGACTCGTTTCAGCCGAGTCGACTCCTTTTTCTAGCATCTGCTTTATCCGTTTACGACTAGTTCACCGTCTGCTACATCGATCGCAATCTGGGAACCATCTTGAATCGCCCCACTGATCAAAGCTCGGGCAAGCTTCGTCTCAATCGTCCGTTGCATATAACGGTTGATTGGACGCGCACCGTATTGCGGTTCGAATGCTTCTTCAAAGATCAGCGTCTTCGCAGCATCCGTGACATTAATCGTAATGCCGCGTCCAGACAAGCGAGAAGTCATCTTCTCGACCGCTTTGTCGATGATTCGTTCGATCTCTGTCCGGTGGAGTGGATGGAACAAAATCGTATCATCAATCCGGTTTAAAAATTCCGGTCGGAAGTGACGCTTCAGTTCTTGGCGAACGGCTTCTTCTTCCGCCGCATCGATGACACCATCTTTTGCTGCTTCAAGCAAGATGGGCGCACCGATGTTTGATGTCATGATGACGATCGTGTTCTTGAAGTCGACGACACGTCCTTGCGCATCTGTTAACCGACCATCGTCGAGCAACTGAAGCAAGATATTGAAGACATCTCCGTGCGCTTTTTCGATCTCATCGAATAGAAGAACCGAATACGGGCTCCGTCGGACGGCTTCCGTCAATTGACCGCCTTCTTCATAACCAACGTATCCTGGAGGCGCACCGACGAGACGGGAGACATTGTGTTTTTCCATATACTCCGACATATCGATGCGGACGATATGATCTTCACTATCAAACATCGCTGCCGCCAAGGCTTTTGCAAGTTCTGTCTTCCCGACTCCTGTCGGACCAAGGAACAAGAACGAGCCGATCGGACGATTCGGATCCTTGATACCTGCTCGCGCTCGAATGACAGCATCCGCGACGAGACGGACCGCTTCGTCTTGACCAAAGACACGCTCATGAAGCGTATCCTCGAGATAGAGTAGCTTTTCCCGTTCGCCCTGCGCGAGCCGCGTCACTGGAATGCCGGTCCATTTCGAGACGATGTCGGAGATCTCTTCTTCCGTCACCGCTTCCCGAACCAGTTCGTGGGAGACGTGTTCAGATGATTCTTCCGCGACTTTCAGACGCGCTTCAAGGTCTGGAATTTGACCGTACTTGATTTCCGATGCCCGGTTTAAGTCATAGCGCCCCTCGGCTTCTTGTAACGCCAGTTTCGCTTTCTCAAGATCCGCGCGTAACTGTTGGACACTTTGCGAACTTTCTTTTTCCCGTTCCCATCTTGTCCGAAGCGCACTCTCATCTTCTCGGGCAGAACTGAGTTCTTGTTGTAAGACGGCAAGTCGTTTCCGGGATGCTTCATCCGTCTCTTTCTTTAATGCTGCTTCCTCGATCTCGAGCTGCATGACCCGGCGGACGAGGGAATCGAGTTCAGCCGGCATCGACTCCATATCCGTCCGAATCATCGCACATGCTTCATCGACGAGATCAATCGCTTTATCTGGCATGAACCGATCCGTAATATACCGATCGGATAACATCGCCGCCGCGACGAGTGCATTGTCATGAATCCGCACACCGTGGTGAATCTCGAACCGTTCCTTTAATCCACGCAGAATAGAAATCGTATCCTCGACATCCGGTTCCGCGACGAGGACTTGTTGGAAGCGACGTTCTAGCGCCGGGTCCTTTTCGATATACTTCCGGTACTCGTCAAGCGTCGTCGCACCGATACAGTGCAATTCTCCTCGCGCAAGCATCGGCTTGAGCATGTTTCCGGCATCCATTGCGCCGTCCGTCTTTCCGGCACCAACGATCGTATGCAGCTCATCGATGAATAAGAGAATCTGTCCTTCGGCTTCCTTGACTTCATTCAAGACCGCCTGCAGGCGCTCTTCGAACTCACCACGGTATTTTGCACCAGCGACGAGCGCACTCATGTCTAAACTGAACAACTGCTTGTTTTTGAGACTCTCGGGTACATCTCCTCGGACGATCCGTTGCGCGAGTCCTTCAACGATTGCCGTTTTCCCGACACCAGGTTCTCCGATTAAGACGGGATTATTTTTAGTCTTCCGACTCAAAATCCGGATGACACGTCGAATCTCATCGTCACGACCGATGACTGGATCCGTTTTCCCGGACCGGAAATCCGCTACGAGATCGCGTCCATATTTTTTCAGCACATCAAACGTCTCTTCGGGATTTTTCGTCGTGACCTTGCGATTGCCTCGCATACTGACGATCGCTTCCCGAAGTGTCTCTTCCGTAATGCCTTGACGACGTAAATATTGAGCTGCTGGACTTGATTGTTTGATCAGGGCTAATAATAAATGCTCAACGGAGACGTAGTCATCCTGCATGAGTCGCGCTTCCGTTTCTGCTTCCGTCAACACGTTCAGCAACGAGCTACCGATCCGAGGCGTCGTCGCCTGGGACAAAGCCGGAAGCTTACCAATCGCTTCGTCAATCGCTGCATTCAATGTCTCAATCCGTTGATTCAACTTTTCAAAAATGACCCGTGCAATTCCCTCTTCTTGAGCAAGTAAGGCAAGTAACAAATGCCACTCTGTGATTTCACTATGACGACGTTGTTTCGCAATCGCTTGGGCAGAGACGATTCCCTCATGTGCCCGATCCGTTAAACGTTCAAAATCCATCCTTGATCACTCCTTCACTGCAAGTTGACGTTCCCACTCTTCATAAAAGGCGCGGTCCATCTCAGGTAACTTGACTTCGAGTTGGACGAGTAATGCCCCACGATGACCATTCGCTTGACTCAGACCACGATTTGGAATCCGAAGTCGTGCTCCTGGTTTTGTGCCCGGTTTGACTTTCAGTTTAATTCGTTTTCCTTCAAGTGTATCTGCGACGACTTCTCCTCCAAGTACAAGTGTCGTCGGATGAACGCGGACGGTCGAGATGACGTCTTGGTCGACCCGTCGGAACTGATCGTCATCCTTCAGGTGAATCGTCACGTAAACATCTCCCGCGACACCTTGTCGGTTACGCATCGAACTTTTTCCACGTAAGCGGACTTTTTTGCCGTCATAGACATCTTTCGGTAGCGTCAACTGAATCGAACCAGTCGCAAGACGCACCGTGACTTTTTCATTCGTACTGAGATGACTGAGTGGAACCGTCAATTCAAGCTCTTCATCGGTCGACACTTCTTCCTGACTAAAGAACGAACCGAACATGTCTTCAAATCCGAACGATTGTCCAGGTCGTGTCCGTCCACCACCTCCGAACTGTCGGAACAGATCTTCATAATCTCCAGCGCCCCCAGCTCCAGCACCTGCCATCCGGTCGAAGTTACTGCCGTATCGATCGTACTGGGCTCGTTTCTCCTCATCCCCAAGCACATCGAAGGCTTCTTGGATATCCTTGAAGCGCTGGTCCGCACTCGCCTCCTTGTTGACGTCTGGGTGATATTGCTTCGCCAGTTTGCGGTACGCGCGCTTGATATCTTGATTCGATGCATCCTTTGCGACACCGAGTGTTTGATAATAGTCTTTTGCCATTCGAGTTCACTTCCTTTTCCTATACTTCATTACCTTAATTATAAAAGTCACATCTTAATTGGTCAAATATAGTCAAACTTTTTCTGACATTCTGTTCTCTTTTCACTTTACGTCCTTGCGACAAACAAGTTTCACCGGCTGAACCATGTTATACTGATAGCCAAACAGGAAATGAACGATGGGAGGATCTACAAATGGACGGTAAAACACGTAAAAATATCACACCTGGTCTTAAAGTCAGCATCGTGTTGAAACAAGATCAACGAACAGGTAAACGAACAGAAGGAATCGTTAAAGACCTTCTCACGAAATCACCGCAGCATCCGCACGGGATCAAAGTGCGATTAGAAGACGGACAAGTTGGTCGTGTTCAAGAAATTTTAAGTTAAAAAGACAATAATCGCTCGCCCTGATTCCTTTTCGGAGTCAAGACGAGCGATTTTTTCATGCTTCAGCAGTTTGTTCTAAATACCGCCACGTTGCTTCGACTAGAATACGCGCTGCGTCAAGCATCGCTGGCTCTTTAAAATCAAACTGGGGATGATGATGCGGTGGATAGGAAGCGTCCCCGGCTCCTGTAAAGAAAAATGCACCGGGTACGTGTTGCAGATAATACGCGAAGTCCTCGCCGCCCATCGTCGGTTCGATTTCAAATACATGCTTGTCTCCTAAGATTTCTCGTGCGACGGATTCGATCAATACGGTGGGTACCGCATGGTTGACGACAGCTGGATACCCTTTTTCGTATGTAAATTGATACGTCGCTCCGACCGCCTGACAGATTCCTTTGATCGTCTGCTCCATCCGCTCAATGATTTCGTCCGCTGTCGCTTCATTAAACGTTCGGACCGTTCCTGTTAATGTCGCTTGATCTGCGATGACATTAAACGTATTCCCCGCGTGCAACGTTCCGACGGTCACGACTGCCGGCTCTAGCGGATTAAGTTGACGACTGACGATCGATTGTAATTCCTTGACGATCGTTGCCCCGAGTAAGACAGCATCAATCGTCTCGTGTGGCTTCGCACCGTGCCCGCCTTTTCCATATAAGATCAGCTCGAACTTATCAGCTGCTGCCATGATCGGACCGGTTCGAATACCGACGTGTCCTTGATCGATCGTTGACCAAAGATGCGTTCCGAAGATGACATCGACCCCTTCAAGACAACCGTCGGCAATCATATCTCGCGCACCACCCGGGACGACTTCCTCCGCATGTTGATGAATCAAGACGACATTCCCCGGTAACGATTCCCGCTGTTGCATGAGCGTCTTTGCGACGGCAAGCAACGTCGCCGTATGACCGTCATGACCGCACGCATGCATCACGCCCGGAACTGTCGATCGATACGCGACCTTTTTTCCGTCAGCAATCGGTAAAGCATCGAAGTCGGCACGTAACGCGACGGTCTTCCCCGGTTTTCCTCCACGAATGTACCCGACGACACCACGTCCACCCACTCCTGTCTTGACTTCGATTCCGAGCGTTTTTAAATGTTGCGCGATATAACGCGGTGTCTCGACTTCTTGAAACGATAACTCCGGGTGCTGATGGAGATAACGACGACGCTCCACCATTTCCGGATACAACGCGTCTAGTCCGGCAGTTCGTTCTGACATGTATGTATCCCCCTTATTTTTTTTGATGCAGTGTCTTAACGCTCTCCCGCGTAAATTGGAGACGTTCGAGTGTATCTTCATAGTGTCCCGCAGCATAGGACAAGAATAAGACGTCAATCGCAAACAGTTGAGCCAGTCGTGAACTGAGTGCCGCGCTACGAAGCGGTGCTTCCGGTGCGCGCGAAGTCCAAAGCGCAATATCTGCTAGTTGGCTGATCCGATTGTCCCCAAAACGCGTCAGACTAATAACCTTTAACCCTTGGATTTTCGCCAAGCGAATCAACTCGACGACTTCTTCTGTCTCACCACTGTAGGAAATCGCAAAAAAGACATCTTCTGGGCGTGCATTCGCTAAAATCGTCGCAAGTAGATGCTGATCCGTTTCTTGAATCGCTAGTTTCCCGACACGCGTCCATTTTTGAGCAGCGTCTTCCGCTACGACATGTGACGCCCCGATTCCGTAAAAATAGATTGCACGTGCTTGGTCGATAACGCCGATCGCTTTTGCAATCCAATCATCATTTAACTGCTTCGCTGTATCCTGCAACGCTTGAATACTGTTACTAAGCGTTTTTTCAATCAAGTCGACCGGACGTTCATCCTTTTCGATATCATGATATCCTTTTAAATCCGTGCGTGCCGTATCAGCCGAAATCCGCATCCGCAGCTCTGGATATCCCTTTAATCCGAGTGCACGGCAAAAGCGAACGACTGCAGCAGCACTTGTATCCGACTCCTCTGCGAGTTGGTGGATCGTCATGCGCGCAATTTGGTTCATATGCGTCAAGACGTAGTCTGCGACTTTTCGTGAGGACGATGGTAGTTCTTCTCGAACTGCTCCGATTTGTGAATAGATACCGCCATTCATCTAGATCTCTCCTTTATCATCTTCTTTAAAAGAACTGGCGATTCATCGCGCCGTCCCCGTTTATAGAACTGTTCTTCTTCCATTATGCTCTCTCCTACTGACTTTCGTAAATCTAAAAAATGGGAAAGTGAAACAAAATATCATTCTTCTTCCATACCCTTCCTTTCATACTCATATACTTCTATCTTCAAGCGTTCGTCATACAAAAAAGCGACATTCCGCTAAATAAGGAATGTCGCTTTATAAAGTAAATGGAGAAATCAACGAATCTTGACGATTGGTTTTTTTGTATCCGGATCGAGGAATAGCATCGCTTCCGTATCACCGTTCAAGTTCGTCACAGTGATCGTCGTCGGAATGTTTCGATTATATTCCCAGCGATTCTCAAGCAGGTACGTCACGTACTGAACGAATGCGACGAGTTCTGCTTTTCCGTAAAATTGAACGGGAATCTTCATTTCAAGCTTTTTAAGTTCATCTTCTTGATAGAAGCCTTCCCCCATCATACCGGTGTAGTTCGGGAAGTAGTCTTCTAGACGGTCTTTGAATAAATCAAATTTCGCCGCATCATCACGAACATCATTCGTTGCACGTGCTGACGGGTAGTAGTAATAGCGTTCATTGTAGTTCTTCCAATCATTCGCGCTGATTTGATTCCCGCGACCGATGAATGCAGACGAGAGATAATGACCGGAAACCGGTGAACCTTCTTTTTCCTGGAGGTAGAGGGCGACGTGAATCGGTGTCGTCTTCATACCCTGCGTCTTACGCATTTTCTTGACTAAATTGTTTGCCATCCGCTTCCCTTCAGCAACGACTTTCTTTTCATCAAGTTTAACGGTATAGGTCGGTCCATAGTTTTCATCTTGGAAAACATACTCACTATTTAAGACGAGAGCGATTGATGTACCACCGAGTTCAAGCTTCTTATCTTCTTCAAGCATGTAGTCTTGCTCTAAGATATGCGATAGAATCATAGGTGACTTTTGATTTTTTTCTTTATATGACTTACCTGACGTGTAGGCTGGGTTTAAACCTTCAGGATCGCTGACGCCATCGCCTGCTTTCCCTTTTCGTAACAACCATTTTGCGATTTGGTCGGCTTCTAGTAACTGACCTTCTTGGTAATAGTATTTTTCCGGATCAAAAAATTGTGTCGAATGACGCATCAATCCTGTTTCGATTTCATCGAGTTCAAGACGCGAACTGACACGCTTTTGTGTCATTCCACGTGCGACGCTTGGACGAAACGGTAAGACCGTCCGGTAATACGAATCCGTCGTATCAATGGCTGGACTGACGACGGCTTGGACTTCCTTACCTTGTTCACTTTCAGTAATGACTTCTTTTGTATCGCTACTTGGCGAAAGGTCGAACGAACAAGCACCCAAAAATAACGTGCTCGATAACGTCAACGCTACTGCTTTTTTATAGTTCATCTCTATTTGCACCCCATGTTTTCAAATCGTTCTCTTTATCATAACAGAATCGTTTTCCATCGGGGAAGGACAAGTTTTCCCCTGTTTTTCAAAAAAGATGATGCGCCCTCACGCATCCGAAAGGACTTTTTATCATGACACGCCGTAAATTCATCGGTCTGCTTTTTTTGTTAGCAGGCATCGCACTCATCGTTTGGCCCTTCATCAGTGATTATCAGCGCGAACGAGAAGCTGAACATTTAAAGAAACAATGGACCAACAGTCTAAAAATCGTCGATGCAAAAGAAACCAAACAACCTCTTGCAAAATCAGGTGTCGGATTACTCTCGATACCAAGCATTGATTTTGAACAAGTCATCTTAGAGGGGTCGACGACAGCAGTCCTCGATCGAAGTATCGGTCATATTCCGAAAACCGGATCGCCTGGAAAAGGCAATTATGCGCTCGCCGGACACCGAAGCTTCACAGAAGGTCTCCACTTCAATCGTCTGCCTGACGTCAAGAAAGGCGATACCGTTATCGTCACGACGAAAACACATCGGTATACGTACCGGATCACGTCAAGTCGTCTCGTCACACCGACGACGTTGTCCGTTCTCAATCAATCCGTCGCCTCTCCGACGATTACGTTGATCACTTGCGATCCACCGGAAACGGCAACGAATCGTCTCATCAAACAAGGTACCTTAATTCGAAGCGAGACGATTGCTTCGTGACAATTGGATCAATACGAATAAAGGAAGGCGGAATCCCGCCTTCCTTTATTCATTTAGTTCATATAGCAGTGGTCTTAAGCCTCGTGTTTGGCTAATTCTTCTAACAGACGCGCTTCATCCCAAATTTCGATGCCGAGCGATTCTGCTTTCGTCAGCTTAGAACCTGCCTTTTCCCCTGCGACGAGCACGTCTGTCTTTTTACTGACGCTTCCCGTCACATCGGCACCAAGTGCTTCAAGACGCTTCCCTGCCTCTGACCGTTTTAGGCTTTCGAGTGTTCCCGTCAAGACGATCGTTTTTCCACCGAGCGGTGCATTCGTCTGATTAACTCGTTCACCAAGGAACTGTTGATTAACACCGAGTTGTTCCAAATCACGAATCAATGCTTGTGCTTCTGGGTGCTCGAAGTACTTTACGATGGAGTCCGCGATTTTCCCACCGATACCATCGATCGCGACGATCTCCTCGTAGCTAGCTGCCGCAATCCCTGCTAACGAATCAAAACGTTCCGCTAAGAGATACGCCGCTTTTTGACCGACGAGTCGAATTCCGAGACCAAACAAGAGACGTTCGACTGAGTTCTGCTTCGAGGCTTCGATCGCCGCAAGTAATTTATCGACGGACGTCTCACCCATTCGGTCGAACGTCAACAACTCGTCGCGATCGAGTCGATATAAATCGGCAATCGTCCGGATTGCTTCATGGTCATACAATTGACGGACGACTTTTTCACCGAGACCATCGATGTTCATCGCTTGACGCGAAACGAAGTGAATGATACCTTCCATCAATTGCGCTGGACATTCCGGACTGACACAGCGGATGTCGACTTCGCCTTCGAGACGGACGAGTTCCGATTGACAGGCCGGACAATGGGTCGGGAAGACGATTGGTGTCTCTTCTCCCGTTCGCTCTGCCGTGACGACTTGTACGACTGCCGGGATGACATCTCCCGCTTTTTTGATGATGACCGAATCTTGAAGGCGAATATCTTTTTCGGCGATGAAATCAGCGTTATGCAGTGTTGCATACGTCACCGTCGATCCTGCAACGACGACCGGTGCAAAACGGGCACGCGGCGTCACTTTCCCGGTCCGACCGACACTGAAATCAACGTCTTCGACTGTCGTCATGACTTCTTCCGCCGCAAACTTATAGGCTGTCGCGAAGCGGGGACTTTTTGCTGTGAAGCCGAGCTCTTCCTGATCATCGTATCGATCGACTTTCAGGACGATTCCGTCGATCTCATATGGCAGGCTCGCACGTGCTTCTGTCCAATGTGCGATGTAGGCAAGAATCTCTTCGACCGTCTCACACGTCTGCATATGTTGATTGGTCGGTAAGCCAAGTGAAGCGAGTTGCGCCATCGCTTCGCTATGTGAACGAGCCGTCAACGTATTGACGCCGACGCCATACACGAACAACGACAGATTACGCGACGCCGTGATCGACGAATCCAACTGACGCAGACTACCTGCTGCCGCGTTACGTGGATTCGCGAATAACGTCTCTTCCCGGCTTGCCCGGTCTTCATTCAATCGTTCGAACGATTGTTTCGGCATATAGGCTTCACCGCGGACTTCGACCGTCTCTTCTGCCTGTAGACGAAGCGGTAAGGCTTTGATTGTCCGTAGATTCTGCGTGATGTTTTCGCCGACTGTTCCATCACCCCGCGTCGCCCCACGAACGAATCGACCGTCTTCGTATTTCAGCGAGATGGCAAGTCCATCGAATTTCAGTTCGGCGACATAAGTTGTCGAACGTCCGAGCGACCGCTCAATCCGAGCGACCCATTCGCGAATTTCTGTCTCATCAAAGACGTTTCCGAGTGACAGCATCGGTAAGTCATGCGTCACCTTCTCGAACGCTTCAAGCGGTACTGCACCGACGCGCTGCGTTGGCGAGTCTGGCGTGATCAGTTCCGGATGCGCTGTTTCTAGCTCCGTCAGTTCACGAAGCAATTGATCGTACGTCGCATCTGGTACCGTTGGTTGATCCAGTACATAATATTCGTAGCTATATCGGTTCAATGTTTGACGAATCTCATCTATACGCTGGCTTGCATCCATCTGTGGACCTCCCGTCATACCTTTTTAATCGGTGCGAATTTTGCGAGCAATCGTTTGATTCCGACTGCTGGGAATGCGATATCGATTTCAAGATTATCTCCTTCACCCCGAGTCTGGACGACTGTACCGAGTCCCCATTTCCCATGCTCTGCCTTATCTCCGACCGACCAACCGAGCGTTTCCGCACCTGACGTCTTCATCGCTGTCGGTTTACTGATTGAACGACCGATGACCGCTTTGCCTTGTGGGACAGGGCGATCTTCCCATGGGAGTGGCTTCGCTTTTTTACCGGTCCGCTCGATGACGACTTCCGGCAGCTCCGCTAGGAACCGTGATTCTTGGTTTGCGTTCGTTCGTCCGTACAGGGAGCGCATCCGCGCATGTGACAAGTAAAGACGTTTCTCAGCACGTGTGATCCCGACATACGCGAGGCGACGTTCTTCTTCCATCTCGTCTTCATCTTGAAGCGAACGGCTATGCGGGAACAAACCTTCCTCCATCCCAATCAAGAAAACGACTGGAAACTCGAGTCCTTTTGCCGAGTGGAGTGTCATCAACGTGACTTGTTCTTCCGGATCCGTCTCGTCGAGTGAATCGACATCGGCGACGAGTGTCAAGTCAGTCAAGAAGGCGATGATCGTCCGGTCTTCCGGATCGGCTTTTGCCGTCTCCTTCTCAAAGTTCTGTGCAACGGTGATAAACTCGTTGATGTTCTCAAGACGACTCTGTGCTTCAAGCGTCTTATCTTCCTTCAGCACTTGACGATAGCCCGATTTCTCAAGCACTTCTTCAACCAGTTCTGAAAGACTGATGAATTCTTGCATTTGACTGAGTCCGAGAATCATCGTCCGGAAATCCGTCAATTTCGCTGCCGTTTTTGGTGCGATACTCGACAATTCGATATCGCGAATCGCTTCCATCAGTGACACGCCTTGTAAATCGGCGAAATCACGCAGCTTATCAATTGTCGTCGCGCCGATACCGCGTTTTGGTTCATTGACGATTCGCGCGAAGGACAGGTCTTCGTCCGGATTCGAAATTAAACGGAGATAAGCGAGCACGTCTTTGATCTCTTTACGATCGTAGAACTTCGTGCCGCCAATCATTTTGTACGGAACGTTCGATTTGAGAAGTGTTTCCTCGATCGCACGCGATTGTGCGTTCGTCCGGTATAAAATCGCGATATCACTCAGTTTCATCCCGTAGCGAAGTGAATTCCGAATTTCCTGGACGATATAAAATGCTTCTTCCCGCTCGTTCTCTGCCGTATGAACGATCAGCTTCTCGCCTTCGTCGTTATCCGTCCAAAGTTTCTTATCTTTACGTGTTGAGTTGTTTTGGATGACATGGTTGGCCGCTTCCAAAATTCGTTTCGAGGAACGGTAGTTTTGCTCGAGTAGAATGACGGCTGCATTCGGATAATCCTCTTCGAACGAGAGGATGTTCGCAATGTCAGCACCACGCCAGCGGTAAATCGACTGATCCGAGTCCCCAACGACACAGAGATTCTGATGTCCCGAAGCTAACAGATTGACGAGATCATACTGAGCTTTGTTCGTATCTTGATACTCATCAACATGAATGTAGCGAAACTTCTTCTGATAGTACGCAAGGACATCCGGACTCTTCTTGAATAACTCTGTCGTTTTTCCGATTAGATCATCAAAGTCGAGCGCGTTGTTCCGGCGTAGGACCGCTTCGTATCCTTTATAGATTTCAGCAACGGTCTTCTCATACGGACTCGTCACGATCGAGGCGTAGAATTCAGCACTGCGTAATTCATTTTTCTGTGACGAGATGATCGTCAGCATCGATCGCGGATCCCATTTTTTAGGGTCCAAGTTTTGTTCCTTTAAGACGAGCTTGATCGCCGATTGCTGATCACTTGAATCAAGGATCGTGAAGTTGCGATCGTATCCAAGCTGATCGATGTCGCGACGTAACATCCGGACACACATCGAGTGGAAGGTCGAGACCCAAATATCGTTTGCGACACCACCGACCAAACGACCAATCCGGTCCCGCATTTCCCGCGCTGCCTTGTTCGTGAACGTAATCGCAAGGATGTTCCACGGCGCGACTTGTTTAGCCGCCATCAAATAAGCGACCCGGTGTGTCAGGACGCGTGTCTTCCCGGAACCGGCTCCTGCCATGATCAGCAGTGGACCTTCCGTATGCTTGACTGCTCTTGCTTGCTCAGGGTTTAGTCCACTGACGAGCTGTTCACTCAAATTAAACATATCAATAGCCTCATTTCTTATATTCCGAACTTTTGTTCCTATATTTTATCGTGTCGCTGCGACGGTCGCAAGCGCTGCTTTTAAATCCTCATAAATGACGTTCCCAACGACGATCGTATCCGCATACTGCAACATCTCACGCGCCCGCTCCTCGGAGTCGATGCCGCCGCCGTAAAACAGGCGTGCCTGCTTCAACACATCGCGAACGGCTGCTACTCGTTCCGGTTCCCCGTAAACGCCACTGTATTCGAGATAGACGACCGGTAAGCGGAAGACGCTATCCGCAAGTTGTGCGTAAGCGACGGTTTCATCCAACGTTAACGGCTTTGCTTGTGTCACACGCGCGACCTTCGCATCAGGATTCAGGACGATATACCCTTCCCCGACAAGATCAGCGTGCGCCAGCATATGACCGACTTGTTCTAATGCCTCGACCTGTTTTTCGACGACATACTCTAATGTTCCCGCATTCAGGACCGTCGGCGTCAAATACGTATCGAATCCCATCGTTGCGGCTTCGAGTTCTGAAATCTCAAGTGCCACCGCGACTGGATATCGTCGCAAACGCATTAAGAGATCAAGCGTTGCATCGAGTGTGATGTCATCTGTTCCACCGACAAGAATCGCATCCGTTCCGGACGTCGCAATCGCCTGTAGGCTAGCATCATCAATTGGTTTTGCTGGATCTAGTTTAAAGACATGTCGCCATTCATTAAAAGGTAATAACACGGTTCGTCCCATCCTCTCTTTCTCATTCCACATTCAGTATAAAACAAAAAACCATCTCGCGCAGAGCGAGATGGTCAGACGTGTGTCCGTCGTTTCGTCAACACTGACGCCAGTAACAACGCAAAGACGGCATATACCGGCACGAATGCCCACGGTTCTGCCAAAAAGAAGCCGAGTACCGGAACGTCCAGTAACGGTGAATCTGGCGAACAGAGCGCTCGCCCATTGACGAGCGCCAAAAACGGTAAGACAGGCACAGCAAAGATATACGCGAAGTTGATCCAAAAGGCACGTTTCATACAAGAGCCTCCTTATCCGATAATGACGGATTCCTTCGGATAGTTGTAGTTACGTTTCGGTTGGTTCGCTTTCAACAGAAGAACGAACGAGATGACACCGATTCGACCAATGAACATCAGCACAGACAACGTCCATTTTCCGATATCCGATAATTGATCCGTGATGCCGAGCGATAGACCGGTCGTACCGAACGCTGAACACGCTTCAAAGAACAGCACCAGGAACGGCGCGTCCTCAACGATCAACAAGACGATCAATCCAACCATCGTCACGCCAGTCGAGACGACGATGACGACAAAGGCTTTCCAAATATCCGATTGACCAATCTCACGACCGAAGATTTTGATACCATATTCCCCTCGTATGAAGGCGATGACACTCAAGACAGCGACGGCGAACGTCGTCGTTCGAATCCCCCCACCAACGGAAGACGGTGACGCTCCGATGAACATTAAGAGCGACAAGACAAAAATCGAGGCTTGTGAGAAGGACGTGATATCGATCGTCGTCAATCCACCGTTACGAGTCGTAACGGATTGGAACAAGGCGTCGACGAGCTTCTCATCGATTGGTAAGCCTTTAAAGGATTGGTTCCATTCGAATAGTAGTAGTGCTACCATTCCAAAGAGAACGAGAATGAAGAACGTCGACGCCGTCAATTTCGTGAACAGTGAAAAATGATACGGTTGACGTGTCGCTTGACGTGTCGCCCGGTAGGAAATATAACGTCGGACTTCAACGAGTACCGGAAAACCGATCGCGCCGAGCGTCAAAAGCAGAATTTGCATGAAGACGACGAACAAATCCCCGCGAAACGGCAGTAACGATTCTCCCGTGATATCAAAACCGGCGTTCGTCGTCGCACTGACCGATCCGAACAACCCTTGAAGCATCGCTTCTCCGAGCGTCGGAAAATACTTTGTGTAGTACAGCCCGAGAATCAAAGCACCAATCAATTCAATCGAGACGATGATCAAGATGACTTCCCGAATGTATTTGACGACACCTTGCATCGTCGTCTGGTTCTGATCTCGGACGACGAGCTGACGCTCCCGGAAGCCAATTCGTTTTCCGAGGATGACCCACATCGCGATATGAAGCGACATCAAGCCAATCCCGCTGACTTGTACTAAAATCATGATCATGAAGTACCCGAACGTCGTAAAGGTATCCGAAACCGAGACCGTTGTCAGACCGGTGACACTAACACAACTGACCGCCATGAAGACAAGGTCCGTGAAGTCCCAGTCGTAATTTCCTTTCGTCGACCACGGTAAGCCGAGCAGAATGATCCCAATGATGACAGCAACGAAGTAGATGATGACGAGCGACTGGATAGGCGTCAGCTTACGAATGAAATGTTGAATTCTTTGTTGTAACGCAAAATCCAATGTAACACGCCCCCCTTCATAAAAGTAGCGGATAACATTAGTTATCCGCTACTTCTTGCTCGATAAGACCTAGGCGGGCAAGCGCCAGATCATAACCGCCCGAACCGTAGTTCAAGCAACGTTTGACACGCGAAATCGTTGCTGTTGAAGCACCGGTCGCCTTTTCGATTTTGTGATACGTATTGCCTTCACGTAATTGACGTGCGACTTCCAGACGTTGGGCGAGCGCCTGGATTTCGTTGACGGTCGCTAAGTCTTCGAACAACGTATAACAATCTTCTAATGAATCCATCTTCATGATGGCTGTAAATAACTGATCTAATTCTTTTCCACGCAATTTATCGAGTTGCATCTTGTGACTCCCTTTCCCATTCAATTGCTCTTTAATAGTTTAAAGCGCGACGTTTTAAAATTCAAGCGTCATCGCAAAATCGCCGGGAAAAGGACTTTTTTCCGAAGGACTTCGTAAATACCTTGTGGTGTGATTCGCACATATGGTAGATGTGTAGACGCTAGGAATAGCAACGTATAGACCGGATCTTCAAAGGCATATCCACGGGCAAATAATGCCTCCCGTAAAGCGGTTTCTTGAACGATCAAATCCTCGAGTGGTAAGTCGGACGTCTGCCCCATTAAGGTCAATGGAACTTCAGCGATGACTTCTCCGTCTTCGACGAGAACGATTCCACCGCCAAATGTTTTCATCCGCTCAAACGCGACTTGCATATCTCGTTTTGATTTACCGATCATCAAAATATCACCACTAATCGAGTACGAACTGACGAGACCTCCGACTTGTGTCGCAAAGTTCTTCAAGACGGTATTCAAACGCCACTTCCCTTCGCGGTCCAGTAACATCAGGAAGGATTCATCGCAACCTGCTGGTAGCATAGGTACACTCGTGTCATGCTCGACTTGATAGAGCTTCATGATGACGGAATTGACCATTTCAAGACCAACCGGCATGCTGAATGAAAAATCCTGCTCCGTTAAGGAAATCTGGACTTCTGATTGTGGCATAAGGGCATAAGCAGCATCAAGCGCTTCGGCTGGGTAACATGGAATGTCGGCTTGACGGACCCATATGCCGCGTGCAAGTACAGCGATAGGTGTCGGAGCATCTTTTGCCTCAAGGAAATTGAGATGTGCAATCCGTCCTGGCGCGATACTTCCGAGTAGATGATCGAAATTAAAATGACGTGCTGCATTGTATGACGCAATCCGGTATGCTTCTTCGACCGGAATGCCTGCCTCGAGCATCAGTCGGATCGTCTCATCCATCATACCCGCTTTATAAAAGGACGGTGTCGAACCATCTGTTGTCACTAGTACCTTATCGAACTGCGTCAATCCCGCTTCGACAAGCCCCTTAAAGATATCCGGTAGATCCGGACGAATCGATGAATAACGAATCGTCGTCGTATAACCAAGTTCAAGACGTGTCATCGCTTCTTCGACCGTCATTGCCTCGTGATCACTCGTCACACCATACAGCGCCATCTTTGTCAGCGTCTTCGCTGAAGCACCAGGGAAATGACCTTCGATTGGTTTTCCAAGTTTGATCGCATCCTGCATCCAGTGGAGCAGTTCATCGTCCCCTTGCGAGAGACGTGGCCATCCCGTCAACTCACCCGCTTGGATGACTTGTGGATGTTTAAGCCATGCTTGAATCCGGCGATTATCGATCGAGATACTATCGGCATCAAGCTCGGTCTGCGCGTCGAGTCGTGCCCACCAGTACATCGAGGTCGGTAAGTCCGCTAGCGCCTCGACTTGAGCAAACGCTTGCTCCGTCGGCTCTAATAATAACAACATGTTGTCGTTGACGAGGGTCGATGTTCCTCGCTCTGCTGCGAATTTTGCAAGACTCGCTGGATTATAAAGTTGAAACGGATGGGCATGAGGTTCAATGTAACCGGGTACGATATATTGACCTGTCGCATCATGGTAGGCATCGGCTTGTTCCGGCATCTCTGGACCGACATAGACGATCCGGTCGCCACTGATCCAGATGTTCGCCGTCCGCCATGCTTTGACACCATGATTTAGGTAAGTGGCATTCTGTATGACAAGTGTCGGTGCAAGCTTTCCGCTGATGACCGCTTGGTGTGTTCGTACTTCAGATTTCGTCCAAGGGGATCTTCCACAATTTTTTTTCACGAAAGCTCGACCTCCTTTATTTTATTGAAAACGCTTTCTTATAGTTCTTATACTAAAATGTTGCTAAGTAAGTTTCAAGAAGTTTTGCCCCGTTACGGATTCATTTGGTCAAAATAACACAAATTCGCCATGGAAGACAAATCTTTTCGTGCACTTCGCCAAGAAATAAAAAAACCAGACGAGACTCTGTCGAGTGCGTCTGGTTCAACTATCATGATTCATGTGAGGCACGAAAGGCTTTTTGAGCGATATCAGTTCGGTAAAAGAATGGCTGATGCGTCACGTCTGGTAAGTTCGCATAGACCTGTTCGACAGCTTGCTCGATCGTCTCTGCACGACTGACACAGACGAGGACACGTCCACCGGCTGAGACAAGTTGACCGGATTGTTCTGCTGTTCCGGCATGAAAAACGAGAAGGTCATCCCCGATCTGATCGAGTGGAATCATTTGTCCCGTTTTTGGCGCTTCTGGATATCCTTCTGCAGCGACGACGACACCGACAGCTGCTTGGTCCGTCCAAACGACTTCTGGTGTCTGTCCGTCCATCAGTGGTCTGATGACATCAAGTAACGGTGTCTCTAAGCGTGGGAGAATGACTTCCGTCTCCGGATCACCGAACCGAGCATTGAACTCGATGACGAACGGTCCTTGTTTCGTTAACATCAGACCGGCATAGAGGAAGCCAGTGAACGGTATTCCTTCGCTTGCCATCTGATCGACGAGCGGCTGTATGATGCGATCAACAGCTTCTGTCGTCAACGCTGCCTCGTCCCACTGAGGTAACGGTGAATACGCGCCCATTCCTCCTGTGTTCGGACCTAAGTCACCGTCAAATGCCCGTTTATGATCTTGCGACAATACCATCGGAATGACCGTCTCTTCGTGGACGAACGCCATCAACGAACACTCTTCCCCGACCAAACACTCTTCGATGACGACGCGGCTTTGCTGCCCGTATTCCCCGGCAAACGTATCGTGGATCGCTGCAAGTGCCTGGTCCACAGTTTCTGCGACCGTGACCCCTTTTCCGGCAGCGAGTCCGTCGGCTTTGATGACAATCGGTGCACCCGCTTTGCGAACATACGCTTCTGCCTCTGCTGCTGAAGTAAAGACGGCGTGAGCAGCGGTCGGAATACCGGCACGCGCCATCAATTCCTTCGCGAACTGCTTACTTCCCTCGATTGCCGCAGCTTCCCGTGTCGGTCCGAAAACCTGCAGTCCCGCTGCCTGAAAGGCGTTAACGACCCCGAGAACGAGTGGTCCTTCTGGTCCGACGATCGTCCAATCAATCTGTTCGTCTTGTGCGAACGCCACGAGTTCATCGATGGCATTTTCGGCAATCGGAACACATGTAGCTTGTGTCATCCCGGCATTCCCAGGCGCAGCATACACTGTCTCGATCCGTTCATCCTGTGCCAGCTTCCAGACGAGCGCGTGTTCACGCCCTCCTTTACCAATCACCAATACCTTCATTCAAATCGCCTCCGCTTAGTGTTTGAAATGTCGAACGTTCGTAAAGACCATCGTGATGCCGTGTTGGTTACACGCATCGATCGACTCTTGATCGCGAATCGAGCCGCCTGGTTGAATGATTGCTGTAATGCCAGCTGCTGCTGCCGCTTCGACCGTATCGCCCATTGGGAAGAAGGCATCGGAAGCAAGGGACGCGCCGATCGCTTTTTCTCCAGCTTGCGTGATTGCAATGTTCGCTGAACCAACACGGTTCATCTGTCCTGCACCGACACCGACGGTTACTTCGTCTTTTGCGAGAACGATCGCATTCGACTTGACGTGTTTGACAGCGCGCCATGCGAGTTTCAAATCTTCCCATTCCGCTGCTGTCGGTTTGCGGTCTGTCACGACACGTGCTGCTGCATCATCTAATGTCTCATCGTCACTGTCTTGGACGAGCATACCGCCGGCAACTGCTGTATAGCGGATCGCTTGAACACGTTTGACGTCGAGTTCAAGCAGACGAATGTTCTTTTTCGCTGACAATAAGGCGAAGGCTTCTTCCGTGAAGGACGGGGCAATGATGATTTCAAGGAAGATACCGCTTAGTTGTTCTGCTGTCTCTAGGTCGACTTCACGGTTCAAGGCGACGATGCCTCCGAAAATTGAAACCGGATCGGCTGCATGCGCGCGACGGAATGCCTCTCCGATCGTTGGACCGACGGCAACACCACACGGGTTCATGTGTTTGACGACGACGGCTGCTGCTTCGCGGAACTCGTCGAGAATTTCGAGTGCAGCGTTCGCATCTTGGATGTTGTTATACGACAACTCTTTACCATGCAACTGTTTCGCTGAAGCGAGGGAAGCCCCACGGTAAATTGGTGTTTTATAAAAGGCTGCTTCTTGGTGTGGATTTTCTCCGTAACGGAGATCCTGGACTTTCTCAAGCGTGATCGTCAACTGGTCCGGGAACTTCTCGCCTGTTTGCGTCAAGAAATAATCCGCGATCAACGCATCGTACGCCGCTGTATGACGGAAGGCTTTCGCTGCAAGACGTTGGCGTGTCTCAAACGTTGTTCCACCTTCAAGAACCTCAGCAACGACTGTTTCGTAATCAGCTGGATCGACGACGACCGTCACAGCCGCGTGGTTCTTCGCTGCAGATCGCAACATGCTTGGACCACCGATATCGATGTTCTCAATCGCATCCGCATAAGCAACGTCTTCTTGTAAAACTGTCTGCTTGAACGGATACAAATTGACGACGACGAAATCAATTGGTTGAATCTGTTGCGCAGCCATCTGTTCGCGATGGGATTCAAGATCACGACGACCAAGTAGTCCACCGTGGACCATCGGATGAAGTGTCTTGACACGTCCATCGAGCATCTCTGGGAATTGTGTGACTTCACTGATACCAATGACCGGAAGCCCAGCTTCCTCTAATGCTTGATGTGTTCCGCCTGTCGAGACAAGCTCGATCCCTGCTTCATGAAACGCTCGTCCTAGTTCGACGATCCCTGTTTTATCCGACACACTAATTAACGCTCTCATACGTTTGCCTCCTCTTTCATCCACTCTTCGATGACTTGCGGATACAGTCTATGTTCGACACGCTGAATCGCTTGTTGCAACGTTTCACGCGTCATCTCTTTTGTAATCCGAACGGCTTCTTGAGCCATGATGGGTCCTGTGTCCATTCCTTCATCGACTATATGAATTGTAACACCTGTGATTTTAACTCCGCCACGAAACGCTTGTCCGATCGCATCTTTTCCCGGGAACGCCGGAAGCAGCGACGGATGAATGTTGACGATTCGCCCTGCGTATCGTCCGAGCAACTCTTCCCCGATCAAACGCATGTACCCGGCAAGGATGATCCGTTCAACACCTTTTGCTTCAAGACGAGCGATGATCTCCCGCTCAAAGCTCGGTTTATCCGGATAGTCCTTTGCTCGAAAGACGAAGATGTCACATCCACGTCGTTTTGCTCGCTCGATGACTGTTGCGTCCGGTTGGTCGCAGACGATCAGTTCGATCGAGGCATGTAACGTCCCTGCCTCGATTGCTTCAAAAAGTGCTTCGACATTACTACCGCTTCCTGATGCAAAACAGGCGATCTTCATGCGTCGACCCCTTGAATCCGGACACCTTCTTGATCGGTCACGTGACCAATCACGTACGCCGTCTCATTTTCACGAGCGAGGCGTGCTGTTACTTCCGCGACATCTTCCGGTTTGACGATCAACATGAAACCAATCCCCATGTTGAAGACATTATACATGTCATGTCGTGGCAGATCACCTGCTTGCTCGAGCCAGTCGAAGACCGGTAACGTCGGCCACTTTTTCGGATCAAACGATGCACCAAGACCCTCTGGCAAGACGCGTGGTACGTTTTCGTAGAAACCGCCACCTGTAATATGGACCATCGCTTGAATCTTTTCCGTCTCAAGGGCAGCTTTGACCGCTTCGACGTAGATACGTGTCGGCATGAGAAGCGCATTACCAAGTGTATGACCGAGCATCATGACTTCATCTTCGTAGCTAAGGCCACTCTCGGCGACAATTTTACGGACAAGTGAAAAGCCGTTCGAATGGACACCGGACGAAGCAAGACCGAGAATGACATCGCCTGCTGCGACCTTGTCACCGGTAATCAATTTTTGCTTCTCGACGGCACCGACGGCAAAACCAGCGATGTCGTATTCGCCATCCGCATACATCCCTGGCATTTCTGCCGTCTCACCACCAATCAACGTACAGCCCGCTTGGACACATCCTTCAGCAACACCGGCGACGATCCGTTCGATCTTCGCTGGAATCGCCTGACCGAGCGCGATGTAGTCGAGGAAATAAAGTGGTTCTGCACCTTGGACGATGATATCGTTCACACACATCGCAACACAGTCGATTCCGATCGTATCGTGTTGTTCGAGTGCGAAGGCAAGCTTGAGTTTCGTACCGACCCCGTCTGTCCCACTGACGAGGACCGGTTCTTTCAACTGCAATTGGCTGAGGTCGAACATCGCACCAAAGCTACCGAGTCCCGTTAATACTTCTTTGCGCATCGAACGGGCGACGTGTTTTTTCATTCGAGTGACGGACTCATATCCTGCCGTCAGACTCACACCTGCTGCTTCGTAATGTTTGCTCATGTTCTTCCCCCATCTATCAAAGTTTAGCTTCTAACTCGAGCGAACCGAGCGGTGTCGGATACTCTCCTGTGAAGCAAGCGGTACATTGTCCTTTTAATGGTCCATCGAACGGGCGGTCGATTGCATCGACCATACCCGGTACAGTTAGGAATTCAAGTGAATCAGCACCGATTTCTTGACGGATTTCTTCCGGCATCAACCGGGCAGAGATCAACTCGTCTTTTGACGATGTATCAATCCCGTAATAACATGGATTCGTAATCGGTGGTGCCGTGATACGGACATGAACTTCCGTTGCACCGGCTTCACGTAATAAACCGACGATGCGGCGACTCGTCGTTCCTCGGACGATCGAATCATCGACCATGATGACACGCTTCCCTTGTACGACACCGCGTAACGCAGACAACTTCATTTTGACCCCACGTTCCCGTAACTCCTGTGACGGCTGGATGAACGTCCGTCCGACATAACGATTCTTGATCAATCCCATTTCATACGGAATACCACTCGCTTCCGCGTAACCGATCGCTGCCGAGATACTGGAATCCGGTACCCCTGTAACGACGTCTGCTTCGACCGGTGCTTCTTCATACATCTTTTTCCCGAGTGCTTTCCGGGCCGTATGGACGTTGACACCATCAATGATTGAATCTGGACGTGAGAAGTAGATGTATTCCATCGAACACATCGCTCGTTCGCGTGGTTGCATGTATTGACGAGACGACATGCCGTGTTCTGTGATCGTCACGAGCTCCCCCGGCTCGATATCACGAATGAACTCTGCACCGACGATATCAAAGGCACATGTCTCTGACGCAAATACGATGCCGCCGTCCGGTGTCTTCCCGAGTGACAGTGGACGCAGTCCGTGTGGATCAACCGCCACGAATAACGTATCTTCCGTTAAAAAGAGGAAGGCAAATGCCCCGACAAGACGCGCGAGACTGTCGGCAATCCGGTCTTCAAGTGTATCGAGCTTACTGCGTTTGACGAGATGGGCGACGACTTCCGTATCGCTCGTCGTCTGAAAGATTGCACCTTCTGCTTCGAGTAGATGTTTCAGTGAATCCGCGTTGACGAGGTTCCCGTTGTGTGCGAGAGCGAGATCTCCCGTCCGCGACTTGAAATGCAGCGGTTGGGTATTCTCAAGTGTGTTTCCACCTGCTGTCGAATACCGGACGTGTCCGATCGCATGATGTCCTTTAAGATTCGTCAGTATCTCTTCCGAAAAGACTTCCGTCACCAATCCTTGCCCGCGGTGCGGGAAGAGGTCGTCGCCGTCACTCGTAACGATGCCTGCCCCTTCCTGTCCCCGGTGTTGCAAACTATGCAAGCCGTAGTAAGCGAGTTGCGCTGCATTCGGTTGTCCGAAGATCCCGAAGACGCCACACTCCTCATTTAGTCCTTTGATGTCATATAACACGCGATTGCTCCTTCCCAGTCTCCCTGTAAGGTCGAACGGTCTGCTTCGATCCGTGTCTCTGCCGTCTCGATGACAAGAAGCTCATCGTTCGTGACGACACCGATCGCTTGAGCACCGGTCCGTTGTTCGAATGCTGCAACGTGCGTTTGTGGCACAGTGACGACGAAACGTGATTGCGATTCACTGAACAGATGTAACGTTGGTCCATCAAACTGAACCGTCAACCCAAAGTTCGTTCCAAACGTCATCTCAGCGAGGGCGATTGCGAGACCACCTTCTGATACATCATGCACCGCATTGACTTCACCTGCTTGTACTGCTTGTTGTAACACTTGTAAGCGTGCATGTTCGACTGCTAAATCGATTTGTGGTGCGCGACCGAATGATTTACCGAATTGCATATATTGAAGCTCACTACCACCAAACTCGGCTGTTGTTTCACCTAACAGATAAATCTGGTCACCTGCTTGTTTGACGTGTTGCGTTGTGATCCATTCGGTTTGCTCGTGTAATCCGACCATTCCGACGACCGGTGTCGGGTGAACCGCTTGACCAGCTGACTCATTGTAGAGCGAGACGTTTCCACCGATAACAGGTGTCTCAAGGACACGACATGCTTCTGCCATACCGGCTGTTGCTTGCTGCAACTGCCAGAAGCCTTCTGGTTTATCCGGATTTCCGAAGTTCAGGCAATCCGTGATGGCAAGTGGTGTCGCCCCACTCGCGACGATATTACGAGCTGCTTCTGCAACGGCAATCTGTCCACCGACATATGGATCCAAGTAGACGAAGCGACTGTTGCAGTCGGTCGTCATGGCGAGTGCCTTGTTCGTACCACGGACACGAATGACGGCTGCATCTGATCCCGGTGCGACGACCGTCGATGTCTGGACCATATGATCGTACTGATCGTAGACCCAGCGTTTTGAAGCGATCGTCGGCTGACGGAGTAGTGCTCGCCATGTCTCAACAATGTCCTCGACGACTGGAAGTGTCTCTTCCATCGCTTGAAATTCTTCATAATACGCAGGCACGCGAGATGGTTTTTCATAGACTGGTGCTTCTTCCGCTAACGCGTCAACCGGAACTTCCGCCACGATATCCCCATGATGGATCAACCGTAAGACTTTCTCTTCAATGACTTCTCCGACGTGAACGGCATGGAGCCCCCATTTGCTGACGATTGCTTCAATCTCTGCTTCGCGCCCCCGTTTGACGACGAGTAACATTCGCTCTTGTGATTCTGAGAGCATCATTTCGTAGGCTGTCATCCCTGTCTCCCGTTGCGGGACGTCATCGAGGTGCATCTCGATGCCCATGCCTGCTTTTGAAGCCATCTCTGCTGAAGAAGATGTTAGTCCAGCAGCGCCCATATCCTGCATCCCGACCAGTGCTGGATGACCAACGATCTCAAGACAAGCTTCAATCAATAGCTTCTCCATGAACGGATCGCCGACTTGAACAGCCGGTCGTTTTGCTTCCGTATCTTCTCCGAGATCTTCCGAGGCAAATGTCGCACCATGAATACCATCGCGCCCAGTCGCTGCACCGACGTACATGACTGAGTTCCCGACACCTTTTGCCTGACCTTTTTGAATATCGGCATGGTTGATCAAACCGATACACATCGCATTGACGAGTGGATTTCCTTCATACGAACGATCAAATCCGATTTCGCCACCGATCGTTGGAATACCGACACAGTTGCCATACCCCGCGATCCCTGCAACAACTTGTTCGAACAGTTGATTAACACGTGGTGTACCGAGATGACCGAAGCGGAGCGAGTTCATGAGCGCAACTGGGCGCGCACCCATCGAGAAGATGTCACGAATGATACCGCCGACGCCTGTTGCAGCACCTTGATACGGTTCAACAGCGGATGGATGGTTGTGGCTTTCAATCTTAAAGACGACAGCCTGCTCATCACCGATATCAACGACTCCTGCTCCTTCACCCGGTCCCTGTAAGACACGTGGTCCAGTCGTCGGGAATTGACGGAGGACGGGTTTAGATGTCTTGTATGAACAATGCTCAGACCACATGACCGAAAACAATCCTGTTTCCGTATAGTTCGGTTGGCGTCCGAGTAAATCGACGACCATCTGGTATTCCGTATCACTTAATCCCATCGTGGCATAAACGCGTTGCTCTTGAATCAATTCTGGTGTTGGTTCAGACTGTTGTTTTAGCATGGTGTGCCCCCTGTTTGACGAGTGAAGTAAAGAGTTTCAATCCATCTGTTCCGCCAGTCAATAGCTCGACTGCTCGTTCTGGGTGTGGCATCATCCCAAGAACATTGCCAGCTTTATTCGTGATCCCGGCGATATCGCCGCGCGAACCGTTCGGATTATCGACATATGTGAAGGCGATTTGCCCGTTCGTTTGGAGCATCGCGTAAGTCGCATCGTCGCAGTAGTAGTTTCCTTCGCCATGTGCGATTGGAATCGAGATCGTCTCGCCTGGCAGATAATCTGATGTAAACCGTGTCTTCGTGTTTTCAACCTTCAGTTCGACCGTCCGACACATGAACTTCAAACCGTTATTTCGATGCAAGACACCTGGTAAGAGTCCCGCTTCGACAAGAATCTGGAATCCGTTACAGACACCGAGGACGGTTTTTCCTTCTGTTGCAAAACGTTTGACCTCTTCCATAATCGGTGAGAAGCGTGCGATTGCCCCGCAACGAAGGTAATCTCCGTAGGAAAATCCACCTGGTAACAGGACACCATCGTAGCCTTCAAGTGATGTTTCGGTATGGAAGACGTATTCGGCTTCTTCTCCGAGCGCATCCTTAACCGCATGGTACATATCTAAATCACAGTTCGACCCCGGAAAGACGATGACCGCGAACTTCATGCTGGCGTCACCTCTTCGATCGTAATCTGATAATCTTCCATCACCGTGTTAACGAGTAGTTTTTGACACATCTCATGAATCATCGCTTCTGTCGTTTCCGTTTCAACGAGCAGTTCAATCTGTTTTCCGATTCGAACACTCTCGACACCCGTAAAACCAAGCTGTTGCAATCCGCCTTTTACAGCAACTCCTTGTGGATCTAAAATGCTTTCCCGTAATGCGATCGATACGATGACTTTTTTCATTGTGTGTTTCCCCCTAGGCGATTGAATAGTGTTTGGTAAGTCTCTGTCAGTGAACCGATATTGCGTCGGAAGACATCTTTATCGAGATGTTCTCCAGTTTCCTGATCCCACAGGCGGCATGTATCAGGTGAAATCTCATCAGCCAGTAGAATCGTTCCATCTGCCGTCTTGCCGTATTCCAATTTAAAATCAATCAACGTGATTCCGTTTTGACGGAAGTAAGGTTGCAAGACTTCATTCACGCGAAGTGCTTTGTCCGACAGCTCTTCTAGCTCCTCAGAAGTCGCAATCTTCAGTAAATTGATGTGCGATGAGGTGACGAGTGGATCGCCTAACGTATCATCTTTATAGTAGAACTCAACGATTGGTGTTTCGAGCACCGTACCTTCTTCGATACCGAGCCGTTTACTCAAGCTTCCTGCGACGACGTTCCGGACGACGACTTCGAGTGGAATGATAGTGACACGACGTACGAGCTGTTCGCGCTCCGAGACACGCTCAATGAAATGTGTCGGAATGCCCGCTTGTTCGAGGATTTCAAAGAAATGACTCGTCAATCGGTTGTTCAATTCGCCTTTTCCAGCAAATACTTCTTTTTTCTCGCCGTTGAATGCCGTGGCCTCGTCTTTATAGACGATCCGGAGCACATCCTGCTCCTGCGTCGTGTACAATCGTTTTGCTTTTCCTTCATAAAGTGGTTGCATCGCTTTCGTCCCCCATGATCCTAAGATGTAGACGGGGCAAGTGCCCCGTCTCAGGTTGATTAGTTCAAGCCACACCGTTCAAAAATTTCATCGACACGACTCGTATGGTACGTCGGATCGAAACACGCATCAAGCTCTTCTTCTGTGAAAAGCTGTTGAATGTCCTGTTCTTGCCACAATAAGTCACGGAACATGATTTGCTCTTCCCACGCCTGCATCGCACGCGGTTGAACGAAATCATACGCTGCTTCACGCGACCAGCCTTTTTCGATTAAAGCGAGTAAGACATGTCCAGAGAAGATGACCCCAAACGTCCGGTCCATGTTCCGCTTCATGTTGTCCGGGAAGACCGTCAAGTTCTTCACGATGTTTCCGAAACGGTTCAACATGTAGTTGAGCAGTCCTGTTGCGTCCGGAAGAATGATGCGTTCTGCCGAAGAGTGCGAGATATCCCGTTCGTGCCAGAGTGAGACGTTCTCGTACGCCGTCACCATGTGTCCACGGATGACTCGGGCAAGACCTGTCATGTTCTCAGAGCCGATCGGATTCCGCTTGTGCGGCATCGCCGATGATCCTTTTTGACCTTTAGCGAAGAATTCTTCGACTTCACGCGTTTCCGTCTTTTGTAGACCTCGGATCTCCGTTGCCATTTTTTCAATCGATGTCGCGATCAGAGCAAGCGTCGACATATAGTGTGCATGACGATCGCGTTGTAACGTCTGTGTGGAAACTGGAGCTGGTTTCGTTCCTAACTTTTCGCAGACGTATTTTTCAATGAACGGATCGATATTCGCGAATGTTCCGACGGCTCCTGACATCTTGCCGTATTCGACCGTCTCACGTGCTGCTTCGAAACGGACTTTGTTTCGTTTCATCTCTTCGTACCAAAGCGCTAGTTTCAGACCGAACGTCGTCGGTTCTGCATGTACGCCATGCGTTCGTCCCATCATGACCGTATATTTATGTTCGTTCGCTTTGACTTTTAAGATGTCGATGAATCGATCGAGATCCGCAGCAAGAATGTCATTTGCTTGCTTCAACAGATATGAGAGTGCTGTATCGACGACGTCCGTTGACGTTAGTCCGTAATGAACCCATTTACGTTCTTCTCCGAGTGTCTCAGAGACAGCACGCGTAAAGGCGATGACATCATGACGTGTCTCTTGTTCGATTTCAAGGATCCGGTTGACATCAAAAGAGGCATTGTCCCAAAGTAATTGAACGTCCTCTTTCGGGATGACTCCTAGTTCACTCCATGCTTCACACGCAAGAATCTCGACTTTTAACCAAGCCTCGAATTTGTTTTGTTCGGTCCAGATCGCTTTCATCTCAGGACGTGTATACCGTTCGATCATTGAACTGTCTCCTTCCATATCGACAGGCGTTCGACTTCTGCCAAAGCATCGTCGACCGTGTCCGCAAGGATGTTTAAATGTCCCATCTTGCGACCTGTCTTGGCTTCTGCTTTTCCATATAAGTGAACTTTCGTCCGAGCGTTCAGTCTCGGCAGTTCCTCGTATAATGCTGTGACATGCTGACCCAGGATGTTCGCCATGACGACCGGTGTCGTCAGACGGGTATCACCGAGTGGAAGACCACTGATGGCACGGATATGTTGCTCGAATTGGGATGTTTCGCAAGCATCGATTGAATAGTGACCCGAATTGTGTGGTCGGGGTGCTAGTTCATTGACGATCAGTCTAGAATCGACGACGAACAACTCGATGGCGAGTGTACCGATCAACCCGACAGCATCCGCGATCGATTCAGCGAGCGCAATTGCTTCTTGTTCGAGCGATTCCGAAATGCGAGCCGGTACGATCGATAGATGCAAGATATTTTCCCGATGAATGTTCTCACTGACTGGGAAGACGCGTGTTTCTGTTGCGCTTCGCGTCACGATGACGGAAATTTCCTGATCAAACGGTAACCACTGCTCCGCGACATACTCTGTCGGTTCGAATCGTTCGATTGCCGCTTGGAACTGTTCTTCCGTCCGAATGACGGTCTGTCCTTTTCCGTCGTATCCGAATCGTGCTGTCTTCAAGACGAACGGTAATCCGAGTCGTTGCTTCGCTTCCTCTAAGTCAGCAGGATCTGTCACCGGATAGTATGGAGCGACGGAATGCCCGATGCGTTCAATCATCTCTTTTTCTCGAACCCGATGTTGCGTTTGAAAGAGGAGATTCGTTCCGTGAATCAGTTTCGTTCCGATCGCTTCAGCGACTTCCGTTGAGATATTCTCGAATTCGTAGGTGACGACATCCGATTCAGCTGTAAGTTGCTTCGCTGCTTCAATATCCGTGAAAGCTGCCTGAATGTGTTGATCCGCCACTTGCGCACACGGTGCGTTGTCTGTTGGATCAAGCGTCAGAATCTCAAAGCCCATCTCACGGGCGGACAGTGCCATCATTCGACCGAGTTGACCTCCACCTAATATTCCGATTCGCTTCATAGTAGGTTCCCTCCAGATGCAATGACGTCCCCTTCGAGTTCAACACGCATATGATCGAGCTTACGGGCAAGTCGTTCATCTTGAATCGACAGAATTTGAGCGGCTAGCAATCCAGCGTTTTTTGCGCCTGCTTCTCCAATCGCGACTGTTGCAACCGGTACACCACCTGGCATTTGAACAATCGAGAGCAAGGAATCAATTCCTTGGAGCGCTTTACTCTTCACAGGAACACCGATGACGGGTAATGTCGTTTTAGCGGCGACCATGCCTGGTAGATGAGCGGCACCGCCTGCACCGGCAATAATGACCTTCAGTCCTCGTTCACGTGCTGATTCAGCATAACGAAACATCAGATCCGGTGTCCGGTGTGCGGAGACGACTTTTTTTTCATACGGAATCTCAAGTTGCTCCAACACATCGCATGTATGTTTCATCGTTTCCCAATCCGATTGACTTCCCATGATGACGCCGACTTCTACATTTCCCATCGCTGTTTCCTCCTTTGTGCATAAAAAAAGCCCAAACCACGGCTAAAAGGGTGGCTTAGGGTATAAAAAGGTACGCCAAAGAAATATCGACGAACATCCATATACCCCATAGTCCAACGATTTAGGGTCGTTGGGTAGAAACTTGCAAGCCATATCCCTGCTATTATACGAGGTGTTTATATTCAATCATCCTGTCACGACTTCATCTTAACAAGTCCATCCCAAGGCGTCAACCAAAGGCGAACAATTTAATTATCTGAAAATTTATCGTTCGGTTTTAAAAGCGGTTTTTCTGATTTCATCGATTGTCCATTCGGAGTTTATTTTCTTGAAAGGCATCACATGGAATCAAGAACGAAAAGAGCACCCTCCACATGAATCGGAGGATGCTCTAGGCAGTTACTCATTCTCTTTCACTTTACAATCGAAGACGATTTGTTGACGAATTGGATACGGTTCGCCATTAGCGTCTAATCCAAAGATCGGTTCTTCTCGTCGGACCGTCGGGCGGTATCCCATGGCATCGATACGATCCAAACAAGCACCAATCGTCTCGTTCTCTTCGACGGCTACACGTAGTTTCGTTTTTTTCGCCATATCCCTGTTCAGTCCCTTCATTAAAATGGATACGTGTCTTTCTACAAAAAGACACAAAAAAGCGGCGGCCCTTGAGCGTATGCTCCAGAACCACCGTTTGCCTGGCAACGTCCTATCCTCACAGGGGGAAGCCCCCAACTACTTTCGGCGTTCAAGTGCTTAACTTCCGTGTTCGGCATGGGAACGGGTGTGACCACTTGGCTATCGTCACCAGACGA
>NZ_DGCW01000002.1:0-13979 GCF_002385115.1 Exiguobacterium sp. UBA3968
ATTGCAGGTCGGTCTTTTTGTGTTATGTGAAACTTCAGACTGTTCTGATTATTGGTCGAGTCATTGACATGACACCCTCTGCTTGTTACCATAACATCAATATTCTTTTATAAAAGAGAAAGCGAGTGGATAACATGTGGGAGAACAAATTTGCTAAAGAGGGTTTGACGTTTGATGACGTCTTACTCGTACCCCGTCGTTCGAGTGTCTTACCGCGCGACGTTGATTTATCTGTCACGCTATGTGAAGGGATCACACTTAATATTCCGTTGATCAGTGCTGGGATGGATACAGTCACAGAAGCTCCGATGGCAATCGCAATGGCACGCCAAGGTGGTCTTGGTGTCATTCATAAGAACATGTCAATGGAAGAGCAAGCAGAACATGTCGATCGCGTCAAACGTTCTGAAAATGGTGTCATCACGAATCCGTTCTATTTAACGCCAGAGCGTCAAGTCTACGATGCTGAGTATTTGATGAGTAAGTACCGCATCTCAGGTGTTCCGATCGTTAACAACGAAACAGAGCGTAAATTAGTAGGAATTTTGACGAACCGTGATCTTCGTTTCGTTAAGGATTATTCGACTGTCATTGAAACAGTCATGACAACAGAAGAACTCGTGACAGCAAAAGTTGGTACGTCCCTCGCAGAAGCAGAACAGATTCTCCACAAGCATCGCATCGAAAAGTTACCACTCGTTGATGAGAACGGTGTGTTAAAAGGATTAATCACGACAAAAGATATCGAAAAAGTCGAACAGTATCCACATGCTGCGAAAGATCAATTTGGTCGTTTACTTGTCGCAGCAGCTGTCGGTGTGACGAAAGACGCTTCAACACGTGCGAAGTTCCTGGTCGATGCAGGTGTTGATGCACTCGTCGTCGATACAGCTCACGGTCACTCAGAAGGTGTTCTCGTCAAGGTACGTGAATTACGTGAAGAATATCCAACCTTACCAATCATTGCGGGCAACGTTGCGACTGCAGAAGCAACACGCGATTTGATTGAAGCCGGCGCATCTGTCATTAAAGTCGGTATCGGACCTGGTTCGATTTGTACGACACGTGTTGTTGCAGGCGTCGGTGTACCACAGATTACAGCCGTCTTCGATTGTGCGACAGAAGCACGTAAACACGGCGTTTCGATCATCGCTGACGGTGGCATTAAGTACTCTGGCGATATCGTGAAAGCACTTGCTGCTGGTGGTCACGCTGTCATGCTCGGAAGCTTGCTTGCAGGAGTAGAAGAGAGCCCAGGTGAGATGGAAATCTATCAAGGACGTCAATTCAAGACGTACCGTGGTATGGGTTCTGAAGCATCGATGAAACGCGGTAGCCAAGACCGTTACTTCCAAGAAGCAGACAAGAAGTTCGTTCCAGAAGGAATCGAAGGAAGGGTCGCTTACCGTGGTAAACTCGGTGACTCAGTGTACCAACTCGTCGGTGGTATTCGTTCAGGTATGGGATACTGTGGTTCTGCGACGTTAGAAGAATTGCGTGAAGAGACACAGTTCATCCGTATGACGGGCGCTGGTTTGCAAGAAAGCCATCCGCACGATATTCAAATTACCAAAGAAGCCTCTAACTACACACGTCAATAAACAAAAGCCTCGTCTTTCTCTAGCAGAAAGGCGAGGCTTTTTTTATGATGATCTATGCAGATTCCATGCGTCTATCAATAATTGTAATCCTTCCGTCAACTCATGCTCAGAGAGACTCGCAAATCCAAGAACGATTTGAGGCGTATTGGAGAGAAACGGTAACTGGGCGTATTGAGAGAGACCGTATACTTGGATGCCTTGTTGTTGTGCCCGCTTTACTAGCTCTTGCTCCGTCATTCCGTTCGCTACGGAAACGACAACATGGAGTCCAGCACTTTCGCCAGTCAACCGTAAGGCAGGGATCCGGCGAAGCGATTGGATCAGCACATCTAGTTTACGACGATAGACTTTACGCATCCGATTGAGATGTCGTTCAAAGTCGCCCTCTTTCATGAAACGTGTCAAGATCGTTTGATCAAAGCGTGAGACACTACAAGTATAATGGGATAATTCGGCTTGATACTGTGCGCGTAAGACTTCCGGTAAGACCATATAACCAATCCGTAGTGAAGGCATGAGCGATTTTGAGAAGGTACTCATATAAATGACACGATTGCTGTCCATGTTGTGCAAAGACGGGATCGATTTACCGCTATAGCGGAATTCGCTATCGTAGTCGTCTTCTATGATAAAACGGGTCGGATCCATCGCCGCCCAGTTCAACAACTGGTGTCTTCGATTGACGGACAGGATGCTACCGGACGGAAACTGATGTGCCGGTGTGACATACATGACATCAACATTTGATTCCTGCAGTTGATCGATGCGTAATCCATTCGCATCGACACGAATCGGTTCAATCATTCGTTCATGATTTTCAAGCAAGAGGCGTGTCGTATGATAACCGGGATCTTCGATGCCGTACGTGACGTTTCGTCCTAGTAAGAAAAGAACGATGGGCAACAGTTGCTCGATACCTGAACCGACGACGATCTGTTCCGGAGAACAGACGACACCACGTGAGTGATAGAGATAAGTCGCAATCTCTTCGCGCAACGTTAGATCGCCTTGCGGATGACCGAGCGAGACGAGTGGATGGTGATCGGTATCTATGATGTCTTTGGCATACTTTCGCCAACGGGTGAACGGGAAAGAGATCCCTTCAATCTTACTTGGATGAAAGTCATACGTGATGACCGGTTTTTCTTTAGTCACACGCGGTTCGATGACGGGTGAGGTTTTGACGTAAGCAAGTTCCTCATAGGCAAGAACGAAATACCCTTTACGCGAGATGGATTCGACATAACCTTCTGCGACAAGTTGTTGATAAGCAAGCTCAATCGTCGTTTGACTTAAGTTCAAGAATTGACCGAGCTTTCGTTTAGAAGGCAGTTTCGTGCCGTACGCTAAACGTCCGGCGATGATTTCGTTTCGGATCTGTTGATAAAGTTGTTCATAAAGAGGTTTCTCTTGATTGCGTGTAAGTTGAAATGATAGCATGTCCATCTCGTATGACTCCTTCATAATAAACTGACCTGTTGAAATCATCATAAACTGATACTTTTAAAAGTGTCAACGTTCCGTATACTAAAGGGGTGAAAGTCAACCAAGGGGGAATGGATATGGAACGTCAACAAGGAACGGATCGTGTCAAACGTGGAATGGCTGAAATGCAAAAGGGTGGCGTCATCATGGATGTCGTCAATGCGGAACAAGCAAAGATTGCGGAAGCAGCAGGAGCTGTTGCAGTCATGGCACTCGAACGTGTCCCGTCGGATATTCGTCGTGACGGAGGTGTGGCACGGATGGCAGATCCGTTGATCACGGAAGAAGTACTTGGGGCAGTCTCGATCCCCGTCATGGCAAAATGCCGAATTGGTCATATCGTCGAAGCGCGTGTCCTTGAATCGATGGGGGTCGATTTCATCGATGAGAGCGAGGTACTGACTCCGGCAGACGAGCAATATCATTTACTGAAGTCGGAGTTCACCGTACCATTCGTCTGTGGCGCACGTGATCTTGGGGAAGCCGCTCGCCGGATTGCCGAAGGAGCGGCGATGATTCGGACAAAAGGCGAGCCTGGAACTGGGAACGTCGTCGAAGCCGTTCGCCATATGCGACAAATTCAAGCGCAATTGAATCAGATTTTGCATGTCAGTTCAGATGAATTGATGACATTTGCGAAAGAGTGGGGTGCTCCGTACGAAGTATTACGAGATATTCGGACACAGGGACGTCTACCAGTCGTCAATTTTGCAGCCGGAGGAGTTGCGACACCAGCTGATGCCGCTCTCATGATGCATTTAGGGGCAGATGGTGTCTTCGTCGGATCGGGGATCTTTAAATCAGAACACCCAGAACGTGTGGCTCGCGCGATTGTTGAGGCGGTTACGTATAAAGATGATTTTGAACGGATTGCCTCTTTATCCAAAGGGCTCGGAACAGCGATGAAGGGAATCGATGTCACTTCGATGCCGTTTGAAGAACGGATGGCGACACGCGGATGGTAATCGGTATTCTTGATGTTCAAGGAGCGGTCCGTGAGCATCGACAGCAACTTGAAGGTCTTGGTGTAGAGGTCGTTCTCGTCAAACATGCGAGTGATCTCGAGAGACTGGATGGACTCGTCTTACCCGGCGGCGAATCGACCGCGATGCGTCGATTGATTGAGCGTTATGCCTTGCTGGAACCGCTTCGGGAAAAAGCGACGACGTTACCGATGTTCGGAACATGTGCCGGAATGATTCTACTCGCAACCGCTGTCGAAGCAGGTCAGAGTCATCTCAACGTGATTTCGATGACGGTCCGTCGGAATGCTTTCGGTCGACAAATCGATTCATTTGAAGGATTGCTACCGGTTGAAGGAATTGAGGAGTCGATTGAGGCAGTCTTCATTCGAGCGCCATTGATTCTATCTGTCGGAGAAGGAACACGAGTGATCGCGAAGGTTGAAGACCAAATCGTCGCTGTCGAGACATCACTTCACCTCGCGTGCTCGTTTCATCCTGAATTGACAGAGGACGATCGCTTACATCAGTATTTTTTACAAAAGATTAAACAGCGTCAATCGATCCGTTCGTAAAGCGTGGAAGCATCTGACAGGTTCTACTGTCGGGTGCTTCTTTTGTGCTACACTATTTGTAAAATGAATGATTGAGTGAAGGAGAGACACGATGAAACGAATCTTGCTACTCTGTTTAAGTGTCCTGCTGGTCGTAGGTTTTCCTACAACTGGACAAGCGGCACCTTCGATTCAAGCAGAGTCTTACATAATGGCCGATGCGGTCACAGGAAAAATCCTCCTTCAATCGGAAGCGGATGTTTCTCTACCACCGGCTTCGATGACAAAGCTGATGACGCTTTACCTCGTTCGACGACAAATCGAATTAAAAAAGCTGACGTGGGATCAAAAAATCAAACCGAGTGCAAAAGTGTTGAAGCTTGCGAACACGTCCGGCATCGCTCGTGTTCCCGTTAAAGCAAAAACGTATACGGTTCGTGAGATGTATAACGCGGCGTTCATTAAATCAGCCAATGATGCAGCCGTCATGCTAGCCGAAACGGTATCCGGTTCAGAGGCGACGTTCGTTGAAGAAATGAATGAGACAGCGAAGTTATTCGGGATGAATGATACAGAGTATGCGAATGCCTCTGGTCTAGATGCTGTCGATGCGACGCTTCCAGGAACAAATCTGATGACAGCGACGGATATCGCGTTACTCGTCATCCGCTACATCAAGGATTATCCGGATGTACTGGATGTGACGAATAAAACACAGATGAAACTTGATGGAGAGGTCTTGAATAACTCGAATAAGATGCTGGCGAAGGAAAAATTCGCATATGCTGGCATGCGGGGGATGAAGACAGGAACGACCGATTTAGCAGGTTACTGCTTCGCGAGCGTAACGACGCGGGATAATATGACACTTGTCACGGTCGTCATGCGAACGGATTCCGATCAAGCCCGTTTCAAGGAAACGAAAAAGCTACTCGACTATGGTTTTGCGACGTTTGAGCCGTTGACGTATTACGGAAAAGGGGAACGGATCAAAGACGCTCTTCCGATTAAAGGGGCAACCGTCCGGCAGTTAGACGTCGTCACGGACGGTTCGTTATACATCACGGTCTTAAAACAAGCGAAGACGCGGGAACCACGGTTCGACTTCTCAAAAACAACAGCTCCTGTGACGAAACAAGAAGTCGTCGGTACGGTACAGGTCGCGGACGATGGGGTCTATCTACCAGGTTTTGAGACACCGCGTGTGAATTTGTATAGCGCAACTGCCGTTCCACTTGCGAGTGTTCCGACACGCCTCGTCCGCGCTTGGACGGCTTGGTCGAAGCAAATTGAACAAGCGATTCAACAATCGGCTCTTGTCAACTTCCAAGACGATGGTGTAAAGTAAGACTAATCTCATAAAGATGCTATGAACGGACCAAGTAGATGTATCGATACTGTTAAGAGAGCTAGTGGGTGGTGTGAACTAGTCAGATCGATGGATTGAATCGAGCCGGATCGCACACCTTGCGAACAAGGTGCGGGTACGCCCGTTATCGCGTCTTAAGTTGGCTAGATGTGTCTAGCAATGAGGGTGGCAACGCGGATCCAGGTGATTCGTCCCTTTTCGGTAGGAATACCGGAAAGAGACGAGTCGCCTTTTTTTATGACATAAAGGAGGAATTGCAGATGATTGATATTAAACGATTACGCCAAGATTTTGACGCCATTCAAGAAAAGTTAGCGCACCGAGGAGAGGACTTGACGGACATGAACCGTTTCCTTGCACTTGATGAGAAGCGTCGAGAACTGATTGCGCGGACAGAAGTGTTGAAAGCAGAACGAAATGAAGCGACGAAAAAAATCGCTGAACTGAAACGCAATAAAGAGAATGCAGATGAAGCGATTGCTGCGATGCGTAGTGTCGGGGACGAGATCAAGACGCTTGACGACGAATTACGTGACGTCGAAGCGACATTGAATCAACTTCTCCTCGGTATTCCGAACATTCCACATGACAGCGTACCGGTCGGTTCTTCTGAAGATGACAATGTCGTCATCCGTGAAGTCGGTGATAAACCAGCGTTTGATTTCGAAGCGGTTCCGCACTGGGATTTGATGGAGCAATTAAAGATCGTTGACGTAGAGCGTGCTGGAAAGGTCACAGGTAGCCGGTTTGTCTTTTATCGTGGGGCAGGGGCACGTCTTGAGCGGGCATTGATCAACTTCATGATGGATCTCCATCAAGATCAGCACGGCTACACAGAAATCTTGCCGCCACTCATGGTCAACCGCGATTCAATGACAGGAACAGGACAACTGCCGAAATTCGAGGAGGATGCGTTCAAGATTGAAGAGACGAACTACTTCCTTGTACCGACAGCAGAAGTTCCAGTGACGAACATGCACCGCGAAGAAATCCTGACTGCAGATCAGTTACCGATCGGCTATGCCGCATACAGCCAATGTTTCCGTTCAGAAGCTGGTTCTGCCGGACGCGATACGCGCGGTTTGATCCGTCAGCACCAATTCAATAAAGTTGAACTCGTTCGTTTCGTCAAACCAGAAGAATCTTACGAGCAACTTGAATTGTTAACGGGACAAGCAGAGACGGTCTTGAAAAAGCTGAAACTGCCGTATCAAGTATTGAGCATGTGTACAGCTGATCTTGGATTCACGGCTGCGAAGAAATACGACATCGAAGTCTGGATGCCAAGTCAAGGCGTCTACCGTGAAATTTCTTCTTGTTCAAACTTTGAAGATTTCCAAGCACGCCGAGCGCAAATCCGTTTCCGCCGCGAAGCGAACGCGAAACCAGAATTCGTTCACACGTTGAATGGTTCTGCTCTTGCAGTCGGTCGGACAGTTGCTGCGATCTTAGAGAACTACCAGCAAGCGGATGGATCAGTTGTTATTCCAGAAGTACTTCGTCCATACATGGGTGGTCTTGAAGTGATTCAAGCTTAAGTCAGAAGGGGGAGTAATCCCCCTTTCTGTATTTTAAAAAGTTTTTTTAGAAAAGGTCTTTACACGTTAAAAGGCAGATGCTATCATAATTAATGTCAGGAAAACAGACAGGTCATCATGATCTGGTAAGAAGTACGGAGGCGTACTCAAGTGGTTTAAGAGAACGGTCTTGAAAACCGTCAGGCGGCGAAAGCCGTGCGTGGGTTCGAATCCCACCGCCTCCTCCATTTTTATTTTTTGACAACGACATGCACGTTTTATAGCTTGGAGGCGTACTCAAGTGGTTTAAGAGAACGGTCTTGAAAACCGTCAGGCGGCGAAAGCCGTGCGTGGGTTCGAATCCCACCGCCTCCTCCACTTCTTTTTTTTTACCCAAAAATAAATATAATCATGGAGTCGTACCCAAGTCCGGCTGAAGGGGACGGACTCGAAATCCGTTAGGGGTCGCAAGGCTCGCGTGGGTTCGAATCCCACCGACTCCGCTTTTTATAAAGCATCTCAATTCTGAGGTGCTTTTTTGTTGCATCGATTTCTTCGTGCATGCTATGGTTGCCTACGTGAAAAACGAAGAAGAGGTGGACGAAATGAACGAACAAACAAAAGAATCGTTGCTTTCGCATTATGCGATGACGATGACATATGTAAAAGACCTAGAACAGATTTCAGAAGAAGCATGGCGGACATCGTATGCGGAAGGTAAGTGGACGGTTGCTGAGATCATTGGTCACTTATCACCATGGGATCGTTTCATGGTCGCAGAGCGTATTCCGTACTTGCTCGCGGGTGAACCATTCCGTGTTGCGCCGGATAGCCAAGCCGTCAATGATGAAGCAGCGAAGATGAGCCGTGAGCAACAACGGATCTTGACGATTGATGAGTTTTTAGTCAGCCGTGACTTATTGCGCCGTGCAGTCGAATTGATTCCAGAAGATCGCCTGCAGGACAAGGTCGTCATTAAAGACAAAGAGTTGACGATTGGTCAGTTCCTCGGAGCGATGACTCAACATGATTTACACCATATGGAACAGATCAATCAAGTGATTGGTTAATAGGAGGGAGATGCGAGACGCGTCTCCTTTTTTTTGCGCAAAAAAAGATCTGCCTAAGAGGCAGATCTGATCAGTTATCGTGTATTGGCAATGCGCGCAACTTCAAGTTGTTTTTCGATCTTCGCGAGAATCCGATCGATCGATTCTGGCTCGTTCAGTAAATCGTATTCGTCGATCGACAAGCGGAGTACCGGGCAAATCGTGAAGTTGTTGATCCAGTTCGTATAGCGTTCATACATCTCTTCCCAATATTCGATTGGAGTCTGTTGCTCCATCTCACGTCCGCGAAGACGAATCCGTTCAAGGACTTGCTCGAACGAACCTTCGAGATAGATCAAAAGATCTGGATGTGGGAAGAATGGTGTCATGACCATCGCGTCAAATAAACTTGAATACGTTTCATAGTCCGTTGGAGACATCGTTCCTTTTTCGAAATGCATCTTAGCGAAGATTCCTGTATCTTCATAGATCGAACGGTCTTGGATGAAACCACCACCGTATTGGAAAATCCGTTTTTGCTCCTTGAAGCGTTCAGCCAGGAAATAGATTTGGAGATGGAAGCTCCAGCGCTCGAAATCATGATAAAATTTATCCAAGTAAGGATTCGTATCGACTTTTTCGAGTGACGTCCGGAAACCAAGGGCATCTGCCAATCCGTTTGTGATCGTTGATTTACCGATCCCAACCATACCGCCGATCGTAATGACGGCATCTGCCGGGATATTGTATTTTTCGCGTAGCTTCAAGTTCATACGTGGTTCGCTCCTTCATATAATTCGTTCCGGATCGTCGTCAAGACGTACTCGAGATCTTCCGGTCGCTTGACGAAGTCGAGTGCATCCCCGTCGAAACGGATGATTTTGACTTCCGGATGTTTGGCTTGATATTCCGTGACGAATGTCTCATAATCCTCTGCCAATTGTTCGAGATAAGCACGTGACATATTTTCTTCGATTTCTCGTCCGCGTAGCGCAACACGTTTCATCAAGGTGTCGATGCTTGCGTTCAAGTAGATGACAGCATCCGGTTTCGGCATGTCCGTCGTCAGGATCGAATAGATTTGTTGGTACTTCTCGAGGTGCTCTACCTTGAGAGAGCGGTGTGCAAAGATTAAGTTTTTAAAGATATGGTAATCAGCAACGACAGAGCGTTGTTTACTGAGGTAATGACGTTCGATATCATCGAGTTGTTTGAAGCGATTGCACAAGAAGAACATTTCCGTCTGGAAGCTCCATTCTTCGATATCTTCATAGAACTTTCCAAGAAAGGGATTTTCTTCGACGATTTCGCGTAACATAGAAAAAGAGAAATGGTGACTGATGGCGTTCGCAAGTGATGTTTTGCCTACACCAATCGGTCCTTCAACCGTTATGAACATATACAATGACCCTCCGTTCAGCAAAGTGCAATTTATATTTTAGCACAAAGAAGTACGACTTGCTGAAGTTTCAAAAGGAGAATTTTTTTAGAGTGAGGAGTATCATCGATGGAACGACAGGAACACTATATGCGACTTGCGATCGAAGAAGCAAAAAAGGCAGAACAGATTGGAGAAGTTCCGATTGGATGTGTCATTGTCAAAGACGATGAAGTCATCGCGACGGGTTACAATCACCGGGAAACGGATCAACAGGCGACGGCACATGCCGAGTTGATCGCGATTGAGGAAGCTTGCCGAAAGCTCGGGAACTGGCGACTTGAAGGGTGTGAGCTCTATGTGACACTCGAACCGTGTCCGATGTGTGCGGGTGCCATCATGCTGTCACGGATCGAACATGTCATCTTTGGTGCCGTCGATCCGAAGGGTGGATGTTGTGGAACACTGATGAACTTGGTGCAAGACGATCGGTTCAATCATGTCTCACAGTTGACGAGCGGTATATTAGAAAAAGAGTGTGGGGAGATGCTAACGACGTTCTTTCGGGAACTACGTGCGAAAAAGAAAGCACGAAAGCGGGCAATGGGTTGCATCACACCAGATGAAACAGTATAATGAAAAAGCACTGAAACAAGGTGCCACTAAAAATCGATAAACCATTTGCCGTGCTAGGTGGGGATGTAGCGGTTCCCTGTCACTCGCAATCCGCTATAGCGAGACTGAATTCCATGTCGAGGGATATGATTGGTGTGGTCTGCCTCACGTAAGTAGCGTTGACGTTTGAGTCCTGCGCAACAGATACCCATGAACCAGGTCAGGTCCGGAAGGAAGCAGCCTTAAGTGGTGCTCTCTGTGTGTTGCAGGGGTGCTTGGACTGAGCAGGCTGCGTGAGTAACGCATGTTGAACATATTTCAGAATATGGTGCGCGGCAGTTTAATTTTTAAAGACAAGTCTACAGCCGGTTTCGGTTGTAGACTTTTTTAGGTAAAATAGAATGAGGAACTTAAAAAGAGGAGGCGCAAACTTGGCCTATCAAGCACTATACCGCGTATACCGTCCGCAACGTTTCGACGAAGTCGTTGGACAAGCGCATATCACCCGTACGATCCAAAATGCATTGATGGAGGGACGCATGTCCCACGCCTATCTATTTTCGGGTCCTCGTGGAACGGGAAAAACGAGTCTTGCCAAAATCATCGCTAAAGCGATCAACTGTGAGCATGCTCCGGTCAAAGAACCGTGTAATACGTGCCCCACGTGTCTTGCGATCACGGAAGGATCAAGTCCGGACGTCTTCGAAATCGATGCCGCTTCCAATAACGGCGTAGATGAAATTCGGGAAATCCGGGATAAAGTCAAATATCCCCCTTCAGAAGCAGCCTATAAAGTCTATATCATTGATGAAGTACACATGTTGTCGACAGGCGCCTTTAATGCACTGCTTAAAACACTAGAAGAACCGCCGGCACACGCCATCTTCATCTTAGCAACGACCGAACCACATAAAATCCCAGCGACGATCATCTCCCGCTGCCAACGTTTCGATGTAAAGCGGCATGAAGTCGATCAACTTGTAGAACGGATGCAATATATCTTAAAAGATCAATCGATCGAGTATTCGGATACGGCCTTACGATTGATTGCCCGTGCAGCGGATGGTGGCATGCGTGATGCACTGAGTCTACTCGACCAAGCGGTTGCTTTTTCAAACGGTGATTTGAACGATGCTGCTGTTCTTGAAGTAACAGGGGCAGTAGAAGATGAAGCATTACTAAACATTGCCCGTGCCTTGCATGAACATCAAGTCGACCAGTTGTTACAGACGCTTGAGACGATGCAACGAGCGGGAAAAGATTTAAAACGTTTCGTTGAGGATCTTGTCTTCTTTTACCGAGACACCTTATTATTGAAAGCCTCTCCTACAGCTGTCGACTTGCTAGAGCGTGCTCGCCCGACGGATGAGTTCAAACAATTCGTTGAATCGATTGAAGCAGAGACATGCTTTACGATCATTGATCAGTTACATGACTGCCAACAACAAATGCGATTAACGAATCATCCGCGGGTCCTCGTTGAGATTGCCTTCATTCAAATCGCGGAACAAGGAAGAACGACGGGGCAGATCGTCCAAGCGTTGCAGCAGGAAGTCCGCGAAATGAAGGAACAGATGCATCAGTGGAAGTCGAATGGTGTTCCAGCTCAAGAAGCGGCTGCACCACAAGCGCAGCCGAAGCGGAAACAAGGACGACCAACCGTTCGAATCGCCAAAGAGCGGATTCGCCAAATGCTAGAACGAGCAGAAAAAGCCCAGTTGCGTGAGATTCAGGAACGCTGGGATCATATCCTAAAGTGGATTCTAAAAGAAGATGGACCAATCTACTCGTTGCTTCATGAAAGTAAACCGGTTCTCTGCTCTGCGGATACGCTATTGATCGAATTCGATGACGGTAAGGGATGGCATTTCGAGCAAGTCATGACCAATGAACGAACACGTTTCGTGATTGAAGAAGCATTATATGAAATATGCGGCGTCAAACGCGAAATTTTAGCGATTCTCTCAAACGATTGGCATGAACTGAAGGCAGAGTTTGTTGCTAAGCGAAATAGTAGTAGTATAGAAGAGAAGGAAACAAAACAAGAATCGGAGAGCGATCAGTTATTGTCCGAGACGCTTGGTCGTTTTGGTGATATCGTAGAGTTCGAAGATTAAATTCGAGGAGGAATACAGATGCGCGGAATGGGAAACATGAATAATATGATGAAACAGATGCAGAAGATGCAAAAGGATATGGCGAAAGCACAAGAAGAATTAAAAGATTTGACAGTGACAGGTACAGCAGGAGGAGAAATGGTCTCAGTCGTCGCCGATGGTCATAAAAATATCATAGATGTCATCATTAAAGAAGAAGTCGTTGATCCAGATGACGTTGAAATGATTCAAGATCTCGTCTTAGCTGCAACGAACGATGCTTTGAAGAAAGTCGATGAACTCGTCTCAAGTAAAATGGGGAAATTCACACAAGGTATGAATCTGCCGGGAATGTTTTAATTCGTAGGAGGAAACCACTTGCAATATCCTGAAGCGATTAGTCGTTTGATCGAAAGTTTTACAAAACTACCGGGGATTGGTCCGAAGACAGCAGTTCGTCTAGCGTTTCATGTCCTTGATATGGAAGAAGACGATGTCTTGATGTTCGGAAAGGCATTGGTCAGTGCGAAGCGCGATATTGCCTACTGTAGCGTTTGCGGGAATATCACGGATCAAGATCCTTGTTATGTATGTACAGATAAACACCGAAACCGTACGATCGTCTGTGTCGTCCAAGATTCAAGGGATGTCATTGCAATGGAAAAGATGCGAGATTACCAAGGGTTATATCACGTCTTACATGGAGCGATCAGTCCAATGGAAGGGATCGGTCCAGAGGATATCAATGTATCTAGTCTGCTGACACGCCTTCAAGCGGACGAAGCGATTACGGAAGTCATCTTAGCAACCAATCCGAACATCGAAGGAGAAGCGACAGCGATGTATCTATCGCGTCTCTTAAAACCGACGGGTATTCGGATCACTCGGATTGCCCATGGTCTTCCGGTTGGTGGAGATCTTGAATACGCAGATGAAGTGACGTTATCTCGTGCAATGGAGGGACGTCGCGAACTATGAGTTGGTTTCGAAAGAAGATTCGCAGTGAGTACGACGAGCGTTTGTTAGAAGAATTAGCAAAAGCAAAAGAAGATTATTTGATGAAACGCCATCTTCTAGAAATCAGCTATGATGACTATGGTGATTTAGAAGCACAAATGAAGTTAGCGGAATCACTGTATTTCTTCTATATAAGCGAAGCAAAAAGAAGACGCGTCTCATTGATGATGAAGTAAACCGCAGCCATTCTTGTCTGCGGTTTTTACATGCTCTAAAAAAACTATAAGTTATTTTAATAAAGTAGTTGCGCCTATCTAATTATCGTGATATATTAATTCATGTCCTTAAGAGGACGAGCGCTTACGGCAAACAAGTAAAAAACAATTTCAAAAAAGT
>NZ_DGCW01000001.1:0-781 GCF_002385115.1 Exiguobacterium sp. UBA3968
ACACCACGTTTTTGTGGTGAGCTGATGTCAGTACGAGCTTTAATGAAGCTGTTGTACCCTTTGTTCAGCGCTGGCGAATCTGATTTCACAACTTTTGATTGACGTCCTTTACGGACTAATTGGTTGATAGTAGGCATCTTTGAGATCCTCCCTTCCTGAATTCATGACAAATTTCAAAACCACCGAGCCGGGTGGTTCATCGAAAGTCATAATGAAACGTTTTGCGTGGCTCAGGCATTCCATCGCCACACAAAACGCATTATCAAACTTTCTTAATGGCAACAGCTGTTGCTGCGACATCGATTCCACAAGCTTTTCCAAGCTCTTGCTTAGAAGGAACATTCACGACTGGAACGTTAGCTTGTTTCGCCGCATCGAGCAATGCTTGTTTTACGTGTTCATCTGCGTCATCCGCAATGATCACTTCCGACGCCTTGCCAGATCGCAATGCTTTGAGCGTTTGCTTTTGACCGACAAACTTCAAATCTGCGCCGACTACTTTTTTGTAAGACATGAAGATATCCTCCAAAATAACACAGCCGGTTGGCAACACTATATCATAGTAGCACCGCCATACCGGCGTGTCAAGGCGTTTTATTCTACCGGAGAATCGGCTTCTACAGGTGCTTCGCCAGCTACTTCGAGATCGATCTGACGGTAACGTGACATCCCAGTACCAGCTGGAACCAACTTACCGATGATGACGTTCTCTTTCAAGCCGCGAAGGTAGTCGCTCTTCCCTTTAATCGCTGCATCCGTAAGGACACGAGTCGTTTCTTGG
>NZ_DGCW01000001.1:866-1458 GCF_002385115.1 Exiguobacterium sp. UBA3968
GACACGAGTCGTTTCTTGGAACGACGCAGCCGATAGGAATGAATCTGTTTCAAGTGACGCTTTCGTGATACCGAGAAGAACTGGTTTCGCCGAAGCGAGAGCTTTCCCGTTACGGAGCGCTTCTTTACAAGCTTCCTTGAACGTGCTGATATCGACGAGCGAACCTGGTAAGAGTGAAGTCTCACCAGACTCGATGACACGTACGCGACGGATCATTTGGCGAACCATGACCTCGACGTGTTTGTCACCGATCTCAACCCCTTGCATCCGGTATACTTTTTGAACTTCTTGAAGCAAGTAGTTCTGAACGCCGGATACACCTTTAACGTTCAAGAGTTCTTTCGGATCGATCGAACCTTCCGTGAAGACTTGACCGGCTTTGACCTCGTCCCCAAGCTGAACACGTAGACGCGAACCGAATGGGATCGTGTATGTGCGTGTTTCGCTGAGTCCTTGGACCGTCAATTCACGTTTGTCACGCGATTCCGTGAAGTCGATGACTTGACCATCGATTTCCGAGATAACCGCTTGACCTTTCGGGTTACGCGCTTCGAACAACTCTTGGATACGCGGAAGACCTTGTGTGATATCG
>NZ_DGCW01000001.1:1644-2067 GCF_002385115.1 Exiguobacterium sp. UBA3968
GGAAGACCTTGTGTGATATCGTCTCCGGCAACCCCACCTGTGTGGAAGGTACGCATCGTAAGCTGCGTTCCTGGCTCACCGATTGATTGTGCCGCGATGATACCGACAGCTTCGCCGACTTCGACGTCGTTGCCTGTTGCCAAGTTGCGTCCGTAACATTTCTTACAGACACCATGGCTTGTGTTACATGTGAAGGCAGTACGGATCTCAACGTTGTCGACACCAGCGTCAGTGATGACACGTGCGATGTCTTCATCGATGAGTTCGTTCGTCGAAACGAGGACTTCTCCTGTTTCAGGGTGAACGACGTTTTCGAATGCAGTACGGCCGACGAGGCGGTCGTAAAGGCTTTCGATTTCTTCCGTTCCTTCACGGAGTGCTGTGACGCGGATACCACGATCCGTTCCACAATCATCTTCACGG
>NZ_DGCW01000001.1:2270-2710 GCF_002385115.1 Exiguobacterium sp. UBA3968
ACCTTTACGCGCACCGTGTGTCGAGATGAAGTATTCCTGTACCGTTAGACCCTCACGGAACGATGATTTGATCGGGAGCTCGATGATCCGTCCACTTGGAGCGGCCATGAGTCCACGCATACCAGCGAGCTGCGTGAAGTTCGACGCGTTACCACGGGCACCGGAGTCACTCATCATGAAGATCGGGTTGAGACGGTTGAGGGATTTCATCAGACGAGACTGAATTTCATCCTTCGCATCATTCCACGATTTAACGACGCGCTCATAGCGCTCGTCTTCTGTGATGAGACCACGACGGTACGATTTCATGACGCGGTCGACATTGTCCTGGGCTTCAACAAGAATCTCTTGTTTATCCGGAAGAACGATGATGTCCGCGATCCCTACCGTGATACCGGCACGAGTCGAGTGTTTGAATCCGAGGTTTTTCATGCGGTCGA
>NZ_DGCW01000001.1:2852-3390 GCF_002385115.1 Exiguobacterium sp. UBA3968
TCTCAAACCGTTTGAAGACTTCCGCGATGACATTTCCAAGGAATCCTTTTTTGAACGGGTCGATGATCGGACGGTTCTTCAGTTCTGCCGCGACATCTGTTCCTTTTTCAAGGAAGTACTTGTCTGGCGTCGCTTCTTGAAGGTTCGTCATCGTTGGTTCGTTCAAGTAAGGGAACGTCGTTGGGAGGATCTCGTTGAAGATCAACTTACCGACTGTTGTAATCAATAATTTCTCGTTTTGCTCTTCCGTGAATGTCGGGTTCTTGAGAACGCCGGCTGGAATCGCAACACGTGTATGGAAGTGCGCATAACCGTTTTGATAAGCGATGAGCGCTTCGTTCACTGTCGAGAAGATTTTACCTTCGCCGATCGCGTTTTCGCGCTCGAGCGTGAGGTAGTAGTTACCGAGGACCATATCCTGCGATGGTGTAACAACAGGTTTACCGTCTTTCGGGTTCAAGATGTTTTGTGCAGCGAGCATGAGAAGACGTGCTTCTGCTTGTGCTTCTGCCGAAAGTGGTACGTGAACCGCCATTTG
>NZ_DGCW01000003.1:0-4401 GCF_002385115.1 Exiguobacterium sp. UBA3968
CAGCTGAGCTACACCGCCATATTTTTAACTCGTGCGTCTTAAGCACATTTTCTATAATACGGGCAGGTCAAATGAAAGTCAACGCTTTTTATAAAAATAATTTTAAAAAAATAAAAGATGGAATGAACGGCGTCATTCCATCTCTATTCTTATAAAGAACAGGTCAGCAAGTTATTGACGTTTTGCGCCGCGCCCGCCACGTTTTGAATCCGTTTGACGTTTCAATGTAGCAAGACGATCTTCACTATCTTTCAGGAAACTAGACATCAACGTATCGAACGATTGTTCTTTGCGCGGTGGTGGTGTATTACGGCCACCTTTGTTGAAGCCTCCACGATTACCGCCTCCACGCGGTCCTTTGTTATCGAACGAACGTGGTCCGCGATCTTGTCCTGCTGGACGTGGTCCACGATCGAACTGACGTGCTGGACGTGGGCGTTCACCTTCTGGACGATCGACGGCTTTTTTAATGGAAAGACCAATCTTACCATCGTTTTCAACACTTAAGACTTTAACGGTGATTTCTTGACCAACCGTTAATACATCATTGATGTCCTTAACATAAGAATCTGCCACTTCACTAATGTGAACAAGACCAGTTTTCCCTGTTGGTAACTCAACGAACGCTCCGAAATTCGTGATGCCTGTTACTTTCCCTTGCACTTTGCTGCCTACTTCAATCGACATAAATTGTATTGCTCCTTTTTAGTTGATTCGTTTCTTATTATACGAGTGATTCATTCTTTTTTCAATCAATCGGCAACCTTCAATTAGTCTTCAGGTGAAAAGTAGAAGATCGTTTCTCCTTTTTTCGAATAGAGCAACTCACTCCGGGCTAAGTTCGCCACATATTCTTTATCATTGAGACGATTGATTTCTTCTTTCAGACGAGCAGTCTCTTTTTTTGCTTTCGCCTGCTCCTGTTCAGCTACTTGAAATGACTGCTTTTGTTCTGCGATCAATTGCCGTTTTTCCATGTATGACCACCCCATGAGGGAAAAGATGAGCAAAAAGACGGTCAGACACAAGAAAAAGCGATTTTTGAGACGTCGACGGTTTTCAATAGCATTCTGACTCAATTGCTTCTTACGGTCATTGAGCGGCTTGATCTTTGGCGTTTGACGCCCTGATTCGAGCGGTGTTGGCATATCATCCCTCCTCTTTCTGAGTGGTCATCCCTGACACTCTTTAGTATACTTCCTTTTTCCGGTAAATTACATCGATTCTTCGGAATTCACCTTTTCTTCACGGATGATTTCATACATATCAGATGCTTCTTCTTTTTTCGCATGTTCTTTAATGCTTGAAATCGCAACTGTCACGATCTTATTTCCGAACCGAATCGTCATCTCATCACCTGCTGCTACCGTGCTACTTGCTTTCGCTACATTACCATTGATCGTAATCCGACCTTGATCAGCAACTTCTTTCGCAAGCGTCCGTCGTTTGATCAGACGCGATACTTTTAAAAATTTATCAAGTCTCATGACTGTTCCTCCTGCTTCGCTTGATGCCAGAGTGAATCTTGCTCTTCAAGCGTCATCTCAACGAGCGGTCGATCCGCTAGTTGTTCCATCCGTGTAAAACGGCGAATAAATTTATCATTCGTTCGTTGTAATCCTTCTTCTGCCGATAGACCGAGGTATTTTCCGACGAGTGTTATCGAGAACAGGACGTCTCCAAATTCTCCGAGTCGTTCTTCTGGGGCGGCTTCTTTCAATTCACGTAACTCTTCGATCACTTTTTCAAGTGCCCCCTCGACATCTGCCCACTCGAAACCGACTTTCGCCACTTTCTTTTGAATGTCTTCTGCGCGCATCAAAGCAGGTGCTCCTTTTGTCACACCATCAAGCAAAGAAGTCCGTTCCGGTTTTTCTTGTGCTTTGATGTCTTGCCAGTTCGACACAACGTCTGCTGAAGAATCAACAGTCGTTTCCCCGAAGACATGCGGATGGCGACGAATCATCTTATCGCTGACGCTTCCGATGACGTCTCGAATATCAAAATACCCTTCATCTAGACCAATTTGTGCGTGGAGCATAACCTGTAAGAGGACGTCTCCTAGTTCTTCTATCATTAAGTTATCGTCCTGAAGGTCGATTGCTTCCAGTAATTCGTAAGATTCTTCGATTAAATGACGTTTTAGGGACTCATGCGTCTGCTCTTGATCCCACGGACAACCACCTTCACCGCGTAATCGCGCGATAATCTCTTTTAAGGTCGCGAAGTCACGATTCAACGTCTGCTCATCCGTAACCGGTGGTACATAGACCGTCGTTAAGTTACTGAGCGTCGTCACATGATCGAGTTCATACAACGGTACGTTTTGAACGGTTTGCTGACTCGTACCTGCTGCTGTGACAAGAGTGACGAGATGTTCGTCCGGATAACGTTCCATCAACTGGACTTTTAAGTCGCCAGCGACGAGCGCGTCATAGACTTGCCCAATCAGTAGATGTTGACGAATCTGTGCTTCATCGACAGCAAATGCCGTTGCATCAAGTAACTGGAATCCTTCAATCGGATCCACGCCAAGTGCAGCGAACATCGGATCGAGAAAACTTTGTCCCCCTACGACATCGACATTGTCTGTCCGTTGCAACAACTGTTGCACAGTACTCTCAGCGACTAATGGATGTCCTGGAACAGCATAGATGATATCCGTCGTTTCAGAAAGACGAAGCAATTCCTCGACGATTTCTGTATATACGTCTTCAAACCGACTATGTCGTTCATAAACTGAGTCAAATGATGTAAAGTTCATTCCCTCTGCTGCAAGTTCTGAAACGACTGGATGATCCACTGTCCGCAAATAGACAGGTTGTGTCGTGTTTTTTAATAATCGATAGATGCCAAACGGCAATTGTTCGAGTTCGCCGACGCCAAGGCCGACGATCGTAATTCGGTGTGTCATATGCTCCTCCTACGTTGGTACATCTGATATAACTTATCTCCTAAAGGCAATAACGCCCACTCTTGTTCTGATAAGGCACGAAAGCGTAACGCCATACTGCCATAAATGATGGCACCACCGACGACAAGAACGCCGACTTCGAGTGCCGCACCGATTCGTGTCTCAAGCTCAAACAGCTGGAAAAACGTCTCGATAAGATACAGAAACACACCCATGGTAAGCACAGGTAAGACCAGTCTTCGATAAAAAACAGTTCCCGCAGATACACGACCGAACTTCCGGTTCAATAAAATCCATTGCGCTGCCGCCATGACGGCAAAACCTCCAAATGTCGCCATACCCGCCCCGATCATACCATATCGGGGAATGAAATAGAGGTTCAGAGTAAGCTTCGCCCCTAATCCGATAAGAACACCAACAAGCGCATATTTCTCGGCATCAACCGACTGGAGACAAGAGACAATCATCATCGCGATCGATGCGGCAAATGCCGTCGCTGCGAGCCAAATCAATCCCGCTGTTCCTTGATCATTTTGATATAACGCAATATTGAGCGGACGCATCACACCCATTAGCCCGATCGTCGCTGCAGCGGCAATCAATAAACCGGAACGGAGTAATGTCTCGAGTTGTTGACGCATCATCTGTGGATCGTGTTTCCGGTATGCAGTCGACAAGGCTGGCACACTCGCAAGGCTCATCGACGTCGCAAACAGAATCGCAAATTGCAGTAACGGATACCCACGGTCGAGTATTCCTTTTTCGATTTTTGTTTCCGTCGTATTGCCAAGTAGATTGACGAACGTTAATCCATCAATCAATTGCATCAGCAACAAGGCAAGTGACGCGATACTAACTGCTACACCGCTTGTCACCAGCACTTTTCCGACACGTCTTATATGAATACTCGAAAATACCGGACGACCGATTTTCCCTTTCGCAAAGCGTAACAGGACGAATAACGAAACGATGCTGCCGCCAATCGCCGTTAAATGAGCGCTCGCACCAATCCAGTAGGGGTCCGCCTGCATCGAGACACCGATATACGTCACGAGCAACAATAGTCCGACACGGACGGCATTTTCAGAGACTTGGGATACAGCCGTCGGTCGCATCTCAAGATCTGCTTGGAACATTCCTCGTAGAACAGCAATCACGGGTAGTAAATAAAACGTACATGTTACCGCACGCAGGGGCACAACCAGTTTTGCATCCCCGAACCACCCAGCGAGCGTCGGGGCGATCCACCATCCGAGCAGACCGAAAAAGACGGTCATGGCAAGTAAGACATAAAAAATCGACCAGAGAACTTCTCGTTTCTCATCCGGGTGGTGAAGCGTCAACTTCGCCACGATGACAGGCAGCGCATAAATGCCGAGCGCTGCCGCAATCGCAAATAATGGATAGACGGTCTGATAGACGTACAATCCGAAATCACCAGCGAGGTTCTGATACGGAATCCGGTAAAAGAAGCTGAGCAATTTTGA
>NZ_DGCW01000003.1:4437-5691 GCF_002385115.1 Exiguobacterium sp. UBA3968
GATATAACTAGAAATCGCAAGCAGTGCTGCGCCTTGCGCAATCGTTCGTCTATTCATCGCCCGACGAGCCGGCGATCAAGTTCCGCCAATAATTGTTCTGCCTGCATCGTCATCTGTTGCGTCGACTGTTTGTTGCGGTTGAGGGTTAAGACGAGTTTCTCCTCTTGTTGTCCCATTCCAAGACCACGTCCCAGTGGAACAGTCCATTTAACGAAGTCCGCCACATCGAGTTGTTGTGTCGATTGGAGCGATAAGACGATCTCAATTTTCGGATCGGTTTGTTTAACACGCTCGACACGCGCCCGTTCAGCGAAAATGCGCATTCGCGTCAACTGGATCAAACGCGCGACCTCATCCGGAAACTCACCGAATCGTTCAAGCATTTCCGTTTCGAGTTGTTCGAGACTATCGACGGTATCAACATATTTCAAACGTTTGTAGAACTCGATTTTCAGCTCGGAGTCTGTCATGTAGTGCGATGGAATATAGGCATCAAGGCTGAATGTGAACTCAGGAACGAATTTCTGGATGCGTTTTTTACCTTTCATCCGTTCTTTCCGCTCCTCGACTGCTTCTGCAAGCATCTGCGAATAGAGATCGAAACCAACAGAATCGATGAATCCAGATTGTTGCGAACCGAGTAAGTTCCCGGCACCGCGAATCGACAAGTCACGCATTGCGATCTTAAAACCGCTACCGAGCTCCGTGAACTCCTTGATCGCCTGTAGACGACTTTCTGCCACTTCCGTCAATCGTTTTTGCGGACGGTACGTAAAGTACGAGTAGGCGACGCGACTTGACCGACCGACACGACCACGTAATTGATAAAGCTGTGATAAGCCCATTTGATCGGCGTCATGAACGATCAACGTATTGACGTTCGGGATATCAATCCCCGTCTCAATGATCGTCGTACTGACAAGGACGTCGGCATCTCCTTCGAAGAAGGCGATTAGCTGACTTTCGAGTTCGGTTTCCGTCATTCGACCGTGAGCCGTGACAATTCGTGCTTCCGGTACGAGGGCGCGAATCTCTTCTGCCTTTCGCTCGATGCCCTCGACACGGTTGTAGAGGAAGAATGCTTGTCCACCACGTCCGAGTTCCCGTTCGAGTGCTTCCCGCATGACGATTCCGTCGTATTCCATGACGTATGTCTGGACCGGATAACGGTTTTCCGGTGGCGTCTCAAGGACAGAGAGATCACGGATTCCGATCATCGACATGTGCAATGTCCGCGGAATCGGTGTCGCTGTC
>NZ_DGCW01000003.1:5853-6151 GCF_002385115.1 Exiguobacterium sp. UBA3968
GCGGAATCGGTGTCGCTGTCAACGTCAAGACATCGACGTTTGTCTTCAACTGTTTCAGACGTTCTTTGTGTTTAACACCGAATCGTTGCTCTTCATCAATGATCAACAATCCGATATCAGCGAATTGGACGTCTTTCGACAGCACACGGTGTGTCCCAACGACGACATCAATCGTTCCTTCTTTTAACCCTTGTTTCGTTGCCTTTAATTCTGCTGGCGAACGGAACCGGCTCATGACCGACACACGAATCGGCCATTCACTGAATCGTTCAAGCATTGTTTCGTAGTGTTGTTGCGC
>NZ_DGCW01000003.1:6298-6961 GCF_002385115.1 Exiguobacterium sp. UBA3968
TGTTTCGTAGTGTTGTTGCGCAAGGACGGTCGTCGGTACAAGCAATGCCACTTGTTTTCCAGACATGACTGCTTTAAAGGCTGCACGAATCGCCACTTCCGTTTTCCCGTACCCGACGTCGCCACATAATAGACGATCCATCGGACGCGGACGTTCCATATCTTTCTTGATCTCGGCAATTGATCGCAATTGATCGACCGTTTCCTCATATGGGAAGGAAGCCTCGAACGCTTGCATGTTATCGTCATCCTCTGGGAAAGCAAAACCGACGGCAGCTTCACGAGCCGCATAGAGCTTGATCAATTCATCAGCGATATCCTCGACCGATTTTTGAACCTTCGCTTTGACCTTTTTCCATTCCGTTCCACCGAGTTTATAGATTTTCGGCTCTTTCCCTTCAGCCCCGACGTACTTTTGAATCAAGTCGATCTGATCGACAGGAACATACAACGAGTCCTCTCCTGCGTAGACGAGATGGAGATAATCCTGATGATTACCGGCTACATCAATCGTCTTGATGCCATGGTACCGCCCAATTCCATGATGAATATGAACGACGTAATCACCTGTCTTCAATTCTTGGTAACTCTTGATCCGTTCAGCGTTCGTCAGCTTCGTCGTCTGCTTCCGGCGACGCGCCGGTTGCTTGAAGACTTCTTCTTC
>NZ_DGCW01000003.1:7073-8216 GCF_002385115.1 Exiguobacterium sp. UBA3968
TTGCTTGAAGACTTCTTCTTCTGTGATGACGACGAGGCGCGCATTCGTCATCTCGAATCCACCATGAATTCCGCCAATCAGGATCGCTGGTTGACCACGAGTGATACCTTCTTTCGTTACAATCGAGGCTTCAACCCCATAATCGGATAACGTCTGGCGCATTCGCTCGGCACGTTCTCGGTTACTCGCTAAGAAGACCATCCACATGTCAGCGCGACGATATCGCTCGACTTCTTGCTTCAGGCGTTCCATCTGACCATGGAACGGCGCAATCGGTTTGATGCTGAAATGGATTGCCGCACTCTCCGGTACACCGCTCCGACGAGTCGGAAGGAGCGAGAGGTACAACAATGGTTGTCCTTCAAAGACATGTGTCATCGGAACGGACAGAACATAATCACTGACGCTTTGTCCGCGTTCAATGAGCGACCCCATCCATTCTGCTTCCTCTGCATCCTGGACTTCTGCCGCTTCTTCGACCCGCGCGACTTCATCGACGATCAAGACGCTGCCCGTCACGTCTTGACGTAACGTCGACGTGTAGAGGATTGGTGCATACTTCGCGAACTGTTTCGGACGATCGCCGTTTTCTAACAACTCGACGTCGTAAGCGATCCCCTCTTCGAGTGCCGCGAGGACTTCCGTACTTTGGACGCGCTCTTTCGTCACCTCATAAAGACGACGGACTTTTTCGCCAGCCTCCTTTAACTGATCCTTGGTCGCGAAGTGTTCGGCTGCTGGCATCAAACATGCTTCTGCGACAACACCGAGCGAACGTTGGGTCTCCGCATCGAATGTATAGATCGAGTCGATTTCCTCATCGAATAGATCGAGCCGGTACGGGCGTTCAACCGTGAGCGGATAAATATCGATGATACTCCCGCGAACGGCAAACTCACCTGGTGTCGTCACGGTCGCTGTCCGCTCGTACCCCGCATCAACTAAATCCTGGACGAAGTCTGGAATCGACAAGATATCGCCTGGTTTCACCTGTTTGACGTGCGACAAGAACGTCTCTGCACCCGGAACATATCGGCGTAAGCCAACGAGCGGAATGATTAGGATCCCGTCGTCCGTCGTCAATAAACGGTGACGAGTTTCGATCCGTGTTGCCCGCAGTTCCGGACTCGCCCCATAGGAGAG
>NZ_DGCW01000003.1:8296-10103 GCF_002385115.1 Exiguobacterium sp. UBA3968
CGGACTCGCCCCATAGGAGAGTTCCGCGGCTAATGTCTCATCGACCGGATAGAGCATGACGTCTTCTTCCGGCACGAGTTCAATCAAATCATCGTACAACTTTTGCGCTTGGAACATATTATGTGTCACGAGTACGAATCGACGTTTCGTCTCCTGATAAATCCCGGCGACGAACAATGCCTTTCCACTATTCATCAGACCAGTAATCAACTGAGCGTTGACACCGTCCCGGAAGCGTTCCCGAACCGTCTTGATTTCAGGAATCGCTAATAAGAGTTCTTGTAATTGTTTCATCTTCTTCCTCCTAAAACACGACAGCAAAAACGCTTTGGAACCCCCAAAGCGTTGCGTTCAGTTATACCGATTCATCAAAGCGAGAAACGGTGTGTCTATAAAGTCCGTCGCTACATCGACAGACGCATTGAGTACGTGTTGCAGACTTCCTTGTTCCGCTTTCGAAAAATTCATTAACACCCAGTCGATTACTTGGATTGGTGCCGGTGGTCGACCAACACCGAGTTTAAGACGCTTGATTTCCTGCGTACCGAGGTGCTGGATCAACGACTTGACGCCGTTATGACCGCCTGCACTGCCTTTCGAACGCAAGCGCAATTTCTCAAGTGGTAAATCCAGATCATCATAGATGACGAGGACATCCTCGACCGCGATCTTGTAGAAATCAAGTAACGGTCGTACCGCTTCACCTGATAAATTCATATACGTCAATGGCTTGACGAGCACGACACGTTCTCCGTTTATCATTCCCGTTCCGAAGAGGGCTTTAAACTTCGATTCTGAAAGCGTGATCCCGTGTTTCTCCGCTAAGGCATCAATCGCAAGAAAACCGATGTTGTGGCGCGTATTCGCATACTTCGCGCCAGGATTCCCTAATCCGACGATACATTTCATATCGATTCCTCATTTCTGTTTAAAAAAGTAAACGAACAAGGGTCCGATTTCAATAAACCGGACCACATCGTTCGTATGCATAAGCAATCAGCTGAAGAGCGGGCTGATTGATTTCTGTTCGTGTACACGGATGATTGCTTCTGCAAGCAAGCGTGCCACAGAGATTTGTTTGATTTTGCTTGCACATTCGCGTTGTGTTAAATCGATCGTGTTCAAGACGACGAGTTCTTCGATCGCTGAGTTCTCAATTCGCTCCATTGCCGGACCTGAAAGAACAGGGTGTGTACAACATGCATAGACTTGTTTCGCTCCGTTTTCGATCAAAGCGTTCGCTGCAAGTGTGATCGTACCCGCTGTATCGATGATGTCATCGATGATGATGGCAATCTTGCCATCGACTTGACCAACGATGTTCATGACTTCTGCGACGTTCGGTTTCGGACGGCGTTTGTCGATGATCGCGATTGGTGCTTTTAATTGCTCTGCTAATTTACGTGCCCGTGTGACACCGCCATGGTCTGGAGAAACGATGACGAGTTCGTTTGGATCGATGTTCTTTTTCTCGAAATATGAAGCGAGAAGCGGTACACCCATCAATTGATCTACTGGAATATCGAAGAACCCTTGGATTTGTGCTGCATGGAGATCCATCGTCACGACGCGTGTCGCCCCTGCTACTTCAAGCAAGTTCGCAACGAGTTTCGCCGTGATTGGCTCACGTGAACGTGCTTTGCGATCTTGACGCGCATAACCGTAATACGGAATGACGACGTTGATCGTCCGTGCAGACGCCCGTTTCAGTGCATCGATCATGATGAGAAGTTCCATCAGGTTTTCGTTGACTGGTTGGCTTGTCGATTGAATGATGTAAATATCATCCCCCCGGACACTTTCTTCG
>NZ_DGCW01000003.1:10270-11266 GCF_002385115.1 Exiguobacterium sp. UBA3968
CTTTCTTCGATGTTCATCGAAATTTCGCCATCACTGAAGTGTTTGACTGAACTTTCGCTCACCGGGATTCCGATGACTTTAGCGATTTCCTCTGCCAGTGGTTTGTTCGAGTTGAGTGCGAAAATACGAATTTCATGTTCTAAGACAGTAGACATGTGTAGGTGGCCTCCATTTGTTTGGGTTTAGACGAGTAGAGCGACAAGTAATGAATTAACGATAATCGGGTTTCGTCGTTTGACGTTCCCGTGCGATCGCGAGACCGTTTTCCGGCACATCGTCTGTGACGGTTGATCCGGCAGCAACAAGGGCATTCTTGCCGACCGTGACCGGTGCAATCAAGTTGACGTTACAGCCGATGAAGGCATCGTCCTCAATGATCGTCTGGAATTTATTTTTTCCATCATAGTTGACCGTGATCGATCCACAACCGAGGTTGACGTTCTCTCCGATTGTTGCATCTCCGACATAGCTCAAGTGGGCTGATTTGCTACCTTCGCCAAATGTTGATTTCTTGATCTCAACGAAGTTTCCGACGCGTGTGTTCGCACCGAGAACCGCTTGCTGACGTAAATGCGCAAATGGACCGACTTGTGCCGCTGGACCAATCTTGCTATCCGTGACGACGGATTGACGAACAATGGCGCCATCTGCCACTTCACTGTTACGGATATCCGAGTTCGGACCAATCGTACATTCTGAACCAATGACCGTCTGACCGAGCAACTGCGTACCAGGATAGAGAACAGTATCTGAACCAATCGTGACGTCTGGTCCGATGTACGTCGAGGACGGATCAACGAACGTGACACCTTGACGCATCCAGTACTCATTCGTTCGCTTGCGCATCGATGTTTCTGCTTGTGCAAGTGCGACGCGGTCATTGACACCGATCGTCTCTTCGAACGTAGGTGCCGCATACGCTGCGATCGTCTCGCCTGCTGCCTTTGCAATCTCAATCACGTCTGGTAAGTAATACTCACCTTGCGCATTATCATT
>NZ_DGCW01000003.1:11368-12272 GCF_002385115.1 Exiguobacterium sp. UBA3968
CTCACCTTGCGCATTATCATTCTTAACCTGCTTCAGCGTCGCGAACAACATCTCATTATCGAATACATACGTACCGGTATTGATTTCACGAATCGCGAGCTCTTCTGCATTCGCATCCTTATGCTCGACGATTTTCGAGACGTTTCCGTCTTCGCCACGAACGATACGTCCGTAACCTGTCGGATCGTCAGCGAGTGCCGTCAAGACGGTCACTTTTGCGTTTGTCTCCGCATGATGTTGTAACAATGAAGCCAGTGTGTCACTCGTCAAGAGTGGTGTATCGCCACAGACGACGAGCGTTGCTCCCTGTTCGTTCCCGAGTACGGGTTCTGCCATTTGAACAGCATGTCCTGTGCCAAGCTGCTCACTTTGAAGTGCGTATTCCACCGATGTGCCAAGCACTTCTTTGACGGATTCCGCACCGTGACCGACGATGACGACCTGTCGCTTGACGCCGAGCGTCGCTAATTGATCGACGACGTGCTGTACCATAGGTTTCCCAGCGACTGGGTGAAGTACTTTGTAAAGCTTAGATTTCATCCGAGTTCCTTTACCCGCTGCTAGAATTACCGCGAAATGATTCATCCTTGTCGCTCCTCCACGTAAATTAGTGTTGATTTCGTTCTGAAATAGTACACTCGTTCCAACTATAACGAAAATGGCATCGTTATTCAATGATGGGACGAAGCGGAATCGATGAAAAAACGAGAAAAAGACAGGTTTTCCCAAGAAGAGAAACCTGTCTTTTTCTTATGCTTGATCTGTCGTTTGGGCAGAAGAGACTTCGTAACAGACGCCTTCTTCTTGATCCTCACGTGCCGCATAGGCTTCGAGTACTGAATCTTCGACCTTTTTTCGCATTAATGCATTGATTGGATGAGCGACATCCCGGAAGATACCTTCT
>NZ_DGCW01000006.1:0-276 GCF_002385115.1 Exiguobacterium sp. UBA3968
TCTCCAAGTAAGTCCGTCAAATAAAGGTATCCCCCCGGTAACAGTCGGTCTGGACGAGCGACACGTTCACATAGATCATCGATGAACGGTAACGCCTTCTTACTGCTCCACGTCGGAATGAACATGACGCCACCCGCAGCACCTGGTACTGTAACGAGACGACCTGTTCCCTCATGTTCTAACATCTCGCTGACGATATCTAAATCTTCACTGATCGACGATTTCGCCGATTTATAACGTTCTGCAAAAATCGTCAATGAGACGAGATGATGGGGA
>NZ_DGCW01000006.1:420-1710 GCF_002385115.1 Exiguobacterium sp. UBA3968
AATGAGACGAGATGATGGGGATGGTCAAGCAAGTACCGCGTCATGTCGACCAATCGACCACTTCTCCGAATTTTCATTTGTTTCGTTCCACCTCTCCGTAATTCCGAATATTCAATAGTGAATATATCATTTTCATACGGATATTATCAATGGTTTTCGCCTAAAAGACGAACGACGTAGACTTCGTTACAAAAGCCGCGTAATCCATTATAGAGACGTTGTGCCCGATTTTCATGCTCCGTTAGAGCAAAGACCGTCGGACCACTTCCGCTCATCAAGACGCCTTCTGCGCCACAACTTGCCATGAATTCCTTGATTTGCTCGACTTCTGGGTGCATCGGCAACGTGACCGCTTCGAGAACATTACCGAGTGATTGGCAGATGGCTTGGAAATCTTGCGCCTTCACCGCATCAATCATTGCTTCGACGTTCGGACGTTTTGCCGTGTTCAAATCGAGGGCACCATAGACGTCAGCTGTTGAAACACCGATCGTCGGTTTAGCAAGAACAACCCAGCATGGGGGTGGTGAGACAAGTTTTTCTAGCTTCTCTCCGCGACCCGTTGCAATCGCTGTTCCACCCATGACACAAAACGGGACGTCAGAGCCCACTGCTGCGCCGACTTCCGCCAACTCTTCAAGCGTCAAACCGAGTTGCCACAACTCATTTAATCCGCGTAACGTCGCTGCCGCGTCACTGGATCCACCAGCGAGTCCGGCTGCAACTGGAATGTGTTTCTCTAAGAAGATCTCTACTCCTGTCTTGACGTCGTATTTTTCTTTTAAGATCGCTGCTGCTTTATAAGCAAGATTACGTTCGTCGTTCGGAACGTAAGCATGCTGGGCATTCATTCGAATTTCTCCTGACGGCAGCTCCGTCAATTCTAGACGGTCTGCCAAATCGACTGTCGTCATCACCATATGTACATCGTGATAGCCGTCCGGGCGCTTTGCCGTCGCATCCAGGACTAGGTTGATCTTGGCCGGAGCCTTTACAATAATCGTCATCGTGCCGTTCCTCCTCTAGTTCGTTTCCTGTAGGAATTGTATCAACCTTTCCACAAAAAAAGAAGCGAACATTTTGTCCGCTTCGGAAGGTAAGTTTACGAATTCGCAAATTCGATTTGTACGGAGTCTGTTAGCACGTCGGCGTAGCTATAAGAAACTCGCTCGACATTGTGGCGCTCTGCGTCTAGCTTGACTACAAACACCGAAGGATACGTCTCAACGAGCGTTCCGATTCGGGTTACGACCTTTTTACGACCGCCGCTTGCTTTTAGCGTCAGTCTTT
>NZ_DGCW01000006.1:1863-3348 GCF_002385115.1 Exiguobacterium sp. UBA3968
ACCAACATGTGTTTCGAAAACATGTCTGATTTCGTTCAACGTCTTTGGCATACGCTTCACCTCACTAATATTTATTATAGCATATTAAATAAATATTAGAAAGGGGAAATATTATATCTGTTCTAATCGTATCCGTCAACGTTTTTTAATTGGCAAAAGTGCATCTGCTAACTGTGCGAATTCCTGCAGGCTGAGCGTTTCTCCGCGACGACGTGGTTCAACCCCAGCTTCTAACAACGCCGCTTCGACCGCTGCTTTTTCCGTTTTCCCGAAGTGTGTCGTCAAGTTGTTTAAAATCGTTTTCCGACGTTGGGCAAAACTTGCTCGGACGATTTCAAAGAAGAGTGCCTCATCCTGTGTCTGTACCGCCGGCTCTTTTCGAATGTTCAAGCGGATGACTGCTGAATCGACGTTTGGTGCTGGAATGAAGACTTGTTTTGGGACCGTGAAGCAGACTTCAGCTTCCGCATAGTATTGAATCGCGATCGATAAAGATCCATATGCTTTCGTGCCTGGTTTTGCACCGATTCGTTCAGCGACTTCCTTTTGAATCATCATGACGAGCGTCCGAAACGGTGCTTTCGCTTCAAGGATCCGCATGATAATCGGTGTCGTGACATAATACGGGAGGTTCGCGACGACGGCAATGTCGGTGATGCCTTCTTGCGTGAACTCTTCAGCAACGATCGTCGAAAGATCGAGTTCAAGAGCATCACCGTGAATGACCTTCGTATGGGGATATGGTGCAAGTGTATCATCAAGAATCGGTAACAATCGTTGATCGATTTCAAGAGCAACGACTTTTTTCGCCTGTTTCGCCGATTGTTCCGTCAATGAGCCGATTCCTGGTCCGATCTCGAGTACACCACTCTCAGGCGTTAATCCAGCTGCTCCGACGATGTTTCCTAATACATTTAAATCGATTAAAAAGTTTTGCCCTAACGATTTTTTAAACGAAAAGCCATGTTTCGCTAAAATTTCTTTCGTCCGGTGCAATGTAGCAATGTCTTTCAAACTTCTTCCTCCTCTAGTTGTTTCAACGCTGCTTCCCATTCCGCCAGCGTGATCCGGATCGATGCGACACGTTTGACGAGTTGTTTTGCATTCGGTTCACCAATCGCAAGAATCTGACCGAGACGACGACGACGGATCGAGGCTGCTGGTCCACCAATCAAATCAGCTGCCAAAATCATCTCACGTGTCACTTCGGCAACCGGTGCTTCTTCCGTCTCATAGACAGCAGCGAGCGCCTCTTCGATTGCGACAGGTGAGGCATGTTCAACACCAATTTTACCGCGCTTATCTTTTGCTTGAGCACGCGGAAGATAGGCATGTTTACAGCCTGGTACACGTTCATTGATTCGGGCACGGATACGATCTCCTGGAAAATCAGGATCCGTGAAAATGATGACACCGCGTCGTTCGAGGGCCTTCTCAATGCGTTGCATCGTCTGTTCATTAACGGCTGAACCGTTCGTTTCAATT
>NZ_DGCW01000006.1:3487-3824 GCF_002385115.1 Exiguobacterium sp. UBA3968
ACCGTTCGTTTCAATTGTATCGACATCAAAGACTTCTTGTAATCGTGTCGTATCATCTCGTCCTTCGACGACGATGACTTCTTTTAAGCGTTTCCGCATGATCTCTCCACCTTCTTCAAACACTCTCGTAATTGTACCTGTTTCCACGAAAAAAACAAGGAAGCGTCACGTGTCCGCTTCCGTTGCACTAGGAATGACCCAGACTTGCAGTTGTTTTCGACCGAACGTCTTTGCTTTTTGTTCACCATCGACTAAAATATCAATCTTATTGCCTTTAATGGCACCACCTGTATCGAGAGCGATCGCAAGACCAACCCCTTCGACGTAGACCTTCGTG
>NZ_DGCW01000013.1:0-141 GCF_002385115.1 Exiguobacterium sp. UBA3968
TCATACCCGGTCGCTGTCAAGGCACGACCATTGTACAAACGACTGCCGTTCGAAGCTGGGTCGTTCGTATACGCCGTCGCTTCGACCATCAAGCTCTTCGCACTCTCAAAATCAAGATCCGCATCGGCTTTCGGTGTTTCA
>NZ_DGCW01000013.1:366-944 GCF_002385115.1 Exiguobacterium sp. UBA3968
AGTTAGCGGATTAGTCGCTTGTTTTTCGTTGAAGACGGGCGCTTCGATTGGTGTCTCAATCGGTTTTGTCCCGACTTTGACGACTTGTTTGATCGGCGTCCGTGTCACTTGGTCATCAATCAGTTTTTTCTCTTTACTAAGACCGTCAGCTAACGTCAATTGATACTTTTTCGTTCGGACACCCGGACGACCTGATGTCGTCACCAGTTGCTCGCCTTCCGGTAAGGTCGGATCCTCGACTTCTTCGATCTCAAACGGAACGAGTTGATCCTGTGTCAACGTCGCACGACGTGTCGTGTTGACCGTAATCAACGTCCCTTCCGTCACGCGGGTATCGGGATTTGGAGCGACCCGATCTTCCTTTTGAAGACGGATTCCTTCCCGTTCTAACAATTCGCGGACCGTCGTTTCATACGTGTAGAGTTGTCGGGCTTTTCCCCCGACGACGAGATCAACGGGAAAAGCTTCGCGGTACCGCACCGTCATACCACTCGTCAATACAGCGTTAGAAGACGGATAGATATCATCCGTGTCGGCTTTCTTGATACCGCGCTCTGCAAGTAGATCCTTTACTTGAC
>NZ_DGCW01000013.1:1027-3349 GCF_002385115.1 Exiguobacterium sp. UBA3968
TACTTGACGCGCCTGCGTCCGGACGCGACGGGACTCACCGTAGCCCATGATCAATGTGATTTCTTTTGCCCGCTGAATGACGATTAATCGTTTTTTCGGCAGGTCGGCACTAAGAGCCGGTTCAATCACATCATTGTCACGCGTCGTAATGCCGGCTTCTTTGAGAACGCCATAAACGGAATCAGCCATTGTCTTCACCTGCTGCTCTTGTCCATCAATCAAAACTGTCACGGTTCGTGGATGATCCATCATCCCATAGACGAGTGCAGCCGCAAGTAGCAGGCTGCATCCGATTGTAATGAACGTCAACGAACGCATCATGGCAAACGGAAGATCCGTTTTGCATTTTCCGTCGTTGCTGCTTCCACATCGGCATACATCATGCCACGGAGCTGCGCAATTTCTTCAGCGACGAACCGAACGTAAGCCGGCTCGTTGCGTTTACCGCGGTGTGGTGTTGGTGTCAGATACGGACAGTCCGTCTCAACGAGTAAACGATCGAGCGGTACTTCCTGTGCAACACGTTTTGGCATTTTCGCGTTTTTGAACGTAACAGGTCCACCAAGTGAAATATAGAAGTTCATCGCTAGGCAACGCGGTAACAATTCAGCACTCATACTGTAGCTATGCAAAATACCACCGACTTCTTTTGCATCCTCTTCTTCGAGGATTCGTAACGTATCTTCTGTCGCTTCCCGGTTATGGATGACGATCGGTTTTTTCTTCTGCTTCGCGAGACGGATCTGTTTGCGGAAAGCTTCCTGTTGGACGTCTTTCGGTGACGTATCCCAGTGGTAGTCGAGTCCGATTTCTCCAAGCGCAACGACTTTTTCATGATCCATCAATCGTTCGACCTTTTGATAGGCTTCCTCATCAAAATCAATCGAGTCGACGGGATGCCATCCGATGACCGCATAAAGATCATCGTACGCTTCGACGAGTTCCATCGCGCGGTCGATTGTCTTATGATCAAATCCGACGACGATCATCGGTGAAACGCCGTTTGCACGTGCCCGCTCGATCGTTTCATGAACGTCTTCCGCGAATTGGTCTGCATTCAAGTGAGTGTGTGTATCGATTAACATATCTTATTCGACTCCTTCTTTAAAAAAATGCCTGTGACATGAAGTCCACAGGCATCGGTTTTATTTTACGCTTGCGCCGTTTGCCATCGTTGATGGGACCGTCGCGAGTTCAAGTTTTCCTGCTTTCTCAGCAGCAAGGACCATTCCTTGGGAGAGTTCGCCACGTAACGTGACCGGTTTTAAGTTCGCTACGACGATGACCTTACGTCCGACTAAATCTTCCGGCTCATACCACTGCGCGATACCAGAGACGATTTGGCGTGTTTCTTTGCCCATATCGACTTGTAACTTCAGTAGTTTTTTCGCCTTCTTGATCTTTTCAGCCGTCACGACTTCACCGACACGTAACTCGATCTGATCAAAGACATCGATCGTCGTTTCCGGACGAATGTCTTCATCAGCCTCTTCGACTTCCTCTTCCTCCACACGTGCTGCAGAAGCTTGATGCATCATGTCGACGATTGCTTCGACCTCTTCTTTGACATCGAGACGTGGGAAAATCGGTGTCGCTGTACCAACTTTTGTTCCTGGTGTGATGTCTGCGAATTTCTCGAGCGCTGCCCAGTCCATCGCTTGTCCGGAGAGACCAAGTTGCGCGAAGATCTCTTTTGGTGAACGCGTCATGAACGGTTGCAACATGATCGCCACGTGACGTAAGACACCGACGAGATGCACCATGACCGAACCGAGTTCCGCCGTTTTGGATTCGTCTTTTGCAAGAACCCACGGTTGTGTCTCATCGATGTATTTATTGGCACGGCTGATTAATTGCCAAATGTTCGATAGCACGACAGAGAATTCCATGTGTTCCATCGATGCTTCGACTTTCGTGACCGTTTCTTTTGCAAGATCCGAGAGTGTCGCATCAAACGGTGTCACATTGCCTGTATAGGCTGGGATCTCACCGTCAAAGTATTTCGTGACCATCGCGATCGTTCGGTTGAGTAAGTTCCCAAGGTCGTTTGCTAAATCGTAGTTCATCCGCTCAACGAATGCTTCAGGTGTGAACATACCATCTGAACCGAATGGAACTTCGCGTAACAAGTAATAACGAAGGGCGTCAAGACCGTAACGATCCGTCAATGGGATCGGATCAACGACGTTCCCTTTTGATTTCGACATTTTTCCGTCTTTCATCAACAACCAACCGTGTGCGAAGACTTTCTTCGGTAATGGGAGATCAAGTGCCATCAAGAGTGCCGGCCAAATGATCGTGTGGAAACGAACGATTTCTTTT
>NZ_DGCW01000013.1:3488-4703 GCF_002385115.1 Exiguobacterium sp. UBA3968
GAAACGAACGATTTCTTTTCCGACGAGATGAACATCTGCTGGCCAGTACTTATCGAAATTACCATGATCGTCCGTACCATAACCGAGTGACGAGATATAGTTCGTCAACGCATCGATCCAGACGTAGACGACGTGCTTCGGATTCGATGGGACTTGTACACCCCAGTTGAATGTCGTCCGTGAGACCGCTAAGTCTTGGAGACCCGGTTTAATGAAGTTATTGATCATTTCGTGTTTACGTGATTCTGGCAAGATAAATGACGGATTCGCTTCAAAGTACTCAAGCAGACGGTCCGTGTACTTGCTGATCCGGAAGAAGTAACATTCTTCGCGAACGAGTTCGACTGGGTGTCCACTATCGGGGCTCTTTCCGTCGACGAGTTGTGATTCCGTATAGTACGTCTCATCCGGAATCGAATACCAACCTTCGTATTCACCTAGGTAGATATCGCCTGATTCAAGAAGTGTCTCGAACACTTTTTCGACGACTTTCTTGTGACGTGGTTCTGTCGTCCGGATATAATCATCGTACGAGATGTCGAGACGATCCCATAAGACTTTAATCTGCTCGACGACACCATCGACGAATGCCTGTTCCGAGATACCTGCTTCTGCTGCTTTTTCCTGGATCTTTTGACCGTGCTCATCGCTACCTGTCAAATACCGGACGTCGAATCCTTGAAGTCGTTTGTACCGTGCCATTGCATCTCCAGCCACCGTCGTATACGCGTGACCGATATGTAGTTTTGCACTTGGATAATAAATCGGGGTCGTGATATAAAATGTCTTTGCCATGTTATTCCTCCGTTCTCTTATTTCCATCTTCATTATAGGCTATTATACGCTGTTACGGGACTGATGTCGAAATTCACTTTTTGTCGAATCGAAACATTTTTTGACATCAGACATCAAATTACAAAAAAACACACTCTATAGTTTCATTTCCTTTAAAAAGGGAAAATATATTAATAAATCGTTTCAAATATGGGTTTTTTGAGAAATAAATGACATTTTGATTTCAAGCTATTCAGATTGGTTGACTACTTTTGGAAAGTCTAGTATTCTACATTCTATAGAAACGATGTCGAATTTTGACGATTTTTCAAAAGAAAAAGAGATCCATGACATCAAAGGAGGAACAACAAAATGAAATCAACAGGTATTGTACGTAAAGTAGACGAGCTCGGTCGTGTCGTAATTCCAATCGAATTACGC
>NZ_DGCW01000013.1:4875-11110 GCF_002385115.1 Exiguobacterium sp. UBA3968
ACCAAACATGACTTGCCAAGTGACAGGTGAAGTATCAGAAGATAACTTCAAATTGGCTGATGGTAAATTGATTCTTTCACCAGATGGCGCACAACGCGTTCTCGTTGAATTAAAAGATTTCCTCGATCGTCATTACGCAAGCAACGAATAAACAAAAAAGGAAGCTCCTTAACGGGGCTTCTTTTTTTAATCTGCTTCGTGAAACGCGAGGTACAGTTCCTGACGATCCAGTCCTCGTTCTTTTGCGACACGCTTCAACGCTGCATTCGGCTTTTCGCCCTCTTCGATATACCGACGGATTTGCTCGAGCGGATCACTGTCTTGAATGACGGCATCCGGTCGTTCTTCGTTTGATCCTTCGACAAGGACGACGAACTCACCTCGAACGTCTTCTGCTGCCCAAGCGCGTAATTCACTCACACTTCCACGAATATACTCTTCATACCGTTTCGTTAGTTCTCGGGCTAACGTCACCTGGCGATCACCAAGTACTTCTTCGATCCCTTGCAACATCTCTTTCAATCGATGCGGTGCTTCATAAAAGATGAGTGTTCCTGATTCGTATTTCAATTGCTCTAACGCTTCGCGGCGTTCTTTTTTCTTTCGTGGCAAAAAACCATAATACAAAAAGCGTTCTGTCGACAGACCGGACGCGACAAGGGCTGTCAATGCAGCGTTCGCACCCGGAAGAACGATGACAGGAATATCTGCTGCGATCGCTAGGCGGATCAAATCGCTTCCCGGGTCCGAAATACCGGGCATCCCGGCGTCGGAGACGAGGGCAATTTGCTTTCCCGCCTCTAAATCAGCGAGTAGTCGTTCGCCACTTGTTTGTTTATTGTGTTCGTGGTAACTGACCAGCTTCGTCTCAATCGAAAAATGCCGAAACAGTTTCATCGTCTGCCGGGTATCTTCTGCTGCGACGATATCAGATTCCTGTAAGATCCGGACAGCTCGATACGTCATGTCTTCTAAATTGCCGATTGGTGTCGGGACGATATAGAGACCGACTCCTTGCTGTTGATAGCTACTTGTCGCTTTCATGAGGTTCCTCCTTGAATCAAACGCTCTTTCTGTGAACGTGTCAATTGTTTAATCGCGTATTCCCGCTTCATCGCTTCTGATTTTGTCGCGAAAATTTCCTCATGAACGAGGACGACCGGCAGACGGGCACGTGTATACTTCGCCCCCTTGCCTGCATTATGTGTTGCGATGCGTTGCGTGACGTCTACTGCGTAACCCGTATAATACGTATCATCTTGGCAACGAACGATATAGACTGCATGCTCAGACATCGAACAGTTCCTTCATCTGAGCCGCATACGAGTTGTCCGCTTCATAGACGATGAACGGGGAAAGAACCTTCAGTCCAGGTTTTGCGTCCTTGATCCCCTCGATCAAAAGCATGTTCGCTTCCTTCCCTGCCTTCGGATAAATCAACTGCATCCGTTTCGGTTCCAAGCGGTATGTTCGCATCAAAGTGACGATATCGAGCAGTCGTTCCGGTCGATGGACGAACGCTGCCTTTCCGCCTTGTTTTAACAAATCAGATGCACCACGAATACAGTCTTCAAGTGTACAGAGGACTTCATGCCTTGCGATCGTATAATGTTCACTTTGGTTTTGGTTTGATGTCTCGTTGGCTAAAAAATAAGGCGGATTACAGGTGACAGCATCATAGATGCCGTATCCAAGACGTGCCCCCGCCTCTTTGACGTCACCATCAATCATCTCAATCTGGTCGTTCAGTTCATTCAAGTTAATGCTACGTCGCGCCATCTCCGCTAGTCGCGGCTGAATTTCAAGACCCGTGATCTGCCCTTTCGTCCGGTAGGATAAAAAGAGTGGGATCGCACCGTTCCCAGAGCAAAGATCGGCAATCCGCCCCTGTTGAATTGGAACCCATGCAAATCGTGCGAGCAATGCCGCATCGAGTGAATAGGAGAAGACGGATGGACTTTGAATGATTTTCCCTTCTTGTCCTAAGAGATAATCAAGTCGTTCGTCTGGTAATAGTTCAAACATGTCGTGCCTTCCTTTCCGAAAAAAAGACTGACTCATGTAGAAGTCAGCCTCTCAATGTTTCGTTAACATGGATAAGCAGAAGAGACAATCGCCGTCTTTTCGCACTTGTCCATAATGCAAGTTACAGATGTGGAACCCTTCCTGGTACAATCGTCCGAGATTGTCATAGCCCGCACCAACGCCTGCTTCCGCTTCTTCCGCTTCCGTGACCGGCTGTTGTTCATCGCGTTCGACTTTTTCCCGAAGATGATGATTCTCCAGATACAGATGTTGGTTCTCTTCCATCATGTAAGCCAGCTGATCCTTTAACACGCTCAGATGCTCAGTCAGCAAATGAATCTGTTGCTCAATCGCATCGACACGCGTAATGATTTCTTTTTTATCGACTCTCTCCACGCGTATGCACCCCGTTATTCTTTTGGTCGTTTTGGTTTTACGGCACCAACGGATAATAGTTCTTCCATCGAATACGTCAAGACGCGGGAACGATCCTTCAGTTCAATTTGAACGACTTGATCGAGGATGTTCAAGCCAACGACGCGTCCTTCGCCTTCAGGTACCGTCAAACGTTTTCCATAGTCCGGCAAGTCACGGCGCATCTCTTCATACGTATCGTTCTCATATTTTAGACAGCACATTAAACGACCACACACCCCTGAAATCTTCGTCGGATTCAACGACAGGTTTTGATCTTTTGCCATCTTGATCGAGACCGGTTCGAACTCACCAAGGAAAGATGAACAACATAAGACACGACCACATGGACCAATGCCTCCAAGTAACTTCGCTTCATCTCGAACACCGATTTGACGGAGTTCGATGCGTGTCCGGAAAACAGCCGCTAAATCTTTGACGAGCTCACGGAAGTCAACACGTCCTTCTGCCGTGAAGTAGAAGATGACCTTATTGCGGTCAAACGTGTACTCGACATCGACCAATTTCATATCGAGTTTATGTTCACGGATTTTTTCGACACATACCGCATGCGCATCAAGCGCTGCGACTTTATTTTCGCGGACGATCATTGCATCCTTATCGTCAGCAATTCGAAGAATGGATTTCAGTGGCAACACCACATCTTCTTCGTCCATTTGTTTATCGGCGATGACCACTTCGCCATATTCAATGCCCCGTACCGTCTCAACGATGACTGCTTGTCCTCGTGATAATGACTCTTGTCCAGGTGCAAAATAATAAATTTTGCCCGCTTCTTTAAAGCGAACGCCTACTACTTCTAGCATGTCGCTCTACCCTTTCTGTAAGTCAAACATGAGACGCTCAACTGTTAATTGGGGATTAACATTCGCTTCGACCCGTCGGACTGCGGCAAGCACAGCTTGTAACCAGCGGGTGATCGTCGTCTGGCTCTTGGACCCCATCTGTTCAAGTTGGGGTTTACTATTCGTATAGGTCATACCTTCCCACGCCGGATTCAGTTTCAGGCGTAAGACATCCTCGAAGAAACAAGTGACGAGTTCAAGACCAATTCGGACATCCTGACGGTTCTTGAATTGTCCCATCCATTTCTCTTGTACGAACAGTGGTAAATCAGCCGGACGATTCGCTAATTCCTCCATCAATTGTAACACTGACGCTCGCGCATTTACAAACCAGTCTTCGAGTAATGCTTCTTCTGCATCCTCGACTTTTGGATAGACACGCGCTGCCAGTTGCGTCAACTCGTGGTCCCGTCCCGTTTTTTCAGATAAAACCTCGCCAATCATTTGACGATCCGCTGGACGAAAACTTAATAACTGTCCCCGCGATCGAATCGTAGGTAAAAGGAGTTGAGGTTGATTCGTCAACAATAAGGCCACTTTTCCTTCTCCTGGTTCCTCAAAGAACTTCAGCAAACTGTTCGCTGCTTGGGGAGTCATCTTATGGGACTGTGTAATGACATAAATCTGACGATCGCCTTCAAGTCCTCGGAGTGAGAGATCATGCATCAATTGTTGAATCTGTTCTTTTTTGATGGTCGCGCCATCTGGTTCGATTTCATAATAATCGACCAAGTTACCACTTTCCATCCGCCGACAGCTACGACAGACACCACACGGTTCTACATCGACCGGGGTCTCACAAAAAAGGCTTTTCGCGAACAAGTGAGCCGCTTCAAGTAGAAGCGGCTCATAGTCTCCAGTGAAGATATAAGCGTGATTGATTCGATCGTTTCGTAACGAATTTTGAAGAATCGTCGAAATGACCGATTGTGTCTGTTCCAGTTCATGAAACGTCTGCATTAGAATTGGTGAAACCCTTCGATTGGCAAGACGAAGACCGTTGCCCCGCCTACCTGGACTTCAACAGGGTACGGGATATAAGAATCGGCATGACCACCCATTGGTGAGATTGGAGAGACCATCTGTTCACGACTCGAACAATTCTTTTTGATCAATCTTAACAGATCGTCGAGACGCTCACTCTGTACACCAATCATGAACGTCGTGTTTCCCTCTTTAAGAAAACCACCTGTCGTTGCTAGTTTCGTTGCTCGGAAATCATGCTCGACAAGCGCTTCCGCCAAACGTAAGCTGTCTTTATCTTGAACAATCGTAATGACCATTTTCATGAGAATCTCTCCTTTTCTTCTAAATACGTAATGACATCTTCCACTAAGTCCTGATGAATCACTTCAATCGATCGATTGGCTTGTACAATCTGTACCCGTTCTGGGTCCGATGCCGCAATCTGTTTGAAACCATCATAGACACGGGCACGAAACGCATCATCTCGTTGCTCGATTCGATCAAGTGCTCCCCGGTCCATCATTCGTTTTTTAGAATCCGTTACCGTTAAATCAAATAAATACGTCCGGTCTGGCGCTAATCCACCTGTTGCAGAATCATTAATATGACGCACGAGATCAATCGGATGTCCAAGCCCATATCCTTGATAGGCAAGTGAGGCATCAACGAATCGGTCACATAAGATGATTGTGCCTGCCTCTAACGCCGGTCGAATCAATTCTTCGACATGCTGGGCACGAGACGCTGCATACAGCAGAATTTCCGTCATCTCTTTCATTTCTTCAAAATCAGGATTTAAAATCAATGAACGAATTTCGTTCCCAACGCGTGTGCCACCTGGCTCACGGGTCATCATGACATTATAGCCCTTTTCTTTTAACACATCATTAAGCAATTGTAGTTGTGTCGTTTTCCCGGCACCATCCGGTCCTTCGACAGTAATGAACGTACCTTTCATCTTTCAAACCCTTCCTCTATGACGCGTAACGCTCCTTGTTGCAATTGTTCGCCCCCTTGCAAATGAACGGCTACGGTTTGATAATGTCGTAAACGTAGTACCTGTTCCGCCGTAATGCGTTCGCCTCTGACGATCAATGGAATACCTGGCGGGTACGGAATAATGGTTTCGAGTGAAACATGACCGATACACTCATCCAGCTGACGGAACGTACCTGTTGCTTGTTCTAACTGTTCATAAGAACAAGCTAAAGCAGATACCTGTATTTTACCCATAATTGGTTGCTCGATATACCTTTTCAAAGGAATTCCTTCTGATTTCATCATTTGAATAGCGCGTTCGACACGATGAACCCAGTCATCCTGCTCAGACTTTGCTAGCGGACGAAGTGGCAAAATACAGACGACGTGATCTCCTAGAGCAAATTCCGCATCGAGTTGAACAGCTCGTAACGCGTGCAACAACGCATCTCCTGAATATCCCTCATACGTTAATGTCATCCGTGACCAATCATCAAAGCGAAGGACGGTCATATGATCGAACCGTTGAAGTGATTCGATAAACGCATCGTGACTAACCTGAATATCTGACATACCTTCAACTGTCCATTGTTCACGATAGGAACGGGCATAGTCTAATGAAGCCAGTAACAAATACGAAGGACTTGAGGTTTGAAACGCTTGGAGCGCTCGCTGTAACTTTCTTCTCATCTTTTCCGAAAATCGCTCGTGCATCCATGCTCCCATCGTCAGTGCAGGAAGCGTTTTATGGGCAGACTGGACAACAGCGGTTGCTCCTAATTCAAATGCAGAACGAACACCAAATGCTTTACCGAAGTGTGCACCGTGTGCTTCATCCACTAATAAAGGGAGTCCGTGCGACGTCGTGAGCTGAACGAGTGACGTGATATCAGCCACTTCTCCGTAATATGTCGGTGAAGTGATAAACACGCCAACTCCTCCCGGATATTTCGTAAACGCTTCCTTTAATGTTTCACGTGAAACAT
>NZ_DGCW01000013.1:11187-11669 GCF_002385115.1 Exiguobacterium sp. UBA3968
TTAATGTTTCACGTGAAACATGACCACTGATTCCCGTTTCTTTATGGGTATCTGGTTCAAGAAAGATCGGTTCGATTCCTAACCATTCGAGTGCATTAAATACCGATTTATGCGAATTACGCTGTACATAAACACGCTCTCCTCTTATTGCTACAGCTGCAAGCATCGCCCAGTTCCCAACAGTCGAACCATTCACAAGGAAATGACTCGCTTTTGCATCGTAGACTTTTTGAAGCAAAGCTATTGCGTCTGCAATAGCCTCTTCCGGATGATGAAAATCATCTAGACCAGGTAATTCTGTGACGTCCCATTTAAAAAAGTCAGGAAGAGGTGTCAGAGTCCCATTCTTATGTCCAGGAACATGCCATGAGATGGGCGTTCGATCTAAGTGACGTTGAAGTGCATATACAATAGGAAGTTCGTGTTTCATGAAAAAACTCCTTTTTCTTTAAAATGATTATACAAAAAGACCGACCTGCAAT
>NZ_DGCW01000012.1:0-745 GCF_002385115.1 Exiguobacterium sp. UBA3968
TCAGATGATCGAAATCGAAAAACCGAAGATTGAAACGATCGAGTTAAGCGAGAACGCTACGTTTGGTAAATTCGTAGTTGAGCCGCTTGAACGTGGATTCGGTACAACGCTTGGTAACTCATTGCGTCGTATCCTATTGTCTTCACTTCCGGGTGCTGCAGTCACTGCAGTCCAAATCGATGGCGTTCTTCATGAGTTCTCGACGATTGATGGCGTTGTAGAAGACGTTACCCAAATCATCTTGAACCTTAAGAAACTCGCCCTCAAAGTGTACTCGGAAGAAGAGAAAACGCTTGAGATCGATATTCAAGGCGCTGGTGTTGTCACTGCTGCGAATATTACGCATGACAGCGACGTCGAAATCCTCAACCCAGAACTTCACATCGCAACGCTTGCAGAAGGTGCATCACTTCATATGCGTCTTACAGCACGCCGTGGTCGTGGGTATGTTCAGGCTGAAGATAACAAACGGGACGATATGCCAATTGGTGTCATCCCAATCGACTCAATTTACACGCCAATTCAACGTGTAAATTATCAAGTTGAAAAAACACGTGTTGGTCAAGATGCGAGCTTCGATAAATTGACGCTTGATGTTTGGACGGACGGTTCAATCCGCCCTGAAGAAGCAGTGTCACTCGGTGCGAAAATCATGACAGAACACTTAAACATCTTTGTTGGTCTTACAGACGAAGCGCTCCATGCTGAAATCATGGTCGAAAAGGAAGAAGATCAAAAAGAAAAA
>NZ_DGCW01000012.1:872-5181 GCF_002385115.1 Exiguobacterium sp. UBA3968
AGATCAAAAAGAAAAAGTACTCGAAATGACGATCGAAGAACTCGATCTCTCAGTTCGTTCGTACAACTGTTTGAAACGCGCTGGTATCAACACGGTTCAAGAACTCGCGAACAAGAGCGAAGACGAGATGATGAAAGTCCGTAACCTCGGACGTAAATCACTCGAGGAAGTTCAAGCGAAACTCGACGAACTCGGACTAGGCTTGCGCAAAGAAGACTAATACTATTAATTGCACGAAGGAGGGAATCCATCCATGGCATACTCGAAATTAGGCCGTACAAGCTCACAACGTAAGGCACTTTTGCGTGACCTTGCGACTGATCTCATCATCAATGAGCGTATCCAAACTACAGAACAAAAAGCGAAGGAACTTCGTCCAGTCGTAGAGAAACTCATCACTTTAGGTAAACGCGGTGATCTCCACGCTCGTCGTCAAGTTGCATCGTTCGTTCGCCGTGAAGCTGCTGGTCAAAACGCAGAGGGCAAAGCACAAGACGCGATCCAAAAATTATTCGCTGATGTGGCTCCACGTTTTGCTGAGCGTCAAGGTGGTTACACACGCATCATGAAAATGGGACCACGTCGTGGTGACGGCGCAGAAATGGTCATCATCGAACTCGTTTAATCCTCATTAAATGATTCGCCATAAAAGGGCAGTGCGTATCCCGCTTCTGCCCTTTTGCTACAAAATGAAAGTATTGATTTGATGAAGGAGGAGAGATCATGGACAAGCTGATTGAACTGGAACAGGTCACCTATCGGTATCCGGAACAGGAACAAGCAGCCTTACACGAGGTCTCTCTGACGATTCGTTCAGGTGAATGGGTTGCTATCGTTGGTCACAACGGCTCTGGAAAATCAACGCTGACGAAATTGTTTAATGGATTGTTGTTACCGGAGACAGGGACCGTTACGGTTGCTGAGCGCTTTTCAAGTGCAAATCCGGAGCAACTGTGGGAGATGCGCCGAGCGATCGGCATCGTCTTCCAAAATCCAGATAATCAATTCGTTGGCACGACCGTGCGCGACGACGTGGCATTTGCTCTAGAAAACTGGGGTGTGCCACGCGAGGAAATGGTTCGTCGTATCGACGACAGTCTAGCGCGCGTTGGCCTTACGGATTTTGTTGATCGGGAACCCCATCAATTATCCGGCGGACAGAAGCAGCGTGTCGCAATCGCTTCGGCGCTTGCGATGCGCCCTGATGTTCTCGTGCTCGATGAAGCTACATCGATGCTTGATCCATTAGCACGACAAGAGGTCATGTCGACCGTTCAAGAACTCCATGCGACTCACCCAATGGCGGTCATCGCGATTACACACGAATTAGACGAAGTATTACGAGCTAGTCGTGTCATCGTCATGGATGCCGGGAAAATCGTATTAGAAGGATCCCCTCAGGAAGTCTTTCGTCATGCATCGTTCTTAGAAGACATCGGACTCGATGTTCCATTCGTTGTTCGGGTACAAGAACGTTTACGGGCGCAAGGTCTCTCACTCGAGGAGACGATACTAGATGAAAGAGAATTGGTGAACCGTTTATGCCAATCTTAATCCAGGAATTAAATTATACGTATCAACTCAATAGTCCGTTCGAACGAGTCGCGCTACGTGATGTGAATCTTGAGATTCCGTCAGGGGCGCTTGTTGCGTTTGTAGGGCACACCGGATCCGGAAAATCGACGCTCGTGCAGCACATCAATGGGTTGCTCAAGCCGACAGCGGGGAAGGTACAAGTCGATGACATCATCGTCGAACCGAAGAAAAAACAGGACCTCAAGCCATTAAGACGTCGCGTCGGGCTTGTTTTTCAATATCCGGAATATCAATTGTTCGAAGAGACGGTTTTAAAAGATGTCATGTTCGGTCCGATGAACTTCGGTCATGATGGTGCGACGGCTGAGCAATTAGCAAAAGAGGCATTACGGACTGTCGGACTCGATGAAGTCTTTTGGAGTCGTTCGCCGTTTGACCTGTCTGGTGGGCAAATGAGGCGTGTTGCAATTGCCGGCGTACTCGCTAGTCAACCAGACGTGTTGATCGTCGATGAGCCGACGGCAGGACTCGATCCGCAAGGACGCAAGCATATGCTGAGTCTGTTTGCCCGGCTCCATGCAGAAACCGGTATGACGTTGCTCCTAATCACGCACGACATGGATCAGGTGCTTGAGTATGCCGAGCGCGTGATCGTCATGGAAGATGCACAGGTGGCGTTTGACGGACTACCGCTTGATCTGTTTAAAGAAGAGACTTTGCTCGAGCAATTCCATCTCGATCTCCCGCACGTCTTATCGCTTGCCTGGCAAGTCGCCGATCAGCGTGGGCTGGAACGTCCGGACATCCGGACGGAAACCGAATTGATCGACTGGTTGATGACGAAGGGGGTGAGCGAATGATCGTTGGACAACATATTCCCGGTCAGTCGTACTTACATCGCTCGTCAGCACTCGCTAAGATCATCTTTGCTTTCTGCTTCATTCCGCTCGTCTTTCTCGCGAACAATGCAGCAACGAACATCTTTTTACTCATCTTTACGTTCTTAGCACTCATGAGTAGTCGCTTACCGCTTCGTTATGTTCTAAAGGGACTGCGACCGATTCTTTTCCTGATTGTCTTTACGTTCGTCATCCAACTGTTCTTCACGCGCGAAGGGGCTGTCCTCTTTGAGTTTGGCTGGCTTCGGATCTATGAAGAAGGACTGCGACTCGCGATCATCGTCTCATTACGTTTCTTCTATCTCGTCTCGATCACGACACTCGTCACGTTGACGACCTCACCGATCGAATTGACGGATGCGATTGAAATGTTATTGAAGCCGTTCAAGGTCGTCCGTGTCCCGACGCATGAGATCGCCTTAATGTTATCAATCTCACTTCGGTTCTTACCAACCTTAGCAGAGGAGACAGAGAAAATCATGAAGGCACAGCAAGCACGTGGTGTCGATTTGTCAGCAGGACCGATTAAGGAACGTTTACGGGCGATCATTCCGTTATTGATTCCCTTGTTCATCTCCGCCTTTAAGCGGGCAGAGGATCTTGCGACAGCGATGGAAGCGCGGGGGTACCGTGGAGGAGAGGGACGGACACGTCTACGGGAGTCCAAGTGGACGATGCGGGATACGGGTCTGATGATCTTGCTCGTCCTCCTGACGATCAGTTTAGTAGGATTGCGAGGGATCGGGTAATGCGTCGTTTAAAATGTACGATTCAATATGATGGAACCGGCTACGCCGGGTATCAGGTGCAACCAAACGGATTGACGATTCAAGAAGTGATTGAAACGACGCTTGCGCGGATGCACAAACATCCCGTCAAGATCATCGGCTCGGGACGGACGGATGCGAGAGTCCATGCCTACGGACAAGTCATTCACTTTGATACGGAACTAGCGATTCCCCCGGAGAACGTCGTTAAGGCACTTAATACGCTCTTACCAGCGGATATTCGTGTCCGGAGCTGTGAAGAGGTCGAATCGACCTTTGAAGCACGTTACGATGTCGTAGGGAAGGAATACCGCTATTTCGTCCGCCGCGAAGAAAATGCGTTTCGTCGGAATCTGTCGGTTCATGTTCCGTATCCGATTGATCTTGAGCGGATACGCCAAGGAATGGCGCATCTCATCGGGACGCACGACTTCAGTTCGTTCTGTGTCGCGAAGACGGAAACGGATAACCGGGTTCGGACAATTTACGAGGCAGAGTTGATGACGATCGGTGACGAACTCGTCTTTCGGTTCCAGGGCAGTGGTTTTCTCTATAATCAAATCCGGATCATGGTCGGGACGTTACTTGACGTCGGACGCGGTCGTTTTGCACCAGAGGACATTAAAAAAATGTTGCTGGCAAAGGACCGGAACGTTGCAGGCGTGACGGCGCCTCCTCATGGACTCTATCTATGGGAAGTTTTCTATCCGGAGTAAAAAAAGGCAATTGACATTGGCTATTAAAAAACATACAATGTTTATTGGCATTTCATTTATTATGAAACCACAATCTTAGCCCCGTACACCTAAGATTATGATAGATTCACCTAGTGAATAAATGAAAAATCAAAAACAGAACTTTTAATTCCTTAGGAGGTATTTTACATGCGCACAACTTTCATGGCGAAAGCTACTGATGTAGAACGCAAATGGCTCCTTATCGACGCTGAAGGTAAAACACTCGGTCGCCTTGCGAGCGAAGTTTCATCACTTCTCCGTGGTAAGCACAAGCCTACGTTCACACCACACGTTGACTGTGGGGATAACGTTATCCTCATCAACGTTGAGAAAATCGTTTTAACTGGTAACAAACTCGACAAAAAAGTCT
>NZ_DGCW01000012.1:5350-5578 GCF_002385115.1 Exiguobacterium sp. UBA3968
ACAAACTCGACAAAAAAGTCTACTACCGTCACTCTGGTCATCCAGGCGGCTTAAAGCAGACTGTTGCACGCGATATGCTTGCTAACAAACCTGAGCGCATGCTTGAACTCGCGATCAAAGGGATGCTTCCAAAAGGTAGCCTCGGTCGTCAAATGTTCAACAAACTCCACGTCTACGCTGGAGCTGCACACAAGCACGAAGCACAACAACCAGAAGTTTACGAACTTC
>NZ_DGCW01000012.1:5781-6174 GCF_002385115.1 Exiguobacterium sp. UBA3968
GAAGTTTACGAACTTCGCGGTTAATACGAATTTAGGAGGAACTACACGATGGCAGATGTACGTTACTACGGCACTGGTCGCCGGAAACACGCGGCAGCGCGCGTTTTCCTCGTTGCTGGAGACGGTAAAGTCACAGTTAACGGTCGCGATATCAGCGAATACTTCGGTTATGAGACATTGATCATGACTGCAAAAGAACCACTCGTAATCACAGAAACAGAAGGCAAGTACGATGTAATCGTAACGGTCAAAGGCGGCGGCTTCACTGGTCAAGCAGGCGCTATCCGTCACGGTATCTCACGTGCTCTTCTTCAAGCGGATCCAGAATTCCGCGGCGCACTCAAAGCGAAAGGCTTCTTGACTCGTGATGCTCGTATGAAAGAGCGTAAAAAA
>NZ_DGCW01000007.1:0-239761 GCF_002385115.1 Exiguobacterium sp. UBA3968
TGTGACCGAAGTCACGATTGACGAAGCTTGCGCTTCATTCGTTTTTGTATTCCGTAGAATACGATTTTTGCCTCATCGTTCAGTTTTCAAAGTTCGTCATTGTTTGTTTTGAAAATGGTGGGCCTAAGTGGACTCGAACCACCGACCTCACGCTTATCAGGCGTGCGCTCTAACCAGCTGAGCTATAGGCCCGTCAAAGCAAACAAAATATGGTGCACCCTGAGAGATTCGAACTCCCGACCCCTTGATTCGTAGTCAAGTACTCTATCCAGCTGAGCTAAGGGTGCGATATGGTGCGGTCGAGAGGACTTGAACCTCCACGATGTTGCCACCACTAGGCCCTCAACCTAGCGCGTCTACCGATTCCGCCACGACCGCAAATATGAAATTAAAAATGGTGTGTCATGCAGGATTCGAACCTGCGACCCTCTGATTAAAAGTCAGATGCTCTACCAACTGAGCTAATGACACATATAAACTGGGCTGGAAGGGATCGAACCTTCGCGTGCTGGAATCAAAATCCAGTGCCTTACCACTTGGCTACAGCCCAAAAATGGCGGTCCTGACGGGATTCGAACCCGCGATCTCCTGCGTGACAGGCAGGCATGTTAACCGCTACACCACAGGACCGCAACTTGAAGTTGTAAACAACTCTTTAAAAAGAAATGGTGGAGGATGACGGGATCGAACCGCCGACCCCCTGCTTGTAAGGCAGGTGCTCTCCCAGCTGAGCTAATCCTCCATATGGTGACCCGTACGGGATTCGAACCCGTGTTACCGCCGTGAAAGGGCGGTGTCTTAACCGCTTGACCAACGGGCCATTTTGTAATTAATAATTATTCTCAAGAAACATTTTCACATAAGAGGTCTGGCGGAGATGGAGGGATTCGAACCCTCGCACCAGTTTCCCGGCCTACACCCTTAGCAGGGGCGCCCCTTATAGCCACTTGGGTACATCTCCAAAAGAATGGCTCCGCAAGTAGGATTTGAACCTACGACCTACCGGTTAACAGCCGGTTGCTCTACCACTGAGCTATTGCGGAACGTTACGTTCTATTCGGAACACTTTTATATAGTAGCAACTTTTTTTCTTTCCGTCAATGCTTTTTTAAAAAAGTTTTTAGCGACGATAAGTTGTTTAGTTGCTGTCGTTTTGACGACTTCTATAATTTATCATGCTCCGAAATGAACGTCAACTACTTTTGTAAAAAATCTTTCCGCGACAACGACCACATCGATACTTTTCCGTATTCATGCGTCTTTTCCTTCTATATAATGTACTGCATTTCTCACATTCATAAAGATAGGATTTTTTTTCGTCTTCTTGTCTTCTCGGACTGTATCGAAGCCCACCGTAGCGCTCTAACCATTCTTTAAAGTCTTGATCTTGATGGCGGTGTCCCATTCCTGCTAGATGTAAATGATAGTGACACAGTTCATGAATCACAATTCCGCGGAAGACTTTCATGTCATCGATGTATCGTTTATTGAAGTCTAAGTGATGATCGCCTAAGAAGTAGCGACCACCTGTCGTCTTTAGGCGTGGGTTAAAATAAGCTTCATGTCGAAACGATAAGGAAAATACGTCGAGCGAAAGTTGCTCGACGTATCGTTGTAATTGTTCATTCGTCATTTCGGCGGAACCAGCGTCAAACCAATGCGTCCTCGCTCCGGTTCAACATTCGTCACCCATACCGTCACGATATCCCCGACAGCGACAACATCAAGTGGATGTTTGACACGCTTACGACTGAGCTTCGAAATATGGATCAATCCATTCTCTTTCACCCCGATATCAACGAACGCACCAAAATCAAGAACATTACGGATCGTCCCTTGGAATTCCATCCCGACTTGAATCATATCCATCGATAGAACATCTTGGCGAAGTAACGGTTTATCGAGTGCTTCTCGCGGGTCACGTCCCGGACGTTGTAACGCCTCGATGATGTCACGTAACGTTGGCTCTCCGATCTCGAGCGTCTGTGCCATCTCCGGTAATGCCAATGTGGACAATTGTTCCCGGAGTGCATCCGTTCCGACTTGATCGAGCGTTAAACCTAGTGTCTTGAATAACCTTTCGACTGTTTTGTACTGTTCCGGATGGATTGGCGTCCGGTCGAGCGGATGCGTTCCATCTAAGATCCGGAGGAATCCAGCTGCCTGTTCATAAGCTTTTGCACCAAGACGAGGGACTTTCAATAATTCCTGACGCGTCTTGAACGTTCCAAGTTCCGAGCGACGTTCGACGATTTTTTTCGCCGTCGCTTTCGTGATTCCTGCGACGTAACTCAAAAGCGGTTCTGACGCTGTATTGACATCAACTCCGACCTGGTTGACGACCGTTTCGACGACAAAATCAAGCGTCTCCTTCAATTTCGTTTGCGAGACATCATGTTGATATTGACCGACACCAACCGATTGCGGATCGACTTTGACGAGTTCTGCCAGTGGATCCTGCAAGCGACGTGCGATCGAAATTGCGGATCGTTGTTCGACTTGAAGCTCCGGAAACTCCGTTCGGGCAATCTCTGAAGCGGAATAAATACTTGCCCCTGCCTCGTCGACGATCGTAAAGGCAATATCTTTCTGCCCCTTCATCCAATCCGCAACGAATGCTTCTGTTTCCCGCGAAGCCGTCCCATTGCCAATCGCAATCAATTCAATACCATACGTGTCGACGAGCTTTGAAAGGGTTTGGCGCGCTTCTTTCGCTTTTTGCTCTGACATCGTCACGTAGATGACACCGACTTCCTTCATCTCACCCGTCGGATCGATGACCGCCCACTTACACCCCGTCCGATAAGCCGGATCAAGACCAAGCATGACTTTCCCTTTCATCGGTGGCTGCATGTAGAGTTGACGGAGGTTCTTACCGAAGACATCAATCGCCTGAAGTTCTGCTTTCTCAGTCAGTTCGTTCCGAATTTCTCGTTCGATAGCAGGAAAAACGGATTTTTTATACCCCGTTGTGATTGCCGCTTCGACGATGTCACGTTTCTTTGGCGCCAGTTGTGCATATGAACGAAGTAACGTTGGTAAAACCTGCTGTTCCTCTAATACGACCTTCACCGAGACGATTTTCAACGACTCAGCACGGTTGATCGCAAGAATCCGGTGCGGAACAATCTGTTGAATCCGTTCGTTGTAAGCATAGTACTGTGCAAAGACACCTTTTTCATCGACTGCGTCCTTTTTCTGTTTCGTGACGATTTCTGCTGAACGACGTATTTGCTTGCGTATGAACTCACGCACCGTCGCTTGTTCGCCCCACTCCTCAGCGATGATTGATTGAGCTCCGGCAAGTGCTTCTTCTGAATCGAGTGTACCGCTCAAACGCTGAAATGTCGCTTCATCATAGGCAGACTTGTCGCGTAACCAGTCAGCAAGTGGCGCAAGCCCTGCTTCCCGTGCAATTTCCGCCTTCGTCCGACGTTTTGGTCGAAACGGTAAGTAAATATCTTCGACTTGTTGTAAGGTCGTCGCTTCTTCAAGCGTTCGACGGAGTTCCGGCGTTAGTACACCTTGTTCCTCGATTTTTTCAAGGACGTCACTTCGTCTACTTTCAAGTTGTGTTAATTGTTTATGTCGATCGAGGATCGCTTTAATCGCGACCTCATCGAGTTCTCCAGTCTGTTCTTTCCGGTAGCGGGCGATGAACGGAATCGTACCGCCTTCTTCCGTCAATTGTAAGACTGCCTTCACTTGAGCAGGACGTACATTCAATTCACTTGCGATTCTCTTTTCCATCTGCTTCACCTCTCATTCATTATACCGAAGAATGCATGGAAAAGAAAAAAGACTGACACGAGGTCAGTCTTTTGAGAATACTTCATTTGGTTCAACTTTAATCGCTTCACGTAACTTCTGCAAAGCACGTCGTTGGAGACGGGACACATGCATTTGTGAAATGCCGAGTAGTTCTCCCGTTTCTTTTTGACTCATATTGCGATAATAGGCACATTCGAGGATAGAACGCTCGCGGTCCGTCAAGACAGCAAATGCCTTTTCAAGAATCAGACGCTGATCGACAGAGTCATAGCCATTCTCTTGATTACCAACGAGGTCGAGCAAGGTAACGGTACTACCTTCCTGATCTGCCTCAATCGAGCTATCGACGGAGAGAGCTTGATAACTCTTACCCATCTCGAGTGTTTCAAGGACTTCCTCTTCTGATACTTCAAGGCGAGCAGCAATCTCATCGATGCGCGGAGAGCGTTGTAGCTCCGTCGTCAATTCCTCGACTGCCTTCTTAATTTTCGGACCGAGTTCCTTAATGCGACGTGGAACGTGGACGCTCCATGTCTTATCGCGGATGAAACGTTTGATTTCTCCGATGATCGTCGGAACAGCAAACGATTCAAAACTGCGACCAAACTCCTTATCGAATCGACGAAGCGCCGCGAGTAACCCAATCATACCGACCTGAACGAGATCATCATGAATCGGTCGACCACGCGAAAACTTTCGGGCCAAAGCTTCTACCAAGTCTGAATAACGCTCGAGTAATGCCGCATGCACTTCCTCATCTTGGTCGTCCTGCTGATACAAATCAATCAGTCGAAGTACTTCATCATCACTGTGATGGCGTTGTTGAGACTTTGCTGGCACTTTGACCCACCTCATCTCTATTCATATATTTTGTCATATGGACAGTGACGCCGTTCGCTTTCTCGATCGTTACTTGATCCATCAATGCTTCGATCATCAAGATACCAAGTCCTCCTTCATGCAAGGAATCGAGATCGTGTGCGTCCGTAATCGGCTCACTTTGGCGTTTAACCTCATCTTTATCGAACGTAATGCCGTTATCTTTAACGATGATCTCAAGACGATCATCTGGATAGACGTTGCATGTCAAGGCGATGCTACCATCTTCTTTTCCTTCGTACGCATGTTGAACAGCGTTCGCACATGCTTCTGAGACAGCGATTTTGATATCTTCGATGTCATCGTACGTATACCCCATTCGGTTCGCGACGCCTGAAACCGTCAAACGAGCGATGGCTACATATTCCGGTTTGGCCGGTAATGTCATGTTCAGTTGTTCGTTCTTCATTGCGTTCCACCTCGTACACCACTATCAATTGTAATGATGCTTGAAAGACCTGTGATCTCGAATAGACGACGGATACGTTCAGAGACGCCAACGAGCGTGAACGATGTTCCGTTCTTTTTCGCTGCTTTGAGGGCACCGACGAACACACCGAGACCGGTTGAATCCATATAATGAACTTCATCCAAGTGCACGATGACATCATTCGTTTCGACTGCCGGGACTAATTCTTGGCGAAGCTTTGGTGCCGTATACGTATCAATCTCACCTGCGATATAAAGATGCGTCTGACCGTCTAGCTGCTCTGTTTTAATTGTTAAATCCATCTTCAAGTTCCTCCTCAAGGAAAATCTGTCTATGTGGTCTTGCTATTCATCCTACCTCTTCCCTTTATAAAAAGGTCACTTGGGTATGTTTCCCCGTAAAGAAAACTTTGAAACCCATTTTTAAAAAAAGAGGTCAAAAAAAGTCGTATACGCTAGTATCGACTCTTCTTGTGTTGCGCTTCTATGTAAGTGCCTAAAAATCAACCAAGCCTAAGCTGATTGCGACGGCACTATTTACTTTCATCATCGTGTCCGGATCTAGATGTGTGACTTTATCCGTTAGACGGCGTTTATCAATTGTACGGATTTGCTCAAGTAAGATGACCGAATCACGTTCTAATCCGTGTCGCTCTCGATATACTTCCACATGGGTCGGTAGTTTGGCTTTGTCGATCTGTGCCGTGATCGCAGCCACGATGACTGTCGGGCTGAATCGGTTACCAATATCATTTTGTAGAACAAGCACGGGACGAACTCCCCCTTGTTCCGATCCGACCACAGGTGACAAATTTGCATAAAACACGTCGCCACGTTTGACTATCAAAGCTTACACCCCGCTTACTTGACGTAGGAGTGAGAACTCCGCCTCCGTTTCAATCTGGAACATTTCGCCTACGATCGATAAATTGATTGCTGCCATTTCTTCGTAACCACGCTTCAATTCCTCACGTAGCTGACGCTTGCGTTCTTCGGTCGTATGATTCGACTTCATCCCAATCGTCTCCTTCGCTACATTTCGCTCAACAAACTGCATTTCCCGTTGTTGGACCAAGATAATGGCACCTCCAGATTCACTGAAACCTTAACGAACGACTCACTTTCTACTTCAATATATCAGTCGAATTCAGAAAATACAATCAAAATTCAAACAAATAACATATTTTTGCCATCTTATTGATGTCTTATGCGAATCACTGACGCGGAACACGTTTCGAGAATTGACAGAGAACTTCATAGTTGATCGTCCCGAGCCAATGGGCCGCTTCCTCGATTGGTGCCCCTTCTCCAATCAAGATGACTTCCGTTCCAATCGGATATTCTCGCGGTAAACGAATCATCAAGCGATCCATACAGACACGACCGACGATTTCGCACGGTAGACCGTCTACAATCAGAGAATAGCCCTGAAACTTGCGTGACCAACCATCTGCATAACCAATCGGAACGGTACCGATCCATTCATCTGTCGGTGCCGTATAAGTCGCTCCGTAACTGATCGTCTGACCCGGTTCGACTTGTTTGACCTGCATCAGACGACTTTTCAGTGAAAACGCTGGTTTTAAAAATTCATAATGTCCTGCCATCTCATCCGACGGCATCGCCCCATATAACGCGATACCGACCCGAACGACGTTAAACGGCGCTTGTCCCGCTAAGCGAATCGCTGCCGCTGAATTAGCACAATGTACGTATCGAATGTCCGGTACTAGCGCGACATAGGATAAAAATGTCTCGAGCTGACGTTCGAACAATCGACTGTTCAGCTCGTCAGCGGTTGCGAAATGCGTATAGATGCCTTCGAGTTCGACAAGATCATCATTACACTCAACCAAAATATGCTTCAACTCATCGACATGCTGCAGTCCGAGTCGCCCCATCCCGGTATCGACCTTGATATGCAAACGGAGATGATCGATTTCCGTCAGATGCCGTTTCGCTTCTTGGAGCCAACCGGCTGAAAAGACAGGAACGGCGACATCGTAATTCGAAGCGACTGGCGCATGCTCCGGCAGTAAAGCTTCAAGCATCAGGATCGGCGCTTGGATACCCGCTTCTCGCAACTCAATCGCTTCTTCAAGGAGCGCAACAGCGAGTAAGTCAGCTCCATTTTCAAGGGCAATCTCAGCGACTGTCACTGCACCGTGACCATAGCCGTCTGCCTTGACGACTGCCATCACCTGTTGCTCGCCCATTCGTGTTTTAATTTCGCGTATATTGTGTGCGATCGCTTCCCGATCGATTTCAATCCAAGTTGGTCGATACATCCTAATCCCTCTTCTCTAATAAGACTTGCGCAGACGCGTAGTGCTCTGAATGTGTAATCGAGACATGGATGACGCCATTGAATGGTCCGCTCATGATCGGTCGTCCGGTCTCATCGTTTAAAACTTCGACGTCCTGCCAGGAAACCTCTTTTCCGACACCGGTTCCAAATGCTTTAACGAACGCTTCCTTTGCGGCGAAGCGACCTGCCAGGTACTCAATTTGCCGGTGTCCTGAAAGCGATTGAAATCGTTCTTGCTCTGCCTGCGTCAAAATTCTTCCTGCAAAACGTGGCTGTCGCTCGAGCGTTTGCTCGATTCGATTTAGTTCGACTAAATCGATCCCAATTCCATAAATCATCCGAGACGCCTCCACAGTTCTATTCTTCGCCATCTTCATATAGAATGAAGATGAAGCGAGGTGTTGTCATGTTTAGTCGAACGGAAAACCTACAAACGTTCACACGTTCTTATCCGGTCGTTTCGTTGTTCATTTTAATCCAAGTCGCCCTGTTTGTCATCGAACAGTTAGGTGGACTCCTTAATCTGACGTTCTCTCCCTTAAGTGCAGGCGCAGCAATCAATCTCTTAATCGGACAAGGTGAATGGTGGCGTGTCGTCACGGCCACGTTCTTGCATTATGATTTTTGGCACATTGCGTTCAATACGTTTGCCCTTGTCATCTTTGCTCCACCACTCGAGCGGATGATCGGGCATACTCGATTTGCTGCCTTTTATTTGCTCGTCGGTACGCTTGCGAACGTTTTGACGTACTTCACGAAAATCAATGAACCGTTCTATGGACAAGCTGGAGCATCCGGTGCCATTCTTGGTCTGCTTGGTTTTTATGTCTACTTGAGTCGCTTCAAACGGACGGTCATCATGGCAGACGATACACGGCTTGTGTATATCTTCACTGCAGTCACGGCAGTCTTTACGTTACTTGGATCGAACGTCGCTGTCTTCGGTCACTTGTACGGTTTCGTCCTCGGATTCCTTTTCGGATTCGTCTTCGGCAACCGCGCCGTGCCATTCACACGTCCGTTCCAAACGGGTCGTCGGACAAGTGGTGGTCCTGTCTTCGTAAGCGGTTCTGGGCAGTTGGGTCGTATCTTCTTCTATGTCATCATCGCCTTTGCTGTACTCGGATTATTCTTCCGTTACCTGTAAACCAGCATACAAAAAAAGGACTACGCTACATGCGTAAGTCCTTTTTTTGATTATTTGCGTAGAACTTCTGCCAAGTCCTTCACATCATCAATCAAGTTATGGATCGTCTCCTGATTATCCGTATAAAGTGCTTTTAATTCCTCAAAGCGTCCTTTCGGATCTTGTTTGACAGCAGACAATTGTGTTCCTGCGCCACTGAATGTTCGTTTCACTGCCGTGAACTGCGCTTGACGCGTATCTTTATGCAGTAGTGATAAAGTAGCGCCGACAAGTGCGCCACCAAGTGTTGCTACGACAAAATAGTTCTTCTTCATCTGTTAGTCCCCCTGCATCTCACTCATTTGTTGGTGGTACGATTTGATACCGTTTCATGACGGGAGAAGGCGCGAACGACTTCCCTGCCTCTTCAGCATACTGGTCTACCGTGAGACGTTCAACTGATTTTGCATAACGAGCCCCGTCGCTTGTCTCATGGAACTGAATCAATAAGACGAGATCCGTCCCCTTCTCGACACGTCCAATCCGAAAAGCCTGGAAGCCACCATATTCTGCTCCAATGACTTTTGGATTCGACATCACTTGATGTACGAATAAATCTCCGCTATTTTGATCTGCCGGAATCGACCAGTAGAAGAGACTGCCTTCATCCGAAAAATTTCCACGTGATTCGAGCAACGTGTAGGTATTGCCACTTTGAAAAGGTGATTTCGAGTCCGTCTCTATCCAGAGGATAGCGTCACCGCTTCCGCTAGCAACACGAATGTGAGCGTCCCGAGAACGAATTTGTTCAACAAACGAACCGCTACCGAATGTGATCGAAAGTTTAGATGGCATCACAGGCCTCCGCAAGTTGAAAGTCTTTTTCCGTCAATCCGTTTTCATCATGAGTCGTCGCCGCAAGTGTGACGTTTTTATAGTCAATCACGATCCGTGGATGATGATTCAAGTTTTCGGCGATACTCCCGACTTCCTGTACGAAATCCAGTGCAGCAGGAAACGATGGAAGTGTATACGTTCGGACGATTTCATCATCGACGATACTCCAATCCTGCAATCGTTCAAGACGCTCTTCCACTTCATACTCATTCAACCTAGCCATCCCTTTCTCCTCCTCTACTATCATTTTCGTCCTATACTTTATACCCCATTCTATTACTTCTCTATACCTGTTTGTATCCGATTTCTTCCTTTCGCCTTCTATGTGAGATAGAGTACAATGTGAAAGAGAACACTAATTCAAAACCGAAAGGGGCTCACGCACATGCGCGCTCTGATTGTCATTGATTACACGATCGACTTCGTTGCTGACGAAGGGAAGCTGACTTGTGGAAAACCAGGACAGGCGATTGAAGACCGGATCGCTACATTGATGGAGGAATTTTCAACAGAGGACTACGTCGTCATTGCCAACGATATTCATGAGGAAGGTGATACGTTCCATCCGGAAACTGTCCTTTTCCCGCCGCATAATATTCGCGGAACACATGGACGTGATTTGTTTGGGAAAGTCGCAGCCATGGCACGTGTCGCTGATCACGTCATTGATAAGACGCGTTACAGTGCGTTCGCCGGGACGGACCTTGATTTACGCTTGCGTGAACGTGGTATCCGCGAAGTCCACCTCGTTGGCGTCTGTACGGACATCTGTGTCCTTCATACAGCTGTTGATGCCTACAATCTCGGATATCATATCGTCGTCCATGCCGATGCGGTCGCAAGCTTTAACGCGACGGGTCACGACTGGGCGCTTACACACTTTAAACAATCGATCGGCGCAGAAGTCGTCGGCGAATAAGAAGGGATTTGTCCGTTATGTTACAACGTAATCTTGCACTCCATACCGATCTATACTTACCACGGTGGATGTATATCTACTGGAAAGAAGGACGTCACAATGAACGTGCCGTCTTCGATGTCTACTACCGTTCGAATCCGTTTGCAGGAGGGTATGTCGTCTTTGCGGGTCTTGAGAACATCATCGAGTACATTCAAACACTCCGTTTCACGGAAGAAGACATCACGTACTTGCAAGAGATGATCGGCTTCCCAGATGAATTCAAGGATGAACTGCGTCAATTCAAGTTCAACGGTTCGATTTCCAGTGTCAAAGAAGGTGAGATCGTCTTCCCGAACGAACCATTGATTCGGATCGAGGCACGAATTTTTGAAGCGAAACTCTTACAGACCGCGATTTTGAACATCGCGAACCATGAATCACTCATCGCGACGAAATACGCACGCATTCGTCAATCGGCACCCCGTGCGAAGTTTCTTGAAGCCGGTGCCCGACGTGCGCAAGGCATCGATGCTGCTTACTTCGGAACGCGTGCTTCGTACCTCGCTGGTTTTGACGTCACAAGTCTTGCTTCAGCAGGACGCGATTTCGGAATCCCATGTGGCGGAACGATGGAACATGCCGACATTCAATTCCATGATGATGAACTAACAGCATTCCGGACATTTGCTTCTCACTATCCGGATCAATCGACGTTACTCGTCGATACGTATGACACACTCAAGAGTGGTCTGCCGAATGCCATTACGGTCGCAAAGGAACTCCAAGCCAAAGGACATAAACTGCGCGGAATCCGAATCGATTCTGGTGACTTATCTTATTTGTCGAAACGTGCTCGTAACATGCTTGACGAAGCCGGCTTCCCAGAAGTCGACATCGTCTTGTCAGGGGATCTCGATGAGTACGTCATCCAAGATTTGCGCATCCAAGGCGCCCAAGCGAATACGTTCCTCGTCGGAACACGTGGTATTACAGCTTACGAGCAACCCGCTCTCGGAATGGTCTATAAACTGGTCGCACGTGAAGTAGACGGCGAACTCACGCCTGTCATCAAAGTGTCCTCGTCAAAAGCCAAGACGACGACACCACACATCAAGGAAGTCTATCGCATCATCGATCCGGTGACGGATAAGTTTAAAGGGGATTACGTGACGTTGATGGATGAGGATCCATCGACACTGGAAGCCGTCGATCTCATCGACGTCCGGGACCCATCGTTCCGTAACCGTGTGGAGCAGTTCAAGGTCGAACGCTTGCTTGAACCGATCTTCAAAGATGGAGAGTTAATCTATACAGTTCCAACGATCGAAGAGATCCGTCACTTCCATGAAACGCAGATTGGTCGTCTTTGGGAGGAGTACAAACGTCTCCGTTTGCCAGAGATTTATGCCGTCACATTCAGTGACCGTCTCTGGAAACTCAAACTCGACATGATTCGGGAAACACGACTCGCGAGTGGTTTAAAATAAGACGCACAAACAAGCGCCGTTCTTCCTCCCTCAGGATGAACGGCGCTTTTCTCATGTTAATCCTGCTTCGTTTCCGACAGGTGTCATTTCTGTTGGCGCTTGTTCCATCTTCTTACGAAAGTACCACGCGAAACCAAGCGCACCTCCGATGAAGACGATATACGTTATGCGTTGACCGAATTCTGCTAAGGAATCCGCGTAAAAAATACTGATTAAATGATCACTTCCACTAATGAGTAGCAAACAGGCAATCAGGAGCGCAATGCGATATGCAAGCGTCGGGCGGTCTGTCGGTTCAGCATGCCAATACATGATGATATGGTGGGCAAGTAAGACAATACCCAGGATTCCTAATATTCCAATGAGTACTTGCGGCATAATGAACGATCCTCCTGTTAGTAATATCTAGTCTTATTTAAACATAGTTCACACGAATTTCGTCAGGAAAAGTTTCCCGTCCCACATTCCTCACGGTATACTGTAGAAAAATCGTAAGCGATCAAGGGAGGGCATTTTTTCATGAAAACCTTTAAATTATGCACATTGCGCATTTTAATGGACGAGTCAGGACGTGATACGACGATTCCCGTCGCCATTCAAGACGGACTAACGGTCAGTACCGAACAAACGGCACAATGGGTCGCAGAAATCGTCGTTCCTTCGAGCGATCAGCCGATCGTCGATGAATTGTTCACAAAACATTTACGTGCTTTGATTGAAATCACGATCTCACGACCCGATAATGACCCTGCCGCGATGATCGTCACGCCTCTTGAACGGACTGCCTTAAGCGAACACGTCTCCTATGTCTTCACTGGTAAGATGGTCATGATGAAGAATGATTTATCCGAATCGATCTTACGTGAAGTCGTCGAGGATGGATTCGCTGGTGAGGAACTCGTCCAAGAATACAAGGATCGTCGTTCAAAACGCGGTGCACATATCACGAGTATCGCTAAAGAAACATTTAAACAGTATCTAGCAGAACATCCAGAAACACCGATTTCTTAAGGTTTTTCGACTTCGTCCGTGATGTGATCCGCTACATTGATTCGATCAATCGTATAGTGGTCCGTATATTGGATATAATTCGCACATGCATTTTTCAAAGGTGTCCGGTAACTGAATGTCTCATCAATCGACGATAAGGCTGCTTTGATCGTATGCGAGTGACAGACGATTAAGATTCGTTTCCCCTCATACGTTCGTGTCACTTCCTGTAATGCTTCGAATACGCGATCCTGAATCGCTTGTTCCGTTTCAAGACCCGGAACACGTTTCGTATCGTTCGCTTGAACAGCTTCATAAATCGACGCAACCGGTTCACCGGAAGCAGCACCAAATTCACGCTCAACGAGTCGGTCATCGGTCGCTGTGATCGTCAATCCGACCGCACGTCCGATGATTTCTGCTGTCTCAACAGCGCGAGACAACGGGCTTGCTAGCAAGACATCCCACTTTTCATTGGCTAGATAAGCGGCGCTGAGTTCCGCTTGTCTTTTTCCTGTTGCATTCAACGGGATATCTTCTCTTCCTTGGATTCGTTCATTTAAGTTCCAATCCGTCTGACCATGTCGCACTAAACAAATTTCAGTCATGTCTCTGTCTCCTTCATTCAAGAAATATGACTGATTGTATCATGTTTTTCATCGGGAAGTTGTCGCGGTGGCAATAACAACACCTGACAAGTGAAGCGTTCAATTCGTTCGAGCAGTCGTTCAATTTTCAATGGATTTTCTGTCTGTGCAAAACTAGCAAGTGAGTGGGTACCGTTCGGAAAAGAAAACAAACGGACATCAGCTCCGACATCGGCTCCTTTTTCAACGAAGTGAAGAGCTTGGGAAAACGGAACGATTGGATCTTTTTTGCCATGCAGGAGCATGATCGGTGGGGCGTCTGACGAGAGATGCGTCACAGGTGAAACGTGAGTCATGAGCTTGCGCCATTCTTCCCGTCCACCTTTATAAAACTTAATGTGAGCGATCCAGGTCTGAATGAAAGTAAACAATAAAAAATTCGTCGGTGGATATAAGGCAATGACACCACTGATCAATGGCATGTGTCGTTCATCGCGCTCACCAACGAAAGCAGATGGGGCAAGTGCCGTCGTCAGCATGAGTGCAGCTCCGGCTGAGTCTCCCCATACCATCATCCGTCCTCTTAAAATGCGAAGATCTTCTGCTTCTTTGTTCAAAAAGCATAAGGCATCCCGTACATCTTCGAGATTATCCGGAAAATAACTGCCTTCTTCAAACAGACGATAATCGATACTACAAACAGCAACCCCAAGTTCAAGCAGGCGATCAACGATCGGGCTAAAACAGAACAGATCCTCGCGCTCTCCACGAACGAATGCGCCACCGTGCGCGTAGATCGCGACTGGAAACGGTCCTTCCCCCGGCGGATAATAGAGATCGAGTTGTAAGGTACGGTCTCCCACTTGTTTGTAAGTGAGTGTCCGCGGTGCGAGTTGTTTTTCTGTGATTGGCAAGGCGGGTTCAGTCCACCGAAGTAATGCACCGTAATTGTTCCAGATACTTGCTCCCGCAGCTGCCGTCGTTAGTAGTGCAGCTCCCCCCATTAGCCATGCAGTTTCACGTTTCACTTGATCACCTCCAAAAGACGTATCAATTCCTTCATTTTATTATCCTTTTACCCCGTTTTAAAAGAAGTCGAACGTCTCGGTATTCGTACTTGACGCTTCTCAAACGTTCCGCTATAGTGAAAAAGTCCAAATCGGAATAATTACGTTTTAATAACGGAGGTAACATATAATGAAAAAAATCATTCCTGCTTTAACGGTCGCATTCGCGAGCGCAAGTATCCTCGCAGCTTGTGGATCAAACACCGATTCATCGACTTCAGATGATAAAAAGACGGAAATCTATACATCGACGTTCGCAACAGCTGCCATTGCCCGTGAAATCGGTGGTAATCAAGTCAACGTCAAGATGATCGTCCCACCTGGAGCAGATCCGCACTCCTATGAACCGACGTCAAAGCAACTCACTGAGATTGCCAAAGGTGACCTTTTCCTTTTGACAGGTACGACACTTGAACCCTATTCAAAAAAAATCCAAGAGAGTCTAAAAGGCACGGACGTCCGGTTCGTCGAGACGAGTAAGGATGTCACTTTGCTGGAATCGGATGCTACGCTTCACGCACATGAAGAAGAGGGACATACAGAAGATGAGCATGCGCACGAAGAAGCAGGGCACGATGATCACGCAACTGATGAACATGCGCACGAAGAGGAAGAACACGATCATGGAAAATACGATCCACACGTCTGGCTTGATCCTGTCAACGCCAAAGCAATGGCACGTTCTATCACAGTCGCCTTATCAAAAGAAGTACCAAAAGACAAAGCAACATTCGAAAAAAACTTGAAAGCGTTCGCTCAGCAGGCTGACGCACTCGATAAAGAGTTCAAGCAAGCCGTCGCTGACGGATCAAAAAAAGAACTTCTCGTCACACATGCAGCTTACGGTTACCTCGCCGAACGATATGGTTTCACGCAGCTTCCAATCGCCGGAATTTCCCCTTCCGATGAACCCTCACAAAAGCAACTGGCTGCTTTAGTGAAAGAAGCGCGGATGCATGATTTGAAATACGTCGCGTTCGAAGAAACGGTTTCACCAAAGGTTGCGCGTGTCATCCAAAAAGAAATCGGAGCTAAATCCGTGACGATCCATAACCTCGAGTCGGTGACGAAATCGCAGCAAAACAGCTCGTATTTTAAGTTGATGGAAGAAAACGTCCAGACGTTAGAACAGGCACTTCAGTAAAGTACAGTTGACACGCGTTACTCAATGCGGTACGGTAAGAAACGTGTTTTACAACAATTGAATGACTTCTTTTTATCGCGAGAAACGGAGGGACTGGCCCAATGATGTTTCGGCAGCGGACGATTTGATTCGTACTGTGCCAAATCCAGCAAGCGAAAGCTTGAGAGATAAGAAGAGCGTCTTTATTTCATAAAGACCTCCTTCTTTCTTGCGAAGGGGTCTTTTTTTGTATCTTTGAGAAACGAGGTATCAACAATGAAAGAAACGATTACGCCTAACAAATGGGCACTTCTTCCGCTCGTCGTGTTCCTGGTCCTCTTCATCGGAGCCGGTATCTTCTATGACGATTTTTACAAATTTCCGATTCTGATCGCCGCTTTGATCGCGTTGATCTTTGCTGCAATCATGACGAAAGGATCGATCAATCAAACGGTCGAACGTATCGCAACCGGTGCCGGAAATCCTGATATCATGATCATGGTCTTCATTTTCTTATTAGCCGGTGCGTTCTCTGGAACAGCGGAAGCGATCGGCGCAATCGAAGCAACTGTCAATGCTGCTTTGACGTTCTTACCTCCTTCACTCCTGATGAGTGGGATATTTGTTATCGCAGCATTCATCTCGATGGCAATGGGTACCTCGACAGGAACGATTGCCGCACTTGCTCCAATCGCCTTCGGTATTCATGAAGCAACAGGTATCAACGTTGCGATCGCAGCAGCGTCAGTCGTTGGTGGTTCGATGTTCGGTGATAACTTGTCGTTCATCTCGGATACGACAATCGCTGCCGTTCGGACACAAAAAACGAACATGCGCGATAAATTCCGGACGAACTTCATGATCGTTCTCCCGGCTGCCGTCTTAACGGTCATCTTACTCGCGTTCGTTTCTGGTTCTGGCGATGCGGCAGCAGCTAAAGCATTCGAGTTCTACAAATTAATTCCGTATCTCGCCGTCATCGTCCTTGCACTATTTGGTGTCAATGTCATTCTTGTTCTCGTCGGTGGCACATTGCTCACTGGAATCATCGGTATGATCGACGGTAGCTTTGGCTTAAGTGGGTTCGTCCTTTCGATGTCTGAAGGAATGATGGGCATGGCAGAGATTTCCATCTTGACACTCCTCATGGGTGGTCTCGTCAGTTTGATCACGTTCAATGGCGGAATCGCCTACTTGAAAGAGACGTTGACGCGCAAGATTTCACAGCGTCGCGGTGCTGAATTCAGTATGGCAGCACTCGTCAGTGCGACGAACCTCGCAACGGCGAACAATACGATCTCGATTCTCGTCGCTGGACCACTCGCGGCTGAAATCGCTGATACGTATGAAATCGACCGCAAGAAATCAGCGAGTATTCTTGATATCTTCTCTTGTGGTATTCAAGGCATCATTCCGTATGGGGCACAACTGCTGATCGCAGCAGAGTTGACGAAGACAGCTTCACCAGAACTGATTCCGTATCTGTTCTATCCGTTCCTGCTCTTCGTCTGTGGATCGATTGCCATCATCTTTGGTTTCCCACGTCCGAAAAAATCAGTTGCTCAACAGGAAAAAATCTCTTCTTAACCAACGACAGGTCCGATCATGGTGATCGGACCTGTTTCATTATTTTTTCTGCTTCGCTTGTCGTTCTAAAATCAAATACGCGATTGCTGGAAGTGGAAACTGAAGGAGTCCCGCGCCTCCCCATACCCACGGGTTACGTCCTGATTTTCGTGCACTGAAAAATAGGCTAACTGCTTGCGTGACCAACAAGGCACTAATACTAAGCCAAGCTCCCTTTGATAGCTTTTTATTCTTTTGAGCCATCCTTTCTCCCCCTCTTTCTGACATACGGTCAGATGTGATGAATTCTCTTTTATTTTAACCCATTCTATTCCTCCATGAGCATGGAAACGGACGGTTTCGTTCGTTCGTGCTAAACTAAACGAGCAAATCTAAACTACGTTTTATGAGGAGGAGTAACACATGCAATACGCAAAACTTTCAAACGGTATTACGATTCCCCAAATCGGATTCGGTGTCTGGCAAGTAGACGAAGAAACAGAAGCACCCGCTGCTGTTGCTGAAGCACTACGTGTCGGCTATCGTCATATCGATACAGCTGCTGTCTATAAAAACGAGCGCGGTGTCGCAAAAGGAATCAAAGAAAGCGGCGTGAAACGTGAGGATCTCTTCTTAACGTCGAAAGTCTGGAACGATGATATTCGTGCCGGTCGGACGAAGGAAGCATTCGCAGAATCGCTCGAACGTCTCGAAACAGACTACCTTGACCTCTACCTGATCCACTGGCCAGTCGAAGGCTATATCGAAGCGTGGAAAGCAATGGTTGAACTTTATGAAGCAGGCAAGATCAAAGCGATCGGTGTCTCGAACTTCAAGGAACATCACCTCGATACATTGGCAGAAGAGGGCTTGATGGCACCAATGATCAACCAAGTCGAATTGCATCCACAATTGCCGCAACACGAACTGCACGAATACTTGCAAGATCACAACATCCAAGTCGAAGCATGGAGTCCACTCATGCAAGGGAAATTCCTCGAAATCAACGATTTCAAGGAAATCGCAGAGAAGCATGGTAAGACACCTTCACAAGTCGTCTTGCGCTGGCACCTCGACAACGGTATCGTTGCTCTTCCAAAATCCGTCACACCAGAACGCATTGCAGAAAACTTCGACGTCTTTGATTTCCAACTCGATGCCGATGATCTTGAGAAAATTGATCGTCTAGCAACGGATGTCCGCCTCGGACCGGATCCAGACGAAATCGATTTTTAATCTAAAAGTTATTGTAAAAAGAGTGATTTCCATGTGAAGTCATCTTGATTTAGATGAACGACAAGAGACCCGTTTCCAGTCGACGACTTGGAAGCAGGTCTCTTTTTTATAGATGGTACTAGTCATACGTAATAAATTAAAATCGTATCTTCCGCTTCTTCTGCCTTTTGAAAATAGGCACGCAGATCGGCGAACTGCTCCCAGACATATTCGAATTCGCCCGGTATTCCAGCTTCATCATGAATCGAAGCGAGTGCCCGTTGATCGAAGTTTCGCATCACTTCAGCGGAAATGATCAAAAGCGGTAAAGGAAGAATACCGACGATTGCCGCTTTTTCCTCATTGACGATCAACTCTTCACCAATGATCGCTCGCCCTAGATTATAGTGCGTGTCCTGATCAATATAGATATCGATTTGATTCATCAAATGGTAGATGGCATTCGTTTGTTCGAGGGCAAACAATTGTTCATGGTCGGGTTGTGTCTCATGAATGAATAATATCCAGTCCATGATGATGTGGGGATCGTTTCCGAACGACTCCCAGACCGCATCCGTGACGCGGACGAAATGTACGTTTTCCATTCTCCCCCTCCCTTCTGTACTCTGTATTCCCTTTTTAAATTCGTTCTATACAAAAAAAGAGCCAGATTTCTCTGACTCCCTTTTCCTTAGATTGCTTTTTCGTCTTCTTTTGATTCCTGCCATGCTTCAAGCGTATCTTTCCCTGGCAAGTTCGGAATTGAATCCGCATAGAAACGCGGCTCTTTCCCTGCTTTTCGTTGTGTCACATAATCATCGAGGGCAAGCTTCGCAATTTTTGCGAGACGGAAAATCGCATACAGATTGACGATCGCCATTAGTCCCATGAAGATGTCCGCTAAAGCCCACACGAGACTAGCCGACTCGACAAGTGAACCGAAGACGATCATGACGAGGACGAGTACGCGGTATGCCATCATGACTTGTTTATTTTCACGGATGAAGTTGATGTTCGATTCACCGTAGTAGTAGTTTCCGACGACGGAACTAAAGGCAAAGAGGAAGATGGCGAGTGCCATGAATCCTGTCGCAAATGATCCAACTTGCGACGCAAGTGCCCCTTGCGCTAAATCAATACCGGCTAAGGCATCTCCATTCGCATCTTTTGTCGGAACACCACTGACGAGAACAATCATCGCTGTCGCCGAACAGACCATCAACGTATCAACGAAGACCGCGAATGATTGAATCAAGCCTTGTTTGACCGGGTGGGAGACTTCAGCCGTTGCTGCTGCGTTCGGTGCCGAACCCATACCGGCCTCGTTCGAGAACAAACCGCGACGAATACCATTCAGAACGGCCGCCCCGATTGCTCCCCCTGCTAACGTCTTAAACTCGAATAACCCTTCTTGGAAAATCAATTTAAAGACGTTCGGTAATACTTCAAGATTCGTCACCATGATATACAGGGCAATCAGGATATAACCACCTGCCATGATTGGAACCATGAACGAAGCGACTGTCGCAATACTACGAACACCACCAAAAATGATCAGTGCCGTCAAGACGACCAATCCGACCGTAATCCACATCTTATCCACACCATATTGACTTTGCAGTGACAAGGAAATCGTATTCGATTGGACAGAGTTGAAGACAAAACCAAATGAGATCGTGATCAGAACACTAAAGACGATTCCTAACCACCGTTGTCCAAGCGCTTTTTCCATGTAATAGGCTGGACCACCACGCCATTCTTTTCCGTCACGTACCTTATAAATCTGAGCAAGTGTACTTTCAACGAATGCTGATGCCGATCCAATTAAGGCAATCAACCACATCCAAAAAACTGCTCCTGGACCACCTAGTGCAATTGCAGCCGCTACACCCGCGATGTTTCCGGTACCAACACGCGCTGCCGTACTGATTGCGAATGCTTGAAATGGAGAGACACCGTCTTTTCCATCATCTGTTCCTTGGAACAATAAGCGAACCATCTCCGGAATCATCCGGAATTGAACGAACCGCATTCGAAGTGTAAAATAAATGCCTAACACGACTAGAAGTGTGATCAATACATTTGTCCATAACAAATCACTGACTCTATTCACTAACCTCATTAATTCCTTTTCCATCAAAACTCCTCACTTTCATCCATCTTTTCTCTCTATTTGTATGTAAGTTTTTTTCACATGTGATTTATCATACGCAATTTTTTTTGAAAAATCAAACTCACTTATAACTCAGAACATAAAAAACGTGTTAAACCTCACATCAGATGTCAGGTTTAACACGTTCACATAGTTAATTCTTTTATTAGATGAACAGATTCAGGTTAGCACCATCTGTTGCGCCGAGATAACTCGCGACACCACCGTAATCAATGCCGTCGAGGAGTTCTTCTTTCTTAATGCCCATGATATCCATCGACATCGTGCAGGCAATCATGCGGACACCCGCCGCTTGCGCTTTTGCCATCATCGTCTCGAGCGCATCGACTTGTTTATCCTTCATGACTTTTTTCATCATTTTTTGACCAGCACCTGCCATATTCATGTTCGAGAGTGGCAGTTCCCCGGCGTGTTTCGGCATCATCATCCCCATCATCCGCTCAATACCGGCTTTCTCGACGGCAGGAGCATCCGGTTTTCGAATGATGTTCAAGCCCCAGAACGTAAAGAACATCGTCACTTGCTTCCCCATTGCTTGTGCACCTTGTGCGATGACAAAGGACGCAAGTGCTTTATCAAGATCACCACTAAAGACGACCATCGTCGCATCATCTGCCGGATTAACTTGAACCGGTGTTGCAGCAAGTGTCTCCCCTTGCCCTTTTTCAAGCAAGACCTCAACGACCCCTTGATTCATCTCCGCTGAATGGACCGTGTGTCCTAGTTTTTTCGCCCATGCTTGAACGTCCGGTAAGAATCCCGGATCCGACGCTTTGACAAAAATTTGCTCGCCATCCGTCATCTGATCGATTTTTGTTTTTAACTCTAAAATTGGACCCGGGCACTGTAAGCCGCACGTATCGAGCAACATCACTTGTGCCGGTGCAGCCTTCGTTGTTGGTTCACGTTTCGTTACCGTCACAGCTGTCTCCTCCTCCGCTTGGCTTCGTGCTTTTTGATCTCGATGCACGACCGACCATGTTTTGTAGCCGCCGCTTAAGTTTTTGACATCATAACCGTGTTGTTGCAACAATTGACTCGCAACATATCCACGTAATCCGACTTGGCATGTTACATAGATCGTTTGATCTTTCGGCAGATCATCTAACTTCTCACGTAACGTCGGTAACGAGATGTTGACCGATCCCGGAATCGCACCTAACTCGTTTTCCGATGGTTCACGGACATCGAGTAACAAACCACCGTTTGCGACGATTGCATCGATTTCGTGCCAATGAACGTTCGTACTGTCACCTAAGACGATATTTGACGCGATATATCCTGCCATGTTAACCGGATCTTTTGCTGAACTATACGGTGGTGCATATGATAGTTCAAGATCTGGTAAATCAAGCACTGTCAAGCCGCCTTTAATCGCTGTCGCGAGGACATCAATTCGTTTCTCGACACCTGTCATACCGATTGCCTGTGCACCATAAATCGTTCCTTCAATTGGATCAAATAACAGCTTCATCGAAATGGGACTCGCTCCTGGGTAGTAACCCGCATGGGATCCCGGATGGAGGTGAATCGCTTCATAACGCATACCGAGCTGACGCAATCGTTTTTCGTTGTTACCGGTAGAAGCGACTGTCAAATCGAAGACTTTCGCTACTGCTGTACCGAGCGTTCCACTGTACCGGACATCGCGCCCGGCAATGATGTCGGCGACGAGGCGCCCTTGACGGTTCGCCGGCCATGCGAGCGGTACATGTGTCGCTTCCTTCGTGATAAAATCTTTAACTTCGATCGCGTCACCAATCGCAAAGATCGACGGATCGGATGTCCGCAGTTGATTGTCGACTTGAATCGTCTGTTTGATTCCAAGCGTTAAACCAGCATCTGCTGCGAGCGTGCTCTCCGGTGCGACACCGATTGATAAGATGTTCATCTCTGTCTCAATCACGCGTCCACTTGTCAAGACGACACGACGACCTGCTTCTTCAAAACGAGCGACGCCATCTTCTAGAATCAGCTCGACGCCTTTTGCCCGAAGATGTTCATGAATGATCGCTGCCATTTCCGGGTCGATCGGAGCCATGACTTGGTTTGCCATTTCAACGAGGGTAACGTGTGCCCCACGTTCGACAAGATTTTCTGCCATCTCGAGACCGATGAATCCTCCACCGATGACGACTGCCCGTTCCGGACGTGTCGTATCGACGTATTCTCGCATCCGGTCCGTATCCGGAATGTTCCGTAACGTAAAGACATTTGTTGCATCACTCAGTCCTTTAATGTTCGGACGAATTGGTTTTGCACCTGGAGAAAGAATTAGATGATCGTACGATTCATCGTATTCTTCACCTGTGTCAACGTTACGGATCGTGACAGTCTTCGCTTCACGGTTGATCCGAATCGCTTCCGACAAGTTACGGACGTCTAAATTAAATCGTGCATGCATCCCCTCTGGCGTTTGGACAAGTAATTTATTGCGATCTTTAATGACATCTCCGATATAGTAAGGCAGTCCGCAGTTCGCGAACGAGATCTCTTTTCCGCGCTCGAGCAAAATGATTTCTGCCGTTTCGTCAATCCGGCGTAGTCGTGCCGCTGCCGTTGCGCCACCTGCGACGCCACCTACGATGATCGTTTTCATCTAAATGATTCCTCCTTGAAGTACTATCTGCCACTCAATATACCCTGTTAGGTATGTATTTTCAAGTCAGTTGCTTGCGGCTTCACAGATATGACATATCCCATTCGTTTTGTATTTTCTTCCTATCTGAACGGACATTAGTTGCATTTCCTTCTGAAATGCTTGAAACTAAATCTATAGTATATAAAGGGGGATTTTGCAATGGACCAGGAACGTAACTCGAACGAATCAAACGAGAACAATAAAGTGACACCGATTCACCAAGATCGTCAACCCGAAACAAACGAACAAGGAATCGCGCCACAACAGCAACAACACTTGGAAGCTTTCCAAGCTTTCCTCGTCGAAAAAGGCATTCCAATGGAAGCTCGTGAGAATGAGACACACGTCTTCTTCATGACACAAGAAAAAACACCTGCTGGAGCAGAACCGATGATGATGATCGTCTTCAGTAAGACGACGACAGATGTTGAATTGTTCGCTCGTACAGTGACACACGTACCAGATGGTGTCGAGGATCTTCCGATTCTTAATGCCATTAACGATTTCAACCAAGAGTTCAAATACTTCCGCGTCGTTCTCGATAGCGACCGTGATGTCACGATCGCATCGACAATTGATCTGGATCACGGCTTCAATCCAGCAGCGATCTTCGGACATTCTGTCATGATGTTCCAAGCATCGGATGAAGTCTATACGTATTTGACAAAACTGTATGAACAGTTCTGATTTTTGATTTTGGACGGCTTTGGATTCTTATTCCAAAGCCGTTTTTTATTTAAAGTTCAATTAAAAATATGAATTATTCTCCTTACGTTCAGATTTCTGAAAACAACTACATGATAGAAACTTCTTATCACTTTTGTAGGAGGTCACGATTATGAAAAAGCGCATAAAACTAGCTTCGATCTTTATGTTAGCTGGCATCTTAGCTGCCTGCGGTTCGAACGAAACCGATACGACTGTACCGAAAAAAGAGCAGTCGACAGAAACGAAATCAGCGGATGCTGGAATCGCTGCAACGACATTGATAGATGAATTGACGATCTACAGCTCGATCAAAGCAGAACTCGACAAAGCGAAAGACGGACAAGCAATGGATTGGAAGATGGTCAAGACGAGTTATGAAGCAAAACTAAAAGGTGGTGTCAAAACGGTAGCACCAGAAATCGACCAAGTCATTCAATCCGCTTTAATAGATGTTGAAGCGAAGAATCTCGATCAGAACATCGCACGTCAACTCGTCGATAAAGGTCTACAATCCTATTTCTATCAATTACAAAAGGCAACTCAAGCAAAAACTGAAGAAGCACTCGTTGCGGGTAAACCGGAAGCTGCAACAGAAGCACTCAAAGATGTCGAAGCAATGGCAAAGACCGTTTTCATCCCGACAGCGAAAAAGTGCGACGTAAGCTACGATTTCAAAAATGAAGACGCGATTGCTCAAGCAATTACTTCTGGTCTATCTGCTCAGCAAGAAGCTATTGATACTAAAAAAATCGGTGACTTCAATGTCGCGAAACAAGTGACGGATAAATCGATTTATCGTTCGTTCTACTTGGCTGCACTCGATTATGCTCAAAAAATCGAGGATGGTGTCAAAAGCGGGACGGACGAAAAAGAATTACAGGTAGGGCAAGCAGAAGGATATGCTTCCCTCCTTGCAGTTGAAAAATCTTTAGCGGATGGCGAGGAAGAGACTGTCAAAATACTAAAAGAACGTTATGACTTCTCGAAGACAAAGCCAGCTGACGTTTCTTACAAAGAAATCGAAGGATTATTCGCACAAGCGTTGACGGAAAAAGTCGACGAATCTTATGAAGAAACACAAGAAGCAATCGAGAAGAAAGACATCGATACAGCACGGGCAAAAGCAATGGAAGCTAACCTGTTCATCGTTGCGATGAAACCCACGCTTGAAAACCGTCTCGGTAAAGAAAAAGTAGCGCAAATCACTAAAGATGCGAACGAATGGTTCGCGCTCGTTGAAAAAGGTGACGTCAAAGCCAAAATGATAGGTGAACGGATTACGGACGCACTCAAACCATTTAACTAAGCAAAAATGTTATGAAAACGGAGTGCTAAGGTGAACCTCTTCATGTCTACACCAAGCTTCCGCTTTACGAGTGATGCCCGATACAAATCAGAAGACGCGCAAGCGATTTGTATCAACTAACGATGCCATGATGGCATGACTATAAAAACCATGTCGATTCCCGAATGACACTGTGGAGATCGACATGGTTTTTTCATTGCTGTATATCGTAACGACGTTCCATATAATCAAAGGTACCGCCACTAATTTCAATCGTCCGGACCGGTTTAAAGCCAAGGCGGCGATACAGTCGTTGCGCTCCAACGTTCGTTTGATCAGCGTTTAACGTAAACGCTTGTAGTCCCTGTTTCTCGCCTACTTCCGCTGCTGCCTGCAACAGTTCCGTACCAATTCCTTTTCCACCATGACGCGCATCCACTGATAAGGTATCCAGGTAATAGACCGGTCCTTCCGTCTCGACGTCGATCTGGACGTCTTGACCTGTCCACTGTTTCAATTGTTCTTTAATTGGTTCGTCGAGTTGTTTCGCCTCTGTTCCGGCATAAGCGATCACGATGCCCGCTACTTCGTCCTTGATGATTTTCACGAGGATGTTCTCATGACTGAGCCGGTTTCCGGTTTGGGAAACGAAATAAGCGAGCCTTTCTAGAACCTCTTCTTTTTCTGTCGTTCCCGTCAATGTCTCAGCAATCTCATGAATCGCTTGCTCAATCAACGGGGCAATCTGTTGTGCTTCAGAAGCATCTGCTTGTCGAATCATCTAATCGTTCTCCTTTGAACTTATTTTCTAATTAATGAACCTGAAAAATCGGACTCGACGATGTCGAATCCGATACATGATTTTTTTAGATATTCATCCGTTTTTACTGCGTCACTCTCTTTATGACAGGTGCTGGTACGATGATAGGCTCCCGTGTCATGACAGCAACGACACGACCGGCAATCGCTACGGCCAGTAACGTATATAACGTTAAGCTGAGCGGCAGATAGACGAGTGAGATGACTAACACGATGGCATCGAGTCCGAACAAAATCGTCCCGATTGATAGACCTGTCAGTTTGCTGAGTCCCATCGATAGCAAATCGTCTCCACCTGTTGCCGCTCCACTTTTCAAAACAAGTCCGAGACCATACCCGGTCACGATTCCGCTAGCGATCGCTGCGATGAGCGTCGCTGGCCAAGCCTGTTCTGGAAAGTGGAACAAATCGAGTCGGTGCCACATTTCATAAAAGAGTGATAACGCACCTGCTGATAGTAATGCTTCACTGACGAAACGCTTGCCTTTGAAGTACAAGGCACCGATGAAAAATGGAATATCGAGCACGATCATCGAGATCGAAGGATTGATATCAAAAAAGTATCGACCAAGCAACGATAATCCGATAAAGCCGCCTTCTGCTAATCCGAACTGTTCATTCAATGTGTAGTAACCGAACGCCATGATCAGCGTTCCGGTTAAGATGGTTGCGATTCGTTTCATGTTTTATTGTCCTCTCCCATTTACATCGTGGGAGAGGTTTTATACGTCCCGTTTGGGTATTCATCTATTTTCGCTCTCCCTGATTTTTATAAGCCATTACCGTCTTGTTCGTCTTGACCGGTACTGCTAAAAATCAGGTAAGCTGAATAGATGATTGGTCCTCTCGGTATCCATCGGTTTCCACCCCTTCATTAAAAATCTATTTTCATTATAACCCGAATTTCAGTAACTAAAACAGTTTTACGCATTCTTCACATAATCCAAACACCTTTGCTCACTCATTCACAATTTAGACAAGATTATGCTCAATGTTGAACAAACTACTTGAAAGTGAACTTGTGAAGGATTACACTAAGTATATCAAATGAATGTGATTTACATCACAAACAAAACACAAAGGAGACTTTACCCATGAAAGTAGCAGTCATCGGATGTACACACGCAGGAACAGCAGCAGTCAAAGAACTCGCTTCACAACAAGATGTCGAGATCACCGTTTATGAGCGGAATGACAATGTATCGTTTCTCTCTTGTGGGATCGCACTTCACGTCGGTGGTGTCGTCAAGCACGCGGAATCGCTATTTTACTCGTCACCAAGTGAACTTGCTGAGCTCGGAGCCGATATGCGTCTGAAACATGATGTACTTGAAATCGATAGTGAACGTCAAACGATCGTTGCGAAAAACCTCATGACTGGTGAAGTCGTTCACGATACGTACGATAAACTCATCATGACGACTGGATCTTGGCCAATCATTCCAATGCTTCCTGGTATTGAGTTGAATCAAATCGAGCTCTGTAAAAACTATCACCACGCTCAAACAATCATCGAAAAAGCATCAGATGCAGAGCGGATCACGGTCGTTGGTGCAGGCTATATCGGTGCTGAACTCGTCGAAGCGTTTGAAGCCTACGGAAAAGATGTTACGTTCATCGACAGTGCAGATCGCATTCTCAACAAATACCTCGACCGCTCGTTCACTGACGTCATTGAACGCGAATTAACAGATCGCGGCATTCGTCTTGAACTTGGACAAACCGTCCAAAGCTTCAAAGGAGAAAACGGTGCTGTCACACACGTCGTTACAGATAAAGGCACATTTGAAACGGATCTCGTCATTCTCTGTGTCGGTTTCCGCCCAAGCACGGAACTCTTAAAAGGACAAGTCGATATGTTACCGAACGGTGCCATCATCGTTGACGATTATATGCGGACGAGCAACCCGAACATTTTTGCTGCTGGTGACAGCTGTGCCGTCTATTACAACCCAGCTCGGACACATGCCTATATTCCACTCGCAACGAATGCTGTCCGGATGGGTACGCTCATCGGAAAAAACTTACTCGCGCCAAAGATTCGTTACCAAGGAACACAAGGCACATCTGGTCTTCGCTTATATGATTTGAACATCGCGTCGACTGGTTTGACAGAAGAAGCGGCACCCTTGTTCGGACTTGAAGTGAGCAGCACGACAGTTACAGATGCGTATCGTCCAGAGTTCATGCCAACAGCAGAAGACGTCCAATTGAAGCTCGTCTTCGAGACGGCAACACATCGTGTCGTCGGTGCACAAATCATCTCAAAAGTTGATTTGACACAGGCAATGAACACACTTTCTGTCGCGATTCAAAATGACATGACACTTGAAGAGCTCGCTTTCGTCGATTTCTTCTTCCAACCGCACTACAACAAACCGTGGAACTTACTAAACCAAGCAGCTCTACAAGCAATGAGCGAGCGCCAATCAGCTCGTGTCTAAATTTATTGCAAGATAGATTAAGTGCAATTTTTCTCTATTATGAGGAGAAAGATTGCACTTTTTGTTCATTTCGAACCGTTTTCTATAAAAGAACACGTCATGCAGTTTGCGATTTGAATGCGTAATCAATGACTGAACGTTACAGTCACCTCTTCATTTTTCCGTTTCAATCTGATAAAGATGCTGCCAGTCCTGATACGACATCGTTCCGTTCATCGTCTCCATATCAAAGCGTAACGGTGCGATCAATTCGAGTGAATTACCATCTGGATCCTCGAAGTAGATTGCTGCGTGCGCATGTGGATGATTATTGAGAACGAGCGGTTGATTTGCTCCTGCTACACCGAAGGCTGATCGAACTTCAATCCCTCTCTCCTTTAACCAGTCCTGTGCTTTGTCGATATTTTCATGCTCCATCCGAAACGCAACATGGCGAATCGACGGATGATACGGTAACTCAGCTTGACCTGCTTTCCATAGCCCCAACCAACTCTTACCGTGCTCGATCCAAAAGAAAGCGACGCGTTCATTTCGGAACGCACATTCAAGACCTAACTCTTCGTAAAAGACAATCGATCGTTCGAGCTCTTTGACCGGTAAATGGGCTTCATACAGTCCAGCAATCATCTTCTTCACACTCCTCTTTCTCGAGTGTAAGCCATCAATTTCCAAATTTACTACCATCAAAAACGTTTAATCCGACTTGTTGAGGGAACATACAACCTATACCAAAACCAACTTTCAGGAGGAATGTTTACATGGCTGCATCGAAAAATCCGTTAACAAAATACTTCAATGACGATTTCCCAAAACAATATCAGGACGCCCCAGCGGTTCAAGCAAAAATGGAACCTGTTCCCGATTGTGGAGAAGAAAGTTATAAAGGTTCTGGCAAATTGATCGGCAAAAAAGCACTGATTACGGGTGGCGACTCCGGCATCGGCCGAGCAGCAGCAATCGCCTACGCTCGTGAAGGGGCTGATATCGTCCTTAACTACTTACCGGAAGAACAACAGGATGCTGAAGAGGTCAAAGCACTCGTTGAAGCAGCGGGACAAAAAGCATATCTCTTACCTGGTGATTTAAGTGATGAAGCGTTCTGTGGACAACTCGTCAAAGAAGCACATGAATCACTCGGTGGACTCGACATTTTGGCACTTGTCGCGGGTAAACAACAAGCTGTCGAAAACATTCTCGACCTTTCGACGGAGCAATTACGCAAGACATACGAAATCAACGTCTTCTCCCTCTTCTGGGTCGTCAAGGCAGCCTTGCCACTCTTAAAGGAAGGCGCTTCGATTATCACGACGACATCTGTCCAAGGATATAATCCAAGCGCGAATCTCTTGGATTACGCTTCGACGAAGTTTGCCATCAACGGTTTCACGCGTGGACTCGCTAAACAAGTCGCGCCAAAAGGAATCCGTGTCAACTCCGTCGCACCTGGTCCGATTTGGACACCGCTTCAAATCTCGGGTGGTCAGCCAAGCGAGAACATTCCAGAGTTCGGGCAGGAAACACCACTGAAACGAAGTGGTCAACCGGTCGAACTGTCTGATGTCTATGTCTTCCTTGCTTCAGACGCTGCAAGCTATGTCACAGCGCAAATCTATGGTGTCACAGGTGGAATCGAGTTAGCATAAGGATCGAATCTCGACAGGGTAGCTTCGGCTATCCTGTTTTCGCGTGTCTTAACGGGATATCAGTTGCATCACCCGGTGCCATTTAGTCTAATGAAAGTAATAACGATGAAGGAGTGAATCAGATGACTGAAAAAGAAAAGATGATTAAAGGGGAACTCTATTTAGCACAAGATCCGGAACTCGTGGCCGACCGCATCCGGGCACAATCGCTCTGTTATGAGTTTAATCAATTGAGTGTCCATGATCGTGCCAAGCGAAAGATGCTTTTGCAACAATTATTTCAGACGGAGCAAGCCGACTTTTACATCGAACCGACCTTTAAATGTGATTATGGCTACAACATTACGTTAGGGGCTCGTTTTTATGCCAACTATGACTGTGTCTTGCTCGATATTTGTCCGATTACGATCGGCGACAACTGCATGCTTGCTCCAGGAGTACATATCTATACCGCGACCCACCCACTCGATCCTGTCGAGCGCAATAGCGGTTATGAATTAGGAAAACCAGTCGTCATCGGGAACAATGTCTGGATCGGTGGACGCGCGGTCATCAATCCCGGTGTGACGATCGGAGATAATGCAGTTATTGCCTCAGGTAGTGTCGTCGTCAAGGATGTACCGGCAAACAGCGTCGTTGGTGGAAATCCAGCTCGGATCATCAAGACGATCTAATTCTCATCAAATTCTAATCTGTTCCTCAGTTTCCTTTCACGTGGTCTGGTTATTCTAGGTATAAGAACAACAGCCACTACTCAAAGGAGGACATCATCATGACTGAAAAACGAACAGATAAAGGAAATAAACGTTTCAAAAAAGGAATCGCTACACTTGCCGTAACGGGTACAGTCTTAACAGGAGCTGGTGCGTTCCTACTCTTCACAGGCCCAGGACACTCTCTCGTCAACTCGACGGTCACCACTTCACAGCAGACAGAGCAAAAAGTCGAAGCTGCTTCGCGCCAAGTCAAACAAAAGCTTCCTGCTTCAATGCGTGACGATCAAGAAATCGAAGGCACATTGCAGAAACTATCAGATCGTTCGATGACGATCGACGTTAACGGTGACGCTCAGACGTATGACTTTGCTTCGTCAGTAGAACGTGAAGCCGTGCAAAAAGAGGATTGGGTCAAAATCGATCTGAATGCGAATCAGCAAATCACGGAACTTGAGCGAGAAGATCCAGATGATCGCAATGACCGAGAGGACGATGGCAATCGCTCAAATGATTCATCGGACGATGCGAATGAACGGTACGGTATCCTTCGTGCCCTATCACAAAGTGAATTGACACTCGAACAAGAGGGACAAGAGACGATCTACGCAATGGCGGATCGTGCGGAACGTGACGCTGCGAAATCTGGGGATATCGTAAAAATCGAATTGAATGCAGATGGTCAAGTCCGTGAGCTTGATCGGGAAGAGGATGACGAAAATCGTAATGATGTACGCGATGAAGACCGTGACGATGCACGGGAGCAAGAAGTCCGCGGTACACTCTCTAAAATAACGAATCAAGAGATCGTCATTGAACAGAATGGTGCGCAAAAATCGTACTCTCGTACATCAAACATGGAACAAGATGATGACGTCCGAGTTGGTGGTTCCGTCAAACTTGAGTTGAACGCATCAGACGAAGTGACAGAAATCGATGAATGATCATTAAAGGAGGATGTTTATGTCAACCACCATCTTAATCGTTGAGGACGACGCGAAAATCGCGCGCCTCCTTGAACTCGAACTCCAATATGCCGGGTACGCGACACGTGTCGCCCCCAACGGAAAAGATGGTCTCGCTGCCGCTGAGCATTCGGTTGATCTCGTCTTACTCGACGTGATGATGCCGGAGCTGAGCGGCTTCGAGGTGTTGCGCAGGCTCCGTGGAAAAGGCATGCACGTCCCCGTCATTATGCTAACAGCACGTGGAGAAGTGTACGATAAAGTCGCGGGACTCGATCTTGGTGCGAATGATTATGTGACGAAACCGTTCGAGATGGAGGAACTCCTTGCTCGGATCCGAGCGTTATTACGCACTCCGACTTCAACTAGTAACGCACCGCGCACGTTACAGTTCGCTGATCTTGTACTCAATCTTGATCGACATGAAGCATTTCGCAATGAAGGGCGACTCGATTTGACACCACGTGAGTTCGAACTTCTGACATATTTACTAGAAAACAAGGAACATGTCCTGACACGCGAACAAATCCTAAATCACGTCTGGGGGTACGATTACTTCGGCGAGACGAACATCGTCGACGTCTACATCCGTTATCTTCGCAAAAAAGTCGATGCCCACCCTCCAGCTTTGATTCAGACCGTTCGTGGGGTTGGTTATGTGCTACGGGAGGCGATCCCATGAAGCTTCGAACGAAGCTTGCTTTATCCGTCACCGCCTTTACGACACTCTTGTTATTCTTTTCGTTCATCGTCGTGACACTCGTCGTCCAAAATCATTTAATTGAATCGCGTTATACCCAACTGGAACAGGCAGAGGAATTGATGGAAGATGATTCATCGGTCCGGACATTGCTGACGCTTCATGAGGATGCTGTCGTCTTATCGAACGAAAATGGACGCTGGGTCATCTCAAACGATGAAGATGGCGACGACTCGTCTACTGTTAACGGAGACGTACAAGCAAATGACCTCCCCGGTATCCCACGCTCGAAGGAACCTTTTAAGTCTGGCGATTGGTTCGGCATCGTCTATCAGGATCAAGCCTATCTGTTCGAAGATGAGAGCGTCGATGATACAGTCTCGACACTCGTTTTGACCTTCACCATCGTGTTAGTCGTTGGAATCCTGATCGCGTTCATCAGTAGCTTCTGGATTGCTTATCAGACGCTCCGCCCGCTCAGGCAACTAAATGATACGATGCAACGAATCTCCTCTTCTGGAACGCTTGAGACCGTGCAGACCAAACGTGATGATGAGATCGGTCGCCTCGGTCGCGTCTTCAATCAGATGATTGGTCGTGTCGATCAGACGATGGAACAACAACGGCAGTTCGTCGCGGATGTCTCGCATGAAATGAAGACACCCTTGACCGTCATTGAGGGATACACTCAATTATTGAAACGCTGGGGCAAAACGAAGCCCGACGTACTCGATGAATCGATCGAACACATCTTGCAGGAGACACATGCGATGCGGACGACCTTGATTGAGCCTATGCTCGAATTGTCTCGTCTCGGTTACGAGGAAACATCTGTCGAAGTGATTGACTTAGCAGACCTTGGAAGCGAACTCGCTGATCGGATGTATCACGCAACAGGGACGATCATTCCTGTTGATGCCTCCGGAACGATTCGGGCAAATCGCGAAGCGGTGTTACGTATCTTGACGATCTATATCGATAATGTCCTGAAGTATGCTACTTCACCAGAATTGTACCTGCGCAAAGAACGTCTGGCTGTCCTTGATCGGGGAACGTCTCTAACGGACGAAGAACGCGCTCGGTTATTCGACCGGTTTTACCGACTCGATGCAGCACGCGATCGTTCAGGAAGTGGACTCGGATTGTCGATTGCTGCAGCTCTAGCGACGACACATCATTTTAAGGTCGGTAGTGAAGAGCGTCAGCCAGATGGAAGCTGCTTCTATTTAATCCCCGAGCAGTCTGAATGAAACTTTTTCTACAATTGTGTCGTACACTTAAGGAAGAACGTCACATGATGAAAGAAGGAATTTCACGATGGCTAAAAAACGTTGGGGTGGACTTGCTGTTGCCGGCGCCTTTCTCTTGACGAAAGGAAAGGTCATCCTTGCCTTATTGAAATTTTCAAAGTTCGGAGGCACTTTGATTTCGTTCGGAATCTCTCTTCTCTTTTACGCTCAAATATTCGGTGTTTGGTTCGGGGTCGGATTGCTCTATCTCCTATTCATTCATGAGATGGGACATCTACTCGCCGCTAAACGACTCGGTTTTAAGACCGGTCCTGCCATTTTCGTTCCGTTCATGGGAGCCGTCATCGGCATCAAGGATACATTTCGAACGCCAAAACAAGAAGCGATTCTCGCGTACGGTGGACCACTCGCTGGTCTCGTATCCCTGATTCCGCTTGCGATCGGATATGCTGTGACGGGAAATGACTTCTGGCTCGTCATCTTCCACCTCGGGGCTCTATTGAATCTCTTCAACCTACTTCCCGTCAGTCCGCTTGACGGCGGACGGATTCTTGCGGGACTTCCGATCATCGTCTGGGTCGCGGGACTTGCTGCCTTGATTGCCTACGGTATCACCCACTTTAGTCTGATTTTGCTCTTGATTGCCTTTTTAGGCGGCAGTGCCGTTTGGAAAAGGTATAAGTTCGCGAAACAATATGAGGCGAACCGGTCGACCTTAATGTTGTACCGTGCCGCACGTGAACGCGTTTTACGGGCAAAGGCAGAGCAAGAACGTGCAGACGCTGAAGTCGCACTTGCTCCAGAACTAGAAGGTGAGGAAGAACAAACAATCGAGAGTACCTACGATCCGATCGCTTGGTCACTTCGTCTCGATTTACAAGACTTGCGACAAGCGAGTCCGGAAGAGGCACGTCAGGAAGCAGACGATCTGTTACGGTATCAATATGATGCCGCCAACGATTACGATGCCTTATTGCGACGGATCGATCAGCGAATTGAACCACTTCGTCTTGCTGAAGAGTCTGTTCAGTATCATCAGATGCCGAAAAAACAACAAACGATCACGCTCCTCGCTTATTTGGCGCTCGGTGCTATTTTATTCATTGCTTTCGAATATTCGAAAGGTTACCTGCCTACACCATCTTAAATCGAGATTCATCGGATGCGCTTCATGCGCATCCTTTTTTCATAGAACGAACACATTGACTAGAGTGATTTCTTGCATCTCGTTAAAGAAGCGACTACTCTGAGTAAAACCCTACTTACCACTTGTCTAAAATAGGAGGTCCTCCTTCCATGAATAAAAACACTGCCCGTTTGGGTGAAGCACCTGTCAATCAGCTTTTACTTAGTCTCTCTTTACCAGCGATGGTCGGGATGCTCGTCACGGCACTCTACAATATCGTCGATACGATTTTCGTCGCTCAAGGAATCGGTACGGCTGCCGTGGCCGCCGTCGGAATCGCTTTCCCCGTCCAGCTCGTATTAATGGCAATCGCCAACTCGATCGGGATCGGTGGTGCTGCAATTGCGTCACAACGACTCGGTCAAAAACAAACAGATGGTGCCAGTCGTGCTTATGCCAACGTCTTGATGGCTGTTTTCTTCATCAGTATGCTCGCTATCATCAGTGCTTTCATCTTCGTCGAACCGTTGCTACGTCTCTTTGGAGCGACGGATGAGATCATGCCGTACAGTATCGCTTTCTTACGCGTCCTCTTGATCGGATCTCCTTTCTTCATGTTGACGATGGCGTCGAGTGCGATGCTCCGCGCAGAAGGACGCGCGAACTATCAGATGCGCGTCATGCTGACGACGGTTGCGATCAATATCGTCCTGACACCGCTGTTCATCTTTGGTCTTGATTGGGGCATCCAAGGTGCTGCACTCGGGACAGTCGTTGCGCAAATCGTTGGTGCTGTACTTGTTTTTCGATTCTTCTTTACGAAACGCCGACAAACTGGCTTGACGCTCAATCGGAGTGCTTTTAAACCTGATTTCCGATTAACGTTCCGGATGATGCAAATTGGATCATCGTCGTTCATCATGCAAGTCTCTCAATCCGTTCTATTCATCACTGTCAATCATATGCTCGTCCGGTACGGGGGTACGACAGAACTGGCAACGTTTGCAGTCATCAATAAGTTCATGGCGCTCGTCGGTATGCCGATCATGGGGATCGTGCAAGGGATGCAACCGATCGTCGGGTATAATTTCGGATCCCGGCAGTTTAGCCGGATGTCGCTCGCCATCAAGTTGGCAATCCGCTACGGTTTATCGTTATCGATCAGCTTGTGGTTACTCATTCAACTGTTCCCTCGTTTTTGGGTCGGCTTGTTCACAGAAGAGGCGACACTTCTACAGGAAGGCTCGAGTGCGATGCGTATCTTATTCGCCTTATCGTTCGTCTACGGAATTCAAATGATTGTCAACGGAATGTACCAATCGCTTGCAAAAGCAAAAGTCGCTTTATTCTTGTCCTTGTCACGCCAAACGTTATACACGATTCCACTCGTCTTGATATTGCCAGTGTTCTTCGGTGTCAATGGTGTCTGGTTCGCTTTTCCGATCGCTGATGCAATGGCTGTTTTGACGGCCCTTGTTTTCGCCTATAAAGATCGCGTTCTGTTATTTAAACCGGAAGAGTACGTCGCAGAGGAACAAAAAGTCGCCACCGCGAAGTGAATGGAATGGATCTAAGATCGTCTGCCTTGCAGATGGTCTTTTTTGATGGACTTCCAGAATACGAACATGTATTCTGTTACTAGTGAATGACAGAAAGGAGCCTGCTGGATGTATACATTAGCAATTGACTTTGAAACGGCAAACCGAAATAGCCGAAGCATTTGTGCGTTTGGTTGGTCCGTTCTCTCGAACGGTCGTGTCACGGAGAGTAAACAGGTCTTAATCAATCCAGAAGAAAATTTCGATGCTGGAAACATTCGGGTCCACGGAATTCGTCCGAGCGATGTCTTTGATGCGCCGACGTTACCTGAAGCAATGGAAGCCCATGGCTTATACGATTTGATTGCAGGCGCTCAACTGATCGTTGCTCACAATGCATCATTTGATATGGGGGCACTCCAAAAAGCGATTCAAAAATACGATATGTACCAGATGCCCGCTTTCACCTACGGCTGCACGGTCAAATTATCCCGCAAATTGTATCCTTGGTTGCCGAACCATCGATTGAATACGATGGCAGAGTTTCTCAACGTCTCTTTCCAGCACCATGATGCGAAAGAAGATGCCTACGTCTGTGCGTTACTCTTAAACGATATGTTGGAACGAACGAACCTACAGGATCCGGTCACATTGCATACGTTTTGCGGCGTTCGGATGGGACAGGTTGCATATTAAACAAAAAAACACTCTAGACACAAAATCTAGAGTGTTTTCAGGTTTGTAGACAACAGGGATGACTCCAAAAAATGACGCGTCTTTTCACGCCCTTTCCTCAGGCGAGACACAAGCCAGTTTTCCCGCTTCGAGCAGGAAAACGGGTCTCGTGTGTCTCTGACAGCGCAATGCGCTTTTTCCTGTAGGAGTGGCGTGAAGCGCGTTATTTTTTCTAGAAGAAGGATTCGAGAAGCGTTTTGTTCACTCGACATCGCTTTCTAGGGAAAAACAAGCAAGAGCGACCCTGCAGCGAAGCGAAGCGGCGCGATGCTTGTCCCAGGAAAACGATGCGAGACGAACAAAAAAGCGCAATCCTTCTCGTTAGAGAAAAATTGCACTTTACCTTCAGTCTCAAAGCACTCTAGACACGAAATCTAGAGTGCTTTTTGATGCTGTTCTATTATTTGCTTGCTTGTTTGATCGGGAACCAGCCTGGACGGCTTGTGATACCTGCCCATAATGCATCTGGAACGACGAGTTCTGCTTGTGCTTCTGGATCAAGTTCTGTCCGGATTGACGCAAGGTCACCCGCTTCGACTTTCTCAACCCATTTCGGTTCCATGATCAGTTCACGACCAAGAGCGATCATTGGAACGACAGCCAAACCTTGTTCGACTTCGTCCGCTGTGTGAAGCGATCCGACACCGATGATAGGTACTTGTTCACCAACACGTTCTTGAACGAGTGTAATAGGTGATGTCGTTTCATTTTCATCACGAATTGAACCTGCGAAGAAGTCCATCACGGAAACGTGCAAGTAATCGAGGTCTTTTTTCGCCAGCTCATCGACGAGGCGCATCGTATCATCGAGTGTGATTCCTGGATTTTCAATTTCTTCTGGAGAGAAACGGTATCCGACGATGAACGAAGGATGTTGTTTAGCGACAGCTTCGACTGCATCCACGACAGCTAATGGGAAGGCGAGACGTTTTTCTAAGCTACCGCCCCATTTATCTTCACGACGATTTGAGTGTGGTGAGAAGAACTGTTGGATCAAGTACGTGTTTGCACCGTGAATCTCAACACCATCAAATCCAGCTTCCATCGCACGACGTGTCGCTTGACCGAATGCTTCGATGATTGCTTCGACTTCTTCTGCCTCTAACGCACGTGGTGTCATCGCACCTTCACGCACGGGTGCAATAGCACTTGCACTGACCGTTTGCCCACCGACGAGTTCTGGTGGTGCCATACGACCAGCGTGGAAGATTTGTAAGATCGCTTTTGCGCCTTTATCTTGAATCGTTTTCGCGAGTCGCTTCAGACTCGGCACGAGATCGTCACGATGCGCACCAAACTCATTCGGGAATCCTTGACCGTCTGCTGTGACGTTCGCACATGCTGTAATGACAGCGCTGACGCCACCTGAACGTTCTGCGTAGTACGCGAGTTCCGCATCCGATACTTCGCCGTTCTCTTGTGCCGCATAGTTCGTCATCGGTGCCATCAAGACGCGGTTTTTCAGCGTCACACCGTTTGGTAGTGTAAATGGTTCAAACATTGCTTGAGTTGCCATGAGTGAAGTGCCTCCTCTAATTTCTTGAATTGAATATCGACAGTATACGCTCGTCTTCCTCTGAATAGCTACTGATGTGCTTACGCGATGTGTCACTTGCGGATCGCTTTACGACGCCCTCCCGGCCACCACCAGTTCCAGTGACCAAATAGCTTCATCAGTGCGGGGACAAGGAGCATCCGGACAATCGTAGCATCAATAAAAATTGCAAGCGCGATACCGACACCAAGTTGTTTGATCGGACTAACACCTGTAAAGGCAAACGCACCGGTGACGACGATCATGATCAAGGCAGCGGACGTAATGATTTTACTCGTCTTCGCCAGTCCCATCTCGGTCGCATGATCGTTATCGCCCGTCTCGTCATAATATTCTTCCATTCGCGAGACGAGGAACACTTCATAATCCATCGATAAGCCGAAGACGAGTGAGAAGATGAAGACCGGTGTTAGAATGCCGATCGTCTCCTGCGGAAGAACTGCGCCGGACTCGAACAAGACGACGAGTAATCCAAACGTTGCTCCTAAACTGAGCAAATTCATCAGAATCGCTTTGATTGGAATCAAGATGGATCGGAACGCGATTAGCAGAATGATGAATGTCGCCAAGACGACGACACCGATAGCCAGCGGGAGTTTCGATTCAATGGCATCATAAATTTCCTGATTAAAGGCTGCTGGTCCCCCGACAAGGTAACCGTCCGCCTGCACCTTTCGTATCCAGTCTTGCGAAGTAGCATCGCCGGGATCTCCTTTTAAATTGACGTTGATCCGTGCTTGATCGTTCTCTGATAGAAACGACTTCAGTGCATCGCGCCCAGCCGAAACAGCGAGTAACTGCTCGAGCGGAACCTGTTGCTGTTCCGCGATCGTTGCGGCGGACACGACGGAACGCACTTCTGAATCTGATTCGAGTCGAATCGTCACATCTTCGATTTTTTCTCGTCCCACCTCTGAGGAAGCATCCGCAGACAAGATGAGAACGGCGTCCGTTCCATCGTTCCCGAATGTTTTTTCCCACGACTCAAAGGCCAGACGCGACGGATAGGATTCCGGCAGGGCAGTTGCTTGCGGAATGTTCAACGTCAAGTCACGTAACGGAAATAAACAAGGTAAAAGAAGTAATAAAGATAGAATCGTCACTGTGACAGGGCGCTTCATGACGAAACGTGCGAGGCGGCGCCAACGATCTTCTCCACGACCTGCTTGTTGCCGGAAAAGTCGTCCTTTTTCTAGTACCTTCCCGAAAACGATTAATAGTGCCGGTAATAATGTCAACGCACTGACAACCGCCCCGAGTACCGAAACGAGTGTCCCGATTGCAACAGCGCGGAAGACATCAACATCAATCAACAACAATCCGGCAAGTCCGACGAATACACAGATTCCGGAAAATAAAATCGAGCGTCCTGCCGTCTCGACCGAACGAATCGCTGCCGATCGAATCCCTTGTCCGTCCTGCCGTTCTTCACGGAACCGATTAACGTATAACAACGAAAAATCAATGCCGAGTGCCAGCGAAATCATTGCGACCGCATTCAAGACGAAGATCGATAACTCTTGTTGTCCGGCAACGAAGTAAAGAACACCGGCACCAAAAACAAAAGTGACGAGTCCCATGATCAAGGGTAAGATGGTGGCAACGGGTGTACCGAAAACGAGTAGTAAGACGATCAATGCTGCCGGAATTCCGATTAACTCAGCTCGGATGAGGTCATTTTTGGACGCTGTATTCAAATCATCAACGACGACCGGTTCACCCGTTAGCCGAATCGTCCCGGTACCATCCAGTTGACGTGTGACCGCTGTTGCCCATTTCGCATCAAGTGTTGGTACACCGACTGTCACGTATCCCTTATCGTCCCGCATCGCTCGCGGATTTTCGACGGGACCAATGACGTTCCCGACTCCTTTGATGTCACGGAAGCGCTCGACATGTTGTACCATCGTTTGTCGTAGATTCTCTTGATTCTCAAATAGGACGATGATCGTATGTGGATCCTGCCCAAAATCTTGAGCGAGCACCGTTTCGACGCGTTGAAAATCACCGTCACGTGTAAATCCATTTCCTTCTAGACGATCGGGTAATTGATATGCAAAATAACCAAGCACGACGAGTAGAAGCCCCCAAACGACCAACACTCCTCGAAAATACGCACTAATCAGATGACCAAGCCGTTCCATGATGCGTCTCCTTCCTGTATAAACGTACAAAAAACATCCTTCTTGCTGAAAAGCGAAAAGGATGTTTCATTACGTCTTTTGAAAAATTTGAACCCATGTGTTGCCGAATGTAGTCGATGTCGACACGATCGCAAGACGCCGCGCCTCTTCATCGAGTAACACACTTTTGAGTAAAACGGAGGAGTAGCATCCCTCGAACTTATATTTCAGCTGACTCTTCTCATACAAGTAAAACCGAGAGGAATCGGTGATCGAAAACAATTGGTGCCGGTGGTCAACGAGTGAATACTCCGCGTAATCCGAAAAAGGAATGACCGATTCCTGATTCGTCGCGGCATCCCAAATCACATACCGTTCTTGTAGATCATCATAGGAGATGATCGTCGTAGGTGCGATGAATCGCTCGAACGTCAAACGTGTATCATATCCTCGCTCAACTAAGCGTCCGAACAGCGGCGCCTCTTCATAGTTTGAGTACCGCCAGTCCCCTGTTTGAACGTTCACACAGACGACGTCCGTTTCTGCCGTGTATAGGAAGATTTCATCATCTTGCCACAAGAATAAATTACTGAACCATGCTTCGGAGAAAGCAGCGGGTCGCTTAATGTAATTTAAATGCCCTTGCTCTAAATCCAATAAACCAAAATAAGCTGACTCTTCAAATACGATGAACAATCGTCCACCGCCTGGCTCAATGTACCAGGAGAATGGAACATACGCACATGCTGTTTCCCACAGTGGTCTTAAATCCGCATCACATTTCATAAATCCGTGGCGATCTCGAAAAAGAAGCAAATCCTCCCCGATGCGATCAAACAGTGAGACGGATTCATGGAGTAACAGCTCTGCAGCAGGTTTATACATATGCATCACTTCCTACTTCATACGGTATCAACCTTCTCAGTTTCTCGCTACTATTGATGCGCTCGGCTTGCACCTCCTGTTATACTAACTTCATGGAAAAAGGAGGACGAACACGATGAAACCTTTACAATTATCCGCAGAGACAGCTGTCGAACTTGCGAAACGTCTGAACGTACCACTTGAACAACTAATGCATATGCCACGCCATATCTTGATTCAAAAGCTCGTCGAACTCGAGCAGGAACAAGCGAACACGGAACCTGATTCGTCTAGCGAATCGGAATCTTGAGTAAGTAGCCTCTTTTCCAACGGTGGAAGGAGGCTTTATTTTTCACCTTAGGATTGCGGATGATATTCTGATTTACCATACCGGAAGACATTAATGATTGCTTTCCCATCACTCGGATAACCGTTCGGATGATCGATCGGGAAGAGGGAGAAAAAGACGAAATAAAACGAAAAATACGCGAATTGATAGGTAAAGATTGATGCTTCGAACACACCGGCGTAAATCAGACCATTGATGGCTAAGATACTCGCCACGTTTGCAATCGATCCACCGGCATAAACCAGAATGTTGGCGAATTTCGTCTCCTTACGTAGTGCCTCATATTGACACCAACCATCCCAAAAATAGACGCGATTCAAACGAATCGGACCAACACGAAGCAACGACTTTCCTGAACCGATATTGATCTCCATGTTTCCGCCGAATAATCGGGCAAAAAAGTAATGTCCCATCTCATGAATCAATGTCACGATAGGCAATAGTAAAAAGAACGACAAAAAGAATTTCCATAAATCACCGAAACCGAACATACAACGTACATCCTTTCACGTCAAAACAACATTTAAAATACTACATATGAATTGTTCCCGAAAGATGTATGTTCAAACAATCTTTCAATGATTTTCGTAAGTCAATTGTATGACAGGCTGACATCGGACTGTCATCCGCACACAAAAGAAGGACGAAGCCATTTAGTGCTTCATCCTTCTCCATTTAATCGGTTTTCTTTCGACGCTTGTTCGCTGCGTACAACAATCCGATGATCGTCAGTGCTGCACCACCTGCTACCGCGTATTTCTTGTAATCTGCTTTTCGTTCCGCAATGACCGTAGTCGTCAATGCTGGAACGACTAACTGTTTTTCTTCGTGCAACCGTGGTGCGTGTAATTTAACGGCACCCGACTCAACCAACACCTCGAATTCACCATTTGGCAATTCAATCGTGATATCTTTTTCCGTCGCATTGTGATAGACACGCTGCCGTTCGACGTATCCTTCATATGTTCGCTTCAGTTCAAAGGCAATGACACCTTCCTCTTCTTCAAGGAAACGAAGATGTTTTTTAATCATCGCCGCGTTTGCGAGACGGAACATCGGATACTGACGACGAAGGGCAATCAATCCTTTGACGTACTCGACTGCTGGACGCTCTGTTTCTGCCCGTTCATAGTCGAGGCGATTCACGACCTCTCCGGCATTGAAGCTGTCACGAATACCGTCTTTCGTCCGGAAGAACTCTTGTCCGGCATGGAGGAAAGGAATCCCTTGTCCCGTCAAAATGATCGCATTCGCAAGCATTTGCCGTTTCCGACGAATCTCTTCCGTGTCTTCTGGACGAGACACCGTCAATTTATCCCAAATCGTCAAATCATCATGAGCCTCGACGTACGAGACGACTTGATTCGGCTCATCGGCAAACCCTTGCGAAGAGACGTTACCAGCAATTCCCCGTTTGACTTCACTCGTCCGGTCAAATGCACCACTGATGAAACCACGGTCTTCTGGCGTTTGGACGTCGCCTTTGACCCCGTCCCGTAAACCGTTGTTGAAATGAGCGATTCCTGGCATCTTCGGTGCGTTGAAATAGTTCGCTTTTTCTTCCGGATCAAGTGGCGTATCGAGGTCCCAGCCTTCACCGATGATCAGAATCGATGGATCAATCCGGTCAAGTGCATGGCGCACTTGATTCATCGTCTCAACATCATGAAGTCCCATTAAGTCGAAGCGGAACCCATCGAGATGGTATTCCTTCGCCCAGTACGTCACACAATCAAGAATGAACTTTCGCATCATCAGACGTTCAGATGCAGTATCATTTCCACAGAAACTACCGTTTGAGAGACTCCCATCCGCCTCTTGACGATAAAAGTATCCAGGAACGAACTGACCAAGCGGAACCGTCGCCGCATCATACGTATGATTGAAGACGACGTCCATGATGACACGGATCCCGCGATCATGTAACGCCTGCACCAATTGTTTTAATTCAAGGATCCGCGTTCGTGGATCATCCGGATTCGAGGAGTACGAACCTTCCGGCGCAAAGTAGTTCACCGGATCATAACCCCAGTTATAGTTATCCGGGTCGTTCGGCGCTGTCTCATTGACCGAGCCAAAATCATAGATCGGTAGTAACTGGACATGTGTCACACCGAGGTCTGCCAAATAATCAAGCCCTGTCAATCCACCATTTGGTGTCCGTGTCCCTGCTTCCGTCAGTCCAGCGAACGTACCACGTGCAACGACACCACTGGCCGGATGACTCGTTGCATCGCGTACGTGTAATTCATAGACAACTGCGTCTTGCGAAGAATGGAACAATGGACGTTCTTCAATCCATCGTTCTGGTGTCACACTGGTCGGGTCAATTAATGCGCCGCGCTTTCCGTTCGTTCCGACGGCTTTCGCATACGGATCGACCGCCTCGACCTTTTGTCCGTTGATGCTCGCTTGAAACGTATAGAAATAACCTTCATATGTCGCTCGATCGAGTTCAACGACGTACGTTCCCCGTTCGTCTGCCACCATCTCGACCTCTTCGACTTTTCGTGCGCGTAGTGTCTTGTAGAGACGAATCACGACACGTTCTGCTGTCGGCGCCCACAAGCGCACGTGAATCGCTGTCTCTGAGAAGGTCGCTCCTAAATCATTTCCACTATAGGCAAATCGCTCATCCAGTTCTTGCGGTGTGAGCGTCAACATGTCTGCTGTTTGTTTCAAAGCCAAGCACCCCTTTCATTTCATGGTTTTTATTATAACAAAATTTCAAAGCAGTGGACGCTTCCGGTATTCCTCTCTAAAATAGAGAGTGGAATGAAAGGGGAGATTGAAATGGCAGCAAAAGATAATTCATTTGATATCGTGTCACAAATCAACATCGAGGAAGTCAAGAACGCGGTCCAAATCGCACTGAAGGAAATCACGAACCGCTTCGACTTCAAAGGTTCAAAGAGCGACATGAAGCTCGAAAAAGAGGATTTAATTCTAATCTCAGATGACGATTTCAAACTCGATCAAGTCAAAGATGTCTTAACAGCAAAATTGATCAAGCGCGAAGTCCCAACCAAAAACCTGCAGTATGAAAAAGTCGAGCAGGCTGCCGGGAATACGGTCCGACAACGTGTCATCCTGAAAAGTGGAATCGACCGTGACGACGCGAAAAAGATCAACAATGCCGTCAAGGAATCAAAATTAAAAGTGAAGACACAGATCCAAGATGACCAAATCCGCGTCACAGGTAAATCACGTGACGACTTACAACAAGTCATGCAGATCGTTCGTGAGCTTCCATTATCAGTCGATGTTCAATTCATTAACTTCCGTTAATCGATTGATCTGAACGCTCATATTCAAAAGATAGGCATAACGCATTTTCGGGTATCTCCTTAACAAAGGAGTGGTCGATCATGCGTTATGCCCTTTTTGCGGATCTTCACAGTTCAGTAGCTGACACAGCGGCTGTCCTAGCTGACATACGACAGCTCGCTCCCGATGCGCATTTGTTTTGTCTCGGTGATGTTCATGAATGCCATGTCGGTAAAAAGCGAGCGAAGCGCTATTCTTTCGAATCGCTCTCCCTCGTCGTGACGCTTGATGATGATTTTTTAAACCTAATTGATTTTAAGACGTTACTGGGTAATCAAGAAGAGCGCATCCTGTCGCTCGTTCCACCGCAACTATCTCCTGTCATCGATGCGTTACGCGACTGCCCTCGAAAACAACACATCGAGGGTGCATTGTTGATTCATGGAGATCAATTGAATTGGTCCCGTGATTTTTTGCCTGATCTGTCACAGCAACGTGAACCAGTACTCTTTTTTGGTCATAGTCATATCAGAGGTTTGTTTCGAAATGGTATTGCTCTGTCGAGCCCATTGTATCAATCTTTATCCATTAATGGAGGACGATATGCCATCAATCTAGGTCCTGTCGTGTTCGAACGAGAATGGTGTCTTTACGATTCAGTGCAACAATCGATCGTATTCTATCAGGCGAAGTAAGAGGATACGACAAAAGCCGTCGGGCACAGGGCTCGACGGCTTTTGTTCATGCATCTTATTGATCAGAGATAACGGACAAGCGATGCCTTGACGATATCCACTTGTGTGAAGTTCGTCTCTTCCGCGAATGCTTCGATGACTTGACGGACATCCCCTTGACGACGAACGAAGCTCGTCGGAACTGGTGTTGTACCGACAAGTTGCTCATGCAAACTCGTCAATCGATGATCATCGATGATCGTCGTCATCAAATCAAGGAACAGAAGAACATGCAGACGGTTCAAATAATCCCATGGTTTATCTTCCGAACGGAATTCATTACGAGCGAGCCATTTTTTTAATCCGATCGCATCGATTTGACTCAACGTCTCTGTCGTGCGTGCCGACTTCCAAAGCGTCAACAGTTCGCCGAGTTTTTTTCGTGTCTGTTTCTTACGCATGAAGAATTCAAAATTGTCTTTCGTGCGCAACGCGTCTCCTTCAATCGGAGCAATCAAATCAGCTTCCGGCGCCGTCACGAAATCGTGAACGAAATCGACAGACTCTCCCGGTAACCAAGCAGCGACTTTCCCGTGAAAATCAGCCATGAAGGCGACGGTTTCTGCCAAAGGCTCCTGCTTCATCTGTGAAGCAGCTTGCTGTAATCGGTCTTTCGTCTCAGTCTTCATAATCTACCTCTTCTTATTCGTGGATTGGTCTTACATTTCTTCCGGAGCGCCGACACCAAGTAAACGAAGACCTTCTGTCAAGACGATCGTGACGGACTTGACGAGTGCAAGACGCGATTGTTTTGCTGCGTCATCTTCGAGAACACGGACGTGTCCGTAGTATTTATTGAAGCTTTGTGCAAGATCTAAGACGTAACGGCTGATGATTGACGGCTCGCGACGTGTAAACGCGCGATCGATGACCGTCGAGAATTGGTTTAGCATCGAGACGACACCCCATGCATGATCATCGGCACTACCAGCGAATGGTGTGCCATCATAGCCACCTTTACGGAGCAACGAGTGCGCACGGGCATTCGTGTACTGGACATACGGTCCTGTTTCGCCTTCGAATTTCAACATCTGCTCAAGATCGAACTCGATGTTGTTCATCCGTTCGTTCTTCAAGTCGTGGAAGATGACGGCGCCGACACCTACTTGACGAGCTGTTGCTTCGGCATTCGCTAAGTTCGGATTTTTTTCCGCGATGTTTTGCTTCGCGACGTCGATCGCTTCTTGTAGTACTTCTTCAAGTAAGACGATCCGACCTTTACGCGTCGACATTTTCTTTCCGTCCTTCATGATCAGACCGAACGGCACATGGTGCATTCCGTCGACGTTCTCAAATCCAAGTTTCTTCAAGACTGCGAACAATTGCTTGAAGTGAAGCGCTTGTTCCCCACCGACGACGTAGAACGCTTGCTCAAAGCGGTACGTTTCGAGACGATAGACAGCAGCTGCTAAGTCACGTGTCGCATAAAGCGTTGCGCCATCTTTCTTTTTAATCAAGGCAGGTGGCATACCCTCTGCTTCGAGGTCAACGACCATTGCCCCTTCTGATTCGACGAGGAGATCTTTTTCTTCGAGCAAATCGATGACGTGTTGCATCTTATCGTTGTAGAAAGCTTCTCCGTTCAAGCTATCGAATTTAACTCCGAGCATCTCATAGACACGGTTGAACTCGACAAGTGAGACTTCACGGAACCACGTCCAAAGCGTCGTTGCCTGCTCATCACCTTGTTCGAGTTTTTTGAACCAGAGACGTCCTTCGTCCTCAAGCGTCGGATTTGTTTCCGCTTCTTCGTGGAACCGGACGTATAATTTCAACAATTCCTTGATTGGTTCTGCACGGACCGCTTCTTCCTCACCCCACATCGTGTAAGCCACCATCAATTTCCCGAACTGTGTTCCCCAGTCCCCTAAGTGGTTGACACCGACGACGTCGTACCCTTTTTTACGTGAGATTTGGTTGAGCGCATTTCCGATTACTGTTGAACGTAAGTGACCCATCGAGAAAGGTTTCGCGATGTTTGGTGATGAAAAATCAGTGACGATCGTTTTTCCATTCGCTTCACTTGATCCGAACGCCTCTTGCTCCGTCAGGACTTGGTTGACGATTTCTTGCGAGACGACTTCCCGGTTCAAGAAGACGTTAATGTAAGGACCAACAGCTTGAACGTTTGAGAACAACGGCGCATCAATTTTTTCTGCGAGCTCCGAAGCAATCATGTTCGGTGCTTTACGGAATGCTTTCGCGAGCATGAAACATGGGAATGCCAGATCTCCATGATCTTCATGTTTCGGTTGCTCGATCAGTTGTTCGATTTGTTCAACCGATAAGGCACCTTCCATGACTTGATGTAATACTTCTGCGTATTGCGTTTTATAACTCATCTTTATTTCCTCCTGCTTCACTGATTTTTGGCAATAAAAAACGCCCCTTGCGCCACGCGCAAAGAGACGGAATGACCGCGGTACCACTCTTCTTGGTGTCATTTTTGACACCCACCTTGTTCGGGGATAACGGGGTTCCCCCGGCTACGCCTTTTCCTTCAGGAATCGGGTAGCGTCTCAGAAGTGCGCTTCACGACCGGTTCGTCCTCAGGCTTCCACCATTCCCTGATTCGCTAGTTGACGAAAATCAACCGTTACTCTCTTCATCATCGACTGTATTCGATATCTTTCACATTATACGCAATTCTTTCTTTTCTCTCAACCTTATTTTTTTGGTAAATGGCTTATCAAAATTTCCACAATTCGGGTATAGGAATAAAAGATACTTCTCAGGGGGAGGGATGTTTCATGCGCCACTACCAACAGGTAGCCCGGACGAGCTGGATCGTTTTCAGTCTCGTCGCCTTGACGTTATTAGTGATTGGCATCGTTCATCCACCTACCTTCCATCCTTCCATCTCCATCGTCAATACTCTTTATTTGTTTGGGCTCGTTCTCCTGTTTCAGTTCGATAATGTCCGTCGTGGCGGCATTTATTATACATTCCAAGAAGGAATCATCTTATTTTTATTCCTCAATTACGGTTTGACGTACGCTTTGATTTTAAGCCAAGTCGGTATTCTCGTCTTTCAATTCATGTCTCACCGAAAAGCGATTCGCTGGAAACGTTTCGCCTATCTCTACCCGATCAACGCCTTGTTTGATTTAGTCTACATCTCGCTTCCGGTATTTGCGTATGAAGCGCTCGGTGGACCGACCGGCTCAAACTTTACGTATACGAAAGCCCTGCTTCCCTTCATCGGCTTTTTGATCACTGTCTTCCTTGTCTCTTACTTCCAATGTCTGTTCGTCAATCGCTTCCTCTACTTGAAATACGATTGGCGACGTCTCGTGAAGTTGCAGTCCCTCGTTTATGGAATCAGCATGTTAAGTGCTCTACTTGGAATCTGGTTCTACGATGAAAGTCCGCTCGTCGCGGCTACAGTATCCGCCTTGATTCTCTTCTTGTTCAAACGTCTGTTGCAAGAACGTGGTGACTCCCTTGAAGCAAACGATAATGCCAAACGATTTGATGATGCGAAGGAACACTTGTTGATTTCCCGCTTCGAGCGCGAGACGATCGATTCGTTACTCCTCGATTTACCACATCTGTTGCCGTTTTCTGAAGGTTGGATCTCAATTCAACAACAGCGGAAACAAGTCATCTATAACATTCGGACGAAACAACCAATCGACGTGTTACCACTGTTTCATTCCTTGTCAGCTGACGATTTGCATACCCCAATCATCTATGGTCTGCGTTGCGACTGGGGAAACGATATTCAAATCGGATTGCCTGTCGATCGTCACTCGATGCTAGCGATTCCTTCGATTACGAGCGGAGAGGTCGATGTTTCGATCATCCTGTTCCATCAAGTCGCAGACGCCTATGATGTGACAAATGCTGACGAATTATCTCGTTTGCTTCGTACCTTTTGTCGCGTCTTAGAACGCTCACGTGAAACGGTCCAACTCTATACGGAAAGTCGGACCGATGCTTTGACCGAATTACCGAATAGCCGTGCTTTTTATGAACACGGTCGGCAGGAATTTGCCGCTGACTCCTACCCGCTCTCCGTAATTCTGTTCGATATCGATCATTTCAAACGTGTCAATGATACGTACGGTCATAAAGTAGGTGATCTCGTCCTTCGTGAACTCGGCCGACGTATCCAGGCGATCCAATTGCAACATGATGATGTCTTTGCTGCTCGTTATGGTGGGGAGGAATTCGTGCTTCTGTTGCGAAATGGTAGTCAAGAGGCTGCTATTCAGATTGCCGAGACGGTCCGCCATGCGGTCATGGATCGTCCCTTCCTCGTCGATGGTCACCGACTGTCCTTAACCGTCAGCCTCGGAATTGATACAGTGGATGAAAGATATCAACGGACGTTCGAAGAATCGTTACGTCAAGCCGACCATGCACTCTATGTCGGCGGAAAACACAACGGACGCAATTGTACCGCGCATTATGCAAACCTTTGAAAGGTCGTGACTCTATTGTCGATTACGGAAATTGAAATGACGCTACCGACATCACAAGCCCACCGGACGATTCGAATTCATCGTCCGCCCCATTTGGATCCTTCTGAAGCATTACCAGTAATTTATATGCATGATGGACAAAACGTCTTTAGTGGAGAAACCGCCTCGTTCGGAAAAGGCTGGGAGATTCATCTTGCACTACAACAGACACAGATTCCGGCAATGGTCGTCGCGATTGACAGTCCAGAAGATAGAATGGATCGGTACGATGACTATGCTCCTTGGAGTGACGAAGCCTTATTGATGCGGAGCGCCTATCCTTCGCATCGGACGTCAATTGGTGGCAACGGTAAGGTCTATATGGACTGGATCATCCGCGAGTTAAAACCATACATTGATGCCAACTATGCGACACGCCCTGATGATACGACAATGATCGGCAGTTCGATGGGTGGCGTCATCTCGCTATATGGATTATTCGCGTATCCGGAAGTCATCACGCGCGTCGCTGCCTTATCGACTGCCGGATGGGCAAACTTCTCCTCACTCCTTGAATTCATAGAGCGAAGCCCGTCTCTGTCTGCAACGCATCGCTGTTATATGGACGTCGGCACAAAAGAAGTGAGTGGTCCGATGACCGAGACGGATTATTTACACACGAATGATGTCTTAGCGCGAGCGGTTGAACAGAAACTCACTCAAAGTCGCTATACGATCATTCCGGAAGCAATCCATCATGAAACGGCCTGGGCCAAACGTTTGCCAGATATTTTACGTTACTTGTTCCCGTCCTCTTGAATACACAAAAAAAGCCGGACGGTTTCTATTAAAGAAATCATCCGGCTTTTTACGCGTGCCTTATACTAATTCTTCTTGTTGCTCTTTTTCATAACGGTTGCGCGGATGCTCCCGGCATTCATCGGAACACGAACGCATGACTTTTGGTTCGCATTCTTCACAGCAGAAGTGCTGTCGATTACATTCCGGGTTTGCACAATTAACATAGCGCGTCTCCGGTTTTCCGCAGTAGTAACATTCTGAGACGACAGACGGATTGACGGTATTGACAGGAACTTGTACACGCTCATCAAAGACGTATAGTTCACCTTCCCAGTCTTCTCCTTGTGTCTGTTCATCTTTTCCATACATGACGACTCCGCCTTTCAGGTGGAAGATATCATCACTCTGTTGCCGTTTACGGAAGTACGCCGTGAATTTCTCACAACGAACGCCACCCGTACAGTATGTGAGAACCTTTTTCCCTTCAAACAAATGCTCGTTCTCGTCTAGCCATTCAGGGAATTCCCGTGAAGCATCGACATCGACTTTTACGGCATTCTTGAAGTGTCCGAGGTCGTATTCGTAGTTGTTGCGTACATCGAGAATGACGACGTCATCTTGTTTCATCATTTCTTTCCACTCTGCTGGTTCAAGATACGCAGCGTGTTCTTCTGGTACGTTGAATTCGTCCTCAAAACGCCATGTGACGAGTTCTTTTTTGTAACGGACGAACGTCTTTTTGAAGGCATGCTCTTCAACTTCATCAATTTTGAATTCGATGTCAGCGAATCGTGGATCCGCCGTCAAGTCCTTCATGTATTGTTCCGTTTGTTCGACCGTTCCAGAGAGTGTGCCGTTGATTCCTTCTGGTGCAATCAAAATCCGACCTTTGATACCGAGCTCTTTACAGTAAGCAAGATGCTCTTTCGTTAGCTGTTCCGCATTTTCAATTGGAACATACTTATAAAATAATAGTACGCGATAAGGTTTCATATTCCTCATTAGCCCCCATGTCAGTTTTTTGCAGTAAAACGAACGTTGGCAAACGAAGCGTCTAGCTATTGACTAGCTGGGAACGCCTGCAAAACGCACCCATTTAAGTATAATACCAACTCCCTTTCGAATGTACAATCTACAATTCCTGAATCCCTTTCAAGGAATTTCATTCCCTTTCTGAATCAGAAAGAGGTAAAATAAAACACAGTAGTACATCTCGCAAGGAGGATTCCGAATGCTCCATACACTTCGTAACTGGATCGAGCAGATGATTTTCTTTCTCCAAGACTTACCTGGAGGAGCTGCCACCGGTTTGATTGCCCCGTTTCTTGAGTCTCTATTTCCTTTCCTACCACTCGTCCTGATCATTTCCGCGAATGCGGCAACTTATGGTTTTGGTATGGGTGTTCTCGTATCATGGGTCGGGAGCATGCTTGGATCACTCGTCGTCTTCGCTTGTATTCGATATCTATTTCGTCGTCCGGTCACGCGTTGGCTTGAAAAACACCATGCCGCGCAACAGTGGATTGAACGTGTTCGTCACATGAGTCCCATCTCACTCGGATTCTTTTTTTCGCTTCCATTCATGCCTGCGTTCATCATCACGTCCATTTCTGCCATGATTCAACTATCGCTGCGGACGTATTTGATCGCTGCTGGTGCCGGGCGTCTGATCGTCGTCATCATCTTCTCGCTAATCGGAAAGGAATGGTCCACGTTCCTCGAACGTCCGATGCGTCTCGTCCTTCTATTTTTGATTTTACTCGCCATCTGGGGAGTTAGTCGCGGGACGGAAGAATGGTTGAAGCGTCGTGCCCTTTCAAAACGTGCGGATCATTTACGAGAAATCGAAGATAAGATCGAACGTCCATCTGAAAAATGACTCAAGCCTGTCTATGATTCCATAGACAGGCTTTTTAAGCTGTTCTCATTTTTCTAGGGACTAGGTCTTTTGAATCATTTTATAAAGTGATTAATATATAAAAATAACGTTCAAACAATGTTCAATATTGAAAACGCTTACATTAAATTGGTATGACCAATATTAATATAATAATGATTTTTTCTTCTTAAAAATTAGGATAGCTTTTCCAGAAACGACATCCTTATAATGAATTTACATTCATTCCTTAAAGGAGGCGTCCTCATGCATCAAGTGTCCGAAGTTCAAAAAAATGAAGCGACTCAATCTGCTCCAGCAATCGTCGAGAGTGCTACCTTTCAACAATTGATGCGCCAAAAGAACGGCTTCATTCTTCCAGCTATTAGTTTTTGCCTTATTTTTTATTTTGCGCTTCCGATTTTGACAAGTTACTTCACGATTTTGAATGAGCCAGTATTCGGTGATATTACAGGAGCTTGGGTATTCGCATTTGCCCAGTTCATCATGACGTGGACGTTCTGCATGATGTATAGCAAAAAAGCACGTGCCTTTGATCGACTCGTCGAACAGATCAAGGAGGAGTCGAAATGAATTATACTGCCGTTGCCCTATTCGCAGCGATCGTCGGTTTGACGCTCGTCATTACATACTTTGCTGCCCGTAAAACAAAAACAGCTAACGACTTTTATACAGCGGACGGCGGACTCACTGGTGCACAAAACGGGATGGCGATTGCCGGCGACTACATGTCAGCCGCCTCGTTCCTCGGAATTGCCGGGATGATCGCTTTAGCCGGATTCGACGGATTCTTTTACTCGATCGGCTTCCTCGTTGCTTATCTTGTTGTCTTGTACCTCGTTGCCGAACCACTTCGGAACCTCGGAAAATACACGATGGCTGATATGATTGCCGCTCGTTTTAACGCCTCAAAAGTTCGTGGAGTCGCTGCCATGAACTCGATCGCGATCTCGATTTTTTACATGATCGCGCAACTCGTCGGTGCAGGTGCCTTGATTGAATTGTTGTTAGGAATTCCTTATACGACGAGTGTCATCATCGTCGGTATCTTAATGACGGTCTACGTCGTCTTCGGTGGTATGACTGCGACTTCGTGGGTTCAAATCATCAAAGCGATTCTCTTGATGGCAGGAACAGCCGTCATCTCGTTCATGGTCTTCGCGAAGTTCGATTTCTCGATCTTCAAGATGTTTTCAGAAGTGAAACAAGCCACGCCGCTCGGGGATTCATTCTTGAATCCTGGAAACAAATTTAAGTTACCACTCGATACGATTTCGCTCAATCTCGCGCTCGTTCTTGGAACAGCTGGATTACCACATATCTTAATTCGTTTCTTTACTGTTAAGGATGCTCCGACAGCTCGTAAATCCGTCGTGTACGCGACATGGATCATTGGTGTCTTTTATATCTTGACGATTTTCCTCGGCTTTGGTGCTGCTGCTTTCGTTGGTTCTGAAGATATCATCGCTGCTAATGCTGCTGGTAACATGGCTGCGCCACTTCTCGCTAAAGCACTTGGTGGCGATTTACTCTTTGCCTTCGTCGCTGCGGTCGCTTTTGCGACAATCCTCGCTGTTGTTGCAGGACTCGTCTTATCCGCTGCGTCTGCCTTTGCTCATGATTTTTATAGTCATATTCTACGCAAAGGGCAAGCAACTGAAAAAGAACAGATGACGGCAGCACGACTTGCTTCCATCGCTGTCGCCTTGATTTCGATGGTACTGGCATTGTTCGCACAATCGATGAACGTCGCGTTCCTCGTATCGCTTGCCTTCGCTGTCGCGGCAAGTGCCAACTTGCCAGTCATTCTCTTGACGATCTTCTGGCGCCGTTTCAATACTGGCGGAGCTGTCACAGGTATGGTCGTCGGGTTATTCTCTTCACTGATTCTCGTCGCACTCAGTCCAAACCTTTGGGCAGTCGACGGTTCAGCCTTGTTCGTCGGGGAAGCCCTCTTCCCGCTGACGAATCCAGGAATCGTCTCCATCCCGCTTGGTTTCCTCGGAGCTATCGTCGGGACATTGTTGACGAAATCGAACGAGGTTGCCGGTAACTTCGAACGTATCTTAGTCAAGGCCAATACCGGTATCGATGCAGCAACGGAAGTCGCCGCGTCAAAAGAATAATTTCCCCTTAACGGCTCCTTCAACCCCCTTGAAGGAGCCGTCCCCTTTTACATTCTTCTCATTCATTGCCATACTAAGTGAATAATAGAGAAGAAAAGGAAAGGAAGACTGTACATGGATCTCGCTTTTTATTATTTCTTAATCCTCGGATTTTTCATTGGAATCATTTCCGGATTTTTCGGAATCGGTGGCGGTATCATCTTGACGCCCCTGTTACTCATTTTAGGATATGCTCCGAGTGTCGCGATCGCGACGAGTCTTATGCTGACACTTGGATCTACCGTTTCAGGAACGATCTCTCACTTACGTCTTAAAAATGTCGTCTGGCGCGATAGTCTCGTCGTCGGTGGCGTCGGAATCATCGGTTCGACGATCGCGACACCACTCGTTCTTCGTCTAGAGGCAGTCAATGGTGCTCATCTCGTCATCTCAATCGTTTATATCGGTCTCTTACTCTACTTCGCGAATAAATTCTTACGTCCGAAATCAACAATGGGTGAACAGACGGGGTGGAAAAATCGATATCTCGCTCTTGCCTTCACTGGTTTGTTCGCCGGATTCATTTCTTCATTACTTGGTGTCAGCGGTGGCTTCATCATCACCCCGTTACTCGTCGGGATCGTTGGCTATGAGTTGAAACGTGCGGTCGGAACGAGTATTGCTTCCGCGTTGCTGATTGTCCTATCGGGACTTGTCAATTACACGGTCGCAAGTACGAACATCGATATCCTGGTCGGAATCATGCTGATCGTCGGTGCCTTGCTCGGAGCACCGATTGGCGCGAAGCAATTGACGCACTTCGAAAGCCCATTCGTCAAAAAGTACCTCGGTATCTTCTATTTGACGGTTGCGATCAGTGTTTTACTCGAGGTCATCGGCTGGAACGTCGCTTCACTCTCTGTCCTCGTTGCGCTGAGTTTGATTTTCTTACTGACACTCCTCATCTACAGTCGTCGTCGGACGAATGGATGAATCGTCTCATCATAAAAGCCGTGGTGCCTGTTTAAAGGCATCACGGCTTTTATTCGTTTAAGCGACTCGTTTATGACCCGCCCGTTCGTAATTCCTCGTTTGTTCAATGACCAAGTGCGACAAGAACAGCATCCCGATCAAGTTCGGAATCATCATCAATCCATTTGCGATATCTGCGACGAGCCACAACGGTTCTAATTGCGCGACGGCACCATAACAGGCTGCGAGTGCAAAGAATACACGGTATCCTTCGTTGAAACGTGTCGTACCGCTCAAGTACTCCAAGCACTTCTCTCCATAGACATACCAACCGATGATCGTCGAATAACCGAAGAAGAAGACGGAGAATGCGACAGTCCATTCTCCAAATGATCCAAGGACGCTCGCAAAGGCGGTTGCTGTCAGTGCTGCCCCGGAAAGATTCGCATCATGCGTCATACCTGAATGTAGTCCGCCTGACGGATCCCAAAAGCCTGTCGTCAGAAGGACGAGTGCCGTCATCGTACAAACGATCAAGGTCACGATGAAGGTACTCGTCATCGAAATCAATCCTTGTTCGACCGGACGCTCACTTTTCGCAGATCCGGCAATCAATGCTGCTGTCCCAAGTCCTGCTTCGTTCGTGAAAATACCACGTGCTACACCGACTTGCATCGCCATCATGATCGATACACCGGTGAAGGCTCCTGCAGGCGCAAGCGGCTGGAGGGCGTACTCAAAGATTAAACCAAAGGCTGGTAGAATCTGATCCGCCTTCAATATTAAAAGGATACAAGCGGCACCGATATAAAGTAAGCTCATGATCGGAACAAAGATCGTCGAGATCGCACTGACGCGTTCAAGTCCACCACGAATCGATACATAGACCGCCAGCGCGAGCAGAATGCCGAAGAGTAGAAGCGGTACATGAAACGATTGCTCAAGCACCGTTGCCATCGCATTCGCTTGCACGGTGTTCCCGACACCAAATGATGCAATCAAACCAAATGCCGCAAACAAGATGGCGAGGAATTTAAATTTTGCACCTAGTCCCTTTTCGATATAATACATCGGTCCACTGACAGCTTCGCCGCGTTCATTTCGACTTCTAAAAAGAATCGCAAGAAGACTTTCCGCATATTTCGTCGCCATTCCGATCAAACCGATGATCCACATCCAAAAGACTGCACCCGATCCGCCCATCGTCAAGGCGACCGCGATTCCCGCGATGTTTCCGTTCCCGATCGTCGCTGCAAGAGACGTCATTAACATCTGAAAGCTACTAATTTCCCCTTCACCCTGTCCTGATTTTTGAACAGACAATTGAAACGCTTGTTTCAAGCGACGAAACTGAAGACCACGTAAACGAATCGTAAAGTACACTCCCGTTCCTACTAACAACACCATGCTTGGAATTCCCCAGACCCAAGCAGATATCAGACGTAACACATCCATGCCATTTCATCCTCTCTCTTTTTTCCGAGGCTTACCGTAGCATGGAGTTGTGTTTTCATACAATACGAAAGAATACTTTTTGTGATTTTACACAACAGAAGCTATACTAAAGATACTGAACGAGAGAGAAAGAAGGGATTCCTCCATGTTAGAAGCTTCATACCATTCGTTAGACGATTTAGCGGAAGCGATCGGTATCGCCTTAAATGCGCCGATTACGATTGAAGATCGTAATCACCGTCTCCTTGCCTATAGTACGCATACTGCTGACACGGACCCTGCTCGTGTCGCAACGATCATTGGTCGCCGGGTACCGGAATCGGTCATCGACCAACTCTGGAAAGACGAAGTCATCCAGAGTCTCGCTACTCAAGACGATCCGCTCATCATTTCTGCGCGCACGGATGTTGGACTGAATGACCGCGTCGCCATTGCCATCAAACAAGATTCAGAAATTCTCGGCTACATTTGGTCGATTGCTCGCAGTACCCCGTTCACTCCATCAGAACTAGCAGATTTAAAGAAAGGAGCTCTGCTTGCTCAACGTCAATTACTAGCGATCGACATGCAGAAAAAACGGAAGGAAGAGCAGACGGAACAATTCTTCTTTGAGTTATTACATGAAGAACTATCCGAGTCGGAGATCCTGAAGATGTTTTCTAAGCTCCATGTCGCACCCCCTGGCATTAGTCGTTTGACGGTCATCCGTTTTTCAGAAGCAATCACACCACGACTTGCGGATCGTCTGCGCTATTTATTGACGATCCAACAGACGGTTCGTCCATTACTTTACGCATATGATGAAACAGATTTTATCTTGTGGATCAGCACAAACGACCGCGACGCAGAACAAGAGCGTCTACAGTTTGACGCCTTCATTCAGTCCTTCCGTCAATTGCTCGCGGAGCGGTTTGATTATACGGATTTCGTTGCGGCAAGTAGTGAAGTCTTCACGGGCGTCCAAGCGCTTCCGGAGCGTTACGAAGAGGCGGGTATCGTCTTACGTTTGAAAGATGCCTTTCCATTCGAACTGAAGAACGTGACGCGTTACGAACGTCTCGGCTTGTTTCAGCTCTTGCCAATTTTTTCAGAACGTTTGCGACGACGAACGGTTCGTCTCGAAGAAATCGAGCGATTGCGTGCTTACGATGTGAAACATGCCTCCTCTTTATGTGAGACGCTAGAATGGTTTCTTCATTATGATGGGAACGTCAAGCAAGTCGCTTCCCATCTCCATGTTCATCCGAATACGATCCTATATCGGATGCGACGGATCGAGGAGGAAGCTGGTATCCGGATGGAATCACTACCCGAACGTTCCTTACTTTATTTGTACCTAAAAGCAGACCGATATCCTTTGTGATTTTACACAAAGGATATCGGTTATTTTTGAAAACGCCGATAAAGTAGAGCGCTTTCATCTCTCGTATAATGAAGAAGAAGAGAAATTGATTTGTTTATTTGCGAAAGGGGATCGCGTTCACATGATCATTGGAGTATTAAAGGAAATCAAAAACAACGAAAACCGTGTTGCATTAACACCTGCCGGGGTAGCAGCGTTACATGCACAAGGACATCGTGTCATCATTGAATCGATGGCAGGCATGGGGAGTGGCTTCACGAACGAGGAGTACGTCAAAGCTGGTGCTGAAATCATCGCGACTGCTGCTGAAGTCTGGGCAACAGCCGAACTGGCTTTAAAAGTCAAAGAGCCAATCGCTTCAGAGTACCAATATTTCCGTCCAGACCTGACATTATTCACGTATCTCCATCTAGCTGCTGAGCCAGAACTGACACGTGCACTCGTTGATTCGAACATCACAGCAATCGCTTATGAGACAGTCGAGAAGAACCGCACACTTCCATTATTAACACCAATGAGTGAAGTCGCCGGTCGTATGGCATCACAAATCGGTGCACAGTTCTTGGAAAAACCACACGGTGGTATGGGCATCCTGCTTGCAGGTGTCCCTGGGGTTCGTCGTGGAAAAGTAACAGTCATCGGTGGCGGTGTCGTCGGAACAAATGCTGCGAAACTCGCTGTCGGTCTTGGTGCAGATGTTACGATCATTGATGTTAGTCCAGAACGCCTTCGCCAGTTAGATGATATCTTTGGTAACTCGATCAATACATTGATCTCAAACCCGTACACGATTGCTGAAGCGGTCGCTGAAAGTGATCTCGTCATCGGTGCTGTCTTGATTCCAGGTGCAAAAGCACCGAAGCTCGTCACTGCCGACATGGTCAAACGGATGAAGCCAGGTGCTGTCATCGTTGACGTTGCCATCGACCAAGGTGGAATCTTTGAGACGGTTGACCGCATCTCGACGCATGATGATCCAACGTACGAAAAATTCGGTGTCGTTCATTACGCGGTCGCGAACATGCCGGGTGCCGTTCCACGTACGTCTACCCTGGCATTGACGAACGCAACGCTTCCGTATGTCCTTGAACTCGCGAATAAAGGCACACATCGTGCGCTTGCTGAAAACGATGCTCTCGAAAAAGGATTGAATGTCGCGCAAGGCTTCGTCACGTATGAAGCGGTCGCACGCGATCTCGGATACACGTACAAATCCGTTGAAGATGTACTTCACTTACACGCATAATTTCGAAAGTAAAAATAGCCGATGCTTCCTTTTCTAGGAATGATCGGCTATTTTTTATGAAAAGAAGAAATTGCGGACGAATCTCTTCATTATTTCTTGAGGCACCACTCGGCTTGTCATATGATGAAAATGAAAATATATGATTTTGAACTAATAGAGGGGATTTCATTACATGACACAAACCGTAACCGCTCATTCTCACGAACTTCAGAGCCATGTCGCTGAAGTTGCGTTACTCGAAGCACTGACATCTGATACAGAAGAGAACGTACGTATTGCCGCAACCGAGCGCTTACGTGTTCTTGTTCCATCCCATCCATTGCTCAACATTGCTACAGCCCATTCCCTTTATTTTAAGAACGAACTCACTCAAGCGCGTCGACTTATTGAAGAGACGCACCAGCAAATCGGCGAGCATGTGCAAGGATACATTCTTCTCGGTATCATCAGTGAAGAGGAAGGATATATGCACGAAGCAGAACAGTTTTTCCTTTCAGCCATCACACGTTTCCCGGAAGAACCGGCAGGACATCGTTCTCTTGCCGTCCATTACAATCATCGACAATTTTATGGAGAATCAGCCGTCCATGCGTTTACATATTTAAAGAAAGTTGGCGCATCTGGAATCGATACGCTGATGGCTATTGATTCCATCCAACAACTAGACGGTCATTCGATCGATATGTTGGAAACACTCTATGCGTTAATCATCGGGATATCTCATCTCGATAAAACGGCTGTCTTTCATGCGACTGCTTCTGCTAATCAAGGTATTCAATACGAGATGCTACATGCTACATTGAGCGAAGACAGCGACGATACACTCTACGCTAAACTCGACGAACGCATTTCCAATATGCTCGAGCACGGCTTGTACGCAGCTGTTTATGACGATTCCGAAGAAAAAATCTATCGCTATGTTTTCCGTGATATGTGTCGAGATATGACCATCCGTCATGCAGGATGGCGTGCGTACCCAGACTATATTCGACTACGTTTTCTCTATTTCAAACAATTGTTGTTACGCGACTGAAAGTCAAAAAGCAAACGCAACGAGTGCCGCGATCGTCCATGGCAAGATTAAGTTGTCGAGATCGCGATATGAGATTGCTTCGATTAAGGCTGCGATGTTTGCAAGCAAGAAGCCGTAACTGACAGCGAGCCAAATCGGTTGTCCATAAAATAAGAACGTTACAGTCAAAACAAGGAATGACGCTAAAAACAAAGCGATACTTCCTTCAAAGGAACGTTTCGTCTCACCGCGGACGTAAAACGTCTTCCCGAAGCGTTTTCCGACGAGTGCCGCGAGACCATCTCCCCAAGCGAGCACCATGCTTCCCGCAACGAGTGCCATCGGTTGTCGTTCGAAGAAGAATAGGACGAGTCCTGCCAATGCGAGCGGATAATAGACCGTTCCATAAGAAGGACGGTCGACGCCATGCATCTGTCCAATTCCTTTTCGTAATGTCAACAGATTGACGAGAGCAAAGAAAAGTAATGGTACGATCGCGATGTACCAGTGATCAAGCCATAGCAGCGCAAGAAATACCCAGTGACCGACAGCGACATGAATCCATTTCCGAACCGTCTCGGGAGAAAAACCGAAACGGCGTCCAACGAATTCAAGAATGACGAGAATGAAGCCAACGATTCCAATCGTGCCAATGGCAGCAAACCATTCCATCGTGATTCCCCCTTTCCTATTATTGTACGTTGTTTTAGTTGCCATTTGCCCTATTGAACCTTCATTTGATAACATAAGGTCAAATGACGTCCTAGAGAGGAAGTTTTGGAAATGTATGATGCTCAAGCAGTCCAAACATTATCAAGTTGTCTGCAACGCCTGAACGAGGGGAAAGGAATCGAACCCCTCGTCGCAATAGAAGGAACGGAATTGCCAAAGGTCATCAATCGCCTGAAACAATTCGATCCATTAAAAAATGGTTTATCGATCAATGAAATCGTTCATTTGGCAAATGCTCTAATCGGAGAACACATGTCAGCGACGACGATCCAGAACTGGACGAAACGTGAAGTTCGGGACATCATCGGCGTACCGCACCGTGGGAAAAAATACTCGATCAATCAAGCCGCCATCATCTACCTGTTGGATGATTTAAAACACCTCTTCTCGTTAGAAGAAACACGGGAACTGCTGACGATCGTCTTCCAGAACCCAAATATCGATGAGGATGATTTAATCAGCCCTCTTAATTTTTATCTCGTCTATACGCAGCACGCGGAGACAAGTGGACCGATCGAATTAACGGAGAAGCGTCTCAAACGCTCGCTCGAGCGGATTAACGCCTACCGCCCTGAAACTGTTCATGTCTTACAACTCTGCCTCTACGCCCGTCGTGTGTCGCATTTGACACACGAAGCCAAACAACGCCTCCATCATGTCCTGCAAACGACATGATGAAAAAAAGATGCCATCCATGTCATGGAAGGCATCTTTTTTTATTTAAACAGCTGTCAGTGATTTATAGTGGACGTTGTTCGTCAGACTTTTCAGGACAGAGAGTAGTTCGTACATCGAGAGCTTGTCAGCATCCTTGACAAGACGGTATTCATCACCGTCCTGCAATAATTCCGCAACGACTTCTCCGGCTGCACTCCGTACGGAGAATTTTCCTTTTGTCAGGTCGAAGGAAATCGTGAACGTACCACGCTCATATACGTTGTACTCACATTTCTTCGAGAAGAGCGAAAACTTCTCGCGCATTTGACCTACCTCTTGTCCATCATGGTTCATCACGACCCATTTCTTACATGTCGGAATGAACTTACCAAACGCTACCCCTCTACCTTCACCATTCATTACTTGAACACGACCGCTTTCGTCGTGTTGAACCGCACCGATCATTTGGTGCGCTTCATCATAAATCGCGGCATGACCTTGCGAAAAAACGCAACCCTGCACATAGACAACTTTGCGCAACAGAAATTCTCCTCTCACTGCTAAAACGTGCTGGTTTTTCGTCCCCAGTTTATTTAGACATCCTGTATAGTTTAACTTTCTTTATCTGTATGATATTTCGTTAACGAAAATGATTATTGCACCGTTTCTTCAAATTGACAACCCCCTTTTGTCGACAATCATTCGACAAGTTCAATGCAGGTTCATCTCCTTTGCAAATGCGAGCAATTCTTCCCGATCGATGAGGCGAACTTGATTCGGTTCTGCCAGTTGATACGCGGCTTCTGTAAAGGTCGAATTCGTAACGACCCATCCCTCGTCCATTTCGTAGAATGGAACCGAGGCAGCGACCTGTTGAACCGCTTCGAGCCCTACAGCCGCACTGTATCGCTTCGCCTGGATGGCAATCTTATACCCTCGTTCATCCTCTATCAACAAATCTGCTCCGAAGTCGCGTGAGGCAGGTGTCAACTCGACCCGATATCCTGCTGTTTCAAATAAATCGGCAAGCCATTCTTCAAATTCTCGTCCTTCCATTCGATCGAGTCTTTTTTCAAGCGACGGCGTTAAAACGGACAAAAGAAGAAAAAGGATACACCCTACTATACTGATGATTAAGATTAAAGGTTCCCAAGAACTCGAAAAAAAATAAGTTCCGAAAATTCCTATCATGGCAAACAAAGCTGCTAGTAACAATCGTTTTCTTTTTAATTGTTTCATCCTACTTTTCCCCTCTACTTCGTCGTGACCTTTTTTTCACTATACTAAAATTCTTCGTTGGTTGCTTCCTTCGACAGGAAACGCGGCTCGTCTTGCAGAAGTAAACTAACGAGGAAAGACTGTCTTAAAATCCACGGTCGAAGACCAGTCAGGAGGTAGCTCATGGCAGAACATTCATCTCCTTCATCGCTACGGATCATCTATTCGACGTTACGTGCTATGAAAGAACCCGTACTTCTTGTCGATGCAGATGGAAAGATTCACTTTCATAATGACGCGTTTCAACACCAGTTCATGACCGCTCCGGATAAAGAAACGATCCAGGAACTTTTTTCGATTACGGATGATTTGTTTCCGATCCAACAGGAAACCATCATTTTGACGACACATCAGTTAACAGTCACAGCGATTGAAGAGACGGACTATTTTCTTGTCCATGTCGCTTCTCTTAAAATAGAAGACTTATTCGATTCAACGCTTGATGCTGCCTTATTCATCACAGATCCGGAGTTTCGGATTCGAGCATACAACGAGGTAGCCAGTACCTTATTCCGATTCGATCTTGCTGAAGACATCATCGGTCTAAAACCGACGATTCTCCATGACGCAAAGGAAGTCGCTACCCGCCGTCAACATCTTGAACAACTGAACTTAAAAGATTTATCAGATGAACAACTCTTCTTACTCCATGGTCGGGAAGCGGAAAATGAATGGACCTATCATCGTCTGGATGGTTCGACGTTCCATGGACGGCTTTATATGACACGTCTGCCGAATGATACGTACTTTTTACTCATTCAGGACATCACGACACAAAAACAAATCGAATGGCACCTGACGAAAAGTGAACGCCGCTTCCGACTCTTCTCGGAGTCCGTCGTCGAAGCCGTCATTTTTCATGATCATGGCATCATCATCGATGCCAACCGTGCAGCAGAGGTCATCTTCCGGACGAAGCTTGAAAAGATGAAAGGAAAAACGACACTTGAGTTGATTCATCCGGATCATCATGCGCGTGTCTTACAACGAATCGAAGAGCATCGAGAAGAGCCCTATGAAGTTCTTGGTCAACGTGCTGACGGAACTTCTGTCGAAATCGAAGTTTTCCCACGTGAAATCATCTACAACAATATTCGCATGCGCGTCGCCGTCGTTCGTGATATCACGGAACGAAAAAAAATCGAGAAAATGCTTGAACGTGAAAAAAATGCCATCATGCGTCAACGTGACATCACACAATCGATTCTTCAAGCCTCTAATGAAGGATTCCTGCTGACGGAAGAGGATGGAAGTTTCATCTTCATGAACGTCAAAGCACGCAAGTTACTTGATGTACCAGGGATTGCGCCAAGTAAGATCCAAGAACGGATCAGCTTGATCCCGAATCTTGATTTGAATACCCGATTCGATATGTTACGACAAGTCGAAGAGCTACTCGCCGGAAAACATTCTGAACTATCGTTTCGTTTTACGTTACAGCGACCGAACGAATCAAGTCCACTTTATTTTGAATTTTATGCGACGGCGATCAAGAAGGAAAAGAGTCGTATTTCTCGTCATGGTTTCTTATTCGTTTTCCGTGACCGAACTGAGGAAGCAAAGATGGATCAAGTCAAGGATGAACTTGTCAGTACCGTATCGCATGAGTTACGGACGCCACTCTCATCGATCCTTGGGTATATGGAATTGCTTCGCTACCGAGAGCAACCAGCTGATAAAATCAAACGTTATGTCGAAATCGTTCATGAAGAGACCAAACGGCTGACGACACTATTAAATGAGTTTTTAGATATTCAGCGTCTAGAGGGTGGAAAACAGGAGTATATCTTTACCTCGTTCTCATTACGCGATCTCCTCACATCGACCGTCGATGCCTATCGGGAAACCGTCGAACACCGGATTGAATTGGAACTGCCGGAAGATCCTGTACTCGTTTTTGCGGATGAGCACAAAATCAAGCAAGTCATGTTGAACTTGCTTTCGAATGCTATTAAATACTCTCCACAGGCGGATCACATCCAAGTCCGTCTCTCGGCAAACGAAGAGAAAGCGACGTTCTCCGTGGCCGATTACGGACTCGGTATTCCACAAAATGCATTCGACAAACTCTTTACGAAATTTTACCGGGTCGATAACTCGGACATCCGAAAAATTGGTGGTACCGGACTCGGTCTTGCCATCTGTAAGGAAATCATCGAATCACACGGAGGAGCGATTTCAGTTGAATCAGAAATCAATGATGGTTCGACGTTCACCGTCGTTCTCGAACGCGATCCAAGAAAGGAATGGAATTGATGCGGACCTATTTCATGACGGGTTTTCCCGGCTTTTTAGCGACCAAACTAATTGAACAACTCGCACGTATTCCAGATCAAATCGCTTGTTTTCATGTGCTTCATTTATCGTCAGAACGAAACGCAGCTGTTAAGCGACGCGATGATCTTTTAGAACGCACATCCTTGCGACCTGAGCAACTCGCGTTGCACGAAGGCGATATCACGCTCGAACAACTTGCTTTGTCGTCTGATACACGGATGATCCTGCAACAAGAGGTCACACATATCTTTCATCTCGCCGCACTGTACGATTTAGCTACGGCATATGAACCTGCCTTTCGGATCAATGTCATCGGTACCGCGAACGTGACACAGTTTGCCCACACGTGCCGTGCTTTAGAACGCTATATCTACTTCAGTACAGCGTATGTCTCCGGTCTGCGCTCCGGAACGATTCTCGAAGAGGAATTACAGGCAAGTCGCTTTAAAAATGCTTACGAAGAAACAAAATACCTTGCTGAAGTTCGCTTACGCAAAGAACTCGGAACGATTCCTTATACAATCATCCGCCCCGGCATCGTCGTTGGACATTCTGAAACAGGTGAAACACCGAAATGGGATGGTGTTTATTTCGTTTTGAACGCGATGCGTCTCCTGCAATCCTTTGCTCCTCTTCCGTATCCTGGTCGAGCAAACGCGCTCGTCCATCTCGTGCCATATGATTATGTCATTGAAGCGACTGCTTATCTCAGTCATGCACCCGTCGGAAAAAATAAGACATATCATCTGACGGATCCATTTCCACATGGCGCACGCGCGATTTTCGAGATGTTACATGTCGCCTATTATGGACGTTACCCGCGTGGTATCGTACCATTTCGGCTCATCAGTACGGCGTTGACACCCACCGTCGCAAAACGACTCCAGATGCAACGTCAGACACTCGATTATTTCATCCATCCTGTTCAATACGATACAACACAGGTCTTACGTGATTTACGAGATACTGGAATCATTTGTCCGGACCTAACAGAAACGATGCCTCGGCTCGTCCAGTATTACCAAACACACGCGACACACTAAAAAAAGTCCAATTGCTCTTCCCTAAGGGAAGTCGATTGGACTTTTTTTATCGGTTACCCGATCAACATATTTTCTTTTGGATAACGAATTGTCCGGTCTCGTTGTGCCGCAAACGTGAACAAGATCGTCAAGGATCCCACACGCCCGAGCAGCATCATGAACATGATTAAGAACTTCCCAAAGCTATTTAACTCTGGTGTCACATTCAATGATAGACCGACCGTCCCGAATGCAGAGACGGTCTCAAAGAATAGACCGATGAACGATAGATTCGGTTGACTCAACGCAAGGAGCGTCGTAATCAAAGCGATGAACAATAAACTGAAGACAGCAATCGCATACGCTTTTTGGATTGCCTGTGCTTGCACCGTCCGTCGCATCAGAACGGTCTCACGCTGTCCGCGTAGATACGTCCAGACATTCTTTAAGATGACCGCCGCCGTCGTAACCTTGATCCCGGAGCCTGTCGACGCGGAACCTGCTCCAATATACATTAAGACCATCATCAAGCCGATCGAGAGCGGCACCATCGTCGTTAAGTCGATTGTCTGGAAACCAGCCGTCCGTGTCGTGACGACTTGGAAGAATACGATATGAAGTGCATGAAAGAACGACTCGTCGCGTAATGAACCTAAGTGAGACACCCATTCATAGAGCATCATCGCTAAGACACCCAGTCCGTTAATGACGAATAACGACAGCACCATCAATTTCGAGTGTAGGGAGATTTTTTTGAAGCTTCGTTTTCCCGCGATGTCAGCAATGACCGTAAAGCCTAATCCACCAATCATCAAGAGCGCCGCGATCGTCAAGATGAACGTCGTATCTTGTTGGAAACCAATCAAGTTATCGCCCCAAAGTGCGAACCCTGCATTGTTAAAGGCAGATACGGCATGGAACAAACCGTAGTAAAGTGCTTTCCCAAAGCTATATTTGTATTGAATGAACAAATCGAGCGCAATCAAGAACATACCAACGATTTCGACAAGGACTGTCGTGACGATGATATTTCGAACAAGACGAATCGTTCCCCCTGGGCTATCGAGGTTGAACATTTCTTGGATGATGATGCGCTGACGAATTCCGATTTTTCGCCCTGTCACGCTCAGCAAGACGAGCGCAATCGTCATGAAGCCGAGCCCTCCGACCTGAATCAAGAGCATCATGATAAGTTGCCCGAACAGATTAAAGGCTTCCGCGATATTAATCGTCGATAGACCGGTAACGGTTCCGGCAGAAGTCGCGACGAACAAACAATCGATGAAGGAGATATCTTGCCCCTCCTGTTGCGAAATAGGCAACCATAACAAAAAACCACCTAGCAAAATCGTCAATGTGAAACCCGTCGCGATGAAGCGTGCCGGTTTATCGAACAACTGATGGTACATCAATTCACCCACACGACCAAAACGTGCCAGTGGTGAACGTCTTTTATGCGAGAACATCTTACTCCCCCTAGATTTTTTTCAGACAGAATTGTCTTTATCATACTCCCTCGAATTAAGAAGTTCTATCGAAATATGCAATCGACTAAACGTTTTCTTATTTTTTTGGTAAACTAGATAAAAGTGGACGTGTAATCATTAAAGGAGGTTGAGGGAAACAGTGGACCCTAAGACGGCTGATCATTCGATTGAGGATGTCTGGCGAAGGCTGGAACGGCAATCACAATGGATGCCTGCGCAATTGTATTATCAATTTGAGGAACTCTTGTCACTACATTTGGAGCAACCGATTCTAAATGAATTGTATCAAGTGTTAAAAAAATACGACGTACTGACCGATATAGAGCGTGACGAACGAAACGAAAGCATTCAAATGCTAATCGATGAAAACGGCGCTTGATTCTCGGTTTTTGGATTTCCGAGCAGAAGAAGTGTCTTCTGCTCTTTTATTTTTCGTTCTTATACGCATTACATACAGAAAGGTGGCACACATCAATCATGGATATCGTGTCGATAATCGGGATCATACTAGGTCTTATCACATTGATCGGAGGAATGATCTTAAAAGGTGCGCCTCCAGTCGCCCTACTTAACCCTGCAGCCCTCGTCATCATCTTCGTCGGGACAGCCGCTGCCATCATGATTTCCTTCCCGAAGGAACGCCTAAAGGTACTACCGGCACTGTTTAAAGTCATCTTTTTCGAACAAAAATTAATGACGAAACAAGTCTTACTCGGACAGTTTCTGACACTTTCGACGCAAGCACGGAAAGAAGGACTGCTGTCATTAGAAGCAGCTTTAGAAGAAGTCGACAATGCGTTCATGAAGCGTGGTGTCATGATGGTCATCGATGGGCAGCCATCTGAATATGTCGAGGACGTCATGACGCGCGACCTCGAAAACATGACGGAACGGCATCATGCCAATGCAAACATCTTCACGCAAGCTGGAACTTACGCTCCGACCCTTGGGGTTCTCGGTGCCGTCGTTGGTCTTGTTGCCGCTTTATCCGATCTGTCGGATATTGAAAAATTAGGTCATGCGATCTCAGGTGCCTTCATCGCGACGCTGTTCGGGATTTTCACCGGGTATGTCCTTTGGTTCCCGTTCGCAACGAAACTGAAGCAAAAATCAGCGAGCGAGATTCAACTGTACGAGATGATGATCGAAGGCATTCTGTCGATCCAAAACGGTGAATCACCAAAAAACTTAGAAGATAAGCTACTCGTGTACCTGACACCGAAGGAGCGTGCGAATTATGAAGCGGAAAAAGAAGCCGCATGACGAACATATCTCCGAAGGCTGGTTGATTCCCTACGCCGACTTATTGACCTTACTTCTAGCACTCTTCATCGTTCTTTTTGCTTCGAGTAATGTCGATGCCGTCAAGCTAAAAGCGATGTCCCAGTCGTTTAGCTCCGTCTTCAATGGTGGTTCAGGGATGATTACGAACAGCTCGCTCTCCACTCAAGAAGAAGAGGATTCGAAAAAACTCGACGCGCGAACGAAGGCACAAAGCTATGAAATCGCAGAACTCGAGAAGATTAAAGACGAAGCAAACAAATATATCAAAAATGAACAGCTCGAAAAAGACATCAAGGTGGAAATTACAAATGAAGGACTTGTCTTCACGATTCGTGACCGAGCCCTCTTCTCGCCAGCTCAAGCAGAAGTAAGAGGACGCTCGCTTCAAATCGCAGAAGGCATGAGTGCACTACTCGTCAAGGCAGGACAACGTCAGATTCAAGTCTCTGGTCATACGGATAATATCCCAATCAATACGGCACAGTATCCATCAAACTGGGAACTCAGTGCAGACCGGGCGATCAGTTTCATGCGTGCCTTACAACGTAATCCAAAGCTCGAACCAAAACGGTTTACTGTCAGCGGTTACGGAGAGTTCCAACCGATTGCGTCCAATCAAACAGAAGCCGGTCGTAGTCAGAATCGACGTGTCGAGGTATTGATTCGACCATTGATCGACTTAAAAGCAAACGTACTCGACGAAACGAAAGTTAAGTCCGGCACGTAAAAAAAGATCCTTCGTGGTTACCCACGAAGGATCTTTTCAATAATACGGACGAATCATGATATAGACGATGACGCCAGTGAAGCTGACGTATAACCAAAGCGGCATCGTAAAGCGTGTCCATTTTTTATGCTTTTCGAAATTTTGATTCACAGCATGCGCGAGTGACATCAAGACGAGCGGAACGATGACTGCAGCTAGAATGATGTGCGTAATCAAGATGAAGAAATAGATCGGACGAACAAATCCTTCTCCACCAAACTTCGTCGATTCACTGACTGCATGGTACGTGACGTATGAAATCAAGAATAGCGTTGTCGTCGTCATCGCACCACCAATGAAGCGGCGATGATTCACGCGGTTACCGCGACGAATCGAAATCCATGCGCCGAGCAACAGCATGAAGGTAAAACTATTAAAGATGGCGTTCAAAAAAGGAAGTAACGTCCAATCGAATCCTGAGTCGACTTGTACAGGTGGCGCAAAAAATAAGAGAGCCACGAGTAGGTTGATGACAAGAGTCAACAGGATGACGAGTGGGACAAAATTCCGTTTAGTAGCAGGTTGTTGCATGAATCATTCTCCTTGTTTCCAGTCGAAATAACGTTTCAACCATTTTGGGATCGGACCAGCGAATAAACGCTCACGCCAGTAGACATCAGCAGCACGCTGAACGGCAGCACCACGAATCGGATACGGATGCACGACACGTGACAGTTGACCGACCTTATCTTTACGTGCCATTGCATAGACGACTTCTTGCATCCACTCGCCGGCTTGTTCTCCGATCGCATGTGCCCCGATCAGTTTCCCGCGTTTATCGGCGATGAGCTTGACGCGCCCTTCCGTCTGACCATTGATGACGAAACGATCCACTTCATCGAGACCCGTCTGGTAGACTTTGATGTCACCGTGTTTCTTACGTGCTTCTTCTTCTGTCAAACCGAGATGGAACAATTCAGGCGTTGTGAATGTTACCCACGGGACCGCTCGATAATCAGGTTTCGTCCGTAAACCGAACAAAGCATTTGTGACGACGGTTTTTCCTTCTAGTCCTGCGACGTGCGTAAACGGTAAGGAATCAATCGTATCTCCGACGGCAAAGATATGCCGCTGACTTGTCCGGAGCGAACCGTCGACTTGGACGAATCCTTTTTCGACATGAACACCAGCCCGGTCAAGACGTAACGCCTCGATGCGTGGCTTACGACCGACCGCGACAAGAACGGCATCCGTTTCGATGACACGTGATTCCCCATTTGCTTCGACCGTCACTTCGATGCCTCCAGCTGACTTGCGGACATGCGTGACCTTCGTATCGAGATGCAACGTCAATTCTTGCTCGAGCTGACGTTGAATGACTTCGACCATGTCACGATCTTCTTTTCCGAGCAGCGTCTTCATGCCCTCGATAACTGTGACTTCCGTTCCGAGGTGCGCGTAAGCTTGCGACAGCTCAAGACCGATCGCCCCACCACCAATAACGAGCAGCCGCTCAGGACGCTCTGTTAATTCAAAGATCGTCTCGTTCGTTAAATAATCGATCGTATCTAGTCCATCAATCGGTGGAATGATCGGTTGGGATCCTGTTGAGATCGCAAACTTTTCACCAACGACAAGCTGTCCCGCTACTTCGACTTCATGTGCACTAAGGAATGTCGCTTCTCCGATATAGACATCGACACCAAGATCTTCAAATCGTTTCGTTCCATCATGTGATTGAATGATGTTACGCGCACGATCAACGCTTGCTTTCGTTTTGGAATAGACCGCGTCTCCGTTCAGCGTCACGTTGTATTTTTCAGCCGTCCGCTTCATGACGTGCACGTCGTGTGCGGCTTCAATCAAAGCCTTTGAAGGAACACAACCATAATGGAGACAATCTCCACCTAGATGTGCATGACGTTCAATCAGGGCAACATGTGCACCAAGACTTGCTGCACCGGCAGCAATCGTCATTCCGGCTGCACCACCACCGATGACAACTAATTGATAGGTCTTCATCGCAAACCCTCCTCATACCGACGTGTGATGTCTTCCATCCGTTTACGGTTGACGCCCCAGTCAGAGTATCCGACACGTGATGCCGAACGGAAATGAATCACTTGCGCGGCTTCATCGAAGTAAAATTCGACGTCATCCTTGAAGCGAAAGACTTTACTCGTGAAGATGGCATGGATGTATGTTCCTTCCTCCTTAACGATTTTGACTCGGTCGAGGCTTTGTAGAATACGTAAGAGGTGGAACTTCGAATCCGCAAGCGTTCCTTTGAACGGGAGCGGACGCATTTTCATATCCTGTAGATCGGTTTGAGTAGATACCGCATTCGGTTTTCCGGAGAGCGGTTGAAGCGTACCATTTGAAACACCAAGTGCCATGACTGATTCCTCCGTTTCCTATCATCTGATCCATTTCGTACTATAATCTACTTTACTTTACCAGTTTCTGTTTCACTCTGCCTGTCTGAGTGTTTACGCTTTCGTGACAGGGAGCAGAATCGTCGCGATGACGCCGCCTTCTGGCTGATTGTCGATGAATAGCTTGCCTTCATGTGCTTCAACAAGCTCTCGACAAATCGATAGCCCGAGTCCCGTTCCGCCCTTTCCTTTTTGCACTTGATAAAACTTTTCCGTGACATGACGTAGGTGTTCTTTCGGAATACCAGGTCCTTCGTCACTGAAAGAAAGGAATAACACACGCTCGGAACGAACGAGTCGAACCGTAATCGCTCCTCCAATTGGTGAAAAACGGATTGCATTATCAAGCAGGTTCAAGAAGACTTGTTTCAATCGGTTTTCGTCGTATAGACCAATGACTTGCGCCGGTAACTTTTGCACAATCTGAACATTTTTCTCTTCCAGCTTTTGCCGTAGTTGCGCTGCGACGGTCTCGATGATTTCCGTTAAGTTGACTTCCTGACGGTATAGGACGAGACGACTCGTCTCGAGTTTTGAGAAATCGAGTAACTGTTCAACGAGCGAAATCAAACGCTCCGTCTCTGAATGAATGATGCCCATCCCAAGCGACGCCTCTTCCGGCAACTGATCCTGTTCGACGAGTAACGTCTCACTCCAGCCTTTGATCGATGTCAACGGTGTCCGTAACTCATGGGAGATACCCGAAATGAATTCATCTTTCAATGTTTCCTGTTGTTTGATCTGTTGCCCCATATAATTGATCGTCCGTGCTAGTTCTCCAAGTTCGAACGAATACTCCTCGTTCACCTTAACGTCGTAATGTTGTTTCGCGATTTGGTCCGACGCACCGATTACCTCTTGGATAGGTCGAACGATCGAAGACACCAGACGTGAGGAATAAATGAAGGCAAGTCCCCAAACTACTGTACCCAAGAGGACGATCGCTAAACAAATTTCAATCACACGTCGGTCGATTCGTTCAAGCGATGTCGTATAACGGAGCGCTCCCGTCGTCTGACCGAATGACACGACAGGTTCCGTCACTTCCAGCAAATGCTCTCCCGTCGCCTCATCGTCATATCGTTTCGTGACGGTTTGACCCGCTCTTACTTGATTGACTGCCTCTCGCGTCAATTTACGTTGCGAAATGAACCCTGTCGAGGAATAGCGCGGAATGCCTGTCGCATCCAACACTTCGATTTCTGCATCTGGATAGGCATAAGAATCGAGTACATCATGAATCGTCGCTTCTGAATCCGTGTAATCATAAGCGAGACCACTATTTGCAAACAACACCGCACTCGCATTCGCATGACGTTTCAAGACATCCGTCGCCGTCACGTAATAATAGTTATAGGTCACGAATGAGAGAATCCCGATGACAAGTAGGACCGTCACCGTGATGATCGTCATGAACCGCATTAATATCTGGCGCTTCATTCTTCGTTACGCCACTTGTATCCATGTCCCCACAGTGTCTCGATGAACTTCGGTTCCGCTGGATTTTCTTCGATTTTTTGACGAAGACGGCGAATGTTGACATCGACTGTCTTTCGATCGCCGAAATAGTTCTCGCCCCATACCGCATCGAGTAGTTCATCTCGCGACATGACTTGATCCTCATTTTTAATGAAATGACAAAGTAAATCATATTCAGTCGGCGTCACTTCGACGTCAATGCCGTCTTTTTGGACACGCTTCGCTCCTAAATCAATTCGGAACGGTCCAGAAACAAGTTCACGCGGCTGTTTTCTGCGGCGTAATGTCTCTACCCGTCGCAGGAGCGACTGGATACGTGCGAGTAATTCTGCTGGACTGAACGGCTTCGCGATGTAGTCATCGGCCCCTACGCTTAGTCCCATGACTTTATCTTCTTCTCGCGTCCGTGCCGTCAGCATGATGATCCCGACCACTTCATCCTTCGCCCGCGCCTGTTCACAGACAGCGAAACCATCGACTTCTGGCATCATGATATCCAGTAACAGAATATCAAAGGTTTGTTGATCAAATTGCGCGAGTGCCTCTTTTCCGTTTTCCGCTTCAATGACGTCATAGCCTGCCCGTTTCAAATTGATGACGATGAAACTGCGAATCGCGTGTTCATCCTCGGCTACTAGTATTTTGGTCATTCTTTTCTCCCCCTGATTCTTTATTCCACGAGTGTGACACGATTGACGAACATTTCATAATCCTTCGTCGCATCGATCACATAGACATAATCGATGCCCTCTTTAATTTTTCGTTTTTGGTCACTAGCAATGTATTGATTCTTTGGAATGATCTCTAATTCAAAATCAACCTGCTTCGTATCCCGATTGATGAAACGAACGCGATTTTCACGTTTTTCGATCGTTTCCCGTGTCGCCCAATTGGCCGGGAAACGCATAACGAAATTGTATTCCTGATCAATGTACTGCTCTTCCCGTAGTTCGAATCCACTCTCAAGAAATGGCGGATTGTCCGATCCATTCCATGTGTAGTACGCGGTGATACGTGGTTTCGGCTCACCTTCACGCCCTTCACTACCGCCCGGCGTATATTGATGACCGAACTCGACGATTCCGTCTTGATCGACATCCTTCGGAAACGTATACATCGGTTCAACGATCTCATCGACTTGACCGAAGCGCACTTGTTCCAACGTATCGTTCGCTAAACGGAATAATGCGATGTGCATCTTAGCATCACGTGTATAAGAGACAATCAAGCCTTTATTGCGCGCAGCATTGATCGTATCGACTTCAAATAAATCATGTTCTGCGAATAAATCGCCATCTTTTGTCGCTAGCGTCGTCTCTTGACGCTTTTTCGACAAGATATCCTTATAATAGATCAAACGAGATGGACTTCCCTTTTGTAGAAGCACCATATCTCGCTCGCGATCTTGATTCAAATCATCCACCGACAGGCGGTCATACCGATCCACCTTCGTGACATCTCGTTGCTTCGACAACAGCTGTTCAATGATATATAACGTGCTTTCACCATAACTGGTAATCCCGATGACTAAATGGTTTTGTTTATGTTGCGCGTCAGATACGACTTCGAGTCGATCGATGGCTCGCCCATCAGCAACTGTCTGCCGTGTCACAAGTCGCCATTTTTCACCTTGTCGTTCATGAACGAGAAGATGAATCGTGAAACGTCCATCCTGCTCACTACGGTAGAAGGTGATCGCCTCATCCTTACCGTTTCGATCTAAATCAACGAGTTCGTATAGACGGGATACTGCTTGATTTCGTGGCGCCACGATTTCTGCCTGTTTCGGCAAATCGCGGTCAATCCGCTCTTTCAACGACTGCTCCCATGCCGGAAGGGACGGATGTTGGAGTAGAGAGGCGGGATGCGGAAACATCGTACTGCATCCTGCTAATAATAGACTTGATATGATCATGAAGAGATATTTCATAAAGTTGGAATCCTTTCCGTACGGGCTCTGTTTCCACTTTATCATACTCTCTCAATGGAGAGTATATTGTCGAATGGGACACAAGTTGTTACGATATACAGATAATTGAAAGGGGTTTGAATGTATGACGTACAAAATGATTGTTCTCGATTTAGATGATACCTTGTTGACAAGTGATCATACGATTTCACCACGTACGAAAGAAGCCTTACTTGCTGCGCAACGTCGTGGGAAGAAAGTCGTTCTTGCAAGCGGTCGTCCGACATATGCGATGCTTGATCTTGCAGAAGAACTAGAACTCGCACGATACGGAAGCTACATCCTGAGCTTCAACGGAGCTTCGATCATCGATTGCAAAACGAACGAATCACTTTTCCTCAGTACCCTCTCTCCGGAGACGGTCCATGGTCTTTATGATGTAAGTAAACGGGAGGATGTCTACATTCACACGTATGTCGGACATGAGATTCTGACAGAACAACCGAACGAGTATACGACACTCGAAGGACAATTGACTGGTATGGACGTCATTCCCGTCGCTGATTTTAAAACAGCGATTCAAACACCTGTCGTCAAGTGTTTAATGATGGCAGAAGAGACACACCTCGCGCGGGTCGAGCAGACGCTTCAACAAGAGCTTGCAGGGGAACTCGCGGTTGCTCGCTCAAAGCCATTTTTCCTTGAATTCACGGAAGACGGTGTCACAAAAGGCACAAGCCTTGCCTTACTGTCTGAGAAGCTTGGTATCGCTCAGGAAGAAGTCATTGCTTGTGGAGACGGCAACAACGATCTATCGATGATCGAATGGGCAGGTCTTGGCGTCGCGATGGCGAATGCAGCCGATACCGTTAAAGAAAAAGCCCAGTATATGACTGCTTCGAACGATGAAGATGGTGTCGCCCTCGTCGTCGAAAAGTTCATGATGGATGAAGAACCGACTATCTCAAGTCACTGAGTAACTCAAAAAAGCGTGTGTTCCGCATTCAACGGAACACACGCTTTTGATTTACGATAAACACCAGTCAATTGGCTCTCTTCCCTGCTCTTTCAGCCAAGCATTCGTTTGCGAATAAGGTTTGCTACCGAAAAATCCTCGGCTCGCTGATAAGGGACTTGGATGAACGGCTTCGAGAACAAGATGACGATTCGTATCAATCAGCACCTTTTTACTCTTCGCGTGATTTCCCCATAGGATGAACACGATCGGTTGTGTCTGTGTTCCTAGGACTTCAATGACCCGATCCGTGAATGATGCCCAGCCTTTTTTAGCATGCGATCCCGCTTTTCCTTCTTCAACCGTGAGCGACGTATTCAGTAAAAAGACACCTTGTCGTGACCAAGCTTCGAGATTTCCGGATGTAGGAGCCGGACAACCGATATCCGCGACGAGTTCCTTATACATGTTTCGAAGGGACGGCGGGATCGGAACTCCGTCATGGACAGAAAAGCTGAGTCCGTTCGCTTGTCCTGGACCATGGTAGGGATCTTGTCCTAAAATGACGCACCGGACGTCTTCCAGTGCGACCGCATCAAACGCATGAAAGATCCGCTCTTTCGGAGGATAGACGGTCGTCGTTTGATAGGCTTCCTTCAAAAAAGCCCACAACTCCTGAAAATAAGGTTTTTCCTTTTCTTCTTTTAACACCGTTTGCCAAGATGGATGCACATGGATCCGCTCCTTTTTCAGTCTCAAGTCGCTGTTCGTACGTCTTGATTCTGCTATGATGGATGATGAGGTGGGAAACTATGATTCAGACAAAACAATTATTTGGACTACCATTCGTCGATGCGACACCTTCGCAATGGTATACCCATATTAAAACAATCTTACACGACCGCGGAAAAGCCTTTCTTGTCACGGCGAATCCTGAGCTCGTGTTGCGTGCATTGCGCGAACCTTCTTACGAAGCCATTTTACGGCAGGCGACGTTTATCACACCAGATGGAATTGGTGTGACCGCTGCCAGTAAACGAATGGGAGCGCCCCTCACTGCGACATTGCCAGGGATCGAGACGGCACGTGAACTATTGCGGACGGCAGATGCACTGAAGAAGCGTGTCTTTTTGCTTGGTGGACGCCCGGAAGTTATGAAATCGTTGATCCATCAGTTATCGATTCGTTTTCCGAACATCCGCTTCGTCGGAACGTTTCACGGTTTTGGAAGGACAGAGGAAGCAACGCAAGCGATCGCAGAAGTACAAGCTGATCTTATCCTCGTCGCACTCGGTGCGCCAAAACAGGAGGAATGGATCGCTTCTGTTTATGATCAAGTCGATCACGGCATCTTCATCGGTGTCGGTGGTGCATTCGATGTCTGGTCCGGACATAGTAAGCGTGCTCCAAAATTATTCCGTCGCCTCAAGCTAGAGTGGCTCTATCGTATCTCGACGCATCCCCGCGGCTTTGAGAAATTAAAAGATTTGTTGCTCTTCCTGACGCTTGTGCTTCGCAAAAAATCAACGCTCTCTTAACTCAATACAAATACAAAAAGGCTCCCGACACGGCGGGAGCCTTTTTTACGCTTATCTTATGCGTTGACAGTCGAGAATGAACGACCGAGTTCTTTCGCTTTTGCGATTGCTGCTTCTTTGATTTCTTCTGCTTTTTCTGGGTTCATCGCCATACCTTCGATGAAGAGGGCATCGTAGTCTGTTACACCAGTGAAAGCAAGTGCTTGACGGAGGTAGTCATCACCGAAGTTAAGACCAGATCCTGTGTACACGCCACCTGTCGCTTGGATGTGGAGTGCTTTTTTGCCTTCCATCAAACCTTTAGGACCTTCTGCAGTGTAAGCGAATGTTTTACCTGCAAGAAGTACGCTGTCGATGTACATTTTGAGACGTGCTGGGAAAGAGAAGTTCCACATTGGTGTGACGAAGACATACTCATCTGCTTCCATGTATTGTTCGAGATGTTTTGTCATCGTACCAACTTTTGCGATCTCCACTTCTGTTAATTCTTCGCCTGTTGCGAATTTGCCCCATGCGCTTAACACGTCTGTGTCGATTTCTTGGACTGTTTCGTTATATAGGTCAAGAACTTCTACTTCAGCTGAAGGATTCGCTGCTTTGTAGCTTTCGAGGAATGCTTCACCGACTTGAAGGCTGAAAGAGTGTTCTGTAGCTTTTGGGTTAACAGTTACATAAAGTAATTTAGTCATTATTATTTCTCCCTTTTATTTAAAGTAAATTCTGTAAATAAACATACCAACCACCTTTTCGTTTGTCAATTAGTTTGACTTTTGATTGTAGAAAAAAAAGCTCAAGTCCGTGACTTGAGCCTTTTCCATCATATGAGTGCTAATCCTTATGCATTTTCGAGCGGCGTATAATGTTCGGCTCGTAAACCGATTCGTTTCAATTGATCAATCAACTGTTCCTTTTCCGACACTGACAAATCCTTGAACAAGTCTGCTAAAAAGGCTTCATGCTTCGGGAATGTCTCTTCCATCAGTTCGCGTCCAGCTTCCGTTAATGTTCCAAACGTGACACGACGATCCGTCGCACATGATTTTCGCGCAATCAATCCACGCTTTTCGAGTTTATCGACGACATACGTCACACTGCCGCTCGTTAACAGAATTTTATCGCCAATCTGTTGTAAAGGCGTATCCCCTTTGTGGTAAAGCAATTCCAGGACTCCGAATTCCGATAAATTCAACTGATGTGTTTTGATGTCTGCCTTTACTTGCTCCGTCACCGCATGCATCGTCCGAGATAGAACAACGAGCATTTTTAATGCCAGCTTCGAGTCTGTCGATTCCATTTTACGTTCGCCCCTCTTTGTGTTGTATCGTCACAATCATAGACTTCTTTGTCTACTCGGTCAATTCTTGCTGAATTTTCTCAATCAATCCATTGCTCAAAATAGTTCTTGCCGTGAAACGCGTTTCATACCCTATCGTCTTGATATACACTAAAAAGGAGGTAATCATCATGTCGATCCATACTCGGTTAACCCAGCTATTCAAGCGGAATGTTGCTTTTGAATGGGCGATTGAACAATTGCACACACCAGCAGGCTATTATTTGTGTCAACACACGTTGGTTGATCAATATCCTGATTTGTCTCCTCAAGAAAAAACACGACTGCTCTCAAAAATCAATGAATTGGCTGAACAGACATCTCCATTCTCGGCTCCCGTCTCCCGACAGGATTGGCGCCGACTTGAACAACGATTATCTCGCCAGACCTAAAGGAGGGATGCGCGATGACGAACATCCGAGACTTGGCACGTGAAGCAAACGTGTCCGTCACGACAGTCTCACGTGTACTAAATGATCACCCATACGTGGCGAACGAGAAGCGACAAGCTGTCCGAGAAGCGATAGTAAAACTTGGCTATATCCGTAATCAAACCGCTGTCCATCTTTCGACGGGCATGACGAAGACGGTCGGTGTCATGCTCCCATTCGTTGATCATCCATATCACGCCGCCATTCTCCAAGGCATCGCACAAGCGGCTTTTGACGCCAGTTATCGTTTCTTGACATGGCAAACGAATTATGTGGAAACGCATGAGCAACTCGCTCTTGATGCGCTAGCGCAACAGGAGATCGACGCACTCATCGTCGTGTCGCACAGCCTTCCGTTATCAGCGATTTTACCGTACGAACGCTATGGACCGATTGTCTTTTGTGAACACCACGAAGACGTCGCTGCTGTCTATATCGATCACTATACGGCCTTTCAACAGGGACTTGCACATCTACGACAACAAGGACATACAAGCATTGGTATTTGTCTCTGGCGCCCCGACAGTACGAATAGTTTGGCGCGTAAACATGCGTATCAAGAAGTTGTCAGTGACACGTTCGTCTATGAACAGACATTGACGATCGAAGATGGTGCGAACGTCGCAAGGCGCTGGATGCAACAGAAACAACGACCGAGCGCCATCTTGACTGCCAGTGATCACGTTGCCGCGGGACTGATCTTGGAACTACGAAAACAAGGCTATCAGGTCCCGGGAGATCTCTCTGTCATTGGCTTTGATGGAAGTGAACTCGCTGAAGTCTTATCGATGACGACGATCGCGATTCCATATGCTACGATCGGACGACATGCTTTTCAGCTAACAGTTCGAAACGATATGAATATTCGTCCGCAAATCGAAGTACCGTCAACGTTCATTGCTGGAACGACCGTTCTTCCTTATACCTGAATCCATATAAAAAAGCGACGAGTTCATCGATTTGAATTCGTCGCTTCATTTCGTTTAAAGTGCCCCTGCTGCTACATACCGTGATCCCCAGTAGCCGCCACGGAACGATTCTTTGACAACTCTTCCATAATACGAGTTCGCATTGATCATCGTACTCCCATCGACAGCGATCCCAACGTGCTGAATGCCACTACCGTGTGTAAAGAAGACGAGATCTCCGGCGCCAGGAGCTGTACGTTTCGTCGATGAATACTGAGCAGCTGCTGTGCGCGGAAGTGATTTTCCTAGTGCTTGATAGACGTAACGTGTAAATCCAGAGCAATCGAAGCTAACTGGACCCGTCGCGCCAAAAACATAAGGGCGTCCTTTAAGACCTTCCGCTACCGATACGATTGTTGACCCTGTTTTGCTCAATCCTTTTGTTGCTTTTGCATTGTATGCTTTCGTATACATCGAAGCGATATACGCTGTTTTTCCTTGATGACGAATTTGGTACCAATCTTTCACTTTTCCGCTCACTGCCACGGACTGTCCAAGTTTCAATTGACCGACTCGCTTACTCGATGCTGTCGCTTTCGCTCGGATATTTAACACATCCACGGAGATCGTGACTTTCTTACTCGTTGCGGCTTGTGTTGATGACGGAACGAGTGTCCAGCTACTGATTAGTAACGTTAAGGTTAGCAAAACGCGAGTGACAGTTTTCATCGATTCATTCTCCTCTTATGTATGAGTATAATATGCACTTGAATTGTCAGATAATTTCTGTTTTTATCCTATCACGTTCCAGATTTTCATCATGTTACAGTTATTTAACGCGAATTCTTTTTTGTAATACTTTTGTAACAAAACAAAAAAACAGATATGCTGAATGGCTTATTCTCGCCATTTCTGCATATCTGTCCGTTTTAGTGATTTAATCGTTTTTTCAAGAATCAATTGACTTCTTTTTTCGGAAACGTGCTAAGAATTCGTACACGATTGGAACGATAAGAAGTGTCAACAATGTCGAACTTGTAAGTCCACCGATGACCGTCACGCCTAATCCTTTTGAAATTAATGCGCCACCTTCGAGTCCAAGGGCGAGTGGTGCAAGGGCACCGATCGTCGCAAGGGCTGTCATCAAGATTGGACGTAAACGTGTACCTGCTGCATCGAGTAGTGCTTGACGCGTCGATAAACCTTCTGCTTCTTTATGAATGACACGGTCGATCAAGACGATCGCATTTGTCACGACGATCCCAATCAACATCAAGGCACCGATTAAGGACGATACAGAAATCGTCTCGCCTGTAATCAGAAGTGCAACGAGCCCACCGATGATTGCGAATGGAAGTGAGAACAAGATGACGAGTGGCGTCAATGCTCCTCCGAACGTAATGACAAGGACGAGATAGACGATGGCTACAGCTGCTGCCATTGCTAGACCGAGTTGTGTGAATGATTCTTGGATCTGTTCAGTAACTCCACCTTGCTCATATGAGACACCCGTTGGACGATCGATATTCTTGACGGATTTTTCAATCGCTTGAGAAGCTTCTGTTGCTTTATCCGTTTTCAGTTCTGCTGTCACAGTAGCAACGAGTTTTCCATCGCGTTCGTTGAGTGAGTCAGGTGTCGTTCCTTTTTTCACTTCAACAAAATCGGACAGTTTACGAACACCAAGTGGTGTCACGACATCTGTCTCTTCCAAGTCTCGTATCGAATCATATGTCGTTTGTTCGTTTGGAACGATGACATCGAGTTCCTTCCCATCCACCTTAATAGTAGAAAGTGGTTTTTCCTCACCTTGGACATTCGCGATACCTTGTGCGAGTTGTGCTGTTGAAATACCGAACTCAGCCGCTTTTTGCTGATCGACTTCGAACGTATACTGCGTATAAGCTTCTTTTAAATCTGTCGTTACTTTTCGAACATATTTCGTTTCGCCTTCGATCGCATCGACGAATTTCGGTGTAACTTTTTCTAAATCTTCAATGTTATTCGCGAAGATCGAGTACGAGACACCTGACGACGCAGCTCCACCACTAAAGTCTTGCTCTTTCCATTCTCCTGTCGGAATGTCGGCATTCAACTGCTTGATTGCTGTCTGTTTAACATCTGCGAAATCTTCTGTGTCTGGATCATACTGGACGATAAAGACACCTTGTTTTGTATTCCCTGGGTTCAATGGATTTTCTCCACCGACGGTAAACTGAAGATTGTCGATATTTTTTTGTTTGTTGAAATAATCTTCTGCTTGATCAGCTGCTTTTAACGAATCATCCAACGTTTGTCCTGGTTTTGGATTGTACGTGACATACAGTGTTTTTTCTCCTTCTTGATTCAAGAAGTTGACACCAATTGTTGGTACAAGTGCAAAACTTCCGATCAATAGTAGGACGGATAGTCCAAAGACGATGAATTTATGGTTCAACGACCAATTCAGCATACGACGATAACCGTTCGCTAACTTCCCACCTTCTTCTTTTTCTGGTTTTGGTGCCTTACCGCGCTTAAAGAGCGAGTCCGCAAACATCGGAACGACCGTGACCGCTACGATCAAGGACGCAAATAGTGCAAAGACGACTGTCAATGCGAACGGTAAGAAGAGTTCTCCGACGAATCCCGTAACAAATCCGAGTGGTAAGAATACAGCAATCGTAACGACCGTTGACGATGCGATTGGAATGAATACTTCTCGTGTTGCACTGATGATCAGTTCTTTTCCTTTTAACTTTTCTGTCGGATCCGTCAAACGACGGTAAATATTTTCGATGACGACGATGGAATCATCAACGACTCGACCAATTGCGACCGTCATTGCCCCAAGCGTCATGATATTTAAAGAAATATCCATCTGCTTCAGCACAAGAATCGCCATCAGAAGAGATAGTGGAATCGAAATGACTGCGATGATCGTTGATTTGATGTTTCGAAGGAACAGCAAAATGATGACGATGGCAAATAATGCACCAATCAGTGCCTTACTAATCATCGTTGAAACGGATTCCTCGATTGGTTTCCCTTGATCAAGTGTCACAGATGCATTGACCGTTCCGTTTTCTTTTTCAAAGTCTTTAATCGTCTGCTTGACGCCATTGACGACATCAACCGTATTTGCGTCCTGCGATTTCGTCACTTGAACACCAATCGATCTTTCGCCATTCGAACGAGAAATCGATTCTTCAATCCCTTTGTCTTCAATCGTCGCGACTTGCGACAACGTGACAGTTGGTACTTGTGTTGGTGCTTGAGTTGCTTGTCCCGACGTAGCACCTGTCGATGGTGTCGTTTGGGATGCTGCCTCTCCTGTTGCTGATGGTGCTTGCCCTGCTTGCCCTGCTTGCCCTGCTTGCCCTGCTTGCCCTGCTTCAGGAGTATTCGCTGCTGGCGGTGTATATGGAAGACGAAGATCTTTTAATTCTTTGACCGTCGTTGCTTTTCCATCTAGTACAACTGCCTGTTCTTTATCTCCTAGCTCGTACAAACCAAGCGCTAAACGTGAATCATTAGCTTGAATTAATTGTTTCGCATTCTCTTCTGTTAAACCGTAACGTTCGAGTTTTTTCTCATCAAATTGAATCTCAATTCGACGAATTTCTTGACCTGCAACTTGAACCGTTTGAGCACCTTCGATTCCCTCAAGCTTCGGTTGAAGTTCGTTTTCGACGAGTTTCGTCAACTCAGACAGAGAGCGTTCCTTGTCTGAGACAGCGAATCCGATGACTGGAAATGCATCAAAGGAAATCCGTGATACTTGTGGCTCTTGGACACCTTCTGGTAGTTCTACGTTTGAAAGAGCTTCTTTTACCTTTTGCTCTGCTTCTTCCATGTCTGTACTGAAGTTGTAGTCAATTTGTAAGTTCGATGCATTTTGGAAGGACGTCGAACGTACAGTATCGACACCTGGTAAATTTTCGACCTTACTTTCAAGTTCTCGACTGACTTCATCTAAAACCTGTTCTGGTGTAGCACCCGGATAAATCGTCGTCACGGACACGGTTGGTGTCGTGATGTCTGGCAATGTCTCAAGCTTCATCGATGTTCCCGCATAAATACCGGCAACCGTGATGATGATCGTCATAAGCCAGAGGGCAAACTTATTGTTCACCGAAAACTGGATGATCTTTTTCATCGTATGGTTCTCCTTCACTCTTCAATTTGCTTGTCTAATTGTCGTGCACGTTCTATTAATTGCTGAATCAATCGTTGTCGGATAGTCGGAGAAGGTGCACCGAACTGAAAATGCTCCGACAGTTTCAAACCGTCTAATGTAAAACGAATCGATAACACCTCAACCGGATCCATCTGTTCTGTCAGTTGGCGGAAGAAATGCTCAACTTGTCGCTTTCGTTCCTCGACGAACGTCGCGTGATCCTTTAACAAGGACAATAAGTAAAGAAGCGCATCCATGTCGAGGTGGAATTCCTCTTGCTGCTGGATTTGCAACGTCACGAACGCTTCCATCGGTCCCATCGTCAACTGATGCTGTTCGTACAGTTCAAATTGACGTGCTTCTTGCGCTTCGATGACTCCCATCAGCAACGCTTCTTTCGAAGCAAAATGATACAATAGTCCACCTTTCGAGACATTTGCCTGTTTCGCGACTTCATCGAGCGTTAGCTGAGTAAAGCCTTGTTGCAATATGATCGCTGTCGTTGCTTCAAGAATCCGGCGACGTGTCTCTTGTGCTTTTGCACTAGCCAAAAGCCTCCCCCTTTTCCTATCTATTTTACTGTACCGTCTGGACGGTTTCTTTTTATAGTGTACGGATTCTCATTTCGAGATGCAATCGCTTTGCTTATGTTTCACGTGAAACTTTCGTGAACAAAAAAAACGCTTACGCATTTTATTATACGTAAGCGTTCTGAAGTGGATTATTCGTTTGCTTCACGTGCACTCTCTCGTAGCGCCGCTTGCATCGTTTCGAACAGGTGACGCTCCCGTAACACTTGGACACCACGATCCGTCGGTCCACCAGGTGCTGCAACGTCAGCAATGAGACGATCTGTGCTCTCATTAGAACGCATGAGAATTTCAGCTGAACCTTTCATCGCTTGAGCAACGATTCGACGTGCATTTCCCTCTTCAAAACCGGCATCCGTCAAAACTGGTACCATACCAGCTACGATTTCATAGAAGAATGCTGGACTACATCCAGCTGCCGCCATGAACGCTGGCATCGTTGTTTCATTTGCCTCCGCGATTTCTCCGACACGTTCAAATAATGCCTCGACTACACTTCGGATCTCTTCGTTCACGCGTGAGCCGAACCATAGTCCAGTCATTCCTAATCGATGGGCAACGGGTGTATTCGGCATGACAGCAACTGTCGGACGTTCTGTTAACCGTTCGATTTCGTCCGGTGTAATGTGAGCCGCAATCGAAACGATCGTTTGATGCGTCCATTGTTGGTTTGCTACGTAGGCAAGTACACCATCGGGTTGCATGCCAAGCATGACGACATCATATAAGGAGACATCTTCTTGCTCGACCGTTTGAATGCCGTGTCGCGCCGCGACTTCCGTCAAGCGTGCTCCACCACTGCGATTCGTCATCGTAATGTCCTCACGCTTAAATCCAGAAGCGACCCACCCTTGAACGAGCGCCTCACTCATCGCACCTGCTCCTACTACTAATAGTTTCATCGTCTATCCTTCCTTTCCCTCAAAAAAAGACCAGTCATGACTGGTCTTATGCGGGTCCATTATACACGAACAGCTAAATCTTCAACAGCGACGACACGAAGACCCTTGTCGTCAAGTTTCTTCACGATTTTTTTCTTCGTCTTCTCGTCACAATCCGTTGGTAACGTAATTAATACGCGACGCATGACACTACTCTTTGCATCGAGAGTCATCAGACTCGCCACCGTTGAATATTTGTTAACGATCTTCGAAATTTTCTCGAGCGCCCCTTTTTGTTCACTTAAGGCTACCGTTAAGACGTAACTTCCCGAATCACGATTCCACGCTTCCTCAAGCATTCCAAGCATCTTCCCGTGCGGTAAGATACCGAAGAAATGACCGTCGTCATTTAAGACCGCAATATACGGTAATTCCTTAATTGAGAAGAAGACTTCAAAGAAATTACTTCCTGTATAGATGTATTTGGATGTATTCTTAATCAGCGACATGACATTGTCGTCTAAACTGCCACCATTCATCCCATGACGATAAATGTGCATCTTATAGATATTCCCCTTGAAATCCTGTCCTGTCTGACTAAGAACCGGGACACATCGGTATCCGGTTTTTTCAAGCGTGTCAAGCGCTTCACGGATCGTCGCTGTTTCGGAAATCGTGACACATTGGTGCTTCGGGATACATAAACTTTGAACGAGCATAATAAAATCCTCCTCTTTTACCTAATTACGCAGACTTAATCATATCATTCGATTTTCATACGCCATATCCTCTTTTCCCACTTCTGATGCGCTTTTATTCTTACAATCACAAGACATTCGCTTGTAATCACAACGCAATCCAACCTATTTCAATTAAGTACACATGTAATCTCCTATTGTCAGATAATTTATTAAATCTACAATCACCTTCATATTAAGATTTATTAAGATTTCGTAAAGACGCTTCATAAATGTATTCTTTTACAATACCGTCTGCTACAATCGAACTCGTGAAGTTGCTTCACTATTCTATTCTTGTTCTTAATATGGAGGCAGAAGAAATGTTTAGTAAAAAACAAGATCCATTCGCAGTTAAATTATCAGAAATCGCAGGACACTTAAAAACGACTTCGCAATTCTTCGTTGACTTTAAAATCAACGGCATCGCGGATGTAAAAGAATTTGCACATAAAGTAAAAGACTTCGAAACAGCTGGGGACGATTTGATGCATCAGTTGATCATCGACTTGAACAACGCGTTCATCACGCCAATCGATCGCGAAGACTTACTCGCACTCGCTAACGCACTCGATGACGTCTTAGATGGCTTTGAAGAATGTTCTGCTATTTTCGAAATCTATAATATCGTTCAAGCAGACGAGCACATGATTAAGTTCGTTGATGAAATCAACATCGCTGTTTCAGAACTCGCAACGTCAATGGATCTTCTTGTTGCACGTAAATTGCAACCGATGCGTGAACATGTCATTAAAATCAAAGAACAAGAGACGATTTGTGACAACTTACGCCGTAAATCAATCAAAGCATTGTTCGCAACAGAAACAGATCCAATTAAAATCATTCAATACAAAGAAATCTATGAATCGCTCGAATCAATCGCGGACTACTGCCAAGACGCAGCTAACGTCATTGAAACGATCATCATGAAAAACGCTTAAGTGAGGAGCTAACGAGATGGATAGCCTGTTTATCATCACCGCCATAATCGTGATTCTCGCACTTAGCTTCGACTTCATCAACGGTTTCCACGATACAGCGAACTCAATCGCGACTGCTGTATCGACTCGCGCTTTGAAACCACGCCATGCCATCATTTTGGCTGCATCGATGAACTTCCTAGGTGCAATCACATTCACTGGAGTCGCAAAAACGATCTCTGGTGACATCGTTGACCCGTCAACACTTGAACACGGGAGCTATGTCGTCATCGCTGCCTTGATTTCAGCCATTGCTTGGAATCTCTTGACTTGGTACTTTGGAATTCCGTCAAGTTCGTCGCATACACTGATTGGTTCGATTGCTGGTGCAGCTGTTGCCTCTGTTGGATTTGGTGGCATCGAAGCAAAAGGGTTCTTGAAAATCGTTGAAGCTTTGCTGATTTCACCAGTACTCGCCTTTACACTCGGTTTCATCGTATATGCAGTCTTTAAAATCATCTTCAAAAAAGGAAATTTGGCGAAAACGAATCGTCGCTTCCGCCACGTCCAAATCGCAACTGCTGCATTACAATCGTACACACACGGTACGAATGATGCGCAAAAAGCGATGGGGATCATCACACTCGCTTTGATTTCGTCTGGTTTCCAAACGGATCACGAAGTTGCCACTTGGGTTAAACTTTCCTGTGCGATCGCAATGGGTCTCGGAACATCTGTCGGTGGATGGCGCATCATCAAAACCGTCGGTGGTCAAATCATGAAAATCCGTCCAGTCAATGGTGTAGCAGCTGACTTAACATCAGCAGCAATCATTTTTGGTGCAACGGCGATTCATCTTCCTGTTTCGACGACACACGTCATCTCATCTGCCATCTTAGGTGTAGGTACATCGCACCGTAAGAAAGGTGTCAAGTGGGGAACAGCGCAACGCATGCTTATCACATGGGTCATCACATTGCCGATTTCAATGGCTTTAGCTGCTATGATCTACTATATTCTCGACTTCTTATTCATTAAATAAGTACGCACCCCGCCTATTCAAGATAGGTGGGGTTTTGTCTACGCTAGAAGCGTCGACAGTTGTTGTTTTTCCCATAATTCGCTATCATGAAGAACAAGAAGGATTGTCTATTTCTTTAGGAGGAATGCCCCATGACAAAACGTAAAGCCTTAACGATTGCTGGTTCCGACACGAGTGGTGGAGCTGGCATTCAAGCTGATTTAAAGACGTTCCAAGAACTTGGCGTCTACGGAATGAATGCCTTGACGGTCATCGTCGCTCAAGATCCTGATCACTCTTGGCATCATGCGGTTTACCCAATCGACACAGAACTCGTCCGGACACAAATCCACACGGTCCTTGGAGGTATTGGTGTTGATGCGATGAAGACGGGAATGCTCCCGACTGTCGAAATCATTGAAGCCGTTGCCGAAAAAATCAAATCATCCGGCGTCCAAAACGTCGTCATCGATCCTGTTATGGTCTGTAAAGGCGAGGATGAGGTGCTAAACCCTGATACAGCGAACGCACTTCGTGATGTCTTGACACCACTTGCGACAGTCGTCACACCGAACGTCTTTGAAGCAGGTCAATTATCGGGTCTTGGTAAAACGCCAGCAACGATAGACGAAATGAAACTTGCAGCAGCGCGGATTCATGAAAAAGGTGCGCAATACGTTCTTGTTAAAGGTGGCAGTAAGATTGACCATCCACAAGCAGTTGACGTGCTTTATGACGGAAAAGAGTTTATCCTGATTGAGGACGAACGAATCGAGACACCGTACACGCACGGTGCCGGCTGCACGTACTCTGCAGCAATCACGGCCGAACTCGCAAAAGGTGCATCGGTAGAAGCTGCTGTCCGTACAGCAAAATCTTTTATCACTTCTGCGATTCGTCATTCATTCCGTTTGAATGAATACGTCGGACCAACTGATCACGCTGCACATCGTACAGTCCAGTCTTGATCCGCTTAAGAAGTCCGCGATATCCGCGGACTTCTTTCTGTATAGGAGAGGAGAATGATTTATGCAAGCCATTGATTTACAAGAGATACAGCGTTATATCGACGAACATGCGAATACACCGTTATACGTACACGTTGAGACGACGAACGGTGCCTACGCGACGCACCAAGATCCGACCTTCCATAGCGCAGGGATGTTTTTCCGTAATGCGGAAATCACTTACGAACGTGGTTTGATCACAGGAAACGGTCCTTACCGGATCGGTTTGAAACTTGCACACGGCTGGTTATACGGTGAGGGATTAACTGATTTCGAATTTGCTGGGGATCAATTGTTGATTGCCGGTCACGATGTCGAAGGACGTCTTGCGATTGCTTTTGAACTTAGCCCGACACCATTTGCTCAAGGTGCAGAGGAGGTAGACGCATGACACACGAAGATCATTTACTCGTCGTCTTCCCTCACCCGGATGACGAAGCCTTCAGTTCTGCTGGTACGATCATCGAGCACGCAGAAAATCGTGGTCCTGTCACATATGCTTGTTTGACACTCGGTGAGATGGGCCGTAACATGGGACGCCCTGTCTTTACGAACCGGGAACAGCTCGCAACGATTCGTAAACGTGAGTTGATCGATGCAGCTGAAAAAATGAAGATTTCGGATCTCCAAATGTGGGGACTTCGCGATAAGACCGTTGAATTCGAGGATGAAGCGGCACTTGCTGACCGTATCCTTACCTTGATTCAACAAACGCGCCCGACTCGCTTGATTTCATTTTATCCGGGTTACGCGGTCCATCCCGATCACGAAGCGACAGCTCGCGCCGTCGTTCGTGCCCTTCGGATGATGGATCCTGCCGATCGCCCTGAGTTCCTTGCGGTCGCTTTTGCGAACAATACGAAAGAAGAGCTTGGAGAAGGAACATTCATTCACGATGTCAGTGCCTATACGGATCAAAAGATCAAGGCACTCGAAGCACACGCTTCTCAAACAGGTGGTTTGATGAAAGTCATCTCGGAAGACTCGAACATCCGTGACCTGCTCGTCAAAGAACGCTATTACCACTATCCGCTGTAATTTCCTATTAAGAGATGCCGATCGTCCGAGCGACAATCAGCATCTCTTTTTTGGCCTTCATTAGAAAACGTCGACTTTTTTGATGGCTTCTGCTAGTGTGAATAGTTGAGACTACGTCTCCGGAGTTCGTAACCTCCTCCGTTATAAAAACTAGGAATGGAAGTGTACATTATGAAAAACGAACGTGCTCTTGTCGTCTTCAGTGGCGGCCAAGACTCAACGACTTGTCTGTTTCAGGCACTGAAACAGTACGAAGAAGTCGAAGTCGTGACGTTTAATTACGGACAACGTCATGCACAAGAACTCGAAGTCGCACGCGACATCGCCTCTGAGCTCGGTGTCAAACACCATGAGCTTGATCTCTCTCTTCTCAGTCAACTAACGAGTAACGCCTTGACTGACCACAGCCAAACCATCACGACGAACGAAGATGGTCTCCCTTCTACTTTTGTAGATGGACGGAACCACCTGTTTCTTTCGTTCGCAGCCGTCCTCGCGAAAGGACGCGGAATCCGTCATATCGTCACTGGCGTATGTGAAACGGACTTTTCTGGTTACCCAGACTGCCGTGATGCCTTCATCAAGTCACTGAATGTGACATTGAACCTTGCAATGGACTATCCATTCGTACTGCACACGCCACTCATGTGGCTCGACAAAAAAGAAACGTGGGCGCTTGCCGACTCGCTCGGTGCGTTTGATTTCGTTCGAAATCGCACGTTGACGTGTTACAACGGCGTCATTGGAGATGGTTGCGGCGAATGCCCGGCCTGTGAATTACGAAAAAATGGATTAGATGCATACATCAAGGAGGTTCAACACACATGACATTCAATTACGAAGCACCTGAAACGGTCGAGCGCCCGACTGGCGACTCGCTTATCTATACGAAATCTCGCGTCATGATCGTCAAAAAATTAACGTTTGACGCAGCACACCACCTATATGATTACGATGGGAAATGCCGTGCGCTTCATGGTCATACGTACCATGTCGATATGGGCATCAGTGGTTTTCTTGATCACCGCGGTATGACACTTGATTTTGGTGATCTTAAGAAAATCTTTAAAACACATCTCGAACCACTTCTCGATCACCGTTATTTAAATGAATCATTACCATACATGAATACGACAGCTGAAAACATGGCGGCGTGGATTTTTGAGACGCTCGGACAACACCTTCCAGACGAACGTGGACTTCGTGTCGAATTCGTCAAACTTTATGAGACGCCGACTGCTTTTGCTGAAGTCCGTCGTGAGTGGATGAACGAAGCATGAGTGCCTTAACGAAAACGCCAAAAATTCCGGTTCTCGAGATTTTCGGACCAACGTTCCAAGGGGAAGGACGATCAATCGGTCAAAAGACGATGTTCGTCCGAACCGGTGGCTGCGACTATTCCTGTTCGTGGTGTGACTCCGCCTTCACATGGGATGGTTCTGAAAAACCTGAACTCTTGACGGCAGAGACGATCATGGAACGCCTCGATGCACTCGGCTCTTACGGACATGTCACGATTTCTGGTGGGAACCCGTTACTTCATGCTTCGATCGGTACGCTGGTTGAGGCATTAAAAGAACGAAACATCACGATGTCGGTTGAGACACAAGGTTCTTACTGGCAAAATTGGTTACTTGATATCGATGACGTCACACTCAGTCCTAAACCGCCTTCAAGTGGCATGAACATCGATTTTGATCGTTTGGATGTTTTTTTCAAGCGTCTACCAGAACAACAGCGTGCCGTTAAAATCGTCATTTTTGATGAAGCAGATCTTGATTTCGCGGCGATGATTTCAGAGCGATATGCCTTAAAAACGCTCTATCTATCACTCGGAAATCCGGATCCGCACGAAGAAGGTACGATCGCCCCACGGATGCTACACGATTTAAAAACACTTTGGGAACGCGTTGCTCGTGATGAACGTTTTAATCACGCACGTGTCCTACCACAACTACACGCCCTCGTTTTCGCGAACGATCGTGGCGTCTAAGGAGAAATGATTCATGCGCCCTGAAGATCTAAACGACTTATCGTTACTCGGCCAAAAAGCCGTTCCATACATTTTCGAATATCAACCAGAAGTACTCGAAGCGTTTCCGAACCGCCATCCGGAAAATGATTACTTCGTAAAATTCAATGCACCAGAATTTACGAGCCTTTGCCCGATTACGAATCAACCGGACTTCGCGACGATCTACATTTCGTATATCCCGGATGAAAAACTCGTCGAATCGAAATCACTTAAATTGTATCTATTCAGCTTCCGTAATCACGGTGATTTCCACGAGAACTGCATCAACGTCATCGGGAAAGATCTCGTGAAATTGATGGAACCGCGCTACCTCGAAGTGTGGGGAAAATTTACGCCACGTGGGGGAATTTCGATTGACCCGTACTACAACTACGGAAAACCTGGTACAAAATATGAACGAATGGCAGAACATCGTCTATTCAATCACGATCTCTATCCTGAGACTGTCGATAATCGTTAAACGCTCAAAAGAGGAACAGTGGACTTTTCCACCGTTCCTCTTTTTCATACCCATTAACTCGACGGGATGTCGATCAAGGTCGTACGATCGTGCTGACAGATGACTTCAGATGACCAAATATAAATATGCCGTAACAAATGATCCGCAGGAATCTGCAAAGCACGGACCAGCCGCTCAATCATTGAAAAAGACGGATCCATAATGCTATTTTCGATACATTGAATCATCTCAAGTGTCATTTTAGTCAATTCAGCTAATGTATGCTGATCTAACTGATGACGTTCTCGTAATGTACGAATCCGCTGACCGTACTGCCCGATCGGTTGAATCCCTTCTTTCATCCGCCCAACATCTTTTCTTTTTTGAAACCAAACAATGTTCACTGTAGCCTTTTTCTCTTTTTTTTAAATTTGAATACCTTTCCGAACTGTCATTTTTCCACTGAAATAAATTTCCGAATGTTTTTCTTATAAAACACTAGCTTTTTAAAAAGTTATCGCTTACAATTCTATATGCAAACGGTTGCATTAATCGCTTACATTATTGCACTGTTCTTACACACATATTAGAGAAAAAGAGATAAAAAGGAGTGAATGATCTTGAAAAATGCTATTTCGTTCGATTTTTGGCAAAAACTCGGGAAAGCCTTGATGGTCGTCATCGCGGTTATGCCTGCTGCAGGAATCATGATCTCGGTCGGGAAACTGATCGGCATGTATGGAGGCGATATCGCGTTAATGCAAACGATTGCTCGAATCGTTGAAGATTTAGGTTGGGCCATCATTACGAACCTTCACGTCTTATTCGCCGTCGCGATTGGTGGGTCATGGGCAAAAGAACGTGCTGGTGGTGCGTTCGCAGCGTTACTCGCCTTCATTTTAATCAACCGTGTCACAGGAGCTATCTTCGGCGTCAACACTGACATGATCGCGGATCCAAAAGCAACGGTCGATTCATTGCTTGGTTCTGAGCTCATCGTAAAAGATTATTTCACTTCAGTTTTAGGGGCACCTGCGCTTAACATGGGAGTATTCGTCGGAATCATCTCTGGTTTCCTTGGTGCCGTTCTCTTTAATAAATTTTATAACTTCAGTAAATTGCCAGATGCGCTTGCCTTCTTTAACGGAAAGCGTTTTGTTCCATTCGTCGTCATCGGTGGATCGGTTGTTGCAGCATTCGCCTTATCACTCGTTTGGCCGTTCGTTCAAGGCTTATTGAATGACTTCGGTCGCTGGATTGCCTCTTCACGTGATTCTGCACCGATCATTGCACCGTTCGTATACGGTACACTGGAACGTCTATTACTTCCGTTCGGTCTGCACCATATGTTGACTGTACCGATGAACTACACGGAATTAGGTGGAACGTACAAAATCTTGACAGGTGCTGCTCAAGGATCGACGGTTGCTGGTCAAGATCCGCTTTGGCTCGCTTGGATCACTGACCTTGTCAACTTAAAGCAAGCCGGTAACACACAAGGATACAATGACTTAATCAATAGTGTCGTTCCTGCCCGCTTCAAAGAAGGACAAGTCGTCACATCACTTGCTTCATTGATCGGTATTGCTGTCGCAATGTACATGTCAGTCGATGAAGATAAGAAAAAAGCATACAAACCGGTCTTCCTATCTGCAGGACTCGCTGTCTTCTTGACAGGTGTCACAGAGCCAATCGAGTTCATGTTCATGTTCATCGCTCCTGTTCTTTACGTCATCTATGCTGTACTAACAGGTGTTGCCTTCGCACTAGCGGATGTCATGCATCTTCGGATTCATGCGTTCGGTGCGATCGAACTTCTGACACGCATTCCATTGATTGCAAAAGCTGGTTTGATTGGTGACTTAATTCGTTTCATCGGTGTGTGTGTGTTCTTCTTCTTCTTGAACTTCTTTACTTTCCGTTTCGTCATCAAGAAGTTCAACTATGCGACACCAGGTCGTAACGGGAACTATCTGGACGATATCAACGTATCGACTACTGAAGCTTCAGATGAGGCTGCTGCGACATCCGCTCCTGCCGATGGTTCACAAGCTTCTCAAATCATTGATTTACTGGGTGGACAGCAGAACATCGAAGACGTCGATGCCTGCATGACACGTCTTCGTGTCACCGTTAAGAATCCAGCGCTTGTCGCACAAGAAGCGGACTGGAAAGCAAACGGTGCACTTGGTCTGATCCTTAAGAACAATGGCGTGCAAGCCATCTACGGTCCAAAAGCCGATATCTTAAAATCAGATATCCAAGACCGGATCGGCGCATAAACCTGCGAGATTAGGGAACTACCTAAAGGTGAAGCTCTTTCATAAGAGTTTCACCTTTCTTATTTGAAAAATCAGGAGGATCACTCATGCGTCTACTCACATTGAACTGTCATTCGTGGCAAGAAGAACAGCCACTCGAAAAATTAAAGCAGATCGTCCAACAGATCCTCGCACAAGATTATGATGTCATCGCACTGCAAGAAGTCAGTCAATTAATGGATACACCGATCGTCCATGATGAGGTGCGTAATGATAATTTTGCTTATTTAATTCAGCAAGCCTTAAAGGAACAAGGTCAAACCTACTCCCTCATCTGGGATTTTGCCCATATCGGATACGATAAATACGAAGAAGGACTCGCCTTATTGACGAAACACCCGATCTTGAAGTCAGACAGTTATTATGTCAGCCGTAGTCAGGATACACTCGATTGGAAATCACGGAAAATCGTCCGTGCCACGATCCAAGTCGACGGAACACCCATCACGTTCAATACCTGTCATCTCGGCTGGTGGGCAGATGAAGTCGAGCCGTTCCAGGAACAATTCAACCACTTGATGGCTCGGATGGATCCACTTGAATGGACGTTTTTCCTCGGGGATTTCAACAATGATGCCTTAGAACGAAATACAGGGTATGACTATATGATGCAACGAGGATTACATGACGTTTTTCTGCTTGCTAAGGAAACGGTCGGGATTGAAACGATCGATGGCAACATCGATGGATGGGAAGACAATCAACAAGGATTACGCATCGATCTTGTCTTATCGAACCGAAAGATCGATGTCGAGCGCGTCGGTGTCGTCTTCGATGGGATTCACGGACCCGTCGTTTCCGATCACTACGGGGTTGAGGTTGATATTCGGATTCAAAAAAATGAAAATTGATTGTTGACAACGCTTTCTTTTCTGCTTTATGATGAAATCAAATCAATAGTGCGGATTGTGACAGTATGGCTGGCAAGACCGAAATGACACCTTCTTAGGAGAGGTGTCGTTCGGTCTTGCCTTTTTTTGTCTCATCTAGCGTGTTTCACGAAAAAAGGAGGACTTTTTAGATGGACTATCAACAAACTGCTAAACGTGTACTTGAACTTGTCGGTGGACGCGAGAACATCATTACTGCCGCTCACTGTGCGACACGCTTACGCCTTGTTTTACATGACGAATCAAAGGTAGATCAAGCGGCACTTGAAGATTTGGATGGTGTGAGTGGTGCCTTCTCGAGCTCTGGTCAATATCAAATCATCTTCGGGACCGGTACCGTTAATAAGGTATTCGCTGCGTTTGCACCACTCGCTGGTGTGAAAGTCGATGGAGAAGAGCCACTCGACGTTAAAAAGGCTGCATCTCAAAAATTAAACCCGTTCGCCCGTCTTGCCCGTTCCCTTTCGAACGTCTTCGTTCCACTCATTCCGGCCATTGTCGCAGCTGGTCTCTTGATGGGATTACTCGGTATGATCAAAGCATTCGGTTGGGTCGAGGGCGATTCGCCGATTGTTCAACTACTTGATATGTTCTCGTCTTCAGCCTTCATCATCTTACCGATCCTGATCGGTTTCTCGGCAGCTCGTGAATTCGGTGCAAATCCGTATCTCGGTGCCGTCATCGGGGGAATCATGACACACCCGTCCCTCTTGAATCCATGGACACTTGGGAACAGTGATCCTGAAGTCATGAAATTCCTCGGAATGAACATCGAGTTAATCGGATACCAAGGAACGGTCTTCCCGGTTCTCTTAACTGTCTGGGTCATGGCAAAGATTGAACAACAAGTCCGGAAACGGACACCCGAAACGCTTGACTTACTCGTCACGCCGTTCGTTACGGTTCTCGTCACTGGATTCCTGGCATTGATCGTCATTGGTCCGATCGGAACGTTACTCGGAAAAGGCATTTCATTCGTACTCGTCTTCTTCTATGAACAGTTCTCAGTCATCGCTGGTCTCCTGTTCGGTGGACTGTACTCGACGATCGTCATCACAGGGATGCATCACAGTTTCCATGCGATCGAAGCAGGATTACTTGCCGATAAAAGTATCGGAAAGAACTTCCTTTTACCGATCTGGTCGATGGCGAACGTCGCTCAAGGTGGTGCCGGACTTGCCGTCTACTTCTTGACGAAAAACGTCAAACTCAAAGCACTTGCCCTACCGTCTGCGTTCTCAGCCTTTCTCGGTATCACGGAACCTGTCATCTACGGCGTCAACTTACGTCTTGGAAAACCATTCATCGGCGGTGCAATCGGTGGTGCGATTGGTGGCGGTTATGTCGTCTTGACGCAAGTCGCGGCGAACGCCTACGGACTAACTGGAATCCCGATGATCGCGATCGTCGCCCCGCTCGGTGCAACGAATTTGATCAACTACCTCGTTGGATTCGCGATTGCGGTCGTCACTGCTTTTATTTCGACTGTCGTCTTGATGCGTCTTGATGCACGTAAACAAAAAGAAACAGACATTGCTGCTTAATCCTTCATGCGACCAAACCGGGTCCACTGACTCGGTGGTCGCATTTGTCGGTTCGCAAAGCTCTATGTTCGCTTTATAATAAAGAAAAGACTGGAAAGGAGGACGTCAGGCTGATTATTCATAAAATCCTCAACAACAATGCAGTTGTCGTTAAAGAAAATGGACAAGAACGCATCATCATGGGACCCGGTATCGCCTTTGGAAAAAAGAAAAAAGATCCGATCCAAGCGACGAAGATCGAAAAAATGTTCATCCCTTCGTTTGAAAATGCGGAACAGTTCAAAGAGATTCTGACGACGACACCACTTGAGATCATCGACTTATCCGAACGCATCATCTCGCATGCAGAAGGTGAACTTCAGACGCCGTTTCATGACTATATTCATGTCAGTCTGACGGATCACCTCGCTCATGCCGTACGGCTAGCACGTGAACAACTCGTCGTGCATAATCGACTAGCAGAAGAGATTCGTCTTTTATATGGACCAGAGTATGCGATCGGAGAATGGGCAGTCCTTGAAATCGAACGCGCGTTACAGGTCACCCTCCCTAAAGAAGAAGCAGCGAACATCGCGCTTCACTTATATAATGCACGCCAGACTCATCCGAACATGGCAACTGCTTTGCAGACGGTCACGTTACTCAATGAACTGCGTGAACAGATTGAAGTCTTTTTTGGAAAAACGATCGAAACATCGTCGATGACGTACTATCGTTTCTTCACGCATATGAAATTGGTCCTCGCTCGGATCGAACAGGGAGAAACGTTACACGACATGGATGACGTAATTCTATCAGCTGTCAAAACCCGTTATGCAGACGCCTACGCCTGTGCGAATCAGATGGGAGACTGGCTGGCAGTCGAACTCGATACGCGTGTCCCTGAATCAGAAATTGGTTATATGGCTTTACACATTGAACGGATTCGTCCCGACCTTGAAAGGAGTTCTACGTATGAAAATCTTTAGTTTAGGGGAAGCACTGATTGATTTGATTCCTCTTGATGCCGAAAACATGACATTTCAAAAAAATCCTGGGGGTGCTCCTGCCAATGTCTCCGTCGGACTCGCTCGATTAGGCGCAGACAGTTATTTTCTTGGAGCGGTCGGAGATGATTCGATGGGCCACTTCTTGAAAGATACGTTACATCACTATGGCGTCCGCACGGATTACCTCATCCATGATTCAACACAAAAGACAGGTCTTGTCCTCGTCACGAATGGGCAGGATGGCGAGCGGTCATTTGAGTTCATCAATGCGGAACGCGCTGATATGCATTTTCACGAAACACATGTACCAGAGGACTTCGAGTCTGTCGATTTATTACACATCGGCTCTATCTCTTTGATCACTGGTGAAGCCGTAAACGCTACACGAACAGCTATCGCTCGTGCGAAAGAACACCAAGTGCCTGTCTCGTATGATCCGAACTTGCGTGAATCGTTATGGCCAAATCTCGATGAAGCACGGACGACGATCCGGTCCGTCCTACCGGATGCACAAATCGTCAAACTCGCCGAGGAAGAGTTAACGTTTTTAACAGGACAAACAGACCTTGATGACGGGGCTGCCGAATTGTTAGCTGAATACCCGATCCGTCTTCTCGCTATCACGCGTGGAAGTGAAGGGTCGATTCTGTATACGGATCACGCGATGGCTGTCATCGATGCGATTACGGTCGACGCGATTGATACGACAGGAGCTGGGGATGCTTTCATGTCCGGGTTACTCTATCAGTGTGCGTTACGTGATTTTTCATTCGCTTGGTCAGCAGATGAACTTCATGATATCGGACGATTCGCAGCGATTTCAGGTGGGCTTGCTGCTTCCGTCAAAGGTGCAATGGCTGCCTTGCCAACACTTGATGAAGTCGCTCATCGCTTGAGTTAAATCCGTAAAAAAAGACGGAGAGATTCCGGACGCAGTGCCGGAATCTCTCCGTCTTTTTCGTTTGGTTGATGAATCGTTTCTTCCTAAAGAATCGATCAAGGCATATCGATAAATTGTTTGATTTCGTCTAACGCCTCATCTTGTTGCTCTTTTGACGTCAATGGGCTCCTGTTGTCCCCTTTTTGTGGTCCATACATACCAAAGTTCGCATGATTTCCTTGTTTGATTTCATGGAATACCGCATCTTTTCGAACATTCTTCTTACTTTTTTCGATATCAGCGATTGGTAAGACACCATCTTGTCCACCATAGACCGTTAGTGAGGGCACATCAATCGAATCAATCGGATAGGATGCGAGGAAGATGATTCCTTTAATCTTCGAATGTTGTTCGACGATTGTCGAAGCCGCGCTTCCACCTAGTGAATGCCCGATCAGATACCACTTTTTGACCTGCGGATATTCCTCGACGATATCGAGTCCTTCGTTTGCATCGAGCAAGGCAATCCGAAACGGTAGCTTCGGTATGATGACAAAATGTCCATCTTTCGCTAGTTGATTACCATAATAACTGTAAGCAGCTGCATCGACTTTTGCTCCTTGATAAAAGATGAATCCGACGTCACTCGTCTCTTTTCCAAACGTGACTTCACGTGGTGTTTCCGTCTCCACGTAAGACGCCGCTTGCTGCGAAGCGTCATAATCGAATTGTGCCCAAATCATAAAGGCAAATACGAGTAGCGCAAGTATTGCAACAATCGTTCCAAGGATTCGTTTACTCCATTTTTTCATGTCATTCCCTCCCTATAGCGTTATACCCATTATTATGTGTTAAATCACATATGAAAACAAATGATAGAATTTTCAGTCATTGTAAGCATCCCTATCTCTTTTTCATGAATTGGTTTAAGATAAAGTCACTATTGTTTTTTCGAAAGGAGATTTACGTTTTGCCGCGTACCCTTGTGTCTACGATTCAATGGTTTTTATTCATCATCTGTACCAACATTGCCCCACCCCTTGCCATCGCAGCATCGTTTGAACTCTCGGGTGCCGAGACGCTTTCCTTTTTATCTCGTTGTCTATTCGTATTTGCCATCTTAAGTCTATTTCAAGTCCTACTCGGACACCGTCTTCCAATCATGGAAGGTCCTGCTGGAATTTGGTGGGGAGTATTCGCTCTCTATTCATCGATTGGTGTCACGCTGTACGGCAGTTATTCGAACACGCTACAATCGCTCGGATTCTTACTCTTACTCAGCGGAATCATCTGTATCATCTTGACGGTGACAGGTGTCTTACGACGCTTAGTTCCGCTCTTCACTCCACAAGTCATTGGTGTTTATATGTTATTGCTGTCGGCACAGCTGTCGGGATCCGTCATGAAAGGATTGTTGAATATCGAAGACGGACGGATTCAAGCATTACCTGCCGTCATCTCGATTTTGACCGTCTTGATCTCGCTCTATTTAGAACGCAGTGATCGCTTACGACAATATGCTTTATTGATTACACTACTCGTCGGTTGGAGTATGTTCGCACTGATCGGACGTGCTGAGATGCCGAGCTTTGATGGTCCACTGTTCACTTTACCGAGCCTATTACCATTCGGCGGTATTCATATCGATTGGAGCCTATTACCGACTGCTATCATCATCTCGTTACTCTTGATGACGAACGTCTTAGCGAACATCAAGGTCATTGAACGAATCATCAGTGCGAAGCGCGGAGAAACGGTCAAAGGACAAGTCGGGACGGCTGGTATCACGGCTGGTATCGGACAACTCTTCGCCGGTCTGTTCGGTACAGTGGGTCCTGTTGCTATTTCCGGAACGGCTGGATTCATCGCCTCAACGGATAATACGGACCGCAAAGCGTTCGTTTATGCGAATATCACGTGTCTCTTCCTCAGTATCGTGACACCGTTCGTCGGTTTGATTGCTAAAATCCCTGTCGCTGTTGGTTATGCGATGGTCGCCCCGATCGTTGCCGGCATGGCAATCATCGGCGTCACGGAAGCGGCTCGCGATTTGAATCGTCAAACAGCGATGATCACAGTTGGTCTTCCAGTTCTCGTCGGCATCGGTGCGTTGTTGTTACCGAAAGAAGCAACGGCCGATTTACCACCACTCATGACGACACTGATGTCGAACGGTCTCGTCCTCGGAACGTTAGTCGCTTTGCTTGCAGAGGCCTTACGCCATATCCGGACGAATGATTAATAAAAAGACGCTTTCTCGATCGAGAAAGCGTCTTTTTTGAATATCTTAACGAATGCCGCGCATGTATTTTTGAAGTTTTGGTGCGAAAGCGAATAAGAGTAATCCGAAGATGACGGCAACGATACCTGTGATACCGAAATATAGAATCTCTGTATCCGCTTTATAGTACTTAACGATTTGCGCGTTGACCGCTTGTCCCGTTGCGTTCGTCAAGAACCATAGACTCATTGTTTGCGCTGAGAAGGCTGCCGGCGCCAATTTTGTCGTTGCCGATAAACCGACTGGTGACAAGAAGAGCTCACCGATGACGACGAGGAAGAAGCTGAGCGTCAGCCAGAGCGGACTAACTGTTGTTTCAACACCGAATAGGATACCTGGTAGTGTCATGACGATGAACGAAAGCCCTGCAAACAGAAGACCGAACGAGAACTTTTGCATCGTCGTCGGTTGACGATCCCCTAGCTTGACCCAGAAGCTTGCAAATACAGGTGCTAATACGATGATGAAGAGCGGATTCAACGATTGGAAGAATGCCGGTTGAATCTCAAATCCTAAGAATGAAAGGTTCGTCCGTTCACTTGCGAAGATCGAGAGGACATATGAACCTTGTTCTTGGATCGCCCAGAAAATCGCTGCTGCGATGAAGAGCGGAATATAAGCAATCAAGCGCGATCGTTCGTCATCTGTAATCTTTGGACTACGAAGCATGACTGTGAAATAGGCGATGGGAATCAAGATTCCGAGAATCGTGACCATCAAGGTAAAGCGAGAAATCGTCAACAATCCTGTCATCGATGCAATGACACCGAGAACCGCAATGACGACGACAACGATCGACGCAATCGTAATGAAGCGTTTTTTCTCGTCCCCTTTTAATGGGTTTAAGACATACGTACCTGCTTGACCAAGGTTTTTCTTTTTCGTCAGGACGAAGACGATAAGTCCTGCGAACATTCCGATGGCGGCGAGTGCGAAACCAGCATGGTACCCACCACGGTCAGCCACTTCACCGACGACGAGTGGTGAAAGGAATGCCCCAGCGTTGATCCCCATGTAGAAGATACTAAATCCAGCATCACGACGATTATCCGTCTTACTGTACAAATCTCCGACGATATTCGATACGTTCGGTTTCAAGAAACCGGTACCTATGACGATGAGTCCCATCGAGACGAAGAGTGCCGTAATGCCTGCTGGTAAAGCAAGAACGATATGCCCCAGCATTATCAAGATACCACCATAGAATACAGTTCGAGACGTACCGAGCAAACGGTCAGCTACCCATCCACCAATGATCCCAGACATGTAGACGAGTGAACCGTAAACGGCCATGATTGACGCAGCTGTCGTCTTGTCAATTCCTAGACCACCATTTGCGACTGAGTCGTACATATAGAAGATAAGGATGGCACGCATACCATAGTAGGAGAAACGCTCCCAAAACTCGGTGAAGAAGAGGGTGAATAACCCTTTCGGATTTCCAAAGAATCCTTTTTGCGGAACGGTCTTATAGACCTGATCGCGATCAAACTCTGCCATATGATTGGCTCCTTTCATCTGCCCTGAATAAGTGCATAATCCATCATCTTTTCCCGCTTTCCCCAAACGATAAGCGTGACGAAACAGATAGGATACGAATACACTGTTTTGCCTGAATTGTCTCACTTCTTTTTTTATATATGAGACAGCACTTTACCATTCAACCGCAAATCATTTGATGAGTCAAATATTATTTATATTACAAGAATAATAAAAGAGCAACCGACAAGTCGGCTGCTCAAGATTGCATCTGTTTTGATTCGATGATCGTAATTCCAGGCGGCGCATGTAGCGTTTCATGAATCATCGCCGCAGCGACTTGACCGGCTTCGATCGGAGCGATGGCACTGCGTTTTAATAACGGTCGTAACACCGTCGAAATTTTCGCAGCTGCCTGTTCGCCTAAACGAAACTCGTCTCTTTCTCCTAACAAGAGCGAAGGTCTGAAAATTAGTAATGCATCGTATCCTAGTACGCGTAGTCCATTTTCCGTATCCCCTTTTACGCGATTGTAGAAGGTTTTGGCATTCGGATGAGCACCAAGAGCTGAAATCAAAGCAAAACGTGTCGCACCGAGATCTAACAGTTCACGACCAAGTTCAACCGGATACGTATAATCAACTAGACGGAATGCATCTTGCGAGCCTGCTTGTTTAATCGTCGTACCTAGTGCACAGTAGACGTGATCAACGACAGGCAATTCGATTTCTGTCACACGATCAAAATCAATCACCCATTCTTCAAGTTTCGGATGAAAACGGCGTATCGGTCGGCGAACAAGAACATGTACCTCGCTATATGCCTCTTCTGCCAACAAACGGTCTACGAGTTCTTGGCCAACTAGACCGGATGCTCCTAAAATGGCTGCTCTCATATGTTTCTCCCTCCTTCATGCTGTCGACCGATTGGTACGAAATAGGAACGATTCCCAGTAATCCGTTCTCCAGCACGTACACCAATCGCACTCGGTCTTCCACCTAAAATAAAAACACCGTACATATACGCGACGTCTCCCTCTTCTTGAAGTGGATACATCGGTAATTCTCGATACGCCTGATAGACAGCCGGTTGATCAAGAAACGTATGCTGTTCATTCTTTAGCAGCACTTCTCCCTGTCCGTCATGGACCGTTACAGTGTCCCCTTCGCGTCCAAAGATCGGTTTCTTGACGAACGGTTGTCGGCTTGAGATGAATGCATCTTCTGATAAGTATGTCGGTAAAAAATAACGTGCAATCATCGTATGATCCATTTCGCTCAAGTATGGATGCTTGGTTTCGTGTAACATCCAGATCAACGCAAGAACCGACTTGGCTTGCATTAAAAAAGCAGACGGTGGATTGATGATTTCTAGCCGCCCCGTCTCGACAAGTTGCAACAATAACTGTCCTAGGTTTCGCCCCTCTTCATCCCGGTCCAGCAAAGCCATCTCGATTGGAAAGGTTTGCCGATATAAAATATCAATTCTTTTACCTGTCTCATCGTACAAGCCCTCTTCCGGGCGAATCTCTAGTGCATCAAGCGGACAATAGACCGCGCTACTCCAGAACGACTGCAAATACTCAGACGTCAGCCGATCTTCGATATGGTCGCCATGTGAAGTGAATACAACATGCGGATCCTGCTTCGTCCGATATGTCGCTGCTTCGATTGCACGACGGACAGCTTCCTTGAGCCATTCGTTTTCTCCATCATTGACACGTTTAAATCCTTGTTTCTCTGCTACGACATCGTTGACTTCAAATACTTCCTTAATGAAGGTCGGCGTATCGGCATTCCATTCCATGAGTGAAATGCGATCAGCCGTCACAATGAAATCAAAGCGCCCGATGACGGTCAGCGGTCGCATCGTCTCGAGTCGTAAGAAGGCAAGACTTTCGACTGGGAAACCAAGTTCAAGTAGTGCCTGATCATCCATTGAGCGAAGAATCGGAAGTACTTTTTCAAATATCCGATACACTTCTTGCGCCGCGATATGCAGTTGATCGATTCGTTTGTCCGAGATCGGCATGATTTCCGTGACAGCGTACGGTTCCCCGTCTAGCACATCCCAAAAATGATCGATGTCTCCATAAAAGGTCTGTCGTTTATTCATCCGCCGAAAAAGCCGGAGGACGAGCCCGTTCCGAATCCTTTTGTTTTCGTATTGTAACTCTTTACTTTTTTCGATTTCGGCGTATATCCTTTCGTTCGCATCGCACTGTGCATCAAGGCACGTGAAGCGAAATAACTACCACCCCAGTAATAGTAGCCTGAATGAGTCGACGAACTATCATCACAGTACCAGACACCTTCATCGTTATCATATTCATAGTCATCACAATCCGGATCATCTGGTCGTTCCGCTCGCGCATCATCCGATCCACACCCACTTAATGTCGTTCCGATCAACAGTGTCGCAGCTAGTGTAGCTTGTTTCATCCAATTCACCTTCTCAGTCCCCTTTCCTTTTACTCTCGTTATGGATAGTATACGCTTTTTCGAAGAGAAAAGTTTCTTTGTTCTGCCGGAACTTTTTTTATCAAAATGTGGTAATAGTATCTATAGAATGAAAAGGAGGATTTACGCATGTCACTTGCCTACTATGTTGAAGAAAATAGTGAATTCCAGCCGATCTATCAATATGATCGTTATGCGATCGAACCGGAAGAAATCATCGCCCACCAACTCTGCGAATTCCATATCATCGAAGGACATCAATACGAGCTTCGTTCCAATGAGATGGCAGGTGAATACGATCAATTGATTGTCGACCACATCAAAGCATCACCGCGTGCGACGGAAGAACGTGTTTATCCACCGCATCAAATTCATATTGAATTCAGACAGTATCTATCCGACAGCGCCCAACCGCTTTTAAAGACATCAACGGTTCCAAATCACATCCAAGCGATGCGTTTTTTGATCAAAGACAAGATTGAAGTCGAAGGACACGGTATTTTTGAGCGTGACAGCTGTGAAATTGATATCGATCGGAATTGTTATGTCGTCTATCTTGCAGATACACTTTGAGATGTAAAATCGAGTCTCTTCATTTCCAAGAGACGTTTTTTTTGGCATACTAGAAGGTAAGAACGAATCAATCGAGGTGAACGAACATGAGTGAACAACCAAAAAAACTATCATTGCAAGAGGCAATGATCGAGCGCTTGAAAGCAAAAAAACAAGCGCAAACTAAACGTCCGACTGGCTTACAAGGAACACAAACGAAACAATTGACGAGCCAACAGACGAAAAAAGCGAATAACCAGAAAAAACGGACAGGCGTCTAAGTCACAGGAATTCATGAAATAAGGAGCAATTATGAGTATTTTAACGGTATCTAACTTAAGTCACGGATTCGGTGACCGCGCCATTTTCGAAAATGTCTCCTTCCGCCTGTTAAAAGGCGAGCACATCGGTCTCGTTGGTGCGAACGGTGAGGGGAAATCGACGTTCATGAATATCATCACGTCGCAACTTGAGCCGGATGAAGGGAAAGTTGAATGGGCGAAGCATGTGCGCGTCGGCTATTTAGACCAGCACGCTGTCCTTGAAAAAGGATTAACGATTCGGGATGCTCTCAAAGGTGCATTCCAGTACATGTTCGATATCGAACAGGAAATCAATGATTTGTACGGTAAAATGGGTGAAGTCGAGCCAGAAGAACTCGAAAAAATGCTCGAAGAAGTCGGTGTCTTACAAGACATTTTGACAAATAACGACTTCTATACGATTGATGCAAAAGTCGAAGAAATCGCACGCGGTCTTGGTCTCGATGAAATCGGACTTGACCGGGATGTACAGGAGCTCAGTGGTGGACAGCGGACGAAAATTCTGCTTGCGAAACTCCTTCTTGAAAAACCAGATATTCTCTTACTTGATGAGCCGACCAACTATCTCGATGTCCAGCATATCGAGTGGTTAAAACGCTATTTAAATGAATATGAGAATGCATTCATCTTGATTTCGCACGATATTCCATTCCTCAATAGCGTCATCAACTTGATTTATCATATGGAAAATCAAGAATTGAACCGTTATGTCGGTGACTACGACAACTTCGTCACGATCCACGAAGCGAAGAAAAAACAACTTGAGTCTGCATTCAAGCGTCAACAGCAGGAAATCTCTGAGTTGAAGGATTTCGTTGCCCGGAACAAGGCGCGTGTCTCGACACGGAACATGGCGATGTCACGTCAGAAAAAGCTTGATAAGATGGATGTCATCGAACTCGCACAGGAACGGCCAAAACCAGAGTTCCACTTCCTCCAAGCACGGACACCAAGTAAATTGATGTTCGAAGCAAAAGGTCTTGTCATCGGATACGATGAGCCACTGTCTCGTCCTCTTGATTTGACGATCGAACGCGGACAGAAGATCGCCTTGCACGGTGCGAACGGAATCGGGAAATCGACGTTGCTCAAGAGTTTACTCGGTGAAATCCCGGCTGTCTCGGGTGTCGTTGAGCGGGGAGAGAACTTGCATATCGGGTACTTCGAGCAAGAAGTCAAAGAGAAGAACTCGAATACGTGTATCGAAGAGATCTGGAATACGTTCCCGTCTCTGACACAACAGCAAGTCCGCGCCATGCTCGCGAAGTGTGGTTTGATGACGAAACACATCGAATCGAAAATCGAAGTACTCAGCGGTGGAGAAAAAGCGAAAGTCCGTCTTTGTAAATTGATGAACACGGAATCGAACATCCTCGTACTCGATGAGCCGACGAACCACTTGGACGTCGAAGCAAAAGAAGAATTAAAACGTGCGTTACAAGAGTACAAAGGAACCGTCCTCTTAATCTCACACGAACCAGAATTCTATGAAGCTGTTGCAACAGACTTATGGAACTGTGAATCATGGACGACAAAAGTATTCTAAGCCATGCTTTACAAAAGATGGGATGCCCAGATGGGTATCCCATCTTTTTAGTTCATACACTTAATCATTGCATGATTGTGCATCTTCACGCACACTAAGACTTAGAAAATGGTTATGAAGGAGCGTGTTTTTTTGGAAACGATCACGAAAAAAGCAACTTTATCCTATTTACATGTTCCAAGCGGTGGTTCGGAACAATTGATTGCCCGCCTCTATTCACCTGAACATACAGAGGATGCTCCATTAATTGTCCTCTTTCACGGATTTCCCGGGAAACAGTTAAACATGGACTGGGCAGTACAACTTCAAAGCGCAGGATACCATGTGCTTGTCACGTCATATCGTGGAACGATCGGAAGTCCCGGAACCTTCCGATTCCAACATGTTCTGGAAGACGCAACGGCAACTTTACGTTACGTCTGCTCCAAGTCTTTCACTACTGAACACGGTATCAAGGCTGATCAGATTACCGTTGTCGGTCATAGCATGGGTGGGTTCGCCGGTCTTCATGCTTTTGCTGAGACACCGGAGGCTGAACATTATGTCGGGATTTCTCCGTTTAATTTTGGACTCGTCGGTCAGCTCGTCCTCGAACATCCGGAATACGAGCCTGTGCTTCATGGTATTCTCGAGCGAGGAGCTGCTTTCCTAAATGACGCCACTGCTGACGCGTTACTTGACGAGTTAAAGCACCATCATACGACATGGAACTTACTGACGCTAAAAGAACGTCTAGCCGATCGCTCGATGTTGCTCATGACGTCAGAACGGGACGAAACATCGATCAAGGCGCTCCATCATGACTTATTGGTATCGGACAGTCCGTTTGAGGAAGCGATCGTCGATAGTGATCACAACTATATTGAGAATCGGGATGCTGCCTTTAACGAATGGACAGCTTGGCTCGCCCGACAATGAAAAGAGCGCTCAGTGTACGACTGAGCGCTCTTTTGCTGAAGTTCGAGTCCGTTGCATAGGACGGATCCGCATCCGGTACAGAACAAGTGTGAACATCGTCAATGTCGAGACAGCGTACCAAACCGTCGTAAATAGTGTTCCGGTATCTGTACCGATGAAAAGACCATGTGCCGTCATCAATAGCCAGGCAGGTAAAACAAGCCAATGTGTCAATTTCCAAAGCGTCTTGCCTAGCGTCTCCTTCAAGAAATCCGAAGTCACGAGAACGAACCCGAATAAGTAGAGACTGATCGTTCCAAATGCATTCCAAAGCGGTTCATAGGAAGCTTGTCCTGGAATCAAGACCTCGAAGATTGTCAGTGGTGCGTACGTATCCACAATGATGAGCGTCGCATGGAGGACGATTGCGAGCAATCCTGCCCAACCACTATATAAGTGCACGTGATGCAATCGTGCTTTTTGCTTTTTGAGAGCCGGGTAGGAACCAAGCAATCCTGCTAGGACTGAAATCGTCATGAAGAAGTGTCCGCTTAAGCCACTCAAGCGAATCATCGTCCATGTCGAGAACAACCATTTCATCCAGTCCATATCTCACTCACTCCTTTCTGTTCGCTTCGCCATTCTCCTGTAGTGTCTAAAATCAGTAATCGTCCTTTTGGAAACCAACGAAACAATTTTTCTTGACGTTCTGCTTCTGTCATCTGAAAGGCAAGCTTTGTCATGACTTCCGCTTCATAGAGTTGTGGAGCAGACGCCGTCGCTTGCAGAATCGGACTCCTCGTCGGACGCCCTGTTCGTCCATCTAACAAATGATGATGCGTCTGTCCGTCCGTCTTCCACGATCGATAGACACGGTTCGATGTCGCAATCGCACCTTGTCGTAATTGCACATCAGCGACGCGTTGTTCGGTCTCGGGATGCGTAATTGTGATATTCCATGGTTTCTCCTCAGACCAGACGATGACGTCACCTCCCGCTTCAATCAGTCCACGGTTCCAGGTTTTTCGTAGGCGTTGCGCCGCGATCATCGCGGCAGCACCTTTTCCGATTCCACCTAGATCGATAAAGCCGCCTCCGACTCGAGTCACGTCGCATCCTTCAATGATGAATGGTGCGATTTCCGGTGGAGCCGTTTCTTCATAAGCGATGGCTTGCGTGAACGGAAACGATTGCCGGTAACCATTAGCTTGTTGTTGAGCTAGCAGAAACGGAGAAAAATAATGTTCCGTCTGTTCGAAGTATCGTGTGGCGCGTGCCAGTAAGCGGGCTAACGGTAAGGACACCGATATCATGTCCCCGATCCGCAAACGATTCAATCGACTAACCTCACTTTGATCATCAAAGCGTGACCACTGTCGATCGACGTAATGAAAGAAACGGATGAGTTCCTCCCACTCGGCTTCATCAATCGGCTGATCCGTCACGATTCTCACCTGATTATGCATCGCATACAATTGTCGCTCCATTTTCCTCCTCCTTACCTCGAATGACTGGACTGACCGTCACTCGACCCACCTGGTTGACTGAATCCAGACGATTCGTCGCCCTGCCATTGACCATCATCATCTTCGTAATATCCATCATCTTCTCTATATTCGTCTTCATCATCGCTATATTGATTTCCTTGGGATGGTAATGTCGTATCATTCGAATACGTATCGCCTGTCGAAACAGGTGTCGTCGAGGAATCGCTCGAACTGACATTCAACTGACCAATCGCAAGTCCGATGAAGACGGAACTACTAAGCCCGACGAGCCATTTCGCAAATGGTTTTGGTTTCATCTGTTTCCTCTCCCTTCTTGTTACGTTTACTGTATCGAAAAAAACTGACAACTAACTGACGGCAACTATGGGATAATGAGAAAAAAAGAGGAGCGATGTGCATGCGCGTTTTGGTAGCAGAAGATGATCAGCGTCTTGCGAAGATGTTACGCCTCCATTTGGAGCGGGCAGGATATCAGGTAGATGTTGCACGGGATGGAGTGGAGGCGCTCCTCCAATGTCAGACGTATCGCTATGACTTACTCGTTCTCGATTGGATGATGCCTCGCAAGAGCGGAGTCGAAGTCGCCGCTACTTTACGCCAAGAACAGTTTGAAGGCGGCATCTTGATGCTGACTGCTCGCGATACGGAAATTGATCTCGTCCATGGTCTTGATAGTGGAGCGGATGACTATCTCGTCAAACCGTTTCAATCAAATGAACTTTTGGCACGACTGCGCGCGCTCAGTCGTCGTCAACAAAAGGCATTCGTGTCGACGGTCACCTTCAATGGACTAGTCCTTGATCTGTCCTCACAAACGATTTCCTATGAACACCATCCGATTGATTTAACACGACGTGAATTCGAATTCCTTTCTTTGCTCCTAAGACGACCTGAACAGGTGATGAGTCGTGAATTAATCATCGAAGTCGTGTGGGGCATCGGTGCGGATATTACGGATAACGCGCTCGATGCGCTCGTCCGACTTGTTCGAAAAAAACTAGATGCGGTCGGTGCTCCTAATTTGATCCGGACAGTTCGCGGATTCGGTTATCGATTAGGTGATCCACATGCTTGACTCGATTCGAAAACGACTGACGTTATTATTCAGTGGTTCGTTCTTTTTTGTACTAGTCCTCATCTTGATTGGTGTGTATGTCACGAACGCTCAATTGCTGAATCGAATGGAATTGAATCAATTGAAGGGCATATCTGATCGCGATATCTTCGAACGGATCGAGCACGGAGAAGATCAATTCATCCAAAATCCGATCTACTTTCAGTTACTCGATGATTCAGGAAACGAACGCTATGAAAGTCTGCCGCCAGACGTCGAGTCCAAAACACTGCATCGTTTTTTAAGGTCAGATGATACGACGAAACAAGTGGACTGGGATGATCGACACTTCTTACTGTATCAACGGAGTACCGAAGAAGGACGACTACTGCTGATGAAGGACATCTCTCCGACAGAAGATACCTTACAGCGATTGATTGCCGTTCTTGCGGGGATTGCGGTTCTCGCAACGATTGTCCTGACACTAGTCGGATACATCCTTGCTGGTCGAGCCGTCATACCGGTGCAACAAGCATTCGATCGCCAACGTCGTTTTACGTCCGATGCTTCACATGAACTACGGACACCTTTGACAATCGTCTACAGCGGGATTGAATTGCTAGAAGCGGAATCACTTTCGAATGAAGGACGAACGATTCTAGAGGATATCAAAGCAGAAACGGCAAGCATGCAGTATTTAGTCTCTGATTTACTATTGCTTGCGCGAGAAGGACAACTTTCACCGAAACAGGAAGTTGACCTTAGTTCACTCGTTCAAAAGACCGTCGAACGTTTTCAGCATGCCTACTCGGATCGCATCATCCACGCTTCGATCGCGCCTGACTTACACATGAAAGGGGATGCCCATCAATTGAATCGCTTATTGACGGTCTTTCTTGAGAATGCTCTTGTCTACAGCGATAAAGTCATTGATGTCTCCCTCGAAGAAACTACTACAGAACGCCAGTTGACGATACAGGACCGTGGGATCGGTATCGCTTCCGATCAACAAACTAAAATATTCGAGCGTTTTTACCGGGGGGATCATTCACGTCACGGAACAGGTACGGGCCTCGGCTTATCGATTGCTCAATCGATTGTCGATCAACATGGCGGTACGATTTCTATTGATTCAACATTAGGTGAAGGCACACGCTTCATCATTCATTTCCCAACTCTTTAAAACGGTGTCAGTTAGCTGTCAGATAAGCAGGGTAAAGTGAAATTATTCTTTATCATACTTACCTAAGGAGGTCTTTGATATGTTGGGAAACGTACCGCTTCATCCACTTCTTGTCCATGCACCGATCGCACTTTTATTATTCGCAACGTTATTGTTACTCGTCAGTCTGAAATGGACGCAATTCAAATTGTTCACCCTCTTTACGCTAGTCGTTGGTCTGATTTCTGGGGTCGCCGCCTATTTGTCTGGAGACGGAGCAGAAGAGTATGCGGAAGCGAACTTAAGTAGCGTTACCCATGCTGCTATCGAAAATCATGAGCATTTCGCGTTGTTCAGCCTTGTTGCCTTTGGTGTCTCGCTGTTATTTTTGTTATTGGGTTACCGCTCAAACAAAAAAATGTTTTTATTACTCAGTTTTGTCGTTGCCATCGTCGGTAGCGGATTACTTGCTTATACCGGTCATCTTGGTGGTCAGATGGTATATGCTAAATAAAAAAGAGCCGGTTCATTTTCTCTTTTTCAGAGAAAATGGACCGGCTCTTTTATCTTGTTTCTGTTTATTTACGATGTGCGCGTCCCGGGCGACGGTTATTCGAACGACGTGTGTTTCCACGTCCTTCTGTCGTCTTCCGTGATCCTTTACTCTGGTCGTGCTGTGCGCGAATCGCCTCTTCAGACAATTCGACGACGATTGGCGTGACCGAGATGTTCAATTCACGTTCCATATCACGGAACGTCCGACCATCTTTCGGCGTCACGATCGAGACGGCAATTCCATCGTTCCCAGCACGTCCTGTCCGACCGATCCGGTGAACATAACTTTCGGCATCGTCCGGTAAATCGTAGTTGAAGACGTGTGTCACACCTGTCACATCGAGACCACGGGAAGCGACGTCTGTTGCAATCAGGAATTGTGTTTTTCCTTGATAGAACTTCGCCATTGCCTTTTCTCGTTTCCCTTGCGTCAACCCACCATGCAGTTCATCCGTCGGATACCCTTGCATCTGCATTTCTTCGTTTAATTTACTGACACGACGTTGCGTACGGCAGAAAATGATGGCTGCATATGGACGCATCTCGTCAAGCATCGTCCGTAGTGTCGCCTGCTTGCGACGATCCGTCGTCTCGACGACGAACTGCTCGATCGCTTCTACAGTGATGCTTTCCGCTTCTACCTGCACTTCGACTGGGTTACGCAAATACGTTTTCGCCAGTTCCTCTACTTTAGGTGGCATCGTTGCTGATAACATGACGAACTGGCGATCAACAGGTGCTGCCTCGATGATATCTTCAATTTCTGGCAAGAAACCGATTTGAAGCATTTGGTCCGCCTCATCTAAGACGAGTGTACGTAATTCGCTTAAGTCTAGTGTGCCGCGACCGACATGATCGAGAATCCGTCCTGGTGTTCCGATGATGATTTGTGGCATCCGTCCGAGTCGTTGAATCTGTTTAAAGACGTCTTGCCCGCCATATACTGCAAGAGCACGGTACTGTTCCGTATTGCGAATCAGCTTATGGGTCTCATCTGCGATTTGACGCGCGAGTTCGCGAGTCGGTGCGACGATCAATGCTTGGACCGTTTGCGATTCGACATCGATTTGCTCAAGAATCGGTAAGAGGAACGCTAGTGTTTTTCCTGTTCCGGTTTGTGCCTGTCCAATCAAGTCGCGTCCGTCAAGTAATGATGGAATCGCTCGTTCTTGAATCGGTGTCGGCTCCTTGATGCCTTGTTTTTGTAATTTTTTTATCCACAGGTCACTGATGTGTAATGTTTCAAATGTTGACATAATATATCCTCCTAAAAATTATCCACAGAAAAAAGCTGTGGATAACCTGCTTCGCATAGACAAAAACAGTTATCCACAGCCGTGCTCTATTCAGTATACACAATTTACGCGTTTGTTGCTTCCTGTTTTAACTTCCGATCGAGTATGAACGTGCCGAACGGGATGAATGATGCGATGAACGCAATACCCGCCTTGATGATCGACCAATCGTATTTGAATTTCACAACGGCGAGCCAGATCGCGTACATGACGAATAAGACACCGTGAAGTGCACCAACGACCGAAACTGCTTGTGGAATGTCCGCCATATATTTCAACGGCATCGCAATCAACAGTAAGACTAAAAACGAAATTCCTTCTAATATCGCAATCATCCGGAATTGCCCAAGCGTAGTTCTTAACATCCCGTCACTCCTTTTTCCTGATTCCTGCTCTTAGTATACGGGATGGACGATCCATCTGTGACCTGTGTCACAGGATTGTCAGATTTCGAGTGGTCGTAACCGAGCTTCGATGGCAGCTCGTTTTGGCTCAAGAAACGGAGGTAACGCAAGTGTCTCCCCTAATGTTTCAACCGACTCATCCGTCGCAAATCCTGGTGTATCTGTCGAGAGTTCAAATAAGATATGATTCGGTTCCCGGAAGTAAAGGGCTTGGAAATAGTGACGATCGACTTTACCGGAGTTCGGTAAGTGATAAGCATTCAGACGTTCGACCCACTTCTCGTACTCCTCACTGTTCGGTACACGGAACGCGACATGGTGCACACCACCACGACCTAAACGTTCCCGATCAAGGTCTGGACGCGCTTCGACGTGGACTTCTGCTCCGATTCCCCCTTCTCCTGTCGCATAGACTTCGATTGGAGCAAAGTCACCTGCTAGTGAAGGATAGCGACCAACGTTCCGGAAACCCATCACTTCCGTCAGCACGCGGACCGTTAGTGTCGGATCGTTAACCGTCAATGTCACGGCTCCAAGTCCAACGATGGCATGTTCAGAAGGAATCTCTTCTTGCGGCCATGGGACACCGCCTGCGACACCTACTTCGCCATCTTCCGCGACAAGAATCAAACGCGTTCCTTCCTGATCACGAAACGCCAGTGTCTGTCGTCCAGCACGCTCAATGATTTCGTCATGCTCAACGTCCTTTTCCTCAAACCGTTTTTTCCAAAATTGAAGAGCGGCTGTTGTTTTGACACGAAGAGATGTCGAAGAAATACTCGATGCTCCTGGTACACCCGTTCCAAGATGTGGAATATCGAAAAACGTCAAATCTGTTCCAGGATTCCCTTCCGCATCTCCATAAAACAAATGATACGATGTCGTGTCATCTTGATTTACTGTTTTTTTAATCAAACGCATTCCGAGTACTTTCGTATAAAATTGATAATTTCGCTCTGCCATGCCTGTTAAGATTGATACATGATGAATTCCAAGTAGCTCCATCTTCGTCACTCCCTGTAAATGATTTGGTAATTGAAGTATAACGCACTAATATCTTGAATTCAAGATATTAGTCTAATAAAAAACCGCCCCTCCGAAAAGGGACGATTGAATAGTTGAAATTAAAGTTTTACGACGTTAGCAGCTTGTGCTCCACGTGCGCCTTCAGTGATTTCGAACTCAACTTCTTGACCTTCGTCAAGTGTTTTGAAGCCTTCACCAGTGATTGCTGAGAAATGTACGAATACGTCTTCTCCGCCTTCAACTTCGATGAAACCGAAACCTTTTTCTGCGTTAAACCATTTTACTTTACCTGTGTTCATGGGAACAACCTCCAAAAATAAATTACTTAATACATATGCTGAGCATATGAAAGGAATTCATTATTGTCCCGAAATACATGGAGCAACGAAAAGATTGTTCGTGACACGATGTGAATCCGTAATGACAATAACAATATTAAGCTAACGTAAGTATAAAATGGATGCGCTTTAAAAGTCAAGTTGCCTGACCAATGTTTTTCCAATTGATTCCACTTCTTCTACGTAACTCAAACAAAAAACAGGTTCAGCTGAAACTGAACCTGTTCTTCTGTTTTTAACGGTGGATCCAGACTGCTCCAGCAGAGTTATCTTTTGCTTCACCGATGACTTGAATTTTCAATCCATTGTTCGGAAGCAATTTCCCTGCATCCGGAATCAACTGGTTGATATACGATTTTGAATCATCAAACTTCGTCACACCTGGAAGACCTTTATAGTCGTAAAGTCCACGTGATGGCGAATCGATGAGCCATGCAGGTGCTTTATCATAACTGAAAGCAGCATCTGCGATTTGGTAACGTGTGCTGTCCTTAACCGTCGGTTGTCCTTTCAACGTGCCGACGATCGCTTCCGGATGCGAATCAACGACACCGAGGAATCCTTCACCTGGGTGCTTACCGACCCAGTTGTCGTCAAAGCTAGAATCACCATACCAAACGACAAGGCCTGTGTTGTACTTCACACCTCGTGCATGTTCGAGCGCTTTGTCCGAACCTGCATAGTTGCGCCATTCAAGGTAGTACGCGTTATCTGCATACGTGAAGCCGTTCGATGCGACGAAGCCATCTAATTTGAATTTAGGTGTTCCCTCGGCATCATCTTCAAAGACGACTTTACCATCGACTGTCAGCGTAGCATTATCGAGCGCGAAACCATCAAGCGCGAGTCCTGCGTCAGTGACATATTCAAATTTCAGCGTGACTTTTTTACCAGCAAATTCACTGAGGTCGTATGATTTATCTACCCATGCGCCTTTAGTAGAATCGGCTCGCTCATCGCCATCCGTGTCCTTTTTACCGATCGTTTCCAGTACTTTTGACTGGCCATCGGCTGTAGCAGTGACTGTCAGGAAATCGTAGTTGAATTCAACGTCATAGTACGCTTTAAAGTCAAATTTTGCTTGTTTAGCATTCGTCAGATCAAATTCAGGAGACGTCATCGATGTATGAAGATCGTTCCCTTTTGTACTGTAGTAGTACTTCTTGCCGAACGCTGGAGCAATTCCTTTCACTGGCTTTTGTGGAAGATTGACTTTGATGATCCCTGGATTTTTTGATTTCGTGACACTCTGATCGAGGTACGAAGCTGTTCCAGCTTTCGTGAGCGAATCAAAATCGATTGTTTGGATGTTTGCCCAGTTTCCGCCCATGACTGTCTGGAAGAATTCCTTGTTTTGCGGAGAGAAGCTCGTCGGCTCTGTTCCGGCAATTTTACCATTCCAGCTACCACCACTCATGATGGACCAAGAAGCGACTGGCTCCCCTTGACCTGTGTATTGCGTGTCGTATTCATCGGGAAGTCCGAGGTCATGTCCGAATTCGTGCGCGAAGACTCCGACTGCGCCGTCCTCAGGTTGAATCGTATAGTCGTAAGCTGCCATCTTCCCACCCCAGCGTGTCGGAACGTTTGATGTCGTGTTTTCGACTGGATAAACGCTATCGAGCGTCCAGCGGTGCGACCAGATTGCGTCATCCCCTAATTTACCGCCACCCGCTTCTTGCCCCGTTCCTGCGTGAATGATCATCAAGTGATCAACGAGACCATCTGGTTCATTTAAGTTACCGTCGCCATCTAAGTCATACTGGTCGAACTGATCGTACTCAGCTAAATTGATGCCTGCCTTGACGGCAGCATTCAAGGCATCCTTGACGAGTCCACGCGGCCCTTTTGCTCCTGGCAAGTTATCATTTCCGCCTTTTGGACTATCAGCACCATAATCCTTAGCTGTTCCCGGAACTTTTAACCAGTTCGAAACCGTCCCATCGACCGAATAGCTTCCACCCGATTGTTCTTCATAATACTGCTTGAACGTTTTAACCTTTTCTCCGTTGAACAGTTCAAATTCTTTATCCCCGAACATCAAATCTTGATAATGCTTTTGGTTAAAGTCTTTAGCGTACATATAACCTGGCTCTTGAACGACGTTATTGTGCGCGAAGTCACTGTACTCGACAAGCAGTACCAATACCTTGTCCGTCCGTGTCGTACCGTTATACTTTGCTTGCTTAGCTTTGTCTACTTTGACGAAGCCGTTCGGATTGCCTTTTTTGTAGTTATCATGCTTTTTGTCCAGCTGTTTTGCTAACTTCTCCTTTTGCTTCGTCAAGAAATCCTTTGTTTTCTTGTCGAAGGCTGCTTCTTTACCCGATGCATGCGCGTGATCAGGAGCTGGTTTTCCGTTCGCCTTTTGGTCAAGATACTTTTGGACTGCTTTTTGCTTCGCTTCTACGGAAGCGGCTTTTGAAACGACCCCACGTTTTTCCAAGACTTTCAACAATCTGTCTTGATCGACTGTGCTTAAATCCATTGGTGCACCAGAGGCTGCTTTTTCTGCTGCTTGTACGGATTTTACCTGCCCACCAGGTAAGACCGGACCGACAGCAAAAGCAGCTGCCGTAATTCCAGACAGTACGGCTAAGCTAAGCTGTTTCTTTTTTCCCACGTGAATTGACCCCCTATGTAGTAGTGAAAAGTAAAAGATTACTATACTTTTCTGAATATTCAAATCTTAGTTTATTTTACTTCCTTAATCAATCTTTTTTAAGATAATTAGTGCTTTATGACCATACCTATTTTTGAGTATTAATTTCAAAAGATTTTCAAAAGATTCTTTCACCTTTTTTTCAAAAAAACATCCTTCCACCGTTTTAGAAAACGGTACGCTGAAAGCACTCTAATTCACTAAAGGGAGGATACAATGAGCGCTTTACAACGTTTTGAACGCCACTTACTAAGAAACTATCTGCTCGGTTCATTCATCGCGGTGTTCGGCGTCGGATGTCTGTTTATTTTTGAGACCCTTACTTTCACGAGGAATGAACAGTTGATTTTAATGGGTATCATGGGTTTATCTGTCAGTCTGATGGTTTTACTCGAATATATGCTTTATTCTCGGCACATCGGTGCCTTACGACGCTTCTTCCAAAACGAGATTCCTTCACTCGCCTCTTTCCAAGAGGCTTATCAAACAACCCATCACTTTCCGGTTCTGACTGTTCAACGAATCATGGGACCACACTTCTTAGGTCTCTCAGTTCCCGCATCACTCCTGACAGCACTCGCAATCTCTCAAGAGTGGTTAAAGATGCCGTACTACTTGATTGGTCTCGCCTGTTTTGGTGCTGTCCTCGTCGCGATTTTACACGGTCTGATTGAATTTTTTCTAACCTACCGCGTTACGGAGCATATGCTCCTCACGTTAGAGAAGTATGCCTTCGAACATGGCTTTGATGTTCCAAGAAAAACGACGGTCGTCACGTTAAAGCAAAAAATGCTGATCAGCACATTGATTATCGGTGTTTTTCCGATCATGTTGTTCGTGCTCGCCTCAGCCGTTCAGTTAACGGAAAATGAAAGCCTCCGCTCTTATTGGAGCTGGTCGACGCTTATTCTGATCGTCATCTTGTCCGTCGCGACGTTTTGTAGTCTTCTTCTTTATGAGAACATTCGAAAACCGATTGCGATTCTTCAACAAGGTATTCAAGATGTCGAAAACAATCGTCTCGTCTCGTTACCAAATCCGTATTCTGATGAATTCTCGCACCTCGTCTCTGGTTTTAATCTGATGATGGAAGGAATCAAAAAACGCGATGAACAGAATGAGCAATTGCTGGACAGTCTGTTTACGTTATTTGCCGCAACACTTGATGCCCGGGATCCTTATACGGCAGGACACTCGCTTCGTGTCGCTGCTTATTCAGTGGAAATCGCTACGGCTGCCAACCTGCCGTATGAACAAATCGAGCTGTTACGCAAATCAGCTTTGTTGCACGATATCGGAAAAATCGGCATTCGTGACGATGTGTTATTAAAAGAAGGTCGCCTGACTGACGAAGAGTTCCAGATCATTCAGCAACACCCTGTCATCGGTGTGCATATTCTATCCCAAGTTCAGCTGCCAAAGACGTTACAACCAATTCTTCCTGGGGTAAAGTACCATCACGAACGCTATGACGGAAAGGGGTATCCGGAAGGACTCGCAGGAGAGGACATCCCACTCTTCGGTCGGATCATGGCGATTGCTGATGCCTACGATGCGATGACATCTGACCGTCCTTATCGTAAGGGAATGCCAGTGGAAAAAGCTTTATCCATTTTAGAAGAGGGCATGGGTACACAATGGGACGCCACCTTTACGCGTCTTTTTCTAGACTTGAAACGTTCGCCGATTGAAGACGTGTCGTAAGTACGGAAAGGAGTTTCTCATGCATCCTAAAATCGTGGAACGTCATGAATTTTATTTTGTTGGTCTTGGACTAACATGTGAAGAAAACGAATTGCATACGTTAATGCCGGAACTCTGGCGTGAATTTTCAAGACGCTCACATGAGATTCCTGCAAAACCAGATAGCTATCCGCTCGATATCTCACTCGAACGAAACGGAACCAAATACTCGCAATGTGTCGGGTATCCGGTCTCGTCACTCGACGATATTCCAAAAGGAATGAAAGGTCACCGTATTCCTGCTGCACGTTATATTTTTTGGAAACATGAAGGACCTGATATCGAAATTTGGAAGTCCTTCGAAAAAATTCAACGTTTTGCCTCGAAACAAGGGATTGAACTTGATCCTGATGACTTTAAGATTGATGAGACACGAGATGATGTCCACCATCTCTACCAACGGATTCGTTGAACCATTCGCTTGAATGGTTCTTTTTTTTTGCGTTGAAATATCTTTCATACTTAATAATTCAGTACAGGTACTACGGACTATATTCAGAAAATTCGATTTAATTCGAATGACTTATTCTCGCTTTCTTAATTCTTTGGCATAGTTAGACTCAACCCAAACAAGGAGGCGATTTATTTTGAAAAAGTTTCTCGCTACATCGCTTGTCGCAAGTGTACTTGTTGTTCCTACGGTCGTAGGTGCAGAAGGTCTTCAAGCTGGTAAACTCACGAAAGCTTCGTCAGAACCAGCTGCAACAATCGTTAAAGATTTCGTGAACAAAAAAGGTGACTTTGCTGTTCAGAATGTCGAAAAAGACGGATCTTCACAAATCGTACGTCTCCAACAAGAAGTGGATGGCGTCCCTGTCTTTGGTAGTGTCGTCGTCGGGAACGTCGCGAAAGACGGTACTTTGAAAGCAATCGTAAACGATGCGATCAACGTCAAAGGAAAACCAGGTCTCGCGAAAAAAGCAACTCTTTCTGAAAAGAAAGCAATCAAGTTATACCAAAAAGCAATCAAGGCTTCTGAATTCGAAGTCGCTCCAAAAGCAGAACTCGTCATCTATCCTGTTAAAAATGATGCAGTCTATGCGTATAAAGTGACATCGACAGTCCTCGCTGGTAAAGAACCATCACGCTGGACATATTTCATCGATGCAAACTCAGGTAAAGTACTTAATAAGTTCGACCAACTGGCACATGCGAAGCCAGTCAACACAGTTACGGGAACAAATGCAGTCGGTACAGGAACAACAGTTCTTGGCACGAGCGCATCATTTAATACAGTGAAGAGTGGCTCGTACTACTATCTTCAAGATTCAACTCGCGGTAAAGGCATCTACACATATGATGCGAAGAACCGCAACACACTTCCAGGAACACTCTGGTCTGACCTCGATAACCAATTCAATACGACATATGACCGCGCTGCTGTCAGCGCACATGTCAACGCTGCGAAAACATATGATTTCTACAAAAACACATATGGTCGCAACAGTTATGACAACGCAGGCGCTGCCTTAAACTCATCTGTCCACTATTCAACAAGCTACAACAATGCATTCTGGGATGGAACGAAGATGGTCTACGGTGACGGAGACGGTTCAACGTTCACATACCTCTCAGGCGCACTTGACGTCGTAGCGCATGAATTGACACACGCTGTCACAGAATACACAGCTGGCCTCGTTTACCAAAATGAATCAGGTGCAATCAACGAAGCTGTTTCGGATATCATGGGTACGGTTGCTGAATACTCAGTCGGTTCGAACTTCGACTGGCTCGTAGGAGAAGACATCTACACGCCTGGTGTCAGCGGTGATGCACTCCGTTCAATGTCGAATCCAGCTGCTTACGGCGATCCAGATCACTACTCAAAACGCTACACAGGTACACAAGATAACGGTGGTGTCCACACGAACTCTGGTATCGTCAACAAAGCTGCTTACCTCCTCGGTAATGGTGGAACTCATTACAACGTGACTGTCACAGGTGTCGGCGTACCGAAACTTGGAGCAATCTACTACCGTGCTCTTAGCGTCTATTTGACTCCGAACTCGAACTTCAGCGCACTTCGCGCAGCAGTCGTTCAATCGGCAAAAGACCTGTACGGTTCAACAAGTGCAGAAGCAACAGCAGCAGCGAAATCATTTGATGCTGTAGGCGTCTACTAAGAAAATCTCCTCCCAAAGGATTTTCATATTTCCTCCCGAGTGTCGGACTCGGGAGGTTTTTTATGCGCAAAAAAGACGGATTCGCTTGGAGCAAATCCGTCTTTCCATTAGTCTTGTCCAGGATCACGGGCAAGACGTAAGCGCATCTTTCCGTTGTCCGGGAATACTTTCAATTGTAAAGATTCTCCCTCGTACCATGTCCCGTAGCTCGTATCGACGACAGGTTCACCGAGCGTTGACAAGGCGTTCGTTGAGGCATTCGTCCAGTCGATCGCTTCAATGATTCCGTCCGAGACGACGAGCAGGTATCCGGCGTTTGAGAAGTAATACGTATTGACCGCGTCCTGTTGCGTATTACCAACAGCACCATATTTTGCTTCGAAGTCAGCAATTGGTTTTCCGAGATACTGCTCCGGCTTATCAATCGGTTGGTTGGCAACTGCTTGCGAGAGTGCCGTAAGGACTGCTTTATCTGATGTTCCTTTTGGTGCTTCTAATCGGACATCGGTCTCAGGCAAATACCCTTCGATACTATCATTGAGTTTCAAGTGGACCATTCCGTCTTTTGCATCCAATACCTCATAGACATCACCTAAATCTGCTTTATAGATGACACTACTTCGGCTTGCATCGCGATAGACGTTCGCGAACGGACGTGTCACCCAAGCTGCTTGCGCATACTCTGCCACCTTTTTCTTTGATTTTTTCTTCTCTTTTTTCGCTTCTTTTGGATCCTTTGTCGAGGCTGTCTCTTTCTTCGACTTTTCGTTTTTCGTTGCTTGATCCGTCGTTTTCGGCTTCTCAAGCGTCGATGTTGCTTGAGAGGCATCGTTATTCGTCAACATATACAACCAGCCACCTACGATGAATAGCGTTGCTAAAATACCGCCAAACGCAATCCCTCGGCGATTGCGTTTCTGTTTCCGTCGTTCTTGTCGAGACTGTCGTTCCTGTTGGTGTTCACTCATGTATGGTTCCTCCTGAAAAGTCGACACAGTTTTTCCCCACTATACCACCAATGTTTACTCGAAATATTTAAATTTCGATGACAGTTCGACCACGGTGACGAGAAGTCAGCAGAGCTTCTGCGATTTTAGGTAAGTCGTTCAGTGTTTTGACGTCGACTTCTGATTCAAGATCGACGCGCCACTCATCCGCCAGCCGTTGCCATAAGATCTCTCGATATGCAATCGGTGTTTGTACCGCATCGATTCCGATCAAACGAACGCCACGCAGGATGAAGGGATAGACTGTCAGTGTCATCTCTGCCCCACCGACGTTACCACACGTCGTCACGACACCACCATACTGTACGAAGCGAATGACGGATGCGAGCAATGGACCCCCTACCGTATCAATGACACCTGCATACGTTCCTTTTTTTAATGGACGGTCTGTTTCTTCTAAGAACGTAGTGCGGTCTAATACCTCCGCCACACCTTTTTTAAGTAATCGTTCTTGTTCTACTCGTTTCCCGGTTACGGCGTGTACTGTATAGCCTAATCGAATCAGTAAGGCGATCGCAATCGTACCGACACCTCCTGTCGCTCCAGTCACAAGGATGGGTCCTGTCTCCTTTGAGACAATTCGTGACAGTTCATCGACTGATTGCGCTGCTGTCAATCCTGCCGTTCCATGCCGCATCGCTTCTAATGGACGAATGGATTCTGGAAGTGGCGTCACCCAATCGGCTGGTACACGTATGTATTCTTGAAATCCGCCCGAGGTATTCATTCCAAAATCAAAGCCATTGACGACGACCGCTTGACCGGTTTGAAACCGTGCATCTGTCGTTTGTTCGATATATCCTGCTGCGTCAACGCCTGGTGTGTGCGGATAGGATTTCGTCACCCCTCGATTACCCGACATCGATAAGGCATCCTTATAATTGACACAGGAATGCGTGACACGAATTAAGACGTCTCCTTCCGGTAAATCATCGACTTGTTTCGCCTCAACCTTCCCTTCATAGTTCCCATCCACCTCTCGTACGACGAATGCTGAAAAAGTGTGTTTCATGATGTCTCTCCTTTCTCTTGTGCTTCTCTATACCCTGTTGTTTCCATCGACACACTAAAAATCCCTGTCGTTTCTCAAAGAAACGACAGGGAGCGGGGACGGAAAAAAACATCAGCGTTCCATAGGTGGTCAAAGGTAACAGGTCAGCCTGTCAATGGTTCATGGTCATCGGTTTGCCATCGCCATCTCTTCTCCACAGAGGAAAATTGAGGTCCGTCCCCTCTCCTTGACGTGGAGTCTCACCACGTCAAGGAGTTACATATAACGTCCACCATCAAAGTCAATTGTCGTTTGATAGTTCGCGGCATTGATCGCATTCGATACTTTGTGTGCTTGCCGTTCCACTTCCTCCGCTTTTAAGCGATAGGCATCTGGATCGAATAAGGCATGACGAATGATCGTCGTCCCTTCAAATCCGTATTGGAACTCGCGTTTTGGTCGACTTGCGAGCATCTGATAATTTTGTGCCTTTGCCCGCAATTGGGTCGCCCACTCGATTGCTTCGACGAGCGGCATTTCTCCTTCGTCCGTCACGATGACAGTTTCTAGATTCGCCGCATAGACGAGACGATCCAAGACTCGCATATCATGACGCACGATGTCCATGGCGGCTTCGACGTCGGTTAAGCTCCGGCCTTGTTGTGCGGGGAGTGCTTCTCCCTTTTCTAAATCAATGAACGCTACGCGCTCCATTTCTTCAATCAGCTGATCAAGCTGTTTCCTCAGAATACTCTTTAATTTCACGGCATCTGCTAGGTACATCATCAACTCCCCTTTCCTATTCCATTTACGTCATTCCTTTCAAAAGGTTTCAATCAAACTGATGGACGAAGGCTCCGAATTCCCCCTGAATCGTTTGCTTGTCCATCTCCGATATCGTAGTAGCTCGGTCTGTATAGCGTTCTAAGAGATAGGCTTTTATTAGGACATGTGACGGTTGGAATCCGATACGCAGGCACCATTCCTGAAGTGTTTCTGTATCATGTCGCCGTAAGCGGGTCGGGAGTATCTGATTGAACTGGATGAGTTGTTTACGAATCCAGGCATCTGGTAGCTCGATCGAGTTCTCTTTTATAACAAAGTCGTTGTCTAAGGACTGTAACGGGGTGTCAGTTCTGATCGAGTCCTCATCCTGTTTCTTGGTCTTTCGACGTTTCCGCCAAACGATATAGCTTATGATGAATAGAGGTAGAACAATCAGACTCATCAGTAACATCGATGAGGACGATTCCCCTTTTTCATTCATACCTCGCTTAGCATTTTCAACCCCTACAACGATGAGCTTATTCTTTTTCGGTTTGAGGTCTTTCTGCTTTTTGAGCTTTTCATTCGTGTCCCAAACACGTAAATCTTCATCATTCTTCGTCTGCTTTTTAGGCAACCACGAAAGAAATGGAATGTTTAACAGCTTGCCGTTGTTCTTGCAGTTCGGTTTACACGATCCGTTCGCTTCGACTCCTGACATCTTTATCGCTTGTGGCTTCAATGCTTGAAAAGCCGCTTCCGTCAGCGGCTTACTGATCCCTAATATCAGCAAAATCAATCCGATACCAATTACGAGTCGTTTGCGAAGTGACATCAAAAGCCCTCCTTTTTATAAATCCATTATAATCCAAATTTATAATTTTAGTGTATTTTTATGGATGTTATGAAACAAGGAATGATTGTTCAATTAGAGGGGAAAAGGTAGACAGACCTATTCAGAGAGGAGAACTATTTCATGTTGAAACTCGATCACACGCATGATCCGTATCAAAATGCGGCGCTGATTCAAGAATACGTTGAAACATCAAGCAACGAACAGGCTGTTCGACAAGCAGAACAACTACTACACGATAGTACATTTATTGCACCACGACGTGATCCTAACCTCAGTCGAACACTTCGTTCGATGATCTCACCGTTATTTTTGACAAACCGTGATAAACATATTTTACCGCTGACACCAGCTTTCGTAACGCCACACGATGAGATTCGACCGAGTTGGTTCGGGCGGCTCAATCATGAGTTCGAACGTTTGATCAGTGAAGTCGAAATCGTTGATATCACTTCCTATGGTGCGGTCGGTGATGGACAGACAGATGATACACAAGCGTTCATCGAAGCGCTCGGTGATGGACATCGACAAGTCCATGTTCCAGCCGGTACGTACATCGTTCGAGGAATTCGTTTACCTAGTTATACGATTTTAACGGGAGCTGGCAAAGGGAGAACGATTATAAAGATGCACGATGACGCACCTAAAGGACGACGTCTTGTGACGAACCAAAATTATCTCCTTGGCAATCATCACCTGCTTGTTGAGAAAATGACGCTTGATTGGAACATCAAACGAATCGGTGACGCAAAGAAAAGTAGCACATGGGGCAATCACTCCAGTTGTCTCACATACGCACATGTCACTTATGGTTGGGTCTTTGATGTCGAAGCTGTCAATCCAGGACTCCATTGTTTTGATATCTCGACACCGTATTACAATTACAACGGGGACGGTGCTCGAGCGAACTTAAGTAGTTCATTCATCTGGTTCGATGGATTAACCGGTTACGGGTTCGGAGACGACGGGATCACGACGCATCATAGTGACCATCTCTTCATCTCGAACTGCTTTATGCATGACCCGAGTGGACGTGCCCATGCAGAAGGTTTTTCCAATTCGAACGGGATTGAAATCGATGATGGGTCACGCGATGTCTGGTTATTCAATAACGCATCAAGTCGTTGCTTCGGTGGACTTGAAATCAAGGCGCATGCGACCTCTTCTGCTGCCTCAACCGTTAAAATCGTTGGTCATTTATCAATTGATGACCACCGTGCCTTTAATTTCCGCCATATCGGGCATCATCAAGCAAGTGATCCAACATCTCAGACGGCTTACAATATCATCGCAACGCGCTTGATTGCTCAGACTCCTCAATATACGGCGCTATATGCGAATTCAAAACCGCGCGCTCTCGTCGTTTCCGCTTATCGTAATGTCGTTATTCATGATTTCACGGTGCTCGGTGATCCGTATTATGACTACCAAGAACAGCCAATGATCGGAATTCAATATAAGGCACGCAATGTTACGATCAGTCAGTTAAAAATGAGTGGATTTCGCCACGCGAAAACGGATATCCAAATCTTTGGTGGAGAAAACGGAGCTGAGGATGTATGCCTTCGGGATATCCGGATCGAGGATTCTGCCAAACACGGGATTACGATCGGTCCTGACATCAATCGCGTCAAGTTAACGAATGTGGCACTAAAAGGAGAGGGGACAGTTGGCTTGAATGCTAAATCGGAACCGGAAATGGAACGGTTCATCGCGACCGGATTTAAAGTACCGATTCGTGCTCAGTCGACGCAAGCATGAACAAAACGACAGGATGGACCGTGGTCCATCCTGTCGTTTTCATTGGGATCGAATGTACGCGAGGACACGTGTATCAATCGCACGATCCGCTTGTTCGCGCATCTCAAAGTTTTCCGTATGCAGATATGTCCGGAGCGCTTCTTCGAAATCACCGCGGTAGCCAAGTGTCAATAATTTATCCATCAACTCCGACTCTAACGCATCATCGATGGGCTTGATTTCTTCCGGCTTACTCGGTTGTAGGTAAAGTGTGTGCAATTGATAGATACGTTCGAGTTCTTCAATTGGATTCGGGTGATCATCAACACGTAGATCAATATAGCGATCGTTGAATCCACCGTACCCGCCACCTTCCTTAACGACGAGCAGTGCTGCTGATTGCATCCCACGCGAGTCCCCGCCTGCTGCTTGCCCCGCAGCCAACGCACGCAACAACCGTTCTGCGAGTGGCCCTTGCGTCGATTCAAAGACACGTGCCATCTCTTTGACCGTATTGCCATCTACAAGAATATTCCCTTGCGCCGCAAAATGTTTCCCCGCAATTCCGCCTGCCCAGTCGTTACATCTCTCTCCCGTAAAAGTCGCACTTTTGCCCTGCGCATCGATGATTCCGACTTGACGATCTGCTCGCCCTTCATCCGCTTCCGTTAATCGACGGAGCACTTCATCCGCTGAAGCGCCTTGTTCGATCATCTGCAACCCTTCAGGGCCATACGTCGTATTTGCAAATGATTGTGTCGCTACAGCACCTACTCCCGCTTTCGCAAACGGAACAGCACTCCCAACAGCTAAAAATTTTGATTGGACAGCAACACCCCACGCTTGTTCTTTTTCGCAATAACCAACGATTGAATATGTCACTTCAGTTCCCCCTTTAGTCACTTCTCTATCCGTTCGTGATAACGCTTCCCGATTCCTGCAACATAAAAACCTTCCGGACAGATGTCCGAAAGGTCGACTTCATTGAATACCGAGCGTCACAGCAAGTAATAAGGCGGCACATGCTAAAGCAATCCAAATCGCGAAGAGTTTCCAGACGAAACGTAACCATTGCTCATACGGAATACCTGCGATCGCAAGAAACGCCATCAAATGCGCACTTGTCGGAAAAATCATGTTCGTCAATCCATCTCCGTATTGAAATGCTAAAACAGCTACTTGACGCTCGATACCGAGTAAGTCAGATAAAGGTGCCATGATTGGCATCGTTGTCGCGGCTTGCCCGCTCCCCGATGGAATGAAGAAATTCGTGATCAGTTGTACGATGTACATTCCGATGACAGCGAAGAACGTTGGTAAATGTCCTACGGCATTCGATAAGCCGTAAATGACCGTGTCAATGACACGACCTTCTTCAAGAATGACGACAATGGCACGGGCAAAGCCAACGATCAATGCACCGAACGTCACGGCTTTCGCCCCGTCAATCAGACTCTCAAAAGTACCGTTCACACCGAGTGTGATGATCCCAGCAATCAGTCCAATGATCAAGAACGAGGCTGTCAGTTCCGTCAAATACCAGCCCCGCTCGAAAATTCCGATGACGTTGAGCGTGATTCCACCGATCAAAATCAGTAAAACAAAAGCATGACGTTTCGAAAAGCGTGAAATCGTCGTTGCTGCTTCTTCCGCACGACGTTGTTCGAGATCATAAACGAGGCTACGCGTTGGATCCTGTTTGACTTTCCGTGCGTAAGTCATGACATAAAGAATCGTTACGACTAAGAAAACGATATAAACGGCGGTTCGATAACCAAGACCGCTAAAGAGTGGAACTTCCGCGATCGATTGAGCAACACCTACCGTAAACGGATTCAGCATCCCGCCAGCAAAACCAACCGCCGCTCCTAAACTAACGATTGCAGCTCCTGTCATCGCGTCATAACCGAGTGCGCGCGCGAGCATGATACCAATCGGTACAAAGATGATTGTTTCCTCTGCCATCCCGATTGTTGCTCCGGCAATCGAAAAGACGAACATCGTCATCGGAATCATGATGTGTCCCTTTTGACCAAACCGACGAATCAATTGATTGATTCCCGCTTCGATGGCACCCGTTTGACGAATGATGCCAAAGACACCACCGACTAAGAAAATGTAAAAGATGATCGCAGCGCCTGCTTCCATTCCTTTCGGAATCGCTTCGAATAAACCAAAGAAATTGACAGGTGCAGACTCCACCGCGCGATAGGTACCATCGATAACGACGGTCTGACCATCCTGTTTTTCACGGTCGAATTGTCCTGCTGGAAGCGTGTACGTCAAGATGACTGAAATAATGAGAATCGCCATGATGATGGCATATGTATGAGGCATCTTGAAGAATGATCGCTTCGACTCTGGTGCATTCGTTCGTTCATTCATGATAAAAGCCTCCTTTTTGTGTCATTATAAGAATAATGCCCTAATCAGGGAAAAACTAACAGTTTCAATGAAATGTCATACGATTGTAAAAGAAAAGTGGAACATTTTTAATCAAATCTTCATCTGAAGATAAACTAGCGAAGGAGCGCGTTGTATAAAACAAAAAAGAAAGATATCCTAGGTCACAAAACCTAGAATACCTTCCTTATGTGTTACATTCGCTTCTAACTCGTTTCATTATGCTTGGAATGATTGAACGTCCAATGGTTTAGCAAGAGCTGTTTGAGCAAATGCAACGAATTGTCCGAAATGAGCACTTGTGTTATGAGCTTCGATCGCAGCTTGGTCTTCCCATTTTTCAATCATCATGAAGACATTTTCGTCTTCTGTACTTTGGAACAGATCGTAGCTGATGTTTCCAGCTTCAGCACGCGATCCTTCTACTAATGTTTTAGTTGCTGCTAAAAATTCTTCTCGTTTTGCGGGTTGTACTTCTAACTTTGCTTCGATGGCGATCATCGGAAAGCCTCCTTTGTAATTTCGTTAACTTAAGCATCGTAGCACCTCCCGATTCGTTACGCCATAAAGATGCTCGGACGATTGATGATATTTAATTACGGGTAATTATAGAGGGAATTATTACTTTTTACCACATCAGAGAAGGGAGCAACGAAGATGCGTGTTGAGGTATTTTACTTTGAGGATGACGGACATATTCCGAATAACCCTAATTTTCCGGTGTTGATTTATCGGCATGCATTTGAAGAACCGTCACGCATCGAACAGACTTTCCATTCACATGACTGGCGCAATAGCTGGGTGGATGGCATTTTTGATTTTCATCATTATCATAGTATCGCCCATGAAGTGATTGGTATTCTCGAAGGACATGCGACCGTCCAACTCGGTGGTCCACTCGGTAAGACCTTCACCTTGACGAGTGGAGATGTTCTCTTACTTCCTGCAGGCACAGGACACAAAGCACTTGATACAAGTCGACACTTCCGTGTGATCGGTGCCTATCCGAATGGTCAAGACTACGACACACTGACAGGTCAAACAAGTGAACGTCCGGAAAATCTTCAGCGTATTCGTCAGGTGATGCGTCCCAAAAAAGATCCCGTCCTCGGCGATCATGGTCCCTTATTTGAGCATTGGTGACGTCTCTTTCTCTTGAAGAAGACGTTTTTGTTCAGAGTTCGCGTGGTAAACCCTACTATTGTCTCTCTACTTAAAGGAGGAATTCGATGAACGCAACAGAAAAGACGCTAATACTTGCTGCGTTAAAGCAAAAAACAGTGACGTTTCCCGATCAGACACATGTGCGCGCACTCGGACAAGGCACGTGGCGGATGGGGGAAGAGTCGGAGAAGCACGAAGCAGAAATCGAAGCACTCCGTGTCGGTCTCGATAGCGGAATGGAACTCATCGATACGGCAGAGATGTACGGGGAAGGCGCCTCTGAAGAATTGATTCGCGACGCGATCGCTGATCGACGCGAAGAAGTCTTTCTTGTCTCGAAAGTCTATCCTCATCACGCTGGTGGGGAAGCGTTAAAAAAAGCTTGTTCCAAATCGCTTGAACGTCTCGGTACGGATTATCTTGATCTCTATCTTCTTCACTGGCGTGGCGACATTCCACTAAAGGAAACCGTTGAAGGACTGGAAGCCTTAAAACAAGAGGGTAAGATTCGCCGTTGGGGTGTATCGAACTTTGACGTATCAGACATGAAAGAACTGTTGGCACTACCGAACGGTGATCAGTGTGCTGTCAATCAGGTACTTTATCACCTCGGCTCACGCGGAATCGAGTATGAACTGCTCCCGTTACTACGCGAACATGGTATTCCAGTAATGGCGTATTGCCCACTAGCTGAAGGTGGTTCACTGCGTGATCAACTCCTGAATCATCCGACCGTCGAGGAACTCGCTGAGACACATGGTGTTGAACCGGCACAGATCTTACTTGCTTGGGCGATGCGCGAAGGTGACGTCATCGCAATTCCTAAAGCAGGACAAGCACATCATGTCGAAGCCAACGGTCGCGCCGCACTTTTGAATTTAACAAAAGAAGAGCTAGCTGCACTTGATCAAGCGTTCCCAGCACCAACAAAAAAAGAACCACTCGATATCGTTTAAGGAGGTCATTTTCATGACAAAACATGTTCAACTCGGTCAATCTAACCTATTCGTTCACCCAATCGGTCTCGGTACGAATGCTGTCGGTGGACACAACTTGTATCCAAATCTCGATGAGCAAGCAGGACGCGATCTCGTTCGTGTCGCGTTACAGCAAGGGATCAATTTCCTCGACACAGCTTTCATCTACGGACCAGAACGTTCGGAGGAACTCGTCGGTGAAGTCTGGCACAACACGGTCGCTCGAGAAGATGTCGTCCTCGCGACGAAAGGTGCGCATCAGTTCGTTGACGGAAACGTCGTCATGAACAACTCACCTGACTTTCTCCGTCAATCGGTCGAAGATAGTTTAAAACGTCTTAAAACAGACTATATCGATTTATATTACATCCATTTCCCAGATGAATCGACACCGAAGGATGAAGCCGTCGCTGCACTTGCTGAACTGAAAAAAGAAGGAAAGATTCGCGCGATTGGTGTCTCGAATTTTTCACTCGAACAACTGAAGGAAGCGAACAAGGACGGACATGTCGACGTCTATCAAGGAGAATACAATCTGTTTAAACGGGATGCAGAAAAAGAGTTACTTCCATACATCGTTGAGAACGGCATGTCCTTCGTTCCGTACTTCCCACTCGCCGCTGGATTATTGGCAGGGAAATATACGAAGGAGACGACGTTTGAGGATTTACGAAAAAACGACCCGTTGTTCCAAAAAGACGTCTTCGAACAAAACCTCGCAAAAGTCGATCAATTGCGTCCAATCGCAGACGCACACGATGCGGAAGTCGCACATGTCGTACTCGCCTGGTATTTGGCACAAGATGGCATCGATGCCATCATTCCTGGTGCGAAACGACCGGATCAGGTGACAGATACGTTGCGTACGTTAGACGTTCAGTTGTCGCAAGAGGATATCGAAAAAATCGATCAAATTTTTAGCTGATCGTTCTCTTCTTATGCACATGAGCAGAATAGGCGAAAAATCATGCTGAACTTCGTATGATGGAGGCATGGAGGCGATTGATCATGAAGCACCATTTTCATTTAACTGCAGACTGGCCGGGAAATCGCAATGATGTCGGTCAGATCGAGACAGGTGAGTTAAAAACAAAAATTTCAATTCCGGACGCTATGGATGGTCCAGGGGTTGGCACGAATCCAGATGAGATGTTGCTTGGCGCAGCTGCTACATGCTATATCATCACGCTTGCCGCAATGCTTGAGCGTAGTAATATCCCAAAAGTCTCCTTAACGATGGAATCTGAAGGCATCGTTGATGTCACGAACGGCGTCTTCACATACGATGCGATCATTCATCGTCCGAAACTCTTATTACCAGCCGATCTGTCGGATCGTGATGTGGAGAAGGCGCAACGTCTCGCTGAAAAAGCAGAAGGTTCGTGTATGATTACGCGGGCACTGGCTGGTAATGTCAAAGTATCGCTTGAGGCTGTTGTGGAGCGTGTGTAAAAATAAAAATGAGGATTACTCTAGCGCTAGAGTAATCCTCATTTTTATTTTTAATCAGTTTTCACGATACTCATGATGTACTCACTATTCAACCAAAAACATTTTTTCGTCGCATGTCTACCTGATGGTGTAGGATAAGTATCTTTTTTATTTTTGGCCTTAGGTCTCACGTGGCAAACCGAAAACTCCGATTTTTTTGGTAACGAGTTCTCTTCATTTCTTCGAATTCGTCGAACCGTTTCCTCCCACACCACTTTGACTTCGTTATCGAGTACATCTATCGGCATATTCCACACCACTGAGTGACTGAAAGTATATTCCTTATCTTGATTTTCTTGAAAAACAACGAATAAATATTTAGTAGTTTCAAACATCTCTCTTAAATCAGATTCTTCCCATGACTGATTAACGATTTCAGTATACTTGAACGGCGGGAAGGACATGCTCTCTTTAATTTTTCCGTTTTTTCCAATTCTGATAGTTTTCAATTTGATTTTCGCTTTCTGGAACTCCTCGGATTTCTCAGCGTTTTCAAAAGAAGCGTTAAGCATTTTAGAAGCTAATATCGCTAGTTTTGATTTCGCACTCGAACTTACTTCGAACTGTCGCTCTAAATCGATGACTAATCGCCCTTTGAATTCATTCATCCGCATCGTTAGCCATTCTTCCAAACGCATTCCTGATAAATCATCAGTCATTTTCTCGAACGTAGATTTCCCTTTTAAAATGTATTCATTCAAGAGTACTGTCATATAAGAACTTTTCAAAGAGAATGCTCGTTGCATAGCCTTCGTATCCGAAAATGGTTGTTCACGTAAACTGTTTTTGTTAGCACCTTTCGTACATGCACCTAAGTAACTCGTATCTCCCTCTGAAAGAAGATGCGCTTCTCCTCTCTTGATTTTATCTACTATGAACTGCCAGTCAGCTTTGATGATTTCCAAATCTTTTTGGGGAAACTCGAATAATTGAGCATGCGTAATCGGATAGTCCAAACGCTCCATCTCTTCACGCCATAAGTAGTTCACAAGCAACAAAAGGCGATTCTTGTAGTAAAAACTACTTTCGTCAAAAGATTCCTTAACGACATCTTGATAATTGATCATATTGAGAACGAGTCGCTCTTTAGCAGAAAAACGATTACCCTTCTTTAATTTCTTGTATGGTGTGAGTTTCAACTCCACTCCAGCTTCAGCAAAATCAGGAGCAGCATCAGAATTCGGTTTATATCCGAAATAATGTTCCTCCAATAGATTACCTAAATTCCCTTTAGACGATTTATTCTCAATGGCTTTAGGCATTACTTCACGGAAGCTTTTACCAATCAAACCTTTAGCATGTCTTTCGATATCAATAGGATTACCAACGTCATAGTCAACTTTTCTCAAAAAAAACACCTCATTAAACTATTTTATGGACATTATACCAAAAATAGTTTAATGAGGCTTGAACTCAATCATCATATCAATCACATGGATTATCTAAATCAAAATCTTCTTCCAAGGGCTCATGAATCTGACTAGCGACATCTTCCGGAAGATGCTTAGTTAAGTTCTTATAGGTATCTTCGATTTCTTTGATGACTCTATCGAAATCATTATTGACTTCGTGTTCCCAAAATCTTAATATAGTCCAGTTCTCACATAAATAATGTTCCGTCTGTTCCTTGTCCCTCTCCCTATTTCTTTTGATTTTATTTCTCCAAAAATCGACATTGGATTTGGGTTGTTTATAATGAATAGGGCAACCATGCCAAAAGCAAGAGTCTAGAAAAACCACTAACCGCACTCCCGGAAAAGCAATATCAGGAGTACCCAGCAGCTTTCGATAGTTCTTACGATAACGTAAACCACGATGCCATAATTCGCTTCTTACCTTCACTTCCATTTTCGTATCCTTACCTCGTACTTTACTTAAGTTCTTATTCTTGACCGCCATACTCCCCCTCCTCGGAATGATTCAATTGATATCCTATTCCCTTCATCGCAATCATAGAAAACAAAAAAAGATGCCATGATATTCTAATCAAGGCATCCCAAATCTTATATTAATTGTTCAAAAAGAACTTTTCTTGTAACGGAATATCTTCCATATGCTTATTTTCGATTTCTTCGATTCTTTTTCCCATACGTTCAATCAAGCCTACGACCAAAGCATTACCCATACAGAAATAACGCATCCGATCACTCATCGTATTCGTCCACTCATCAGGAAAACCATTCAATCTCTCACATTCTAGTGGCGTCAAGAATCTTCTTCTCCCATTGACCTCTACTACATGCGAACTACGATTCGTCGTTCCTTCACTAGTCAGCATCGTACGCCCAGGCTTATCCAAATCATCGATTTCAGACATGCCACCCTCTGAGTAGATATACTTATGCCCATCAACGGAAGTTCGCTCTATTTTTTTAGGTCCACGTAAGAAATTAAATTTTTCGATAGCAGCTTCAGATAGGTAGAATTTATCCGGTACGCTGTCTTCAGGTTGAAGAATGTCTCTCAGCAATATCGGTTTCTCGAAGACTGGTTCTGTGTGAATCGAGTAGAAATTCCCGTTCTCCATATATCCTGAATTGTGGAAGTTCGCTGAGAACTTATCTGAAATTTCGACGATGTCATCTGGTAGTTTGCCGATTAACTTTCGATTTTTAATGACTTCATGCTTAACAGGGAATGCTGGACTAAAAAATCCTTTTTCGAATAGTATATCATCCGATTCATAAGATTCTAACTCTTTTGAGAACCCTAAATCATTTCTAGTCGCGAATATGAAAACACGGCGTCGACGTTGAGCTTGTCCATACTCCGCTGCGTTGATGACTCTCCATTCGACTTTATATCCTAAGTCTCTGAATGTAGCCAACATGACAGCAAAATCTCTTCCTCGTTGACTAGCAGGAGATTTCAATAAGCGATCTACATTTTCTAATAAGACATATTTAGGTGATGTCGCTTCAATGACTCGTTTGATCTCCCAGAAAAGCACGCCTTTCTTACCTTGGATTCCTTTCTCGCCAGATAAACTTCTAGCTACAGAGTAATCTTGGCAAGGAAACCCTCCTACAATCAGTTGAGCATCCAAGTTTTTGAATGCTTCATCACTGACTTTCGTAATATCTTCGTTCGAATGGATACCTTCTTTAAAATTAGACGCATAGCAGTTAAATGCATCTTGTGCTTTTTTCGAAGGTTCCCACTGATTCCCCCATACGACTTTAAAAATCTCTGGATTCGCTTTCTCTAGACCTACTCTAAATCCACCAACACCAGCGAACAACTCAATAGTATTTAAATTCATGTATTTACTCATAAATACGAACGTCCTTTCGTAACATCAATAAACTCATTATAACAAACAAAATAATCATTGCATAGATCGAAATTTCATTTTTCGAAAGAATGAATACAGAACGAAATCGCCAGTTATCCACATGTGGATAACCCCATTTATGGTATACTTATGACACTTATCCACAAGTAGAAATGAGGAAACTTACATGTCTCGTGAACTCTATCCGATCGTCGTCAAACCAGAATGGATTGAATCGATTCGAAGCGGGTATCCCGCGTTACGCAAGGAAATGTTCGAAGCCTTACAACATGTCAAAGAGGCAGGCGGACTGCTCCATCTGATGACAGAACATAAAGAATACCTCGCGACTGGTTATTTTGGCAAGCAAGAAAAAGGTGTCGGTTGGACTCTCTCAATGGACGAGCAAAAAGCGATTGATGTCGACTTCTTCAAACAACTTTTTGAACAAGCATTAGACAAACGAAACGAATTTTTTGAAGAGTATTCAGAAGCCTTCCGTATTTTTAACGGTGCAGGAGATGGTATCGGTGGTTTGACAATTGATTGTTACGATCATCATTACCTTATTACATTCGAAAATGAAGGCATCTATACATTCCGTCCATTGATTCTTGAAGCTCTTGAATCACTACTGAATTACAGAAGCATTTATGAAAAACGAGATTTCCTCGTCGATCTTCAACCCGTCAAAGGCGACGACTTTTTGAAAGGGGAACGAGGCGATTTTCCTGAAGTCGCACAAGAATACGGTGTGTTGTATGAGTATGACTTGGATGCTGGTATGCGGACTGGTTTTGACATTGCCCAACGTGAACTTCGCCGAATCCTTCTCGATTCCGTCGAACGAAAAACCGTACTTAATCTCTTTTCTGATACAGGAACATTAACGGTAGCTGCCCTTTATGGTGAGGCTGCTCAAACGACAAGCGTTGATTTCTCGACACGTAGTCGAAATAAGACAAAAGATAATCTTGTGTTGAACAGTTTTACTCCTGAGAAACAGAAGATTTTAGTTCAGGATGCGTTCGACTACATCGAACAAGCGGATAAGAAGACTCGTTTTGACGTCGTCTTGTTCCATCCGCCCGTACAAGTCAATACACGAACACGTCAGTTTCGGACCGAACAGGATCTCGCTCTTTGGATCCAAAAAGTCATTCATTTGACGAATCGCGGAGGACTGCTTGCGATTACGACAGATAGTCCCGCTCTTGATGCGTCACAATTGAAAAAAGCTGTGGAGCAGGCGTTCAACAAGTTGCGTCAAAAATTTGAAGTCGTATGGGAGCAGCCGGAGCAGAAAGATTTCCCGACTCCTCCTTCCATGCCACAACTCAATCCAAAAAGTATTCTTGTTCGCCGTAAATGACGTGTTATCTAAAAAATCCGCTACTGAATTTTTCAGTAACGGATTTTTTATATTTTAACAGGAAATGTAAAATGAATGGAGAATCATTTTTAATGGGTTGGATATACACTCACTTTACCAAAGTGTGATGTTTGATCAAATCGTTGATAGAGATCGTTTAACGCATCGCGTTCATAGGGAATCTGCTCTTCAATCCGTATTTCAATCACTCCTTCTTCCACTAAACGAATGAGTTCTGCTAAGTGATGTTGCTGTTGCTTCATCTCCTCTACTTTTCCTTTTAGCAACGGGAGCGCGACGAACACAGCTTCGAGTGACAAGGCTTTACTATGCATCATCGTTAAATCTTGTGTCGTCCGTGTCGCGATCGAAATGATGCGTCCCCGCTCTTTTGCGAGTATGAACGATTCTTGTAAATGGTCACCACCCACTGTATCAATGATGACGTCGAATCCATCCAGATCGAGTCGTTTGAGCAATGTTTCAGCTGATTCTTCCTTGTACCGGTGAATGCGAATCCCTTTTGCTTCTAGCCAAGCTGCCTTCTCGTCAGAAGAGGCGCTCGCTGTAACGTCACATCCATAATGACGAGCCAGTTGAACGGTAAGATGTCCTACTCCACCCGTTCCGCCTGCTACATATACGCGGATTCCTGGGGTAATCGCGATTCGCTCTTTTAAAATTTCCATTGCTGTCAATCCAATCACCGGTAAACAACCAGCAACCTCAGCCGATACCCCTTCCGGTCGTAAGACTGCCATTTGTTCAGGCACAAGCATTTCTTCCGCTAACGCACCGGCGCGTTTTCCAAGTCCACCGCCGAATGCGACGATGCGATCGCCGACAGAAAAAGACGTCACACCCTCCCCGATTTCAATCACTTTCCCCGTTACATCACCCTGGAGAATTCCAGTCGTTGAAGCCGCCGCCACATGTCCGAAAAACATCTTCGTATCAAGTGGATTGATGCTTGACCCCTCGATTTGAACCCGTAATTCGTACTTCCCCGCTTTTTCGGGTGTGACGTCTTTTTCTGTAAGTGATGCATTTTTTCCGTACTGATCGACTACGAATGCTCTCATGAAGAATTCCCCCTTTTTCAATATTATTCTATCATGATTCAGAATTCTCTCACATTAGTCGTTCATGCTATGATGAAGATATCTTATGACGAGAAGGGACGTTTTTGATTTGAAACAAGAATTGATTGATCGTCTAACTACATACGTGAAAGTCGATACACAGTCGAACTATGAGAGTATGACTGTTCCAACGACAGAAGGGCAATGGACACTAGCTCGTTTGCTCGTAGAAGAATTAAAGACAATTGGCATGGAAGAAGTCACCGTTGATGATAATGGTTATGTCATGGCGACATTACCTGCCAATACAGACGCAGACATTCCAACAATCGGTTTTCTCGCTCATCTCGATACAGCGACAGACTTCACAGGTACGAATGTCCGTCCACAACTCGTGGAAGCATATGACGGAAATCCCATCACATTAAGTGAAGTGCCATCCGTCATTCTATCGCCAACTGATTTTCCTGCACTGCACAACTACGTCGGTCACACCTTGATGACGACAGATGGGACGACATTACTCGGAGCCGATAATAAAGCCGGAATCGCAGAAATCATGACAGCCATGCATCATTTGATTTCACATCCGGAAATTAAGCATGGTCGCATTCGTGTTGCCTTCACACCTGACGAAGAGATTGGTCGTGGACCACATCACTTTAATGTCGAAGCGTTCGATGCCACGTATGCTTATACGGTCGACGGCGGTCCGCTTGGTGAGCTTGAATACGAGAGCTTTAATGCGGCGGCGGCTAAAATCGTCTTCCACGGAACAAATGTCCATCCGGGAACAGCAAAAGATAAGATGGTAAATTCGCAGAAACATGCGATGGCGTTCCACGATCGTCTTCCCGGAGAAGAGTCTCCTGAATTCACGGATGGTTTTGAAGGATTCTTCCATCTGATTTCATTTGACGGTTCGGTCGAAAAAACGACGCTCGACTACATCATTCGTGATTTTGATCGTGAAGCCTTCGAGGGACGGAAACACTTCTTGTCTGCCCTTGTCGATGAGTGGAACAAAAAGTATGGTGCTGGTAGTGTGGAAATCGACTTACACGATCAGTACTACAACATGCGTGAAAAAATCGAGCCCCACATGCACATCGTTGATATTGCTCATGCAGCGATGGAGTCGCTTGATATTACGCCAATCGTTAAACCGATTCGTGGTGGAACAGATGGATCACAACTCTCATACATGGGACTTCCGACACCGAACATTTTTACCGGCGGTGAGAACTATCATGGCAAGTTCGAGTTCGTCTCTGTGGATAACATGGTGAAAGCAACACAAGTCATCATTGCCATCGCTCAAGGTTTTGAACAAGCTTCGCACTAATCAAAAAGCAGATTCTCAGCGCTGAGAATCTGCTTTTTTCACGTCTACCATTGTGGTCTTTAAGCGGTTTATCTTAGACATATTTCAATTAGTTTTTTTCTTGTGTCGTACCGTCAGGAATCGGTAGTTGAACCATACTCCCTGATCCACTGACGAGTGGAGATTTCCCGTCCCACTTCTTGACAGCTTCGTATTGAATCATTTCTTTCGTCAACGTCTTCTGTAATTCTTTTTGTGCTTTTGCCAACCCTTGAGCTTCGATCAAACGCGCATCGGCTGCTCCTTTTGCTTCTACGCGAAGACGTTCTGCCTCTGCTTTAGCGATTTCAAGATCCGTTTTCTTTTTATCGAGTTCCTGCGACGCTTTGACACGCGCATCGATTGCTTCCTGTGTCTTTTCATCTGGTTTTGGTGCACCGAGTGCGACATCCTCGATGATGAAACCGATGTCCTTGACGTCTTCTGCAAACTGCGTCTGAATGCTCGTCGAGACGTTTCCTGATTTTTCACCGAACAGTTCAAGGACGGTAACTTTCGAGATTTGCTCACGCGACGCATCATAGAGTCGTTGTTTCAAGTAACCTTTGGCAATCTCATCGATTTCGATCGGTCCGAACTTGTTGAAGACTTTTGTCACCTTATCCGGCGAAACGGAGAAGCTGTATGTAAAGTCGACGACGATGTTCTTTCCGTCTTTAGTCGCAAGCGTCATGTTATCAAGCGATTTCGTCTGTGTACGGATCGGATACTCCGTCACCCGTGTGATTGGTGAAACGACATGCCAGCCTTGCGATAACGTCTCATCTTTGACACCGCTTGACGGGGTATAAACGACACCAACTTGTCCGGGTTCGATTTGTTCGACGACGAACGGCGTTGTAGCCAGCAGGGCTAATACAAGTACACCAGCGATGATCATCGATGGACGAATTTTTTTCTTCGGTTTGATTTCTCTCATTCTGAATCTCCTTTATCAATCTTTTCTTGGATATAGCGATAGAGTTCCATGCCAAGCAAAACGATGAGGGCGAAAAACAATAACGTGAAAAAGATGGCCATCTAACCCCTCCTCTAGCGAATTCCTTACTTTCTTCTACGCATCCATCTGGAAAATGTTTCATTATTTTAAATATCCGGTTGCTTATTTTTAATTTCTGTCCTAATATGGAAAGAACTTTGCCTGCTCTACGACAGATCATGATTTGTGGTACACTCGAATGAGCACATCACTTACTAGAAACGAGGGTTCATCTCTATATGATTACAGTACAAAACGTCGGTCTTCGCTTTGCGGACCGAAAATTATTCGAAGACGTTAACATCAAGTTCACGCCAGGTAACTGTTACGGTCTGATCGGTGCGAACGGTGCCGGTAAATCAACGTTCTTGAAAATTCTCGCTGGTGACATTGAAGCACAACAAGGCGATGTCATCATCACACCAGGCGAACGCTTAGGCGTCCTTCGCCAGAACCATTACGAATACGAAGAATTCCAAGTCATCGAAACAGTCATGATGGGACACAAACGTCTCTATGAAGTCATGAAAGAAAAAGATGCGATTTATATGAAAGAAGATTTTTCAGATGAGGACGGCATGCGTGCTGCTGAACTCGAAGGTGAATTCGCTGAAATGAACGGTTGGGAAGCGGAGTCGGAAGCAGCGATGCTTCTACAAGGACTTGGCATCAAGGAAGACCTTCACTCGAAAACGATGGCTGAGCTGACAGGATCTGAAAAAGTTAAAGTCTTGCTTGCCCAAGCATTGTTCGGTAAACCTGACATTCTTTTACTCGATGAGCCGACAAACGGACTCGACCTGAAAGCTGTCAAATGGCTTGAAGAATTCTTGATCGGATTCGAAAACACGGTCATCGTCATTTCCCACGACCGTCACTTCTTGAACAACGTCTGTACGCACATGGCGGATCTTGATTACGGTAAGATCCAACTGTATATCGGAAACTATGATTTCTGGTATGAATCAAGTCAGCTTGCTTCGCGTATGGCAAGTGACCAAAACAAGAAAAAAGAAGAGAAGATTAAAGAACTTCAAGCCTTCATCGCACGTTTCAGCTCAAACGCTTCGAAAGCGAAACAAGCGACGTCACGGAAGAAATTGCTTGATAAAATCACACTCGACGACATTCGTCCATCATCACGTCGTTATCCGTTCGTTGGCTTTACGCCAGAACGCGAAATCGGAAATGATCTCTTGATGGTCGATGGTCTCTCGAAGACGATCGATGGCGTCAAAGTCCTTGATAATGTCCGCTTCTCGTTGAACAAGACGGATAAAGTCGCGTTCATCAGCCAGAGCGATATCGCGATCACGACACTATTCAAAATCCTTATGGGTGAGATGGAACCGGACAGCGGTACATTCAAATGGGGCGTCACGACTTCCCAATCATACTTGCCGAAAGATAACTCGGAATTCTTCGAAGGCTCGGATAAGACGATCCTCGATTGGCTCCGTCAGTATTCACCGGCAGATGAGAGCGATACGTTCCTCCGTGGATTCCTCGGTCGGATGCTCTTCTCAGGAGAAGAAGTCATGAAAAAAGCATCTGTCTTATCCGGGGGCGAAAAAGTCCGTTGTATGCTTTCAAAAGCGATGCTCAGTGGTGCTAACGTCCTTGTACTCGACGATCCAACGAACCACTTGGATCTCGAATCGATCACGGCACTCAACGATGGTTTGATCGCTTATAAAGGCGCAATGCTCTTCAGCTCGCATGACCACCAGTTCGTCGAAACGATCGCGAACCGCATCATCGAGTTGACACCAAACGGTATCGTCGATAAAGAAACGACATACGATGAGTATTTGAACAACGATACGATCCAACAGCAATTAACAGCGTTATACGCACAATGATTTTAAAAGAGACCGGAACTGTCGTTTCGGTCTCTTTTTTGAACACGTTGAAGGAGGAATGCGATATGCGACATCGCGTATGCGCTGCGTTGATTGAAGAGCAACAGATTCTAATGGTCGAGTTACATACCCCTTCCCGGACATTTTGGACGTTACCCGGCGGAGGTGTCGAGAACGGTGAAACTAAAGAGCATGCCGTCGTGCGAGAAGTGTTAGAAGAAACGCATCTTCACGTCACGGTCGAACGGAAACTTTACGAGATTTCAATGGATCAAGGAACAGAGACATGTTTTCTCGTTCGCCGTGTCTTAGATAGTCCTGAACCTCGACTCGGGATCGATCCTGAACTATCGCTTGATCAACAAGAATTACGAGCTGTTCGGTTTCGACCATTAAAGGAGCTTCAAGATGATTCACAGATTTCTCGTTTGCGTCGACTATCGTAACGATATAATCTTTGGATTAAATGAAAATTTAATAACCGTTTTTATACTTAAAAATAGTAGTCGGTAACTAAGCTTTTTGATAATCCAAAATCGCTCGATCCAGCGATAGAAAACGAGAACGTTATCAAGGTGTCGACTGCCTATCCGTTTTACCGAGTGGTCACAAATCGTATACGAATCGATAAGATATGAAAAAACGGATTCTCAGGTGCGGGAATCCGTTTTTTCATGCATTGTTCTTCTTTTGTTTTGCTGCCTCTTCTTCGACACGTTGCAACAAGCCCTGAACAATTTTCTCGTTTTCTCGTTCGCCACCGAGTGACAAGAGACTTTTCCCAACGAAGTTTGCCCCTTCATTTTTTCCTGTATAAATCAACAGACAACGAGCGTGTCCAAGTGGTTTGAGCGTAAACGTCATCTCAATCTTAAATATTTTAGCTAACGTGAATCCAATCGTATTTTGTTTAAAGTCCGGCTCATTCGTATAGGCTAAATCGGTCACGATGTAGGTTTCGAGTCGGTTGCCCTGCATGTACGTTTGACGATACGTCGAACCGACGACACCCGGTTTTCGTTCAATCACCTCATGCTGGACGACGTTCGGAATCAGACGTTGCAGCCGCGTGTGATCAAACAAGTGCCATGCTTCCTCAATCGGGATATCGAGCTGTCGTTCTTCTCTCCACGTAATCATAGATCCGCCCCCTTTCTATACAAATACCCTGTCATCCGGTCTTGTAACGTCCGGTGACAGGGCGGGAGCCGATTCTTATTTTACTGTGCTTGTTTCAAGAGCAGCTCCGAGGAACTTTGCCAGTTCAAGCATGCCGTAGCGTCCTGCAGCAGCTTCGGCATCGGAATTATAGTTCGTATTCGTATTGACATCATACGTATAGATCGTACCTGACGCATCCTTAATGAACTCGATACCTGCGACCGCAATCTGGTTCGCTTGGAGGAACGCTTCGTACTTTTCAATGATTGGATCATCGAAGCCTTCAACGATTTGGAACTTCATCGGTGTTTGCGGCGCTTCTTCACCAACTGGGCAAAACAAGTCGTCAATCACACACGCATCAGCTGGGCAAAGTTCGAATCCTTCCGACGTATCGACTCGGACCGCATAGACAAATTTTCCACCTACGAACTCACACCGCGTGATGTACGGTTCTGGTGCTTGGATGTACTCTTGAATCAACGTGATGCCATCGACTGGTTCGTCGAATGTCGAACCATCGAGATAAGCTTCAAGTGCTTCAATCGAATGGAATAACTGGACGCCGAGACCTTTCCCGGCACGGTTATGTTTCGTGATGAATGACGAAACACCGATTTCTTTTGCTGCTTGTACGATTTGATCACGTCCGACAGCAGCCGTTGTCTTTGGTACACGAATCCCAGCCTTACGTAACGCTGTGTATTGATTAACTTTGCTGACTTCAAGACGGAGCGCACGCGTTCCGTTAAAGACAGTGCGGTCATGCTCTTCTAACCAAGCGAGGACCCCTTCCGTCAACTCTGGCGCATAACGATGCCCCCGCGTATGCGAAGACGCACTCATACGACTGTAAAAGACACCTTCTGGCGGCAGTTCATCTAACGGTACGATTCCTTCATTTAAGTGCCACTGCTCGTACGGCAACTTGAGTTCTTCGAGACGTTTGATGAGATGATCCGTCCATTCTTGGTTTTCGTGGAGAATATGAATTTTTGTCATGATTGTTGACCTACCTTTCGTTTCGCTTCGACCAGTGGCATTACGTCACGGGCAAAGCGTTCCATTTCTTCAAGTTGTGGTGAGAATTGTAACAAGAGCAACGTGACACCAGCGGCTTCGAACGCTAGAATCCGTTCGGCAATCTGTTCTGGTGTTCCGATCAAGTTCGGTCGCAGACCACGGTTCGAGACGGAATAATCATTTCGTTCGACCTGTTGTTCGAGTTGCGATTTACTGATGAAATCTTGATAACCGGCATAACCGGCGCTGTCTTCCTTGACGTCCGTGATGCGTTGCCACTCAAGAAGCGCTTCTTCTTCCGTATACCGACAAATGATGTAGGCAGCAAGACCGAAGCTCTCAAGCGGTGCGTGTCCCGTCGCTTCCCGGCGTACTTTCATATCATTGATTTTATGAGCTACTTCTTCAACAGTGCCTCCATGCATGACGTAGGCATCACAATGTTCGACGATCGTCCGTTTTCCGGCTTCACTCTCTCCACCAGCGTAGAGCTTAATCCCCGGACGCTGGACGGGTTTCGGATGGAGTTCTGCCTGTTCGATCGTGTAGTGATTGCCGGAGAAGCTGTACGGTGACGCATCTGCCCATAGTCCTTTCATGACCGTGACGAACTCTTCCGTTCGGGCATAGCGTTCATCGTGTGCAGTAAAAATACCGTTGTATTGTTTTGCTTCTTCTGCCCACCAGGCCGAGACGACATTGAGCGTAAATCGTCCTCCACTCAACTGATCGATGTTTGCCGCCATCTTCGCCGTCGTCGCCGGATTATGGAACCCGGGACGAACCGCTGTCATGATTTCAAGGCGTTCTGTTGTTGCAGCAATCGCCGCTGCCGTTGTCCATGCCTCAAGACTCGGTTCCTTGATGCCTTTGATATCGTTCAAGTTCAATTCCGCAATCAACGTCGTCGAGAAGCCGATCCGTTCAGCTGTTTGTGCGACTTGTTTCGCATAATCGAATGTCGCTGGCATCTGTTCATCCTCGACGTTACGTAGCCATCCCCCAAAAATCGGTAACCAAAAACCATACTCCACTCCATCGTCCCCCTTATCATAAAAAAACGCTCTTTTCGAAGTTCGAAAAGAGCGACGGTATCTTGTCCTGTCCGCTCTTATCTTCAGAAGGTATTCCTTCCTGGAAGTAGCACCTTCCGCCATAGCGGGGTTGCTGAAGTGTCTTCGGGCCAGTCCCTCGACTTCTCTAGATAAGATGTGTTGCATTCATCGTACAGAATTCATTGAACTAAAGCAACCATTAAACCGTCTTTTCCTATCGGATTTATTCCAAAGAAAAATCCCGACGTAGTGTCGGGATTCGGAATTAGTATGGTGCGACGAAATCTGATGTCTGCTCTGGCGCCTGCTCCCCACGAATACGATCGTAGAATTTGGCAAGCGTGACACTGAAGTATGGTCCGACCCATAGGACAGCAAGACCAAGCGTAACGATAACAAGCAACGCCCAACCGATAAACGATAAGAAGAGCAAGAATGCTTCCATCTTGTGTCCATCCATGAGTTGCCGTGAGCGTGTAATTGCCTCGAGAATACCGATTGACGGCTCATCCCGAAGGATGTAGTACGTCAACAAGTAAGAGAATGACTTGATGATACCAGGGATGATTAAGAGTAACGTCCAGAGCGCGATAAAGATGAACTGAACAATGGCCAGCCCCACCACTTTCAGGAACATACCATATGGCTCAAACAAATCCGTCACTTTCGTTTCTTCGCCACGAGCAATCGACATGGCAATCCATGTCCAACCGACTCCTACTGGAATCAATAAAATCGACACCAATGATACAACGAGATCTATACTACTAGACGGCTCATCGATATCCGATCCAAATAAATTAGGAACACCCTGAATAATACTAAACAGCAGAAAAGCTAGGACTGCAAATCCCCAACGACCGCTGAGCGACTCCTTCGCTGCTTTCTTTAATTGAGATGACATGAGTAAGGTCCTCCTTGAAAAATAAGTTCTCACCTTACTCTACGGCTTAAAACTTCTAATGTTTCACTCTTTTTTCAATAATTTCCCGTCTCGTCACTGGTTGAGCCAAACACGCTCAAGTTGTCGTCCACATGTTAGAACGAACGTTGAACATCGAAGCGCTTCATCGCAAACGAAATGTCATGTTTTTCGTCTATGTACGCTGATATATCTCCACAGCCGGATCCTGTTGCTTGTATTTCGCGACGATGACGATCAGGACCGTGATGATCACAAGCAGGAACCAAGAAGACAACTTTCCGAGATCAACGACTTCCCATCCTCTTTCCTGATGTGGATAGACCCACCCTTTAAAGAACGTCACGATATTCTCAGCGATCCAAATAAAGAACGCGATCAGTAAAAAAGACAGGACGAGCGGCATGCGGTAGATCGTCTGCTCGATCGTAAAATGAACCCATGACTTATAGAAGACAAGGACGACGAGGACCATCAATAGCCAGCGTGCATCGAAGATCCAGTGGTGGGTGAAGAAGTTGAGATAGACGAGACTGCCTACGCTGATCGCAAGCCAAGGTGGTGGAAATGCTGTGAAGCGTAAATGAAATCTTCGGAACGCTTGACAGACATAACTTGCGACACTTGCATACATGAATCCTGCATACAAAGGAACACCAGCCACTTTCGTTAGAGCCTGTTCCGGATAACTCCAAGACCCAACGTTCACTTTGAACAGTTCAAGTGCTAGACCAATCACGTGAAAGAGTAAGATCAGTTTGAACTCTTCCAGCGTTTCATAACGCGTGACAAGTAAGACGATTTGGACGAGAAGACACCATAGCAACAGGAGATCGTATCGAGCGATCGGTTCAGCAGGAAGATAACGTGAAAGAGCAAGCGCTGCGAAAATCATGACGGGAAAGACGCAACAGATGGCTTCTATGTATGTAAAACGAATCAGGTGCCGGATCGCTTTCATCCTGTCATCTCCTTTTTTCTTCAGTATACGTTTCTCTTTCGACCTTCCCCTCCTTCTTAAGATGGAAAAAACGGAAAATTTCGTCTTTCTTCTTCTACTTTCCTCATGATACAGTTAACGAATCAATTATTTTTAAGAAATGAGGTGTTAGACATGACGCGTCATCGTGCTTCCTGGTTATTACGCGCTACGTTAAAGTGGGGACTCTTCCTACTCGGTTTATTTTTACTCGCTCTCGGCTCATCGATGATGATCACTGCTGAACTCGGTGTCTCGACGTGGGATGTATTGCATCTCGGTCTCCAAAAGAAAACACCACTGTCCGTCGGAACGATTATTTTGCTCGTTGGTCTATTACTCGTGTTCGTTAAGTACACATTAGACCGCGTCACACCACAAATTGGAACACTCGTCAACGCGATTTTCGTCGGTGTCTTCATGAATCTTGTCCTTAATTCTCATCTCTTACCCTCTTTTGAGTCGATTTGGTTGAATACGATCTGGTTGATTTTCGGCATCTTCATCATCGGCATGGGGGCAGGTCTTTATGTTGCTGTCGGATATGGAGCCGGTCCACGCGATGGGTTGACGCTGACACTTGCAGAGCGATTTGGAACGTCGATTCGTCTGATGCGGACGATCATGGAGGTCACGGCATGCGGCATTGGCTGGTTGCTCGGTGGTCCTGTTTTCTTCGGTACAATCCTCTCGATTTTCTTAATCGGACCATTCCTACAATTTTGGTTATTCTATTTCCGTCGGATCATTGCAGCGATCGATGCAAAAGGAATTCCAGCGTCTAAACGCCAAATTAGCTAAGTCGCCTGACTCGATATCATTCCGCGTGAATGATATCTCTTTTTATGTTAAAAGCAAATAAGTTGCGTCATCAAATTAAACACGTTATATTCGTTTACATATCAATCTTTGATACGTCAAAGGTTTCTTCGAACGAAGGGAAGGATGTGATGGATTGAGTATCTCCTGCACTGAAAAAGGACGGTTGATCTATGCACTCGTTTCTGTCAATAAGACGATTGCTCAAAAATTCGATCTCTGTACGGATGGTTTTAGTCAGACTCGAATGGATCTACTCGCTCAACTACAAGTCGATCAAACGATTAGCCAAAAAGAGTTACAAAAACGCGTCAATGTGGATCATGCGGCAGTGACCCGTCATCTCAAGCACCTGGAATCGACCGGGATGATTGCTCGCGAGCGTTCAGCTGCTGACAATCGGGTGATTCTTGTTTCTTTAACGGAACAAGGGGCGACGCGCATCGCTCAATTACGCGAACAAAAAGATGAGTTTCTCGAGGATCTACTCGAAGGATTCTCTGCTGAAGAACAACGGACGTTAGCTGAGATGATTCAGCGCATCGAAGCAAACGCTGACGCATTACCTAAACTAAAAGAGGAGTCGATTTAATATGGCAACGCAAACTCAAACAGACTTCATGGAAATCGTTAAAGGACGTCGCTCGATTCGTAACTACGACACGAACGTAAAAATTTCAAAAGAAGAAATGACACAAATCCTTGAAGAAGCAACACTTGCACCTTCTTCCGTCAACATGCAACCATGGCGTTTCCTCGTCATCGATAGCGAAGAAGGAAAAGCAACACTTGCACCACTCGCGAAATTCAACCAAGTCCAAGTCGAGACATCTTCTGCTGTCATCGCTGTCTTCGGTGACATGAACGCAGTCGATCAACTCGAAAACATCTACGACACAGCTGTTGCGAAAGGGCTCATGCCACAAGAAGTACGCGATCGCCAAGTACCTGCGATCCAAGGCATGTACAGCAGTATCTCAGCAAACGATTTGAAAGATAGCATCTTGATCGACTCAGGTCTCGTTTCGATGCAATTGATGCTCGTCGCTCGTGCGCACGGATATGATACGAACCCAATCGGTGGTTACGAGAAAGATCAAATCGCAGAAGCATTCGGTCTTGAAAAAGAGCGTTACCTCCCAGTCATGTTGCTTTCAATCGGTAAAGCAGTAGATGCAGGATACCCATCGGTTCGCCTACCGATCAACGACATCGCAGACTGGAAATAAGTTTTTCACACCACAAAAAAGAAAAAACATACACAAGGGAGATTGAATAATTATGACTACTCAAACAACAACGGACTTCATGGAAATCGTTAAAGGACGTCGCTCGATTCGTAACTACGACACGAACGTAAAAATTTCAAAAGAAGAAATGACACAAATCCTTGAAGAAGCAACACTCGCACCTTCTTCTGTCAACATGCAACCATGGCGTTTCCTCGTCATCGATAGCGAAGAAGGAAAAGCAACACTTGCACCACTCGCGAAATTCAACCAAGTCCAAGTCGAGACATCTTCTGCTGTCATCGCTGTCTTCGGTGACATGAACGCGGTCGATAGCATCGAGACAATCTACGATATGGCTGTTGAAAAAGGTCTCATGCCACAAGAAGTACGCGATCGCCAAGTACCAGCCATCAAAGGTTTCTACCGTCCAGAAGACGTTGAAACATTACGTGACAGCATCTTGATCGACTCAGGTCTCGTTTCGATGCAATTGATGCTCGTCGCTCGTGCGCACGGTTACGACACAAACCCAATCGGCGGTTACGAAAAAGATCAAATCGCGGAAGCATTCGGTCTTGAAAAAGAGCGTTATCTCCCAGTCATGTTGCTTTCAATCGGTAAAGCAGTAGATGCAGGATACCCATCGGTTCGTCTACCAATCGCTGACATCGCAGAATGGAAATAAGCGATCTCACTCAGTCCGGATTCCTTTTATAGGAATCCGGCTTTTTTGTATACTCAGAGAAAAGGAGGCGTCTGTAATGTATGATGTGACGATTATCGGAGCCGGTGTAGCGGGAATCTTCCTTGCTCATCAGCTCGTTGAAGATGGGCAATGCGTCTTACTGCTCGATGCCGGAAAACCAATCCGCAAGCGAACAGTAGAAGATGCGTATCTTGGATTTGCAGGGCTTGGAAAATCAGAAGGAAAATTCAATTATGCGATGGGATTCGGCGGAGAGCTCGTCTCAAAAATCGGTAAAGAGACGACACGACGACTGTTCCAAGAAGTCGATAATCTTTTATGTACATACGGTGCCGATATGATCGAGACCTACTCGACGCATTCACCTGCTGTCGCAATTCGCGCCCGTCGTGCTGGTCTCCATACGGTCGAGACGACCGTCCGTCATTTAGGTACAGCACGGACAGTTGGCGTCTTCACGGCGTTTGAGGATGCTTTATTGCCACGACTCGATGCTCGTTTCGAAACGACGATCGAACAGATCACGAAGTCGGAGGCGTTTACGATTAAAACAGCGGACGAAACCTTCGTAAGTCGACGGATCGTGTTCGCGACAGGTCGTTCCGGTGCAGACTTTACGTTGCAACAGTTAGCGACGCTTGGTGTCATCCCACAGCGGACCCGACTTGATCTCGGAGTGCGGGTCGAGACGGATGAGGCACTATTTCGAACATTACTACAGGAGACGTTCGAGACAAAGCTCGGTTACGACTCACCTTATGGTAAAGCCGTCACCTATTGCATGAATCCATGCGGACGGATCATCCGCAAATATCAAGAAGGACTCGTCATGCCGGACGGTCAAAACGTCCATGAGACGGCAGATGGATCAACGAATTTGAACTTTACACTATTTCTCCCGCGTTATTTTTCGACGTTAGCACAAGCCAATGCATACGCCACACGCGTTATCGGAGGAATCAATCAAGGACAGGATCGCATCGTTGTCCAGCGCCTCAGTGACTTTCGAAAATCGCGAGCGACAACAACGGATCAATTGCTTCATAACGGAATCATCCCTTCGCTAGCTGCTTCCCCTGGAGATTTACACGCGGAAGTACCTGTGGAAGACCTCCTCGTCTTGGAAGGTTTTTTAAAACGCCTCGAGCGACTCCTTGAGACGGAACTTCCAGCAGATACGTTACTTTATGGACTAGATGGTAAGTTTTACGCACCGATGCTTGAGACGTCAGAAACATTTGAGACGACATGCTCCGGTGTCTATGCGATCGGTGATTGCTCTGGTGCAACGCACTCTCTTGCCCAAGCAGCCGCTAGCGGACTTCATCTCGGACATGCTTTGACGCAAACAAGCCGGTCCCTCTTCGCCTAAGCGGAGATGGACCGGCTTGTTTTACTTCTTGAATGCTTCATATACCTTCAATTGTTTCCCTTTGACTTTCGTCGTCTTCATCGCTCGTAAGACAAGCGGACCTTTGCCGTTCAGGATATCGACATACGTCAACGTATCCTGAATCGAGATGATCCCGATATCGTCTGCTGTGACGCCTTCAATCTTCGCGATCGTTCCAACGAAGTCGACGGCACGAAGTTTCTTTTTCTTTCCGCCGTTAAAGAACAACTTCATGATGTCGGCATCGAGCTGTTCCGTTTTCGACGAACGCGTATCTGCCGTCGCCATTTTCTCTTCGAACGCATCCGCTGTCCGCATCAAGTCCTTTTCCGTCGGTGCTTGGCGGCGTGTCAGCTTCCCGTGATATTGCTCGATTTCCTTCAGGCGACGTTCGTCTGCTGGTGTGACGAGACTAATTGCTTGTCCAGTTGCTCCTGCACGACCCGTCCGACCGGTCCGGTGAACGTAGCTTTCTCGTTCGACAGGGAGATCATACTGGATGACATGCGTGATGTTCTCAATATCGATACCGCGTGCTGCGACGTCTGTTGCAACGAGAATCCGGAATTTACCGGCACGGAACGCCTTCATCGCATCGAGTCGATCGTCTTGTTCCATTCCTCCGTGAATCGCTTCAACCGGATAGTCATGTGCACGGAGACCATTCGCAACGAAATCGACATGTTCTTTCGTCCGACAGAAAATCATACAGCGATCCGGGTTTTCAGCGACGAGGACATCTTTTAGAATCGCGAATTTCGTCTTATCCGTCACCGGAATATAACTATGCGTAATCGTTGAGACGACGGTTTCACCCGCTTCGATTCGTTTCGGTGCATCCATGTAACGATTGCTCAACTGTGCGATATCTTCCGGGAAGGTCGCAGAGAATAAGAGTGTCATCCGATCTTTTGGTAACTCGGACAAGATGGCGTCGACTTGATCGAGGAAGCCCATATTCAGCATTTCATCGGCTTCATCCAAGACGACGTAACGGATTTTCTCAAGCGATAGCGTGCCCCGCTCGATATGATCGCGTACACGTCCCGGTGTACCGACGACGACGTGTGTCTTTTGTTTGAGTTCCGTGACTTGTCCACGGAACGGTTGCTTGCCGAAGACGGCCGTCGCTTTGATCCGCTTATAGCGTCCGATGTTCATGATGTCTTCTTTGACCTGCAAAGCAAGCTCACGTGTTGGCGTCAAGACTAAGACTTGTGGTTTGTTTTCTTCCCACTCGACGAGTTCACAAAGGGGGATTGCGAAGGAAGCCGTCTTCCCACTTCCTGTGCGTGATTTGACGATGACGTCTTTTCCAGATAATACGACGGGAATGACCGATTGCTGGACTTCGGTTGGTGCCGTGTAGCCGAGTTGCTCGATCGAGTCGAGAATCGGTGTGCTTAAGTTAAAATCATTGAATCGTATACGTGTCATAGGATGTCCTCATTTCTTATCGTAAAAAAAGCTTCCCACCGAAACGATGAGAAGCCCAACGAATTATTTGGATGCTACTTTATCTTTTTTGATTTGCTTACTACGTAATTGACCACACGCAGCATCGATATCTGTTCCGTGCTCAAGACGAACACCACAGTTCAAGCCGTTCTTCTTCAACGTATCGTAGAACGTCGTGATATCTTCAGACGTACTGCGTTGATATTGACCGTGCTCATCGACTGGGTTGTACGGAATCAAGTTGACATACGTCAGGTGACGTTTGTCTTCAAACAATTTCGCGAGTTCGACCGCGTGTTCTTTTTGGTCGTTGACGCCACGAAGCAAGATATACTCGATCGTGATTTTACGGTTCGTTGTTTGAACGTAATAATCGATTGCTGGCATCAATTTCTCAAGCGGAATCGCCCGGTTGATTTTCATGATTTGCGTACGCAATTCATTGTTTGGTGCGTGAAGCGAGATAGCTAAGTTGACTTGGAGTTTTAAGTCAGCGAACTTGTAGATCTTGTCTGCCAAACCACTTGTTGAAACCGTGATGTGACGCGCACCGATTGCAAGACCATTGTGGTCCTTGATGACGTTCAAGAAGTCGACCATGTTGTCGAAGTTATCGAACGGTTCACCGATACCCATGACGACGACGTGGCTGACACGTTCTTCGTTTCCGACTGCATCGAGGTGATGTTGAACGTTCATGATCTGCTCAACGATTTCGCCTGCTGACAAGTCGCGGCTCTTCTTGATGAGACCACTTGCACAGAAGCTACAGCCGATGTTACAGCCAACCTGTGTCGTAACACAGACAGAAAGACCGTATTTATGACGCATCAAAACCGTTTCGATCAAGTTGCCATCATATAATTTGAAGAGGAACTTGATTGTTCCGTCTGCTGATTCTTGCTTGACCGCTTCTGTCATCGAGTCAATCGTAAAACTCTGATCTAACAACTCAAGGCAATCCTTGTTGACATTCGTCATTTCCGCGAAAGTCGTGACACGTTTACGGTAGAGCCAATCCCATACTTGTTTGGCACGGAATGGTTTGTGCCCTTGATTCGATAACCATTCTGTCATCTGCTCAAGCGTTAATCCATAAATGGATGGTTTATTCATTTCAAAAGACCTCATTTCTTTTTCCAGAACTACAACATTCCTTTATCTTAGTAAAAATCAGCGCGTGACGCAACGTTCAAATCCTAAATGTTCAGTTTCTGTAAATTTTTTTCGTCGCTTTCGATCAAATCGACAGACTTCGACGCCCGAATTGAACGAATGCTCCAGTCAAGAAAATGAGAAATAGGACGAATAGGATGACCGAATGGAGCAGAAAATGATTCGTTCCTTCTAGTAATTGCGTCGTATTGAATAAGGAGAAGACGGATAGATAACGGAGCCACTCTGTCTTGTCACTCAGTTCAGACAGAATCGTCAAGACGATCGATAGGACGAGTACACTACCAGCAAGCGAAAAAGCACGTCGTTCTTCATCGAATAACGTCGCAATGAATAACGTAAATGTACCAATTGCAAAGAGTAACATTAGCGCATTGAGTTGAATTCGCCATAATACCATAGTATCGATCGTAATTCCGCTCATCCACCAATCCGCTACCATCAATACGAGACCGTTCAGCGTGACGAAAAGAAGACTAGCGAGTCCGATGACGCTTGCAACTGCTAACGTATAGTCATTTCGTGTGATCGGTGCCGCTAGGTAGACGATCAATTCTCCATTGTCGATTGGTCGCGCGACGAGTCGTGCTGCTAGCGAGAGTAAAAATAGACTCGCGATGACTTGGAAGATCAATCCGTAATAATTCCCACCGAGCAGATCAAGCACATTATTGAATCCTGTCACCTTATCGTATTGAAAGGCTTTCAAGACTTCCGGAGGTAACGCTTCTAGCTTTGCTTCTAGTAAACCTGTCTTCATCATCGATGGATAAAGCAACGCAAGCATCAACAAATAAAGACTCGTTCCAATCGAATAAGCAAGAACAGGCTTTCTGACTTGCTTGAATAAAGAGCGGATTAGCAACATCACGATGGTTCCTCCTCGCCGTAATAATGCAAAAAGACCTGTTCTAGATCATCCGCCGATTGTCGGATCAATCGCACATCATACTGCGTTAAAAAAGCAATCACCTGATTTAAGGTCAACGTCTCATCCGTTTGAAAACTGACTTCTGTCCGCTTCGGTTCAACGCCGACTTGCATCGCGAATTGCGCCGCCTCCGTGTCGCTTTGAAAAACGATCGTGTACACCTTTCGACTCGATCGAATCAACGCATGAATATCGGATTCGACGATGATGCGGCCCGCTTTGATTAAAGCGGCTCGATCACACGACTTTTCCATCTCTGGAAAGTGATGCGAACTCATCAAGATCGCTTTTCCCGCTTGTTTCTCCTGTTCAATCCACTCTAAAAAACGCTCTTGCATCAAGGGATCAAGTCCACTTGTCGGCTCATCGAGTAGGTAGACCGACGCATCCTTCATGAAACAACCGACAAGTGCCAGTTTTTGTTTCATTCCTTTTGACATCTTTCGAATTTTTGTCTTCGTCTCAAAGGGAAACCGTTTCAACAACAATTGCCGCCGTGCCGGATCGCTGCCGTGTAGTCGCTGCATCAAATCCAGCATGTCTGCTCCTGTCATGTCTCCAGGCAGACTAATTTCACCCGGTAAATAACCGACCAACTGTTTTACTTCTTTACTTTGATTCCAGCAATCAAAACCGCCGACGGTTGCTCTTCCATCGTCCGCAGCCAGTAGTCCCATCAAATGCCGGAGCGTCGTTGATTTTCCGGATCCATTTGGTCCGATAAAACCGAATATCATACCCGGCTCAACCGTAAAACTGACATCGAATATCCCGCGTCCCGGCGCAAATTCCTTCGTCACATGCTCCAAACGGATCATCATCCGACCTCCTCATCCCTTATTTCGCTCATCACTGTATTCATACCCGTTTTGAAGCAGTTTGTTCGGATCAAAACGATAGATGACGAATCGCTCGTCGTGATTTTTGTCATAAAGATCCCGCAATCGAATCTCATCAACTTGATCAAATACGGTATGGCGCTCTAGATATTCCCGGTATTCATCAGTTGGGTAATACAAAATGAGATCAACTGAACGCGAGGAGCGCTCGACTGAACCTAGGATGTGATCGACTATTTTCATGAAAATTTGCGAAGAGAATGGATTGAAAAAATAAAACTTGTTTGCCTCATCCGGAATGACGTACTGCTCGGCATACGCCTGTTCAAATCGTAAACCTCCGGAACGCCGCTTCCGTCGACTTTGGTAGTTCCCCATATTCCGGATCGCGTCTTCGTAAAATTGTCCGTTCATCTCGATTCCGATGACGGAGCAGTCAAAACGGTCGTGTAAGTAAAAGTTCAAGCGCCCTTTCCCACATCCGAAGTCAATGACAGTATCCTGTTTTTGAAACAAATACGTTTCGCACAGTTCGTCTAGTGCTGCATAGGGCGTTGGTTCATATCGATTGTAGTGACTGAACACACTATAAAGATGTTGCATCTCAATGGTCTCAATTCGTAGTCGTTGATCGTATTCCTGTTCATTCATCGTTTGTTCCTTCTTTCCGGCATTCTTTCCTTCATCGTACTATACTGAAGAAGTACATTATTCGTTTTTTGAAAGGGGATTTCATGATGATCGTCGTTACGAACCGTATTAAAGTCAAAAAAGGCATGGCTGCTGCCCTCGCTCCTCGTTTTACACGTCCAAGTGGACTTGATACGATGGATGGATTCATCCGCGTCGAGGTCTTGTTGACACAAAACATCGAAGAACATGATGAGATGAACGTCAACATGTACTGGGAAGATATGAAGAGTTTCCAAGCATGGCGGGAAAGTGACGATTTCAAAGCGTCCCATAGTCGACCGGCGAATAGTGAAGCGGGAGAATCGCCAATGCTCGGTAGCGAGATTCTGACGTACGAAGTCGCTTCGGTCAAAGAACGCGCGCAATAAACTAAAAAGGACTCGTCTTGAGTCCTTTTTGTGTGCCCATATCAAAATAGTGAAAGGGTGTATTTGTCTCAAATGGTATTATTTGTTATTATAGTGCCAATACAGAGAGAAGAGGACCTTTCATGAATTCGTTAACTATATTTGAACAAGTCATTCGTAGCTTACCTGACGATCGTACGTTACGACGTGATGAATTATGGACGGATGATTTTTTATTGCAACAGGAGAATAATCTAACCGTCTATTATTCTCCGATCGGTGAATATATCAATACTGAGGCTAAAGTCGTCATCGTCGGGATCACACCTGGCTTTGAACAGATGCGAATCGCCTTTGAGGAAGCGACGGATGCGCTCCATCATGGTGCTTCGCTAGAAGAGACGGCACGGCTCGTCAAATATACAGCCAGTTTTGCTGGAACGATGCGACGTAATCTCGTCCAGATGTTAGATGCACTTGAGCTTCCAGCACTGCTTGGAATCGAGACGACGGCTAGCTTATTTCATCAACATCAGGAATTATTACATCCGACGTCACTGTTAAAGCAACCCGTCTTCTATCGGGAAAAAAATTATTCGGGGCATCAACCGAAGATCAGTCGCAGTCCTTTATTGAGACATTATGCGGAGGAACACTTCGTCGCTGAAATCAATCAGCTACGAAAACCGACACTGTTGATTCCACTTGGTCGTGTCGTCGAAGCACAAGTCCGTAGTTTGATTCATGATGGACGAATCGAACAGCATCAGCTTCTTTCAGGCTTCCCTCATCCATCTGGTGCGAATGGTCATCGGAAAAAACAGTTTGAAGAGAATCAACCGTACTTAATGAAACAGCTCATTCAGCATTTTGCGGAGTAGCTCATTCTTTTTTTGAAAAATGACGCCATCCTCATACGGATAGCGTCATTTCAATTTAAACCATTAATAAACACACATCATTCGCGAATGCTACTGGATCCTCGAGTGGGAGTCCTTCGACAAGCAATGCTTGTTGATACATCAGTTTTGTATAGCGCTCAAATTTCGAACGGTCGTTTTGATAAGCTGATTCAAGAGATTTAAACACCAGGTGTGACGGGTTCAACTCGAGAATCTTGACCGCTTCTACCCCTTCATTATTCGGCATCGCTTTCAAGATTTTCTCCATCTCGATTGAGACGGCGCCGTCTGTCGCAAAGCAGACAGGATGCGATTTTAGACGCGTCGATGCTTTGACTTCCTTGACCTGTCCACTTAAGATCTCCTGCATCGCTTGGAACATTTCTACTTGTGCCTCTGTCGTCTCTGCTTCTTCTGCTTCGATTCCTAAGTCACTGCTCGTAACTGATTTGAATGTTTTCTCGTCATACGTCATCAGCATCTGAATCGCGAACTCATCGATCTCTTCCGTGAAGTACAAGATGTCATATCCTTTATCACGGACGAGCTCGGATTGCGGTAATTTATCCAAACGATTTGTGCTCTCACCAGCGGCGTAGTAGATATGCGCTTGGTCTTCCGGCATCGCTGCGACGTATTCTGCGAGCGTGATCAACTTCTTCTCCTTCGCTGAGTAGAAGAGGATCAGGTCCTGTACCTGTTCTTTATGCATGCCATAATCATTGTACATACCAAACTTCAGCTGACGTCCGAACGCTTGATAGAACGTTTCGTACTTCGCGCGATCTTCGCGCAAAAGTGCTTCGAGTTGTGTTTTAATTTTACTTTGGATATTTTTCGCGATCAGTTTCAATTGACGATCGTGTTGCAACAACTCACGCGAGATGTTAAGCGATAAGTCCTCCGAGTCGACCATTCCTTTGACGAAACTGAAGTGATCCGGCAACAAATCACTGCATTTTTCCATGATCAACACACCATTCGCGTAAAGCTCGAGTCCTTTTTCAAATTCTTTCGAATAATAATCGTACGGTGCCTGTTCCGGAATGAATAAGATCGATTGATAACGAACGGCGCCATCGACGCTGATATGAATGTGTTTTGCCGGTTTGTCAAAACCATACCGCTTCTCTTGGTAGAAATTCGCATAGTCTTCGTCTGTCAATTCTCGTTTGTTCTTCCGCCAGATCGGCACCATACTGTTGATCGTCTTGACGACCTCGACCTCTTCCGTCTCATCACTGCCTTCGATCGGCTGACGTTCGAGTTCCTTCATCTCGATCGGATAACGGATGAAATCCGAGTATTTCTTGATGATGCTGCGCAGACGATACGTCTCGAGGTATTCGTCATACGATTCTTCTTCCTCGTTCGCCTTGATGTGGAGCGTAATCTCCGTTCCGACGGTTTCTTTGTCGACTTCCTCGATCGTATAACCTTCGACACCACGCGATTCCCATTTATAAGCGACTGCACTGCCGTACGGTTTCGTAACGACAGTGACGACGTCTGCGACCATGAAGGCAGAATAGAATCCGACACCGAATTGACCGATGATATCATGACCATCTTGTGCTTCATTCTCTGCCTTGAAGGCAAGCGACCCACTCTTTGCGATCGTACCGAGATTCTCTTCTAGTTCTTCCTTCGTCATTCCGATTCCCGTATCACGAATGATGAGTTGACGCGCTTCTTTATTTGGTTCGATCGTAATTTTGTAGTGTTCCTTTTCGAACGAAATCGTCTCGTCCGTCAATGCTTTGTAGTACATCTTATCCATGGCGTCACTAGCATTCGAGATCAATTCGCGCAGGAAAATCTCCTTATGCGTATAGATGGAATGAATCATCATCTCCAGCAATCGTTTTGATTCCGCCTTAAATTGTTTCGTTTCCATGCTCATTCTGCCTCCCTTTTTTAGCACTCAATCATACAGAGTGCTAATTCATCTCCTATTATTAGGGAGTTCGAAATATCTGTCAATCACCTTTTTCACTGTATGTCGCGACTTTTTCACGGACGATTTTTCCGATTTGACGTAAGTGTTCCGCTGACCCATAGGTGCCATGGCTGACGCCTTTTTCATCCTTTCGATTACCGAGACCGATGAACTGCTCACTCGGTTTGAAGTGGAGTCCGACGACGGGGACCTGAAATCGTGACGAGAAGCCGATTTGAAAAATCGCGTCTGGATAATCCGTTGGTCGATAGGTTGTCCAATCGATATCTGGTTCGAGCTTCGCAAATCGTTCCGTGTGTTCCTTACCGAGCAGGATGATTCCTTTTATCGAAAACAGTTCAAGCAGGCGCATTAGAAATGTTTGACCGAACGGACTATCTTCCAACACGCTGCGTTCTTTGATCGCTCCCATGTAATGGTGTGTCGGAAACGGGAAAAAATCCAAGTGAATGACTGGATCAAACGTCTTTTCGTAAAACGACGCACCGAGTCCGTTCAAGAATCCTTCGAGCTTACCGCCACCAGGTCGACCGAACCAGGTCCGGTACACATTTGGTTGTTTAAAGTAACGATTGAAGCGCCGGATTGAATCTGTCAGCGTCTCCTCCTGGAGATAATCCTCCCATGACATCGACTTCGGACGAATAAAGAGCGGACCGGTCTCGTCGAATCGTAATGCGCCCGTCCGGTCTAAAAACTGCGTTCGGGATGGGTTCGTCGCGATCGTCACCCAACTGCTACGCGTCGCATCACCAAACCAAAGGACAGGTGTCGTTTGATCAATCAGTTGATCTGCGAACGTACTTTTCTCGAGCGTCATTTGATACTCGACAGCTTCCTGTAATAATTTTTTAGCAAGTTGCCATTGATCGGATGTCAGCGTTCTCATCTCCCTTTTTACAGCGATTATGCTGTTGTAGATGTACCCCTTATCTTCTATTACTAGACGCATCGATGGGTTTAATCTCCATTTCTCCGGGAATGTTTCATAAGGTGAACGATACGACTTAGGAGGGATTTAGCAATGGGTAGACTGGATCAAAAAATAGCTGTCATTACCGGCTCGGCAACAGGGATTGGACAAGCGACTGCGCTTGTATTCGCAGAACAAGGAGCAACGGTCGTTTGTGCCGATGTCTCACTTGAAAAAGCACAACAAACAGTAGAACAGATTACACAACAAGGCGGGAAAGCGGAAGCCGTCCATGTTGACGTCTCAGACGTCGAGAGTGTTGAGCAACTTGCGAAGCATGTCAAAGAGACATACGGTACGGTCGACGTCCTCTTCAACAATGCCGGAATCGATGAACAAGGCGGGAAAGTCCACGAGTATCCAATCGATCTCTTCGACCGGATCATCGCTGTCGATTTACGCGGTACATTCCTCGTCAGTAAATTCTTGATTCCACTCATGCTGGATAACGGTGGTTCGATCATCAACACGTCATCGATGTCGGGTCGCGCAGCTGACTTGAACCGGTCTGGTTATAACGCAGCGAAAGGCGGAATCGCGAACTTCACTCGCGCGATGGCAATCGATTACGCGCGTCATGGTATTCGTGTCAATTCGTTATCGCCAGGAACGATTGAAACACCACTCATCGATACACTCGTCGGTGAAAAAGAAAAAGAACAAGGCAAACAGTTCCGCGATGCGAACGCCTGGATCACACCACTCGGTCGACTCGGTAAACCACGCGAGATGGCAACGGTCGCCCTCTTCCTTGCTTCTGACGACAGCTCATATGTCACAGGTGAGGACATCACGGCGGATGGCGGCATCATGGCTTATACATGGCCGGGAGAGATGTTAATCGATTCGAAGTGGAAAGACGAAGCAGAAAAAAGTGAATGAGTAATGCGCGGTGTAACCCTTTAGTTGCACCGCTTTTCTTTTACCTCAAGACGTTCAGTACCGTAAATTATTTTCTGAATCAGTTTACCTCCCTGAAGTATTTTTATCAGGGTACACTACAGGTAAAGGGGGAAAAATTCATGCAAACAGCGATTACTTACTTACAACGGTGTCTTCAAATTCCAAGTGTCAATCCGATGGATGGAGAAGAAGCCGTCGCACGTTACGTATACGATGTATTGGTCGATCATCAGATCTCGACAGAATGGATTGAAGTTTCACCAAAACGAATTTGTCTCGTCGCGACCGTCCCTGCGAGCGAGGATGTTTCACGTCCTGCCGTCCTCGGTCTATCTGGTCATCTCGATACGGTTCCAGTTCAAGAAGACGGCTGGACGAAAGATCCATATGGTGGCGAAATCGAAGACGGCCGCATCTATGGTCGTGGGGCTTCTGATATGAAATCAGGTGTCATGGCAATGGTGCAAGCACTGATTCAATATAGAGAACGTCAAGAACGACCAAACACTATCAAACTTCTGATTACATCCGATGAGGAGAATGGAATGACGGGTGCTCGTCATTTGACCGAACAAGGACACGCGGATGATTTAGACGCTTTACTGATCACAGAACCAACAAGCGGAATGATCGGTTATGCACAAAAAGGTGTCGTTGGGATCGAAGTGACATGTCGTGGGAAAAGTGCACACAGCTCTGCCCCTCAACTCGGACGTAATGCGATCGATGACGTCTATCGCGTCATCCAGGAAGTGAAGTCGGAACGCTTCTCGATTACAGCAAATCATCATCCGGCGCTTGGTCCGGTCGTCGCGTCAATCACATCCATAAAAGGAGGCGAAGGACCGAACGTCGTTCCGAGTCAGGCTTCCTTTTATATGGATATTCGGACGATTCCCGGGTTCGGTCGAGCGGACGTTCTTGCTGCCTTTACAGCTATCGAGCGTCGTCTTGTAGCAGAAGATTCCGAGTTTGATATGAACGTGACCGTCATCAAGGATATTCCTTCTTGTGAAACCGATGAACAGGCGCCTTTCTTGCAACAGGTCGCGGATACGATGGAGCAGGTTAGCGGCGTGACACCACGAAAAATCGCTATTCCAGGTGGAACGGATGGTGCGATGTTCAGCCAAGCGAAAAAGTCATTTCCAATCGCAATCGCTTCATTCCATGATTTCCGTCTCGCACACCAAGTGGATGAATCGATTCCGTTATCCGAATATGAACAAACGATTGCGTTTTGCTTCAACTTGATCAACACACCATTACATCAATCGCTCCCATCACATTAAAAAAAGAAGGAACGACATTCGATATTGTAACCGAATGTCGTCCCTTCTTTTTGTGTTAGCGCCTTTCATCAGCTGATTCAGTAGACGCCAAGTTGTGCTAACGCCTCACTTAAATAACTTTGATCACTGCGAAACTGGTGACTCGTTTGTCCGTCAGACCAACTGATGAAGACACGACCAAGTCGGTCATAGCGTAAGCGGAGACGAATTACTCCCTGCTCGAATACGACTTCACCGTGTAACGACTCATGGACGTGAGCAAAGTTACGGATGAACGCATCATATTGATTGAATGTAACTGAAAACTGGTGTTCACTATTCCGCCCTACCATCTGAATCGTTAGTTCTTCTTGCGTTGGATATACGTATAAGATGTCCCATGATACACTGCTTTCTTCTCCTCGAAACACGATACGATGCTTCATTCGATTTCCACCTCTGAGCCACAGGATATTTACTAGCACTTCTCGAAAGTAACCCATATCTTCTTCATCCGAAAGGAGTCTGCTTATGCCTGATACGCCAAAGACAGGTCCTACCGAACAGTCCGTTGATGCCTTTCTGACACAAGTCGAACCGCCGCAACGTCAAGCAGATGGTATCACACTACGTCAGTTCTTCGAAGATGTCACGGGATATGAAGCCGTCCTTTGGGGTTCATCCTTGATTGGTTTTGGTTCCTACCATTACCGTTACGCCTCCGGCCGCGAGGGCGACAGCTTTTATGTCGGCTTTTCTCCGCGGAAGACGAACCTCGTCCTTTATCTCGCGCTTGGTGAAGACGCAGTCTCAGAACGACTGCTTGCCAGTCTCGGTACGTATCGACGCGGTAAGTCCTGCATCTACGTCAAACGACTGACTGACATCGACTTAGGCGTACTTCGGGAAATGATCGAGCACTCGATCCGCACGTTAAGAACCATGTACCCCTCTTGATTTCAATCAAAAACAGCCGAAGCGAATGCGCTTCGGCTGTCTTGTTATCGAATTAATGTCCGCCTTCCGTCCGGTCGATATGGCGAATGTGTTTGAGATTGACCCCGATGATGATGACGGATAAGAGGACGAAGCCACTTCCGACATAAAACGGTAGATTTGCGTTGAAGATTTCAGCCAATTTACCGGCCATGAATGGCGCGATGGCTGCCCCGAGAAAACGTAGGAAACTGTATGCCGCAGATGCTGTCGAACGTTCGACAGGTGCTGCATCCATGACAGCTGTCGTGATGAGCGTGTTGTTATTCCCAAGCACAGCTCCCGCTAAGATGACACAGACGATGACGACGGCTGGAGTTTCCGTGAAGATTCCCATTAAAAGAAGCAAGATCGCGAATGTGATCAACATCATGATCATCGCTTTGATCGTTCCGAACCATTGTTTCAGTTTCGGAGCCGTTAAGACTGATGTGATCGCAAGCAACATCCCCCAACCGAGGAATACGAATCCGAGTCCTTTCGCTGGTAGTTTCATGACGAATGGTGCATAGGCCATGATCGTAAAGAACCCAACGTTATAAAGTGCTGCGACGATTCCGAGTGTCAAGAGCGAACGATGCTTCATCGCTTGGAACGGTGCTTTTAATGATAACTTTTGTTTTGGTTCAGCAGATGCTGCTGGTTTTGGCATCAAGAAGAGCAAGACGAGAAACGCGATGACCATGATTGTCGCAACACCCATGAATGGGGCGCGCCATGTGATCGAACCGAGTGTTCCGCCTAATAGCGGTCCAATCGAAATCCCAAGACCAACGGCTGCTTCATACAAAATGATGGCTTTTGCTGTTCCGCCTGACGACAGCGAAACGATCGCAGCAAGTGCGGTTGCAACGAACAAAGCGTTCCCAAGTCCCCATCCACCGCGTAACGCGACGAGCGTCCAAATGCTGTCTGCTTGTGAAGCAAAACCAGCAACAGTTGCGATGACGGCGATCCCGAGCATTAATGTTCCTTTTTGACCAATCCGTGATGAGATCGCGCCTGTAATTAACATCGCGAATGCCATGACGGCGTTATAACTTGTAAATAAGAGCGTTACTTCACTTTTGGACGCTTCTAAATTCTCGGCAATCGTCGGTAACACGGGATTGACGAGGCCCATTCCCATGAATGCTGTAATACTGGCGAAAAAGACTGCCCAAACAGCAACCGGTTGATGGAATAATCCATGTTTGCTTTCCGCTAATACCGTTTCCGGCTCAAGCGTCGTTGTTTTTTCAGCAAGTGCCATAGTGTCCCTTCTTTCTATTGAATGTATTATATGAACTGTTTAAACGAATGGCGGATGACGTCGCCTCGACTAATGATCCCAACAAGACGTCCTGCCTTAAGGATTGGAAGCTTTTTGATCCGTTTTGAACCGAGCGTTGCTGCAATCTCTTCCATTTCTGTATCAGCGTCTGCTGTTACAACCTTCCGGCGTGCAAGTTCCATGACAGGTCGATTCAAGATATGACGAATTCGATCTTCATAATCTTCTTCGTCTCCTTTGATGACATCTACATATAAGAATGTATCGACGATGATGTCCTTGTGTTTTCCGATCGCGCGCATGATATCTCCGTCACTGATATAACCGACGACCTCTTGCTCGGCATTGATGACGGGTACGCCGCTAATACCAGATTGAATGAATCGTTCGATGACCGTACGAATCAGATCTGTATCGTTTACCGTAATGACCTCTTGTTTCATCGACTCATAAGCTTTCATCTGAATTCTCCTTTGTCGTTCGTTTCTCATCTACGAAAGTTGTATGATACAATTAAAAGAACAAAAATGATTGTATAATACAACTACAACTCTGTCAAGCCTCTTGCTTTTCGCATTGACAGCTTATCCACATTGGGTAATCATGAGGGACAGAGAGACTTTTTTTGAAAGGGGAGATACCCGATGTCTCAACAATCACTCGAAACCATTGAACTCGAGTTAGCGATCCTGATCCGGCGCTTAACGACGGCGACGGCAGACAATCGTAATTTGGACCGTGCTTCTTATCTCTTACTGCGACAATTAGCGGATTCCGGCAACGTCGGTGTTAAAACACTTGCCCGTGAACTTCAGCTCGATGTCTCGACCGTCAGTCGCCAAGCAGCGGCACTCGATCAGAAGCAACTCGTTGAAAAAGTAAAAGATCCGACAGATGGGCGAGCCTTCTTCTATCATATTACAGATAAAGGACAACAAGAACTCACCATCTACCGAACCGCACGTCTCGCGAGCATCGAACGTCTACTGACAGACTGGCCAGCGGATGATGCAGAAGATTTCGGACGCCTATTGCAACAATTCAATCGCGCCTTGCGCGAACGGTAATGGAATCACACCATTAAAAAAACGGACACGAAATCAATCGATTTCGTGTCCGTTTTTTCGTCATCATTCATCACGTATGAGAAACCTGGCAAACCGAACGAATTTGCGCGATATGTTCCGGTGAAGTTCTACAACAACCGCCAATCAATCGTGCTCCAGCTTCATACCATGTCTTTGCGATGGCTTGGAACGACGTGCACTGATTCGTACCCGACCACGTCTTTGCGACCGGATCATAGACTTCACCGGAGTTCGGATAGACGATGATTGGAACACTCGTCAACGTCTTAACGTGACGGATGAAGTCGGTCGCGTAGGATGCTGGAAAACAATTTGCACCGATTGCTGCAAGTTGCGGATGCTGTCCGATTGTCTCGATGCATATCGCAAGCGGTGTTCCCTCACTGATGTGCGTCGCATCTTGAAGCGAGAACGTCAGCCAAGCAGATACTTCCAGGAACGCTTCGAGAATCCCGAACAACACGACAGCTTCCTCAAGCGACGGAATCGTCTCGAATGCCAGCAGATCAGCCCCCGCTTCAATCAAGGCTTCGATGCGCGGTCTGTGGAAGGCTTCTAGCACATCTGCTGACACACCATAATGACCGCGATACTCAGAACCATCTGCTAAGTAGGCACCATAAGGACCAACTGATCCCGCAATCAATGCGGCACTCTTTCCGCTACGCGTCCGTGCATCTTGCGCTAAGGTAACCGTTTGTCGAATTAACGCTTGTGCTTCCTCGGTCGTGATGTGACGTTGCTTGAATCCTTCGATACTTGCTTGATAGCTTGAGGTGATCGCAACATCGGCGCCCACTTCAAAGTAATCGTGATGGACACGCTCAATCTGTTCCGGTGCTTCGATTAAGAGGCGTGCTGACCAGAGTGGATCGTTCAGGTCGAATCCCTTTTGTTCGAGTTCAGTCGCAAGCGCACCATCTAAAATTAGGAAAGGAACTTCCTGTAATCGTTGATCAACTGGATTTTTGATTCGGGACATCTTCAACACTCCGTTTCTGAGAAGAATTCGTGAACGCATGAACGACATAACAGATCACGATGAATGGGATACCGCAATACAAGGCGACTCGTTGCGTCGGATCAAATCCGATACCAATCAGGGAAATCAAACAGACGACGAAAGCGGCGATCGGTACCAATGGAAAGAGTGGTGTACGATAGACCAATTCGTCGACCGTATGCCCTTCGCGGAGGAATTGTTTCCGGAAGCGATACTGCGCAACGCTGATACTCATCCAGACGACGACGACAGCAAGGCCGGAAATCGAGACGAGCGCAATATAGACACTTCCTGCTGCATAGATGCTAGACAGCAAAGCAAGTCCTCCGCCAAGCATGCTGAACAATACAGCTCGAAGTGGAACCCCACTGGGCGTCACCTGGGCGAAGAAGCGCGGAATCATGCGTTCGTTCGCAAGCGACCAAAGCATCCGGGAGGCAGCGTAAAGCCCAGAGTTCGCTGCCGACAAGATCGCTGTCAGAATGACGAAGTTCATCACGTCTGCCGCATACGGAATTCCGATTCGTTCGAACACCGCAACGAACGGACTTTCGAGCACGCCCTTCCCTTCCGTTGGCAATAAGACGGCTAATACGATGATCGTACCGACGAAAAAGAGGACGAGTCGCAAAATCGTTGTTCGGATCGCAAGCGGAATCGTCCGCTTCGGATCGACCGCTTCACCCGCTGCGACGCCGATCAATTCCGTTCCTGAGTAAGCAAAGTTCACAGCAAGCATCGTCATGAAGATCGCAAATGCTCCATTTGGAAACAATCCTCCTTCCGTTAAGGAAGAAAAGAATGGTGCTGGGCTACCATCTTGTAATGGGATGAAGCCAACGATGGCTCCCGCACCAAGTAAAATGAAAGCAATGATCGTTACGACCTTAATGGCGGAGAACCAAAACTCGACTTCAGCAAATACGCGGACCTTCAAGACGTTGATACCAAGGATCATCGCAGCGAATAATGCACTGAACACCCAGACTGGAATCGACGGGAACCAACGTTGCATTAAAATGCCTGCTGCCGTGAATTCTGAACCAAGGGCGACCGTCCACGTCAGCCAGTAGAGCCAGGCCACCGTATAACCGGTACCGGGTCCGATATACTTCGTTGCGTACTTATGGAATGATCCGGTTTCCGGCATGTGTACAGCGAGTTCGCCAAGACTTAGCATGACTAAGTAGACGACGACGGCTCCGATCAAATACGACAAAATCGTTCCGACACGTCCCGCTTGTTCCAACGTATAACCTGTACTTAAAAATAATCCTGTTCCAATGACGCCTCCTAACGACAGCATGATCAGATGACGTGATTCCATCTTGCGTCGAAAAGCTCCGCTCGTTTTCATGAATCCATTTCCTCCTCGTTCCACCTATTTCAAACAAAAAACGCATCCTCACGGATGCGTCGGTCGACAATTCGGAAATCTTATCGATCGGGTGCAACACCCGCAGGAATTAGCACAGTATCTTTCGACCTGTTGCTGAGGTTTCATAGGGCCAGTCCCTCCACCTCTCTGGATAAGTATGTAATTGTTCCTAACCCTATCAAGTCTTTTCCGAATTGTCAACGCAATTCAGAATACTCCTACCAAAAAACATTCCGTATCGTAATGATCCGGAATGTTAGAACGTTTTATTTTTTAGCAAATAAATCCGCTGTTTTTAAGGCTGCCCGAACCGCTTTCCGGTTCAATGTTCCTTGCTGATGCTTCATTTTCTTCGTTTGAGCAGCCAGTTGTGCTTTGAGCGCCGCAATTTCTTGATCTTTTTGAGTCGTCGTTGTCTGTTTCTGCAATGCTTTGATTTTCTTATCTTTTTCGGCCAATTGCGCTTTTGCCTGTTTTTGCGCATCCGCGATTTTTTTATCTTTTTCGGCTAATTTCTCTTTTGCCTTTATTTGTGTATCTGCGATTTTTTTCACTTGTTCTGGGAAGAAGCGTTCGAAACGAGCTACTGCTTCTTCGAGACTCACGCCAGAAATCGGTTGAACCGGTGGAAGTAGTTCCGCTTGCGCCATTTGACGGTCAAACGGTACATTCTCAGGATAGTTCGTCTCTTGATAAATGTGTTCAAGATCATTCACGTTCAAGAAATCAACGAAGTTGTCGAAGTTACGTGCTTGAACACGTACTGGACTTTGGAAATCAGCATTGGCTACGACGTCGGATAATTGTGTATCCGCTTTGATGTCGTTCGCCCAAATATGCGTCAACTGATGATAATCCGTTAGTTCGCGCATTCGTGCATCCTTTGGAATGAGGATACTCGGCGTACCCGCAAGCGTTGCTGTGATATTTCCATGCAAGCGCGCACCAAAACTGAGGTCTGCCTGCCCGATGAAATCGAACCATGTTTGTGCGTTCAAGAAGAAACGAACACGATCGTTCATGTAAGCAGGATCCGACATCTTCACCGGATAGTTCGTCACGGACAAATCTGCGATCGGATGCGTTCCTGTATACGTCAATTTCAGTTCCTTCATCCATTGGGGAATGAAGTAATGATTCGGATACTCTTCCATTCCGCGCGTAATGAAATCAAGAACATTTTGTGGTGCTAAACGTGACGAGTTGACCGTAATCATCGACTCGGGCGTAATGTTCGTTTCACGAATATGTAAGTCGCGACCAAACGCGTACATCGAAGGACATCCGATGACACGATGATCAATGCCTTCGCGAAAACCAAGACGCGTCAAGTATTTCGACGTGATTTCCCCACGAAGACCAAGCATGCTTGAGCGCTCGAGAACGGCACTGACGAATGCTTTAACATCTTCATCGAACGGGAATCCACCATCTAAGTCTGGTTCAAACGGTGCACGTAATCCTACACCAATGACGACGACTGGAATTTTTAATTTCTTGATAAGGCGGGTGTACTTCCGCAACGTCGGTACGAATTCTTTTCGGAATGCGTCCGCTAACGGAATGACATAAAGATCAAAGTTGGCATTGATTTCGTCCGCCCGTTCTTCATCGTAATAGTAATAGTCCGGTGTAATCGTCGTACCTTCTGTCATCAACGTCCGAAAGATACTGTATTGATAAATGAGATTTCCAACGTTTCCTCCAATGGAATTATGTTTCATCAAATAAGGAGCATCGAACTGTTCGAATGGTGTCATACCTGCACGAATAATAATACGTTTCATAATGGATAAACTTCCCCTCTCGTCTGCTTCATTCGTCCTTGCAAGAAAAAATGCGGAAAAATATATTATCACTTTTTTTCAATCTCATTAACAATAGATGAATTTTATTTCGGAAGTCAACGATTCCTAGGGGAAACAGGTCTTTCGTCATCAAAACGAAACATTTGTACTACTCCATTATTTTTCTAAAATAGAAAAATGTAACTATTTAATCGTTCCAAGATACATGCGTAAGTTTGCTTCGACTAATTTTAAAGCTCTGAACCGTTCTGTCGAAGTAGGTTTTAACAAGGCGCTGAAAAAATGTTCCACTTCGACTGGCTGACCTTTTTCCATATCGCGCAACATCGACGATTTCATCGTATCTTCCATCGCATGCATCTGCTTCAATAGCACCGTTTCTGTATCGTCATTGAAGACCGCGCCCTGTTCTTCCATCGCCTGTTTCGCTTCGTTCATGACGTCTACAATCATCTGACGCCCGACAGCTTCTTCCCGAATCGAACCAATCGCTGAACGAAATAGCGTCGTCACACCCGCAAATGTCGAAATGAAAAGATACTTTTGCCACATGTCATCCATGATATGCATCGAGTACGCCATCGGTGCCTTCGCTTTCGCAAAACGTGTTGCGATCTCCTGCAAACGAGCTGTTGGTTTGCCGGTTCGTGAGCCAAACAACAGTCGATGTGACGGACTCGTCTGTAAAATGCGTCCTTCTGCATCAAGCGTCGATTCAATGAAGCAAAGACCGCCCAGTACACGCTCTTCTCCGAAGACTTCTGTTAACCGACGAATATGTTGCATGCCATTCAATAAAGGAATGATATACGTCTCGTTCGAAACGAATGGCGTAAGATCCTTTAAGACATCATCTAAGTGATAGGCTTTCGTCGAAAGCAAAACGACATCAAATACGTGATCCGGTCGCATGTCTCGTGTCACTAACTGAGGCGTGATCGTGATATCGCCATGAGGACTAGTGATCTGTAGACCTGTTTTTTGTAATTGTTCATATCGCTTCGGACGGACGAGAAAGGTCACCTGTTCACCTTGCTCAGCAAGACGGCCCCCGAAATAACCTCCGACTGCTCCTGCACCTACAACTAAAATGTTCATATGTACTATCTCCTCCTTACCCGTTCTGGTTATTGATTACTCCTTCACCCTAACATATTTGGAACCGATTTCCTGATTGCCAGTTGATCTCTAAGATTTAAGTGAAGCGTTTGCATTTTAAAGAAAAACGTATATACTAACTTGTATACAAGTATACTCACTCTAGAAATCAGGTGATTTTATGTCAGAACTGTTATACCCCTTGAAGTGGTTGTCAAAAGCTTCTGCCGGAGATCGTGTCGCGCACGAACTACGAATGCGGATCATTTCAGGAAAAATTGAAAGCGGTACCATCTTATCCGAAAACAAAATAGCCTCTGATTTTTCAGTCAGTCGCTCACCTGTCCGTGACGCGTTAAAGGTGCTTGCAGCCGAACAGTTGATTCGTCTCGAACGAATGGGAGCGGTCGTCGTCGGTTTATCCGAGCGCGACATTCAAGAAATCTATGATGTCCGGTTACTCATCGAAACGTTCGTCTTCGAGCGACTTGTTAAGGTCGAACGGGCAGAACTCGTCCGTGAACTCAGCAAAATTCTCGAAATGATGAAGGTTGCCATCAAATATAAGGATGCTGATGAATTCTCTTTCCAAGACGTACTGTTTCATGAAACGATCATCCGCTCGATCGATCATGGGTATGTCAGCATGATTTGGCAAAATCTCAAACCAGTCATGGAAAGTTTCATCCTCCTATCAATGCGGGTACGATTCGAGGAAGACATCGAAGACTTTGAACGCATCCTCGCGAACCATGCCTTGTATATCGAAGCGATCGAGACAGGAGATCGTGAACGGATGGTTGCTTCCTTACATCAGAACTTTGATGATGTTCAGGAAGTCGAAGATCTCTGGAAAACGCAACAAATGATGTCGAAAGGAGTCGATTCACATGACTGAATACATGTTAGGCGTCGATATCGGAACGACGAGTACGAAAGCAGTCTTATTTACGACAAAAGGAGAGGTCATCGGACAAACGAACGTCGGTTACCCACTCCACACACCGAACCGTTCGACGGCGGAACAGGATCCGGAAGAAATTTTTGATGCCGTACTCGAATCCATCCGATTGATCACAAAACGTCATCCGAGCATGCCACCGAAGTTCGTCGCGTTCAGTAGTGCCATGCACAGTTTGATTGCGATGGACGCACAACATCAACCGTTGACTGCCTGCATCACATGGGCGGACAGTCGGAGTGAAGCATGGTCGAACAAGATTAAGGAACAATATGGTCTCTCGATCTATCACCGGACCGGGACACCGATTCATCCGATGTCACCGCTTAGCAAAATCAGTTGGCTCGTCGAAGATCGTCCGGAGCTCCACGCTCAAACGAAAAAATATGTCGGGATCAAGGAGTTCGTGTTCCAAAGACTGTTCGGAACATATGTCATCGACCACTCTCTCGCTTCAGCAACTGGTCTCTTTAATATTCATGAATTAGGTTGGGATACGGGCGCACTGCATGTCGCGGGTATCGATGCAAGCTATTTATCGGAACCCGTACCGACAACGACGTCATGTACCGGACTTAATACTGATTACGCACGACAAATGGAACTATCCGTCGATACGCCGTTCTTAGTCGGTGCCAGTGATGGTGTCCTCTCCAATTTAGGTGTTAACGCGATTCGCAAAGGGGAAATCGCGATCACGATCGGAACGAGCGGTGCCATCCGAACGATCATTGATCGTCCACAGACGGATGAAAAAGGACGAACGTTCTGTTACGCACTGACCGAGGACCACTGGGTCATCGGCGGCCCCGTCAATAACGGAGGAATGGTCTTACGGTGGATTCGTGACGAACTCGCTTCAGCAGAAGTCGAGACAGCAAAACGCCTCGGCATCGATCCGTATGCTGTCCTGACGAAGATTGCCGAACGCGTCCGCCCGGGGTCCGACGGTCTGTTGTTCCATCCTTACTTGTCCGGTGAACGAGCACCGCTATGGAATCCGGACGTCAGCGGTTCATTCTTCGGTTTGACGCTCTCACACAAAAAAGAGCACATGATCCGGGCAGCACTAGAAGGCGTCATCTACAATCTGTATACCGTCTTCCTCGCACTCGTCGAATGCATGGATGGTCCTGTGACGCGGATTCAGGCAACCGGTGGATTTGCCCGGTCTGAAGTCTGGCGCCAAATGATGGCGGACATCTTTGAGTCGGAAGTCGTCATTCCGGAAAGTTTCGAAAGTTCATGTCTTGGCGCTTGTATTCTCGGACTGTATGCGACAGGGGAAATCGATTCGTTCGAAGTCGTATCCAAGATGATTGGGGAAACACATCGCCATGTACCAAATGAAGAAGCGATGCATGAATATCGTCAGCTTTTACCGATTTTCATTAGTCTAGCGCGGACATTATCCGAAGACCACAAACGAATTGCTATGTATCAACGGAGCTTGATTCAAGAGGAAAACTAACTTAATCTTTTGGGGGAAGTCATCATGCCTTTAGTCATCGTAGGAATTGGGATCGTCGCATTGCTCGTTCTCATCATGGGGTTAAAATTAAATACGTTCGTTTCACTCATCATCGTTTCCTTTGGCGTTGCACTATTACTCGGTATGCCGCTCGATCAGATCGTCAAGACGATCGAAGCCGGTATCGGAGGAACACTCGGTCACCTAGCTCTGATCTTTGGTCTTGGTGCGATGCTTGGAAAGCTAATCGCTGACGCCGGGGGGGCGCAGCGAATCGCGATGACGCTTGTCGCACGATTCGGGGAAAAGAACATCCAATGGGCGGTCGTCGTTGCTTCGTTCATCATCGGAATCGCACTCTTCTTCGAAGTCGGACTCGTTCTGTTGATTCCAATCGTCTTTGCGATTTCACGCCAGCTCCGCGTCTCGATCTTATATCTTGGGATCCCAATGGTCGCAGCACTGTCTGTCACGCACGGCTTCTTACCACCTCACCCAGGTCCGACCGTCATCGCAGGGGAGTATAAAGCCAATATCGGGGAAGTCTTATTGTATGGTTTCATCGTTGCTGTTCCGACAGTCATCATTGCTGGTCCTGTTTTTACGAAGATCGCAAAACGACTCGTACCTGAATCGTTTACACGCACAGGAAACATCGCGTCACTCGGGGAACAAAAAGAATTTGATTTAGACGAGACGCCAGGTTTCGGTATTAGTGTCTTCACTGCGATGCTACCGGTCCTCTTGATGTCGGTCGCAACGATCTTCACGCTTTTACAAGAAACACTCGGCTTGGGTGAGAGTAGCGTCATCTCGGCGATCGAGTTCATCGGGAACGCCTCGACGGCGATGTTGATTTCGTTACTCGTCGCGGTCTACACGATGGGGATCGCCCGTAAGATTCCGATGCAAACGGTCATGGAATCTTGTACGACGGCCATCGCCCAAATCGGGATGATGCTATTGATCATCGGTGGTGGCGGTGCCTTCAAACAAGTCTTGATTGACGGCGGCGTCGGTACATTCGTCGCACAATTATTTGAAGGATCGGCGTTATCTCCGATTCTGCTCGCTTGGTTGATCGCTGCGATTCTGCGAATCTCACTTGGTTCTGCGACAGTCGCTGCCCTTTCGACAGCAGGTCTCGTCATTCCGTTACTGGAGCAATCTGACGTCAACTTAGCGCTCGTCGTCCTTGCGACTGGTGCGGGTAGTCTAATCGCTTCACACGTCAATGATGCGGGCTTCTGGATGTTTAAAGAATATTTCGGTTTATCATTAAAAGAAACGTTTGCGACATGGACTGTGCTTGAGACGATCATTTCCGTTTGTGGACTTGGGTTCGTTCTTCTCCTCAGCCTCGTCGTCTAAGAAAAGGAGTCGTTCTACTTATGCAACATTCTATCGGAGTCATCGGGCTTGGCGTCATGGGACGCAACTTAGCACTGAATATGGCAAGTCATCAAGAAGAAGTCGCCATCTATAACTACACACGTGATTTAACGGACGATCTCGTTGCACACGATGAGGGATTACCACTTCATCCGTACTACGATATCGAAGCATTCGTACAGTCACTCGCCCGTCCGCGTAAAATCTTCATGATGGTCACGGCCGGCAGCGCGATTGATTCAGTCATCGAATCGTTACTTCCACATCTCGAAACAGGCGACATCATCATGGATGGTGGGAATTCCCACTTCCTTGATACGGAACGTCGCTTCGACGAACTCCAACGACACGGCATCGAATACATCGGCGTCGGCGTATCGGGTGGTGAAGTCGGTGCACGGACCGGTCCTGCGATCATGCCGGGTGGATCGAAAGAAGCCTACGAACATGTCGCACCGATCTTGACGAAGATCGCCGCTCACGTTGAAGGCGATCCATGTTGTGTCTATATCGGTCCGAAGGGCGCTGGTCACTTCGTCAAGATGGTCCATAACGGGATCGAGTACGCTGACATGCAACTGATCGCTGAAGCTTACAGCTTCCTTCGTTTCCGCCTTGGACTCGACGTGACGGAAGTTGCAGACATCTTCGCCGAGTGGAACGCAGGCGAACTGAAAAGTTACCTGATTGAGATCACAGCGGACATTCTCCGGAAAACGGATGACGAGACAGGGCAACCGTTGATCGATGTCATTCTCGATCAAGCTGGTCAAAAAGGAACCGGAAAATGGACAAGCTTACAAGCAATTGATAATGGAATCGCCTCTTCGATCATCACGGAAGCCTTGTTCGCTCGTTACCTTTCAGCTGTTAAAGAAGAACGCGTCGCAGCGTCTGCTGTTCTGAAGGGACCAGAAGACTTGTCATCGCTTGAGCGGGACGCGTGGATCGAACGGATTCGTCAAGCGCTTTATATGGGGAAAGTCGCAGCTTACGCGCAAGGCTTTACCCAGTACCGGACATCGTCTGAACTATACGACTGGAACTTACGCCTTGAGGAGATCGCCTTGATTTTCCGTGGTGGATGTATCATCCGGGCAGACTTCTTGAATGTCATCAGTGAAGCGTTCAAAAACGACGCGAACCTCTCGAACTTAATGCTCGCCCCATTCTTCGCTGAGAAAGTACAGGCGTATCAAGAATCGTTACGCCACGTCGTTGCCGAGGGTGCGCTATCTGGTTTTGCGCTCCCATGTCTATCGACGTCGTTGACGTATTATGATAGCTACCGGACAGCAAACTCGAATGCCAACATGTTGCAAGCCCAACGCGATTATTTCGGTGCGCATACGTATGCTCGAACAGACCGCGAAGGGATCTTCCACACGGACTGGCAATAAAGAATACAGCTCCCGACTCCTGTTTCATTTAGGAGTCGGGATTTCTTTTTTTGTTCACACAATTTTTTCTGAAATAAGAAATTGCCGATTATACCTTGACAAAAGTGTTGGTCTATATGAAATTAGTATTAGATTAGAATTATTCTAGTGTGATAAATACAGATTATCTGTATGCACTAGAACAGATTCTAAATATAGAACCCTTGAGGAGGATTTTTATCATGTCTTTAATCGGAAGTGAAGTAAAACCATTCAGTGCATCAGCATTCCACAACGGAGAATTCGTTGACCTAACGGATGCCAACCTTCGCGGTAAATGGAGTGTCGTATGTTTCTACCCTGCAGACTTTACATTCGTTTGCCCGACAGAACTCGAAGATCTCCAAAACCAATACGCAACTCTCAAAGCGCTTGACGTTGAAGTTTACTCTGTTTCAACAGATACGCATTTCACACATAAAGCATGGCACGAAACGTCAGAAACAATCGGTAAAATCGAGTACGTTATGATCGGTGACCCATCACACGTCATCTCACGTAACTTCGAAGTCTTGAACGAACAAGATGGTCTTGCTGACCGCGGTACGTTCATCATTGATCCAGACGGCGTCATCCAAACAGTTGAAATCAACGCAGGCGGCATCGGTCGTGATGCGAGCACACTCGTCAACAAAATCAAAGCAGCACAATACGTACGTAACAATCCAGGCGAAGTCTGCCCAGCGAAATGGGAAGAAGGCTCTGCAACACTCACACCAAGCCTTGACCTCGTCGGAAAAATTTAAGGAGCGGATTCGCGATGGCTTTAGCACCAGACATTAAAGCACAACTCGCGCAATACCTCGAGCTTCTCGAAGGCGATCTCGTCCTAGCCGTTAGTGCTGGGACAGACGCCGTCTCGCTTGAGATGAGCGCACTCGTCGAAGAGATCGCAAGCATGACACCACGCATCTCCGTCGAGCAGGCAAGCCTTCCCCGGACACCAAGTTTCACAGTCAACCGTGTCGGTGAGACAAGCGGCATCACGTTCGCGGGAATCCCACTCGGTCATGAGTTCACGTCCCTCGTCCTCGCACTGCTTCAAGTCAGCGGTCGAGCACCGAAGGTCGACGCGGACGTCATCAAGCAGATTCAAGGCATTCAAGAAACGTACCACTTCGAGTCGTACATCAGCTTGAGCTGCCACAACTGTCCAGATGTCGTACAAGCGTTGAACGTTATGAGTGTCCTCAACCCGAACATCAGTCACACGATGATTGATGGTGCAGCATTTAAAGCAGATGTCGAACAAAAAGAGATCATGGCTGTTCCGACGGTCTTCGTCAACGGCGAAGCATTTGGTAACGGACGGATGTCACTCGAAGAAATCCTTGCGAAGCTTGGCACAGGTGCCGATGCTGCTGATTTCGCCGACAAAGATCCATACGACGTCCTCGTCGTCGGTGGTGGTCCTGCAGGATCGAGTGCTGCGATTTATGCAGCTCGTAAAGGGATCCGGACAGGAATCGTCGCAGAACGATTCGGTGGACAAGTCATGGATACGATGAGCATCGAAAACTTCATCAGCATGAAGTACACGGAAGGACCAAAACTCGTCGCAAGTCTTGAGGAGCACGTCAAGGAGTATGGCATCGACGTCATGAACCTGCAACGAGCAACTCGTCTTGAGAAGAAAGACCTCCTTGAGCTCGAGCTTGAGAATGGTGCTGTCTTGAAGACAAAGAGTTTGATCCTTTCAACAGGTGCACGCTGGCGTAACGTTGGTGTCCCAGGTGAACTCGAATTCAAGAACAAAGGCGTCGCCTACTGCCCACACTGTGATGGTCCATTGTTCGAAGGAAAACGTGTCGCAGTCATCGGTGGCGGAAACTCAGGGATCGAAGCAGCAATCGACCTCGCAGGAATCGTCAAGCATGTCACGGTCCTTGAATTCGCACCGGAACTAAAAGCCGATGCTGTTCTTCAAGAACGCCTCGCTTCTCTTCCGAACGTCACGGTCGTCGTCAACGCACAGACGAAGGAAATCACGGGAACGGATAAAGTGAACGGAATCACGTATATCGAGCGCGAAACGAACGTCGAACGTCACGTCGAGCTCGAAGGTGTCTTCGTCCAGATCGGTCTCGTACCGAACACGGACTGGCTCGGTGAAACGGTGAGCCGTAACAAGTTCGGTGAAGTCCAAGTCGATCGTCACGGCGCAACGAACGTACCAGGCGTTTTCGCTGCAGGCGACTGCACGGATAGCGCGTATAAACAGATCATCATCTCGATGGGATCTGGTGCAACAGCTGCACTCGGTGCTTTCGATCACTTGATCCGGAATTAATGCAAAAGAGCGGAACTCAAACGAGTTTCGCTCTTTTTCTATTTCAATAGTAGATTTCACCAACGGATGAACAATGAAATTCTTTTGTGATGTGGTGCTTTGTTAAGATGCCTTGCTTCGCGTATGTACCACTGACCGTTACGACCATCGTTTGTCCTGCATCGATTGGAGTACCAGAGAATCCGGTTTGCGTCCACTTTCCATCATCGACGGCAAGAGATGTCATCGAAAAGACATCGGATAATCGTTGTCGTTTACTCTGTTCCAAGAGTTCTGTCTCGAAATTTCCCATGATCCGGACTTCGTTTTCCCGTTGCGTACGTTCGAGCGTCCGTTCACTATCCCACTCTAGACTCGTTTGAACACGTAACGGCTTTAACCGTTTGACTACCCGTTCCTGAAAACGTTTCGGTGAAACCCAGTCCTCGTCTGCGAATTTATCTGCTGCAAGCAACGTAATGTCCGTATTTTCATTCGTCCGATTTATTTTCTGTACGATTTTCTCGTATGCTACGTAATAACGCTGATGTTGTGTCGTCTGATCCTTTGCCTCCGTTTTGACTGGTAACAATGAAGCAAGTATGACAATGGCTGTTGCGATCTGATATTTCATTGACTTCCCCTTCCCTTCTCTATTCATTGTATGAAAAAAATGACGGGTACATTCGAAAAGAGCGACTGTTTTATAGATTTTTTCATTCTGAACTGTATCAATAGATCGTATTCTTCTGGAATTAAAAACAGATGAGGATTTGTATTCAAATCTGACCCCTATAAATAATTCAAAGTTGACACTTTTGACTAGTCCAGTCATCTGATAGATTGAAGATATCTTAAAATCTATCATAAAGAAGGTTAGCCACATGCAAAAAGCAGCACCGTATTCTAGCACTCGTACCCGCCAACTCGTCATCACTGCGATGTCGATCGCACTTGTTCTCGTTGCGACGATGTTGATCAAGATTCAATTACCAATCGCACTAAACGGTGGTCTCATTCATATGGGAACAGCGATGCTCTTTCTCATCGCGATTTTATTCGGTCCACGGACAGCATTGATTGCCGGTGCTGTTGGAATGGGGTTATTCGATCTTCTAACGGGCTATGCGATTTGGGCACCTGGTACGATCATCGCACGTGGACTTCAAGGATTGATCGTCGGTTACATCGCGTGGTCAGGTGGTCGTAACGGAACGAATGTCACGTTCAACTTGATCGGGATGATCGCTTCCGTTCCTGTCATGCTACTCGTCTACTTCGTGCATGAAGGGATTATGTTCAGCAACTGGGTCGCACCAGCCACTTCAATTCCAGGAAACATCACACAAAACGTCATCGGCATCCTCGTTGCGATTCCAGTCGGGATTGCACTGAAGAAAACACGTTTCTTCCGTAACTTCCGCTAAATCAAAAAACCGTCCGGCTCCTCGTGGAGTCGGACGGTTTTCGTTTAGCGAATCGGTTGACCTTGTTCAAGCTCAAGCGTTTTAGCTGTTTCGGCATGGATCTGTTCGAACAGCTCCGGATGTTCGACGAGTGAGATCCCGTAAGACGGAATCATCTCCTTGATTTTTGCTTCCCACGTCGGTAATTCGGACGGGAAACACTTTCCGAGTACTTCGAGCATGACCGGTACCGCTGTTGAGGCACCTGGAGACGCCCCGAGTAAGGCAGCGACAGATCCGTCGGCTGCACTGACGACCTCTGTTCCGAATTGGAGTGTCCCTTTTCCTTGCGGTGTATCCTTGATGACCTGGACACGTTGACCAGCGACGACGACATCCCAGTCTTCCGTCTTCGCATTCGGGATGAACTCTCGTAATTCGTTCATCCGTTGCTCCGTCGACAAGAGGACTTGTTCGATCAGATACTTCGTCAATCCCATCTCTTTCGCTCCCGCAGCAAGCATCGTCAAGACGTTGTTTGGTTTGACGGATGCGATCAAATCAAGATTTGATCCTGTCTTGAGGAACTTCGGTGAAAAGCCAGCGAACGGTCCGAAGAGGAGCGATTTCTTTCCATCGATATACCGTGTATCCAAGTGCGGCACCGACATCGGTGGTGCTCCGACTTTTGCTTTTCCATAGACTTTCGCATGATGCTGTTCAATGATCTCAGGATTTTTACAAACGAGGAACAAGCCGCTGACCGGGAAACCACCGATTTGCTTCGATTCCTCGATACCAGTTTTTTGGAGCAACGGTAGACTACCACCGCCACCCCCGATGAAGACGAACTGCGCCGTATGATGCTCAATCCGGTGATCCCGTTCATTCTTCACTTTGACTTCCCAACCCCCGTCAACACGCTTCAAATCCTCGACACCGTGCTGGTAGTTGATCTCTACATCGTGCTGTGTGAGATATTCAAACAAGATTCGTGTCAACGCACCGAAGTTGACGTCCGTTCCTGAATCGATTTTTGTCGCGGCGATCGGCTCTGGTGACGTCCGACCGTTCATGATGAGTGGAATCCACTCGGCTAGTTTCGCTGGATCCTCTGAATATTCCATCCCTGCGAACAACGGATTCGCTGATAGCGCTTCCAATCGTTTTTTCAGGAATTCGACGTTTTCCGTTCCTTCGACCATACTCATATGTGGAATCGGCATGATGAATTCTTTTGGATTCGGCAAGACACCTTCCTTGACGAGATGCGACCAGAATTGACGCGACAGTTGGAACTGTTCGTTTACTTTGATCGCTTTACTGATATCGATTGAACCATCGGCGTTTTCCGTCGTATAGTTCAGTTCGCATAGTGCGGCGTGACCTGTTCCTGCATTGTTCCACTCATTCGAGCTCTCTTCCCCGGCACTCGCGAGTTTCTCGAATACCTTGATGTTCATCTCAGGCGCGAGTTCTTTTAACAAGACCCCTAACGTCGCGCTCATGACTCCGGCACCAATTAAAATAACGTCTGTTTTTTTAGGCATACTGCTCATGATATCCTTCCTATCCCCGTTGATATTATGGACTACCTGTCATGAAAAACTTCCCCCTCATGACGACAACTTACCTTTCCATTATAACCCTATCATAGCTTGTACAGAAAGGAACTTCTTTTACATTAAGAAATGTGCAAAAGCGATGATTCAGAATAAGAAGATGTTCGTCAGCCGGCACACAATCAGGCATGACTTTGACGAAAAACGGTAATCATATAACGAAAGTAAAAGGAGGAACACTCATGGCGACACGCTGGATATTCGGCAATCAATTGAATCACGATCTCCCTTTATTGAAGGAAGCAAACAAACAAGACGACGTCATCATGATGGTCGAAGCGACCTCGCGCTCCAAGTGGAAGACGTACCATAAACAAAAACTTGTCCTCGTCTTCTCAGCGATGCGACATTTTGCGGAAGAACTGCGCGAAAAAGGCTTCACCGTCGATTACCGGGAAGCGGATTCGTTTGATCAGGCATTTAAGGCGCACCGGAAAGATCATGATCCGGATCATGTATTTTATACGGCGATCACGGACGAACCGATGCGCAAGGCGATGCACAAGTGGCAAGACGCTTTACCGAAGAAGATCACGGTCGAGGTCTGTTCCGACGTGCCGTTGTTTTTACTGACACAGGAAGAAGCGGTCGAAGCAATTGGCGACAAGCCATACAAGATGGATCGGTTTTATCGCAAACTGCGCAAGGAACGAAACGTTCTCATGAACGGCTCTAAACCGATCGGTGGAAAGTGGTCGTTTGACGCCGAGAACCGGAAACCGGCGAAGTCGGGGACGACGTTTCCGGATCCAATTCAGTTTCGTCCCGATCGCATCACAAAGGACGTCATCGACAAGGTCGAGCGTGATTTTTCCGATCATCCAGGAGCACTTGATTCCTTTCATTGGCCGGTTACGCGAAAGGAAGCGATGCAGGCTCTCCATCGTTTCATCGAAGAGCGGCTTGAGACGTTCGGGACGTATCAAGACGCCATGCTGACCGGGGAAGATACGTTATCGCATTCGCTCTTGTCAGCAGTAATCAATCTCGGCTTACTGACACCGGAAGAGGTCATTCGTCAAGTCGAGGCAGCACTTGAAGAACAGGATGCTCCGCTCAATGCGGTCGAAGGTTTCATACGCCAAATCCTCGGCTGGCGCGAATACATGCGTGCCGTCTATCTAGCTGAGATGCCAGACTACGCTTCCGTCAATGCGCTGCGTCATGAAGCGGATCTACCGGACTTTTTCTGGACCGGGAAGACGAACATGAACTGTGTCGCTGAATCGTTACGTCCTGTCGTCGAACATGCCCATAATCACCACATCCAGCGCTTGATGGTGCTCGGGAACTTCGCCAATCTGTTTGCGATCTCGCCGCAACAGACAGCAGACTGGTTTAACGAGATGTACATCGATGCCTACGACTGGGTCGTTTTACCGAACGTCCTCGGAATGGCGCTACATGCCGACGGGGGAACGTTATCGACTAAACCGTACATCGCTTCGGCGAATTACATCCATAAGATGAGTGATTATTGCAAGGGATGTCCGTTTCATCAAAAGGACATGCTCGGAGAGGATGCCTGTCCGTTTAACGCCTTGTACTGGGACTTCATCGATCGGCATGAAAAACGCTTCGCTGATAATCAGCGGATGTCGATGATGTATCGGCAATGGGGAAAGCGCGATGCGGACAGCAAACGCGATATTCGAAAGAAAGCTAAAGCACTTCGGAAACAACTACAGGATGGTGCTTTCGATACACCATGAAACAAGCCGGTCGGATTAGGTCCGACCGGCTTGTTTTGGCTTACGCACTTTTTTGATTAGCTGCTTGTTGTTTCTTTTTCCGGAGGTGATATAGTCCAAATAGTCCGAGGAACCAGACCGGTGTCAGCAACAAGGCTGGACGTGTATCGTCAGCAAATAACATAACGACGAGAATGACGGCAAACAATCCGAGCACGAGGTAATTGACGAGTGGTGTCAATGGTGCTTTGAATGTCGATGCTGCATGTAATTCCGGATTTTGTTTCTTGTACCGGAGATGACAGACGAGGATGACACCCCAGACCCAGATGAAGCAGATTGCACTGATCGTCGTGACGATACTGAACGCTTGTCCCGGTAACAGCTTACTGAGCAAAGCACCGACTGAGACGACGATCGTCGAGACGAACAAGGCGTTTGCTGGAACATGATTTTTGTTCAACTTCGAGAACTTGTTCGACGCTTGCTGTTGATTTCCCAGGTTATACAGAATCCGGCTCGTCGAGAACATTCCGCTGTTACATGCAGAAGCAGCGGATGTCAGTACGACGAAGTTGATGATTCCTGCTGCGAGCGGAATCCCGATCAAACTGAACGTCTTCACGAACGGACTTTCTGTTGCACTTAATCCTGTCCATGGGTTGATCATCAAGAGAATCAGCAAGGCACCGACATAGAAGAACAGAATCCGGAGCGGAATCTTATTGATCGCGGACGGGATGTTCTTCTTCGGATCCGCTGTCTCCGCTGCGGATACCCCAACGAGCTCGACGCCGACATAGGCAAAGACGACCATTTGGAACGATAGCAGGAATCCAGAAATCCCGTTTGGCATCCATCCGCCATGCGACCAGAGATTCGAGACCGTCACGGGACCGGCGTCCGTTTTAAAACCGATTGCGAGCAAGACGATTCCGACACCAATCAAGGCAAGAATCGTCACGACTTTGATCAAGGCGAACCAAAACTCAAGTTCACCGAACAATTTAACGGTCAATAAGTTAAAGCCAAGTAAAATCAAGAGCGCGAGTACGGCTGGAATCCATTGCGGGATATCAAACCAATACTTGACGTACACACCGACAGCGATGATGTCCGCCATCGCTGTCATAATCCAACAGAACCAGTACGTCCAACCGGTCACGAATGCGGCACGTGGTCCGAGATAATCTTCTGCGATATCCGTAAGTGACTGATAACCTGCTTTTGACAATAACAATTCCCCAAGTGCCCGCATGACGAAGAAGATCGCGATCCCGACGAGTAAGTAGGCAAAAATGATCGATGGTCCGGCGAGTTGGATCGCTTTACCTGATCCTAAAAACAAACCCGTTCCGATCGTTCCACCAATGGCAATCAACTGTACATGACGATTCGATAAATCCCGTTTTAATCCTTGCTGTTCCAAACCTGAACTCCTCCTTGTGATGGTTTCTCTAAGCTTCAGACCGTTCTGTCGGTCCTGAAAAAGAAAAAAAGAGACTGGACGAATGTCCAATCTCAACAAAATCAAAGGAATAACCCATACACGCCACTACGACATTCCACGAATGCCCGTCGCTGCATGTGATTACTCTTCTGTCCGTTTGCCTGAGATTGTGAACCCTTCGGCGCCGTGTCGACACGGTCTCTCCAGAAGCTGCTCCTGCCATAGTGTGACCCATGACAATCATAGCTTTCTCTTTATTTGATTATCCGATGCGTCGCTGCATCGATGAATTGTTTCTAATTCTAGTAATCTCGACAGCATTTGTCAACGCCTTTTTCAAAATGATTTTTCAATCTATGAAAAGGACTTTACCATCTTTTCCAGAAATCATACAGCACCACTTGATCACGAAAGGATGAAACATTCATGTCGACGATTTACTTGATTCGCCACTGTGAAACGACTGGTCAAGCACCGGATGCCCCGTTAACACCTCGTGGAGAAGAACAGGCGCAACGACTGTGTACGCAGTTATTTGAGCTTCCAATCACACATCTTATTTCGAGTCCGTATCGCCGAGCGCTCGACTCGATTCAACCACTTGCGACTGCTCTGAAACTACCCGTTACACAAGAAGAGGACTTAAAAGAACGACGGTTAAGTGCTATTCCACTTGACGATTGGCAGGACCATCTTCGTCGAACGTTCATCGATCCAGACTATACGTGTCCTGGTGGTGAATCTAGCCGGATAGCAACTAAGCGCATCACGCGTGTCGTCGATGAAGCGTTGCAACAGCATGATGGATCCATTCTCGTGACACACGGGAATTTGTTGTCTTTATATTTGCATTCGATCGATCCAACATTTGGATTCGAAGAAAGTTTACAGCTTAAAAATCCGGATATTTTTAAGGTGACGCAAGTAGATGATGTAATATCCTTTCAACCAATCGATCTACATTAACGGAGCCTGACTAAAATATGCATAACGCTTCAATTCTAATACGGTTTGTTCAAAATTAATTTTTTGATCATCAAAGACTTGTATGTAATCGGGGCGTTGTGCAATCGTCATCGTTTTTCCACTACGAACACTTTTTGGTCGACTTAAATTCAACTCATTTTTTTGAGAATACTTCAACAATGCTTGCATGCACTGATCCCGATACTCTCTTATATTTTGACTATCAGCAGCTTCTACCTTTGCTTTTAACATTGATTCTTCTAACTGCCAATAGTGCGGTTGACTATCGTCTCCTTTCCACCAGAATGCCCAAAATCCTCCACGTGCATTTACAACGCGTCCCCATTTTCCGTTCTTCAATTCTTTTTGTAAATCTCTATAGAATCCTTGCCAAGAGAAGGTATTCCATTCGGTAATTGGTAGTGATTTATACGATTCGATCGAGGTGTCGATCTGCTTGAGATAATGAAGATAATCATTCAAAATATCATTGGTCGTCGAAGTATGAGAGCCGCTCAGTACTTCGATCATCTTCGCTCGCGTAAATACTTGATATCCTGCTCCTGTAACGCCGGAGTAGTCGCCTTGTTCTACGATTTTGTAATAAATCGGTATTGGCTTTAAATGTTTGGTTTCTGGGTGAGTTTGGACCATTTTAAGATATCGACTTAGTTGATCTGAATGATGACTTGTAAATACTTTGTCCTCAATCATAATGGCATATGTCTCATTGATGATCGCTAATATATCTAGACTGTTAAATTGTCTTTTAATATATACACTTTGAATCAATTCGTTTAATTGACAGTTATGAAGGTCAAAAATTTCTTTAACAAATACATTCGCAATCGCATGGAGTTGTGGATCTTGACTTCGTGCTTCTTCTTCCGCCCATTTCAATAACCAACATAGAAAGGCATCTTGCGATAACTCACTGGTAGCATAATCAAAAATATTAGGTTTCAAACGAATACCTCCTTTTATACAATATAACCATTTAAATTCCTATCATTATTTAATTGAAGAATAATAATTAACTTTACTCATTCAATTTACTTATAGATTTCATAAGAACTATCTATTTACTTCCCTTCGAAACGGCTTTATATTAAACGAATTGATAACAAACATTAAGTAGTTTTTGATTTATGTATGAAGCGAAACTTCGAAAAATCTGCTCAATCAATCAACAAGCCCTTCCAGTGATCTGAAAGGGCTTATTTTTATACTTCATTATGTGCGCCGTAGCTATGACGAAGGGCAAATAACAGTCGAATCAATGATTCATGATAACCGATGAACCAGCCTTCTTCGATCCCGTTGACAATGGCTTCTTCTGTCATCCAAGCGACACGCTGAACTTCTTCTTCCTGTAACGTCAAAGTCGTCAGATCCACTTCCCGTTCGACGAGATAATAATCATCAAAACCGATTTCAAATGGAATCGTCAGATGGGGGCGGACACCCGTGAAATCAATATCGAGTCCAAGCTCTTCCGACAGTTCCCGTTGCGCTGCCATCTGACTCGTATCCCCGCTGATCGCACTGCCCCCGACCGTCAGATCCCACATGTTCGACCAACCAGATTTGAACGGTTGCCGTTGTTGGACGAGCATCTCTCCCTTGGCGTTAAAGACACAGACGTGAATCGTCATATGATAATCGCCGGCTGTATGTGGCGTTCCCCGTGTCCAGAGCCGTCCTGTTTTCTTACGATCTGCTGTGTATACATCCCACTGTTCCATCTTGCATCATTCCCCTTTTTAATTGATGAAAGACGAGTTATTCGAGCTTTCCTCCGCTTTGACGCAATCAATCGCGACGACGAGGGCGATCAATAATTCTTCCATCGCTTCATCTTCGACTTCGATCATGTACTGATCGGTCCAAGAAATCCACTTTTTCTGCACGCGACCAATCCGTTGTCCCTGTTGCAGGACTTCAAAATCGACATCCCACCAGTCGCCTGTGACTTCGAACTGATCCGAGTTGATTGTATAACGATCCTTGAAGAACGTGAACTCTTTGATGATTTCGAATGATTGTCCCACTGCTTCGACATAAAAGACCGGACGGAAACTAAACGTTTTTTTCTCGATTTCAGCAACGACTTCTCCGTTTCGGTTCGTTACGGTGAAGGTCTTCGGTAATTTCATAAAACTTCCCTCAATGTGATACGCATCGTGTCCTTCTTCGTCCTGAATCGCAAATCGTCCACGCAAACTGAAGGCTTTTTGTTTCATATAAAGTGTATGCATACCGGTCTCCTCCTTTAATGTATAGTCTTATTTACGACATTACTGACAGAAAAGATTCAAAATCTGGAAATAGCCAGTTGGTGCAGTTTGTAACAGAAGCTTCAGTGGTATCAACTTACATAACACGAATCTACGGGAAAGAAGGAATTTTGATGTCTATCGATACGATTGTGCTCTTCATTTTACTCGCCATCGCCCTGTTGATCATCCTTGTTCCCCCCCTCCTCTTTTGGCACGTCTGGCGCGCCGATCGTCGCCAACAAGAACATGCGGTCCTGCGCAACTTCCCCGTCCTCGGAAAGATGCGCTATATCCTCGAAAACATGGGACCGGAACTCCGCCAATACTTATTTCTCAACAATAACGAAGGCAAACCCTTCTCTCGCAATGAATATAAGACAGCCGTCCTTTCTGGCAAATACCAAAGTCGGATTCTTGGTTTTGGCTCGGAACGTAATTTTGAAGAAGCTGGTTTTTATGTACAAAACGCCCTCTTTCCAACGAATCGACAGGAATTACGGATCGATCAATCAGAACGTGTCGATACGCACATCTATCAGATTGATCGCGATGAACTGTTTACGCGGAAAGAACATCTCGTTGCCAAGCAAATCTCACCCTATCTCTTGAAAATGGAGGATGCACCAGTCATCGGGGCGACGACGTGTCGGCACCCTTATCAAATCCAAGGGCTGATCGGTCAATCGGCGATGAGTTTTGGTGCACTCGGTGACCGGGCCATCACCGCTCTATCGATTGGACTCGGTCGCGCTAAAGGAAGCTGGATGAATACTGGTGAAGGCGGGCTATCCGACTTTCATCTCAAAGGTGACGTCGACATCATCTGTCAGATTGGTCCCGGTCTGTTCGGTGTCCGGACGGAGGACGGCGACTTTTCGTTCGACGAGTTTCAGAAAAAAAGTGAGTTACCACAAGTCAAAGCCTTCGAACTCAAACTTGCCCAAGGGGCTAAAACGCGTGGTGGACATTTAGAAGGCGCAAAGGTCACGGAAGAGATTGCCGCTGTCCGGAAGGTCAAAGTCGGTGTCGGCATCGATAGTCCGAACCGGTTTAACGAATTCACGACACCAGAGACGATGCTCGACTGGGTCGAACGTCTACGTGAGATTGGCGGAAAACCAGTCGGGATCAAAGTCGTCGTCGGTAATCTTGAAGACATGCGTCAGTTGATTGCTTATATGAAAGAATCCGGTCGTCATCCAGACTTCATGACGGTAGACGGTGGCGAAGGAGGGACAGGCGCGACGTTCCAAGAACTTGCGGATGCTGCCGGCCTACCACTCTTTTCCGCATTACCTTTCGTCCATCAACTTTTGACAGAAGCCGGTTTACGCGACAAGGTCAAAGTGTTCGCATCTGGTAAGCTGATCAGTGCTGATAAGATTGCGATCGCTCTCGCCCTCGGCGCTGACTTCGTTAACATCGCGCGTGGTTTAATGTTTAATGTCGGCTGTATTCAAGCCCAAGTCTGTCATACGAATCACTGTCCAGTCGGCGTCGCGACGACTGATCCGAAACTGCAGAAGGCGCTGATCGTCGACGAAAAAAGTTTCCGCGTGACGAACTACATCATCTCGTTACGAGAAGGACTCTACAATCTGACGGCGGCAGCAGGACTCGTCTCACCGACGGAACTTCGCCCAGAACACGTCATCTATAAGGACGAAGCCGGACACCTGATTCCGGGTCCGGACTGGATGAAGCAGCATATGGTACACCAATCTCTTTCCTCACGGTAACGAATAGCACTCACTTGCACTTTTTAACGAGAGCGCTTAAAGTGTATAGTTGATGAAATTCTTTAACCACACATGTGCATTACCTTAAGGAAAGGGTTTAATATACTATGAAAAAGAACTTTTGGCAGGACCTACCACGACCATTTTTCGTCTTAGCACCGATGGAAGACGTCACCGATGTCGTCTTCCGCCACGTCGTCGCAAAAGCGGCGCGTCCGGACGTCTTCTTCACGGAATTCACGAATACAGAAAGCTATTGTCATCCGAAAGGCAAGCAGAGCGTCCGCGGACGTCTTGAGTTCACGGAGGATGAACAACCAATGGTTGCTCATATCTGGGGCGACAAACCGGAATATTTCCGCGAAATGAGCATCGGCATGGCAGAGATGGGCTTTAGCGGAATCGACATCAACATGGGCTGTCCCGTCCATAACGTTGCTGTTAACGGTAAAGGCTCCGGCTTGATCAATCGTCCGGAAGTCGCAGCTGAACTGATCCAAGCTGCAAAAGCGGGCGGTCTCCCAGTCAGCGTCAAAACGCGTCTCGGCTATACGAAGGTTGAAGAGTGGCACGATTGGTTGCGCCACATCCTCGAGCAAGATATCGCGAACCTCTCGATTCACCTCCGGACACGTAAAGAGATGAGTGCCGTTCCAGCACACTTCGAATTGATTCCGGAAATCAAGAAGTTACGTGATGAGATTGCACCACAGACGTTACTGACGATCAATGGGGATATCAACGATCGCCAACACGGTCTTGAACTCGTTGAGAAATACGGTGTCGACGGCGTCATGATCGGTCGCGGGATCTTCCACAACCCGTTTGCGTTCGAAGTCGAGAAAAAAGAACATTCTAGCCAAGAATTACTCGATTTGTTACGTCTACAACTCGATCTACACGATCATTACTCGGCTCAATTCGAGCCACGTCTCTTCAAGCCATTACGTCGGTTCTTCAAGATTTACGTCCGCGGATTCCGCGGCGCGAGTGAACTTCGGGTCAAATTGATGGAGACGAACTCAACGGACGAAGTCCGTGCTTTACTCGACGCCTTCGTTGAAGAAGAAGGCATTCACGAGGTCAACTCGTTTTCAATCTAACAGCAAAGCACGCCTCCTCGGCTTGAGGAAGCGTGCTTTTTCGTGTCACCAGCGTTCGACGGTTTGCCGCGTATCTGCACACCATTGTTCAAAATCAGACTGATGCGTCAGCGATAGGAAACGTCGTTTGCCGAGTCGCCGATCGAGCCGTGCGATACCACGGATGAAAGGATGTGGATGAACGAGTGCTTGTTCAAACGCAAGATTCGGATACTCTAACAAATCTTGTTGCATCTCATAGTTCTCTAGATACCCGTCTTGTTTGACTTGTCGTTCGATCTCAGCCGATAACGCATGCGACTGTTCCAACCAGTCGGACTGCCATAACGCTCCGTCAGGTTTTTCCGGTAACTGTGCAGCCCGGAACGCGTAACGCCGATCGACTTCCCGTTCGAAGCGAAAATCGTCTGCTCCAAGAATCTCTTCTCCGTCAAACGTCACCCAGACACGACTAGGACTGTCTTGAATCCGGTAGACAGCTGCATGAAAAGCAATCCGTCCCTGTAACGACGGGGAAAGCAGTTGCTCGACCCGTTTTTTGATGATGGAAAACTGCACACAATCCGTCCTTTCCGTCCGGCTAATCTAATCAGCCGTTCTTCATATGAAACGATTCCGCAAGCGTAAACGTCAACTCTTTTAACTCGAGACCACCGAGTGCAAAGTAGAGTTTTAAATAGTTGTGTGGGTTGAAGACGAAGACGTCCTTCGTCTGGCTGACCCACTCGCCGTTCGTCCCGTTGAAGGTAAAGGTCGCGACCGGCATGTTGTTCGCAAACAACGTCACTGGCATCTGCGCCAGTTCACCGGCATTCGAACGTGCCGTCAACGTGACCTGATACATCCCTGTCTCTTCTGCTGTGACAGCGAAGACGTGACTACTGCCCGTCGTCGTCGCAACATCCGTTAACGAGAACGCATTACCACTGACGAGACGCTGGTGCGAGACAGCTTGATCTTCGAGTGCCTCTTCTTCAACCGGTGCCCCGAGGACCTCGACGGGTGACGCCGTTCCCATCACACGATCCATGACCGGTGACCGCAGTAGAAACTGACAGATGTTCGCCGCACTCCGCAATAACTCGGAGCGTCGAAGTGTTCCGTCTGCGAGAGCCGTCAATGTATCATCCTCGAACGGATTCGTTCCCGGTTCGCCGACGACCATATAGAGATCGTTTTGCGAACGGACCATCGTCGCCGTTTGCTGCCGGTTTGCTTCCGTTCCTTCGGCGTTGATTTTCGCCCACCAGTCGGTCATGACGATTCCGTCAAAGCCCCACTCATCGCGCAAGATGCGTGTGTTCTGATCGTATAAGCCGGCAGTCCAGATGCCATTGACGGCACCGTACGTCGTCATGATCGAGTATGCTTTCCCTTCCTTAACTGCCATCTCGAACCCTTTCAAGTACAACTCACGTAACGCCCGTTCAGACACGATCGAATCCAGATCATGCCGGTGGAACTCTTGGTTGTTGGCACTGAAGTGCTTCAACGTTCCCGTCACACCAACCCGGTGCATCCCGTCGAGCTGTGCCACGGCCATTTTTCCAGTCAGATACGAATCTTCCGAGAAATACTCGAAGTTCCGTCCGTTGAGTGGATGACGGTGGAGGTTCATCCCGGGTCCAAGCAACGTATCAATCTCGTTCTTCCGTAACTCAAGACCTGTCATCTCAAATAGATCGACAATCAATGTTGTGTTGAACGTCGAGGCAAGCAATGTTCCGTTCGGTAACGAGAAGGCTTTCGTCCCGATGTCCATCCGAATCCCAGACGGACCATCCGCGCAGCAGCCTGCTGGAATGCCGAGTGCTTCGAGTTCTGTCGTCACGCCACCGAAGGCGCCCGCCGTTCCCGGTGTGACGCGCGGTGAGTTCATCCCTTCCCCCCGGACGATTGCCGCGAGATCTGCATCCGTCAATTGATCGAGGAACGTCTCAAGCGTGACACGCTCTTCTTTGACGTCGCGTAACTTCCAACCGGCATCTTCCGTCTGCGTCCGTTCAACAGGACGCTCCTGTTGACGGCGCTGTTCCGGATCGATCGTCCGCAGTGGTGTCGCTTCATACGTCACCGTATATCCCGTTTCGGTCGCTTGCGGTTTGATGCGTTCAAACGCCGTCACCGGTGCCATGTTCTCCGTTAAGACGTCCGTGACGTCAAGCGTCTCGACAGAATGGCTTGCGACTGGAACCGCCGACCGGACGTCCGTTCCGAGATAGAGCTGATACGTGCCAGGTTCGACGACATAAGACGACTTATGCCCGGTAACGCCACTATCGTCATAACTCGCGAACGAGGCGAACGGTACGACGAGTGTGAGAGATTCTTGCTCGCCTGGTGCGAGTTCTTTTGTCTTGCCGAACGTAACGAGTTGACGCGTCGGGTTTCCAAGTTGTCCTTGTGGTTTCTCGAGATAACCTTGTACGACTTCCTTCCCGCTCGTCTGACCGGTATTCGTCACCGTCGCCGTCACCGTCCAGGCGTCAGCTGACGTCGTCACGTCTGTCGTCAGGTCGAACGACGTGTACGATAATCCGTACCCGAACGGATACAAGACCGCTTCCGGTGCGAACGTCTCGAAGTAACGGTACCCGACATAGATGTCTTCTTGATACAACGCGCGATCAGCATGACCGAAGTATGGTGTCGACGGATAATCATCGAGTGAACGAACAATCGTATCCGGTAGTTTCCCAGACGGCGAGACGCGGCCGAGCAAAAGATCACTCAGTCCAGTTCCGCCTTCCATTCCTCCTTGCCACGCGTAGAGGGCAGCACTTGGCGTCGTCTCTTCGACCCAGCGCATATCGATGATATTCCCGACGTTCAAGACGACGACGGTCTGTTTGAAGTGTGTCGTCACGAGTCGGAGCATCTCCTGTTCCGTCTCCGTTAAAAAATAACTCCCTGGATCCGCTGTATTGTCGCGGTCTTCCCCAGCCGTACGACCAATCATGATCAAGGCAACATCGGAGTCAAGCGCTGCTTGCTGAACGAGTGTCGCGTCAAGCGGCATCTCTTCTTGCGACCACGGTTCGGCTGCCCAGCCTTCACCTTGGTCAAACGGATGGTCTTCAAGCCATGTCTCGTACGCCTTGAGGACGTCTGCATTCAGCGTCACGTCTTCGCGTAGCATATCGAGCGGACTGACGACGTTCGTAACGTTGACCATTCCGCCTGATCCTGTACCACTTTTATAGTAGTTGAACTGATTACGTCCGAAGACAGCGACCGTCGATGCAGGTTGCAACGGGAGCACACCATCATTGTGTAAGAGGACCGCCCCTTCCGCGACGGTTTGTCGTGCGAGTTTTGTATAGGCTTGCCAATCGAGTGTGTATGTCATGCGTCATCCACCTTTGTTAGTTAGTTTGAGAAAAGAGTCGTTTTAAGTCCTTCGCGATTTCGTCTAAGCTGTCTTCGGCTTGCGGATACAGACCGAGTTTATCAAGAAAGGCATGTTCCATCCCGCGGTAGTGGAGATAACGGGTCTTGACGCCAGCGCGCGCGAGCTTTTTCGCGTACGCTTCTCCTTCGAGACGTAAGTAATCAAACTCTCCCGTAATGACGAGTGCCTCTGGTAGATCGTCGAGCGTCGCGAACAACGGTGAGATTCGTCGATCCGTCGAATCACTTGCTTGAACGTACCATTGCTCGAGGATACCTTCTTCATCTTGAAGTGAGAGAATGATCCTTTCGAGTAACTGCGATTCCGTTTGTCGATCATACGCTTCAAGCGTCCAGTCATATTCCGGATTCGGATGTTCCCCGACATTGACGACTGGATAATATAAAACTTGATAGTGGATATACGGCGTCGGACGCTCGCGGTCGAGCAAACAACAGACCGTCGCCAAGTTCCCACCGGCACTATCACCGGCGACAGCGATCGCACCTGGATCAATCCCAAGTCGATCAGCGTGTTCGACTGCCCAATCGATCGATGCATGACAATCCTCAAGTCCTGTCGGAAACGGATGCTCGGGTGCCAATCGGTAGCCGACCGACAAGACGGCGACGTTCCCTTTATCGGCTAATGCCTTACATGGATTCTCGACCGTCTCGAGCGTGCCACCGAAAAAACCACCGCCATGGAAATAGACGACGAGCGGGAGCGGACGCGCCGCTTCCGGACGATACAGCCGTGCTTCGATCGTGGTATCGGGTCTTGGGATCGCGAGGACATCCGTTGAGATTTGCCGAGTCGTCACGTCTTCGTTGTCCCACCCCATGCCGGCACGTGCCAGTTCGACTGGCGACGCCCCTTCTGGAATCGAGACCGATGGACGCTGCGTGAGGACGACCTCACGGACACGCGGATCGAGTGTTCCCGGAGTCGAGACGTCAGGAATCGGCTTATCGACGATTTCGAGTCCGTCTTGATGGATAGATGAACGATTTCGTAACGTCCGCAGTAAATCTTGCATCGAGGCGGTAGACAAATGGATCGCTTCCTTTCTGGTTAAACCGTTATCGAAAGCGCTTTCGATAACTACTAAAAAAATTTCGAATGCCTCTTTTTCAAAAAAAGAGACCGCTTACATCACAATATACCTGTCTTTGACAGGAGAAGCAAATGTTTCACCTAAAAAAATCAGCGCAGTCGCCTGCGCTGATCCTTATCGTAATTGTTCTTGTGAAACGATTGTAAAACCATCAATGACCGTGTCTTCCTCGACCTCGATCAACAAGCAGCGTTTTCCTTGATAGTTGACTTGTTTGACGTACTTCAAGTCTTGCGGACTGATCGCGATGTTTGCGACCTTCGTATTGATTTTAATCGATTTCGCTTCATAGTTCGGGACGATGTTACTCGCTTTCATCTCGTATGTCGGATCGTCAACGACCGTCTTGAACGCCCGTTCGACCTGCTCCGTGCTGACGTCTTCGACACCGCTTGCCTTGAGGACACGTTCGACTTCCTGAACGTCGAGCATTGGCACTTCTTCCTCATCTTGATCCTCTTCGACGACGATCAACTGATTGATGTTTTCATAGACACCGGCTAACGTCTTCGTATCCATCGATTCACCAACGACCGATTTGACGATTTCCTCGAAGATCGCTTTATCCTCATCTGCCGTGACGATCGGTTGACCGTTCAAGACATTTTCAAGGAAGCCGAAATCCGGTTTATTCGGCTTGCCCGCCGCATACAAGACATGATTGACGTCTGCAGCATTGTCGGTGAAGGTCGGGAAGAGGAATCCACCGATTGGCGACGCCAGTTTGATGACCGGATTGATGAATAAGTTCGACTTGAATTCCCGTTCAACGAAATCAAAGACGAGTGATTGTTTTGGTAGCTCCGTTAAATTAAGGCTACCGAGGATGAACGGCGTCGTATAAACGTCGTCATTTGGATCGATCTCTGTCTCGTCCGCTTGGCGCTTCGTCGTTTTATAGTATTGACCGCGAATGAACGTGACGACGAGATCATTCTCGTACTGGACGTCCTGGACCATCTTCAACGCCATCGTCTGCATCTGCTCGACCCAGTCCTCCGGCTCTTCCGCATACAGTCCTTCGTAGAGCAGCTGTTGCGTATGACCCGTCTCCCCTTCTTCCGGATGCGTGAACTTGACCTCGAACAGCTTGACGTCGAGTTTTCCACCTAGTACCTTCTTGAAGTTCGCAAGGAACAGCTCCTGTTGTTCCGGATCAAGCAATGGAAATGGTCGGGCTTCCTCATGATAGATTTCGCTCGTCTCTTTTCGAATATAGACGTTGTAGATTTCATGGATTTTTAGTAAATCGGCATCCATCTTAAAGTGACGACGGATGTCGGCGATGTCTTTTTTATTCATGCATACCAGCTCCTCGAATCATTAAAATCCTGCTTCCTGAAAAGCGTACCATATGCGAGATGACCCGACATCTTTTAGAAAATCAATGCGCACGGAATGAATACGCGCGTGTGACAGGATTAACGATTTCATATTCATATTCTTGGTGGGCAGCGCGAGCTTGCGCGATGCAATTATCTAGTTCTTTTGTGTTGAAATAACGTTGCGCTTCCGTCAACGCGCCACTTACGACTAAAAATACGCCGAACACGATCAACCATCCTCTAATTCGTTCGTTCATGATGTAGTCTCCTTTCTTCTACACCTAAATCCTAACATCAGACCCTTCAATATAATGACAAAAGTTTAATTTTAATAACATTTACACGATATTCATTTTCTCCTAAATAAGTGATGCCATACTAAAAATTGTGAAGGGTGTCTTCACATCATCTCGTCTCATACATAGGAGGAATGACACGTGTTCAAAGCCATCAAGTCCATCGTCATCACTACGCTCGTCTGCCTGACCGCTTTCCAATTCGATACGACGTCTGTTTCCGCATTACCATCGGGCATCTCGTCGAAAGCGACGGCCCAGTCTCAACTCGATGCCTTAACGGTTAAAACAGAAGGCAGCATGACCGGTTATTCGCGTGATTTGTTCCCGCACTGGAGCAGTCAAGGAGGCGGCTGTGATACACGACAAGTCGTCTTAAAACGTGACGCCGATTCATATGTCGGATCGTGCCCCGTCACATCCGGTTCTTGGTATAGTTACTATGACGGACTGACATTCACGAACCCGTCTGACCTCGACATCGATCATGTCGTTCCGCTTGCGGAAGCATGGCGTTCAGGAGCAAGCAGTTGGACGACGACAACACGTCAAGCGTTCGCAAACGATTTGACAGGTCCACAATTGATTGCTGTCTCTGCAAGCTCGAACCGTTCAAAAGGGGATCAGGATCCGTCGACATGGAAGCCGACACGGGCAGGTGCGAGCTGTGCCTACTCGAAGATGTGGATCAATACGAAGAGTCGTTGGAACCTCAGCTTACAATCAAGTGAAAAAACTGCCTTACAGACGATGTTGAACACATGTACATACTAAAAAGGAGTCGATTCGATGGAAACGAAAACCTCTACTTTTACCGCCACACATGGTGTCATGACGCAAGAAGTCGGTGTCATCAGCGGTGAACTCGAACTCCGGACGACCTGTCAGGAGGACGGAAGGTTGGAACTGAAGATTGCTTACGTCGGGGCGATAGACGTCTATACGTTACCCGGCAGTTATCGTGTCCATGACGTCCGGGATCATGACGTCATCCATCAGATGCTCGTCAATATACTAGAGCGAACATAATGAAAAACAGACGCTGTCCAAGTAATGGACGGCGTCTGTTTTCGTTCTACATATTCAAAATCAGATTGTCATTATTTACTAAAGCATGCGTTTTATCTGACGTTCTATCCGGTATAGTGAGAACAACGCCATCATCCGTTTAGGGGGTATAGCTCATGCGAAACGTTTTGATCCCAACCGGTGTCATCTTAAGTGGTGCAGGTCTCTACATGGCACTAGAAAGTCACGTGCCGGCGTTACTCGTTACCGGTATCATCATGCTATTTGGTTGTGGTATCGGTATCATCACGAAAGCAAAGTCAGAGTAATCCATAAATCTAGTTAGGAGGACAACTATGATTCAACAGTTCATCAAGGAACAGCAGTCACACTCCATTATTGGAGGTTTTATCGCCAAGTCTGCCGACCCGATCCTAGCCCACGTCAATCCATCGCGTTTACAAGAAAAAGACCTCGTGGTATTGATTCAAGCTGATCAATCGATTATTGTCTCTTTCACTAATTCACAAGATCAATCAGATTGGACGCCACTATCACGAGAGCAGATTCATCGATCGAAAAGTCTACTCGCACCTAGGACATGCTATTTCAAAATTAAGCACGGTGAATATGCCGGAACCTATTTGATTTCACCAGATTTGATTGTGAATGATCAATTCAAGAGTGAGAAAGATTATTTAGAATTTCTAACATCAACAACGAATAAGTGACTCATAAATGTTTTATCAAGACGATTTCGTCTTTAATCGAAACTCCCTTTTCATTGTACAACGGAATTTCCGGTTTTATTTTGCGTGCAAGTTCTACAGCATTCGGAATCACCTGCGATATTGTATATCCCCGATGTTGATAGAAACGTATCGCACGTTCATTGTCGTTTGTCGTAACGAGCGTCAGCAAGTTGCATTGTTGCTGTGTTGCCTTTTCTTCTACCATTTGCATCAATTGCGAACCGATTCCTTTGCCTTCTTCAAGACTATCCAGTGAAATGATTTCGCATGTCTGCGAAGTCATATGATAGGTGATCAGTCCAATGATTTCATGATCATCGTTTATGGCATAAAACCCGTCTAACAGACTGCAATCATGAACACCTGTTGACGTTACCATTTGTGAACTGCCCCAGTGCACAGTAAAAAAGTCTTTAATCTGACTACGTGTTTTCTGTTCTATAATCTGAATAACCATTATGTATACCTTTCATTTATATTTATTATGTTAATTGTGATATAAGGGTTAATCTTATTATTTAAAAAAGACCACCTCGAGTATCAGTTACTACACTTAAGGCGGTCATCTAAATACTGTTTATTTATGATAAGGCTCATTCCGATTAATCCGGTACGCCCGATAAATCTGTTCACAAAGGATCATCTTCATCAATTGATGCGGGAATGTCATCTTCGAGAACGAGATTGTATCATTCGCACGTTGCATCACTTCTGGTGCAAGACCGAGCGAGCCACCGATGACGAAGGCAATCTTGCTCTTGCCATATGTCGCGAGTTGATCGAGTTCTTTTGCAAACTGTTCACTCGTCCGTTGTTTTCCTTCGATAGCAAGTGCGAGGACATGAACATCCGGTCCGATCTTCGCTAAAATCCGTTCGCCCTCTTTTTTCTTCACTTGCGCCATCTCCGCTTCACTCAACTGCTCTGGTGCCTTTTCGTCCGCGACCTCGATTTCTTGGATCGAACAGTAGGCGCCGAGACGCTTCGTATATTCGGCGATACCTTGCTTCAAATACTTCTCTTTTAGCTTTCCGACCGTAATGATGGTAATTTGCATCTTTTTTCTCGCTTTCTGACAGAAAATTCAGGAGTTATCCACAGAGTTATCCACAAATCCACATGTTGATATTTATTTTTTGCTTGACACAAGATATGTTGCCGGTGCGTCACAGTATTCACACGTGATGTTTTTTTCTGGATTTAGCTGATCAAGAATCGGGTATTGTTCTGTTTCATCTACGATTTCGTCAAGCGCGAGCTCGACATGTTCTAAACAAACGTACTTATCCACAGGTGGTCTCCTCCTTTCACTTATCCACATTTATCCGCTTCCAGTATAACAAATATCAACCTTCCTGACCGGAAAAGCCGCAGGTTTCCTCACTCAAAAAAACCATCCACAGGTGGATGGTTTTTCAGGTTATGCCTTATTGAACAGTTGGTGACTGAGCCGACAACTTCACATCTGCTGTCTGTTTTTCACCGCCACGATAGAACGTGACTTTGACTGTTTCGCCGACTTTTGCATCCCGGTAGAGGACACTTTTTAGATCGGCGAACGATGCGATCGCTTTTCCGTTGATCTCGACGATGACATCGTTTGCCTTCATTCCCGCTTTTTCGGCGCCGCTGTTACGGGTTAGACCGACGACGACGATTCCTTTCGTGACATCATTCGGTAATTTCAAACGATCTTCGCGATATCCGCTTGGGAATTCCTGCACATCACGAATCTGAATCCCGAGCTGTGGACGAACGACTTCACCATTTTGCTCAAGGTCACGCATGATTGGTAACGCTTCGTTGATCGGAATCGCAAATCCGACTCCTTCAACACTTGCTTCCGCAATCTTCATCGAGTTGATCCCGATCAATTGACCGGCTGTATTGATGAGCGCTCCCCCCGAGTTCCCCGGGTTGATCGCTGCATCGGTTTGGATGACTTCCGTATTGAAGTCTTGCTGTCCATCCTTGTTCGTATCAACTGGAACCGTCCGTTCCTGCGCACTGATGACACCGCGCGTGACGGAGTTCGCGAAGATTCCGAGTGGGTTTCCGATCGCAAGCACCGTTTCACCGGCACGTAACGTATCCGAATCCCCCAGTTTTGCGACTTGTGTCACTTTCGATGAATCAATCGACAGGACCGCTAAATCGTACGTCGGATCTTCGCCGAGGACTTTTGCCTCGAGTGCTGTTCCGTCGGATAACGTGACAGACAAGCGACTTGCCCCTTCAACGACATGGTAGTTCGTGACGACGTAGGCTTTATTGCCGTCTTTTTTATAGATGACGCCGGACCCTGCACCCGTTTCCTGATCGGTTCCTTGGAACGAGCTCTGAAGGTTCGTTACGCTCACGACGGCTTCCTTCGTCTTACCGACCGCACCGACGATGTCGGCTTCATCCTCTGTCGTCTGTGTCGCGGTCTGTTCCGTTGCCGTCGACGAAACCGGAGTCGGACTCGTCATCTCATCACGGACGAACGGCCACGCGATGAGGGCAATCAACAAGGCTCCGACGATTCCACCGATCAGACCGACGAAAAAGGCTTTTCCGGCACCGCGACGACGCGGCGGTTCTGGTTGTTCTTCATATGGTTCACGATAAGGGCTGACCGGTTCGCTCGTTGCCGGCTGACGGGGCGGGAAGCCGCTCTCATCGGATGACTGTTCGTATCGTTCGAATTCGTTCCGTGGTTCTTCCGGTCGATCCATCGACATACGCCTCCTTTATGACTCTCTTTACACAAGTATACCCCCATCACGTGGCAAGTGAGCCAAATGTGGGGGTCTTTTGAGCATATTCAGTAATTTCCCATAATCAAAGCTTCAGGAGCGGCGTCGGAATGACCGGGTCCGTGTCGAGGAGCTGAATCTTACTCAGATCGACGTCACGGCTCGCGAGCGTCTGGGAGACGCTCATCCGGGCGAGTTCCTTCATGTTGTTATCCTTGCTCAAGTGGGCCATGTGGATCCGTTTCGTCCGGTCGTCAAGGACCTCGCTCATCGCGATCGCAGCGTCCTCATTCGAGACGTGTCCGTAGTCGCCGAGGATCCGCCGCTTGACGCTCCACGGGTAATGTCCCATCTGGAGCATACCGATATCGTGGTTCGCTTCGAAGATATAGGCATCGGCGCCCCGAATGACACCTTTCATCCGGTCCGAGACGTATCCGGTATCGGTGATGTGTGCCAATCGTTTTCCTTCATGCGCGAACTGGAAGAACATCGGATCCGCTGCATCATGACTGACGTTGAATGATTCGACTTCGATGTCACCGAACTGCTTGACCTCTCCGACTTCCCAGAGGAACTTCAGCGCCGGATCAATCTTGCCGATTTTCGCTTCCATCGCCGCCCATGTCTTTTCATTGGCATAGAGCGGGATGTTGTACTTGCGTGCCATGATGCCGACGCCTTTGATATGGTCGGAGTGTTCATGGGTGACGAACAGACCATCGATGCCTTGCGGCGACCGGTCGATCTGGTCGAACAAGGCGAGCATCGCCTTGCCGGTCAGTCCGGCGTCGACGAGCAAACGGGTCTGTTCACTTTCGATATAGAGGGCGTTCCCCGTCGAGCCACTGGCCATGACGCTGTAGTGTAGGCTCATCGTGCATTCCTCATTTCTCTGAGACTGTATCCAATCGTTCAACGGTTTGGACACCGCCATCAATTGCATTGACAAAGTAGACTTCCTCGTTGTCGAGTTCGATTTGCCACGTCGGCGGCAGGATTTGAACGGATTCCGTGCCTTCCGTGACGAGACAGAAATACCCGAGTTTATGACTCGTCAATCGCTTCGATGCCGGGAACAAACCTTGCTCCGACAACTGGACGATTGCTTCACTTGCCGATAACAACGTCACGTCCTGTGCTTGCCGGACGACCTTGTTCAAGTGGCGTTGTTTGTAGCTGACGATTTCCTTTGCATCGTTGAGTTGCAAGACGAGCAGGGACGGTCCGATCATCGCATCGTCCTCACGCGACTGCTGTGGTGTCGAATAGAGCGGCTGTCCCTTATACGTCTGAACGAATGTCATCTCCTGATACTTACTATCATACTTCCAAAATGTATATTCGGCACCATACCGAACGGACGCTTGAACGAACGATGAAGCGGAATCCCGCATCGTCTTCGTTTCGAGTCGATACGGTTTCGTCAACCGGACCGACCACTCGACATTATTCTTGACGGAGGCGACTGCATCCTGAATCGGTGAACTTGCAAGTGGCGCCAGCGTCCGCGCATCGACTTCGGCCGTCAAATAACCAATGTCCCGCGTGACCGGTTGCAGTTTCTTCTCGTCGATGTGACGATCCTTCAAGATCGACTTCCCGGTCGCACTCGTCGCGACGATCCGCGGCTCGACCATCCGGTCCATCAATTGAATGGCAAGGTAGACGTTCAGGATCAAAAAGGTCAGCATCAATAAGGTCTTCGCTTTACTCCAGTCCATTCGTCCTCACCCCTCATTCCCGACAGCTTGATTGATCGATTGCCAAACCCCATCGACCTTGATGAACCACGTCGGCTCAAAGACAGCGTAGCGGCTCGTTGAAATTTTATACGTCATCTCATATCCGACCCGGATCCCACTGATTTCTTTTAAGAGATCGGCGCGTCTTAGACGTTCAAGAACCGTTTCGACAGCCGGCACCGTCTCTTCCCGAAGGATCAACTTCCGCTTTGCTCGAAGCATGCTGCGGCTGAGCGACCGGACTTGATTTTCTTCATACATGATTTTCAGTGTCGCGAGATCGAACTTCGTCTGTTCGAGCAACGGACCGCTCTCCCCGAACACCGGATACCGGTTCAAGTACAACCGGAACGTCGCCGTCTGTTCCTCGCCCTTCTTACTCATCTGATCGAAGTAATAGCGGAAACCACTCCGTTGTGTCTCTTGATCAAGCCAGCCTCCATGAATGTTGACGTAGCTAACGAGCGTGCTGTAATCAACGGTCGAGCTTTGGGTGTTCGGCGATAACGTGTTGAAGCGATAGACATTGTAGTTTCGGTCGTACGTCGAGACGCTGACGCCATCCGTCAAGACGTCGAGATCATCGCGACTCTTGATTTGCTGGACGTTCGAATTTTCGGCAAAGAAGGCACTCCGGATGCGATCGAGTGGTTGCGGCGATTGCCCGACCTCGTCATAGACGAAGACTTGTTCCAGCCGTGTCGTACCACTCGCGACATACGTATAATCGCCCCCTTTGAGTTCGACGCGCGTCATCGGTTTTTTCTTATCGTACGCGAACAGTCGTTTCAGAACCGTCTCATCGCCGACGAGTTTAAAGTCCTTTAGGCGCCCCGTCGCCGACTCAAGACGGAGAATCGGACCATCGTAATCGAGGAGATAGAGCCGTTTGATCGGTTCTGAGAACGCGATCTGTTTTTCTCCGAGTAACTCCTCAAGCATCGTCGCGCTGATCGGTGTCGGAAAAATCATCTCGACGCTCCGCTCGCCGATCGGTATGTTCTTTGCTTTATCCGTCAGGACAAGGACCCCGATATTGAACGATGCACCGATCCGGTTGAGGAAGGTCCGCCCGATGATTTGTGTTTGGTACGTCCCTTCCTGATCCGAATAGACAAGTAGTTCCGGATTAATCAGCTGGTTGCTTTCAATCGTCTTTGAGGCATCGATCTCGTTGAACGAGACTTGTTCCCGCTCGATCGATTCACTGCTTGGATGATAGGTCCAGAGCATCGCTGTCTGAGCGATCGAACCGGCGACGAGCAGGACGAGTAACAGCGAACTCCAGTGTTGTTTCTTCATCCGGCATCCACCTCTTCGATCACCTCATACGGAAGCGTGAAGTAAATCGTCGTACCGCGTCCCCATTCGCTTTCTGCCCAGATGTCGCCACCGTGAGCCGAAACGACATCTTTCGCGATCGACAGACCAAGACCGGTGCCGCCGATTTTACGGGCACGGGCTTTATCGACACGATAGAAGCGTTCGAAGATTTTTTGGAGATTCGCTTTCGGGATTCCGACACCTTCATCCTTGATGCTGATGACGATCCGTTTTGCCCGGAGCATCGTCCGGACGGTGATTGTTCCGCCTTCCGGTGAGTATTTGATCGCGTTCGTCAGGATGTTATCTGCGACCTGAATCAATTTATCCTGATCCCCACGGATATAGACTTTCCGCTTCATGATCTTACGACGGAAACGAATCCGTTCCGGCTTCGTCATGTCATGGCGATCGAGAATCTCATTCAAGAACTGAATGTAATCGAAGCGGACCTTGTTCATCTTGTATTCCTTACTGTCCATCTTCGACAGCTGTAAAAGATCGGTGACGAGGCGAATCATCCGCTCCGTCTCGTTTTGTGTCGTCTCAAGGAAACGCGGTGCGAGTTCCTCATCCTGATAGGCGCCTTCTGCCAAGGCTTCGAGGTAGCTGCGCATCGTCGTCAGCGGTGTCCGGAGCTCGTGACTGACGTTCGCGACGAATTCACGTCGATCCTGTTCGACCTGCTCCTGTTCCGTGACGTCATGTAGGACGACGATCATCCCGGTAATCGGTCCACTGTGTTTCTTGACGGGCGAGAAGAATGCCCGGACGAGGAACAGTTCGTCCTCACTACTGAAATCGAGCAGACGCGGTGGCATCGTGCCGTCTTCCGGAATCATGAAATCGTCACCGAGTGCCAGTAGGTCCTTCAAGTTCGTTCCGACGACACTCGCATCGTCAGCGCCGACGATATCCTTCGCTTGATCATTCATCAAGATGACGCGCAGCGTCCGGTCCGTCGCAATCACGCCGTCGGTCATGTTCTCGAGGACACTCGTCAACTTCCGCCGTTCGGCTTCCGTCGTCGCGTTCGCTTCGAGCAGCTCATCCGTCAATTCATTGAACGAACGAGCAAGTTGCCCGATCTCATCATCCGAATAGACCTTAACCTTCCGCGAGAAGTTCCCGCGTCGCATCTCGATCGCTTGACGCCGCATATCCGAAATCGGACGCGTGATCGTCCGCGACAGCAAGACTCCGAGAATCGACGTGATGACGAGGGCGATGACTGTTCCGGTCGCCAAAATCCGCGTGACCTGTTGCATCTGCGAATAGATCGACTCCATCGAGGCACGGACATAAATCATCCCGGTCGTCACACCGTCTCGTTCCGAGGTGACGGGTACGGCAAAGATCCGGATCTTATCTTCTGATTCCGGATCGAGTACGGTGTCCGTCCGGGTCGAGCTCGTTGCCTGCGCTTTTTTAATCAGTGAATTCGTCGCCCGTTGACCGACCGCCGACTGGTTCTCGTCATCCGATGTCGCTTGGATGATCGAGTCCTGATCGATAATCTGGACTTCGAGGATGTCGTTCCTTGAGGTGGAGCCATTACTAAACTCAGACAGCAGTTGCCCTAATGATTGGGACAACTGCCGTTTGGAGGCTTCATCATCGCCTGTTTTATCGAATTCCTTCCCGACGTTATAGGCGACAAGACCTGCCCGGTCCTCGACCGACTTCGAGAAGTTCGTAATGTACTGCTTTTCAAGGGAACGAACGAAGTAGACACCAATGACCTGCATCGCCACTAAAATCAATAAGGCATAGATGACGACAAGCTTCCATTGGATGGATTTAAAGAAGTTCGTTCCTTTTAACATCGTTATTCATTCTCCCCGTCTTGGAGATAGTAGCCGACTCCACGACGCGTCATGATATAGACCGGCGTACTTGGGTTATCTTCGACTTTTTCACGAAGACGGCGCACTGTCACGTCGACTGTCCGGACGTCACCAAAGTAGTCATAGCCCCAGACCGTCTGCAACAAATGCTCACGCGTCATGACTTGACCGATGTTTTTCGCGAGGTAATGCAACAATTCGAACTCACGCTGCGTCAGCTCGATCTTTTGATCCTTACGTGTCACTGTATGCGAATTCGTATCGATATACAGTTCTCCGACTTTGAGTGGACCTGGTCCAACCGGTTGTGGTGTAGCTTCCGGACTCGTATTGCGCAAGTGGACTTTAACGCGGGCGAGTAACTCACGTGAGCTGAATGGCTTCGTCACGTAATCATTCGCACCAAGCTCAAGACCAAGTACCGTATCAATTTCAGAATCCTTTGCTGTCAGCATGATGATTGGAATCTTCGACGTCTTCCGGACTTCCCGGCAGACCTCCATCCCGTCCATCAACGGGAGCATGATATCAAGTAACATCAAATCCGGTTTGAACTCCTCGAATTTTTCTAATGCCTCCACGCCGTCGTTTGCGATCGCGACCTGGTAGCCTTCTTTTTCTAATTTAAACTTGAGTATATCTGCAATCGGTAACTCGTCATCGACGACTAGAATTTTACGTTCCGTCACTGGGTGTGCCCCCTTAAAAATTTCTATTCAATCTATTTTACCTGTTTTTTCGGCATATAGAAAGGTGGCGACGGAAACTCCCGGCGCCACTCGCTCTACTGTTCGTCGTCTCACGGGAGAGGTTCCACGTGAAACACTGTATTCAGTATACCTGTTTTTGCTTCCGTTTGTGAACCATTTCGCACAAAAAACAGCCTCTTGCAGGAGGCAAGAGGCTATTGAGACTTATGCTTCTTCGTAGAGATCACGCAAGACGACGGTCTGTTCACGACCCGGTCCGACCGAGAACGTGACGAGCGAGATACCTGTCAGATCCGCGATCCGCTTGACGTAGTTCTGTGCGTTCAACGGTAGATCTTCAAAGCGACGGACACCTGTGATGTCCTCTTTCCAGCCTGGAAGCTCTTCGTAAACTGGGACACATGCTTCAAGATCACGGAAGCTTGCTGGGTACTCATCGATCTGTTTACCATTGAATTCGTACGATGTACAAATCTTCAACGTTTCGAGTCCTGTCAGAACGTCGATCGAGTTGAGCGAAAGATCCGTCAACCCACTTGTACGGCGCGAGTGGCGAACGACGACAGAGTCGAACCAACCAACACGACGCGGACGTCCTGTCGTCGTCCCGTATTCACGACCGACTTCACGGATTTGATGACCGATGTCATCGAACAATTCCGTTGGGAACGGACCGTCACCGACACGTGACGTGTACGCTTTACAAACACCAACGACGTGATCGATCCGAGCTGGACCGACACCGACACCTGATGCGACACCACCGGCAGATGCGTTCGACGATGTAACGAACGGGTACGTTCCGTGGTCAAGGTCGAGTAAGACACCTTGTGCGCCTTCAAACAACACTTTTTCACCGTGATCAAGGCTATCGTTGACGACGACGGATGTATCGCAGACGTATTTCGCGAATTCTTGTCCATACGCATAGTACTCTTCGAAGATATCGTCGAACGCGATTGGTTCTGCGTCATACATCTTCGTGAACATGCGGTTCTTTTGGTCGAGAACGATCTTTAACTTCTCAGCGAACGTTTCTTTGTCGAGTAAGTCTGCCATCCGGATTCCGATTCGTGCGGCTTTATCCATGTAGCACGGTCCGATTCCTTTTAGCGTCGTTCCGACTTTTGCGTCGCCTTTCGCTTCTTCTTCTAACTGATCCTGCAACTGATGATACGGCAAGATGACATGCGCCCGATTCGAAATTAACAAGTTATCCGTTGAAACACCACGATCGTGCAGATACTTCAATTCCTTGACGAGTGATTTCGGGTTGACGACAAGACCGTTCCCGATGACACATTTCTTATCCGAGTAAAAAATACCTGATGGGATCAAGTGCAATTTGTACGTCTCGTTATTGAATACGATCGTATGTCCTGCATTGTCTCCACCTTGATAACGTGCTACGACGTCAGCTTGTTTTGAAAGAAAATCGGTGATTTTCCCTTTTCCTTCGTCGCCCCACTGTGTTCCGACTACTACTACTGATGACATCTTATCATCCACCTCCACGTACGATTCAAAACCACGACTAAGTGTAACGCGATAAAAAAAAGAAGTCAACCAAATACCGAACAATTAATTGTTACAATTCTCTTTCGTTCGTTTAATTATCGTTTTTAGTGAATAAACTGAGAATCTTTAGGTGAAAATAAAAAAAAGCTACGTTTTGCCTCCGATTCATCGAGGGCAAGACGCAGCTTGGATTAAGCAGGTGGCGCGTACGAGTTGCTTGGCTCGAGATCCACGAACTTGTTGAATTCTTTTCGGAAGGCGAGCTTGACGGTACCGGTTGGACCATTCCGCTGTTTCGCGATGATGATCTCAATCGTATTCGCATCTTCCGTTTCTTTATTGTAGTAATCATCACGGTACAAGAAGGCGACGATATCGGCATCTTGCTCGATCGCTCCCGATTCCCGGATATCCGACATCATCGGTCGCTTATCTTGACGACTCTCCACCCCACGCGAGAGCTGCGATAAGGCGATGACGGGGACTTCAAGTTCACGCGCGAGTGATTTCAAGGAACGGGAAATTTCCGAAACCTCTTGTTGACGATTGTCGCTAGAGCGACCATTCCCTTGAATCAACTGCAAGTAATCGATCATGATCATCCCAAGACCATGCTCCTGCTTCAAACGACGGCATTTCGCCCGGATATCATTGACCCGAATACCTGGTGTATCGTCGATGTAGATACCGGCTTGAGACAAGTTACTCATCGCAAGCGATAACTTCCCCCAGTCCTCTTCTTCGAGTTGACCCGTCCGCAGACGCTGCGCGTCGACGTTTCCTTCGGCACAGAGCATCCGCATGACGAGCTGTTCGGCACCCATCTCAAGACTGAAGATGGCGACGTTCTCGTCAGCGCGTGTTGCGACGTTTTGCGAGATGTTCAAGGCGAACGCGGTCTTCCCGACCGACGGACGTGCTGCGACGATGATTAAATCGTTGCGCTGGAAGCCGGCCGTCATCTTATCGAGATCTTGGAAACCGGTCGGAATCCCCGTCGTCTCGCCGCTCTGCTTATGCAATTTATCAATCGTTGCATAGGCACTCGTCAAGACGTCCGAGATCGGGATGAAGCTCGCGCTTCCTTTTCCTTGTGATACTTCGAGAATCTTCCGTTCTGCCTCATTCAGCAGGACATCGACCTCATTTTGCCGTTCGTATCCATCAGTGACGATCTCGCCTGCCGTCCGAATGAGACGCCGGAGCGTCGACTTCTGGTCAACGACGTTGACGTAATAATTGATGTTGGCTGCAGTTGGTACCCCTTCTGCCAGTTCCGCTAGATAGGGTAGACCACCAATCTCATCTAGAATCCCGAGCGTACTGAGCTCGGCTGTCACCGTAACGAGGTCGATCGCTTCGCCTCGGTCGGACAGCACGAGCATCGCTTCAAAGATCCGTTGGTGAGAGGCACGGTAAAAGTCCTGCGGTAACAGACGTTCCGATGCACTGATCAAACGATCCGCATCAATCATGATCGCCCCTAGGACGGCTTGTTCTGCCTCGATGCTTTGGGGAGGCATATTTTGCATGACTTCACTCATCACCGGTCCCCTTTTCTACTCACGCCTCTTTGACCTGAACGTTCAGTGTCGCTGTCACTTCGTTGTGTAACTTCAATGGTACCTTCGTAAAGCCAAGTGCCTTGATCGGGTGCTCGAGCTCGATTTTGCGTTTATCGATCTTGTAACCCATGCTTTTAAGTGCTTCTGCGATCTGTTTACTTGTGACTGATCCGAAGACACGACCGCCTTCACCGGCTTTCGTCGAGACGACGATCGTCTCTTTTTCGATTTTTTCTTTTAACGCTTGCGCGTCAAGCAAGTTCTGTTTCGCTTCTTCTGCTGCTTTACGTTCGTGTGCTTCATGTTGCTTCAAGTTGCCAGTCGTCGCAGGGCGCGCCAACTTTTTCTTGAAGAGTACATTATTTGCATAAGCATCGGCCACGTCTTTGACGTCTCCTGCTTTCCCTTGTCCTTTTACATCCTGTAAGAAAATAACCTTCATTCTGATTCCTCTCCTTTTGTCTCATCTTCTAAATATTGATCGATTGCTTTACGCAACGCATCCGCCACGGTGACGACTGATTCTGACATCTGTGTCGCCGCGTTCGTCAAGTGACCGCCGCCACCGAGCGTCTCCATGATCAACTGAACGTTGACATCCCCAAGCGAACGGGCGCTAATCGCCGTTCGTCCGTCTTGAAGTTCCGCGATGACGAAAGCGGCGCGAATGCCTCGAAGCGATAACAATTGATCGGCTGCTTGCGCAATCAATACTTGATCGTGAATGACGCCTGGCTCTGCTGTCGCAATCGCCATCCCTTCCGTATAGACTTCGGATCGCTCGAGGATATGTGACTGCTCGACGTACGTCTCAAGATCCTGACTGAGAAACTCTTGTACGAGCACTGTGTCAGCACCTTGTGAGCGTAAATAGGATGCAGCATCGAACGTCCGAGAACCGGTCCGCAGGGCAAAGCCTTTCGTATCGACGATGATCCCAGCGAGTAACGCCGTCGCTTCAAGCATCGCCAGTTTCTGATTCGTCGGTTGGTACTCGATCAGCTCGGTGACGAGCTCTGATGTCGAAGAAGCATACGGCTCAAGATACACGAGAACCGCATCTTCGATGAAATCTTCGCCCCGACGATGATGATCAATCACGACCATATGCTCGAATCGATCGAGCAAGGCCGGTACGACAACAAGCGATGGTTTGTGTGTATCGACGACGACGAGTAACGTCTGATCGTCGATCAATTGATCAGCTTGAAACGCATTGACGAATCGTGTCTCGAGTTGTGGTACTTCGGCAATCTCATCCATCATCCGGCGAATCCCGCGTCCGATTTCTTCCGGTGGTAAGACGATATGTGCTTCCTTATCGTTCATTTCCGCAAGCTTCAAAATGCCAATTGCTGATCCGAGTGCATCCATGTCTGGATTTTTGTGACCCATGATCAGGACACGGCTCGATTCCTGCATTAAGTCACGAAGCGAATTAGCGATGACCCGGGCCCGGACGCGCGTCCGTTTTTCCGTCGGATTCGTCTTGCCGCCGTAAAAGCGGACCTTCCCATCACGTTTGATGACGACTTGGTCGCCTCCTCGTCCCAGCGCAAGATCGAGACTCGACTGAGCCATCTGACCAAGCGCCGGAATCGGGTCACTTCCGCAACCAATTCCGATGGATAACGTCAACTGGACGCCGCGTTGACTCGTCTCTTCCCGAACCGTATCCAGAATCGTAAACTTCGATCGTTCGAGAATCCGTAGATTCTCTTCTGTCGTAACGATGAAATACCGATCGGACGCGGTCCGCTTGATATACGTCCCGTGTTCCGCTGCCCAGTGATTCAACAACTGCGTGACCCGGCTGTTCAGTTCACTGCGTAACTGATCCTCGATGCCTTGTGTCATCTCATCGTAGTTATCGAGATAGATGACACCGATGACCGTCTGATTATCGACGAGTTGTTGTTCAACTTGTGCTTCTTCCGTCATATCGAACAGGTAAAAGGTCCGGTTCTCATGATTCGAAAAGACACGATACACGGCATCGCCGATTTCAAGCGTCGCTTGATCCTCATTCGTCGCGACCATTTCGATGAATAAGGGATCGAGCTCATTGAGCGTCTGTCCCATTGCTACATCATCAAAGATATCCCGCATCGGATCATTGAACCAGGTGACAAGCGTTTCCTCATCGTATAACAAAATCCCGATTGGCATGTTCGTCAACGCATCTTGTCCCGTCTCCTCGACTTGCATCGAGATTCCGGCGACGTACGTCTCCCATGCCCTGCGTGCACGACGTTCTTCGAATAGGTGCAATCCGAAGAGGAGGGCAGTCACGACGGCTCCGATGGCAGAGATGACCGGTTCGCGGACAGCGACGACGAGAAGCAGACCGACGATTAATAGATACGGAATGAAGCGAACGATACGTCGTTCGCGTTCCGGTGATACTTGTTGACCTGACTCCATCGTGTCCTCCTTATATGCTCTATAGGGTTAATTAAAATTTTTAGTAACTTGTTTATTATAACCGAAAAGCAGGAGGGGATGAAAGAGAAGCGAAAAAAAGCACCACCCTCACGCTTGAGGATGGTGCTACGAAATCAGTCAGCCACGTATGGAATTAAAGCCATTTGACGTGCGCGTTTGATTGCGATTGTAAGTGGACGTTGGTATTTCGCTGAAGTACCAGTCACACGACGTGGAAGAATCTTACCGCGTTCCGAAATGAAACGTTTGAGAAGTTCTACGTCTTTATAATCGATATGAGTGATGTGGTTCGACGTGAAGTAACATACTTTACGACGACGTTTTCCACCTGGACGACGTGCCATGTGATTAACCTCCTTTTTAACTTGGATTTTTCAGGACGATTTCCTTAGAACGGGAGATCGTCGTCTGAAAGGTCGATCGAACTACCGCCGCTGAACGGATCAGCGCCGAAGCCCGAATTCGATGAAGCGGGTGCTGGCGAGGAAGAGTTGTTCTGCTGTTGCTGTGAACCCCATCCTGCAGCATTCCCGTTTCCACCAGTTGATGAAGCGTAGCCTTCGCTACCATCCGAAGAACGGCTCGCGTTACGTGATTCAAGGAAGCGGACGCTATCAGCGACGACTTCCGCACGGTAACGGCGTTGCCCTTCTTTATCGTCGTAGCTGCTAATCTGGAGGCGACCCTCTACACCAGCAAGACTACCTTTCTTCAAATACTGAGCAACGTTCTCTGCTTGCTTGCGCCAAACGACGCAATCGATGAAATCAGCTTCTCGCTTCCCATCTTGCCCTGTGAAAGGACGGTCACATGCGAGTGTGAATCGCGTTACCGCAATCCCGCTCTGCGTATAACGCATTTCCGGGTCACGAGTTAACCGACCGACTAAAACGACGCGGTTAATCATCAGAATCACTCTCCTGTTTCAGCTTATTTCTCGTCTTTTGTGATCATTAAGCGAACGATATCGTCACTGATCTTCATGAGACGGTCAAGTTCTTTTGTAGCTGCTGGTTCAGCAGTAACGTTAAGAAGAACGTAGAACCCTTCACGCATATCATTGATTTCGTAAGCGAAACGACGTTTACCCATTTCAGTTGTTTTATCAACTGTACCACCGTTATCAGTGAGGACTTTGTTAAAACGCTCCACTGTTGCTTTGCGTGTTTCCTCATCAAGTTCCGGACGGATGATGTAAAGTACTTCGTATTTACGCATATCTGTCACCTCCTCTTGGACTGGCGGCTCGAATGTTCGAGCAAGGAGCAATAATTCATTACTCACATTCGTTAATACTACCAAAGTATTTTGCTTTATGCAATAACGATTCGTTTTCGATTAGACGTTGAAGCGGAACGTGACGACATCGCCGTCTTGGAAGACATATTCCTTACCTTCTGAACGGTAACGACCTTGTTCCTTGACTGTCGCCATGTTACCTGCAGCTGCTAGATCTTCGTACGAAACGACTTCTGCACGGATGAATCCGCGTTCGAAGTCCGAGTGGATGACACCCGCACATTGTGGAGCTTTCATGCCTTTTTTAAACGTCCAAGCGCGTACTTCTTTTTCACCTGCTGTGAAGTATGTCGCAAGACCAAGCGTGCTGTACGCCGCATGGATCAATTGATCAAGACCCGACTCTTCGATTCCGAGATCGACGAGGAACTCTTGACGCTCTTCCGGCTCAAGCTCTGCAATTTCTTCTTCGATCCGAGCACAGATGACGATGACTTCTGCGCCTTCTTTTGCTGCGAATTCACGGACGAGACGCACGTTCTCATTGCTGTCTGCATCTGCGACTTCATCTTCGCCGACATTCGCGACGTAAAGCATCGGTTTCATCGTCAACAATTGGAAGTGTTTGACGAGTGCTGCTTGATCTTCGTTCAATTCAGCGAGACGTGCTGGTTTCTCATCTTCGAGCAACGCTTGCACGATTTCAAGTGCTTCAAGCTCAGCCGCTGCGTTTTTATCGCGCGACTTGACTTGTTTTTGGACACGCTGAATCCGTTTTTCGACCTGCTCAAGATCTGCGAGGATCAATTCGAGGTTGATCGTCTCGATATCATCGATCGGTGAGACTTTTCCGGCCACGTGTGTGATGTTTTCATCTACGAAACAACGCACGACCTGACAGATCGCATCTACTTCACGAATGTTCGCGAGGAATTTATTTCCGAGCCCTTCCCCTTTAGACGCACCTTTTACGATACCGGCGATATCCGTGAATTCGAATGCTGTCGGGATCGTCTTTTTCGGGTTGACGAGTTCTGTCAATTTCCGAAGACGTGCATCTGGTACTTCAACGACACCGACGTTCGGGTCGATCGTTGCGAACGGATAGTTCGCTGCCTCGACACCTGCTTGTGTGATGGCGTTAAAAAGTGTTGATTTTCCTACGTTTGGTAAGCCAACGATTCCTGCTGTTAATCCCACTTGGAATTCCTCCTTTTCGGTATTTCCTAGGAAATCCGTGCTAGCGGCCGCAGTGGGTAGAATGATTACACCACGTCAGCACATCTTTCACAATTATAGATAGTTCATTTTTTTTAAGCAAGGAGCTCGACCGTCTTTTTTAATCACGCTCTAATCGAACACAATCACTTCGCTTATGAAAGACAACGAAAAAGCGGATGTGATCACGAGAATCACATCCGCTTTTTCGTCACTCTGGTAAGACTTTTTTCAATCGTTTATCAAAATCACGACGTGGCATTAAAATGCTCGCCCCGCAACCTTGGCATTTGATTCGGATATCCATGCCGACCCGAATGATCTGCCATCGGTTCGTTCCACATGGATGCTGCTTCTTCATCTCAACATAATCATGGAGTTGATACGTTTTTGGAATCATCCGTCTGTCCACCATTCTTTTGTTCTGGATTCATCATGACCATCCGTGGATACGGGATCTTGATGTTTTCTTCTTCGAGTCCTTGCTTCAATTCCTTCCGGATCAGACGACCAGCTTGGAAATGTTGCATCGGTGGTACTTCTGCCATCAAACGATAGACGACTTCTGAAGGACCAAGTGTCTGAACACCGAGCATCTGAATCGGCTCGACGAACATATCGACATACTTCTTCGTCGTCCGGTCTGCAATCTCATGCAGAACTTGTTCGACGCGTTCAAGATCCTCATCATAGGAGACTTGGACATCGACGAGTGCGAAACTGTTGTCGACCGAATAGTTCGTGACTTGCAAAATCTGACCGTTCGGGATGATGTGGATTTCCCCGTTGAGTCCTTTGAGTTTTGTCGTCCGGATACCAAGTTCCGTCACGACGCCTTCGATTACACCGACGCGTACATAATCTCCGACTTTAAACTGACGTTCGAAGATGATGAACGCTCCTGTAATGATATCTTGCACCAAGTTCTTCGCACCAAACGAAATCGCGAGACCAGCGATTCCGGCACTGGCGACGAGACCGGTGATGTTGATTCCGAACTGACTAAGCACTGTCAACAACATGATGATTCCAAGTACGTAACGAATCGCATTTTGGAGCAACTTCAACAGCGTCTCGTTCTGTCGTTGCGCCAAGTAGTCCTGTTCATTGATTTTCCTGATCGTAAAGAGACGTGAGACTGCCCCAGTCAAAACGCGCGTCAACACGTAGAACGCCGCGATAATGATGAGCGCAATCAGTAGTTTCATCCCAAAACGAATCCACATATCCGCATCCATTACTTGATTGATCAATTTATCGACTTGGGCGACGGATTCTTGTACATCTTGATTGGTAGCCATTCTCTCATCCTTTCTTATTCTCTCTATTACGACAGTATACGTGATTTTAATCGAGTTTCAACCAAAGAGCCGATTTTGACGTTAGATTTCTGGAAAAACCGGGAAAGGAAAATCATCTAAGAACCCTTCACTCTTGCCAATCCACCACGACACCGACATCAAGAGAAGAAAGGATGATTTCGATGAACTTCCGCTTTCATTCGCACGAGCCCAAGCCCTATTCTTTCTTTTTAGAATATACGGAACCGTTCGCGAAAGAACGCTTAGCTGAACAATTATTCGAACAAGTCTCTGCCGTCCAAGAAAAACGTCCGATCGTACTCGTCTGCATTGGTTCTGATCGTTCGACAGGTGACTCACTCGGTCCACTCGTTGGGACATTCCTCGAGAAACAAGCGCCTGCTCATCTTCACGTCTACGGTACACTCGCTAAACCCGTCCATGCACTGAATCTCGCAGAAACCATTCACTCGATCCAAACGACACATTACCGTCCACTCGTCATCGCGATCGATGCGTGTCTCGGTCGCCTTTCAAGTGTCGGACATGTCTTTTTCTCGGAAGGTCCACTCGCACCCGGCGCCGGCGTCCAAAAAGAATTGCCTGCGGTCGGTGACTTCAACATTAAGGCTGTCGTCAACGTCAGTGGATTCATGGAGATGATGATTCTCCAGAACACACGGTTACACCTTGTTTATGAACTAGCGGAACTCGTCGCGAACAGCTTCCACTTACTTGATGCGAAACTCTCCGCTGAATCCACACGGACGACGATTTCTTTCACGCCGCGTTCAATGTAAGCAAAAAGAAGCGAACCGTCGCCCGGATCGCTTCTTTTTAGTGATCCGATTCAGGTAACAACAAGTCGAGCAACCGATTGAGGTCATCTTCGTCTATAAAATCGATCTCGAGTTTCCCTGCTTGTTTTCCTTGTTTAATCCGAACGGTCGCCCCGTATTTTTCGCGAAGTGATTCCTCGACGAATTGAACAGCGGTCGCTTGTTGCGGACGGGCGGCTTCCTTACGTTCCCGAAGCGCCTGCTCTAACCGACGGACGTTCCAGTTCTCCGCCATGACCCGTTCTGCCATCTGTTCGATCTTCTTTGGATGTTTCAGCGACAGGAGCGCGCGGGCATGTCCCATTGACAACCGTTCGTCCATGACCGCTTGTTGAACAAGCAATGGCAACTGTAACAGTCGAAGGCTGTTCGTAATGTGCGAACGACTTTTCCCGACACGCTGTGCAAGCTCTGCTTGCGTAATGCCGAATTCCTCGATCATCTCCGCATATGCCATCGCTTCTTCAATTGCAGATAAGTCTGCTCGTTGGATGTTTTCGATCAAGGCGAGCTCCATGACGCGTGTCTCGTCTGCTTCAATCACAAGGACCGGTACACGTTCGAATCCTGCGCGACTCGCCGCCTGATAGCGCCGTTCACCGGCGATGATTTCGTAATAGCCATCTCGTGGTCGGACGACGATCGGTTGGATCATCCCGTGACGAACGAGCGATTGGGCTAACTCTTCTAATGCTTTTTCATTGAATCGTTTCCGAGGTTGAGTCGGATTCGGGCGAATCGCCCGAACAGGTAATTCATTCACGTGCTTTCTCTCCTAAACGTAGCGGAAGGCACGACCGCTTATTCCGGACGTGCCTTCACGATGCGAATTCGCACCTCTACATATTCTTCGCAATCGACTTCTTCTTTTTCGATCGTCAATCCAGTCTGCTCGATCATATCGACGGAATCCCGCAAGGTGTTTAACGCGATTCGTGTATCTCGTGCAAAGCTTTTATGACGTTTTTTCTTCGGTGGCTGTGGTGTCATCAATCGTTCCACCCGGCGCTCCGTCTCCTTGACGTTCCATTCCCGTTCCAGAATTTCAGCGAGTACCGTTACTTGTAACGCTTCATCCTTAAGCGGCAATAACGCTCGGGCGTGACGTTCCGTGATTGTCCGTTGCTTCAATGCTTCCCGGACATCCGTTGGCAATCGGAGCAAACGTAATTTGTTGGCAATCGTCGACTGACTACGTCCGAGCTTACGGGCTAACACTTCTTGCGTGATGTCTTGTAATGCAAGCAAACGCTCATAAGCTTCCGCTTCTTCGATTGGTGTCAAGTCTTCGCGTTGCAGATTTTCAATCAATGCCAGGGAAGCAGTCGTCTCGTCCGTCATCTCTTTGACGATGGCAGGAATCGTTTCCCAGCCAAGCGAGCGCACTGCTCGGTACCGTCGTTCTCCGGCAATGATTTCGTACCCTGTTCCTTGTTTTCGAACGACGATCGGCTGGAGTAACCCGTGCTCTTCGATCGTAACCGCTAGTTCTTCAATTCGGTCCCCGTCAAACACAGTCCGTGGTTGGAACTGATTCGCGACAAGTTCTGTCAATGGTAATTCCTGAACCGTCTCTTGTGGGTCAAGCTCGATCGTAGCAGGTTTACCGAGCAGTTTGGCAATTGCATTTCTCACGTTGGCGCACCTCACCTTTATCAGTCACCGTTTCACGTGAAACGGTGTTTAGCTTAATGGATCTTTCGCAGGCGTTCCCGCTTTACGCGGATATTTCCCGGGTGTTGTTCGTTTTTTATCTACAATAACGATATTACGCTCACTTTCCTCGCCTGGCAATTGGAACTGGAAACTTTCCCGTAAATTCCCACCGAGTACTTTCAAGGCAATCGCACCATCCTCAAGCTCTTCACTGACTTTCGCCGCCTTCAAGGCAACGAATTGTCCTCCGACTTTCGCAAGTGGTAGGCAATATTCCGCGAGAACGGACATCCGGGCAACCGCACGTGCGGTCACGACGTCAAATCGTTCGCGGAATTGTTTATTTTTACCGAACTCTTCTGCGCGTCCATGATGGAACGCGACACCTTCGAGTCCAAGTTCCGTCGCTAAATGATTCAGGAAGCCAATTCGTTTGTTCAGTGAATCGACGATCGTCACTTGAAGGTGCGGGAACATGATTTTGATCGGCAGACTCGGGAACCCGGCACCTGCTCCGACATCACAAACCGTCGTGACTGTCGTGAAATCAAAATAGAACGCTGCTGTGATCGAGTCATAGAAGTGCTTTAAATAGACACCTTCTTCATCGGTAATCGCCGTCAGGTTCATCTTTTCATTCCACTCGACGAGCAGTTCATAATACCGCTTGAATTGATGCAACTGATGTTCTGAGACCTCAAGTCCCTGTGCTGCCAATGCTGTTACGAATTGCTGTTGGTTCATCTCGTTCACTCCGCAGTCAATGCGTATTGGCCTTGTTCGATATAGACAAGCAGGATCGAGATATCAGACGGGTTAACCCCTGAAATCCGGGATGCTTGTCCGATCGAGAGCGGACGCACTTGGTTTAGTTTTTGTTTCGCTTCAATCGCTAATCCACTGATCGCATCGTAATCGAGACGATCCGGAATCCGTTTTTGCTCCATCCGCATCATTTTTTCGACTTGATCGAGTTGTTTATCGATGTAGCCAGCATATTTGACTTGGATTTCGACTTGTTCTGCTGCTTCTGCAGACAATGGTGTTTCCGGTGGTGTCATCTGCGCGATCATCGCATACGTGATTTCCGGGCGTTTCAGCAACGTGATCGCATGCAGAGCTTCCTTAAGTGGCGATGCACCAATCGCTTCTAGCTGTGCATTCACGTCCGGTGTCGCTTTGATGACGACCTTCTCAAGACGTTTCATCTCAAGACGGATTTGCTCTTGTTTGTCGAGCAACTTCGCTTGGCGTTCTTCCGAGATCAAACCGAGTTCATGTCCGATTTCCGACAGACGAAGATCCGCATTATCATGACGGAGCAACAAGCGGTACTCGGCACGTGACGTCAAGAGGCGGTACGGTTCGTTCGTACCTTTCGTGACGAGATCATCGATCATGACACCGATGTAGCCTTGTGAACGTGACAAGATGAGTGGTTCTTTGCCTTGAACTTGTAGTCCAGCATTGATTCCTGCCATGATCCCTTGTCCCGCTGCTTCCTCATAACCACTTGTTCCGTTGATTTGACCCGCTGTGAATAAACCAGGAACACGTTTTGTTTCGAGCGTTGGCCAGAGTTGTGTCGGAACGACAGCATCGTATTCAATCGCATAACCAGGACGCATCATTTCTGAATTCTCAAGCCCAGGAATCGAGCGGAGAATATCGTGTTGAACGTCTTCCGGTAAACTTGTCGATAACCCTTGCACGTAGACTTCTTCCGTATCGCGACCTTCTGGCTCAAGGAAGATTTGGTGACGCGGTTTATCGTTGAACCGGACGACCTTATCTTCGATCGATGGGCAATAACGGGGACCTGTCCCTTTAATCATCCCAGAGAACATCGGTGAACGGTGTAGATTCGCATCGATCAATTGATGCGTATACTCCGTCGTATACGTCAACCAGCATGGAATTTGTTCCGTGATCATCTGTGTCGTTTCATGACTAAACGGAAGCGCTACTTCGTCACCTGGTTGGATCTCCGTCTTCGAGTAATCGATCGTTTTCCCGTCGATGCGCGGTGGTGTACCTGTCTTGAAACGTGCGAGCTCAAATCCAAGTTCTTCAAGATGTTTCGATAGATTGATCGATGGCATCTGATTGTTCGGACCACTCTCGTACGACAATTCACCGATGATGATTTTCCCGCGCATGAAAGTTCCTGTCGTGATGACGACCGCTTTTGCCCGGTATTCCGCTCCAGTATTCGTGACGACACCAACGCAGCGTCCTTCGTCGTCAATCAACAACCGTTCGACGAGCGCTTGACGTAAGAGCAAATTCGGCTCATCCTCAAGCGCTTTTTTCATCCGGTTTTGGTATTCGAATTTATCTGCCTGTGCGCGTAATGCTCGCACGGCAGGTCCTTTTGACGTGTTTAACATTTTCATTTGAATATACGTTGCATCGATCGCGCGTGCCATTTCACCACCGAGCGCATCGATTTCCCGGACGACGATCCCTTTTGCAGGACCACCGATCGACGGGTTGCAATACATGGATCCGACCATATCGGGATTCATTGTCAACATGACCGTTTTCGAGCCCATTCGTGCCGCAGCAAGAGAGGCTTCGATGCCGGCATGTCCGGCTCCGACGACGATGACGTCGAATTCACCTGCTTGATAAGCCATAGTACTGGTTCCTCCTTCTTATTCCACACGCAGTCGTCTCGAATTATTTCCCGAGACAGAACTGCGAAAACAACTGATCCAATAAACTATCCTGTGCTGTATCTCCATTGATTTCGCCGAGCGTGTCCCATGCCCGTCGTAAATCGATCTGTACCATGTCAATCGGCATCGCTGCTTCTGCTGCACCGAGGGCATCTTCAATCATTTGACTCGCGCGTTTGATCAGTTGGATATGTCGTGCATTCGAGACGTACGTCATATCTTGACTCTCGACACCCTGTTCAAAGAACAGACTCGCAATCGCCGCTTCAAGATCGTTGACCCCTGCTTCTTCGAGCAAGGACGTCGTAACGATTGGTCGACCATCGGCAAGTTCCGTGACACGTACCAAATCAATCTGTTGCGCCAAGTCACTCTTGTTGACGATGATGATTGCGTTCATCCCTTTAATCGCTTCAAACAGCAAAACGTCCTCATCCGTTAGGACATCGTTCCCGTTTAGGACGAGTAAGATCAAATCGGCCGTCTTTAAAGCCTGACGCGACTTTTCGACACCCATCCGTTCGACGATATCTTCCGTCTCTCGAATCCCTGCCGTATCAATCAACTTTAGTGGTACACCACGAACATTGACGTACTCCTCGATCGTATCGCGTGTCGTTCCCGCGATATCCGTGACGATGGCCTTCGCTTCTTGCACCAATGTGTTGAGCAAAGACGATTTACCGACGTTCGGACGACCGATGATCGCTGTGGATAACCCTTCACGAAGGATTTTTCCTTGGCGTGCCGTTGTTAATAACTCTGCCAGAATCGCGCGGACAGCTCCAGCGTCACGTTCGACGATCTGTTGTGTCATCTCTTCTGCGTCATATTCCGGGTAATCGATGTTGACTTCGATCGCAGCAATCGTCTGCAACAGTTGTTGACGTAAGTCTTGGACGAGTTTTGAGAGACGTCCTTCAATTTGACTGACGGCGACATGCATCGCTCGATCCGTCTTCGCGCGGATGAGATCCATGACAGCTTCCGCCTGCGACAAATCGATTCGTCCGTTCAAGAACGCACGTTTCGTGAATTCACCCGGTTCCGCTAATCGGACTTCCGGTTGTGCGAGGATGAGTTCGAGGACACGATTGACCGCGACGACTCCCCCATGACAATTCAATTCGATGACATCTTCACGTGTGAACGTCTTTGGTGCGCGCATGACACTCACCATTACTTCATCAACAACACGATCCGCCTCGTGATCGACCAATTTCCCGTAATGAATCGTATGGGTTGGTACTTCCGTCAAGCGGTTGGTTCCTTTATAGACGCGGTCGGCTACAGCGACTGCATCAGGACCCGATAAGCGCACGATTGCAATCGCCCCTTCTCCCATCGGCGTCGAAATCGCGGCAATCGTATCAAATTCCATCATCCGTTCTTCCACCTCGTTTTTCTTCTGTCTTTTTATACGTGTTCAATCCTTAATCGTTGCAATGGGTATAACGAAACAACTATACACGAAATGACGCAAAAGAAAAAGAGCGACACTCTGTCAAAACAAAGCGTCGCTCTTCACGTATTAGCGTTTCTTTTTCGATTTTTTAGGAGCCGGAGCTGCTTGCGCCGCTTCCTTATCGCGTTTTGCTGCAAGTGTTGCCTCTGTCTGCACTTTGATCTTTTCACGCATTGGCTTCATGATGACGACCGTGACGATGATCGAGAAGATGTAACCGACGACCCAGTAAAGAGAAAGGGCAGATGGGAGTGTGACCCCCATGATGAAGATCATGATCGGGAAGACGTAGAGCATGATTTTCATTTGTGGATTGTCTTCTTGACCTGCCATCGAGATTTTTTGCTGTAGATACGTTAGTACCGCAGACATGATCGGCAAGATGAAGAATGGATCCGGTTTTCCGAGGTTAAACCAAAGGAATGTGTGTTGGAAAATAGCCGGCGTATAAATAATGGCGTTATAGAACGCAATCAAGATCGGCATTTGGATCAAGATCGGTAAACAGCCAGCAAGCGGATTGACGTTATGCTCTTGGTAAAGCTTCATCATTTCCTGTTGCAATTTCTGTTGCGTCTCTTGGTCTTTCGAGCTGTATTTCTCACGAAGTTTCACCATTTCAGGCTGAATGACTTGCATTCCACCCATACTCTTCGTTTGTTTGATCATCAACGGAAGGATGACAAGACGAACGAGAAGTGTCGTGATGATGATTCCGATTCCGAAATCATTTCCGACAAGATGCGAAATTTCGCGAATCAACCACGCCATCGGCCAAACAAAATAATGTTTCCAAAAACCATCAGTATTTGCTGTGATCTCTTCGTGTGCGCCATAGTTCGTCGGTGCACAACCTGATAACACGATCGCGAGCACAGACATGAGCCCGAGAGTTAACCAAATCTTAGTTCTCTTGTTCATAATTCCTCCTAGAAATTGTTTACGCTTTGTCGAACGCCATCTTCTTCTATAGTAAGGCAAGGAAAGGGAGCGCCGTACAAATCAACAGGATGCATTGCTACGATTCATTTTTTTGATCGCATCCAGACACCGGAACGTTTGAGGACGTGACGGAGACTGTCAGCCACTTCTTGCGCGGTCATCTTAGCGGCCGGATTACGCGCGATGATCACCAAATCATAATTCGGGGCAATCGAGGCTTCATGCTGCTGGCATGCTTCCCGAAGATACCGTTTCACCTGATTCCGGACGACGGCATTCCCGATTTTCTTGCTGACGGATAAACCAACCCGAAAGTGAGTCTGTTGCTCCTTTTTCAAGGCATACACGACAAATTGCCGATTTGCGACAGAGGCTCCTTTAGTAAACACCGCTTGGAACTCCTTGTCTTTCTTGACGCGGTATTCCTTCTTCACCTTATTCACACTCCATCCTGACACTACGAAAATTCGTCGTCTCTCATCATATCATAGAATAAACATGCGACGCGATAGGGCGCATGTGACAAAAGCACGAACACACTAAAAAACATAAAAAAAAATCACCTCGGATCATGCCCGAAGTGATGGATGCATCAATGCATTAGACAGTCAAGGCTTTGCGGCCCTTAAGACGGCGAGCAGCCAAGATACGGCGGCCACTCTTCGTAGCCATACGCGCACGGAATCCGTGAACTTTTTTACGCTTACGGTTGTTTGGGTTGAAAGTTGGTTTCATTCGTCTGCACCTCCTTTAAAAGATCTTTATAACCAATTGTTATTTTCTACTTTAAGGCAGTCTTGTACATTATATAAACTGATTGTGGCATTGTCAATGAAAGTTCGGAAGATTTCTCGCCTTGCGTAAAGGTTTGTTTCTTAAAAACAGGCGATAGGATTCCAGCATGCAAACTCTATTACACAATAGAATGCGACTGGATCACAAAGAACAGATTGATAGACTTATCCACCTATCCACAGACTTATCCACATTATCCACACTTTCCGTGGATAACTCTTCACTTTGTCTACGATAGTATTTTTTAAAATCGACGTCAATCCTCGATTTTGGATTTCCTTTTTCCACTTCTTTTGTATTTTGTGAATAACTCTTTTTTAACGCTTCCTCTTTCAAAAAGTTATCCACCTCTTATCCACAATTTATCCACACTATCCACAGCTTGTGGGTAACTACCTGTGGACGATTGAATTTACTTGTGGATAAATCATTCCAACCATTGCCAGAGCTCATTTCTTTTGATACACTAATTGTGCATAACATGATCCTGATCGCTTAGGACAAAACAAGTTATACACACCCTGTGGATAACTTTATACACAGATTCAACTACCTGTGGATAACGTTATCCACAGTTTTTACGTTATGGGGATAAGTCGAGTTTCTTCATTAACTTTGTCTGTGTATAAGCCTGTGTACAAATTTTTTCTATCTTGATAAAAAAAGGGGGGTATTTATGAAAAACGCTGCCGAACTTTGGCATAATGTCTTATCTGTGATTGAGGAAGAGGAACGAACACCGAAAGCCAGTTATGATATGTGGTTGAAGTCCACAGAAGGCGTTACGCTAAATGGAACGACTTTACTCGTTTCAGCACCGGCTGCATTTACGGTGACGTGGCTTGAGCGCCAGTACTTATCTTTACTTGAAGACACAGTTGAGGAAGTAACCGGAAGCCGACTCGATATTCAGTTCATTGAAGAGGGACAAGCGAAGAAAATGCTCGATCGACAAGAAGAGGAACGGATCGACGCAACACCGGCTCCAAAATCACGTCCATTGAACACGCGCAAACCGACAGATGAACTGACGATGAGTGAACTTGGACAATTAAATGAGAAGTACACGTTCGATACATTTGTCATCGGATCGGGGAACCGTTTTGCACACGCCGCTTCACTGGCTGTTGCTGAAGCACCTGCTAAAGCATATAATCCGCTTTTCATCTACGGTGGCGTTGGTCTTGGCAAAACCCATCTGATGCATGCCATCGGACAGTACGTTCAAGATCAAAATCTTGGGACACGGATTGCCTATGTCTCTTCTGAACGCTTTACAAATGACTTTATTAACTCCATCCGTGATAATAAGACGGTTGAGTTTCGAAATAAATACCGTAACATCGATGTCCTCTTAATTGATGACATCCAGTTCCTTGCGGGCAAAGAACAGACGCAAGAAGAGTTTTTCCACACATTTAATGCACTGCATAACGACCAAAAACAAATCATCATTTCGAGTGACCGACCGCCAAAAGAGATTCCAACGCTTGAAGATCGGCTCCGTTCTCGTTTTGAATGGGGATTGATTACCGACATCACGCCACCGGATCTCGAGACACGGATTGCAATCTTACGGAAAAAGGCGAATGCTGAACAGCTTGATGTCTCAAACGAAGTCATGCTCTACATCGCGAGTCAGATTGATACGAATATCCGTGAGCTCGAAGGAGCGTTGACGCGTGTCATCGCTTATGCGAATCTCGTCGGACGACCGATTGATCCAAATGTCGCTGCAGAAGCCTTGCATAACATCATGCCAGTCGCTGAACCGCGTAAAGTCACGATTCGTGACATCCAGGAGTCGGTCAGTAAGCATTTCAACTTGCCGTTTGATGATCTTAAGGCGAAGAAACGGACGAAATCGATTGCCTTTCCACGTCAAATCGCGATGTATCTTTCGCGTGAGATGACGGAAAGCTCATTACCGAAGATTGGGGAGGAATTTGGAGGACGCGACCATACCACCGTCATCCATGCCCATGAAAAGATCAGTATGTTGATCAAATCAGACGGTGAAACAGGAAAAGTCATCGAACAAATCAAGCATGAGTTGAAGCATTCGTAAAACTGTGGATAAACATGTGGATAAAGTAGGGTGGTTATCCACAACTTATCCACACCGTTTTTGGCTCTATATCAAGTTATCCACCGACTTATCCACATTATCCACAGCCCCTAAGACTATTATTAAAAAAATATATTATTATGTTATGATGGGCGCATGCCCATTATTTTCGAGAGGAGTCTAACGACGATATGCATATCACCATTCAACGCGAAGCTTTAATTCAAGCAGTACAAGATGTAGCCAAAGCGGTCTCATCCCGCACGACGATTCCGATTCTGACAGGGATCAAACTCGAAGCTCATGGAGATGGCATGACGCTGACAGGAAGCGATACAGAAATCTCGATTGAACGGACGATCTATGCAGAAGAGAACGGAACGTCTTATGTCACGGTCCACCGTGCTGGTAGTGTCGTCTTGAATGCCCGCTTCTTCGGCGATATCGTCAAAAAGATGCCAAAAGACGAAGTGACACTTGAAGTCTCACCGAACTTCATGACACGGATTCAGTCAGGAACAGCGGAATTCCATTTAAACGGTCTTGATCCAGATGAGTTCCCACGTCTTCCACAAGTCGATGGGGGACAACGTTTCCGTTTACCGGCTGATCTCTTACGGTCGATGATTCGTCAAACAAGCTTTGCTGTCGCTGTTCAAGAAACACGTCCTGTTCTCACAGGTGTGAACTTCTCAGCCGACAAAGGCATCTTGACGTGTGTCTCAACGGATAGTCACCGTTTAGCCCTGCGTCGTGCTCAGTTTGAGACAGATACGGACATCTCGTTCCAGAACGTCATCGTTCCTGGTAAGAGCTTAAATGAATTATCGAAGTTACTTGGGGACGGTCATGTGGATATTACGATCACGAACCAACAAATCTTGTTCAAGATGAAACACGTCCTCTTCTTCTCACGTCTACTTGACGGAAACTATCCGGATACATCACGTTTGATTCCAGAAGAGTATCGGACAGCTGTCCGCATGAACGCGAAAGAATTGCTCCAAGCAATCGATCGCGCGTCACTGCTCGCACGTGAGGACCGTAACAACGTCATCAAGTTTGCAGCTGAAGGAACGACAGCGGTCGAGATTTCTTCGCATTCACCAGAAGTCGGGAAAGTCTCGGAGCAAGTCAGCATCCTTTCGCTTGAAGGGGAAGAACTGAAAATCTCGTTCAACTCGAAGTACATGATGGATGCCTTAAAGGCGCTTGACGCGACAGATATCGAAATCCAGTTCACGGGTTCGATTCGTCCATTCATCTTGCATCCAGTTGATCAAGATAACGTCTTGCAACTGATTCTTCCAGTCCGGACGGCGTAAGCATCAACATAAAACACGTGACAAGACGGGTTCGATCGTTTCGACATCGGACCCGTCTTTTTCGTATAGCGTATATACGTTCGGGAATTTTGCTAAATCGTTCAATATTTAGTACAATAAAGAGTACGTCATTTATAATATGTAGGTAGGAGGAGTCAATCCATGCAAGAAATCAGAATTACAACGGAATATGTCACATTAGGGCAGTTCCTGAAACTGTCGGATATCATCTCAAGCGGAGGACAAGCCAAACCGTTTTTAGCAGAGGTGCCAATTCTAGTCAACGGCGAAGTCGATCAGCGACGTGGTCGTAAATTACGGGATGGAGACATCATTGATGTAGAAGACTACGGTCAGTTCATCATCAAGAACGAGGGTAACTAACGTGCGGCTGGATTCAGTCCGACTCAGTCATTATCGCAACTATGACGCACTCGAACTGTCATTCTCCGAAAAGACGAATGTTCTGATTGGTGAAAATGCACAAGGGAAGACGAACTTATTGGAAGCGATCTATGTTCTCGCTCTCGCGAAGTCTCACCGGACGACGCATGATAAGGAACTGATTGGTTGGGACCAGGAGACAGCGCGCGTCGAAGGACGTGTCGTCAAACGAACAGGTTCTCATGTCCAGGAGATCGTCATCTCGGGTCGCGGGAAAAAAGCAAAACTAAATCATCTAGAGCAACGACGCTTGAGTGATTATGTCGGGGCACTGAACATCGTTTTATTCGCCCCGGAAGATTTGCATATCGTCAAAGGCAGTCCACAAGTCCGCCGACGGTTTCTCGATATGGAGATCGGTCAAGTTAGCCCGGTCTATTTGCATGAATTGAGTCAGTATCTGAAAGTGTTGAAGCAGCGCAACGCGTTGCTGAAACAACTGTCCATGAAGGGAGGAGACGAGACCTTCCTTGATATCTTGACGGAGCAAATGATTACGCTAGCCGTTAAAATCGTTCAGCGCCGCCATCATTTCATGGCCCAACTCGAAAAGTGGGCACGACCGATTCATGACGGAATTAGTCGTGGACAGGAAGAACTCGCGCTCATCTATCGTTCGGACACATTTGGCAATGAATTACTCGATGTCGAAGGAATGACTGCGTCCTACACGCAGAAGTTTGGTAAAATAAAAGAAAATGAAATCCGAAGAGGAGTTACATTGTTTGGACCACATCGTGATGACTTTGAGATGGAAGTCAACGGACGAAACGTCCAAACGTATGGTTCACAAGGGCAACAACGAACAGCAGCCCTCTCGTTAAAGCTTGCAGAGATCGAATTGATTCACGAGGAAGTCGGAGAGTATCCACTTCTTCTACTCGACGATGTCTTATCCGAGCTTGATGATCATCGTCAAACACATTTGCTCGATACGATGCAACAAAAGGTCCAGACGATCCTGACGACGACAAGCGTCGATGGGATTGCGCATGAAACGATCAACCAAGCGAAGTTGTTCCACGTGAAACAAGGGACGGTCGATTTGGAAGAGACATCATATAAAGAAACAGTAGGTGAGAAAACCGATGAGTAATCATGAAGATATGGAATTGGAACAAGGATACGGTGCCGATCAGATTCAAGTTCTTGAAGGATTAGAAGCAGTACGTAAACGTCCAGGGATGTATATCGGCTCGACGGCATCAAAAGGTCTCCATCACCTCGTATGGGAGATTGTCGATAACTCGATCGATGAGGCGCTCGCAGGATACTGTGACACGATCAAAGTCACAATCGAACCAGGGAACTCGATCTTAGTCGAGGATAACGGACGCGGTATTCCAGTCGACATTCAAGAGAAGATGGGTCGTCCTGCCGTTGAGGTCATCCTGACGGTCCTCCACGCCGGTGGTAAATTCGGCGGTGGCGGATATAAAGTATCGGGTGGATTACACGGTGTTGGGGCCTCGGTCGTTAACGCCCTGTCGACGAAACTTGAAGTATTCGTCAAACGGAATGAAAAGTTGTATTACCAAGCGTATCATCGCGGTGTACCAGCACAAGATCTTGAAGTGATTGGAACATCAGAAGAGACCGGAACGACGATTCGTTTCTTCCCAGACGGTGAGATTTTCCAAGAAACGCTCGAGTATGACTACGATTTGCTAGCGACACGCCTGCGGGAACTTGCTTTCTTAAACAAAGGCTTGAAGATCATCATCACGGACGATCGTGCGGATGAGCCGATGACGCGTAGTTTCCACTACGAAGGTGGGATTAAATCTTACGTCGAACACTTAAACCGTTCAAAAGAAGTCGTTCACGCAGAACCTGTCTACGTACACGGCACAAAAGACGGCATCGAAGTCGAAGTCGCACTTCAGTACAACGATGGATTTGCGTCAAATATCTACTCGTTCACGAACAACATCCCGACGCATGAGGGTGGTACGCACGAGACCGGCTTCAAGACAGCTTTGACACGCGTCATCAATGATTACGCGAAAAAGTTCGGTCTGATGAAGGATGCAGACGGTACACTGTCCGGTGAAGACGTACGGGAAGGGATGACAGCGATCGTTTCCGTCAAGCACCCGAACCCGCAGTTCGAAGGACAGACGAAGACGAAACTCGGGAACTCCGACGCACGTACGGTCACGGATTCGCTCTTCTCTGGTGCATTTGAGCAGTTCATGCTTGAAAATCCGACGAACGCACGCGCAATCGTCGAAAAAGGGATGATGGCGTCGCGCGCCCGGATGGCAGCGAAACGCGCACGTGAATTGACACGCCGCAAAGGTGTTCTTGAAGTCAGCTCGCTTCCAGGTAAACTAGCCGACTGTTCGTCACGTGATGCGTCGATTTCCGAATTGTATATCGTTGAGGGTGACTCAGCGGGTGGTTCTGCGAAATCCGGACGTGATCGTCATTTCCAAGCAATCTTACCGATTCGCGGTAAAATCTTGAACGTTGAGAAAGCACGTCTTGATAAGATTCTTGGAAGCAATGAGATCCGGACGATCATCACGGCACTCGGGACAAGTATTGGTTCTGAGTTCAATATCGAGAAGGCACGCTACCACAAAGTCATCATCATGACCGATGCCGATGTCGATGGTGCCCACATCCGGACACTCTTGTTGACGTTCTTCTACCGTTACATGCGTCCGCTTGTCGAGCATGGATACGTCTATATCGCTCAGCCACCGCTATACGGAATCAAACAAGGGAAGAACATCACGTACGTGCATAACGAACGTGAATTGACAGAGGCGCTTGCAGCGCTTCCTGAAAACGCACGGTACGATATTCAGCGCTATAAAGGTCTTGGAGAGATGGATCCAGAGCAGCTTTGGGAAACGACGATGGATCCAAGTGGTCGTCAAATGTTGCGTGTCGAGCTTCAAGATGCGATCGAAGCGGATGAAGTCTTCGATATCTTGATGGGAGATCAGGTCGAACCACGACGCGACTTCATTCAATCTCACGCACATTACGTCAAGAACCTGGATATTTAACGCTGAACAGAGAGGGTGGCCAGAAGCATGTCCGAACAAAATCACGGAATCATCAAGGATATTAATATCAGTCAAGAGATGCGTACGTCCTTCATGGACTACGCGATGAGCGTCATCGTCGCACGTGCTCTTCCGGACGTACGGGACGGCTTAAAACCCGGACACCGCCGGATTCTCTATGCGATGAACGACCTCGGTATTCGTGCCGATAAACCACATAAAAAGTCTGCCCGTATCGTCGGGGAAGTCATCGGTAAGTATCACCCGCACGGGGATTCTGCCGTCTATGACACGATGGTCCGCATGGCGCAAGACTTCAGCTACCGCTACGAACTCGTCGATGGACACGGAAACTTCGGTTCTGTCGATGGAGACTCGGCGGCAGCGATGCGATATACGGAAGCCCGTATGTCTAAAATCGCAATGGAAATCGTTCGCGATATCAACAAAAACACAGTCGATTTCAAAGATAACTACGATGGTTCGGAACGCGAACCGGAAGTCTTACCGTCGCGCTTCCCGAACTTGCTCGTCAACGGTTCGAGCGGGATCGCGGTCGGGATGGCAACGAACATTCCGCCGCACCAGTTAGGTGAGGTCATCGATGGTGTCTTAGCATTGTCTCACGACCCAGAAATCACGATCCAAGAACTGATGCAGCACATTCCGGGACCTGATTTCCCAACGGCTGGTGAAATTCTTGGTCGTAGCGGGATTCGTCGCGCATATGAAACAGGACGTGGCTCGATCATCGTCCGTGCGAAAGCAGAAATCGAACAGACGAAAAAAGACCGCGAACGGATCATCGTGACGGAGTTGCCTTATCAGGTCAACAAAGCCCGCCTCGTTGAAAAGATTGCCGATCTCGTCCGCGAGAAAAAAATTGAAGGTATCACCGATTTACGGGATGAGTCAGATCGCCGCGGTATGCGGATCGTCATGGAAGTCCGTCGTGATGCGAATGCAAGTGTCATCTTAAACAACTTGTATAAACAGACGTCGATGCAAACGACGTTTGGTGTCAACATGCTTGCGATCGTCGGAGGACGTCCGAAAACATTGACGCTTAAAGAAATGCTCTATCATTACCTCGAGCATCAAAAAGAAATCGTTCGTCGTCGGACACAGTTCGATCTCGAAAAAGCAGAAGCACGTGAACACTTGCTCGCTGGTCTACGGATTGCGCTTGATCATTTGGATGAAGTCATTCAAATCATTCGCGGGAACCGGACAGCGGACGCAGCACGTGAACAGTTGATGGAGCGTTTTGCGTTATCTGAGAAACAATCACAAGCGATTCTCGATATGCGCTTACAACGCCTGACAGGTCTTGAGCGGGAAAAAATTGAAGCAGAGTATGACGAAATCATGCAATTGATCGCGGAACTGAACCGCATCCTTGCGAGTGAAGAAGTCTTGCTTGATTTGATCCGGACAGAACTCGAGGAGTTGAAGGAACGTTTCAACGACGAGCGTCGGACGGAAATCCGGATGGATCATATCGAATTCGAAGATGAAGACTTGATTCCGGAACAGGATATCATCATCACGTTGACAAGCAGTGGTTATATCAAACGGATGACGACGGATTCGTACCGGACACAGCGCCGCGGTGGACGTGGCGTTCAAGGAATCGGAACGAACGACGAGGATTACGTTACGCGTCTCTTGTCTTGTTCGACGCATGATACGATTCTATTCTTTACGAACCGCGGGAAAGTCTACCGGATTCGTGGATACGAAGTACCGGAGATGAGCCGGACATCAAAAGGTGTGCCGATCATCAACCTCATCCAAATTGAACGCGATGAAAAGGTCGAGACGATGATTCCAGTCAACTTCAAACGTTATCTTGAGGAGCAACAAGCAACTGAAGCACCTGTCGAGGTGGTTGAAGGAGAGATTGAAGAGACGGAAGAAGCGCTCGAAACGGAAGAAGTCGTTCAAGATGAGCAAAAATCATTGATCTTCATGACACGTAAAGGACGCGTCAAACGTTCACCGTTGTCCGCATATGCCCGGATCAACAAAAATGGTTTGATTGCGATTCGGTTGTTTGAAGACGATGAATTGACATCCGTTCGTCTTGCATCGACGGATGATGAAGTCTTTGCTGTTTCAACAAGCGGGAAAGCGATTCGTTTCCCAATCACGAATGTCCGCTCGATGGGACGTGGTGCTCGTGGTGTCAAAGCGATGACGTTACGCCCAGACGATTTCGTCGTCGGGATGGAACTTGCACGTGATGCACAAGATGTTCTTGTTATTACGGAAAAAGGATTCGGTAAACGAACACCGATGACCGAGTTCCGTAGTCAATCGCGTGGTGGTAAAGGATTGATCGCGAGTAAGGTAACAGATCGCGTCGGTCAAATCGTTGCCATGCGAATCGTTGATGTCGATGATGACATCATGATCATGACAGAGAGCGGTATCGTTATTCGGACAGACTCGCAATACATTTCACGTGTCGGCCGCAACACCCAAGGGGTGAAGGTCATTCGAATTGAAGAAGGTGACCGTGTTGCAACGGTTGCGAAACTGAAACGAGAAGAAACCGATGAAACGGACGAAGATACGGATCTTGTATCAGAAGAGAATGTAGTCGAATCGGATGCTTCAGAAGAAGTGGAAGAGTAAGCAAGACGTTAGTAAGGAAGCAGCAGAGTGATACCACTCTGCTGCTTTTATCTACATATATAGAAAGAAGAGAAAGGAACGAAGCGATATGCGAGTGGCAAGTGACCAATTACGCATCGGGGATCGTTTAACCGAATCGATCTACTTACATACAGATCATCCGATCGTAGAAGCAGGGAAAAAAATTGGAACCGACGAGTTACGACGAATCCAACGGTTTTTGATTAAAGAAGTCACCATCGAGGATCGTCCTGATCTTGTCGAAGGTGAAAAGATACAGATTGAAACAGTGGCTGCGCAGATAGAACATCCTTTTGAAGAGTTCATTCGCTCCTATAATAAAGTCTTCATGTCATGGGAACAGGGGATGAAGCCAAATGTGTATGAAGCTTTGAGTTGGGTCAAACAGTCCGTCCCGGAACAAATTACGAGACAAGATGTTCTGCCATTCTTCCTTGAACGGGGAACGGAAGCTTACACTGTGCGACATGCCATTTATCGAGGAGCAGTTGCCCAGATGCTTGCTGAAGCAGTCAGAAAAGAACGGAAAATGATCCATGAGCTGTGGACGGCATCTTATTTTGCGGATTACGGACTAGCGCGGATCATGGAATGGCGTCACACGAAACGTTATGAAGCGATGCAACAGGAAATTTTTCAACGTCACCCGGCAATGGCATATCAAGTCTTGCAAAAGGAGACGATTATCTCCGACACGGTAAATCGTTTGATTGTTCAACATCATGAACGTTTAGATGGATCTGGTTATCCTCTAAAGGTAAAAGGTGATAAGATTGCAGATCATGCTCGATTGTTCATTGTAGCAGATGTTTTTGCTGCAATGACAAGTTGGCGCCCATACCGGGAAGCGTATACGCCGTTTGACGCATATCGTCATTTAAAAGCGCGACCGATGCAATATTGTTCAAAATATGTATTGTTGCTTGGACAGTTACTTCTACCGATTGAAGTCGGTGATCGCGTATTGATGAGTAATGGGAAGATTGCAACAATCGCTCAAAAGAATCCAGTCTTTGATCGCCCCGTCATTTCTTATGAAGACCAGGGAAGAAGGATCATCGTTGATTTAATGGAAGAACGACAGCATAGCATCATTCAATTGATGGATTGATAAGGAATAAGTAGCCTCTTGAGCCGAATTCGTAAGGTTCAAGAGGTTTGTTCATGATTTTAAAAATAATTTTAAAATAAGTGTTGCGCAATAATAAAACGCATGATATATTATTACATGTCCTTAACAAAGACAAGCGCTTGAAACAAACGAAAAAACAATTTCAAAAAAGT
>NZ_DGCW01000014.1:0-1035 GCF_002385115.1 Exiguobacterium sp. UBA3968
GGTCTTAAAGCAGCTCGTCGTGCACCACAATTCTCGAAACGTTAATTCTTTTCGAATCCCTCTCACCCTTGTGGTGGGAGGTTTTTTTGTGCACTAAAAAACCGCTCTCCTGACGAAGTATCAGAACAGCGATTAAAGTCAAGACGACGGAGTGGAGCGTAATCGGTGCAATATCGTCAGAAGAATATAGAGGATGACGATCGTCAGCGGGGTGCTCCAAACAAAGACAGATTGTATGAATGCGATAGGTGTATGTGTCGTCGCTTGACCGACATGTCCCGTAAAAGAGGTTTCTTCACTCAAGACGGTTGCATTGTCCGGTAACTCCGTCTTGGTAGCTACGGTCGGTTGCAGCGTCAGATACAGGACGAAGCTAAGATGTAAGAGACAGGTGACGCCAAGTGTCCAAATGATGCGTTTTTTCATATGATGCTCCTTTTGATATGAGTTAAAATCATTCTGCATTCCATAAGTATAGCGGATTTTGTTTTCGGGAACAGGAGACAAAGGGAGTGAGCATAGATGGCATTATCGATCAGCTGGTTACTCGAGCGAGCGAATCGGAAGTTGAATGCTTCGGGACTGTCACGAGAAGTCGCCAAACGGACGCAAGAGGTCATCCAGGAGATGCATGCACAAGGGATTTATGTCGGTGTCGCCCAAGGGTACCGATCGATCGCAGAACAGAATCGGTTGTACGCACAGGGACGGACATTACCGGGACCAATCGTAACGAATGCACGCGGGGGACAATCGAATCATAACCGTGGAATTGCCGTCGACCTCTTTCAATATTCCCAAGACGGTACACAAGCGCTATTTCGAAATGACCAAAGCTTTCAAAAGATTGTTGCTGCGATGAAACGACGTGGCTTTTCTTGGGGTGGGGACTGGACGAGCTTTAAGGATTATCCACACTTTGAATTACTAGGAGTGTCTGAAGAAACGCCGAATCGCTCTCGTGCGATCGTTCCGTATCCAGGTCGTCCGTTGTATCAAGGGGCAGCCAATATGAATCCACGGGATATCGAACGA
>NZ_DGCW01000014.1:1126-1816 GCF_002385115.1 Exiguobacterium sp. UBA3968
TTCAGCGTGCAGTCAAAGCAACCGTGACTCGGCGCTTTGATGCAGAGACGGCTCAGAAGGTGCGTGCCTATCAAACACGTCAAGGACTTGACGTTGATGGTGTCGTGGGTCCTCGTACATGGAACCGAATGTTCTAAAACGAGCGAATGATCGAGTAAAATGATGAAAACTGACACTGGACATGGAAAAGTCATCCTTTCCGGTGTCGAAATGTGCAAGCGCTCTCTTATTTTTGTTATACTAATAAGGATTAAATCGAACGTTTTCAGGGGGAAGGCACTATGTTGAATGAACAAGAAATTCGCGAGGTAGTCGGAACGCTCGTCGATCCGACGATTGACCGCCCGCTTGCAGATACGAACGGCATTCGTGACGTCCGGATTAAAGGTGATTATGTCAGTCTGAAAATCGCTTTAGCACAATCCGGTTCTGGGGAGCAACTCGTGCTCCAACAGCAAATCGTCAAGGAACTGAAAGAAAAAGGATTCAAGACGGTGGGACTCCGTTTTGAGGCACTCGGTGATCACGGGATCCAAGCAGCGACGACACCGTCGATCCTTAAACCAGAATCCGGTACGACGTTCATCGCGATCGCCTCCGGTAAAGGGGGCGTCGGGAAATCGACGGTTTCCGTTAACTTAGCAGTCGCCCTCGCACGAGCAGGGAAGAAGGTCGGTTTGATTGATGCCG
>NZ_DGCW01000014.1:1942-2581 GCF_002385115.1 Exiguobacterium sp. UBA3968
AGGTCGGTTTGATTGATGCCGATATCTACGGCTTTAGTGTTCCAGACATGATGGGAATCGAAACACGTCCGACTGTCGTGAACGACCGAATCGTTCCACCAGAACGCTTTGGCGTCAAAGTCATCTCAATGGGCTTCTTCGTCGAAGATAATGCACCAGTCATCTGGCGGGGACCAATGCTCGGGAAGATGCTCAACAACTTCTTCGCAGACGTCGAATGGGGCGATCTCGATTACTTGTTGCTTGATCTTCCACCGGGTACAGGAGATGTTGCACTCGATATTCATTCGATGCTCCCGAGTTGTCAAGAAGTCATCGTCACGACACCTCACGCAACAGCCGCTTTCGTTGCAGCACGAGCAGGGGCAATGGCAATCAAAACGAACCACCGTCTACTCGGTATCGTCGAGAACATGGCGTACTTTGAAAGCAAAGTGACAGGCGAAAAAGAGTATGTCTTCGGTAGTGGTGGCGGAGAGAGGTTGTCAGAAGCGTTAAAAACCGATATTCTAGCTAAGATTCCACTTGGACAACCATATGCGAATGATGCGGACTTCGCCCCATCGATCTATCGCGATGAACATCCATTTGAGACGTACTATAATGAACTCGCCATGCGTGTCATCGAAAAAGTAGAGG
>NZ_DGCW01000014.1:2690-3568 GCF_002385115.1 Exiguobacterium sp. UBA3968
GTGTCATCGAAAAAGTAGAGGGATAAGAATGAAGATTAAAGGATTTTTGAAGCTGTTTTGGATGACGCTCCTAATCGGAACGCTCGTAGGCTTCGTGTTTAACTTGGTAGCAGAACCTGGATATATCCGAAATCAATCGATCAGCGGATATGTGACAGCTCTCTCCTACAGTAGTACGTGGACTGCCATCAGTTTGATGGGATTCTTCTCGTACTTGATCTTACACCGTGTCGGACTCGATTTATTCCGCGGCGCAAAGCTTTGGAATCGTGTTCAAATCGTCTTGATCGCGTTTGCACTGTTTGATGGCGTCTATCTACGTGGACTAGCATATGGTTTTGATAAGACAAGTCTCTATATTGGTGAGATGGTCGTCTTGTTATTTATTGCCTTCCTAGTCGCGCGGACGAAAGCACGGGAAACGAACTTTACGGCATTCATTCCGACATTGTTCCTTATGACGGTCATCACGTTGATCGAATGGGTACCTGCTTTGCAGGCAACACAAGACAAACGGATGTTGTGGGCGGCGCTTGCGACACTTTTAGTCTGTAATGCATACCAGATTTTAATGCTGCATCGCTTACAAGAAAAGCCTGCTTCTCAAGGACGATCTCAAAAACAAGCGTAATGAAAAAGACCCGCGAACGGGTAGTGTTTTACCGGTTCAAGCGGGTCTATCTTTTTTCTAAAGTTTTTTTAGAAAAACAGTTGACGAAAAAAACAAGAGTTGATATATTAATACATGTCGCTGAGGCACACGCCAAACGCGAGCGTCACAGACGAAAAAAACTTCAAAAAAGTAATTGACATCACATATTACTTTACTGTAAGATTTAAAAGTCGTCAAATGACATATTGGACTTTGAAAACTGAAC
>NZ_DGCW01000011.1:0-211 GCF_002385115.1 Exiguobacterium sp. UBA3968
ACGGTCAAAACGACCTGGACGGAGTAACGCAGGGTCAAGAATATCAGCACGGTTCGTTGCTGCGATCATGATGATGCCTTCGTTTTCACTGAATCCATCCATCTCGACGAGAAGTTGGTTCAATGTCTGCTCACGCTCATCATGTCCACCACCGAGACCTGCGCCCCGTTGACGACCGACAGCATCGATTTCATCAATGAAGATGATACAT
>NZ_DGCW01000011.1:345-2850 GCF_002385115.1 Exiguobacterium sp. UBA3968
AAGATGATACATGGTGCGTTTTTCTTCGCGTTTTCGAACAAGTCACGAACACGTGATGCCCCGACACCAACGAACATCTCAACGAAGTCAGAACCTGAAATCGAGAAGAATGGTACGCCAGCTTCACCAGCTGCAGCACGCGCGAGCAACGTTTTACCTGTACCTGGAGGACCCACGAGGAGAACCCCTTTCGGAATACGGGCACCGAGCTTCGCGAATTTACGCGGATCTTTTAAGAATTCGACGACTTCGACGAGTTCTTGTTTCTCTTCGTCTGCGCCGGCTACATCATCAAACGTAATCTTTTTCTTCTCTGTATCGTAGAGGCGTGCCTTCGATTTCCCGAAGTTCATGACGCGACCGCCACCACCGCCACCTTGTGCTTGATTAATCAAGAAGAAGAAGAGGATGAAGATGATGATGAATGGAACGATCGTCGTTAATAACGCGATCCAACCACCATTCGTTTCTGCTGCCTTGAAGTCCATCTTGACTCCTTGGCTTTTCAATTGCGTGTAGAGATCCGTTAGTTCCGTATCAACAGCCGGTACGACTGTTTCATACGTCGAATCTTTTGCACGCAAATCTCCTGTCACATTATACGTCTGGCCTTCATACTGGAAGGTAGCCGTCTTGATTTCACCTTTTTCAACAGACTCGACAAACTGTGTGTAATTGATTTCTTTGCTTTTGTTCACTGGACTCTGCAAGTATTGCAGAAACAAGATCAAAGCTAGAAAAATGACCCCAAACACGAGGGTATTCTTCACTGCTCGGTTCATCTTATGCCTCCTCTCCGCATCCATCTCGTTTTTCTAATGGATGAATACGAATCCTGGCGCGACAGGGCGCGCTTTGTAATTGGTTTCATCTTATCATGGGACAGACGAGATTAAAAATAATTAGCCACCGTAGACTGCAGGTTTCAAGACACCTACATACGGAAGGTTACGGTATTTCTCTTCGTAATCCAGACCATACCCGACGACAAATTCGTGTGGAATGACGAAGCCGCTGTAATCTGCATGCAAGTCATTTTTCCGTCCTGTCGGTTTGTCGAGCAATGTCACGATTTTAACGGACTTCGCTTTCCGGTACTTGAAGAGGTCTACGAGGTAACCAAGCGTCAATCCGCTGTCGATGATATCTTCGACAATCAAGATGTCGCGTCCTTCTACCGATGTGTTCAAATCTTTTTCAATCTTGACTTCACCGGTTGATGTTGTCCCACCGTGATACGTCGAAACGTCCATGAAGTCCATTTCAAGGTGCATATCCATCTTTTTGACAAGATCGGACATGAAAGGCATTGCGCCTTTTAAGACACACACAAGCAACGGAAAACGATCGTGATAATCCGCTGTCAAATCGCCGGCGAGTTCGCCCACTTTATTTTGGATCTCTTCTTCTGAAATCAATACTTTTTCCATATCGTTCATCAAGGTCATGCTAGGTATTCCTCCTCCATAATAAACACTACATTACCATTCTATCATTAAATAAGATTTTGCGAGGAGTTCAAATGACCCGAATATTGCAATTCGATGTCCAATGACGGCTAAAATCACTCCATTTGCATCGACGACGACCGGCACTTGTTCCCGGAGATAACGTGGAACCTTCGCATCAATCAGAATTCGACTGACTTTTTTCGAACCAACAGCAAGTTGAATCCGATCTCCCGGACGTGGCGGACGTACCGTCAACGGAAACGTAATCGCGTCCAGTGGGATCCCGTGCGTTCCAATTGAGAAGCGAAGCATTTGTTCACCATAATGATACGTTCCCAAATTCTCCCCTACTTGAAACGGTAAATCGTCATTCATTGACCGTATCACACGATCTTGCATCAAAAAGCCATATGCACGTCGCATCCTCCAGTTTCCATAATACACTTCGTCCGAGCCCTTATCCACCCGAAGCCATGTAACAAAGTGACGAATCGTTTCGGAAGAAAACGTATCGCCCGTTAACGTCGGCAAGACGAGCCGTTGTAAATCCGTCGGCAATTCTAAAATACGTGCGACCGGAATTCCGTTTGTTTCCTTGCACCGGTCGAGATAGGTCGCGACGAATGTTGCCTGCTCACGCATGATTTGCTGTCGCGCATGTGCTGCTGCTGCTGTTGCCTGTTCAAAACCAGGACGAATGTCTCGTAGTGGCGGAAGAATCTTATGCCGAATTTGATTTCGTAAATAGGTCGTTTCTGCATTTGATGCATCCTCTCGCCACGGTACCTCATGTTGCCATGCATAATCGAGTAATGCTTGCTTCGATTCATGTAGTAACGGTCGATGTAACCAGCCGTTACCAAACGGACGAATGACAGGAATCCCATCAACTTGTGCTTCTCCTCGAACGAGCTGAATGAGCAACGTCTCGATTTGATCATCTTGATGATGGGCGAGAACAAGACGCGAGCGTCCGGTCTCTTCCATGATGCGCTCAAAAAATGCATACCGTTCCTCACGACATGCTGCTTGAGAGCTCGTACGTCCTGCCCAG
>NZ_DGCW01000011.1:2978-3299 GCF_002385115.1 Exiguobacterium sp. UBA3968
GAGCTCGTACGTCCTGCCCAGTCTAAACGCGTCATGAAAAACAAAATCTTTCGAGTTGCTGCCCAGTCTTCGATAAAATGTGCTTCTTCGTCGGATGCTTCTCGTAATCCGTGATGCACATGTGCAATTGCAATGTCATACCCTTCTTGATACAACCGATCGACGAGTACCATCGAGTCACATCCTCCAGACACTCCGACTAGGAGCGGTTCAAACGGCACACCTTCCATTACGACTTCACCCCTTTCCGTTAAAACCTAAAAAAAGCTATCTCTATATAATAGAGATAGCTTTTTGAGAATGACCCGTACGGGATTCGAA
>NZ_DGCW01000010.1:0-659 GCF_002385115.1 Exiguobacterium sp. UBA3968
GCAGGTCGGTCTTTTTGTGTTTTCTAAAAAGCCTTATCAGTTGCATTTCTTTTTTTAGATGATTACTATTAAATCAAACAATAGTCAAAGATGGTCAGAGAGGTGGTGCCAATGCAAAACATCACAGATATCATCGAAGCCTATTTAAAGCAAATTTTACACGACGAAAAGACGATTGAAATCAAACGTCAAGAAATTGCACAACGTTTTGACTGTGTTCCATCACAAATCAATTACGTCATTAATACTCGTTTTACGGTCGAAAAGGGTTATTTTGTTGAAAGTAAGCGGGGCGGCGGTGGATACATTCGGATTCAAAAAATCGTTGTGCTCGATAGTCACGATCTATTAGACGAAGTCAGTTCATGGATCGGTGATCATTTGACGGAACAAGCTGCAGAAGATTATTTGATTCGTTTGATGAACGAACAATTACTGACGCGGCGGGAAGCTATTTTGATTCAATCGCTGTTGCAAAAAGAGAGTTTGCCAATGGCGGTCGAAGATCAACACCGGATGCGTGCCCACTTGATGCGGACGCTTCTTCAAACCATGAAGCGACTCTAGTCGTCGGACATTGGAGGAATGCACGATGCGTTGTCAACGATGTGGCGAACGAGAAGCAATCGTCCGTGTCAAACTCCCACAAGAGTCAGAAA
>NZ_DGCW01000010.1:828-2330 GCF_002385115.1 Exiguobacterium sp. UBA3968
GGGAGTTAGCACGTGAATATCAAGGGACGGCATGTCCGTCTTGTGGTATGACCCGTCAACAATTGCTTCATCTTCGTAAAGTCGGTTGCCCGACTTGTTATTCATTTTTCAAAGACGAAGTCGACGGCATGGTTCGTCAGTTCCAACACGGTCATACGCAACATTATGGTTCACGCCCTGATGAGGAATCCGTGGAGAAACGATTAAACCAGCAACTTAGTCGACTCAAAGAACAACTCAACCGCAAAATCTTAGCAGAAGATTATGAAGAAGCAGAAGTCATAAAACAACAGATTGAGAGTGTCGAGGAGGATTTGCGTCATGTTTGAAGAGTTGCTTCAACACCCTTTAAGCGAATCGATGAATCAATCTTCTCCCTTTGACGACATCGTCGTTTCGACACGAGTCCGTTTGGCGCGCAATACGACACGTTATCCGTTCTCAACGATGTTGTCAGAAGCACAAGCCAATGCACTCATTGAAGAGACGGAACGCCAACTAAATGGGATGAAAGGGTTCCGATTTGGTCGTGTCGATCAGGCGGATGTCCTGACCCGAACCGCTTTAGTAGAAAAGCATCTAATTAGTCCGGCGTTAGCGAGTCATCCACGGACAGGACTCTTCATTAGTGAAGATGAGCAGATCAGTGTCATGGTAAACGAAGAGGATCATTTTCGAATTCAGACGTTATTACCTGGGCTACAGCTTGAAGAAGCGTTTCGGATCGCAAAACAAGTCGATCGCTTGATCAGTGAACGATTTAAAATTGCTTTTGATGACACGCTTGGTTATTTAACGACTTGTCCGAGTAACGTCGGAACAGGTCTTCGTGCTTCCGTGATGTTGCACTTACCGGGACTAGTCCTGACGAATCAGATTCAAGGCTATATCAAACACTTACGACAGTTAGGATTCGCGATTCGTGGGCGTTACGGTGAGGGAAGCGATGCTTCTGGTCGCATGTTCCAACTTTCGAACCAACGGACGCTTGGGGCAAGCGAGGATATGCTGATCACGGACTATCAATTTGCGGTCGAAGCATTAATTGAAGCAGAACAGGCAGCACGAAAAGGATTATTGGAGATGTATCAAGAAGAACTAGAGGACAGACTATATCGTTCCTATGGCATCCTGACATCAGCTCGACTGATTACAGCGCGGGAAGCAACGGAACGGCTATCGGATGTCCGCTTAGCAGACAGTCTGGGACTAGAAGTCAATCTTCCTCCAAATCTTTTTCATCAACTGCTCGTTTCATTACAAACAGGTTTTCTACAAAAGCATTTCGGGAAACAATTAACATCTAGAGAACGGGACATCGAACGGGCGAAACGAATTCGGACGATGTTAACCGAACAGACAAACAGGGATCACACACAAGGAGGTTTTGCATAATGATGTTTGGACGATTTACAGAACGTGCACAACGTGTATTGGCACTTGCTCAAGAAGAAGCAGTACGGTTGGGGCACCACAATATCGGAACAGAACACATTTTACTC
>NZ_DGCW01000010.1:2459-5636 GCF_002385115.1 Exiguobacterium sp. UBA3968
AACAGAACACATTTTACTCGGACTTGTACGTGAAGGAGACGGAATCGCTGCGAAAGCCTTAACAGCACTCGGTCTCAGTTCAGATAAAATTCAGATGGAAGTCGAAGCATTGATCGGTCGCGGACAAGATGGTGCAACGACGATTCACTATACACCACGTGCGAAAAAAGTCATCGAGTTATCAATGGATGAGGCACGTAAACTCGGTCACTCTTACGTCGGAACAGAACACCTCTTGCTCGGATTGATCCGAGAAGGAGAGGGCGTTGCTGCTCGTGTCTTAAATAACTTAGGCATCAGTCTTTCAAAAGCCCGTCAGCAAGTACTCCAGTTGCTCGGGAACAGTGAAACAACAGCAAACGCGTCGCAAGCAGGTTCAGGTGTCGCAACACCAACGCTTGATGGTCTTGCTCGTGATTTGACACAACAAGCGCGTGAAACACGTCTTGATCCAGTTATCGGTCGTGCGAAAGAAATTCAACGCGTCATCGAAGTCTTGAGCCGCCGGACGAAGAATAACCCAGTCTTGATCGGGGAACCAGGGGTCGGTAAAACGGCTGTCGTCGAAGGTCTCGCTCAACAAATCATCAACAATGAAGTACCGGAGACGTTACGCAATAAACGCGTCATGGTACTCGACATGGGAACACTCGTTGCCGGTACGAAATACCGTGGTGAATTCGAAGATCGTTTGAAAAAGGTCATGGATGAGATTCGTCAAGCGGGGAACATCATTCTCTTCATCGATGAGTTGCATACATTGATTGGAGCGGGTGGAGCAGAAGGTGCGATCGATGCATCGAACATCCTTAAACCATCGCTCGCACGAGGTGAACTCCAGTGTATCGGAGCAACGACTCTTGATGAGTACCGGAAATACATCGAAAAAGATGCGGCACTCGAACGTCGTTTCCAACCGATTCAAGTCGCAGAGCCAACAACGGATGAAGCGACACAAATCCTATTTGGTCTTCGCGATCGTTATGAAGCACACCACCGTGTGACGATCACAGACGAAGCGATTCAAGAAGCCGTCACATTGTCGGATCGATACATTTCGGATCGTTTCCTTCCGGATAAAGCGATCGATTTGATCGATGAAGCGGCATCGAAAGTTCGGTTGCGTTCATACACAGCACCACCGAACTTAAAAGAAGTCGAAGCGAAACTCGAAGGTATCCGTAAGGACAAGGACGAAGCTGTCCAAAGCCAAGAGTTCGAAAAAGCAGCAAGCCTCCGTGACACGGAACAAAAATTACGCGATGAGCTTGAGCGTTTGAAAGAGGAATGGCAGAATAAACAAGGCAACGAAAAACTTGAAGTCACAAAAGATGACATCGCACAAGTCGTTGCCAACTGGACAGGTGTACCGGTCACGAAGATCGCGGAAGAAGAGACGGATCGTCTCCTTCGCCTCGAAGAAATCCTTCACGATCGTGTCATCGGTCAAAACGAAGCCGTTAAATCGATTTCAAAAGCCATTCGTCGGGCACGTGCTGGACTGAAAGATCCAAAACGTCCGATCGGTTCGTTCATCTTCCTCGGTCCTACTGGGGTTGGTAAAACAGAACTCGCCCGTGCGGTTGCCGAAGCGATGTTCGGAGATGAGGATGCAATCATCCGGATCGACATGTCAGAGTACATGGAGAAACATGCAACGAGCCGTCTCGTCGGTTCACCTCCAGGATATGTCGGTTACGAAGAAGGCGGTCAATTGACTGAAAAAGTTCGCCGGAAACCGTACTCGGTCATCTTACTTGATGAAATCGAGAAGGCGCACCCGGAAGTCTTCAACATTCTCTTGCAAGTACTTGATGATGGACGCTTAACAGACTCGAAAGGTCGGACGGTTGATTTCCGTAACACGATCATCGTCATGACGTCGAACGTCGGTGCAAGTGCCCTTAAACGTAATAAATATGTCGGCTTCGCTGTTTCTGAAGATACAGATCGCGAATACAAAGACATGAAAGATAAAGTCATGGAAGAACTCAAACGGGCGTTCCGTCCAGAGTTCTTGAACCGGATCGATGAAACGATCGTCTTCCATTCACTCGAGAAACAGCACATCGAAGAGATCGTGAAGTTGATGGCGAAAACCCTTGAAAAACGTTTGGCTGAACAGGAAATTCATTTCGAATTGACACCAGCTGCCCTCTCGAAGATCGCCGATATCGGGTACGATCCAGAGTACGGCGCACGTCCAATCCGTCGTGCCCTTCAACGGGAAGCGGAAGACCGGTTGTCAGAAGCATTGCTCGCAGGTGATATCCAAAAAGGAGAGCATGTTGCGCTTGATGTCGAAGAGAACGAATTCATCGTTCGCCGGAATCACGTGAGTTCTGCCGCAACGGAATAAGCACTGAGCACAGGGCCAGCTTTCGCACTTTCTGAGCGAAGCTGGTCTTTTTTTGAAACAGAAAGGATGAATCGATTGGCTAAGTTAAAAACAAAATTCGTTTGCCAAAGCTGTGGAACTGAATCACCGAAATGGATGGGACGTTGTTCTGGATGCGGAGAATGGAACACGATGGTCGAAGAAGTCGTCGAAGAAAAAAAAGGACGGCGCGGTGCCGCTTTTGTTCATACGACGACAAAACAATTAAAGCCTGAACGCCTCGCGAATATCGTCTCGCAAGAAGAGAGTCGTGTCTTTACCGGAAGTGGTGAATTCGACCGTGTCCTCGGAGGCGGCATCGTTCCAGGTTCGATGGTGCTTGTTGGAGGAGACCCGGGGATCGGGAAGTCGACGATCTTACTGCAGACGAGTGCACGGCTTGCCCAACGTGGTGAAAAAGTGCTCTACATCTCAGGGGAAGAATCGCTTAAACAAACCAAATTGCGCGCGGAACGGCTTGGATTGCCGACACAGGATTTGTTCGTCCTCAGTGAAACGGACATGAACATGATTGAACGTGTCGTTGATGAAGAACAGCCACGGTTTTTAATCATCGACTCGATTCAAACTGTCTACATTGATGACATCCAGTCCGCACCCGGGAGTGTGACACAGGTACGTGAATGTACGGCGATGCTGATGAAAATTGCAAAGAGTCGTGGTATTGCGATCTTCATCGTTGGTCACGTTACAAAACAGGGTTCGATTGCTGGACCACGTTTACTTGAGCACATGGTGGATGCTGTCTTGTATTTCGAAGGCGAACGTCACCATACGTT
>NZ_DGCW01000010.1:5783-8469 GCF_002385115.1 Exiguobacterium sp. UBA3968
AATTCTGCGTGCTGTTAAAAATCGATTTGGTTCAACGAATGAGATCGGAATTTTTGAGATGCGGGAGTCTGGTCTTGAAGAGGTCTTAAATCCGTCAGAAATTTTCCTCGAAGAGCGGACATCCGGCGTATCCGGTTCAACGATCGTTGCTTCAATGGAAGGGACACGAACCGTCCTCGTCGAACTGCAAGCATTGATTTCACCGACGTCATTTGGGAATCCTAGACGGATGGCGACCGGAATCGATCAAAATAAAGTAGCGTTATTGATGGCCGTTCTTGAGAAACGATCGGGTCTTCTCTTACAAACACAAGATGCCTATCTCAAGGCAGCGGGTGGTGTGAAGCTCGATGAACCAGCGATCGACTTAGCCGTCTGTGTTGCCATTGCCTCTAGTTTCCGTGACAAACCGACGCGTCCGACGGATGTCGTGATTGGTGAGGTCGGGTTGACGGGAGAAGTTCGTCGTGTATCGCGCATTGAGCAACGTGTAGCAGAAGCAGCCAAACTTGGTTTTACACGAGCGATCATTCCGAAAAATAACTTAGGAGGCTGGACGTATCCGGACGGGATTACGGTCGTCGGTGTCGAGAGCGTGGACGAAGCATTACGCGAAACAATTCCGTTTTAAGCTGGGATGACGTAAAAAATGGGGGAACTGTAATGGATATGTAAACAGTTTCCCCTCCTTCCGGCGTAGGTAGTTCAATTCAGTACATGTTACAATGAACTTAAAATAAGCAAAGGAGGTGAGAAGATTGAAAATCGTCATACGGGTATTTTTTGCATTACTCGGACTTGCCCTTGGGATCTTGTTGCTTCCTCAGTTTTTCCAATTGATTGAAACAGCGACAAGTACGACTTTCCCGGCATGGTTGATGAGCGAATACGTAACTGGAACGATTGGTGCACTCATATTCTTATTAATTGGATTATTCATTACGGATTCGGTAATTCGACTTCTCCGATTTTTAGAAGAACGACTCGTCAAAGCCCCAGTAGCAGATCTCTTTTTTGGTACGTTTGGTTTGTTGATCGGATTAGTATTAGCATTTCTCGTCAGTACGTTAATCGACTTAGTTGGGATTCCTGTCCTCAGTAATGTCTTAACGATCTTCGTGACCGCGTTATTCGGATATCTCGGCTTTACGGTCGGGTATCGAAAACGTCATGAATTGACGAAAATCTTCTTACGTAGCAACCAAAGTGAAAAAAAGACGGCACCTGAAGTCGTCGTTCCAGCAAAGTCGAATAGTAAAGTGCTCGATACGAGCGTCATCATCGACGGACGAATCACAGATATCACGAAAACAGGCTTCGTCGAAGGGAAACTGATCGTTCCGCAATTCGTCATCGGTGAGTTGCAGTACATCGCGGATTCTTCTGATACGTTGAAACGAAACCGTGGACGCCGCGGGCTCGATGTCTTAAAAGAATTACAAGAGATCCCTGGAGTCGAGGTCGAAATTTATGATGGCGACTTCGAGGATGTACCGGAAGTCGACATCAAATTGATCAAACTTGCGGAACTCGTTAAAGGAATCGTCGTCACGAACGACTATAACTTAAACAAAGTCTGTGAAGTCCGACATGTTCCTGTCCTTAACATCAATGACCTGGCGAATGCGGTCAAACAAGTCGTCATTCCAGGAGAAGAAATGACCGTCCTTGTCATCAAGGAAGGGAAAGAACAAAAGCAAGGGATCGCCTATCTCGAAGATGGAACGATGGTCGTCGTCGAAGGTGGAAAACACCTGATTTCGAAAACGATTGGCGTCGTCGTCACGAGTGTCTTACAGACGTCAGCTGGACGAATGATTTTTGCGAAACCACAGGAAAAATGAGACACTATGCCTAGAGAGATATCGAGAGGCATTCAGATAGACCCGCAACGGATTCGATTTCATGATCGAGTCCGTTTTCGGTGTGATGGAATGGATCACGATGATCAGTGAGATAGAAAAGAGGGAATGAGATGTCTACAGCCACATATCGCGTCGTCATCCCCGCTGCCGGTGCCGGTAAGCGGATGGGCGCAGATCGTAATAAATTGATGCTTGAACTAAGAGACCGTCCAATCATCGCTTGGACACTAGATGTCTTCGAGGCGGACCCGGCATGTGCGGAAATCGTTCTTGCGATCAATCCAATGGAGAAAGACTGGTTTACGCACGTCACTTCGTCCTATGCGACAGCCATCAAACTGGTTGCGGGTGGTGCCGAACGTCAAGAAAGTGTTCTCCGTGGTCTTGAGGCATTAGAAGGCGAAGGGATCGTCCTGATTCATGATGGGGCTCGACCGTTCATTTCACAAGAAGCGATTCATGCGGTCGTCCAGGCGGCAGTGTTGGATCAAGCAGCGATTCTCGCCGTACCGATCAAAGACACCGTCAAACGGATCGAAGCGAATCACATCAGTGAGACCGTTCCGCGAGAACACTTGATGGCAGCCCAGACACCACAAGCATTTGATCTTGCAACGATTCGCACGGTTCATGAAAAAGCGGCAACAAAATACCTAGGAACCGATGATGCAAGTTTGATAGAATGGGACGGAGGAAAAGTAACGATCGTCCACGGTCACTACGAAAATATCAAGATGACGACACCGGACGATCTATGGTTCGGTGAAGCAATTCTAATGAAACGAGGGAAATGACGATGATTCGAATTGGACAAGGTTTTG
>NZ_DGCW01000010.1:8636-10635 GCF_002385115.1 Exiguobacterium sp. UBA3968
GCATACGAAAGGATTGCTCGGTCATTCGGATGCAGACGTCTTGTTACATACGATTGCCGACGCAGCACTTGGTGCGATTGCAGCGGGGGATATCGGAAAACATTTTCCGGATACGGATCCGGAATTCAAGGATGCGGATTCAGCAAAATTACTGCAGCATGTCTACGCGCTCGTTAAACAACAAGGGTATGAGCTTGGCAACCTAGATGCGACAGTCATCGCACAGGCACCAAAGCTTCGTCCGTACATCGACACGATGCGCGCTCGGATCGCAGAATTACTCGAAGCGGACATTGAACAGATCAATGTCAAGGCAACGACAACGGAATGGTTAGGTTTTACGGGACGAGAAGAGGGAATCGCTTGTCAAGCAGTGATTCTACTGAAACGAATCGAAGAATAAGGTATACTAGATAAGCGAATTTTAGTCGAAGGAGTGATTGGCAATGGCAGAAGTACGAGTACGTTATGCCCCAAGTCCAACAGGACACTTGCATATCGGGAATGCCCGGACTGCATTATTTAACTATCTGTTTGCACGCCATTTAGGCGGCAAGATGGTATTACGAATCGAGGATACGGACCAAAAGCGGAACATCGCAGGTGGGGTCGAGAGTCAAATGAAGAATCTCGAGTGGCTCGGTGTCGATTGGGACGAAGGTCCAGGTCGCGGTGGTGAGTACGGTCCTTATTCACAAATGGAGCGTCTTGATATCTATCAAAAGTATACGGATGAGTTACTTAAAAAGGGACTCGCTTACCGTTGCTACATGACATCGGAAGAGCTCGAAGCAGAACGCGAAGCGCAAATCGCACGCGGAGAAGCACCACGTTATTCAGGGGCACACCGTAACCTGACAGCAGAACAAGAAGAAGCGTTCCGCGCAGAAGGTCGCACGCCATCGATTCGGATTCGTGTACCGGAAGATGTCACGTATACATGGAATGATATCGTCAAAGACGACGTCTCGTTCGAATCAAAAGACTTCGGTGACTGGGTCATCGTTAAAAAAGACGGCATTCCGACGTATAACTTTGCTGTCGTCATCGACGATCACTTGATGGCGATCAGTCACGTTCTTCGTGGAGATGATCATATTTCGAACACACCGAAACAGATGATGATCTATGATGCGTTCGGTTGGGAATACCCGACGTTTGGTCACATGACATTGATTGTCAATGAAGCACACAAGAAACTCTCGAAGCGTGATCACTCGATCATTCAGTACATCGAGCAGTATAAAGAGCTCGGTTATCTCCCGGAAGCATTACTCAACTTCATCACGCTTCTCGGCTGGTCACCTGTCGGCGAAGAGGAAATCTTCACGAAAGAAGAGTTAATCAAGATCTTTGACGCGGATCGTCTCTCGAAGAGTCCGGCTGTCTTTGACCAAAACAAATTGGCTTGGATCAACAGTCAGTATATGAAACATCAATCGTTCGAAGAAGTATTCGAAGCAAGTCTTCCGTTCCTACAAGAAGCAGGTCGCGTCGAAGCGTCACCTTCAGAAGAAGAGCTCGCTTGGGCACGTGATCTTGTCGCGCTATACCGCGAACAGATGACGCATGGCGCGGAAATCGTCAAGCTTTCAGAGATGTTCTTTGAGGATGAAGTGGTGTATGATGAAGAGGCAAACACTGTCTTGAGTGGCGAGACGGTTCCGACTGTACTTGCAGAATTCGCGAACCAGTTACGCGCTCTCGAAGAGTGGACACCAGAAGCAATCAAAGCATCGATCAAAGCGACGCAAAAAGCGACTGGTCAAAAAGGAAAAAACTTGTTCATGCCAATTCGTGTTGCGACGACAGGACAGACGCATGGTCCAGAACTCCCGAACACGATTCAATTACTAGGAAAAGACCGTGTGCTTGCACGGCTTGAAGCAGAATAACGAAAGCGTAGACGAGGAAAGTAACGATGCGTCTTCTTCTCCAGAGACAAGCTCGAATGGTGCGAGGGCTTGAAGAAGCGAATCATGAAATGCCCCTCTGAGTG
>NZ_DGCW01000010.1:10774-11982 GCF_002385115.1 Exiguobacterium sp. UBA3968
TGCCCGAAATCCGTGAGAGTAGGCGCAGACGTATCTCCGGCGTTAACGGACGTCGAGAGGGACGAGTCAATCGTCCAAACAGAGTGGGACCGCGCTTCGTTAGCGTCTCTGTGCAGCAATGCATAGAGGCGCTTTTTCTTATGGAAAGGAGAACGTATATGACACGGATGCGAGAAGATATCCGCAATGTGTTTGAGCAAGATCCAGCTGCCCGCAGCACGTTAGAAGTCATTTTGACATACCCGGGCTTACATGCGATTTGGATGCATCGCCTGGCCCATCGGCTCTGGAACGCGAAGTTTCGCTTACTCGGTCGATTGATTTCGCAGTTCAGTCGCTTTTTGACAGGAATCGAGATTCATCCAGGAGCGACGATTGGACGCCGATTCTTTATTGACCACGGGATGGGTGTCGTCATTGGTGAGACGACGATCATTGGTGATGACGTCACGTTGTTTCAAGGCGTGACGCTCGGCGGAACGGGGAAAGAAACAGGAAAGCGTCATCCGACGATTGAAGACGGCGTACTTGTTTCAGCAGGTGCCCGTGTCCTTGGAGATATCACGATCGGGGCATACTCGAAAATTGGTGCTAGTTCTGTTGTCTTAAAACACGTTCCTCCAAATGCGACCGTCGTCGGCATTCCGGGACGTGTCGTCATTCAAGACGGCATGAAGGTCGAAGCACCACTTGATCATCGTTTCCCGGATCCGGTCAGCGAATGCCAAGAGCGGATTGAAATGGAACTAGAAGTATTAAAACAAGAAATTGAACGGATTAAAGGAGGGCGACGTCATGATTCAACTGTACAACAGCATGACCGGAAAAAAGGAACCATTTAAACCATTAGAAGAAGGAAAGGTCAAGATGTATGTCTGTGGTCCAACTGTGTACAACTACATTCATATCGGCAATGCACGTCCAGCGATCGTCTTCGATACAGTCCGTCGCTACTTCACATACCGCGGATATGAGGTCAAATACGTCTCGAACTTCACGGACGTCGACGATAAGATCATCCGGACAGCAAACGAACTGGGAGAAGATTATCATGCGTTGACGAAACGTTTCATTGAAGCGTATCACGCGGATACGGGTGCTTTAAATGTCCAAAAAGCGGACATCCATCCACTCGTCACGGAAACGATGGACGATATCATCGCATTCATCGAAGTCCTTGTTGAAAAAGGCAATGCCTACGCTTCAAG
>NZ_DGCW01000010.1:12076-13166 GCF_002385115.1 Exiguobacterium sp. UBA3968
TGCCTACGCTTCAAGCGGAGATGTCTACTTCCGGACGCGTAGTTTCAAGGATTACGGACAATTAAGCCAACAGTCAATCGACGAGTTGCGTGCAGGTGCACGAATCGAAGTCGGAGAGAAAAAAGAAGATCCGCTTGATTTCGTGCTCTGGAAAGCAGCAAAACCAGGCGAGCCGGCATGGACGAGTCCGTGGGGCGAAGGGCGACCAGGCTGGCACATCGAGTGCTCGGCGATGGCGAAGAAATACCTCGGAGAGACGATCGATATCCATGCCGGTGGACAAGACTTGAAGTTCCCGCACCATGAGAATGAGATCGCTCAGTCGGAAGCATGCAATTCTCAGAAGTTCGCAAACTACTGGATGCATAATGGGTTCTTGAACATCGAAAACGAGAAGATGTCGAAGTCGCTCGGTAACTTCTTGACGGTTCATGAAGCAATCCAAGCGGTTGATCCGATGGTGTTACGATTCTTCATGTTATCGGTTCAGTATCGTCACCCGATCAACTACAGTCGTGAACTGATCGACCAAGCAGCGAATGGTCTCGCACGGATCCGGGAGTCGGTCGCAAACATTGAACACCGACTTGACATGACGGCTGATCTCGGAACAGGTGACGAGAAGTGGTTGAATCGTCTAGCGGCAATCAAGGAACACTTCATCACATCGATGGATGATGATTTCAATACAGCGAACGCGGTGACGGATTTATTTGATCTCTCAAAAGAAGCCAACCTATACCTCGGAGAAGCGCATGTATCGAAACAGGTGCTCGAACAGTTCCTCGAACTCTTCTCGGAATTATCAGGCGTCCTAGGTGTGACGTTGACAGTTGATAAAGGCTTACTCGATGAAGAAGTCGAACAGTTGATCGAAGAGCGGAACACAGCACGTCAAAATCGTGACTTTGCACGAGCAGATGCAATTCGCGACCAACTACGTGACCAAGGCATTCTGCTCGAAGATACAGCACAAGGGATGCGGTGGAAGCGCGGATGAAGAACTACAAACAACTGAACGCACTCGCGTTAGCGTACATGGGCGACGTCGTCTATGAGATTCGTGTGCGCGAGCGATTGCTCGAACAAG
>NZ_DGCW01000010.1:13318-14109 GCF_002385115.1 Exiguobacterium sp. UBA3968
GCGAGCGATTGCTCGAACAAGGTTATGTGAAGCCGGGCGAGTTGCACAAAGCAGCTGTCCGGTACGTTCGGGCACAAGCACAAGCGACGGTCGTGACGCACTGGTTGAACACGGATGCGTTGACGGAAGAAGAGGCAGCGGTCGTCCGGCGCGGGAAGAACGCAAAATCCGGTTCTGTCCCGAAGAGTACGGACGTCCACACGTATCGCTACGCGACAGCATTTGAAGCATTGCTCGGTTATATTTATCTTTCAGAAGGAGGGGATCGCCTTGAAGAACTCATCGGACAAGCGTTCGAACTACTCGAAGCCGAAAAAACAGACGAATCCTAAGGCTACCGGTATGAAGCCGAAAACGAAGGCACAACGTCCAGCACAAGAGAAACGAAAAGCCGCTCCGGTCAAGGAACAGCCCATCGCGATCGAACCGCTCGAAGAAGGACAAGATTTCTTGTCGGGTCGAAATCCGGTTCTAGAAGCATTACGGAGCGGACGAGAGATGAACAAGCTGTTTCTGCAGGAAGGACAACAAAAAGGACCACTTGCCGTCATCCACGCGATGGCGCAGGAAGCAGGGATTCAAATCCAGCTCGTACCGCGTTCACGGTTAACCGGTTTAGCTGGAACGGAAAATCACCAAGGTGTCGTCGCAGCGGTAGCGGCGTATGAGTACGCCGAGATGGAAGACATCTTTGAGCTCGCGCGTCAAAAGGACGAAACACCGCTCTTGATCCTACTCGATGAACTGGAAGATCCGCATAATCTCGGATCAATCTTGCGGACAGCAGATGC
>NZ_DGCW01000010.1:14240-14776 GCF_002385115.1 Exiguobacterium sp. UBA3968
AATCTTGCGGACAGCAGATGCTGTCGGGGCACACGGGATCATCATTCCGAAGCGTCGATCAGTCGGATTGACGCAAGTCGTCGCAAAAGCATCAACAGGCGCGATCGAACATATTCCTGTCGTTCGCGTGACGAACCTTGCGCGGACGATGGAGGATCTAAAGAAACAAGGCATCTGGTTCGTCGGAACGGATGCGCGCGAAAGTGATGACTACCGGACACTTGATGGGACGATGCCACTCGGAATCGTCATTGGAAGTGAAGGAAAAGGAATGAGCCGGCTCGTCCGTGAGAAATGTGATTTCCTCGTCCACCTCCCGATGGCGGGACATGTCACATCGCTCAACGCATCGGTTGCTGCTTCGTTATTACTATATGAAGTCTACCGGACTAGAAAGCCGTATGCGCGATGAAATATGATCGTCTCATCGTAGATGGCTATAATATCATTGGCGCATGGCCAGAATTTCGGACGTTGCGGGAGCAAGATTTTGAATTGGCACGGGAACGGCTGATTCATGCGATGGCGGAATACCA
>NZ_DGCW01000010.1:14910-15390 GCF_002385115.1 Exiguobacterium sp. UBA3968
GCTGTCACAGGTCTCAGCGTTACGATCGTCTTCGATGCCTATCTTCAACCGGGACGTGAATCCCGGATGCAAAAAAGCGGGATTGATATCGTCTACACACGGGAGAACGAAACGGCAGATGAATGGATTGAAAAGACAGCTGCTGATTGGCTACAAGATATCCGAGTCAAGTTAACGGTAGCGACGAATGATTATACGGAGCAGTGGGTCATCTTCACGCTCGGAGCACTCCGCATATCGGCGCAAGAGCTCCGGCGAGAGTGGAAAGCGGCAGTCGCTGTCATCAAACAACAGACGACGTCTGCGAAGACGACGGCTCAACCGCGCTCGAAGATTGATTTACCAGAAGACGTCGTCGCACGTTTAGAAGCGATCCGTCGCCGAAAGAATTCAGATACATGATATAAACCATTCGCATGAGCGGATCACCGTTTTTCCTACTTTGGAAGAACGGTGTTTTTTTATGAAAAGATACATTTT
>NZ_DGCW01000010.1:15545-15831 GCF_002385115.1 Exiguobacterium sp. UBA3968
ATACAACAAAAGAGGTCATGCCAATTTTCATTGTCGTGCGACAGGTAATTATTGTATAATTAAAAACAATTGAACTATTCGTCAATGATGCTTGGAGGGATACAAGATGAGTTTGGTTTCGTTCGACCAGTTTGGGTGCATGACCGATGAAGCGCTTGTAGAACAAGCGAAAGAGTTCGACAACAGCGATGCGCTCGAATTTTTGATCGAGCGGTATCGAAATTTCGTGCGCGCCAAAGCCCGTTCTTATTTTTTGATCGGGGCAGACCGAGAAGATATCATTCAA
>NZ_DGCW01000009.1:0-270 GCF_002385115.1 Exiguobacterium sp. UBA3968
CATGGGCTTCTGTAAAGAGTTCAACGCTCGTACACAAGACCAAGCCGGCTTGATTATCCCTGTAGTCATCACGGTTTTTGAAGATCGTTCATTCACATTCATCACTAAAACTCCTCCAGCAGCAGTTCTCTTGAAGAAAGCAGCTGGAATTGAGAGTGGTTCAGGTGAACCGAACCGTAAGAAAGTAGCGACAGTCAAACGTGACAAAGTTCGTGAAATCGCTGAAACAAAAATGCCAGACCTTAACGCATCATCTGTTGAAACAGCAAT
>NZ_DGCW01000009.1:384-915 GCF_002385115.1 Exiguobacterium sp. UBA3968
ATGGTTGAAGGTACTGCACGTTCTATGGGTATCGTAATCGAAGACTAATGTCTTTTTGATTACCATGAACAACGATGAGGGTCGCAGGCGGATAGTTTCTTGAAGCCTGCTACCCTTTCATTATGTGGGAGGATTTTCCGCACAACCACAAAGGAGGAACCTAAAATGGGTAAGAAGTACAAAGAAGCTGCTAAGCTTATCGATCGTACGGTTTCATACGAACTCGCAGAAGCTGTAGATTTGACTAAAAAATCTGCAACTGCGAAATTCGATGAGACTATCGAATTGGCTGTTCGTCTCGGAGTAGATCCGAAGAAAGCAGACCAACAAATCCGTGGAGCAGTCGTATTGCCACACGGTACTGGTAAAACACAAAAAGTCCTCGTCTTCGCGAAAGGTGAGAAATTAAAAGAAGCGGAAGCTGCTGGAGCAGATTACGCTGGTGATGCTGAGTACATCAACAAAATCCAACAAGGATGGTTCGACTTCGACGTTATCGTCGCGACACCAGACATGATGGGTGAAGTTGGT
>NZ_DGCW01000009.1:1059-1821 GCF_002385115.1 Exiguobacterium sp. UBA3968
AGTTGGTAAACTTGGTCGCGTTCTCGGACCAAAAGGCCTCATGCCAAACCCGAAAACAGGTACAGTTACATTTGACGTCACAAAAGCAATCAACGATATCAAAGCTGGTAAAGTTGAGTACCGTGTCGACAAATCAGGTAACATCCACGTTCCTGTCGGTAAAAAATCATTCGATAACGAGAAACTCGTTGAGAACATCAACACAGTTATCGAAACTCTCGTAAAAGTTAAGCCTGCTACTGCTAAAGGTGTATACCTTAAGAACATCGCGATCGCTTCTACAATGGGTCCTGGTGTAAAAGTATCTTCAGCTGACTTCGCGAAATAATTTCGTCTAAAACGAACTTGACAACGTTCTAAGAACGCTGTTACAGTATAAAACGTTGATATATTTCGACATACCGTAGACAGAAGGTGCTCACATGGGCATAAATCCTTCCGAGGTGTTCTTGCTCAGAGAGCCTGTTTGTTCAGGTATCCTTTTTGACGATTACGCCTCCTCTGCTTTGCAGACGGAGGCTTTTTATTTGAAATCGAGCAGCCCCTCGCACCGGTACATTTCATCTACCAGGAGGTGCAACAGAAATGGCAAACGAAAAAGTTATCGCTGTCAAAGCGGATCTCGTATCTGAGATCGCTGAGAAACTCCAAGCGAGCGCAGGAACAGTTGTCGTCGACTACCGTGGTCTCACAGTAGAAGAAGTCACTGAACTTCGTAAACAACTCCGCGAAGCGGGCGTTGAATTCAAAGTTTACAAAAAC
>NZ_DGCW01000009.1:1904-3829 GCF_002385115.1 Exiguobacterium sp. UBA3968
GAATTCAAAGTTTACAAAAACGGTCTCCTCCGCCGCGCGGCAGTTCAAAGCAACCTCGAAGGTCTTGATGAAGTCTTCACAGGTCCTAGTGCGATCGCCTTCAGCAATGAAGACGTTATCGCGCCAGCTAAGATCTTGAACGACTTCGCTAAAACGCACAAGGCTCTCGAACTTAAAGGTGGTATCATCGAAGGCAAAGTCACTTCAGTAGAAGATGTCAAAGCCCTTGCGGAACTTCCATCACGCGAAGGTCTCCTTTCGATGCTCCTCAGCGTGCTTCAAGCGCCAATCCGTGGACTCGCGGTGGCAACGAACGCAATCGCAGAGCAAAAAGAAGAACAATCTGCTTAATTTCTGCTTAGCGGGATAGGCAACCAACACAATTTTCACACCCCAACGTGGGCTAAATCAAAGGAGGAAAACCATAATGGCTTTCAACAAAGAGCAATTTATCGAAGACCTCAAGGGCATGACTGTTCTTGAACTTAACGAACTCGTAAAAACAATCGAAGAAGAATTCGGCGTATCAGCAGCAGCTCCAGTAGCAGTTGCAGGTGCTGGCGCAGGCGCAGCAGCTGAAGAGCAAACTGAATTCGACGTTATCCTTACTAACGCTGGATCTGGTAAAATCAACGTCATCAAAGCAGTTCGCGAATTGACAGGCCTCGGTCTTAAAGAAGCGAAAGCTCTCGTAGACGGAACTCCAGCACCAGTTAAAGAAGGCGTTTCGAAAGAAGACGCTGAAGCAATGAAAGCTAAGCTTGAAGAAGCTGGCGCTACTGTAGAAGTTAAGTAATTTTCTTCTTCCGTAGAAACAAGAGAAGCTCGCATTGCGAGCTTCTTTTGTTTTCATCTTTTACATGAGAGGGGAAGGAAACATGGCGGATCATTATTATACGAATGACCCTTCATCGAAACGAGATCCGAAGACGTGGGAATATGTCCTGCGTGGTCAAACGCTCCGCTTTACATCGGATCACGGTGTCTTTTCAAAGAACGGAATCGATTTTGGTTCACGTCTGTTGATTGAGGCATTCACGGAACCGGCTGTAGCTGGAGACATTTTAGATGTCGGCTGTGGATATGGACCGATGGGCATTGCGCTCTCGAAGTCGACAGGACGTCCGGCACACTTGATCGATGTCAATGAACGGGCGCTCGAACTAGCGGCAGACAATGCGCGCGCGAACGGTGTTTCCGTGACGACCGGTGTGAGTGACGGGTATGATGGGGTAGGCGAATCGACATTCGCAGCGATCGTGACGAATCCACCGATTCGGGCAGGAAAAACGGTCGTTCATCGTATTCTCCGAGAAGCATATGATCATCTCATCGTTGGCGGCGAACTTTGGGTCGTCATTCAAAAGAAACAAGGTGGACCATCTGCGAAGAAGTTGATGGAAGAAGTATTCGGTATGTGTGAGACAGTTACCCGTGATAAAGGGTACTCGATATTTAAATCAATTCGGTCTTGACAAATCGAAGGATTTGTCGTTGACCTCATGTTGTGTCTATGATAGTATTATAAAATGCCATTGGAGTGATTTTTGGATAAGATGTTTGAAAGCAGCTGGCGTTCTCGACTACAGATGATTGAGTAGACAAGACGTCGCTTTTTTGCGCTTATCAATCAAAAAATGGCTTCAATGTTCGATATTACACCCGTCCTTCTCTATAAGAAGAAGTGGGTCTGAGAGGTGAATCAGTTGACTGGTCAACTTGTTCAGTACGGTCGTCACCGTCAGAGAAGAAGCTATGCACGTATCAGCGAAGTATTGGAACTTCCAAACTTAATCGAGATTCAAACGAATTCGTATGAGTGGTTCCTGCGGGAAGGTCTTCGTGAAATGTTTCATGACATTTCGCCGATTTCCGATTTCACAGGGAATCTCGTATTAGAATTCATCGACTACTCGCTCGGAGAG
>NZ_DGCW01000009.1:3923-4915 GCF_002385115.1 Exiguobacterium sp. UBA3968
TCGATCGATGAATCGAAAGAGCGCGACGTGACCTATTCGGCACCACTACGCGTTAAAGTCCGTCTTCAAAATAAAGAGACGGGTGAATTGAAAGAACAAGAAGTCTTCATGGGTGACTTCCCGCTTATGACGGAGTCGGGAACATTCATCATCAATGGAGCGGAACGCGTAATCGTTTCGCAGCTTGTTCGTTCGCCAAGTGTTTATTACAACAATAAGTTAGATAAGAACGGTAAGCGTGGGTTCTCCGCGACAGTCATCCCAAACCGTGGTGCATGGCTCGAGCTCGAGACAGACGCGAAAGACATCGTTTATGTTCGCATTGATCGCACGCGTAAGATTCCAGTAACGGTTCTTTTACGTGCTCTTGGTTTCGGTACGGATCAGGAAATCATCGATCTTCTCGGTGATGATGAGTACCTCCGGAATTCACTTGAAAAAGATAATACGGAATCAACGGAAAAAGCCCTCATCGAGATTTATGAGCGTCTACGTCCGGGAGAGCCGCCGACAGTCGAAAACGCAAAAGCGTTACTCGTGTCGCGCTTCTTTGACCCGAAACGTTATGATTTGGCAAACGTTGGTCGTTATAAAATCAATAAAAAGCTTCATCTTAAGAACCGTCTTTTCGGTCAGAAACTTGCGGAAACGCTCGTTGACCCAGAGACAGGTGAAGTCATCGCGGAAGCAGGAACGGTCCTTGATCGTCGTATGCTCGATAAAGTCCTTCCATTCCTCGAAGGATCTGTTGGTTACATCGAAGCGACGCCTACAGGCGGCGTGACGCAGGGTGAGGCTTTCAACTTACAGTCAATCAAGGTGTTCGCACCGGACGATGCTGAAGGTGAACGCATCATCAATATCATCGGTAACGGTAACATCGATCGTGACATCAAGCACATCACGCCTGCTGACATGATTGCTGCCATCAACTACTTCTTCAACTTGTTGCATGAAGTCGGTACGACAGACGATATCGATCACCTCGGTAA
>NZ_DGCW01000009.1:5115-5677 GCF_002385115.1 Exiguobacterium sp. UBA3968
TAAAGAGTTCTTCGGTAGCTCGCAGTTGTCTCAGTTCATGGACCAAACGAACCCGCTTGCAGAATTGACGCACAAACGTCGTCTTTCAGCACTCGGACCCGGTGGTTTGACACGTGAGCGCGCTGGTTTCGAAGTTCGTGACGTACACTACTCGCACTATTCCCGTATGTGTCCGATCGAAACGCCAGAGGGACCAAACATCGGTTTGATCAACTCGTTGTCTTCGTACGCGAAGGTCAATGAGTACGGCTTCATCGAAGCACCATATCGTCGTGTCGATCCGGAAACGGGCGTCGTCACAGATGAAATCCATTACATGACTGCAGACGAAGAGGATCTCTACGTCGTCGCACAGGCAAACATGTTGTTGACGGAAGAGAAGACGTTCCAAGATTCACACGTCCTTTCACGTTTCCGTGGACAAAACTTGTCTGTTGAACCAGCACGTGTCGATTATATGGACGTTTCACCGAAGCAGGTTGTATCTGCCGCAACGGCTTGTATCCCGTTCCTTGAGAACGATGACTCGAACCGTGCCCTCATGGGAGCGAACATGCAACGT
>NZ_DGCW01000009.1:5836-6472 GCF_002385115.1 Exiguobacterium sp. UBA3968
GGTACAGGTATGGAGTACGTGTCTGCAAAAGACTCAGGAGCCGCTGTTGTTGCGAAGCACGCAGGGATCGCTGAGCGCGTTACGGCGCGTGAAATCCTTGTCCGTCGTACGACGGAAGTCGATGGCAACATCGTCGAAGGTGAACTCGACCGTTACAAGATTCAAAAATTCATCCGTTCTAACCAAGGAACGTGTTATAACCAAAAACCAATCATCAAAGCAGGCGACCCAGTCGATAAAGGCGAGATCCTTGCAGATGGTCCATCGATGGACGGTGGGGAACTTGCGCTTGGTCGTAACGTACTCGTCGGTTTCATGACATGGGATGGTTACAACTATGAGGATGCTGTCATCATGAGTGAACGTCTTGTCAAAGACGACGTCTACACATCGATCCACATCGAAGAATACGAATGTGAGTCGCGTGATACGAAACTCGGACCGGAAGAAATCACACGTGATATTCCGAATGTCGGTGATGATGCCTTGAAAAACCTCGACGATCGCGGAATCATCCGCGTCGGTGCGGAAGTCAAGGACGGCGATATCCTCGTCGGTAAAGTTACGCCGAAGGGTGTAACGGAATTGACAGCGGAAGAACGTCTTCTTCATGCAATCTTCGGTGAAAAAGCACGT
>NZ_DGCW01000009.1:6619-6832 GCF_002385115.1 Exiguobacterium sp. UBA3968
ATCTTCGGTGAAAAAGCACGTGAAGTCCGTGATACATCTCTCCGTGTTCCACACGGTGGTGATGGAATCATTCTCGACGTCAAAATCTTCGACCGCGATAATGGGGACGAGCTCTCACCTGGTGTCAACCAGTTGATCCGTGCTTACATCGTTCAGAAGCGTAAGATTCACGAGGGTGATAAAATGGCGGGTCGTCACGGTAACAAAGGTGTT